>CAVXOR010000002.1:0-737412 GCA_963763475.1 uncultured Actinomycetes bacterium | reverse complement strand
GACCGCCGCCAGCGTCACAAGCCCCACCGCGAGTAGTGATCTCTTCATGGTTCCTCCTTCGCGTGTTCCGATCACGCGTCGAGCCTCGCGCGGACGGCTGAGGAGTCCCTGAGGAGTCGCTGAGCGTGCTAAGCGTCGGTGATGCTGACCCAGACGCCGCCCGCGCCGGCCGAGATCGACGAGACGTAAAGCAGCGCCGCGCCGGGGCGTTTCTTCAGCAGCGGAATGAGGCCGTCGGGGTCGCCCGTACGCGGGCTGAAGCGCATCACCGTGCCGCTGGGGATGTCGTGGCGCCACAGCGACCCGAAGCCGACGGCGAAGTGGCCTTCCTCGGCCGGAAGTGCGTCGCGCTCGAGCTCGTTGTGAAGCGTCCGGGGATCGACGCGGACCATCAGGCCGTGCTCCCCGTCCCACGAGCAGAGCCACAGCCGTCCGAAGCCGAACGCCGGCCTCGAGATGAAGCTGCCGAACTTCGCCGTTCGGGTCTTCCCCGTCCGAAAGTCCAGCCGGTAGACCTCCGCCCCGCTCGCGTTGGTTACCCAGACGAAGCCGCCGCCGACGGCCAGCCCCTGGCCCTCGGCACCGAGCATCCACCAGGGAAGCGGTCGCCTGTCGAGAACGCGGCCAGTTGCGGGGTCGATGCGAAGCAGGGCGCCGTTCCGCCCGCTTCTTCCAACGAGCCAGATCGAGCCGCGAGCCGCCGCGACGCCGTTCAGCTGCAGCCCGTACGAGTAGGTGCGAATGCCACGGCCGCCTCGCGGGATGCTGACGAGCCGCGACTGGCCGTCGTCGAGATCGGTGCCGATCATCCAGGCGCCGCGCGCGTCTGCCGCCAGCACCGGACCGTTCCCGAAGCCGAGGTCGGTCGCGACGACGGGCAGGCGCGTCGTGTGCAGAACCTCGTCGGTTCGAGGGTCTACCTCGACGATCGTCTCGTCGCCGTGGTTGAAGGCCCAGACCGTCCCGCCGCGGACGGCGGTGGCGTCGGGCCGGCTCCCCACGTCGATCACGTCGCTGATCTCGTTGGTTCGAGGGTCGATCCGGACAATCGTGTTCGCGCGGGGGACGAGGGGCTCCGCAGCCGCACCGCCCCTGCCGAACGCAGCGACGAGCAGCGCCGCGACGGCCGCTACCGAGACTCCGGCCGCCGCGAGCGCCCAGCGGCGCCGGGGGCGAGCGTGCGGGATCAGCGCGCTCTCGGCCGCGGCCGCAAGGTCGGGACACGTCGCGTACCGGTCGCCCGGGTCCTTCGCCATAGCCCGGCTGATCACCGCGTCCACCGCGCCGGGCAGCTCCGGTCTGCGCTCGGACGCGGCCGGCGGCTCCTGTTCGAGGTGTGCCCAGGCGACCGCAAGCCGGGAATCGCCCGGGAACGGCGGCTCGCCGGTCAGGCACTCGTAGAGCAGGCAGCCGAGCGAGTACACGTCCGCCCGTCCGTCGACGTCGCCGCCCTCGATCTGCTCGGGCGCCAGGTACGCCGGCGTTCCGAGCGTGGCAGCCTCCGCCTGCGGCGATGCCCCCTCCGACAGCCGGCGCGTCAGCCCGAAGTCGGCGAGGTAGACGTGCTCGTTGTCGTCGAGCAGCACGTTCGACGGCTTCACGTCCCGGTGCACGAGCCCCTTCGCGTGCGCGGCGTCGAGCGCCTGCGCGATCTGCGAGACGATCGCCAGCGCCCGCGCCGGGTCGAGCGCTCCCTCACGCCGGAGGAGCGCGCGCAGATCCGTGCCCTCGACCCGCCGCATCGCCAGGTACAGCCGACCTTCCGCCTCCCCGGCGTCATGGATGGGGACGACGTTCGGGTGCTCGAGCGACATCGCGAGCTCGGACTCGCGGGCGAAGCTCGCGCGGTAGCGCCGATCCCGCGCGAGCGACGGCGTCATCACCTTGAGCGCGACCCTGCGGCCCAGCCGCACGTCGTGGGCCAGGTAGACGACGCCCATTCCGCCCTGGCCGATCGGCTCCTCGATCCGGTAATCGAGGAAATCCTGCGGGATGTTGGTGCGCGTGGTCACGAATCGCCTCGCTCCAACCATACGACGCCCCACCACACCGGCCAACCCTCGCGGCCGGCGCTGAGCGAGCGCTGAGGAGGGGCTGAGCGAGCGTGGTAGCGTCGCCCGGAGGCGCAGGTGGAATTCCGCATTCTTGGGCCCGTGGAGGTCGCCGAGCACGGGCGCGTGCTGCCGCTCGGCGGGTCGCGGCAGCGCGCACTGCTCGCGTTGCTCCTGACGCGGGCGAACGAGGTCGTCTCGGCCGACCGGCTGATCGACGAGCTGTGGCCGGCGGAGCCGCCGCAGAACGCGGCCAACGCGCTGCAGTACCACGTGTCGCGGTTGCGGAAGTCACTAGGAGCCGACTCGATCGTGACGCAGCCACCCGGGTATGTCCTGCGCGTCGGGCCCAACGACCTCGACCTGCTCCGCTTCGAACGGCTCGTGAGCGAGGCGGCGCGCGCGGCTCCGGACACGGCGTCCGAGCTGCTTCGCGAGGCGCTCGCGCTCTGGCGCGGCTCGCCGCTCGCGGACGTCGCGGACGAGCCGTTCGCCCAGACGGAGATCCCGCGGCTCGACGAGCTGCGGGTGCGCGCCCTGGAGCTCCGGCTCGAGGCCGATCTCGAGCGCGGCCGGCATGCCGACGTCGTCGGCGAGGTCGAGGCGCTCGTTCGCGAGCATCCGTTGCGTGAGCGCCCACGCGCGGTGCTGATGCGTGCGCTGTACGGGGCCGGAAGGCATGCCGAGGCGCTCGAGGCATACCGCGATGCCCGCCGGACCTTCGTCGACGAGCTCGGGATCGAGCCGAGCCCCGCGCTCCAGGAGCTCGAGCGGGCGATGCTCCGCCACGACCCCGAGCTCGTGCCCCCCGGTGAGGTTGCAGCCAGGCCCGCGGCGGGCCCGGTCGTCGCGGTCGTTCGGGATGAGCGGCGGGCGGACGACCTCCTGGAGATCGCGGCGCCGCTTACGCGCGAGCGCGACCGCGAGCTGATCCTCGTGCGGCTCCTTCGCGACAGTGACGACCTCGCGCAGCAGCAGGCAGAGCTCGCTAGGCGACGTGAGGCGCTCGCGACGGGCGGCATGTCGGCGCGCGTCGCGGCCTACACGAGCGAGGACCCAGGCGAGGAAGCCGCGCGGCTGGCGACGGAGCAGGCGGCCGACTTCGTCCTCGTCGACGGTCCGTCGCGGATGCTCGAGACCGGCGTGCTCGATCCCGAACTCGAGATCATCCTCATGCAGACGCCCTGCGATGTCGGGATCCTCCTGCCGGGCGGGCGACGCCCGGGCAGCGGCCCGGTCGTCACGCCGTTCGGCGGGGCCGAACACGACTGGTCGGCAATCGAGGTCGCGGCCTGGCTCGCCCAGTCGCTCGGCACGGTGCTCCGGCTCCTCGGAACGGAGGCCGACCCTGCGGAAGGACGGCGCGACGCGAGCCGGCTGCTCGCCCGAGCCTCGTTGCTCGTCCAGCAGGTGATCGGGATCACGACCGAGCCGATGCTCGTCCCGGCGGGCGAGGACGGCGTTCTCGAGGCTGCGCGCGACGCGCAACTGCTCGTCATCGGACTGTCCGAGCGCTGGCGGAGCGAAGGCATCGGCCGAACGCGCCTCGCCGTCGCGGCAGGAGCCGGCGCCCCGACGCTTTTCGTCCGCCGCGGTATGCGCCCGGGCGGGGTCGCCCCCTCGGAGACGCTCACGCGCTTCACCTGGACGCTGACCGGAACGCGGGGCTAAGTCACGGCGGGCTCTGCGAGCGCCGCCTGCCCGAACACCAGCTCGCCGTCCTTCGCGTCGACCCGGATCGTGTCGCCCTCGCCGAACTCGCCCTCGAGCAGCCGCAGCGCCAGCGGGTTTTCGAGCAGTCGCTGGATCGCGCGCTTCAGCGGCCTGGCGCCGTAGGTCGGGTCCCAGCCGGCCTCGGCCAGCGCCGCGCGCGCCTCGTCGGTCAGCTCGAGCCGCAACCCCCGCTCGGCGAGCCTCGCCTCCACGCGACGCAGCTGCAGCTCGACGATCTCGCCGATCTGCTCCTTCGAGAGCGCGTGGAACTCGACGATCTCGTCGATCCGGTTCAGGAACTCCGGCCGGAAGTGCTCGCTCATCGTCTCGGCCGAGCGCACGTTCGAGGTCATGATCAGCACGGTGTTGCGGAAGTCGACCGTGCGGCCCTGGCCGTCGGTCAGGCGGCCGTCGTCGAGAATCTGCAGCAGCACGTTGAAGACGTCGGGGTGCGCCTTCTCGATCTCGTCGAGCAGGACGACCGAATACGGCCGCCGCCGCACGGCTTCCGTCAGCTGGCCGCCCTCGTCGTAGCCGACGTAGCCGGGCGGCGCGCCGACCAGGCGCGAAACCGTGTGCTTCTCCATGTACTCGCTCATGTCGAGCCGGATGAGCGCGCGCTCGTCGTCGAACATGAACTCCGCGAGCGCGCGGGCGAGCTCGGTCTTGCCGACGCCCGTCGGGCCGAGGAAGACGAACGAGCCGATCGGGCGGTCTGGGTCCTGCAAGCCGGAACGGGCGCGGCGCAGCGCGTTCGCCACGGCCTCGACCGCCTCGTCCTGGCCGACGACGCGCTCGTGTAGTCGCTCCTCCATGTGGATCAGCTTCTCGGTCTCGCCCTCGAGCAGCCGGTCGACCGGGATCCCCGTCCAGCGGGCGACGACCGAGGCGACGTCGTCCTCGTCGACCTCCTCCTTGACCATCGCGTTCTCGGGCTCGTCGCGGGCCTCCAGCTCTCGCTCGAGCTCCGGCAGCTCGCCGTAGCGAATCTCGGCCACGCGCTCGAGGTCGCCGTTGCGCTCGGCGCGCTCGGCCTCCATGCGCAGCTCGTCGATCCGGCGGGTGATCTCCTTGACCCGCTCGAGCTGCTCCTTCTCGACGCTCCAGCGGGCAGCCAGCTCGTTGCGCAGCTCCTGCGCCTCGGCGAGGTCGCGCTCGAGCGGCTCGCGCACCTCCTTCGACTCCTTGGCCATCGCGGCCAGCTCGATCTCGAGCTGTCGCACCCGGCGTTCGGCCTCGTCCAGCTCGAGCGGCGAGGAGTCGATCTCCATCCGCAGCCGCGAGGCGGACTCGTCGACCAGGTCGATCGCCTTGTCGGGCAGGAAGCGGTCGGCGATGTAGCGGTCGGAGAGCACCGCCGCGGCGACCAGCGCCGCGTCGCGGATGCGCACGCCGTGGTGCGCCTCGTAGCGCTCCTTCAGCCCGCGCAGGATCGCGATCGTGTCAGCGACCGACGGCTCGCCGACCAACACGGGCTGGAACCGCCGCTCGAGCGCCGCGTCCTTCTCGATGTGCTTGCGGTACTCGTCGAGCGTGGTCGCGCCGATCGCGCGCAGCTCGCCGCGGGCGAGCATCGGCTTGAGCATGTTCGCCGCGTCGACGGCACCTTCGGCGGCGCCCGCGCCGACGATCGTGTGCAGCTCGTCGATGAAGAGGATCAGCTCGCCGGCGGCGTTCTGCACCTCGGTGAGCACGGCCTTCAGCCGCTCCTCGAACTCGCCCCGGTACTTCGACCCGGCCAGCATCGCGCCGATGTCGAGCGCCCAGACGCGCTTGCCCTTCAGGCCTTCGGGCACGTCCCCGGCGACGATCCGCTGCGCGAGCCCTTCAACGATCGCCGTCTTGCCGACGCCGGGGTCGCCGATCAGGACCGGGTTGTTCTTCGTGCGGCGGGAGAGCACCTGGATCACCCGGCGGATCTCCTCGTCGCGGCCGATCACCGGGTCGAGCTTCCCGCTCTCCGCGAGCTCGGTGAGGTCGCGCCCGAACTTCTCGAGCGCCTGATAGGTGCCCTCGGGATCCTGCGAGGTGACGCGCTGGCCGCCGCGGACGGCCGCGATCTTCGCCTCGAGCTGCTCGCGCGGCACGACGTCGAGCGCGAGCAGCAGGTGCTCGGTCGAGACGTAGTCGTCCTCCATCCGCCTCGCCTCGTCGAACGCCTGGTCGAGCACGCGCGAGACGGCCGCGCTCACCTGCGGCTGCTGCTGCGCCCCCTGGGTCGAGGGCTTCGTGCGCAGCGCGGCCTCGGCCTGCGCGCGCAGCTCTCCCGCGTCAGGCACGAGCTGCTGCGGCAGCTCCTGGTCGAGCAGAGCGAGAGTGAGGTGCTCCGGGTAGAGCTCCGGGTTGCCCAGGCGACGCGCCAGCTCCTGCGCGGCGGCGACCGCCTCCTGCGATTTCAAGGTCAGCTTGTTGAAGTCCACTTTCGCTCCGGTAGTCGAGTCGGGTCGTAGAGAACGAGCTCACGGCGGTACTGGCGATGAACCTGAGCGACCGCCTCGCGCATCTCGCGCTCGAGCCGCTCCATGCGCGCCTGCATCCGCTGCAGCTGCTCCTCGAGGCCGAGCACGGCCTCGACGCCGGCCAGGTTGAGCCCGAGCTCGCCGGTCAACCGCTGGATCAGGCGCAGCCGCTCGAGGTCGGACTCCGAGTAGAGGCGCGTGTTCCCCGCGGTGCGCTGCGGCTGCACGAGGCCCTTCTGCTCGTACATGCGCAGCGTCTGCGGGTGCATGCCGACGAGCTCGGCGGCGACTGAGATCATGTAGCGCGGCCGGTCGTCGATCACGTTCGCTCCCGGTAGACGCGGATCGCGACGTTGGACATCGCGAGCAGGCCGACCACGACCAGCAGGGTGCCGACGAGCCAGAGCGGGTTGATCCACCCGGGCCGCGGCTGGTCGTAGGCGAGCTGCGCGACGGCGGCGAGGATGTAGAGGCCGAGACCTCCGGCGAGGCTGACGATCCCGATCCTCATCCGCCCGCCTTCTGCAGCTGCTCGATCAGCTCGCGCTCCTGCTTCGAGAGCTTCTTCGGCACGGTCAGCTTCACGCGCGCGAGCACGTCGCCGCGGCCGGAGCCCTTCAGCTTCGGCGCGCCCTTGCCCTTCACGCGCAGCAGCGTGCCGTCTTCCGTCCCCGGCTTGACCTTCACGGTCACCGGCCCGTCCGGGGTGGGCACCTGCACCTGCGCGCCGAGCGTGGCCTCGGGGTAGGTGAGAGGCACGTCCACGATCAGATCGTCGCCGCGGCGGGTGTAGACGTCCGAGGGCGCGACCCGCGTGACGACGAAGAGGTCGCCCGCCTCGGCGCCGCCCCAGCCGGCCTCGCCCTTGCCGCGCAGGCGGATCCGCGAGCCGTCCTTGACGCCCGCCGGGATCTTCACGGTGTAGCGCTTGGTGCGCCGCTCGCGGCCGGTGCCGCGGCAATTCGGGCACGGCTCCTCGATCACGGTGCCGTTCCCGCGGCAACGCGGGCACGGTTGCGAGAGCGCGAACAGGCCCTGGCTCTCCGAGATCACGCCGCGGCCCTTGCACTCCGGACAGAGCACCGGCGCGGTGCCGGGCTTGGCGCCGGAGCCGTTGCACTGGCGGCAGGCGGTCTCGAGCTCGACCGGGATCGTCGTCTCGACCCCCTTGAGCGAGTCCTCGAACGAGAGCCGCACCTCGACCTCAAGGTCGCTTCCGCGCTGGCCGCGCGGCTGCTGCTGCGCGCGGCCGCGACCGCCGAAGAGGCCGCCGAAGATGTCGCCCAAGTCGCCGAGGTCGGCGAAGTCGAAGCCTTCGAAGTTGACGCCGCCCGGGCCGGGCCCGCGCCCGTTGGCGGAGCCGAAGCGGTCGTACTGCTTCCGCTTCTCGGGGTCCGAGAGCACGTCGTAGGCGCCCTGGACCTCCTTGAAGCGCTCCTCGGCCGAGGCGTCGCCCGGGTTCGCGTCCGGGTGGTACTGGCGAGCGAGCTTGCGGTACGCCTTCTTGATCTCGTCCTGGCTCGCGCCCTTCGAGACGCCGAGCGTCCCGTAGAGATCCTTAACGGCCGCCATCGTCCTCCTGCGGCGCAGCGACCACGACCCGGGCCGGCCGCAGCACGCGGTCGCCGAGGCGGTAGCCCTTCTGCGCCACCTCGATCACCGAGCCTTCGGCCTTGTCACTCGAGGGCTGCGAGAGCAGCGCCTCGTGGACATGCGGGTCGAAGGCGCCGTCGGTCTCGATCTCGGCGAGGCCCTCGCGCTCGAGCGCAGCCGCCAGCTCGCGGTGCACCAGCCTCACGCCCTCCTCGAGCTTCGCCTCCTCGTGCTCCTCCGCGGCCGCGAGCGCGCGCTCGAGGTCGTCCAGCACAGGGAGCAGCTCCTTCACGAGCCGCTCGTGGGCCCGCGCGACCAGGCTCTCCTGGTCGCGCAGGACCCGCTTGCGGTAGTTCTCGAACTCGGCCGCGACCCGCTTGAGGTCGTTCAGGTGCTCGTCGCGCTCGGCCTCCAGCGCCGCGACCTGCTCCTCGAGCGTGAGCTCACGCTCCTCGGTCACGAGGTCTTGGCCTCCTCGTCCACGACCTCCGCGTCCTCGATCACCTCGTCGTCGGACTCGGACGCCTCACCGTTGCCGGCGGACGAGGCCTGCGCCTGGGCCGCCTGCGCGTAGACCGCCTCGGCGAGCTTCTGCGAGGCCTCCTGGAGCGCTTCCGTCTTGGCGCGGATCTCGTTCAGGTCGTCGGTCTCGAGCGCCTGCTTCAGCTCCATCACGCGGCCCTCGATCGTCGAGGCCTCGCTCTCGTCGAGCTTCTCGCGGTGCTCCTTGAGGCTCTTCTCGGTCGCGTACGCGAGCGACTCGGCCTGGTTCTTCGCGTCGGCCAGCTCGCGCAGGCGATGGGCCTCGTCGGCGTGCGCCTCAGCGTCCTTGATCATCTGCTCGACCTCCTCCGGCTTCAGGCCCGAGCCGCCCTCGATCTTGATCTGCTGCTCGTTCCCGGTGCCGTGGTCCTTGGCCGAGACGTTGATGATCCCGTTCGCGTCGATGTCGAAGGTGACCTCGATCTGCGGCATGCCGCGCGGCGCCGGCGGGATGCCGATCAGCTGGAACTTGCCGAGCGTCTTGTTGTAGAGCGCCATCTCCGACTCGCCCTGGAGCACGTGCACCTCGACGGAGGGCTGGTTGTCCTCGGCCGTCGTAAACGTCTCCGACTTCTTCGTCGGGATGGTCGTGTTGCGCTCGATCAGGCGCGTGAAGACGCCGCCCTTCGTCTCGATCCCGAGCGACAGTGGAGTGACGTCGAGCAGGAGGATGTCCTTGACCTCGCCCTTCAGCACGCCGCCCTGGATGGCCGCGCCGACGGCGACCACCTCGTCCGGGTTGACGCCCTTGTGCGGGTCCTTGCCGATCAGAGCCTTGACCTTCTCCTGCACGGCGGGCATGCGGGTCATACCGCCCACCAGCACGACGTGGTCGATCGCCGACGCATCGATGCCGGCGTCCGCGAGGCACTGCTTCGTGGGGCCGACCGTCCGCTCCAGCAGCTCGGCGGTCAGCTCGTCGAGCTTCGCGCGCGTGAGCTGCAGGTCGAGGTGCTTCGGGCCCTCCGGCGTGGCGGTGACGAACGGCAGGTTGATCTGCGTCGTCATCGTCGAGGAGAGCTCGATCTTCGCCCGCTCGGCCGCCTCGTACAGACGCTGCAGGGCCATCTTGTCCTGCGCCAGGTCGATGCCCTGGTCGCGCTTGAACTCGGCGACCATCCAGTCGACGATCGTCTTGTCGAAGTTGTCGCCGCCGAGGTGGTTGTCGCCGTTGGTGGCCTTCACCTCGAAGACGCCCTCGCCGAGCTCGAGCACCGACACGTCGAAGGTGCCGCCCCCGAGGTCGAAGACGAGGATCGTGTGGTCGGAGGCCTCCTTGTCGAGGCCGTACGCGAGCGCCGCCGCGGTCGGCTCGTTGATGATCCGCAGGACGTTGAGCCCGGCGACCTTGCCGGCGTCCTTCGTCGCCTCGCGCTGCGCGTTGTTGAAGTAGGCCGGGACGGTGATCACCGCGTCGGTGACCGTCTCGCCGAGGTACGCCTCGGCGTCGGCCTTCAGCTTCTGGAGGATCATCGCGCTGATCTCCGGCGGTGCGTAGTCCTTGCCGGCCGCCTTCACGCGGACGTCCCCGTTCGGGCCCTCGACGACCTCGTACGGGACGATCTTCATCTCCTCGCTGACCTCGCCGAACTTGCGGCCCATGAAGCGCTTGATCGAGAAGATCGTGTTCTGCGGGTTCGTCACCTGCTGGCGCTTCGCGGGCGCCCCGACGAGCCGCTGGCCGTCGCTCGTGAACGCCACGACAGACGGGGTGGTGCGCCCGCCCTCGGCGTTCGGGATCACGGCGGGCTCGCCGCCCTCGATCACGCCGACACAGGAGTTCGTCGTGCCGAGGTCGATGCCGATCGTCTTTGCCATCGCTTGCTATCTCCTTTGTTGTGAGAAAATCTCAGTCGGATAGTAGCAATGCCTGAGAGGCAGCCGTCTTCTGGCGCCGGCTCTACGATTGGGCCATGCCCGAGGCCCCGAACGAGCGCAAGGGCGGCTTTCTCGCCTTCTGGACGACGTTGCCCGGCATCCTCACGGGCCTCGCCGCGCTGGTCACCGCGATCGTGGGGGCCGTCGGACTCTGGAAGTCGGGGAGCGGCGGCTCAAGCCCGCCCACTCCCCCGGCGACGAGCGTCGCCCCGACGACGACGGGCGGGGGCGGAGGAGCAGCAGACAAGAGCGGCCGGCTCTCGCTGGGCTCCGGCGACTCGGCCGACCTCGAGCAAGACCAGGTCGGAACGAGCTCCTCGGCCGACCTCCTCTTTGGCCCGGAGTCCACTCCGACCGTTCACGCGACCGGCTCCTCTTTCCTGGCACCGGCGACTGGCGGGCTCACTCACGCCGGCTGTACTCGGGTACTCACGGCGAGGCACGACAGCTTCGTGCTGGTCTCGCAGGCCGCGGAGCACGGGCTGTGCGTCTCGACGGTCGAAGGTCACGTCGCAGGGGTGCGCATCGTCAAGGCCCCGGGCGTCGGCAACGCCGACCTCGTGCTCAAGTTCACCGTCTGGCGCTGACCAGGCGGCGCAGCGTGTTCGCGGCGCTCGGCTCTGCGAGCACGATCCCGGCCAGGATCACCGCGCAGCCGCCCCAGCCCAGCCAGCCGAGCCGGTCGCCGGCGAGCCAGTAGCCGAACAGGCCGGCGAAGACGGTTTCCAGCGAGAAGACGATCGCGATCCGGGCCGCAGACATCCGTCGCTGCGCCCAGACCTGGATCAGGTAGGCGAGCGCGCTCGCGAAGACGCCGGTCACGAGCAGCGCCCCCCACACCGTCCAGCCGTGCGGGACCTCGAGCTGGCCGAGGGCGAGCGCGATCGCGAGAAAGCCGACGAAGCAGGCTGCCATCTCGACGAGGGTGAGCGCGATCGCGTCGTAGCGGCTCGCGACGCGCTCGAGCATCACGATCTGCAGCGCCTGCGCGGCCGCCGACGCCAGCACGAGCAGGTCGCCGCCGGGCGCGCCGATCTCGACTCCGGTCAGCATCGCCAGGCCGACGACGGCGAGCACGACTCCCGCCCACACCTCGAGCCCCACACGCGTGCGGAAGAGCAGCAGCCCGAAGAGCGGCGTCAGGACGACGTACAGCCCCGTGATGAAGCCTGTGCTGGAGACGGTCGTCCGTTCGAGTCCCGCGGTCTGCAGTCCGATTCCGAGGCCTAGGAGCCCGCCGAGCACCGCACCTGCGGCGAAGCCGGAGCGGCCGAGCGTGCGCACGCGCCGGCCGCCCGCCACGGCGAGCACGCCCGTCGCGATCGCATACCGAACCGCCAGGAACGCGAACAGCGGGTAGACGTCGACCGCGTCTTTGACCTGGACGAAGGTGACGCCCCAGACGGCGGTGACCGCAATGAGCGCCAGCAGCGGCACCGCGCGAGTCTAGGGCGCCGGGTTACACGCTCTCCTGGCCGCCCTCGCCCTGGGCGGGCTCGTCGTTCGTCTCCTCCCAGCCCTGGCCCGGATTCGCGGGGCCCGGCTCGTCGCCGTCGATCTCGCGCTGGGTCGGATTGCGACCCTCCTCGTCGATCAGCTCCTCGCCGCTCTCGGTCTCACGCTCGGTCATCTGCTCACCTCCTCCCGATACGAGGAAGGCGCCGCGGGGGCGCCTTCGCGTCGCAAGGCCGGGCGGGCTACATCCCGCCGCCGGACTCCTCGTCACCGGAGCCGCCGGACTCGCCACCCATGCCCCCGCCCTCGGAACCGCCTTCCGAGCCGCCCTCCGAGCCACCTTCGGAGCCGCCGCCCATTCCGCCGCCCTGCTGCTCGTCGTCGGTGCCTTCGGTGGCGCCGCCCTGGCCTTCCTGTTCCCACTCGGACATGCGTTCCTCCTGATTGGAGTTTGCGGTGGGACAGTTTTCCGCAGGTTTGTCCGCGTGAAACGTCGGCTAGGCTGGGCGCGTGGAGCCGCTGCGCGATTCCTGGGGGCGCGAGATCAAGAGCGTTCGGGTCTCCGTCACCGACAAGTGCAACTTCCGTTGCCGCTACTGCATGCCGGCGGAGGGGCTCGAGTGGCTGGAGCGCGACGAGCTGCTCAGCTTCGAGGAGATCGCGCGGCTCGTCGGGGTGCTCGCGAGCCTCGGCGTCGAGGAGGTGCGCCTCACCGGCGGCGAGCCGCTCGTGCGCCGCGACCTGCCCACGCTCGTCGAGCAGCTCGGCGCGATCCCCGGCGTGAACGACCTCTCGCTGACGACGAACGGCGTCCTGCTCGACCGGCTGGCCGAGCCGCTCGTCGAGGCCGGCCTCACGCGCCTGAACGTCTCGCTCGACTCGCTCTCGCACGTGCGCTTCACCGAGATCACGCGCCGCGACGCGCTGGACCGCGTGCTCGCCGGGCTCGAGGAGGCCGAGCGCTACCCGCAGCTGCGGCCGATCAAGGTCAACTGCGTCGCGATGCGCGGCTTCACCGAGGTCGAGGTGCCCGCGCTGGCCGAGCTCGCGCGCCGCAAGCCGTACGTCGTGCGCTTCATCGAGTTCATGCCGCTCGACGCGGACGAGTCGTGGCGCGGGGACGACGTCCTCACCGGCGGCGAGATCCGCGCCCTGATCGAGGAGCGCTGGCCGCTGGAGGAGATCCCGGCGAAGGCGTCGTCGACCGCGCGACGCTTCCGCTTCGCCGACGGCGCCGGCGAGATCGGCTTCGTCAACCCTGTCTCGGAGCCGTTCTGCTCCAGCTGCGACCGGATCCGCCTGACCGCCGACGGGCAGCTGCGAACCTGCCTCTTCTCGCGCCGCGAGTGGGACCTGAAGACCCCCCTGCGCGAAGGCGCCTCGGATGCGGAGCTCGAGCGCCTGCTGCGCGTCGCCGTCCGTCACAAGGAGCTGAAGCACAAGATCAACGACCCCGGGTTCGTGCGCGCTTCACGCTCCATGTCTCAGATCGGCGGCTGAGCGCTCGGGAAGAAGCCCGCTGACGGGCACGTTAGAATCACCCGTTCCCGTGAGCGCTCTCGTCTCAGCAGGTCGCCGGGTCCTGCCACGTGGTTGGGCGGACTTCGGCCTCCAACTCGCGATCTGGTTCGGGTTCCTGGGCCTGTACCAGCTCGCCCGTGGGATCGCGGACCGCAACCCGCCGAAGGCCTTCGACAACGGCCTGCAGGTGATCGGGATCGAGCGGCATCTGCACGGGCTGTTCGAGCTGAGCCTGCAGCGGGCGATCGACGGGTCGCACCTCCTGGCGACACTCGCTTCGTGGACGTACTGGAACTCCGAGTTCACGGTGCTCGGGCTCGCGCTGCTCTGGGTCTACCTGCGCCGCAACGAGGCGTTTATCCGCTTCCGCAACTGGATCCTGCTCGCCAACGCTTTCGGGCTGATCGGCTACGTGCTGCTGCCGACCGCGCCGCCGCGGATGTTCCCGGACTTCGGCTTCGACGACACGCTTTCGAGCTTCGGCGAACTGAACCACGGGAGTGGCCTGGTCGAGTTCGCCGCGAACCCGTACGCGGCGATGCCCAGCCTGCACGCCGCCGACGCGCTGATCGTCGGGATCGTGCTCGCCTCGGTCTGCCGGAGCAAGGTCGCCAAGGTGCTCTGGCTGCTCTGGCCCGCCTGGGTGTGGTTCAGCGTGATGGCGACCGGCAACCACTTCTGGCTCGACATCGTCGGCGGCATCGTCGTGGCGGTGATCGCCGGCCTGATCGTCTACCGCAACCCGCTGCGACGCCGCCGCACCGCGACCGCGACGACGTGACCCGGGCCGAGACCCTCGCCTGGGTCAAGCGCGGCTACACCGACGGCACCCGCAGGCTCGCGGCGCGCTGGATCGGCGGCCTCGCGCGCACACGCGTCACCCCGAACGCGCTGACGGCGGCCGGGATCACGCTCTGCGCCGCCTCCGCGGTGATCGTCTGGTTCGCCTACCGGGAGCCGTGGCTCCTGTACTGGCTCGCGGCCATCGTCTTCGTCGTCGGCTCGGTGCTCGACATCCTCGACGGAGCGCTCGCGCGACACGGCGGCAAGGCCACGCCGTTCGGCGCGTTTGTCGACTCGATCTCCGACCGCGTCAGCGAGGGCTTCGTGCTGACGGCCGTCGCCCTCGTCTTCGCCCGCGACGGGAACGAGATCGCGGTCGGCTTCACCTTCGCGGCCATGGCCGGCTCCTTCCTCGTCTCCTACGCGCGCGCCAAGGCCGAGCTGCTCGGGTTGAAGGGCGACGTCGGCCTCGGCAGCCGCGCCGAGCGCGTGGTCGTCATCACCGCCGGCCTCGTCTTCGCGCCCTGGGGTGGTTTGCAGTGGGCGATCTACTTCCTCGCAGTGACCGCCTGGTTCACCGTCCTGCAGCGCGTCTTCAGCGTCCGCTCCCAGCTGCGCAAGCGGTAACCCTCTATACTGCTAGCACTTCTGTGCTAGCTCCAGTGCGCAAGCATGTGCTCGTCCGAATGCCGGGTGAGCTGAAGCGACGTCTCGCAGACGAGGTCCGGAGCAGCGGTCGCAGTCTCAACGACGTCGCCGTCGGCATCCTCGCCTCCCGCTTCGCGGTCCCGTTCGAGGAGAGCGGACGCGCGGGGAAGGAGCCCGGCAAGAGCGGCTCGGTGCTGCTGCGGATGCCGCCGGAGCTGAAGGACAAGCTGGCCGCGCGCGCAGCGCAGCGGAAACGCAACGTCAACGACCTGATCGTCGAGACGCTCTCGGAGCGGCTCGGAGGAAAGGAACCCATGGCTTCGACCAACGGCAAGGCCCGACGCGGGGACAACAAGGTCCGCGTCGCGATCATCGGCGTCGGCAACTGCGCGAGCTCGCTCGTGCAGGGCGTCGAGTACTACAAGGACGCGAACCCAGACGACTTCGTGCCGGGCCTGATGCACGTCGACCTCGGCGGCTATCACATCAGCGATATCGAGTTCACGGCTGCCTTCGACGTCACCACGGACAAGGTGGGCAAGGACCTATCCGAGGCGATCTGGGCGCACCCGAACAACACGATCAAGTTCTCCGACGTCCCGAAGAGCGGCGTCACGGTCTCGCGCGGGATGACGCACGACGGGCTCGGCAAGTACCTCTCCGAGATCGTCGAAAAGGCGCCGGGCGAGACCGACGACGTGGTCGGGATCCTCAAGGACACGAACACCGACGTCGTGATCAACTATCTCCCGGTCGGCTCCGAGGAGGCGACCAAGTGGTACACGGAGCAGATCCTCAGCGCCGGCTGCGCGATGGTGAACTGCATGCCGGTGTTCATCGCGCGCGAGAACTACTGGCAGCGGCGCTTCGAGGAGGCCGGCGTGCCGATCATCGGTGACGACATCAAGTCCCAGGTCGGCGCGACCATCACGCACCGCGTGCTGATGAGCATCTTCCACGACCGCGGCGTGCAGGTCGACCGCACCTTCCAGCTCAACTTCGGCGGCAACTCGGACTTCCTCAACATGCTGGAAAGGGACCGCCTCGAGTCGAAGAAGATCTCGAAGACCTACGCGATCCAGTCGACCGTCCCGTACGAGATCGAGGCCAAGAACATCCACGTCGGCCCCTCCGACCACGTGCCGTGGCTCGAGGATCGCAAGTGGGCCTACATTCGGCTCGAGGGCACCTCGTTCGGCGACGTGCCGCTGAACGCGGAGCTGAAGATCGAGGTCTGGGACTCGCCCAACTCGGCCGGCGTCGTGATCGACGCGGTGCGGCTGGCGAAGCTCGCCTTGAACAACGGTGTCTCGGGCACCCTCGGCGCGCCGAGCTCGTACCTGATGAAGTCGCCGCCGGTCCAGCACCCCGACGACGAGGCGCGCGACCTGACGGAGGAGTTCATCCGCAAGCACGCGCGGAAGCCGGCGAAGGTGGCCGCGAAGGCCTGAGCCCGTGCGGGTGCGGGACGTCTACCTGAAGGGGGCGGCGGCACGCGCGGTCGCCGCCCTCCTCGCCATCGCCACACCGTCGCGGCGGGCCTGACCGCCGCGGTCCTTGCGTTCAGACGAGGCTAGAGTGCGCCCGATGGGCCTGAGGATCTGCCTCGTCACGCCCTTTGCGTGGTCGCGGCCGCACGACGTCAACGAGCACGTGGCCGGGATCGCGCACGAGCTGCGCGGCCTGGGCCACGACGTCACCGTGCTCGCACCGTCGACGCGCGCTGCCGACCTGATCGCCGGCCGCCGCGCGCTGCTCGACGGCGGCACCCACGAGCTGATCGCGGTCGGCCCGGCGGTGCCGGTTTCACGCCGCAGCAGGATCGGCGTGCCGGTCGGAGCGCGAGCGAACCTGTCGTTGGCCCTCGCGCGCGGCGAGTACGACGTCGTGCACGGGTTCGAGCCCGGCCTGCCGAGCCTCTCCTACCTCGCGCTGCGCGACTCCCATGCTTTCGCGGTCGCGACCTTCCTCTCGTCCGAGCGCCTCGGCTACCCGCCCGGCAAGGCCCAGCGCGAACGCCTGCTCGGACGGATCGACGGCCTCATCGCCACCTCCGAGAAGACGGCGGAAGCGGCGGCCGAGCGGCTGCCGGGCGACTACCGGGTGATCACCGCCGGCGTCGACGTCCAGCGCTTCCGGCCGGGCTCCAAGCGCCGGGTAGTCGTGCTCGAGTGGCGGCCTGGCGAGCGAGCGCTGACGCGAGCGGTCGTGCGGGCGCTCCGGAAGCTGCCCGGCTGGGAGCTCGTCTTCCTGCGAACGAAGCCGCTCGCCGGCCGGCCCGCGCTGCCGAGGCCCCTGAGGGGACGCGCGCACGTGCGCACCCTGCGGGACGGGGTCGCCCGCGCGCAGCTGCTGAACGACGCTTCCATCTTCGTCCCGGCGCTCGAAGGGCTCGACCGGGTCTCGCTCGAGGCCACGGCGGCCGGAGCGGCCATCGTCTCGCCTCCGGGCCTGGCCGAGCAGCCGGAGCTGGCGGCCGCCGCCTTGCTGCGCCTCGCCGAGGACGATGCCTACCGCGAGCGCGAGGCCAAACGCGCACGCGAGAGCGCCGAGCCGCAGAGCTTCGCCGCGGCCGCCCGCGCCCTGGACGAGCTCTACCGCGGGCTTGCCACGAGGCGCCGGCGCGAGCGAAAGGCCGAGCCGCTGGGCGACCGCGACTGGATCGTCGCCGACCTGCACCTGCACACCTCGTGGTCGCACGACTGCCAGATCCCGGTGGAGGACCTCCTCGACCACGCCGAGGCGGAGGGGCTGGGCGCGATCGCGGTCACCGACCACAACGTCTTCGGCGGCGCACGCGAGGCAGTCGAGCAGACTCGCGGCCGCGACCTGGCCGTGATCCCCGGCGAGGAGGTGAAGACCGCCGACCAGGGCGAGGTGATCGGCCTCTTCCTGTCCGAGGAGATCCCGCGCGGCCTCTCCTTCGGCGAGACGGTCGACGCGATCCGCGCTCAGGGCGGGATCGTCTATCTCCCCCATCCCTTCGACCGCCTCCACGCGATCCCGGAACCGGCCACCCTGCACCGTCATCTGGCCCAGGTCGACGTGCTCGAGGTCTACAACGCGCGCCTCCTGTTCGAGGCCTACAACGACGAGGCGCTGCGCTTCGCGCGCAAGTACGACCTGACGATGGGCGCCGGCTCAGACGCCCACGTGCTCCAGGGCGTCGGCACCGGCGCGGTGCGCATGCGGGCCTTCGAGGGGCCCGAGGAGTTCCTCGTCAGCCTGCGCAGCGCACAGGTCCTGAGGCGGCCGCGCTCGCTGCTCTACCTGCAGTCGCTGAAGTGGGCGGCCCAGGCCAAGGAAAGGGTGCGCTAGGCGAGAAAGGTCCAAGGCCCAGTGGCTGCCGTGACGGACGAGATCTTCGAGAAGTACCTGCAAAAAGCAATCGCCGAGACGAACGAGCTCGGCGATGAGATCGCGCGCGCCGCGGGCGAGGGACAGGTGCCGGTGCTCGGCTCCGGTCACCCGCTCGCCGACGTCTTCCTGCTCAAGCACTCGCCGCAGCCCGCGGAGGTGCAGGAGGGCGTCGCCTTCTATGGCCGTGCGGGCCAGGCATTGCTCAAATCGCTGCAGCGGCTGAACGTCGACCCGCTCGCGATCTACGGGACGAATTGCTTCAAGCTCGCCGGCGGCGACGACGACCAGGCGCGGGCGTGGCTGATCCGTGAGCTTCACATCGTCCAGCCGAAGCTCGTGGTCGTGATGGGCGAAACCGCGCTCGAGTTCCTGAACGAGATCGAGTTCCCGCTCGCGGACAAGCTCGAGCCGACGCTCGGCGAGCTGCAGCGGTTCACGCCCACGATTCAGGCGCTCTACGTGCCCGACATCGACGAGTCGCTGGACGAGGCGCCCGCCAAGACGAAGTTCTGGAACGCCTTCAAGGCGCTGGGGCCCTGGTGGGCCGAGCTTCCGCCTTACTGAGCCGCCGCGTCGTCGCGTTCCTCGCGCTCGCGACCGCGATCGGCGTCTACTACGGCACGCACCAGTGGTGGTTCACGCTGCCCCTCTGGTGGGACATCGCCTGGCTCGCGCTCGTGATGATCCCGGCGGTGTTCGCCTTCGTCTGGCTCGCGCTGCCGCTGTGGAGCTCGCCCTTGCGCAGGCTGCTCGTCTACACCGTCGCCTCGGGCCTCGCCGCGGTGATCCTCCAGTGGGCGGGTGCGGGCGTCGTCGCCAACTTCGCCAAGCTCGCCGCGATGACGTTCGGCGCGTGGTGCTTCCTGCGCTTCTTCGAGGAGCTGAGCTGGGTCGTGCTGGTCGCGTGCATCGTGCCGGTCGTCGACGCGTACTCGGTCTGGCGCGGGCCGACGAAGAAGATCGTCACGCATCAACCGGAGGTGTTCTCGGCGCTCTCGTTCACGTTCCCGGTGCCGGGCCAGGAGGGCGGCGCCAAGCTCGGCCTGCCCGACCTACTCTTCTTCGCGCTCTTCCTCGGAGCCGCGGCGCGCTGGCAGCTGCGCACCGGCTGGACGTGGCTCTGCCTCACGGCGTCGATCGGCGGGACGATCGCGCTCGCGACCTGGCTGGAGGTGGACGGACTGCCGGCGCTGCCGTTGCTCTCGGCCGGCTTCCTGCTGCCGAACGCCGACCTGCTTTGGCGCGCCGTCAGGGGTCGAAGCGCCAGAGATCCCCGTCGAAGTCCGACGTGACCCAGGCGTGCCCGGCGGCGGACGCGACCGCCAGCGGGTTCGGGCCGGACGGGCTCGTGCGCACGACCGCGCTCGTGGCGGGGTCGACCACGGAGACGGTGTTGTCGTCGATGTTCGGCACCCAGAGGTTCCCGCCGACCCAGCTGGTCGCGAGCGGGTTCGCGCCGACCGTGATGGTGGCGATCACCGCCATCGAGGCCGGGTCGACCTTGTAGATCTTCCCGTTCTCGCTCGAGACCCAGAGCGCGTCCGCCGAGGGCGTGATCCAGTCGGCCTTCGGGAGCGGGATGCGCTTCTCGACCCGGTTGCGGGCCGGGTCGATGCGGATCAGATGACTCGCAACGTAGTCGGCGACCCAGACCTTGTGGAAGGCGACGGCGATACCGTTGGGCCCGCCGCCGACGCGGATCGTCTTGACGACCCTGTTCCGCTTCGGCGAGATCCGGCTGACCGTGCCCGAGCTCTCGTTCGAGACCCACACCGAGCCGCCGCCGAACGCGAGCGCGTACGGGGCGGCGCCGACGGAGATCCGCTTCAGCACCCGCTTCGTCGCCGGGCTCACTCGCGTCACCCTGCCGCCGTTGCGCGACCCGACCCAGACGCTCCCGGCGCCGTACGCGAGTCCGAACGGGCTACTCGGGATGCCGAGCCGCCACTTCACGCGTCCGGCCGCAGGGTCGACGCGGATCAGCTTGTTGTCCACGCGGTCGGTCACCCACAGGGCGCCGCCTCCCGGGAGGGCGAAGGAGGCGGACAGCCCGACGTGCAGCTTGGTGGGCTCGGCTGCGCCGGCGGCGCCGCACGCGACCGCGACGGCCAGGACGACGACCCCTCCGCGCAGTAGACTTACCACAATCTTGCGCTACTTTACCACAACCTTGCGGTAATGGCCGACGCCGGGCCGGACACGATCCTGCTCGACCTCTTCCGGACGAACCAGGTGCGGGAGCGCCTGATCGAGGCCTCGCTCGCCGGCCTCGAGCTGCCGCCGGAGGACTACCCCTTCTACGTCCTGATCGGCGCCGAGGGGCCGTGGACGCCGACCCTGCTCGCCGAGCGGGTGAAGATGCCGCTCTCGACGGTGCTCTTCCGGGTCGGGCGGCTGGAGAAGCGCGGGCACATCGAACGCATGCCCAACCCCGACGACCGCCGGTCGTACCTCGTCAGCCTGAGCGCCGAAGGCCAGAAGCTGCTGAAGCAGGCACGCCCGCGGTTCCGGGCCTTCGCCGAGTCGGTGGAGGCACGCCTCGGGGAGGAACGGGTCGGCGGCCTGCGCGGCGGGCTGAACGAGCTGCGCGAGGCGATCGAGGCCGAGCTCAGCGGGTGAGCAGGGCGACGGACTCGACGTGCGGCGTGTGCGGGAACATGTCCACCGGCCGCACCCGCTCGAGCGTGTAGCCCCACTCCTTCTGCAGCTCCTTCACGTTCGAGGCCAGCGTGGTCGGATTGCACGAGACGTAGACGATCCGTGACGCCTCGAGCCGGGCGAGGCGGCGCAGGGCCTTGCCGGAGAGCCCGGCCCGCGGAGGATCGACCACGGCCACGTCGGGCCGACCGGCGCGGTCGGCCAGCTCCTCGAGCGAGGCGCCCACCTCGCCGGCGAAGAAGGCGGCGTTCGTGATCCCGTTCAGATCGGCGTTCTCGAGCGCGCAGGCAACCGACTCCTCCGAGACCTCCACGCCCCACACCGTCAGGGCCTGCGACGCCAGTGTCAGCCCGATCGTCCCGATCCCGCAGTAGAGGTCGTAGACGGTCTCGTTGCCGGTCAGGCCGGCGTACGCGCCGGCCAGCTCGTAGAGCCGCTCGGCCATGCGCGTGTTCGTCTGCAGAAACGCGTTCGGGCGGACCCTGAAGCGAAGGCCGCAGAGCTCCTCCTCGATCGCGTCCTCGCCCCAGAGCAGGGTCGTCGGCAGGTTCGTCACCTCGGCCTGCGACTCGTTCACCGACCAGTGGATCGAGCGCACCTCGGGGAAGCGGCGCAGCACCTCGACGAGCTCGTCGCGGTCGAACTTCTCGCCGCCGGCGGTCACGAGCTGCACGAGCAGCTGGCCGCTGTTGCGGCCCTCGCGCAGGACGAGATGTCGTAGGTAGCCCGTGTGCTCGGCCTGGTCGTACGCCTCGAGGCGCTCTGCCCGCGACCACTCGCGAACAGCCTCGCGCACGGCGTTGCCGAGCTCGGTCGTCAGCCAGCAGCGGCGAATATCGAGCACCTCGTCCCAGCGGCCTGCCTTGTGGAAGCCGAGCGCCGGCCCGGACGGCGTCTGCGTGAACGAGTACTCGAGCTTGTTGCGGTAGTGGAAGACCTCCTCGGCCGGCACGATCGGCTCGAGCGGCGGCTCGGCGATCCCGCCGATCCGGCGCAGCGCGTCGGCGACCTGCTCCTCCTTCGCCGCGACCTGCGCCTCGTAGGCGAGGTCCTGGAAGCGGCAGCCGCCGCAGGCCGGGTAGTGCTTGCAGGGCGCGTCGACCCGCAGGGAGCTGGGCTCGAGGACGTCGACGGCGAGCGCCTCGGCGTGGTTGCGCTTCACCTTCGTCACGCGAGCGCGCACGCGGTCGCCAGGAAGCCCGCGGCGGACGAAGACGACGAACCCGTTCAGCCTCGCGACGCCGTTCCCGCCGTAGGCGAGCGAGTCGATCGAGAGCTCAAGCTCCTGATCGCGGGCGACGGGGGCCGCCACGGCCGCCTAGCTCAGCGCCGTGACGTAGACCTTGCGTTCGCGCGGCCCGTCGAACTCGCAGAAGAAGATGCCCTGGTAGCGGCCGAGGGCGAGCTTGCCCTCCTGCAGCGGGACGAGCACCTCTGGGCTGATCAGCGACGCGCGCATGTGCGAGGGCGCGTTCGGGCCGTCTTCGTCGTCGTGCCGCCAGCTCCAGCCGTCCTCGACGACCTTCTCCATCGCCTGCTCGAGGTCGGCGGCGAGCACCGGATCGATGTCCTCGTTGATGGTGACGCCGGCGGTCGTGTGGGGCACGTAGACGAGGGCGGCGGCGGCTCCGTTGGCCCCGTTCAGGGCCTGCGTGACCTGCTCCGTGATGTCGAGCAGCTGCGTTCGCCGCTCGGTCCGAAGGCTGATCTCTCGCACCCGGATATCCTACGGGCTGTGCCGAGCACTCCGGAGATCGAGACCTACAGCGCCGAGGCCGACCGCTTCATCGCCGAGCTGGACGAGGAGTACTACCTCCACTACGCGGGCCTGAAGGACCGGCTCGAGCTCGAGGACATCTACGAGCGGCACTCGATGCTGACCCAGCTCGAGAACGTGCAGTCGGTCGGCGAGGCCGTGGACGGCGACCGGCGGGTGCGCGAGCTCTGGCAGTTCGGCTGCGAGGGCTACCTCGGCAAGTTCACGCGCGAGCACGCCGAGAAGCTCGCCGAGCTCGAGGCCGAGCTCGAGGTGAACGTCGACGGCGAGACCGTGCCCTTCCGGATGATCCGGCCGACGATGGCCAACGAGGCCGACCGCGGCCGGCGCGAGCGGCTCGACCGCGCGATGTGGGAGGCGACGGAGGAGCACCTGAACCCGGTGTACCTCGACGGCGTCGAGATCGTCCGCCGCGAACTGTCCTCGCTCGGGGTCACAACCTACGTCGAGCTCTACGAGCGCTTCGGCTTCCGCCTCAAGGAGCTCGCCGCGCAGTGCGAGGCCTTCCTCGCCGACACCGAGCAGCTCTACGAGGAGCGCATGGACCGCGCCTCGCGGGCGCTGCTCCAGCTCTCGCTGGACGACCTCGAGCGGTGGGACGTGCAGCGCCTGCTGCGCTCGCCGCAGTGGGACGAGGGCTTCCCCGGCGACAAGATGGTGCCGGCGCTGCGGGCGACACTAGCCGACCTCGGGATCGACCTCGACAGCCAGCAGAACATCAAGCTCGACATAGAGCAGCGGCCGCAGAAGACGCCGCGAGCATTCTGCTCGCCGATCGAGGTGCCGGACAAGGTGATGCTCGTGATCCAGCCGATCGGCGGCGCCGACGACTGGCGGGCGTTCTTCCACGAGGCCGGCCACGCCGAGCACTTCGGCAACACCTCGCGCGAGCTGGCGATGGAGGAGAAGCGGCTCGGCGACGTGGCCGTCACCGAGGGCTGGGCGATGTTGATGCAGCACCTGACCGACGAGCCAGGCTGGCTCTCGCGCAAGCTCGATTTCCCGCGCCCGGACGAGTACGCAGCCGAGGGGATGCTCTGGCTGCTCTTCTTCGTGCGGCGCTACTCGGCCAAGCTGCTCTACGAGCTCGAGTTCCACTCGGCCGACGACGTCGGCGGGATGCCGAAACGCTACTCGGAGATCCTGGGCGACGCGCTCAAGTTCGAGATCAGCGAGGCCAACTACCTCGCGGACATCGACTCGGGCTTCTACGTCACCGCCTACCTGCGTTCGTGGGCGTTCGAGAGCCAGCTGCGCGACCACCTGCGCGAGCGCTTCGGCAGCGACTGGTTCGCCCAGCGCGAGGCCGGCTCGCTGCTGCGCGAGCTCTGGTCACTCGGGCAGAAGCCGACGGCCGACGAGCTGCTGAAGGACGTGACCGGCGCGGAGATCCAGATGTCCGCCGTCG
This sequence comes from uncultured Actinomycetes bacterium, assembly GCA_963763475.1. Taxonomy (GTDB): domain Bacteria; phylum Actinomycetota; class Thermoleophilia; order Gaiellales; family Gaiellaceae; genus AC-32. The sequence goes on along the minus strand of CAVXOR010000002.1, from coordinate 713,565 downwards.
GCGACCGCGTCCGCGAGCACCTCTCGTAGCTCCGGCTCTGTCCTGTGTAGCTGCATAAGCTCTATACATGGACAGGACACGAGTGCTCATCGCGGGCGCGGCCGGCCGCGACTTTCACAACTTCAACCTCGTCTACCGGGGCCGCGAGGAGTACGAGGTGGTCGCCTTCACGGCGACGCAGATCCCGGACATCGCCGGACGGGTCTACCCGACCGAGCTGGCCGGTGAGCTCTACCCGGACGGGATCCCGATCTGCCCGGAGGACGAGCTCGAGCAGCTGATCGCCAAGCACGAGGTGGACGAGGTCGTCTTCGCCTACTCCGACGTGACGCACGAGCACGTGATGCACCTCGGCTCTCGCGCGCTGGCCGCTGGCGCCTCGTACCGGCTGATCTCGCCCCGCGAGACGATGCTCACCTCGTCCAAGCCTGCGGTCGCGATCTGCGCCGTGCGCACCGGTTCGGGCAAGAGCCAGACCACCCGCCACGTCGCTGCCCTGCTGCGCGAGTCCGGCAAGCGGGTTGCCGTCCTGCGCCACCCGATGCCCTACGGCGACCTGACCAAGCAGGCCGTCCAGCGCTTCGAGCGTTACGAGGATCTCGACGCGGCCGACGCGACGATCGAGGAGCGCGAGGAGTACGAGCCGCACATCGCCGAGGGCAACCTCGTCTTCGCGGGGATCGACTACGCGGCGATCCTCGACCGCGCCGAGCAGGAGGCGGATGTGATCCTCTGGGACGGCGGCAACAACGACACGCCGTTCGTGAAGCCGAATGTGCACATCGTCGTCGTCGACCCGCACCGGGCGGGCCACGAGCTGCGCTACCACCCGGGAGAGACGAACCTGCGCATGGCCGACGTCTGCGTTGTGAACAAGATCGACAGCGCGACCCAGGAAGGCATCGACGCGGTGCTCGACTCGATCCGGACGCACAACCCCGGCGCAAAGATCGTGCTCGCGGCTTCGCCCTTCCACGTCGAGGGCGACGTGGGCGAGATCGCCGGGAAGCGCGTGCTCGCAATCGAGGACGGGCCGACGCTGACCCACGGCGAGATGACCTACGGCGCGGCCCTGCTCGCAGCGAAGGCGAACGGCGCCTCGGAGCTGATCGATCCCCGCGAGGCGGCGGTCGGCTCGATCGCGCAGACCTTCGAGGACTACCCGAACGTCGGCACGCTCCTGCCCGCGATGGGCTACGGGCGCAAGCAGATGGACGACCTCAAGGCGACGATCGAAGCCTCCGGCGCCGAGCTGGTGCTGATCGGGACGCCGATCGACCTGCGCAAGTTGATCGACTTCGACGTGCCCGCGCTCCGAGTCACTTACAAGCTCCAGGAGGTCGGCGAGCCGACGCTGGCCGACATCCTCGAAGAGCACGGCCTGATCGGCGACAAAGCGCTCGTGTGAGCATCGTCGTAGCGCTCGGCGGGAACGCGCTGATGCGGCCCGGCGAGCGCGGCACCGCGGCCGAGCAGCGCGCGAACCTGCGTGAGGCCTGCGGGGCGCTGCGGCCGCTGCTGGAGGAGCGCGAGCTCGTCGTCACGCACGGGAACGGCCCCCAGGTCGGCAACGAGCTGCTGCGCCAGGAGCGGGCCGCCGAGGAGGCGCCGCCGCTGCCGCTCTACCTCGCGGTCGCGCAGACCCAGGCCGAGATCGGCGCCCTGATCGAGAGCGAGCTCGAGCCCGTCGCGGGCCGGCCGGTCGCCTGCCTGCTGACCCACGTCCTGGTGGCCGAGGACGACCCGGCCTTCGCCGAGCCGACCAAGCCGATCGGCCCCTTCTACCCCGAGGAGCAGGCGAAGAGCCTCGAGCGCGACCGCGGCTGGCAGGTCGTCCACGACGCGGGCCGCGGCTGGCGCCGGGTGGTTCCCTCTCCCGCGCCGCTCGAGGTGGTCGAGCTCGGCGCGATCCAGTCGCTGCTGGCCTCGGGCTCGATCGTCGTCGCGTGCGGCGGCGGCGGCATCCCGGCAACGAGGCGGGGCGAGCACCTCGCGGGCATCGACGCCGTGATCGACAAGGACCGCGCCTCCTCTCTGCTGGCCCGCGAGCTCGGCGCCGAGCGGCTGGTGATCCTCACCGAGGTGCCGGCGGTCTACTCGGGCTTCGGCACCGACAGGCAGGAGGAGCTGCGCGAGCTCTCACCGGACGAAGCCGAGGCGCTCGTGCCCGAGCTCGCCGCCGGCTCGATGCGGCCGAAGGTCGAGGCCAGCGTCGAGTTCGTCCGCGCGACGGGCAACGAGGCCCTGATCACCTCGCCCGCTGCACTGGGCGAGGCGCTCGGGGGCCGCTCGGGCACGCGCATCCACCCGTAGCCGAACCGTTTGCAGCCCGGCTGCGAACCAGGCTCGACAACCACCGGGGGGAGGAGGCATCGAGCCCATGCACGCAGCCGTACCACGCATCCGCAAACCGATCGCCGTGGCCGCCACGCTCGCATTTCTGGCGCTGGCGCTCATGGTGATCCTGACCCGCGCTCCAGGACCGAGCGCGGCCAGGGCGTCCAGCCATTCGGAGGCGCCGCTGATCAGCCAGGACCCGCGAGCGGACAACACCGACCTGTACGCGTTCGTCAGCCCGGACGACACGAGCACGGTCACGATCGTGGCGAACTACATCCCGCTCGAGGCACCGGCCAGCGGGCCGAACTTCTACAGCTTCGACGACAGTGCCCTCTACCAGATCGGGATCGACCAGAACGGGGACGGGCACGCCGACCTCGGCTACCAGTTCCGCTTCAACACGCAGACGCGCAACAAGGACACGTTCCTCTACAACACCGGGCCGATCACGTCGCTCAACAGCGCGAACTGGAACCGGCCGCAGACGTACAGCGTCACGCGCGTCCGGTTGAACAAGAACGGCCACGCGAAGGACGCGGTCGTCCTCGGCAGCAACATTCCGACGCCGCCCGACAACATCGGGCCTCGCTCGACGCCGAACTACGCCGCCCTCGCGTCGGCCGCGGTCACGAACCTGTCCGGCGGGACCAAGGTCTTCGCCGGCCAGCGGGACGACCCGTTCTACGTCGACCTCGGCTCGATCTTCGACCTGGCCGGGTTGCGTCCGTTCAACCCGTTCCACCTGCTGCCGCTGACCGCGACGGCGGGCGTGGACGGGCTGCAGCGCTACAACACACACTCGATCGTGCTGCGCGTGCCGATCTCGCAGGTCGTGCAGGCTCCCAGCACCACTGTTGGCATCTACGCGAGCGCCAGCCGGGAGCACACGACGGTCCTCAGGCAGGACGGGACGAAGGACGGACACGGCCCGTGGGTGCAGGTCTCCCGGCTCGGGAACCCGCTGATCAACGAGGTCGTGATCCCGCTGGGCGACAAGGACTACTGGAACCGGGAAGATCCGGCCGGCGACAGTGAGTTCGCCCACTACTACACGACTCCCGAGGTCGCCCACCTCGAGAACCTGCTCTACGGCGCTCCCCCCGCCGGTCACGCCGGCGGAGCGCTGGCGCCGATCGCCGAGACCGGGCGCTCCGATCTCTCGCTGATCCTGCTCACCGGCGTGCCCGGGTTGAACTTCACGGGCTCGACACAGTCGGATCTACTCAGGCTCAACACGGCGATCAAGCCAGGCGCCCAGGGAGCCTGCCCCGGCGGCACCGCGAGCAACGCGGCGCCCGACCGGATGGCCGTCCTCGCCGGCGACCTCTGCGGCTTCCCGAACGGGCGGCGGCTGGAGGACGACGTGGTGGACATCGAGCTGCGGGCGATCGCGCAGGGCTACGGCACCTTCCTGAACGGGGCGTTCGGCCTGCCGAACTTCAGCCCGAACAACCTCGTCGGCGACGGCGTGGACACAAACGACGTGCGGTTCTCCGGCGTGTTCCCGTACGTCGCGAACCCGCACCAGGGCTACGAGGTGCCCTAGGCGACGACCAGACGAGGGAGCGGCCCGGCCAGCCGGCGGGCCGCTCCCTCCCGGCTGAAGGAGCGTCATGAAGGCACGAAGATTGCTGATCGGGGGAGTGGCAGCGGGGCTGACGGCGACCGCCCTGTTCCTCGGCGGGGCGCTGCCCGGCTCGCCGCAGGCGAGCACTGCGCCGGTCGCACGGCCGCCCGCGGCGGACGACACGGCGACGCAGATCGCGAAGCTCCAGAACGAGCTTCGCGCGAGCGGCGACGACGTGCGCTCGCTCGACGCGCTCGGCCTCGCCTACCAGCAGCGGGCACGCGAGACGGGCGACCCGACGTACTACACCAAGTCCGATGAGGTGTTGCGGCGGGCCCTGCGCCTCGCGCCGCGCGACCTGATCGCGACCAGCGGCCTCGGCTCGCTCGCGCTCTCGCGGCACCGCTTCGGCGAGGCGCTGGCGCTCGGCCGACTTGCGCGGGCGATCTCCCCCACGACAGCGCGCAACTATGGCGTGATCGGGGACGCGCTCGTCGAGCTCGGGCGCTACCACCAGGGATTCCAGGCGTTCGACACCATGGCCGGGCTGCGGCCCGACGTCTCGTCGTACGCGCGGATCGGGCACGCCCGTCTGCTGCTCGGAGACATGGCGGGCGCCCGCTCGGCGCTGCAGTCCGCGCTCGCGGCCTCGCTCGGACAGGGCGAGATCGAGGCGTGGAGCCGCGTGCAGCTCAGCAAGGCCGCGTTCTCGGTCGGCCGCTTCGCGCCGGCGCTCGCGCAGGCTCGCGCCGCCGTGCGAGCCTTCCCCGGCTACGCCCCGGCCTACGACGCGGTCGCGTGGGCCGAGTACGGCCGCGGGGATGTCCACGCGGCGATCGCGGCGGAGCGGGAAGCGGTGAACCGGATCCCGCTGCCCCAGTACGTGGCGATGCTCGGCGACCTCCAGCGCGCGGCCGGCCGGCCGGCCCAGGCGCGCAAGCAGTACGCGCTGATCGGGGTGATCGAGCGCCTGCTCGTCGCCAACGGCGTCCAGACCGACCTCGAGACCGCGCTCTTCGACGTCGACCACGGCATCCGGCTGCCGGCCTCGCTCGCGCTCGCGCAGAGCGCGCAGCGGGAGCGCCCGTCGATCGACGGGGACGACGTGCTCGCTTGGGCGCTCGAGCGGACCGGCCACTGCGGCGAGGCGCAGCGCTACTCCAGGCGCGCCCTGCGGCTCGGGACGCTCGACGCGCTCAAGTTCTTCCACCGCGGCAAGATCGAGCGCTGCCTCGGCCACAGGGCCGCAGCCCGGAGCTGGTTCGGCCGCGCGCTGGCGCTGAACCCGCGTTTCTCGGTCCTCTGGGCACCGGTGGCTAGGAGGGAGCTGCAGTGAAGCGGCTCGCCCTCCTACTCGCGGTGGCGGCCGCGCTGCTCGCTCCGGCGGCCGCATACGCCCACCCGCTCGGCAACTTCACGGTCAACCGCTTCAGCCGCGTCGAGGTCTCGGGCCACCGCCTCTACGTGCTCTACGTCCTGGACCTGGCCGAGATCCCAACGTTCCAGGCCGGGCACATCGACGCCACGGCCTACGCGCGGCGGATCGCCTCCAAGGCCCACCTGACGGTGTCGGGACAACCGGTCCGACTCGTCCCGCTCGGGCAGGCGCTCGCCCACCCGCCCGGCGCGGGCGGCCTCCGGACGACACGACTCGAGGTGGTACTCGCCGGGCCGCGCCTCTCCGGGCCCGCACGCCTCACCTACCACGACTCGAACTACGCCGGCCAGATCGGCTGGAAGGAGATCGTGGTCGGCGCGGGTACACGGAGCCGCAGCGACGCGCTCCGCGCCTACCCGAAGGACATGCTCTCGAGCCCGCTTGACGTGACCTCGGTGACGGCGCGGGTTGCGCCCCGTCGCGGCCCGGAGGTGGTACCCATGCTCTCGACAGGCAAGAGCTTGCAAGCTCCTGACCGAATTGAGGACGCCGGCTTCGCCTCGCTCGTCGGGCAATCGCACCTGAGCCTGCTCGTCATCCTCGCCTCGCTGGCGGCCGCGCTCTTCTGGGGCGCCGCGCACGCGCTCTCGCCGGGCCACGGCAAGACGATCGTGACCGCCTACCTCATCGGCCAGCGGGGAACGCCACGGCATGCCGCCCTGCTCGGGTTGATCGTGACGGTCACGCACACGATCGGCGTCTTCGGGCTCGGCCTCGTGACGCTCGCGCTCTCGCAGTTCATCGTTCCCGACCGCCTCTACCCGTGGCTGAACCTCGCGTCGGGGCTCCTCGTCGTCGGCATCGGCGCGTCGGTGTTGCGCACGCGCTGGCGGCACAGCCGGCCTCACGACCATCACCACCACGGCGAGGCGGGCACGAGCCTGCGCTCGTTGTTCGCCGTCGGCGTCTCAGGCGGGCTGCTGCCCTGTCCGTCGGCGCTGGTCGTCCTGCTCGCCGCGATCTCGCTGCACCGGGTCGCCTTCGGGCTGCTGCTGATCCTCGCCTTCAGCGCAGGCCTCGCGCTCACGATCACCGGGATCGGCCTCGCCGCAGTGCTCGCCCGGAGCGCCTTTCGAGGTGTCAGCCTCGAGGGGCGGCTCGTGCGGCTGCTTCCCGCGGCGAGCGCTCTGGTAATCCTCGCGGCCGGTCTGGCGATGACCGTCCGCGCCGTCCCGAAAGTGAGCTGACATGTTCGGACTCGACGACTGGATGGCATCGTTCTCGGACGGCGCCACGCTCGCGCTCGTCTGTCTCGTCGCCGTCGTGCTCGGCCTCCGCCACGCGACCGACCCCGATCACCTCGCAGCCGTCTCGACGCTGATCGCCGGGACGCGCGAGCGGGCGACCGGCGCCGCCGCACGCCTGGGGCTGACGTGGGGCCTCGGCCACGCGCTCTCGCTGTTCGCCTTCGGGCTGCCGATCGTGCTCTTCCAGCGCTACCTGCCCGAACACGTGCAGGAGGGTGCCGAGACCGCGGTCGGGTTCGTGATCGTGCTGCTCGCGATCTCACTGCTGCTGCGCTGGCACCGCGGTGCCTTCCACACGCACGATCACCCGCCGCGCAACGCGCGCTCGCCGCTGCAGGCCTTCGCGATCGGGCTCGTCCACGGGATGGGCGGAAGCGCTGGAGTCGGCGTGCTGCTGCTGGCCTCGATCCACGACCGTGGCTTCGCAATCGCGGCGCTCGGGCTGTTCGCGGCCTGCACGGCGCTCTCGATGGCGGCGCTCTCGACCGGTCTCGGCCTTACGCTCGGCTGCGGTCCGATCCGGAACGTCTTCCCCACGCTCGCGCCGGTGCTCGGCCTCGTGAGCCTCTCGTTCGGCGTCTGGTACGCGCTCGGCGCGCTCCATGTGGCTCCCTACTATCTCTAGATGGCGAACGACCCCCACGCGAACGTCGCCCCGTACGCCTTGGACGCGCTAGACCAACGCGAGGAGCGGGAGTTCGAGGAGCATCTCGCCTCCTGCGAGCGTTGCCGGCAGGAACTCGCGGGCCTGCGCGAGGCGGCGGCCGGCCTGGCCTACGGCGCCGCCGGGCCGGCGCCGCCGCCCGAGCTGAAGAGCCAGATCCTCGAGCGGGCGCGCGCCGAGCGGTCGAACGTGATCCCTCTCCCGGAGCGGCGGCGCTGGGCGGCACCGATCGCGGCCGCGGCAGCGCTGGCCGCGGCTTTCGCACTCGGGATCGGCGTCTGGGCCACGACGCGGCCGGCCGGGGGCAACGCATTCGCCGACGTGCTCGACAAGCCCGGCGCCAGGGTGATGACGATGGGCGGCAAAGGCGCGCTCGCCGTGGCGCCCGACGGCTCGGCGGCGGTCGCGCTGACGCTGCCGCGCGCGCCCTCCGGCAAGACCTACGAGGCGTGGGTGATCCGGAGGGGCAATGCCGAGCCCGCCGGCCTCTTCTCGCGCTCCGCGGTGTTCAAGGTCGACCAGCCGGTGAAGCGCGGAGCCGTCGTCGCCATCACGCTCGAGCGCGCGGGAGGCGTCGACAAGCCGACGAGCGCCCCGCTCGCCGCCAGCGAGGCCGTCTCGTGACCGCCCTACTGACCGCGCAGCCCCCGCCCGCGCGCCCGGCGCGCGACCTGGCCCGCCTCTCCGACGAGGCGCTGCTCTCGCTCGTCGCCTCCTCCGACGATGACGCCCTGGCCGCGCTGTACGACCGCTTCGGCCGCGTAGCGTACGGCCTCGCCCTGCGGATCCTGCGCGACGAGACGCTCGCCCAGGACGCCGTCCAGGAAGCCTTCCTCGGAGTCTGGCGCAACGCCGACCGGTTCCTCGCCGAGCGAGCGAAGGCAAGCACCTGGATCCTGACCCTCGTCCACCGCCGCGCCGTCGACCTCGTCCGCCGCGAGGACATCCGCCGGGGCGAGCCGCTCGAACGCGCGCCCGAGCCGGCCGCGCCGACGACCGCCGAGGAGGAGGCCTCGCTCGGCTTCCGCCGCAGGCTGGTGCAGGAGGCACTCTCCCAGCTCCCGCCCGAGCAGCGCGAGGCGCTCGAGCTTGGCTATTACGGCGGGCTGACGCAGAGCGAGCTAGCCGAGCGCCTCGACCAGCCGCTCGGAACGATCAAGAGCCGGATGTTCACCGGCCTCTCGCGGTTGCGCGACCTGCTCGACCAGGCCGGGCTCGAAGGCTCCTACCCGTAAGATCCGCGCTCGGATGAGCGCAATCGCCGAGAGCCTCAAGGGCCGCAGCTTCACCCGCGTCGCCGACTGGAGCCGCGACGAGCTGCTGTCCGTGCTCGACTTCGCCGACGACCTAAAGGAGCGCCAGGCCCGGCGTGAGGAGCACCACCTCCTCCCCGGCCGCACGCTCGCGATGATCTTCCAGAAGCCTTCGACGCGCACCCGCGTCTCGTTCGAGGTCGGCATGACCCAGCTCGGCGGGCACGCGCTCTACCTCGCCGCCGGCGACCTCCAGCTCGGGCGCGGCGAGACACTGAAGGACACGGCGACCGTGCTCTCGCGCTACGTCGACGGGATCATGATCCGCACCTTCGCCCAGGACGACGTCGAGGAGCTCGCTCGGCACGCCTCGATCCCGGTGATCAACGGCCTGACCGACATCTCCCACCCCTGCCAGGCGCTCGCCGACGTGATGACCATCCGCGAGCGGCTCGGACGGATCGAGGGCGTGCGGGTCTCCTACCTCGGCGACGGCAACAACGTCTGCGCCTCGTTGATGGTCGCCTGCTCGAAGCTCGGCGCGCCGTTCGTGGCCGCGTCTCCCGAGGGCTACGAGGTGTGGCCGGAGGCCGTCGAGCTCGCCCGCGAGGCCGGCGGCGAGGTCGAACTGACAAACGACCCGCGCGAGGCGGCGCGGGGAGCCGACGTCCTCTACACCGACGTCTGGACGAGCATGGGCCAGGAGGAGGAGCGTGAGCGCCGGCTGCGTGACCTCGCCGGCTTCGGCATCGACGAGACGCTCGTCGACCTGGCGAGCGACGAGGCGATCGTGCTGCACTGCCTTCCCGCCCACTACGGCGAGGAGATCACCGAAGGCGTGCTCTACGGGCCGCAGTCGGCGGTCTGGGACGAGGCGGAGAATCGCCTGCACGCGCAGAAAGCCCTGCTCGCTCTCGTGATCTCGTAGCCTCGGCGAGGGCATGCTCCCGCTGAAGGACAACGTCCCGACCAGGACGTTCCCGGTCGTCACCGTGGCCCTGATCGGCGCGAACGTGGCCGTCTGGCTCTGGCAGGTGCAGACCGGGGTCGAGCACGACGTCCTGCACTACGGCTACTACCCCTGCTCGGTGGAAGGGCCCTGCGTGCAGCCGGCCTCGCTCGTCCCCCATCTGCTGCCCTGGTACGAGGGCGTCTTCAGCTCGATGTTCATGCACGGCAGTTGGGTCCACATCGCCGGGAACATGCTCTTCCTCTGGATCTTCGGCAACAACGTCGAGGACTCGATGGGCCGCGGCCGCTTCCTCCTCTGGTATCTGGCCGCCGGCCTTGCCGCCGCAGCCGCCCAGACCTTCGTGACGCTCGGCTTCAGCGGCGCGGCCGGCGCGAGCATCCCGAACGTCGGCGCCTCCGGGGCGATCGCGGGAGTGCTCGGCGCCTACTTCGTGCTGCTCCCGCGGGCCAGCGTGCTGACGGCGATCTTCTTCGTCTTCCTGCGGGAAATCCCGGCGATGTGGTTCCTTGGCATCTGGTTCCTGCTGCAGCTCTGGGACGGCGGCTTCTCGATCCTGCATCCCCAGGAAGGCGGCGGAACCGCCTTCTTCGCCCATATCGGCGGCTTCGCCTTCGGGCTGGCGACGGTCCGCCTCGCGTGCAAGCGGCCGCCCTTACGCCCGGCCTGGTGAGCTCCGGGATCCTCACCGGGATCGCGATCGCCGCCGGCGTGGTCGGGCTCGCCGTGCTCGTGCTCTACTTGCTTGGCGGCCCGCGGGATTGAGGAATGCCCCAGGTGGACAGATCGTTCTACACGGCATGAGAACAATCGACGAAATCCGCATCGAGCTCGACCACGCCACCGAGCGCCGGTCGGAGCTCTGGCACTTGCTGTCCGATGGCCACGACGCCGCGCTCTCGAACGAGCTCCGCGAGCTCGAGGAGCGCATCGCGGCGCTCTGGGACGAGCAGCGGACGCTCAAGGCGCAGCAGCGCTTCGGCGACCGCGACGAGATCATCAAGCGCGCCCGCCACGAGGAGCGCCTGGCGCGAGCCGCGTGAGAACCGGGGGTCTCTCCCCGTGTAACGAGATGAAGCCGGCGGCTGGCCCCGCCGGCTTCTCTCGCCTCTAGACTGAGTTACCTCGGGGCGTTAGCTCAGCTGGGAGAGCGCCGGCTTTGCAAGCCGGAGGTCACCGGTTCGATCCCGGTACGCTCCACTCGAAATCGCCTGCTAATGGGGGCCTCGCCTTCCGTAGGTGTGCGGAGCTTTCCCGTTAGACCCCGCGTAGACCCCGCCGCGGCGCCGTAACGCGAGGCACTTGGTCGCCAACCCCATTTAGGGTGTTGCCAGATGTTCCTGCAGGCTTCCCCCGCGCTAACTGAGCGGCTCCCGCTCGAGGTACTTCTTGACCTCGTGGTCAGCGGTGCTGTTCATGAGGCTTTCCTTTCTACGAAGTGATCGACGGCGTCGCGGAAGCGGCCCCACTCGCGCAGGAACGCGTCTAACGAGGCACGCCCTGCGTCGGTAAGGCGGTAGTAGCGACGCGGAGGTCCTGTCGGCGACTCCTGCCAACTCGACTCGACCAGACCGTCGCGGCGGAGTCGGCTAAGGAGTGGATAGATCGTCCCCTCGGTAGTGACCATCCCGCCCACTTCGGCCAGCTCACGAACGAGATCGAAGCCGTAGCGCTCGTCGTCGGCCAACAGCGAGAGGACGCAGTACTGGAGCGTCCCGCGTCGCATCTGAGCCAAGAGTGCTTCCTGAGGTGCGACTACCATGCATCACAAGGTACTGGGGAGAGCAACGTATTTCAACGTCTGCGCGCCAACGCGTGCCGGAACTCATGAGCGCGTAGATTCCGAGCTCGCGCATCCGCTCGGCAGCTACTACATCGAGGTCCCGGGCGTCGTGGTCGGCCTCGACTGCGCGCCGCGGAATCCGTGCCCCACAGGACTGGTCGAACGTGCGGCGCGTGCGAATCCCGAGCTCGTAACCGCAACGCGAAGAGCGCCCCGGAGGGCGCTCTTCGAGACGGGCGAGAGGGTCCGCGTCAGGCCGGGCAGGGATTCGAGCCCAGGACGTTGCGGAAGTTGTTCGTCCTGAGCCGGATCGCCGGGTTCGGGTTCGGGTAGAAGCTGAAGAGCAGCGGCCCGAACTCCGCCGCTGAGTTCCCGCCGAATGTGTTCGTGGTGCCCTTGATGTGGGTCCCGCCGAACTGCCAGACGCAATGTCCGCTCGGGGTCTGGTTCGACGTTCCGGTCGTGTAGATCGGGTAGAAGTTCGAGCCCGGCGGCGGATTCACGCAACCGACACCGGTGAAGCGGTTGCAGTTGCCGCCGAAGTCCGCCGCCTCGATCCGGGGCAGGTCGGCCTCGAAGGCGACGCGGTCGTAGTTCTCGGTCCCGTTGAAGACCGGGCTTGTGAACGTGATCGCGCTCGGGTGGTACTTCGTGTCCTGCCCGCGGTTCGGGTCCGTCCCTGCCCACACGGGCTGGTACGAGACCCCGTCGAAGTCATTGTCGGTGGCGATGCAGCCTCCGATCGGGACGAACAGCGAGACGGCGGCGCTGAAGCAGCCCGTGTCGTCGGCGTCGAGCTCGCCCTCGTTGTTGGCCAGGCAGTCCCCGCCCTCCGCCGAGACGACCGAGCAGTACTCGAAGTGGCCGATCTCGTCAGACGCAGCGACGTTGTAGGTGTGGGCGGCCCACGGAACGCGCGTGTGCTCGCTCGCGGTCGCGTACATCGGGCGGAAGGTGTACGGCAACTGGTGGCACGTGGCGGAGGCCGGCTCGAACAGGACCTGGGCGAAGCCGTTCGCCTCGCTCGCGGTCATCGAGCCGCTCCCCCCGGTGGTGAGGTCGTGAACGATCACCGTCAGGCCCGCCGAACCGTCGTGGATGTCGACGGTGAGCCGGTCGCCCGAGTTCATGAACAGGTCGGTCGCCGGGTCTGGTGTGAACGTTTCGGCCGTCGCGCCGAGCGGCGAGGGGTTCGCATGCGGCGTTCCGTTCTTCGTGAGGAAGGCGAAGTTCGCCGGCTCGAGACCGACGGTGTTCAGGCAGTCCGCGTTGTTCACGACGCCCGTGTTCTGGTCCTGGTTGAGGCTGAAGATGGCCATCGACGCGCACCACTTGCTCGCATCGCAGCTGATGCCCGGAGGCCATGGAGCCCAGCCGGGCGGGTAGAACTGCACCTCGAGGAAGGCGGTGCCCGTGTGCTTGCCGATGTAGTCGGCACCCGCCGGATCGGTTCCGTCGAAGATGTTGGTGTCGCTGTCGGGCACGCACGGGGCGTGCGTGAACTCCGGCGCCGACTGGTTGTCACAGAGCGCCATGCCGAACCAGTACGCCGGATGCAGCTGGAAGTTCCAGGTTCCCGCAGTGCCGGCCTGGTTCGGCAGCACCTTCGGGTCGGTCGGCAGCTGCACGTGGTAGAGGCTCGAGTTCCCCGAGCCCCGTGTGTCCGAGTAGAACAGCAGCGATGGCTCGTCGTGGCCCGTGTACTCGCCGCCGTAGCCGATCGAGTCGGCAGTCTCGGCACAGACAGCCGCGTACGGCTCGGCGCAGTTCATCGTGGATGCTCGCGCCGAGCCGGTGAAGAGGCCGATCAGCAGCAGCGCCACGAGGGCCGCCAACGACCCTCCGAGAAGTCGTCTCATGTGTTTCTCTCCCCTGTGACCCCTAAGTTTGAGCCACCCGGCCCGCTGGTCCGCGGGTATCTACGCTTATGCCACGATCCTGTCAGGCCGAAACGTCGCGCGCACGACCCCTGCGACGAAACAGGCTCGAGGAGAAAGGCATGACCTCGGTGTCGCCCACCGGCTCCCCGTCGAAGCGCTCGATCGCGAGCCGCTTCGCACCCAGCACGTCGTTCAAGACGTCAGGGTTTCCTTCGAGCCACCTCGTCAGGTCGTGCGCCTCGTGTACCCAGACTTTGCGCAGAGGGACGCGCTCGATCTTCGCGATCACGGGTTTCGCCGTGCCCGTAGTCGCCTCGGGCAATTTGTGGACCCCGCATAGACCCCGCGAGTGGGGTCTAGGGCGTAAACAGCCGTGAGCGACCGGGTCGGGCCGTAACGTCCAAACCCGCCAATTTGCTGACCTTTCGCGCTCGATCGGCTACCAGAGCAGGATTCCCATTTGAGTGTTGGATCGTTTTTGCAAGCCGGAGGTCACCGGTTCGATCCCGGTACGCTCCATTGAGAAACTCGCTGGAAACGGTGGGTTTCTCTTGCGGGTGAGCTTGCAGAGCCTGCGCGATGCTCGTCTTTGGAAACCGCCCTGGAAACGCTAGCCGTAAGGCGGCGCTCGCCCCCCGCCAAAACCGAGCGGCCCTGCTACTCGATCCGCAAAACAAAGGGCGAGCCGGGCGCGGCAGCCAGGCAAGGGCGGCTTACCGTTGAATAAGCCTCCCGCACGAGGGGAGAGATGAGCCGGAAAACCCGGCCCGCCACCCTGGTTCTACACACGCACGTCCTGCGGGCCATCGGTAGGAACTACTTCGCCGGGCTGCGGGCCAAGGGATAACCACCGGGCGAAGCGCGGAATCGGCGCTCGAGTTGCACAAGGTGGAGCCGGAGCGTGGCGCGTTTCTCCTGCGGCTAAGGAACGCGCCCCTCACTGGGCGGTGAGGTTGCTCCGGCTCCATTTACCGCAGACTCGGCTTCCACCGGTGTTGCTCAGTGAAGCCGCATTCCGACGATGCCCAGCCGGTGCTGCCTCCTAAACGAGCCGCGGCTTCGGCCTTAACCGAGCCGGCGAAGCTCATCCTGCAGCTCGACCAGCGCCTCGGAGACCCAGCGTGTCGGCATCCCGAGCCCGAGAGCAGCCGAGGCGAGCGCTTCGTCGCCGTCCACCCTTCGACAGCGCACTCAAACGATTGGAGCGACGGGCACGCGCACTCGCGCTAGCTGATCGAGTTCAGAGTAAATCCGGAGCGGGCATTCTTCAGACGGATGGCCACCGCACGGACGCTCTCGCTCGGCGACACTGAAATCGCCCGCATCGGCCTCGGCACGAACCGCCTCAGGAAGACGCCGGACAACGTCGAGCTCGTCAGGCAGGCGGTCAATGCCGGGATCGGCGTGGTCGACACTGCACACACCTACACCGACGGCGAGAGCGAGGCGACGATCGGCGAAGCGCTGTCGTCGCGTTCGGGCAGCGTGGTCGTCGCGACGAAGGGCGGCTTCGCGCCCGGCACCGGCAGCGCGGACGCACTGAAGGCACAGATCGAGGAGAGCCTGCGGCGTTTGCGCGCCGACGCGATCGACCTCTATTACCTGCACCGCGTCGACCCCGAGACCCCGCTCGAGGAGAGCCTCGGCACGATCGCCGCGTACCGCGACCGCGGGCAGATCCGGCATGTCGGGCTCTCGGAGGTCGGCGTTGAGCAGATCGAGCGCGGACGCCAGGTCGTCCCGATCACGGCAGTCCAGAACCGCTACAGCCTCGCGGAACGCACCCACGACGAGGTGGTCGACCACTGCGCAAAGGGGGGGATTGCGTTCGTTGCGTTCTTTCCCCTGCGCGGGGCCGACACGGCTGGCGCCGCCGAGATCGCCACCCGCCGTGGTGTCCCACCTCACCAGGTTGCGCTCGCGTGGCTGCTTGCGCGCTCGCCCGCGATTCTCCCGATTCCTGGCACCCTCTCCCTCGACCACCTCGAGCAGAATCTCGCAGCGCTCGAGCTTGAGCTGACCGAGGACGAGCTGGGCACGCTGTCTCAGACCTAAGCGTCCGCCTACCTAACCGTGGAAGATCGGCGTTTCCATCAGTGCGAGCCGGTTGTCTCGCGTTGTGCTCTGGTAGAGCTCGAGGACGATGCGATATCGCTTGCGAGAGTCTGGAATGAGCACCCACAAGTCCTTGCCCCCGTTCTCGGTGCAAGCATCTGGCTTTACCGTCATCGCCAGAGCGCGATCCTCCCCAGGGACAACCGCTCCAAGCGCACCGTCCTTCTCGACCGTCACGAGCGACCAGGTCAGCGGGAGTTCAGCGCCGCGTAGGTCGCTCGCCCGGTAGCTGAAGCGAACCTCAGCGCCCAGTAGGTTCGGCTCCTTGGCAGCGTCCTGTCGTGATTCGCCTGTCCGGATCTGATGGTCACGGAAGCCCACGTGTGGAAAGACAGGTGCTCCAGTGAAGCTGGCGTTCGTGCCTCCGAGACACGGCCTTAGGCCGGGACGCAGGGACAAGAGCAGGCTTGAGCCGCCAACGAGCACGGAGACGAGGATTCCGATCGCTGTGATGACTCGCAGGAGCATGCCCCCACCGTCACGCTTCCGCTCGGACACTTCAGCGCCGGAATAGAGCCGCGACCGTCTTAGGTGCCGTTACTCGCACTGAGCAACGCAACTTCTTCCCTTGGCAAAAGCCGCTCCAACCCGCAAATCGACTGTGACCCACTGGCACTGCCCGCAGAACCACGGTCCTGCCGTACAGAAAGAGGGCCTCGCAAGCGAGCAGCGTTCCCCGCCGGCCGCCGCAGCGAATATTCACTCCATTGACAGTGCCATTCCCCGACACGGAGACGTTGACTCCATACCGGGGTCGCGGCGGCGGCGGCGGAGGTGGCGGCGGTGGCGGAGGCGGTGGTGGCGGCGGTGGCGCAGAATCGTCCTCGTTATCGTCGGCCGCGCTCGAGCAGCCCGGATCGGCCGGATAGTCGATCAGCCCGTCTCCATCGTTGTCCTTCCCATCGGCGCACTGGGCGGGCGGAGGCGGCGGTGGTGGTGGCGGCGGCGGAGGCGACGCCTGGTCGAACAAAGCCTTGACGGTCGTCTGTCGATCAAGCGCTACGGAACATACGGTCGCAGTCCCGACGCAGTCGCCACGCCAGCGCAGAAACTTGGCATCTCGTATAGGGCGCGCATTCAGCGTGACGAGTGAACCTGCTCGGTAGGCGGCGGAACAGCCTGAGCTGCACCGAATCCGTTGATCCTGGCTGACGACGACTCCGTCGCCGACGACGCTCACATTTAGAGGTACGCGATGGTTCTCTGTCTGCGCGGATGCCCCGACTACCGGCACGAGTACGACGACAAGCGCAGCCACAAAGAAAACGAGCCGCAGCATGCGGAAATGAGACATCGCCGATGCTTCTCTCTTTGGACTGGCTTGAGTCTCGCGCGCAGTGGCGTCTTAGTCAAGATGCCCCGCGGCTCGAGCAGCACGCGTGGCCTAGGGACTCGCAGCCGACCCCGTCATGGCTTCCAGCACAGCAACCTCGTCGTCGCCGAGGCAACGACG
The DNA here is from genome assembly GCA_963763475.1 of uncultured Actinomycetes bacterium. Lineage (GTDB taxonomy): Bacteria > Actinomycetota > Thermoleophilia > Gaiellales > Gaiellaceae > AC-32. Next base: position 696,855 of record CAVXOR010000002.1, on the reverse strand, counting down.
AGAGAGCCTCGGCTCACCGCCGTCCCGGTCGAAGCGCCTGATCCTCTTCCGGCTCCGACCGGGACGGCTCAGCGTCGCTCTACGGACAGTCGAGAGTGAGAATCGTTGAAGCGTGTAGACCGAACACGTCGGTGAAGGAGATCTCAGCGCCCGTGACGCCGTTCGCGCAGGCGCCCGCGGTGAAGGTGGCGGTGATCCCGGGGGGCAATGCTCCCGCCGAGTTAGTCGGAATGGCGAGAAAGGTCAGCGTTCCCCCCGCAGGCAAGACATGGATCGTCAGATCGCCGCTGCTCGATGGATGAAAGCCTGTCACGGTCACCGAACTGCTCACCCCTTCCGGAACATGCGTCGGGCTCACGGTGACCGAGGGCTTGAACAAAGCCACGCCGTGTGCCCCGGCGGAGACGCAGGCCTCCTCACTGGTAAAGGTGCCGCCGGTGCCCGTTTGCACCGCCTGCCAGCCGCCCTTCTGGCACAGCTTCGCCGCGCTTGAGTTACCGCCTCCTGCAAGCGCCGGTCCGCTGATCACGAAGCAGGTCAGCAACAGTCCGGTGCTCAAGGCGGCGAGCATGCCGAATCGCTGGCCCAAACGAGGCCTTCTCGTGAGCTTCATCTTCCCTCTCCCTTCCTGGCGAACTCCCGGTCCGAGGAGCCCGCTTCCCTTCAGGCGATTCTCGTCCTCGCCCATCCCAAATACAAGGGTTCTCTCAGAGCCCAAGCACAGAGGCGACGGGTACTCCCCGAAGCTCGGTGATGCCGATCGACAGCGACTCACGCTGAAGCCGATCTGTTCCCTCACCCCGCCCGCGTAGCGTCGGGCGGAAGCGGGGTCTGCACCGCCAGGCAGATGGCGAACGACCTTGCGAGAAAACGGGCCTCGGAGGAAACGGCGTGCTTCGGTGCGGTGATCGCCGGTCATCGCCTCACGTTCCGCTCGTGCGACGATGCGGTCAAGACCGAGCAAATGAGCGCCCAGGCCGCTGACCTCATCGAGACAAACTTCGTCGCGTTCCTACTGTCGATGGGGAGAGCTGGCGGCGGCGTCGAACGGCTAGACGACGAGATCGCGTGGACGATCGGGGGTTCGCCGATCGGATACCACAACGCGGTTGTCCGATGCACCGCCTCCGAAGGGCGGAGCGGTTTCTTGGTGGAGGAGTGGCGGGATGCACTGCGGCAGCGCTCCCTGCCGGGCTCGTGGCACTGGACCCCGGGAATGCATCCTCACGATCTCCCGCGTCTCCTTCTGGACGCGGGCTTCGAAGACGGGGGCGATGAGCCTGCGATGGCCGCACAGCTCGCGGCGTTGGCTGACATGCCCATGGCCACCGAGTTGCAGGTCAGGCCTGTCGAGGACGCCTCTGCCCTCGACGAGTACCGCCAGGTTCTCGCCGCTGGGTTCGGTGAGGGGCCCAAGGAGGCCGACTGGGTCGCCGGCGTCTTCGCCATCATTGGACTCGAACCACGCAGTCGATGGCGCCATTTCGTCGGCACGGTGGCAGACGATCCCGTCGCCACCGCCTCCACCCTGCTGACCGATTCGACCGCAGGCATCTACTTCGTGTGCACGCGGCCCGACGCCCGCCGACGTGGCTTTGGTGCCGCGATCACCGACGAAGCGATGCGCCACGCGGCGCGCGCCGGAGCCACGTTCGCCGTCCTCGGCTCCTCGCCGATGGGGCAGCGCATCTACGAGCGGCTCGGATTCCGAACCATCTTCTCCACCCGGCTCTTCGAGCTGGACGGGTAGCTCGTCTTCGATGGCGCGCCCATGGTCTGCCCGACCCAACCAAGGTCGAGGCTGGTGCGCCGGGGACCGGACACCTTGCCGCGAGTGCCCCGAGGCTACGATGGGATCATGAATCCCCTGCAGAAGCTGATGTCTTGGTGGCGGGGGCCCACCGACCCAGAAACGCTAGCCTCGGACGAGGCTCAACGTCTGGACGCAGCACGTCGCCAGACGATCAGAATCTCGCAGAACACGGCGGCGAAACAGGCCGGCAGCTCCCTCCTCTCCGCCCCCACGCCCGACGTGCTCGAACCAGGGCGCGATCACAGCGTCCACTCACGCTGACGCCCTAGCTTAAGGTCGGGCGCGCACGGCTGCGACGACCTCCGTGTCGATGGTCGGTGTCGCGGCCGGGATCTCGACCTGCCTGAGCCGCGCGACCGTTGCGGGGTAGGCCTCGATGACCGGGATCATGACCTTTGCCAGCTCCGGCGCTGCCTGCTCGAGCGCAGAGAACTGCGGCCTGTAGGTCGCGAGCAGGCGTTCGATTTGCGCGTCGTCGAAGAAGCCGGCGAGGTTGGCGTCGACGAGGACGACCCCGGCTATGCGCGAGTCCGTGGCGGCCACGAGCGTCGCGACGAACCCGCCGTAGGAGTACGCCACGAGCACGACCGGAGCGGTGATGCCGTGCCGGTCGAGCTCCCGCCGCAGGGCTTCCGCTTCGCGGTCGATCCGGTACGGCGGCTGGCTCGCTGGGCTGCGACCGAGCCCGGCGCGGTCGTAGAGCATCGTCCGGACCTCGCAACGGTCTCGGACCTCGCGCTCCAACTCGCTCCAGACCGACGAGCCCTCCCCTCCTCCGGCCTCGAACACCACGGTTGGCGACCCGGAGCCGCGGAGCGATGCCCACAGCGGGCCGTCGACGACATCGTGTGCGGAGGGCTCGTCCAGCTGCAGGAACGTTACGGGACTTGTCAGTCCCCGGCTTGGAGCCCGGCGCGTCTCCGGCTTACGATCGTCGGAGCCGCCAGCGAAAGGGAGCGCCATGGAGACGACCGCCGTCCTGCTCTTCACAGCAACGTTCGCGATTCTCGTGGGGTACGCCGTGAGGCTTCGCTGGAAAGCGAGGAGGCATGGCCTCGACGAGCCCCCGAGACGCGGCGTCGAAACGATTCCGGTGCCCCCACGCCCGCGGGCTGCTGCGAAAGGAAGCTTGCTCGACAACGTCCAGATGATTCACGTGATCACGATCATCCTGTTGATCGCCTCGCTCTGGATCATCCTCAGCAACCGGTACGAGGCCGACGTCCAGAAATGGGCCTTCGGGACGATGGGCTCGATCATCGGCTTCTGGCTCGCCCCGCGCCCCGACTGAAGTCGAATCGCCTGGCCTCGCGGGTCATCGCGACGGCTAGCTGTCCCGTCACGCGCTAGAGATGCTTGGAAGCGTGCTGGCGACCGAGGTCGAGGGCGATCGCGGCGAGCAGCGTGCCGGTCCACCAGTTGACCGGGTCGAACAGCAGCGGCTCGTGATCGCCGATCACGTTCGAGATCAGCCAGACGACAAACCAGAGCAGGGTCATGGCGCAATTGTCTTGCATCCCTAGGATGGACAACTCGATGCGGCTCCCGTGAGCACCCAGACCGGAGTCGCTCTCGTCCTCGCGCTCGCTTCGACGACGCTGACGAACGTCGCGTACCTCCGCGAGCACGATGCGGCGGCGGCGCTACCCGCGCTTTCGCTTCGCCGGCCCTTGCACTCTGTGCACGCGCTGCTCACCGACCGCAGCTGGCTCCTCGGCTTCGCGCTCGAGAGCGCCGGCTTTGCGCTCTACGTGCTCGCGCTGGCGCTGGCGCCGCTCACGCTCGTCCAGAGCGTGGCCGCGGGCGGAATCGGGATCCTCGCCTTCGTCTCGGCCCGGATGAGCCACCGGCGGCTCGGGCGGGCCGAGCTCGCGGGCGTGTTGATCTCGATGTCCGGGCTGCTCGCGCTCGCCGTCTCGCTGGCCGGCGGCAGCGGCGAGGGCACAGGCGGCGTGACTGGGGAGATCCTCCTCTGGCTCGGTGCGACTGCGGCGGCCGGCGTCCTCGCGCTTGCGCTCGGGTGGCGGTTCGGAGCGCGCGGAGTCGCCTACGGCATCGCCGGCGGGCTCTTCTTCTCGATCGGCGACATCGCGGTCAAGGTGGCCACCCAGGGAGACGTCCGGGTCCTCTTCGGCGTCGGGGTCGTGATCGGCTACTCGCTCGGCACGTTGTTCCTTCAGCTGGGCTACCAGAAGCGTGGCGCGCTCACGGTCGCCGGGATCGCGACGCTGCTCACGAACGCGCTGCCGATCGCGGCGGGCAGCGTGATCCTGGGCGAGCCGGTGCCGTCGGGGGCCCTCGGAGCGCTGCGCATCCTCGCCTTCGCGGCGGTGACGGCCGGCGCGATCCTGCTGGCTCGTCCGGCTAAGTCGTGAAGCGCGCTCGCCGCACCGGAATCGGGCGGCGGTACTCGAACACGCGCCAGAAGCGCTGCGTCAGCGTCGGCCGGGGAGCCGCCTTCGCGACGGGCGCCGGCTTCACCGGACCTTCAGCGCTCCGTACCCGGCCTGGAAGCCGGCCTTGGTCGCGCTCACGAACAGCTTGCCCTTCTTCCTCGGCTTCACCTTGAAGACCACCTGGCCGAGCCGGTTGGTGTTCTTCGTGACCGGCCGGATGCCCACGCCCGTCAGGCGCACCCTGGCGGCGGACAGGCGCTGGCCCTGCGCGTTCATCACCGTCACGCGCACGGTGCTCATCCGCTTGGGGCGGGCCAGGCCGCTGAGGGAGACGCGGAGGCGCGGCAGCAGGCGGATCACCTGCGCCTGCGTCCAGTCGCCCTGATTGCGATCCTCGTCGACGCCAGCGACGTGCCAGTACAGCGTGCTCACCGTCGTGTAGCCATACGAGGTCATCGGGGGCGCGTAGCTCGGGTTGTCCGTCGAGACCGTCTCGACGACGCGGCTGAAGTCCGGGGTCGAGGCGATTTGCACCTTGTACTCCTTGACCCCGAGCCGCGGATCCCAGCTGAGCAGGACGTGGTCCTTGGCGCTGTCGGTCCTCGCGTTCACGGGCTCGCCGATCGTGCGAGTGAACGACTGCGTCGCCATGTAGGGGCCGGGCACGGTGCCGGTCGAGTCCTTTGGGAACTCGGCGCGAACACGCCAGTGCCAGACACCGGTGCCCGTCATCTTGATGAACGAGGCCGCCGGGGTGCGGATGTCGGAGAAGTCGCGGTGCGTGCCGTCCGGCTGGTCGACCGAAAGGTCGTACGACGCCGCGCCCTGAACCGAGCTCCAGGCCCAGACCGGCAGCGTCTCGCCTTTCGCGGCGTTCGAGGCGCTCGCGACCGGCGCCGCGAGCTTCTTCTGGAAGGTGCCGGTCGCCGACCAAGTGAGTCCCGTCAGGTTCTCGTCGTCGGTACGAACGCGCCAGTAGAGCACTGTGTCGGCCGGGTAGGTCGTGTCGCTCGAATACGAGGTCGCGTCGGTGACGACGTCGTCGAGTGGCTCGCCGAAGGTCGGGTCGGCCGCGACCTGCAACCGGTAGCGGCGCGCGCCGAGGGTTGGCGTCCAGCGGAAGGTCGGCTGGTCGAGGAAGGCCTGCACTGCGCTCGGCGAGACGAGGTCGGGCGGCGTCGACTGCTTCTGGAAGGTGCCCTTTGCCGAGTTCGGCAGATCGAGCGCAGGCGCGTCGGAGCCGCTGGCCATCGTGGCCGGCAGGATCGCCCAGTAGTACGTCGTGGTCTCGTCCGGGTACGTGGTCGGCTTGAGCGAGTTCCGCGGCGCGTACGCCGGGATGCGCGTGAAGGCCTCGTCGATCACGTTGCTGAAGTTCGCATCCTTGGCGACGACGACGAAGTAGCTGTTCGCGCCGGAGAGCGGCTTCCAGGTGAAGAGCGGCGTCCGCGTCGGGGTCGAGCCGACCATCGGCTCGAGGTAGTCGGTCAGGCAGGGGTAGCCGAAGGAGCACGGGGCCGAAGCCGAGCCCGAGGTCGGATCCGGGTAGTCCGTCCAGGTGAAGGCGGGGCCGACCGGCGCCGTCGAGTCGGTGTCGCCGTTCTGCAGGTAGGTGTAGTCGCCCCAGACCTCCTGGTTGCCGGCGGCGCGGTCGCTGCGCGCGCGAACGCGGAAGCAGTACGTGCCGGGTGTTAGCGGGATGCTGTCCGTGGCGAGCGTGCCCTGCCAGTTGACCGGGTTGCCGCCGGGTGAGCTCAGCGGTGCCCACTCGGTGACGGACGACTTCCTCAGGTACCACGCAGTCGCCCACGCGCAGGTCACGCCTGTCCAGTCGGCCAGCTCGATCTCGTAGCTCGCCGCACCGGGCACCGGATCCCAGCGCACTACGGGCACCTCGGTTTGGTAACCGGTCGTGCCGGGGCTGAGATCAGTGCCGGGATCGGCCAGGTTGTCTCGCATCCGGAGGTGCTTGATGCTCGTGCCCGTGACCGGGCCGGCCGGCGGGACCTTGTCGAACGTCTTCGTGAACGAAGTGCCGTAGTTCCAGACTCCGGCGTTGCCGTCAGGGTCGAGCGCCCGGACACGCCAGTAATAGACGTTGTCCTTCAGAACGGTCGTCGGCGAGAGCGAGGTCGCGATCGTCGAGCCGGTGCAGCAGACCTTGGAGCCCGGAGCGAAGTCGACGGACGAGTTGATCTCGACCTCGTAGCGAGCGGCGCCCGGCACCGGATCCCACGAGAACCGCGGATCGTACGCCTCGGGGGCGGAGTTCAGATCCTCGAGGTGGGTCGTCGTGACCGTCGGCCACAACCAGTTGAACGAGGCCACGGGCGTCGAGACGCCGCGATTCCCCTCAGCGTCCACCGGGGTGACACTCCAGTAGTACGAACCGGGCGCGAGCGAAGCGGTGATCGCGGCGGAGGTCGCGGCGACATTCGGTGGCCCCTTCGGATCGTCCTGGTTCGAGTACTTGAGGACGAGCGAGCCCAGCGTCGGATCGCTCGCGGCCGAGACGAGGTAGTGCGCCGCGCCGGGGACCCCCGCCCACGTCAGCACGACCGGGCTCGTCGGGAACGTCAGCGCGTCGCCGGAGCTCGGGCTCTGCAGAGCCGGTTGGAGGTTCCAGAGCTTCCTGAACGAGCGAGGCTCTGTCCAGTTCGAGATCCCGCCGGCGGCATTGGTCGCCCGGACGCGCCAGTAGTAGGTGCCGTTCGGGATCGTCTGCTTCAGCGTCGCGCGGGTGTTGCGCGTGAAGAAGTCGTCTTTCCCGATGCCCAGCACCGGCGAGTTCATGCCGGCGTCGGCGCTGATCTGGAACTCGTACTTGTCCGCGCCCGCGACCGGCGTCCACGCGAACGCCGGAAGAAACTGGACCACCGCGCCGGCGGCTGGCGCGGTCTGGGTCGGGCGCGTGACAGCGCCACGAGCTGGGCCCGCCGTCAGGAAGGCGATGGCGGCAAAAGCGGCGGCGAGAAGTTTGCGGTCAGCGGCCATAGAAGTCGAGAGAGACGAGCTCGGCCGCAGAGCTTGAGTTCGTCCGTATGTCTCGCAAGCACCATCGGGGTGAGCCGCAAATCGGTCATCCCTCGGATGAGGGGATTTTGCCCTCCCGGCCGAGCAGCGACCGCATGCCTCGGCCTCGCTGGGCTTCCGACTGCTCGGCGCGGACTTCGGCCTGGCTCAGCGCCTGCTCGAGCTCGGCGACGCGCGCTTCCAGCCGGGCCACGGCTGCCCGGGCCGCCGTGAGGCCCTGCTCGAGCTGTCGGGTGCGAGCCTCCGCACTGTCGAGCCGGGCGGCAGCTGGCCGCGGCCCTGCGCGCGCTGGCGGCCTCGACCCGCACGAGGCGCGCGAGCTCCCGGAGCGGCGCGTCGACGGGATCGCGGCGCGGCTTGACCTCGTCGAAGGCCGCCACCAGCTGCCGGGCGTGGGCTCGAGCGTCGTGGGCCTGAGCCAGCTCGCGGCCGGCCGGGCCGAGCGCGGGGTCGTAGCCCTCGAGCTCCGCCCGCAGGCTCTCGAAGGTCGTCGCGGTCGAGTCGGCACGACCCGAGAAGCCGTCGGCCTCGAGCCGCTCGTAGCGCTCGGGCGTGACCCAGCCGTCGCCGCCCTCGTCGCCGTAGACGTAGGCAGCCCGGCCCTCCGCGAGCGCCTCGACCACGGCGAGGCCGCGCCCGAGCACGAAGTCGGCCTCGTCGTCGAGCTCGATGCGCGCGTCGGCGAGCGCCCGCTGGACGACGCCACGGCGGTAGTCGGACAGATCGTCGAGCCGGACGCGAGCGCGCGAAGGTCGCTCGGGCAGCTCGACTCGCGAGGCGTGGAGGTCGAGGTCGACCGGCCGGCGCAGGCGGACGAGCTCCTGCGGCAGCGCAGCGGCTCGGGCACGTTCCCCGGTGCGGTCGTCGAAGACCACGACGCGAGCGACCACGCCCGCGAGCTGCGGCGGGAGCCAGACGTCCTCGCGGTCGCCGTGCGCCGCGAACAGCTGCGCAGTCAGCGGGTAGAGGTCGGCGAGCAGCAGCGCCGCCTCGGCATCCTGGCTGTAGATCACGTCGGGCGCGAGCGGCAGGTCTCGCTCGACGCCAACGACGCTCAGGCCCTCGGGCGAGGGCGCCGACTCGGCCGCGAACACGCGCACCTCGTGCCCGAGCCGCTCCAGGTGCTCGGTGACCGTGACCAGATAGGAGCGCGGCTCGAGCGCCTGGGTGCCGAGGAGGACCTCCACCGCGCCCGATTATCGCGTGCCGACCGACATGCCCAACAGCCGCGGCAGTGCGGCACCGGCCCTGGCGGGGAGCGAGCCCTGGCGGCCCTGCTCCTCGGCCTCCTCGCAGGCCATGATCGACGCGCGCACGAGTCCGCCTCCCAGGCGGCGCAGCGGCTCCGGTGGCAGCTTCGGGACGCGGCGCGTGACGAACGGCAGGCGCGTCAGCTCGTCGTCCTGGCCGAGCACGAGTCGCGCCAGGATCTGCCCGCCGAGCCAGCTCGGCCCGACACCGTGTCCGGAATAGCCCGCGCCGTAGTGGATCCGCGTGCCTGGCACCGTGCCGAAGAAGGGCAGGTGGTCGGAGGAGACGTCGATCGGCCCGCCCCAGGCGTGCGTCACCCGCGCGTCGGCCAGGCCGGGCAGCAGGCGCCGCAATCCCCGCTCCGCGCGCTCGATGGTCGGGCGGTCACCGAAGAAGCGGTCGTCGATCTTGCCGCCGAACCCGATCGGGCCCGAGCCGCTGCCCATCAGCACCCGCCCGTCGTTCGTCGCGCGGAAGTAGTGCAGGAACATGCGCCCGTCGATCACGGCCTCGCCGCCGGTCCAGCCGAGCTGCTCGAGCAGCTCCGGGACCGGCTCGGTGAGGACGACGTACGAGCCGAACGCGGTCAGCCGCCTGCGCAGGGGCTTCCAGCCGGCCGCGGCCGCGTTCACGGCGACGACGATCTCCTTCGCCCGGACCCGGCCCGCCGCCGTCTCGACGAGGCCGTCGCTCACGTTCGTGACCCGCGTCCGCTCGTGGAGGCGCACCGAGCCCAGCGCGGCCTGTCGTAGCGCCAGCACAAGGCGCGCCGGCTGGACGGTCGCGCCGTCACGCAAGAAGACGCCCTCGCGGAAGACCGGCGAGCTGATCCGTGCGGCCAGCTCTTCCCGCGAGAGCGCCACGGCCTCGTCGGGAACGCCCAGCTCGCGGGCAGCCTCGACCTCGTCGCCGACCGCGTGATCCTGGGCGGGCGCGGCCGAGACGCGCAGCATCCCGCCCTCACGCAGCCAGACGTCGACGCCGGCGGTCTCGGAGAAGGCGCGCACCCCGGGGATGATCGCCTCGCTCGCGCGCGCGACGGCCAGCGCACCCTCGTCGCCGAACCGCTCGCGCAGCCGTGGCAGGTGGCTCCAGTAGCCGTGACAGAAGCCGCCGTTGCGGCCGCTCGGCCCGCGGCCGCACTCGTCGGCCTCTAGCACGACGACGTCGAGCCCCGGCTCCCGCTCCTTCAGCGCGAGCGCGGTCCAGAGACCCGTGTAGCCACCGCCGACGATCGCGACGTCGGCGTCGGCGTCACCCGCGAGCGGCGGGGCGGGCTCTCCGCCGAGGCCGGCGGCGAGCGCCTCATCGAGCCACCAGACGCTTCCTAGATTCGCTGCCAGGCCTCCTCGAGCACCGTGCCGAGGATGCCGACGAGCTCGTCCCACTCCGCGTCGCCCGCAATGAGCGGCGGCGAGATCTGGATCACCGGGTCGCCGCGGTCGTCGGCGCGGCAGATCAGGCCGGCCTCGAACATCCGCGGCGTCAGGAACCCGCGCAGCAGCCGCTCGCACTCCTCGTCCGAGAACGTCTCGCGAGTCTCCTTGTCCTTGACCAGCTCGAGCGCGTAGAAGAAGCCAGTTCCGCGGACGTCGCCGACGATCGGCAGGTCGAGCAGCTGCTCGAGCTTGGCGCGCACGACGTCCTGCTGGTCGGCGACGCGCTCGACGATCTTCTCCCGGCGCATGATCTCGAGGTTCTTCAGCGCGATCGCCGCCTGCACCGGGTGGCCGCCGAAGGTCACGCCGTGGGTGTACATCCGCTCGGCCTGCAGGAACGGCTCCATCACCCGGTCGGTCGCGATCACCGCGCCGATCGACGCGTACGCCGAGGAGAGCCCCTTCGCGCAGGTGACGAGATCAGGCCGGATGTCGTAGCGCTCGGACCCGAACCAGGCGCCGACCCGGCCGAAGCCCGTGATGACCTCGTCGGCGCAGAGCAGGATCTCGTACTCGTCGCAGAGTGCGCGGACCCCCTGGAAGTAGCCGGCCGGGGGCGTGAACGCGCCGCCTGCGTTCTGCACCGGCTCCATGATCACCATGGCCACGGTGTCGGGCCCGGCGGCCTCGATCGTCTGTCGCAGTTCGTCGAGCAGGAAGCTCGTGAACTCCTCCTCGGTTTCCGCAGGCGGGCGGTGGTAGCGGTTCGTGTTGCGGACGTGCAGGACCTCGGGCACGAGCGGCTCGAAGGGCGTCCTCAGCGCGGGGATCCCGTTGATCGAGAGGGCGCCCATCGTCGTGCCGTGGTAGGCCACGTTCCGGGAAATCGCCTTCCAGCGGCGGCTGCCGGTGTAGCGCGCCGCCTGCTCGGCGTCGAAGTCGACCCGCACCTGGTGCGTCGGAGCGTGGGCGACCGCCGCCCGCTGCTCGCCGCGCGCGGAGTAGTACTGGCGCGCGAGCTTCCAGGCCGCCTCGACCGCCTCGGAGCCGCCCGAGACGAAGAAGACGCGGTTCAGGTCGCCGGGCGCGAGGCTCGCCACCTCGGCCGCCAGCTCGATCGCGCGCGGGTGCGCGTACGACCAGTTCGTGTAGAACGGCAGCTCGCGCATCTGCGCGGCCGCTGCCTCGCCGACCTCCTCGCCGTACGAGTAGCCGATCTGCACCGCGAACAGGCCGGCCAGCGCGTCGAGGTAGCGCTTGCCGTTCGAGTCCTCGAGGTAGCACCCGTCGCCGCGAACGATCACCGGCACCTCGTGGTCGCGGTAGCCCCCCATGCGCGTGAAGTGCAGCCAGAGGTGGTCGCGCGCGGCCTGCTGCAGCTGCTCGGGCGAGAGCGCCGACGAGACGGTGGTCATGTGGCTCCTTTCGAGCGCCGCATCTGGACGAGGACGTTGACGAGCATCGCGGTGAGGGCGATCAGGAAGATCGCAGTGCCGATCACGTTCACCTGGGCCGGTGCGCCGACCCTGGCCGCGCCCCAGACGAAGAGCGGGAACGTGACCTTCGAGCCGGAGTTGAAGTACGTCACGACGAAGTCGTCAATCGAGATCGCGAAACAGAGCAGCAGCGCCGCCAGGATCGCCGGGGCGATCAGCGGCAGCGTCACCTTCCGGAAGGTCGTCCACTCGTTGGCGCCGAGGTCCATCGCGGCTTCCTCGAGGTGCCGGTCGAAGCCGACGAGCCGCGCCTTCACCGTCACAACGGCGAAGCTGATGCAGAACATGATGTGGGCGATCAGGATCGTCCAGAAGCCGAAGACGACGTTCAGGTTGAGGAACAGCGTGAGCAGCGAGGCGCCGAGCACGATCTCGGGGGTCGAGAGCGGCAGGAAGATGAGGATGTTCGTCGACCCGCGGCCGCGGAAGTTGTAGCGGACGAGCGCGAGCGCGATCGCCGTCCCGAGCGCCGTCGCCACGAGGCTGGCCAACAGCGCGATCTGGAGTGAGAGGACAATCGAGCTCCGGATCCCGGGCACGCCATCCCAGTAGCGCCAGTTGTCCCAGGTGAAGCCCTGCCAGGTGTAGTTGAACTTGCCGGTCGGGTTGTTGAACGAGAAGACGATCACGACCGCGATCGGCAGCAACAGGTAGACGAAGAAGAGGATCGAGTAGGCCGTCAGCAGATGGCGGCGAACGAACGCGAGCGCCCTCGAGAGGAAGCTCGCGTTCGCCGGCCGGCGCTCGACCGCAACCGCGCTCATGCGGCCGTCCCGGTCAGCTGTTCGGTCCCGACCGCACGCGCGTAGGCGAACACCGCGACCAGGATCCCGGCCATCAGGATGAATGACATCGCCGCGGCCGCGGGATAGTCCGTCAGCTCGAGGAACTTCGACTGGATCACGTTTCCGATCATGTGGTTGTCGGGCGAGCCGAGCAGCTGCGCGTTGATGAAGTCGCCCGCGGCCGGAATGAACGTCAGCAGCGTCCCGGCGACCACGCCTGGCAACGAGAGCGGCAGCGTCACGCGCAGAAACGCATGCAGCTTGCTCGCGTAGAGATCCTCCGCCGCCTCGAGCATCCGCCCGTCGATCTGCTCGAGCGAGACGTACAGCGGCAGCGCCATGAAGGGCAGGAAGTTGTAGGTGATCCCGGCCACGACCGCGGTCGACGTCGCGAGCAGCCGCCCCTGGGGCCCGAGGATGTGCAGCGACTGCAACGTGTTCACGACGAACCCGTTGTCGGAGAGGATCGTCTCCCAGGCGAGCGTCCGGATCAGGTACGTCACGAAGAACGGAGCGACGATGAACAGCAGCAGCAGGTTCTTCCAGCGCCCGCCTCGGAACGCGATCCAGTAGGCCACCGGGTAGCTGATCACCAGCGCGAGAGCGGTCGCGATCCCGGCGTACTCCAACGATCGGATGAATTGAGCGCGGTAGTTGTGGAGAGCGTCCCAGTAGTTGCCCCACGCCCACGTGAACGAGTAGCCGAAGTCGATGTTGCCCGACTCGAGCGACTGGTAGGCGAGGTAGCCGAGGGGGACGACGAAGAAGATCGACAGCCAGAGCACCCCAGGCAGGAGGAGCAGGTACGGGGTCAGCCCGCGGTTGCGATGGAAGAAGCTCACTCGCCGCTCAGCCCGAGATCAGGTTCTGCCACTGCTCGAGGTACTTCTGATTGTTGAGCGCCTTGCTGTCGAAGATCTTGACGCTGTCGAGCATCTTCGCCGTCGGGAAGATGAGCGGGTTCTTGGCGACGGCCGGGTCGTACGTCTTCGCCGCCTCGCCCGCACCTTTGACCGGCGGGATGTAGTAGATGCCGGTGATGTTGCGCTTCGGGTCGCCGGCTTCCATCAGGCCCTGCACCTTCGGGTCGTACACGTAGTTCATGTAGACCGACGCGGTGTAGACGTCGCCGCCCTTCGGGATCAGCATGTTGTCGGTCCAGATCGCGCCGCCCGCCTCGGGCACATTCCAGTGGATGTGCTTGTTGCCGAGCTGCGGGATGTCCCCGGACCACGACATCGCGGCGGCGAGGTCGCCCCTGGCCAGGATCGGCGCGTAGTCGTTGCCCGTGAACTGGCGGATCTGCTTGTTGTCGACGGCCTTCTTGATCCGGTTGAAGGCTGCGTTCCAGCTCTTGTCGGTGACCTTCGTCGGGTCGTCGCCGTTCGCGAGCATCACGATCGTCATCGCGTCGCCCATCGAGTTGAGGACCGTGATCTTGCCCTTCAGCTTCGGATTCTCGAGCAGGTCGTCGATCGACAGCACCGGGTCGGTGACCGTGTCGTTGTAGGCGATGCCGGACATCCCGGACTGCCACGGCAGCGAGTACTCGCGATCGGGGTCGAAGTTCGGGTGCTTCTGGACGTCGACCAGGTTCTTGATGTTCGGAATGGCCGACTTGTCCAGCTTCTCGGCCCACCCCTTCTTGATCATCAGCGAGAGGTAGCGGTCGTTGTCGGTGAGGACGACGATGTCCCGGCCGGTCGACTGGCCGCGCGAGAGCTGCCCCTGGATCTTCCCGAAGAACGACGCGTTGTCGTTGATGTCCTCGACGTAGTCGACGTTCACGCCGAACTTCTTCTTGAACTCGAGGAGCGACGGGAACGTGTGGTTCTTCTTGTTGGTGTCCATGTAGAGGGTCCAGTTCGAGAAGTGCAGCGTGCTCGCCAGCTTCTGCTCGACGCTGGTCGTGCCCCCAGAGGCCTTGGTGCCGCTGCTCCCGCAGGCGGCGAGGATCCCTGGGAACGTGATCGCGGCCCCTCCGATCGCTGCGCGTCTGAGCAGCTGCTGCCGCGTGAGCTGGTCGGTCATTCGGCTCCCTCCGTGGAATCGACGACGAACGTGGAGTCAGGGCTCCACGAGATCTCGCTCGGCGCCTGCTCGGCCGCGCCGGGCTCGCTGTTCTGGACGTAGACGCTGACGTTGCCGGCTCGCGTCTCGAGCACGTACTGGGTGGCGACGCCGACGTAGGCCGTCTCGAGCAGGCGGCCGGTCAGCCGGTTCTCCTCGGCGTGGCCGAGCCGGATCTTCTCCGGGCGGACGCCGACCGCCACCTTGCCGTTGCGGCCGTTCAGCGTCGACTCCGGGACGCGCACCTCGGTGCCATCGCCGAGCCGCACGCGCCCCGGGCCGGCGACGGTTCCCTCGAGCAGGTTGGAGATCCCGAGGAAGCTCGCCACGAATGCCGTCTGTGGATCCTCGTAGAGGTCCGACGGCGTGCCCAGCTGCTCGATCCTGCCGGCGTTCATGATCGCGATCCGGTCCGCCATCGTCATCGCCTCCTCCTGGTCGTGCGTGACGTGGACGAACGTGATCCCGACGTCGTGCTGGATCGCCTTCAGCTCGAGCTGCATCTGCTTGCGCAGCTTCAAGTCGAGCGCCCCGAGCGGCTCGTCGAGCAGCAGGACGCGCGGCTTGTTCACGAGCGCCCGCGCCAGCGCGACGCGCTGCTGCTGTCCGCCCGAGAGCTGTCGCGGCTTGCGCTTGCCGAGCCCCGCCAGGCCGACGAGCTCGAGGATCGACTCGACCCGCCCGCGGACGTCGTTGCCGCGCACGCCCCGCCGCCGCAGCCCGAAGGCGACGTTCTCGAAGATCGTCAGGTGCGGGAAGAGCGCGTACGACTGGAAGACCGTGTTGACGTCGCGCTTGTACGGCGGCCTGCCGCTGACCGGTTCGTCGCCGAGGTAGATCGTCCCTTCGGTCGGCTCCTCGAAGCCGCCGATCATGCGCAGCGTCGTCGTCTTGCCGCAGCCCGAGGGGCCCAGCAGCGCGAAGAAGCTGCCGTGCTCGATCTCGAGCGAGAGGTCGTCCACGGCGGTGACGTCGTCGAAACGCTTGGTCACGTGGTCGAGGCGGACGTCGGCCGTGCCCGCGGAATGCGTCGCCTGGGGCTGCTCGGTGACCGCCATCAGCCCGTGCCCGCCCGCACGCCGTTGTGGACGCGAGCGCCCCAGTCGTAGAGCTGCTTCCAGAGTTCGAGGTAGAGGAAGCTCTCGGTCGAGACGACGCCGTCGAGCTCGCGCATCCGGTTGGTGACGTCGAGCAGCTGCCGCCGGTCCGCGCAGACGAGCTCGACGAGGATGTCGAACTGCCCGGCCGTGATCACGACGTAGCCCGCCTCGTCCCACTGGGAGATCGCGTCGGCTACCGGCTCGGGCGCGCCGCCCGTGCGGATGCCGACCATCGCGATCGCCTCGAAGCCGAGCCCGAGCGGGTTGGTCACGCCGGTGACCTGAAGGATGTTGTCCTCGCAGAGCCGCTGGTAGCGCGCGCGGATCGTCGCCTCGGAGACTCCCACCTCAGCGGCGATGCGGCGGAACGGCTCGCGGCCGTTCTTCTGCAGCGCCTCGATCAGCCGCTGGTCGATCCGGTCGAGGTGCGGCGCAGCGCTGACTGCCCCCCGCCGCCGCTCGCGTCGCTCAGGTCTGCGCAATGCGAGGTCTTCCTACCAGGTTTCCCTCGCATCACGCAACCGGGAAGCGCGTTCGCATGCAGAATCCGGCCCGTGCAAACGCGACTCAGGGTCACTCGGCGGCAGATCCTGGCCTACCGCCGGCGGGTCGGCGCGCTTGACGAACGCCTGCCGATGGGCGCGGATTCGATCCGCACCGCCGCCTGGGCCGGCCTGCAGGACAGCATGCCGCGAGCCGCGCTGCTCTCGCTGCACGCGCGCGTCGAGGGAGTCGAGCCGTCGACCTGGGAGCACCCCTCCCTCGCC
Organism: uncultured Actinomycetes bacterium; assembly: GCA_963763475.1. Taxonomy (GTDB): domain Bacteria; phylum Actinomycetota; class Thermoleophilia; order Gaiellales; family Gaiellaceae; genus AC-32. Next base: position 680,765 of record CAVXOR010000002.1, on the reverse strand, counting down.
CAGCTGTGGGGGCCTCGCTTCAGCACGTACGTCGTGCCGAAACGCGACTTCGCCTTCTTCTCCGTCGGCAGGCATCCGGAGAGCGGCAAGGGACGAGAGCGAGCCGAGCGCATGGCCGAGCGGCTGCACGCCGGGCTCGCCGGCAGGCGGCTGACGGACCGCGAGGTCGGGCGCGAGATCGGGATCGGCAACTCGATGAGGTACGCCACGACCACCGGCACGGTCGCGATCCGCTGGGAGGGCGCGCGGGCGCCGCAGGTCTGGACGGTCGCCGCCCCGAAGATCGCGCCGGCCGATGCTCGCCGCGAGCTGGCTCGGCGCTACCTCCACGTCTTCGGGCCCACGACGGCCGACGGGTTCGCCCGCTGGGCAGGCGTCTCCCGTCGGGCGGCCGCAGAGACCTTCGCCTCGCTCGAGGGATCACTGCTACCGATTCGCTCGCCGCTCGGCGAGGAGTGGCTGCTCGCCGAGGACGAGCCGGCGATGCGCGCCGCCGAGACGGCCGCCGCGCCCGCCCGGCTGCTGCCGAGCGGCGATGCGTACTTCCTGCTCGACGGAGCCGAGCGGGAGCTGCTGGTGCCGCGCAAGGATCAGCGCGAGCGTCTCTGGACGCCGCGCGTCTGGCCGGGCGCGCTGCTCGTCGAGGGCGAGTTCCGCGGCACCTGGCGGCGGGCACAGCACGTCGTGCGGGTCGACGCCTGGACACGACTCTCCCGAAAGGCGCGCGCCGCAGTCGAGGCCGAGGCCGGCACCCTGCCGCTGCCCGGTCTGAACCGGCCGATCGAAGTGATCTGGAGCGCCTAGTCGATCTCGCCGTCAGGTGGGGCGTTCAGGTCATGCCCGTTGCCACGTCGCCGGGATGGTCGGCTCCGGCCACTCCGGGTCAGGTTGCCACGTTGCCCACTCGTCCGACCACCAGCGGCGGCCCAGCTCGAGGTCCCTCGCGACCCGCTTTCCCTCTGCACGAATTGCCGTGACCTCGTCGGGCGTCCAGCGCCCGCGCTCGATCCACCGCTCGAGCTTCTCGTCGTCCTTGAACCGCCACGCGCCGTCAGTGGTGATCACGATGTCGAGCTCGAGATCCTGTGTGTCGAACCCGAAGCGGCTCCGCCGGTAGGGCTCCTGGAGGTTGACGTACCAGGCCCCGAGCTCGCGCGCGGCGCCGGCCCAGAAGACCCACACGGCGTGCATCTCGCCCGGGCGCTGCAGCTGCAGGACGCCGTGGCCCTCCCAACGTTCCTTGCCACTCCAGGGGTGCGGCCCGCCGAAGAAGTCGGAAGCGAACCCCAAGGGGCTCCCTTCCGGCATGTAGAGCGCGAGCAGCTCGGAATCGTCCTGAACGACCACGGCGCCCCAGGCGACCAACGGCGTCCCGCGCCAGACGTCCCGCCGCACCACTGTCTCTCCGGGCCGCCGGTGCCGGCTGTTCAAGGAGGTGATGGCGAGCTCAGTCGATCTTGGCCATCACGTGCTTGAGCTGCGTGTAGTCCTCGAGCGAGTAGGCGCTGAGGTCCTTGCCGTAGCCGGACTGCTTGTAGCCGCCGTGCGGCATCTCCGAGACCAGCGGGATGTGGTCGTTGATCCAGACCGTCCCGAACTGGAGCTTCCGCGCCGCGTTCAGCGCGCGACCGACGTCACGAGTCCAGACCGAGGCCGCGAGGCCGTAATTCACGTCGTTGGCCCACGCGATCGCCTGGTCGTCGTCGGCGAAGCGCTGCACGGTCACGACCGGCCCGAAGACCTCACGCTGAACGATCTCGTCCTCCTGGCCGACATCGGTAATCACGGTGGGCTTGACGAAGAAGCCGCGGTCGCCGTTGGTGCCTCCCCCGGTCAGCACCTTCGCGCCCTTGGCGCGGTCGAGGAAGCCGAGCACGCGCTCCTGCTGGTCCTTCGAGATCACGGGGCCCATCTCGATCTCGTCGCCCTCGGCCGGGTCGCCGACGTGCAGCGACTCGACCGCCGGCACGAGCTCGTCGAGCAGCTTGTCGTAGATCTTCGGCCCGGCGACCACGCGCGAGGCGGCCGTGCAGTCCTGCCCGGAGTTCCAGTAGCCGGCGATCTTGATGCCCTCCGCGACGGCCGCTGGGTCGGCGTCGTCGAAGACGAGCACCGGGGCCTTGCCGCCGAGCTCGAGGTGCACGCGCTTGAGCGTGTCCGCCGCCGTGCGGGCGATCTCCTTGCCGGTCGCGACGTCACCGGTGAGCGAGACCATGCGCACGTCCGGGTGCCGCACGATCCCCGCGCCGACGGGCTCACCGTCGCCGGTGATCACGTTCAGCACACCGGGCGGGAGAATCTCGGCGGCGAGCTCTGCGAAGCGCAGCGCCGTCAGCGGCGTCTGCTCGGAGGGCTTGACGATCTGGACGTTGCCAGCCGCGAGCGCCGGGCCCATCTTCCAGACGGCCATCATCAGCGGGTAGTTCCAGGGAGCGATCCCGCCGACGATGCCCAGCGGCTCGCGGCGGATCATCGAGGTGTAGCCGCGCATGTACTCGCCGGCCGACTTGCCCTCCAGCAGACGGGCCGCGCCCGCGAAGAAGCGGAAGTTGTCGGCGCTGACGGGCATCTCGTCGCGCGCGTAGGACAGCGGCTTGCCGACGTTCTGCGACTCGAGCTCGGCCAGCTCCTCGGCGTTGTCCTCGATCGCCGCCGCCAGCTTGAGTAGCGCCTCGGAGCGCTCCTGTGGCGTCGTCTCGAGCCACTCGGGCAGCGCCTGCTTGGCCGCCTCGACGGCACGGTCGACGTCGGCCTGGGTCCCGCGCGGGACCTCGGCGATCGTCTCTCCGGTGGCGGGGTTCAGCACTTCCATCGTGCCGCCCTCGACCGCGTCCACCCACTTGCCGCCGACGAAGTTCTTGTGCTGCGAAACCGTCACGCTCATCGCGATCCCTCCCGGTCGGACTCCGGACCAGCCTACCGCCTTCGCGTCAGCCCGGACCCCTGCGTCATCCGCTGCGCGATCCAGACCGGGATCAGCGACATGACGATCACGAACAGCGCCACGACGTTCACGACCGGCTGCTCGACTGGCCGGAAGAGGTTCGCGAAGATCCAGATCGGCAGCGTCTGCTGCGCACCAGCGGTGAAGATCGTCACGACGACCTCGTCCCACGAGAGTGCGAAGGCGAGCAGCCCTCCGGCCAGCAGTGCCGTCCGCATCTGCGGGAAGGTCACGTAGCGGAACGTCTGGAAGGCATCGGCGCCGAGGTCGTACGACGCCTGCTCGAGCGACCCGGCCAGGCGGCGTAGGCGCGCGAGCGAGTTGTTGTAGACCACGACGATGCAGAAGGTCGCATGGCCGACGATGATCGTGAGGAGCCCGAAGTCGACTCCGACCGTCGAGTAGGTCGTGCGGAGCGCGAGCCCGGTGATGATCCCCGGCAGTGCGATCGGGAGGATGACGACCAGCGAGATGGCGTCGCGACCGAAGAAGTCGAAGCGCGAGACGGCGAGCGAGGTCAACGTCCCGAGCACGAGCGCGACGGCGGTCGCGCCGAGCGCGGCGCGAACGGAGAGCCAGAGCGCCTGACGCACTCCCTCGTCGTGGTAGGCGATCGAGAACCACTTCGTCGTGTAGTCCTGGATCGGCCAGCTCTGGGTGACGCTCTCGTTGAAGGCGTAGAGCCCGATCAGGATCAGGGGCAGGTAGATGAACGCAAGCGTGAGGCCGGCACCAAGGCGCAGAAGCACGCGGGTGAGTCGCGTCTCGACCATCAGAGCGCCTCGAACGCGTGCAGCCGCCGCGCGACCAGCAGGTAGACGACCATCACGACGATCGGGACGAGCGTGAATGCGGCCGCGACCGGCAGGTTCGTGCCGTGGTTGTCGTAGATCAGCGTCCCGATGAACTGCTGGCTCGTGATCAGCTTCGGCGCGATGTAGTCCCCGAGCGTGAGCGAGAAGGTGAAGATCGAGCCGGCCACGACGGCCGGGAAGGCGAGCGGCAGCGTCACACGCCGGAACGTCCGCAGCGAGCGCCCACCGAGGTCGGCCGAGGCCTCGAGCAGCGAATCGGGGATCCGCTCGAGCCCCGCGTAGATCGGCAGGATCATGAACGGCAGCCACAGGTACGTGAAGACGAGCCAGAGGCCGACCTCCGAGTAGCCCTGGAACGAGAGCCCGAGCGGCTCGAGCACCCAGTTCAGCACCCCGGCTCCCGAGAGGATCGTCCGCCACGCGTACGCCTTGACGAGATAGCTCGCCCACAGCGGCATCAGCACCGCGACGACGAGCAGGTTCCGCGTCCGCGGCGAGGCGACCCGCGCCATGTAGTACGCGATCGGGAACGCGAGCACGGCGTCCGCGACCGTCACGAGGCCGGCCATCCGGATCGTCCGCCAGGCCACGTCGCGGTACACCGGCTCGTCGATGATCCGGCGGAAGTTGTCGAGCGTGTAGGTGTGGACGACCTTCGACGTGAACGGGTCGACGTTCCAGACCGCGGCCAGCAACAGGACGACCAGCGAGCCGAGGTAGACGACGACGAGCCACGCGATCGGCACCGCGAGCAGCAGCGCGAGGCTCAGCCGTGGATGACGGTAGAAGAACCTCGAGAGCCGCCGCCCCAGGGATTCCCGGGGCGACGGCTCGTCGTAGGCGACCGAGGTCACGGCGAGGCGGGGCGGCTCGTCAGCCCCGGATCTCCGTCCAGGCGTTCACCCAGTCCTGCTGCGTCTTGCAGGTGCCTCCCTTGCCGCCGCAGTCGGCGGTGGGAGTCGTCCAGTAGTAGATGTCCTTCCAGTAGCCCTCGTCGTTGGCGTGCAACGCCGTGCAGAAGTTCTTGTCGGTCGTGTAGCTGCACGCCTTCGGGTTGGAAGGCGCCTCGCCGAACGACTCGGCGACCTTCGCGTTCGCCTGCGGCGAGATGATGTAGTTCATCCAGAGGTACATGCAGTTCGGGTGGGCGGCCTTGGAGTAGATCATCCAGGTGTCCGACCAGCCGGTCGTGCCTTCCTTCGGCTTGATCGCGGTCACCGGCTTCTTGTCGGCCTTGAGGATGTTCTCCATGTACGGCCACGTCGTCCCGATCACGACGTCCTTGTTCGCGTACGACTGGATCTGCTTCGCGTAGTCGGCCCACCACTCGCCGACATTCGGCTTCAGCTGCTTCAGCAGGTCGGTGGCCGCCGTGAACTGCTCGTCGTTCAGCTGGTAGGGATTGTCGATCCCGAGGTCGGGCTTCGTCGCCTTCAGGTACAGGGCGGCGTCCGCGATGAAGATCGAGTCGTCGTAGATCGAGATCTTCTTCTTCACGGTCGGGCTGGGATTCCAGACGGCCGACCAGCTCGTCGGCGCCGGGCTGACGACGTCGCTCCGCCACATCAGCAGGTTCGGCCCGCGGCCGTGGGGAACGCCGTAGGCCTGCCCGTCCAGCGAGTTGTAGTCCTGGTTCTTGAGCCCGGTTGCCACGTCTGCGTAGTTGGGGATCAGGTCGGTGTTGACCGCCGCGACGTCCCCGCGCTTCATTAGGCGCACGCTGGCGTTGCCGGAGGCCGAGACGCCGTCGTACTGACCGGTCGAGATCAGGTCGATCATGTCGTCGGACGTGCCGCCGTCCTTGGTCACGACCTTGCAGCCGGTCTGCTTCGTGAACGTGCTCGCCCACGCCTTGTCGGCGTAGCCGGCCCAGATGACGAGGTCGACCTGGCCCTCGTCGCGGGCCTTCTGCTTGATCTCGTCGAGGGACGACCCGAGGCCGTCGATCTCCGTGCTCGCCTCGCCGCCGCCGCTGCTGCTGCTGTCACTGCTGCCGCCACACCCTGTCGCCACGACCGCAAGGGCACCGACGACCAGTGCGGCCGCGGTCCAGCCGACGGCCCTCCAGGACTGCTTCTTCATCGCTCTCCTTCCGTTTCCCCCGGGTTGTCGATCTCGAGCTGGTGTTCTGGGCGCCACTCGAGGCGGACCGCGCGGCCCCTGGCGTCGAGCGCCTCGGCCGACGAGGTCTCGAGGTTCTGCCGGACGACCTGAAGCTCCCCGCCGCGGTCGAGCTCGACGATGAAGCGGGTCACCATCCCGGCGTACACGACGTCGCGGATCCGGCCCGGCTCGACGTGCATGCCCGCCGCCGGGGCCGAGCCCGCGTCGCTCAGATGAATCTTCTCCGGCCGGACCGCGTAGCGCCGGCCGTCGCGCTCGAGCTCGTTCGAGACGCCGACGAAGCCGGCCACGAACGCGCTCTGCGGGCGCTCGTAGACCTCGGCGGGAGTCCCGAGCTGCTCGATCCGGCCGTCGTTGAAGACGGCCAGTCGGTCGCTCATCGTGAGCGCCTCGTCCTGGTCGTGCGTGACGTAGACGAACGTGATCCCGAGATCCTGCTGCAGGCTCTTGAGGAAGAGCTGCATCTCCTGGCGCAGCTTCAGGTCGAGCGCGCCGAGTGGCTCGTCGAGCAGCAGCACGTCGGGGCGGTTGACGAGCGCGCGCGCGAGCGCGACCCGCTGGCGCTGGCCGCCGGAGAGCTGAGCCGGCTTGCGCCCGCCCACGCCCGGCAGTCGCATCCGCCGCAGCACGTCCTCGACCCGCCCGTCGCGGTCGCGGCGCGGGACGCCCTTCACGCGCAGCCCGTAGGCGACGTTCTCGGCGACGGTCATGTGCGGGAAGAGCGCATAGTCCTGGAAGACCGTGTTCACGTCGCGCGCGTACGGCGGCACGTTCGAGACGTCTCGTCCTGCGAGCTCGACCGTGCCTGCATCGGGCCGCTCGAACCCCGCGATCAGGCGCAGCGTCGTGGTCTTGCCCGAGCCGGAGGGCCCGAGCAAGGTGAAGAACTCGCCCTCGGCGATCTCCAGGTTGACGCCGTCGACCGCGACCACGTCGCCGTAGGCCTTGCGCAATCCGCGCAGCCGCACCGCGGAGGAATCACGGGACTCGGGCGGCCGCGCCTCGGTTCGTTCCTGCAATGACACCGGAGCCGGCGATTATCGCCGGTCCGGTGCGGGCCGCGAGCATGACTGGGGCTCGCCTTCGCAGCAGCCGAGCTTGAACGCACAGCGCGGGCACTGCCACGTCTGGTGGCGCCACTCCATCGGCGCGCCGCAGCGCAAGCAGCGTTCGGCGGTCTGCTGCGTGCCCTCCACGCGCGCGACGCTAGACGCCGCGCCGGACGCTATTTACGTGTCGCGTGCCTGGCCGACGAGGTCGTCGGCGAGCTCCGGCCGCGGGCGCGAGCGAAGCTCCGCGAGCCGCTTGATCACGGCCTTGCGGCGAGCCTTGCCGTTGTCCGGGTCGAAGAAGTACGCGAGCGCGGCGCCGATCAGCGCGAACCGCAACCGTCGCACGTCAGTCGCCCCAGTCGAAGTCGCGCGACTGGCTCCAGAGGCCTTCCTTCTCGGCCTCCGACTCGTCCGTCGGCCATGCAAGCGCGGCGCGCTCCTGGCTGATGGCCGGCTCCTCGCCGTCCATCGTCTCCTCGATGCGGGCCTGCTCCTCGGTCTTGAAGAGCGGATGGTTCTCGAAGGGATCCTCCGACTTGTAGCGGTCGAGGGGCAGCTCACCCTCGAGCTCCGAGTTCTTTTGCTTCAGTTCGAGATGGTCCTGGATGACTTGTGCAAACAGCGAAGAGGTCTCCACCGGCGGAACTCCTCCCGTGGGTCGTGGGGCAAGCGCCGGATTCTAACGCCTGGAGCAGAAATCGGCAGCTTCTAGGCCTGGCGAGCCCGTGGGCGGGCCGTCACGACGCGGTTCTTGCCGGTGCGCTTGGCCTCGTAGAGCGCCCCGTCGGCCGCCGCCACGAGGCCGTCCCCCACGGCCGCCTCCGGGAACGCGGCGACGCCGAGGCTGACGGTGACGTGGATGCGCCTGCCGTCCGGCGCCAGGATGGTGCGAGCCTCGAATGCTCGCCGCGCGCGCTCCGCCAGGCGAGCCGCCCCGTCGAGGTCGGTGCCGGGCAGGACGATCGCGAACTCCTCGCCGCCCCAGCGGGCGGGGACGTCGATCTCGCGCACGCACTCCCGCAGCGTCTCGGCGAACTCGACCAGCACGCCGTCGCCGACCGGGTGCCCGAAGCGGTCGTTGATCGACTTGAAGCTGTCCAGGTCGGCGAGCACGAACGAGACCGAGCCGCCGAAGCGCTCGGCGCGCATCAGCTCGCCGGAGAGCGCTTCCTCGCAGTGACGACGGTTGGCGAGGCCGGTGAGCATGTCGACCAGCGCCTGCCGCGCGACGATCCGGTGCAGCCTCGCGTTCTCGAGCGCGATTGCGGCGTGGGCGACCAGCGAGGCGGCCGTCCGGCGCTGCTCGACGGTGAACCCGCGGCCGGAGAGGGTGAGCGTGCCGAAGCTCTGGCGGCCGGCGGTGAGCGGCAGCTCGAAGGTCTCGCCGCGGTCGGAGAGCGTCCCCGACTGGACGATCTCGCCGCCGAGCCCGACGACGAGCCCCCCGGTCGCGCCGGTGGCCTCGACCACCGTCTCGACGACCACGCGCAGGAGCTGGTCGACGTCGTGCGTCGCGGCGAGCGCGGCACCGAACCGGACGTTCGCATCCCGCATGCGCGCGCGCTCTGTGTCGAGCTCCGCCAGACGGGCTTCGAGCTGGTCGGCCATCTCGTTGAAGGCGGTCCCGAGTCGGGCGAACTCGTCGCTGCCGTCGACCTCGACACGCCGGTCGAGACGGCCGCGCGCGATCGCGTTCGCGGCGGTGGCCAGGCGGTCGAGCGTCGCGACGATCGAGCGGCCGACGGCGTAGGCGACCAGTCCGATCAGAAGCAGTGAGACGAGCAGGCCGATCAGCAGCCGCTTGTCGGCCTTCACCACTTGCTGGTCGATCTCGTGCTGGGGCGTGAGCAGCGCGAGGGCTGCGTTTACGCTCCTCTCCTGCGAAGTCGTGGCCAACGCCCGGTAACGCGTGCCGTCGATCGTGAGCGTTTGCGCTCGCCTGGATTCCGCGAGCGCCGCACCGGCGAGCGCGGCTGGTCCGCCGGCCACGCGGCCTCGCCGGAGCACGACGAGCCGGTCACTCGGGTCGAGCCCGGAGCGGCTGCGCAGTCGAGCGAGCGCGGTCGGCGTCAGCGGAACGCCCGCGACGAGCGTGCCGACGACGTCGCCGTTGTTGACGATCGCGAATCGCGGTCCGGGCGCGATCATCCGCGCCGGCCCGATCTGGAGCGACGGCGTCTCCAGACGGACGCCCCGATTGGCGGCTACGAGCTCGCGCGTTCCGCGCCGGTCTCCGCGCAGGAGCGCCCCTTGCAGGTCGCGGTTCACGGCCAGGGCCCTCGCGCGCCGGTCGGCTGCCGCCACCTGTGCCTTGTAGGTGGCCACCACCGCGCGCAAACCGGCCTCGAGGCGCACGTCCACGCGCCTCGTCTCGCTGCTCTTCGCCACGCTGTGCAGCGCCCAACCGGCCGCGCCGAGCGGGAGAACCGAGACGAGCAGGAAATAGCCGACTAGCTTGAGCTTGAAGCTCATGACTCACAATTTAGGTTGATGACTGATACCGCCGATACCATCATCCAGTGAATCGGCAAAACAAGGGGAGCTTGTGAGTAGGGGCCTCACGATCATCGCAACCGCCGCAGTAGCGGGCACCGCGCTGGCCGCGGCCGTCACGCTGCCTGCGCTCGTGACCCTGGGATCCGAGACGACGCCGGACTCGCTCACTCTTTCGGGTGGCGCAGCACCGCCCCACGTCGTCCGCGCTGCCCCACTGCCGCCTCCGCCGGCCAAACATTCTCAAGCTCCGAGCTCGCCGACGGTCGCACCGCCGGCGGTCGCCGGACCGGTGCTCGCCGCTCCCCGGAGCGTGTCGGCAGTCCCTGCCCCGATCTCCTCCGCCACGCCGCCGCGCCAGGCCAGGCCGGTTCGCACGCCGAAGGCGCCCCCGCCACCGCCACCGCCCCCGCCCCCGCCCCCGCCACCGCCACCGCCACCGCCCGCAGCTCCGCCCCCGCCTCCGCCCCCGGCCGAGCCTCCACCTCCACCTCCACCTCCACCTCCGCCTCCGCCGCCGCCGCCTGCGACTCCTCCAGCCGCTCCCACGGCGCCCAATGGCAAGCACGAGCACAAGCAGAAGGCTCACAAGCAGCACGGGTCACACGGCCACGAGCGCGGGCATGACGAACACGGTCACGACGACGACCAGGGCGATCACGGGCACGACAAGGAGCACGGGCACGACAAGGAGCACGGCGACCACGGTCACGGCCACGACAACGACGACGACCAAGGCCAGGGTCACGGCCACGAAAACGGTGACGGTGACGGCCACGGGCATGGCGACGGCGGTGACGGTGACGGCCACGGGCATGGCGACGGCGGTGACGGTGACGGCCACGGGCATGGCGACGGCGGTCACCACGGGAAGCGCTAGGCTGCCGCGATGGCAGGCTTCCGCGCATTCCGGCGCACGGGCACCCTCGGCCTCGCGCTGACCGCCTGGGACATCTGGCGGCGCATCCCCAAGCAGCACCGCCGCGTGATCATTAGCCAGGCCCGCAAGCACGGGCCGAAGCTCGCCTCCAAGGTGATGGAGCAGCAGCGCCGCCGCAAGGCCGGCTAGTTAGGTCGGGCTCGGTGAAATGCCGCCGAGCCACCGGAACGCGCCCCCGCGACGAGCGCGATTCCGCCAAACCGTCTAGAGCGTCAGGGCCTCCCGCACGATCCGGTCCTGCTCCTTGAGGTGCGCGGTCGGGTAGCCCTCGGACGGGCTCGCGCGCCAAGGACGGCCGACGAAGCGCAACCGCACGTTTTCGGGCAGCGACTCCTCGAGCCGGTGGCGGATCGCCCGCCACGCGCCCATGTTCTGCGGCTCTTCCTGGGCCCAGACGACCTCTTCGAGCCCCATGTACGAGCGCACGAGCTCGGCATAGGCCTCGACCGGGAACGGGTAGAGCTGCTCGAGGCGCCCGACCGCGACGGCCTGCGCGTGCTCGCGCTGCTCGTTGCCGACGAGGTCGTAGTAGAGCTTCCCGGAGCAGAGCACGAGCCGCCTGACCAGAGGGGCATCCGCACCGGGGTCGCCGAGCACGGGACGGAACACGCCTTCGGACAGGTCGGCGAGAGTCGAGGCCGCCTGCTTCAGCCGGAGGAGGCCCTTCGGCGTCATCACTACGAGCGGGCGGGCGCTCGGGTCGAGCGCCTGACGCCGCAGCAGGTGGAAGTACTGCGCGGCCGTCGTGCAGTTCGCGATCCGGATGTTCTCCTGCGCGGCGAGCTGGAGGAACCGCTCGAGCCGTGCGCTCGAGTGCTCGGGGCCGTTGCCCTCGTAGCCGTGCGGGAGCAGCAGGGTCAGCCGTGAGGTCTGGCCCCACTTCGACAGCCCCGAGACGATGAACTGGTCGATCGCCACCTGCGCGCCGTTGACGAAGTCGCCGAACTGCGCCTCCCAGGCGACGAGCGCCTCGGGCGCGGCCACCGAGTAGCCGTACTCGAAGCCGAGGCAGGCCTCCTCGGAGAGCGGCGAGTTGTGGATCTCGAAGGACGCGGTCGCCTGGCGCAGGCCCTGGATGGGCGCGTAGGCCTGTCCGTTCTCGGCGTCGTGGAGGACGAGGTGCCGGTGCGAGAAGGTGCCACGCTCGGTGTCCTGGCCGGTCAGCCGCACAGGGATCCCGTCGACGAGCAGGCTTGCGAAGGCGAGCTCCTCGGCCTGGCCCCAGTCGATTCCGCCCTCGTCGAGCGTCGCGCGACGCCGCTCGAGCTGCTTCGCGAGCTTCGGATTGACGGTGAACCCGTCGGGCACGGCGAGCAACTCGTCGTTGAGCGAGCGCAGGCGCTCGTCGGCGACGGCGGTCACGACCTCGTCGCCGGTCGAGGCCGGGATGCGGCCCTCGTAGGCGACGGCCGGCACTCCCTGGCCGAAGGTGGTCTTCAGGCGCTCGTGCGCCTCCTTCAGCGCCGTGTCGACGCGGGCGGCAAGCGCGTCCAGGTCCTCCTGCGAGACGACGCCTTCCTCGAGCAGCGTCTTCGCGTACTGCTCACGCACGCTGGGCTGCCGTTCGATTCGCGCCGCCATCAGCGGCTGCGTGTAGGCGGCCTCGTCTTGCTCGTTGTGGCCGTGGCGGCGATAGCCGACGAGGTCGATCACGACGTCGGTGCAGAAGCGGCGGCGGAACGCCATCGCCAGCCGCACGGCAGAGAGCGCGGCCTCGGGGTCGTCGGCGTTGACGTGGATGATCGGCAGGTCGAAGCCCTTGGCGAGGTCGCTCGAGTAACGGGTCGAGCGCGCGTCGGCGGGCTCGGTGGTGAAGCCGATCTGGTTGTTCGCGATCAGATGCAGCGAGCCGCCCGTCGAGTAGCCGTTCAGGTCGGCCAGGTTCAGCGTCTCCGCCACGACGCCCTGGGCGGGGAAAGCGGCATCGCCGTGGATCTGGACGGCCATCGCGACCGAGGAGTCGACGAAGCCGGTGCGGGTCGAGCGGTCGGTCTGCTCGGCGCGCGTGCGGCCCTCGACGACCGGGTCGACCGCCTCCAGGTGGCTCGGGTTCGAGGCGAGCGTGACGGTGATCTCGCCCGCAGAGGTGCTGCGAGTGCCTTCGGCGCCGAGGTGGTACTTGACATCGCCGGTGCCGCCCTCGGGATCGGCCGCGACTGCCTCGAGGGTCCGCTCGCCCTCGAACTCGCGCAGGATCGTCTCGTAGGGGCGGCCGATCACATGGGCCAGGACGTTCAACCGGCCGCGGTGGGCCATGCCGAGCACGACCTCGTGGCCGCCCTCCTCTGCGGCGAGGGCGATCGTCTCGTCCAGCATCGGCACCATCACGTCCAGTCCCTCGACCGAGAACTGCTTCTGGCCGAGGAACGCCCGGCGCAGGTAGCGCTCGAAGCCCTCGACCTCGGTCAGCCGCTCGAGCAGGCGGCGCCTGTCGTCCGCGCCGAGCGTGTGGTGGTAGCGGCGGGACTCGATCACCGTCCGCAGCCAGACGCGCTGCTCGTGGTCGGAGATGTGCTCGATCTCGTAGGCGCTCGTGCCGCAGTAGACCTGGTGCAGCTGCGGGAGCACGTCCGCGAGCGTCTCGCCCGGCACGTGGACGCCGAGGATGTCGGCCGGAATCAGCCGCTGAAGCTCGGGGGTCAGCTTCGGCTCGCGCCGCTCCGGGTCGAGCGCCGGGTCGCCCACGGGCTCGCCGCCGAGCGGATCAAGCCGGGCGGCGAGGTGGCCGTACGTGCGGTAGGCGGTGACGAGCGCCATCGCGGCGGCCACGGCCTGGAGCAGGGTCTGGTCGGGGGCCGGCGGAGCCTCGACGAGCGCCGCTGTAGCGGCGGGCGCGGGTGGCGTTGGCGGTGGAGGCGGCGGCGCGGGCGGCGGCGGCGCAGCGCCGACCTGGCCGTTGCCGTTCTCCTGCAGTAGCTCGACGAGCCGCGCGAGACCGGGGTGGGTCGCGACGAGCTCGCTCGCGCCGCTCTCGAAGAGCGCGCGCCACTCGTCCGGAACCCCGTCCGGGTTCTCGAGGTACTGCTCGAGCAGCGCGCTAGCGTAGCCCGCGTTGAGTCCGTCGACGTCGTGCACGCTCATCGTCTTTGTTGTACCAACCGGGATCCCTGCCGGGGGGCCTACTAGTAGAGCGGGTTGTCAGTCAGGACGGCCAGCGCCATCCCTACGACGAAGCACACGCCGCCGATCCCGATCGCAAGCGCCGCCAGGCGCTGGTGCCTGCCACCGATCGCGGTCGCCACGAGCGCAAGCAGCAGCGCGAAGGGGATCAGCCGCCCGGGCCGGTAGGCAAGCGCGACCAGGCTGGCGAAGATCGAGAGCGCCGCGAGCAGGCCGGCAATCGCCTCACTCGGAGACTCGGCCCGAGGCTGGGCGCTCACCGTGGCACCGCTGCCCGGCGCGCCCGGACCGGGCCGCGCTCAGGGCCGCGCCGCGGTCGCGGCGCGCGGGTGGGCGACCAGGGAGCCCTCGGCTCGGGGCCGTCAGCCGGCGACGCGGCGCGCACCGGCTCCGGCGGCTTCGGCTCGGCCTTGACCGCCCAGTAGACGACAAAGCAGAGGTACGCAATCGGGATCTTCAGGATCACCATCATGAAGATCAGCTCCCACACGCTCGGGTCAGTGTACGGGATCGTTCCACGGGCCCGCCGCCGAGGGCACGGGCCTTCGCCGAGCCCTCGGCGGTCATTGTCAGTGGTGCAAGAGCACTGCGCCTTGGCGTTCCGGGCTGCGGTGGCCGCCGCACGAGGAGAGCACGCCGATGACGATTGCCACTCCGACGGCGATCAGCACCAGAGCGACGATCAGCTGCTTCCAGCTCATACGCTCCATTCAGCTGCTCGCCACGACCGCTGCCGAGCCACGGGTATAGAACGACGTGTCGAACCAGCGGTTGAAGTGGTAGGTGATCCAGGGCACTGTCGTTGGGCAGCCGAAGTACCCTCCGGCGCGAAGCCTCACGACACCGGAGCCGACTCCGCCTACCTGTCTGTAGCCGTAAGGGCCGCTCGAACCGCAGAGAAGCGAGCCCAGCGAAACGTGCGAAGACCAGGAGGTGATGTGGTCGCCGTACATCGCGCACCAGCTGACGTCGTTGTTGACCCTCTGCTGGTATGGCCATGTGCCCCACTGCACCGCGGGCACCCATCGCCAGCAAGCGATCGCAGCGCTCGTAAGCACCGCGCTCGTTGAGGACAGGCCGACGGCTTGACGGAGATTGAGCCCGCCTTCCACCTCCGAGATCGTTGCCGGCTCGAGTGCCGCGCCGTACGCCTGCACCGGCGTGATGGTGGTCACGGCCCCGCCGTCGATCACCGGACCGCTTCCCGCCGTGTCCGCCACCCTTTCCGGGCTGGCCGCGACCGCAGCGGTCGACGTCGTGTCCGACGCCGACCCACTGGCCGGAACGAGCAGGGCAGCCATCCCGACCGCGACGAGCACGAGGAGCGCGCCGTGGCGTCTAGCTCTCGATCGTTTCTGCATCTTCCACCTCCCATCGATTCCCATCGACGGTAGGCGTGTCCGGCGCGCACGTGTGAAACGGAGCCGTGTCGAAAGTGCAACATCGTCACGCTGGTCCTACCGGACTGCGCGACGCCTGGCTATTGGCCGTTTCGGACAGGCCCGGAACCGCCGCCGCCCGGCGTCTCGACGCGGATCAGGTCGCCTGCGCGCAACCCGCGCGTGACCTTCGCGTCCAGCTCCTCCCCGTTCAGGAAGTTGCGCCCGCGCAGGCCCGGCTCACCCCCGCGAACGCCCTGCGGCGCCCGCGCGCGGCGCTCGCCCACGAGCGAGAGCCGGCAGTCCTCGAGCACGCGCAGCTCGCGCACGACGCCATCGCCGCCTCGGTGCTCGCCCGCGCCGCCGGAATCCAGACGCAACTCGTGCCGCTCCACGCGAACGGGATAGGCGAGCTCTAGCGCCTCGGCCGGCGTCGAGAGCGTGTTCGACATCGCCACGTGCACCGCCGAGGGCCCGTCCGCGTCCCGGCAGGCGCCCTGGCCGCCGCCGACCGTCTCGTAGTAGGTGAAGCGGTCGTTCCCGAGCGTGAGGTTGTTCATCGTCCCCTGGCCTTGCGCCGGCACCGGCACCGCCTGCCCGAAGGCGGCGAAGACGACGTCGACGATCCGGCTCGAGGTCTCGACGTTCCCCGCCGCGACTGCCGCCGGCGCCTGAGCGTTGACCAGCGAGCCCTGCGGGGCGCGCACGCGCACGGGCACGAAGGCACCGCCCGAGGCGGGCACATCCGGATCGGTGAGGCAGCGGACAACGAGGTAGCAGGCCGAGCGCGTGACGGCGAGCGGGCAGTTCAGGTTCCCGTCGTGCTGTGGCGCGGTACCGGCGAAGTCGAGCTCGAGCTCGTCGCCGGCGATCGTCACCGCGGTGCGGATCTCGAGCTCGCCCCCGCCTGCCGGCTCGAGCGAGTCGGCGGCCTCGAAGCGTCCGTCCGGAAGCCGCGCGATCGCCGCCCGCACGACACGCTCCGAGTAGTCGTGCAACTCGTCGATGGCCGCCTCGACGGTCTCCTGGCTCCGCCGCTCGCAGAGCTCGTCCAGCCGCCGCTCCGCGAGGTGGTGCGCTGCGAGCTGGGCGCGCAGGTCGCCGCGGCGCTCGTCGGGGTTGCGCATGCGCGAGACGAGCTCTCCGAGGACGTCGTCGTCGAGGCGCGTGGGCGGGATCACGACGCCCTCGTCGTCGAGTCGGCGCGAGTGGGCTGGGAGACTGCCGGGTTCGGCGGCGCCGACGTCCGCGTGATGGGCGCGCGTGACCGCGAAGCCCGCGCGCGTGCGCGTGACGAGCGTGATGTCCGGCAGGTGCGTGCCGCCGGCGAAGGGGTCGTTGAGGATCCAGGCCTCGCCGGGTGCGGGATCGTGCGCGCGAACCGCGGCCACCGCGTCGGGGAGGGCGCCGAGGTGGACTGGGATGTGCTCGGCCTGGGCGACCATCCGCCCGCGCCTGTCGAAGAGCGCCGTCGAGCAGTCGCGCCGCTCCTTGATGTTCGCGGAGAAGGCCGAGCGGACCAGCGCCGCGCCCATCTCGTCCGCGATCGAGCGGAGCGAGGCACCGATCACCTGCAGCTCGATCCTCATTTCACAGACTCGACACGGTCCCGCGACAGTTGCGTGAGCCGAAGCGTGGTACTGGTTCCATCCCTAACCCCCACCCACCCAGGGGGAAGCCAGCACGTTGCGCCCTCGAGCTCGACGACGCCCGGGCCCGTGGCCTCGAGCGGACGTGCTCGCGTCGGAGCTCCAGCGGCGGCCCGGGTCGGAGCTCGGCCGTGCGGACGGCGACGAGCTCGATCGGCCGCTCGGGATCGGCGTAGCCGTACCTCACCTCGTGGGCACGGTGGAAGGCCCCGGCCAGGTCCGGCTGCAGGGGCACTGACAGCTCGAACGACTGCCCGCGGTAGCGGAGCTCGGCTTCGCCCTCGAGCGGCAGCTCGCCGGCCTCCTCCAGCGGACAGACGAACGAGCGCACCGAGTCGCGCCGCTCGTCGGCGACCGCCAGGCCGAGCGCGGATAGGACGCCGGCCGCCTCCGGGACGAGCACGGTCTCGATCGCGAGCTCCTCGGCCAGCGCGCAGGCGTGCAGCGGCCCGGCGCCCCCGAAGGCGACGAGCGCGAGCTCGCGTGGGTCGTGTCCGCGCTCGACCGAGACGAGCCGCAGCGCGCGCAGCATCTCCGCGTTCACGACCTCGATCGCCTCGGCGGGGTCGATGCCCTCGAAGGCCCGTGCAGCCGCGGCGTGGTCGAGCTCCAGCCCGCCGGCCAGCCGCTCGGGCAGCCGACCGAGCAGCATGTTCGCGTCGGTCACGGTGGGCCGCGTCCCGCCGCGCCCGTAGCAGGCCGGTCCAGGGTCGGCGCCGGCGCTCTCAGGCCCGACTCGCAGCGCGCCGCCCGCGTCGCGCCAGACGATCGAACCACCGCCCGCGCCGACGGTCTGCAGGTCGACCATCGGCAGCCGCAGCGGCAGCCCACCGACCTCGCGCTCCGAGCTGCGGCCCGCCTCTCCGCCGCGAATCAGGCAGACGTCGGTCGAGGTCCCGCCCATGTCGAGCGTGATCGCATCCTCGACTCCCGCCATGCGAGCAGCACCGACGACGCCGGCCGCAGGGCCGGAGACCAGCGCGACGGCGGGATGGGCGGCCGCCTCGGCGAGAGTGGCGAGCCCGCCCGAGGAGCGCATCACGAAGGGCTCGGGCAGCCCGGCCTCGATAGCCGCGCTTCCGAGCGCCTGGAGGTACTGCGCGACCAACGGCCCGAGGTAGGCGTCGATAGACGTGGTCGAGGCGCGCTCGTACTCCCGCAGCTCCGGCGAGAGCTCGTGCGAGGCGACGACGCGCGTGCCGGGCAGCCGCCGCCGCAGCTCCTCCGCCACCGCTCGCTCGTGCGAGGCGTCGCGGAACGAGAAGAGCAGGCAGACCGCGACCGCCTCGACGCCGCTGCCGAGCTCGGGCAGCGAGCCGAGCTCGAGCGGCTCGAGCACGCCGTCCGGGCCGATCCGCTCGCGCACGCCGTGGCAGCGCTCGAGCGGCACGACCGGCTCCGGGTGCGCCTCGCAGAGCCTGTACAGGTGCGCCCGGTTCTGCCGTCTCAGATGGAGCAGATGCTCGAAGCCCGCGGTCGCCACGAACGCGGTCCGCGCTCCTTTGCGCTCGAGCAATGCGTTGGTCGCGACGGTGGTGCCGTGCGTGAAGCGCTCGACCTCCCCCGCGCCGACCTCGGCCGCGGCTGCCAGCACGGACTCCTCCTGCCGCGCGGCCGTCGGCACCTTCGCGGTTCGCAGCTCGCCCTCGTCGAGGAGCACGGCGTCGGTGAAGGTCCCGCCGACGTCGACGCCCAGGATCGCCACGGAGAGCGAGTCTAGGGCCGCACGCCCAGGTGCGCGGCGATCCGGCGAGCGTCCAGCGGCAGCACGGCGAGCTCGGGCGGAGGGCGGCGCGCGAAGCCGCCGACGAGCAGCAGCTCCTCGGCCTGCTCGGCGGTCAGTGGCTCGTCGTCGTACTCGACGCGGCACGAGTCGAGTCCGGCCTCCACCTCGACCAGCGCCCCCGCTCCGGGTGGCAGCGGCCGCACGGCGCGCACGAGACCGCCGGCGACGAAAAAGCCCGTGCGCCAAGCCGGCTCGGCGGCCGGCGCGACCAGACACGCCTGCAACTGCCGCAACTCGCGCAGCCGACCCAGGCGTTCGACCACTCGCTCGAGCGCCTCGATCCGGTCGCGCAGCCTCGCCGCCTCCTCGTAGCGCAGGCTGTCGGCCAGGTACGCGAGCCTGGCGCGCAGACGAGGCAGCGGCCCGCCGTCGAGCAGAGACTCGAGCTCCTCGTCCGTGGCCGATGCGAGCGCCCGCGCCGCTAGCCCGGCCTGGCGGCGACTCCCGATCGGCCCGAGCGGCCCCGGCTGCTTGGAGACCACGAAGTCGTCGCCCCGCCGCTTCAGGTAGACCCCGCGCTCGCGCCGGCGGCTGCGGGAGTTGGCCGGCGGCTCGAGCTCGCGGATCAACCGCAGCTCTTCGAGCGCCGCCTCGAGCTCAGAGCCGAGCACGCGCCACTCGATCCGGTCGAGCGCCAGCAGTGCGGCCTCGACCGACGGACGCTGCCGCTCGCTGCGGAAGTAGGACCGCAGCCGCGCCCGCAGGTCGCGCGACCGGCCGACGTAGAGCACCTGTCCGTGGCGGTCGTGGAAGAGGTAGACGCCCGGCCGCGCCGGGGCGCCTCGCGCGAGCGCGCGCTTGTCGTATACGCGGCGCTTGCGCGGCGCGGCGAGCGCGCGTAGCTCTGAGAGCCGGCGCGCGCCGAGCTCCTGGCTCAGCCCGATCAGGCGCACGAGCACCTGTGCAGTCGCCTCGGCGTCTGGCAGCGCACGATGGCAGGGCGCGGTCGGGACGCCGAAGAAGTGTGCGAGCGAAGCGAGCCCGACCCGGCGCAGGCGCCCTTCCAGCAGGCGGCGCGCGAGGGCCGCAGTGCAGAGCGGCGGCTCCGACAGGCGCCGTCCGTAGAGCGCGAGCAGGTGCTGCTCGAGGAAGCGCTGGTCGAAGCCTGCGTTGTGCGCGACGAGCAGCGCTTCGTCCGCAAAGTCCAGGAAGCGGCGCACGACCGCCGCGGCCGGCGGAGCGGCGACCAGCTCCTGCTGGCGCAGGCCCGTCAGCCGCGCGACCGGCTCGGGCAGGGCGATCCCGGGATTGACCAGCGACTCGAACGAGTCCACGAGCTCCAAACCGCGCACCCGCACGGCGCCGAGCTCACAGATCCGGTCCCGCGACGCCGAGAGGCCGGTCGTCTCGAGGTCGAAGACGACGAACTCGGCCTCCTCGAGCACCGGGTCGGAGCACCCTCCCGCCAGGGCGACGCTGCCGCCGAGACACGCCACACGGCTGTCGCCCGCGGTGAGCTCGCCTAGCAGTGAGGACGCCAGCCCGGCGGAGATCGACGGCGTCGCGAACAGCGACCTGGCGGCCTCGACGGCCGTCAGCGGGCCGCGTTCCTCGAGCGTGTCGACCAGTCGGTCGAGCGAGTCGAGCGCAAGCTGCACCTGACAGATCAAAGCGAACATATGTTCGCTTTGCAAGTTCAACCGAGAGCGTTAATCGGGCAGCAGCGGCATCGCGGGCCGATCGCGCCCGAGCAGCACGGCGCGCGTGACCGCCGCGGAGCCGAATCGGAGCCGCACCTCGTCGAGCGCAGCGTCGAGCGCGTCCGTGTCCTGCTCGAAGGGCAGCATCGGCTGGAACGAGCGGCCTTCGCCGAGGTTCCCGACGGCAACGCCGACGAGCGTGATCCCGCGCTGCTCGATCAGCGGCGTTGCGGCCGCGAGCAGGCCGCGCGCGGTGTCGAGAATCGTCCTGGTGCTGGCGGTCGGGTAGGGCAGCGTGTGCGAGCGTGTCGCCCGCGAGAAGTCGTCGAAGCGGAGGCGCAGCACGACCGTCCGGCCGGTGCGCCCGGCGATGCGCATGCGCCGCGCGACGCGGTCGACCAGGCCGGCGAGGGAGGCGTCGATCTCCTGGAGCGAGGTCGGCGAGCGGCCCAGGGCGCGCTGCGCGCCGATCGAGCCGCGACGGCGGTGCGGCCGCACCGGCCGCGGGTCGCGGTTCCGCGCCAGCGCGTAGAGCTGCCGCCCGGCCGCTCGGCCGAGGAGCGAGACGAGCACGCCCTCCCCCAGCTCGGCGACCTGGCCGACGGTCGTGATCCCCAGCGCGTGCAGCCGCCTCGCCGTCACCGGGCCGACGCCCCAGAGCCGCTCGACCTCGAGCGGATGCAGGAAGGCGAGCTCTCGCTCGGGCGGAACGACGAGCAGCCCGTCCGGCTTGGCGACCCCGCTCGCGACCTTGGCGAGGAACTTCGTGCGCGCGACACCGACAGTGATCGGCAGGCCGACCCGATCCCGAACCTCGCGCCGCAGGAGCGCGGCCACCGCCGGCGGCGGCCCCGTCAGCCGGCGGACGCCGCGAACGTCGAGGAAGGCCTCGTCGATCGAGAGCCCCTCGACCCGCGGCGAGGTGTCCTCGAAGACTCGGTAGACGTCCTTGCTCGCCTCGCTGTAGGCGGACATCCGCGGCTCGACCACGATCGCGTTCGGGCACAGGCGGCGGGCGCGCCCCACGCTCATCGCCGTGCGGACGCCGCGCGCCTTCGCCTCGTAGCTGGCCGCGAGCACGACCCATGAGCCGACGATCACGGGGCGACCGCGAAGGCGGGGCTCGTCGCGCTGCTCGACCGCCGCGAAGAAGGCGTCGAGGTCGGCGTGCAGGATCGTGGCCTCGGTCGGCACGAACACATGTTCGCCGGGAATGCCCGCCCGCGCAACGCGTTCGGGATCTCGATGGCGAAGGCGTGGTCAGCGGAGCTCGGACTGAAGGGGGCCGGCGGCGAGCCGGTCGACCTCTTGCGCACGATCACGTCGCACGGCGTCGCCGACCTGCCGCCGAACGACATCGACCTGGAGGCAGGAACGCTGACGACGACGCTCGCGCTGCCGCGAGGCGCGACGACTATCCGCGTCTCGGCCGGGCGCAAGGGCTTCGCCAAGGTCGCGGGCACGGGCCCGAAGGCGGGCGTGCTCGAGTCCGTTCGGCACATGCTGCGGCTCGACGCCGACCTCACGGCCTTCTACGACGTCGCCGCCGCCGATCCCGAGCTCGGCTGGGCCGCCGCCGGCGCCGGCCGGATGCTGCGCAGCCCGACGGTCTTCGAGGACGTGGTCAAGACGATCTGCACCACGAACTGCGCGTGGTCGGCGACGGTGCGCATGACGACCGCCCTCGTCGACCACCTCGGGGCCGAGGCGCCCGACGGCCGCCGCGCCTTCCCCACGCCCGCCGCGATGGCCGCCGCGGACGAGGCCTTCTACCGCGACGTCGTTCGCGCTGGTTACCGCGGGGCCTACCTGCGCTCGCTGGCGGAGGACGTCGCCGAGGGTCGGCTCGACCTCGAGGCGCTGAACGACCCGGAGCTGAGTGACGAGGAGGTCGCCGACCGCCTGCTCGCACTGCCGGGCTGCGGGCCGTACGCGACCGCCCACATCATGATGCTGCTCGGCCGCTACTCACGGCTCGTGCTCGACTCCTGGACGCGCCCGACCTACGCGCGCCTGCGCGGCCGCAAGGCTGCCGACCGCACGATCGAGCGGCGCTTCCGGCCCTACCGCGACTACGCGGGGCTCGCCTTCTGGCTCTACCTGACGCGCGACTGGGTCGAGGGCTAAGGAGGGTCTGCCGCGACGCCGACGAGGCCCTCGGGCCGCGCTCGACGTCCCGACTCTGCGTCCTCAGTCGCACCGATAGCTACGGCTATCGGCACTCCCTGCGTCCTTGCCTCGGAACGACCAGCACACCCCGAGGGCGTGCAGCGTCCCCCCAGACCCTCCTAGAGCTTCCCGCTCGTGTCGCAGGCACCGGGCTTGCCGCTGCGGTAGCCGACCGTGAACCAGCGCTGCCGCTGAGCGGCGGAGCCGTGCGTCCACGAGTCCGGGTCGATGCGGCCCTGGGTCGCCTGCTGGATCCGGTCGTCGCCGACCGCGGCGGCGGCGTTCAGGCCGTCCGCGATGTCCGTGTCGGTCAGGTCGGTCAGATAGCCCGTCTGGGCGGCGTGGTTCGCCCACACGCCGGCGAAGCAATCGGCCTGGAGCTCGGTGCGCACCGAGCGGCCGGTCGCGCCCGCCTCGCCCGAGCCACCGCTGAGCCGACCGAGCTGATCCTGGACGTGGTGTCCGTACTCGTGGGCGAGGACGTAGGCCTGTGCGAACGGGCCGCCCGTCGCGCCGAAGCGGTCGCGCAGCTGGTCGAAGAAGCCGAGGTCGATGTAGACGTGCTTGTCGACCGGGCAGTAGAACGGGCCGACGTCGGAGGTCGCCGTGCCGCAGCCCGTCTGCGTCGAGCCGTCGAAGAAGACGGTCTTCACGATCGCGTACCGACCGCCGGCGGCCTTGAACTGTCCGGTCCAGTACGTCTGGATGCTGTTCACGTAGCCGACGATCCGGCAGTCCTCGCGCGTGTTCGCGTCCTGGGCGCTCGTGCAGCCCGCGGCCGGCTGCGCGCCGACCGAGCGGTCGTCGAGGTTCTGCAGCGGCGCGGACAGGCCGCCGCCGTTCGTGAGCGCGCTGACCACCAGGTAGATCACCAGCACGGCGAGACCGAGCCCGCCGCCGCCCACGGCGATCCCGCCGCCGGGCAGGGCCATCCCCCCGGCGCCGCGGCGGTCCTCGACCTGCGAGGGGTCGAGCCTTGCTCCCTTGCGAAAGCGCATCGACCCGTTCTGCCGCGCGGGGCGGTGTCGAAAACGTAGGGGATGGAGCCGACGGGGCTCGAACCCGTGACCTTCTGGCTGCCAGCCAGACGCTCTCCCAGCTGAGCTACGGCCCCTTTGCGCCCTGGATTCTAGCTAGGCGGTCGCCGAGGCGAGCTCGACGCTCGGGACGTCGCCCCAGAGCTCCTCGAGCCGGTAGTACTCGCGCGACTCGGGCGTGAAAACGTGGAGGACCACGTCGAGGTAGTCGGCGAGGATCCACTGGCCCTCGCGCTCGCCCGCGACCGAGCGCGGGAGCGCGTCCTCGTCGTGCTTCAGCCGCTCGTGCACCTCGTTCCAGATCGCCTTCGTCTGGCGCGCGTTCTGGCCCGTGGCGAGCACGAAGAAGTCCGTGTAGCTGCACACGGGTCGCATATCGAGGATGAGGACGTCCTGCGCCAGCTTCTCCTGGGCGAGGCCGGCGATTCGGCGGGCGTGTTCGAGTGGCGTCAGGGTCTCGTCAAGTCCTCTCGGGATCGCCGCCAGTGTAGCCGCGGTAGAGGCCGTGCCTCGCGATCGCACCCGCGACCGCCGGTGGGACGAGGCCGTCGACCGGCTTGCCGAGGGCGATCCGCTCGCGCACCTCGCTCGAGGAGACCGGCGGCGAGGTCGAGCTCGAAGGACAGCACGCGGTCGCCGTAGCGCTCCAGGTCGGGCGGTGGGTAGCCGGAGCGGGTGCCGACGGCAAGACGCACGTGCCGCAGCACCTCCTCGGGCTCCTTCCAGGCCGGGAACGCCGCACCCTCGTCCGCGCCGACGATGAAGATCGCGTCGCCGAAGCGCCCGCAGCGGACCGCATCGACGGTGTAGGCGTGCTCGTCGAGCGCGACCTCGTCGGCGAAGTCGAACGCGAGCTGGGCCAGCCGCAGGCGCTCCTCGGCCGGAGCTACGACCCGCCGATGGCCCGGTGCGGCGGCGACGAGCACCAGCAGGCGGGCGATCGGCAACTGCTCCACCGCAGCCCGGGCGAGCGCGACGTGACCGATCTGTGGCGGGTCGAAGGTGCCCCCGAGGATCCCGGTTGTCACTGGAACTCGAGCACCTCGCCCTCGACCTCGACCTCGTCTCCGACCTTCGCGCCGACCTCGCGCAACGCCTGCTCCAGCTCCTCCTCCGAGCCGGGCGTGCCGTGTACGCGGAAGCCGTGGTCGGTGCGCAGGATGCGGAAGCGGCGGCGCTGGTCGGGCTTGGGCCGGTACACGAGGAAGCGCGGCAGGCCGCCCTCGTCGAGCTGCGGCGCCTCGGCAGGCGGGCAGAGCTCGAAGAGCGAGCGGCGGAAGCTGTCGACGCCCTCGCCGGTGGCGGCCGACAGTGCGAAGACGCGTACGACGCGTGGGTCGTCGGGCTCGAAGACCGGCGGCTCGGGGAGCAGGTCCAGCTTGTTCAGCACGACCACCTGCGGTCGCTCGGCCAGGCCGGCGCCGTACTCCTCGAGCTCGTGGTTGATGGCGGCGAACGCCTCCCCGGGGTCGCCGGCGGCGGCATCGATCAGGTGTACGAGCAGCCGGGCGCGCTCGAGGTGGGCGAGAAACTCGTGACCGAGCCCGACGCCCTCGCTCGCACCCTCGATCAGCCCGGGCACGTCGGCGACCACGAGCTGCCGCTCGTCCGAGTCCACCGTCCCCAACATCGGCTGCAGGGTCGTGAACGGGTAGTCGGCCACCTTCGGCTTCGCGTTCGAGATCCGCGCGAGCAGCGACGACTTGCCGGCGTTCGGCAGCCCGACGAGCGCGGCGTCGGCGAGCAGCTTCAGCCGCAGCTCGTAGTCGGCCTCGTCACCGGGCAGTCCCGTCTCGGCGAAGCGCGGCGCCTGGCGGGTCGGCGTGGCGAAGCGCTTGTTGCCGCGGCCGCCCTCGCCCCCGCTCGCCAGCACGACCCGCGCGCCCGGCGCGGCGAGGTCGGCGACCAGCTGCTCCTCGTCGTCGAGCACCTGCGTCCCGACCGGCACGCGCAGCTCGATCTCTTCGCCGGAGGCGCCGTGCTTGCCGCTGCCGCCGCCCGCACCGCCCTTGCCGGCCCGGAACCAGCGGCGCGCGCGAAAGCTCGAGAGGTCGCGCAGGTCAGGGTCGGCCACGAGCACGACGTCGCCACCGGGGCCACCGTCGCCGCCGTCCGGCCCTCCCTTGGGCACGTGCTTCTCGCGCCGGAAGCTGAGCGCCCCGTCGCCGCCCCGCCCGGCCTGCACGTGGATGCGGGCCCGGTCGTGGAACACGTGCGCCTACTCCGTTACGGAGATGAAGCGCCGCTCGCCGGTCGTCTTGAAGACGACGGTGCCGTCGCGCTTGGCGAAGATCGTGTCGTCGCGCCCGATGCCCGCTCCCGGGCCTGGGCGGAAGCGCGTGCCGCGCTGGCGCACGATGATCGTCCCCGCAGTGACGCCCTGGCCGTCGAAGACCTTGACGCCGAGCATCTTCGGGTTCGAGTCGCGCCCGTTCCGCGACGAGCCGAGTCCCTTTTTATGAGCCATCTAGGTGTTCCTTCCTCGCTTCGAGCGCCGCCAGCGCACCCTTGCGCTTCGCGTGCGCGCGCTCGTACTCGAGCGCGGCCTCGACCTGCTCGGTCGTCCAGTGAGCGGATCTCTCCTTGATGTCCGCGACCGTCAGGTCGGCGTAATCGTGCACCAGCTTGGCCGGAGCCTCTTCCTTCGCTGCCGCGGGCTCGGCCGTCTTGGCCGGAGCCGCCTTCTTCGCCGCGCCGCCGATCGACTCGATCTCGATCTGCGAGAGCTTGGCGCGGAAGCCGGTATGCCGGCGGTAGCCGGACTTCGGGCGGTACTTGCCGATGCGGATCTTCTCGCCGAGCGGCGAGCCGACGACGCGCGCCGTGACCTGCGTCTTCGGAGCGAGCTCGAACGCGCCGTCGCCGCCGAGCATCAGCACCTCGGGATGGAAGGTCTTGCCCTCCTCCGTGGAGAGGCGGTCGACGAGCAGGCGCTCGCCTTCCTGGACGCGGTACTGCTTCCCGCCGAGTGAGATGATCGCGTAGGTCATGGCGTCAAAACGCGGGCTGGAGTGCCCGCGGAAGCGCCCAGTCTAGCGGAGAATCGCGCTATTCGGTCGGGCCGGAGCCGCCCTGTGCAGCGGCCGGCTTGCGGCGCCTGCGGCCACCGCGAGAGCCGCGGCGGGTCTTCTTCTTCGGCTTCGGCTGCTCGCCCTCGCCGTTCGCGGAGGGAGCTTCGGCCTTGGGCGCCTCCTCGCGACCCAGAGTCCGGTCGGGCAGGTGGATCTTCGGCCCTTCCGGCTCCCCGTTGCTTTCAGCGGACTGCGCCTCGGGAACTGCGTCGCCATTGGCCTCGGCGGTCGCGCCGGCCGGCTTCTTCTTGCGCCTGCGCCCACCGCGCGAGCCGCGCCTGGTCTTCTTCTTCGGCGCCTGCTCTGCGGGGGTTTCGTCCTCCTGGTCGGAAGACGGCTCGGCCTCGCCGGTCTGCTCCAGGTCAGCCTCCACCTCCGCCTCCGCCTCGGTCTCGGTCTCGGGCTCCGCCTGCTTCTTGGCCGGCGGCTTGCGCGTCGGCTTCTCGGCAGCGCTCTCGGCCGTGATCGGCTCCTCGGGTGCCTTCTTGCCACCGACGAGCGAGGCGTAGGCGACGCCGTCGAGCACTCGGTCGATCCGAACCTTGGTCTTCTTGCCGACCATCGCCGCCGCGCTACCGACGACGACCGTCGGGCCGCCGTCAAGCTTGCCGACGCCGGCGTGGACGTCGTGCCGGCCGACCTCGCCGAGCTTCAAGTCGACCTGCTTGCCCTCCAGCTCGGCGCGCGTGTCCTCGCCGACCAGACTCTCGAGCGTGCCCTTGCCGAGCACCTCGAAGTGGTTGACGGCGACGTCCTCGCGGAAGACGAGCAGGAAGCGGCGCTTCGTCTCCTCCTCGATCGTCATCAGCCTGGAGGCGCCGGGGCCGACGAGCATCGAGGCGACCTTCGCGTTCAGCTCGACCTTGAAGGCCTTCGTGCGCGGCGCGCTCGCGGCGAGCGCCCGCAAGTGCCGCTCGACGTCGACCGCGGCCGAAGCCTCGGACAGCACGACGCCGTCGCCGCCGCAGACCGTGCACTTGCGCGTGAGGATCTCGCGCGGGCCGTCGGTCACGTTCTGGCGTGTCATCTCGACGAGCCCGAGCGGTGAGATCTCGACCACGTAGGTCTTCGTCCGGTCGCGCTCGAGCTCGCTCTTGAGCGCCTCCTCGACCGCGGCCCGGTTCTTCGGGTTCGCCATGTCGATGAAGTCGATGACGATGATCCCGCCGATGTCGCGCAGCCGGAGCTGGCGCACGACCTCCTTGACCGCCTCGAGGTTGTTCTTCGTGATCGTGTCCTCGAGCCGGCCGCCTGACGCCTTGCCGCGGCCGCCGACGAAGCGGCCGGTGTTGACGTCGATCACGGTGAACGCCTCGGCGTAGTCGAAGACGAGATAGCCGCCGGAGGGCAGGTCGACCCGGCGCGAGAGCGTCGAGCGGATCTCGGCGTCGACGCCCGAGCTCTCCATCAGCGGCGTCTTCTCGCGGTAGCGGACGACGCGGTCGGCCATGTGCGGCGAGGTCTTCTTCAGGTAGCCCATGACGCGCTTGTAGGTGCGCTCGTGGTCGACCAGCGCCCGCTCGAAGTCCTCGGTGAAGAGGTCGCGGATCACGCGCAGCGGCAGCTCGGCCTCCTGGTAGACGAGCGACGGCGCCTTGGCCGACTTGGCCTGCGCCTCGATCGTCTTCCAGAGCCGCTGCAGGAAGACCAGGTCGCGCTCGATGTCGTCGGCGGAAGCGCCCTCGGCGGCGGTGCGGATGATCACGCCGCCCTTCTTCACCTCGAGGCGCTTGAGGATGTCGCGCAGGCGCGTGCGCTCATCGTCCTCGAGCCGGCGCGAGACGCCGAGGCCCTCGCCGTGCGGAACGAAGACCACGAAGCGGCCTGGCAGCGAGATCTCGGTCGTCAGGCGCGCGCCCTTCGACTTCATCGGGTCCTTGACCGCCTGGACCATCACGTCCTGGCCGCGGCTGAGCAGGTCCTGGATCTTGCGGCCACGCGACTTGCCCTCGAGCTCGGGCGCGATCACCTCGTCCACGTAGAGGAAGCCGTTCTTCTCGAGGCCGATCTCGATGAAGGCGGCCTCCATCCCCGGGAGGACGTTGTCGACGGTGCCCTTGTAGATGTTTCCCGCGATCGACCGGCGCTCCGGCCGCTCGAGGTAGGCCTCGGCGACCTTGTCGTCCTCGAGCACGGCGACGCGCTGCTCGCTGACGTCCACCGAGATCAGCAGCTCGCGCTTGGCGGGCGGCAGCGGCGGACGGCGCGGCGGCGTGCGGCGACGCGTGGTGCTGCGCTGCTTGCGCTGGGCAGGACGGCGCTCCGGGCGCGAGACATCCTTCTTCGCGGCCGGCTTGGCCTCGGCGGCCTCGGGCTTGGCCTCGGCGGTCGTGCCGGCGCCGGTGCGCTTGCGGCCGCGTCCCCCGCGACTGCCGCGACGGCGCTTCTTCTTGGTGGGATCGGTTGGCGCGCCCGGCTCGGCGGGCGGCGGAGTTACGGTGTCGGAAGGTGCAGGTGTAGGCGCGTCCTGGGTGCGGCCGCGCTCGTCAGTAGGCGGCTTCTGCCGCCTGAACCATCGAAGCAAGTGGATTCTCCTTGTCGGGCGCGCGCGCTGCCAAGGCCCGGAGTCGGGCGGAGCGCGCGCTGCAATGTGGTCAAACTCGTCGGCATAGCCGTCACTGCAGGGTAGCAGCGCCGTTGGTTGCCGCCGTCAGGCGGCTTCTGCGGCCGGGCGGAGCTTCGCGCGCTTCGTGCGGACGGCACGCAACCGCTGGCTGAGCCGTGCCCACGCCCACGGCTCGAGCTCGCGGTACCGCGGTTCGCTTTGACCCCGCGTCGCCTCGAGATACTCGAACCAGGCGTCGGCCTCCTCGATCAGCAGCAGCTCCTCGGCTTCACGTCTGGGGGCCATGGCGGGATGGTAGGTCCCGGTCCGGACGTCACGGGGGAAACCCGGTTTCCCGCCGTGCCGCGCGGTTGAGGCTCCGCCTACTTCGGACTGGTGCTGTCCGCAAGCATCTACCCGCCGCTGACGGCTACCTCTTGGTAGGCAGCGAACAGCTCGTCGAACCGGGCGGCTGCATCCCGCAGTTCACGCCCGGCCAGGTACGCAGCTAGATCTTCGACGTGGATTTGCACCCCGGCCCCGTAGGCGGCGAGCTGGTTCAGGGGCATGCCCCGTTCCTCCCAGACCAGGATGGTCTGGTCGCCGTCGGCGGCCAGCGTGGCCTCGATCACGTCCTCGTCCGGCTGGTCCAGGGCCATGGCCGCGGGGGCTCGCACGCTTCCACGCGTGCGGTGCCTTCCGATCCACTGGCAAAGAAGCGGAAGCGGAACTCTCCTCCGAGGCGCAGGTCGCCCTCTACCTCGCCAATCCAATGGGCGAGACGGCCGGGATCGGTGAGCGCCGACCACATGTCCTCGATGTCGGTATGGAAGCGGTCTTCCATGCGCACGATGCCCTTCCCCTTGGCTGATCGCAGGCTGCCCAGAATGCGGTCGCCTGCACGTGCGTTGCCGGTCATCTGTCCTCCTTCGTTCATGCGGGGGGTAGTGCTCCCTCGAGGCTCCGTTTCCGAGGCTCCGTTTCCGCTCGTTCAGCCGGCCGACTCACCGCCCTCGCCGTCCTCGCTCTGCTCCGAGGAGTCACTCTCGTCCGGCTCGTCTTGGCCGCGCGACTTCAGGTATTCCTGCCCGGCCGCCGCTGCCGCC
The DNA here is from genome assembly GCA_963763475.1 of uncultured Actinomycetes bacterium. Lineage (GTDB taxonomy): Bacteria > Actinomycetota > Thermoleophilia > Gaiellales > Gaiellaceae > AC-32. The sequence continues at coordinate 650,895 of CAVXOR010000002.1, read as the reverse complement.
CCGAGCGCGGCACCCGCGGCGGCGCCAGCAGCCGCGCCCTTCGCGGCGGTGCCGAGCGTCCCGCTCGGGCTTTCGCCCTCGGCTGCGTCCCTTTCGCCCTCGGCTGCGTCCTGGTCCTGCTCCTCGTCCTGCTGCTGCTCGTCCTGCTCCTGTTCCTGCTCCTCCATCGGCTCTTGCTCGCTCATCGTCGGCCCCTTCCGTCGTTTGGTCGCCCAGAGGTGCCCACGCCCGGCCGGACGAAACGTCGGCAATGGCTACGATCGGAAGCTCGCCACAACCGCTGCACGGAGGTGATCGGATGAACGACAAGCCGAAGGTACGGGTCGCACGCCTGGACGACATTGAGAAGCGCGGCAGCTTCATCCCGGTGCGCGAGCACCTCGGGATCCACTCGTTCGGGATCAACGCTCGCACGGTGGGAGAGGACGGCACGCTGGTCAACGAGCACGACGAGGCCGGTTCCGGCCAGGAAGAGGTGTACGTCGTGCTCGACGGCACCGCGACGTTCGACGTCGACGGCGAGACGATCGAGGCGCCCGCCGGGACGTTCCTGTCCGTGCCGCCCGGGTCGAAGCGCAAGGCGACCGGCGACGCGACGGTCCTCGCTCTCGGCGGCACCCCGGGCGAGGCGTACCAGGCGATGGACTGGGGCGAGGCGTGGAAGCTCCACAGCGAGTCGATGAACGCGTACGGCGAGGAGCGCTACGCCGATGCGCTCGACGCGGTTCGGCGCGGGCTCCAGCAGTTCCCGGACCACGGGGGCCTCAACTACAACTACGCGTGCTTCGCTTCGCGCGCCGGCGAGGTCGACGACGAGACCTTCGAGCGGCTCCAGCGGGGCGTCGAGCAGTTCCCGCCGTTCCGTGAGCAGGCGCGCGTGGACGACGACCTCGACGCAGTGCGCGACGACCCGCGGTTCGAAGCTGCGCTTCGCTGATACCTAGCGGTAGGCCTTGGGCCTGGCGGCACCGCGGATGTGGATCGCCTGCAGGACGCCGATCGCGAGCAGGTTCGCGATCAGAGCAGACCCGCCGACCGACACGAACGGGAGGGGGATGCCGGTCACCGGCGCGACGCCGATGTTCATGCCGACGTTGACGAAGACCTGGAACAGGAACGCGAACACGATCCCGCCCGCGGCGATCGCGGAGAAGGCGTCGCGGGCGATCGCGATCACCTTCAGGCCGCGCCAGACCACCAGCAGGTAGAGCAGCAGCAGCACCGAGACGCCGACGAAGCCGCGCTGCTCGGCGAGGGAGGCGAACGCGAAGTCCGTCGCGTGCTCGGGCAGGAAGTTCAGCTTCGTCTGCGTCGCGCCGGCCACGCCCCGGCCGTTGACGCCGCCCGCGCCGACCGCGTTGCGGGCCTGGGCGACGTTGTAGGTCGCGCCGGCCGGGTCGGAGTCGGGATGCGTGAAGCCGGTCAGGCGCTTGGCCTGGTAGTCCTTGAGCACGTGCACGCCGCTCGCGGGGAGCAGCCAGAGCACCGCGAGGATCACGACCAGCGTTCCGACGCCCAGCGCGGCCAGGTGCACCCAGCGCACGCCGGCCACGAACAGCACCGCCGCCAGCGCCGCGATGTAGACCATCGCAGTGCCGATGTCCGGCTGGACGAAGACCAGGAGGATCGGGATGCAGCCGAGCCCGATCGCCTCGAGCACCGTCCGCGCCTCGCCGATCCGCTTCGCGCGGTCGGCGAGGAACGCAGCGAGGAAGAGGACGAACAGCAGCTTCCCGAACTCGGAGGGCTGGAAGCGGAAGAAGCCGATGTCGAGCCAGCGCTTCGAGTGGCGCGAGACCTCCCCCGCCAGCAGCACGAGGAACATCATCCCCGTCATGCCGATGTAGATCGCGCGCGCGTGGCGGCGATAGACCTGCGGATCGACGAACAGCAGCGCCAGCGCGCCTGCCACGCCGACCGCGGCGTAGATCCCCTGGCGGACGAAGAAGTAGCCGGGGTTGCCCTGGATGTCGTGCGCGGTGATCCCGTGGATCGCCCAGAGCCCGAACGCGAGCAGCGCCACCACGGCGCCGAGGAGCAGCCAGTCGAGGCGTCGGATCGCCGAGGCAACCTCGACTCCCTCCATGCGGTGCGACCCGAGCCCACGGGCGCGTGTTCCGACGGCCTCGATCATCCGGTCGCCGCCACCTGGCCCGCGTCGAGCCGGTCGTGGAAGTACTGCTTGAAGACCTGCAGCGCGGCGGGCGCGGCCGCGTCGGCGCCGAAGCCGCCGTTCTCGATCAGCGCGCAGACGACGAGCTCCGGCGGCGTGTTGCTTTCCGCAGGTCCGTAGCCGCACCACCAGGACTGGTCGAGCTGGTCGGTGTTGGGGTTCTTCTGCGCCGTGCCCGTCTTGCCGGCGATCGGGACCGGGAAGTTGCCGAAGACCATCTGCGACGTGCCGTCACTCGAGTGCGTCGCCTGCCAGAGCCCGTCCCGCACCGCATTCAGGTAGGTGGGGTCGAGCCCGACCGACTGCGGCGCAGACGACGGGAAGGTATGCACGACCCGCGGCGGCGAGTGCTGCGTGCCGCCGCCCTCCTCGACCTCCATGGCCAGGTGCGGGCGCACGAGCTTGCCGCCGTTGGCGACCAGCGCGTAGAAGCGGGCCATCTGCAGCGGCGTGACGAGCAGGTCCTTCTGCCCGATCGCGAGCTGGATCGAGTCACCGGTCTTCCACTTGCTGTCGATCTCCCAGTTGCTCGGGTCGGTCTTGGCGGTGAAGGTGCGCTTCCGCCACTCGGGCGTCGGCAACAGGCCGCTTGCCTCGGGGCCGACGTCGACTCCGGTCTGGCGGCCGAAACCGAACTTCGCCGCCCACGCCTGCAGCGGGTGGCCCTCGCTGGCAGGAGCGTGGTAGAAGCGGTTGCCGAGCTCGTAGAACCAGGTGTCACAAGACACCGAGAGCGCGGTCGGCAGTGTCATCGTCGCGTTGACGGCGGGATCGACGTTGTGAAAGACCTGTGGCTCGCCGCCGGGAAACTCGCTCGGGACGAGATAGGAGCCGGTACACGGGATCGACTCCGAGGGCAGCAGCTTTCCGGTCTCCAGGGCGGCGAGCGCGGTCACCGGCTTGAAGGTCGAGCCTGCCGGATAGACGCCGTTCGAGACCCGGTCGAGCGTCGGGTAGTTGTGCTCCTCCGCCGTCGAGGGCGTCAGCCCGGCCGCCGACAGGCGCTTCGTCGTCACGTGCCCGGTGTAGATGCCCGGGTTGTAGGTCGGGTACGAGGCCATCGCGCGGATCGAGCCGTCGCGCGGGTCGAGCGCCACGATCGCCCCGCCGTCGGCCTGCCAGTGCTTGTTCCGGTACGCCTGGTCGATCCCGTAGAGGATCGCCTGCTCGGCCGTGCGCTGCAGGTCGGCGTCGATCGTCAGCTGGATCGACTCGCCCGGCGCCGGCGGCCGCTTGGTCACGAGCTGGCTCCGCGGCCGCCCGAGCGAGTCCACGCGCAGCTGTGCCAGTCCCGCGTGGCCTCGGAGGTACGAGTCGTAGGTCCCCTCGACTCCGGCCTCGCCGATCTTGTCGCCCGCGGCGTACCCCTTCTGTTGCAGCAGCTTCAGCTGCGGACCGGAGATCTCGTTCACGTAGCCGAGCACCTGCGCGGCGAGGTCGCCGTTCGGGTAGTGGCGGATGTAGGTGTCCGTGACGCTGACGCCCGGGAACTCCTCGGCGTGCTCGTAGAGGTAGTTGATCGGCGCCGTGCGCTTGACGTCCTCGCGGAGCACGACGGGCGTGACCGGGTCGCCGGCGCGCGCCTTGATCCCGCGCAGCATCTCGTTCACCGGGACGTGGATGATCTTCGAGAGCCGACGTAGCTCGTGCAGGCGCGCGGCCCAGGTCATCGGCAGGTCGGCAGGATGCAGCTCGACCGCCGTGCCGGGGACGTTGATCACGAGCGGCCTGCCGTTGCGGTCGAGGATCTGACCACGCGGCGCCTCGACGCGCACCGAGCGGAGCTGGTTGTCGAGCGCGGCCCTCAGGTACTGCGGGCCGGAGAGCACTTCCAGCGCCCAGAGCCGGAAGAAGAGCACGCCGAAGGCGAGCAGCGCGACCGCGCCGAGGATCCCGATCCGCAGCGCAAGCTGAGGTGTGAAGCGGTAGGGGCTCTCGACCCGCGGGTCGGGAGGCAGGAAGCGGTCGGAGCCCGAGCGGCGGGCGCGGGTTCCGGTGCTAGCCAAGCAGCCGCACCTCCGTCGCGGTCTCGACCGGCCGCGCGAGCCCGAGCACCCACCGCGTGAAGGCGTACACCGGCAGGGTCAACAGCAGGTTCAGCAGCACCTTCGGCGGCAGCGCCTCGAGCAGGACGGTCTTCGCAGAGACGGGGTCGCCGAGCAGGTAGTGCAGGATCAGCGCGCCGAACTGGACGAGGATCGTGGCGACGGCGACCGACACGAAAGGCGCATGCGCGCGGTCCTGGCCGGTGGTCTCGCCGTAGCGGCCGATCCAGTAGCCGGCGATCGTCAGCAGCAACGAGGTGACGCCGAGCGTGGAGAGGTTCGCCGTGTCGACGATCAGCCCGGCGAAGAAGCCGGCCGCGGCGCCGTAGATCGAGCCGCGCAGCAGCGCGATCGCGACCAGCGTCAGCAGGACTACGTCGGGGTAGCCGCCGAGGAGGTCGATCTGGGAGAAGATCGTCACCTGCAGGATCGAGGCGACGAAGACGAGTAGCGCGACCTTGACCGGCTCGATCAGGCTCACGGCTGGTTCCTGGTCTTCGGGATCAGCACGATCACCCGCCGCAGCGAGTCGAAGTGCACGAACGGCGCCACCTGCGCGTTCCAGTAGAGGTCGACCTCGCGGTTCGTCGCGCCGCTGACGGTGCCGATCGGGATTCCTCTCGGGTAGATCGAGCTCAGCGGGCCGAGCTTGAACCCTTGCGTGACGACGAGGTCGCCCTCGCGCAGGACCTGGGACTTCGGGACGCGGTCCAGGGTCAGCGTGCCCGGGCCCTCGCCGTGGCTGACGAGGCCGGCCGACTTCCACGGGACGTCCAGCGCCGCCACGTCGACGTTCGGATCGGTCAGCAGCGTCACCTGGGCGCTGTGGCCCGCGACGGAATTGACCTTGCCGACGAGTCCATCGGGGGTCACCACGGGGTCGTTGACGCGGATCCCGCGGCTCGAGCCCGCGGCGATCACGACCTCCTGCTGGAACTCGCTCGGCGGGCGCGACATGACGTCGGTGGCGACGTAGTCGTAGTCCTGCGGAAAGCGCGGCAGGCCGACGTAGTTCAGCTGGCGGCGCAGATCGTCGTTCTCCTGCGCGGCGTTCACGTTCTGGCTGGCTTCTGCACGCAGCTTGTCGACCTGCGCGCGCAGGCGCGCGTTCTCGGACTTCGCATGGATCAGACCGGCGAACCAGCCGTACGTGTCGCGGAAGGGCGCGGCGACGCGGTTCGCGGCGACCTCGAACGGCCGCAGCACGGTCGCGCCCGCGCTCTGCACTCCGTGCAGGCCGCCGCCCGCCGGCTCACGGAAGTAGACCGTGATCAGGACCAGCGAGAGCAGTACGAGCACTCCCGCCACGACGCGCCGCTTGACGGCGGTGGCACTGCGGGAGGACAAGCCGGTGGGCCTGGAGCGAGCTGCGGGGGACCCCAGGACCGCAATCCTTGCGCTGCGGTTCCTGTGTTGCACGAGAACGGACCAGTGTAGGCGAGAGCGCGGCGGGCCGCGAGTCGCGAGCGCCTACGGCCGGTGGTTGTTCCTGCGCTTCTGCGCCTGGCTGCGATGGATCGCCTCGAACTCCTCGAGGCTGCGGCCGGAGCCGACCGCAACGCAGGTGAGCGGGCTCTCGGCAAGGTGCACCGGCATCTGGGTCTCGTGGCGCAGGCGCTCGTCGAGGCCGTTCAGGAGCGCGCCGCCGCCGGCGAGCACGATCCCGCGGTCCATGATGTCGGCCGCGAGCTCCGGGGGAGTCTTGTCGAGCGTCGACTTGATCGCGTCGATGATCTGGCCGACCGGCCCGTCGAGCGCGCGCCGTACCTCCTCGCTGCTGAGGATGATCGTCTTCGGCAGGCCCGTGAGCATGTCGCGGCCGCGCACCTCGGCCTGCACCTCCTCGCGCAGGTCGAATGCACTGCCGACCTCGAGCTTGATCTCCTCGGCCGTCTGCTGGCCGACGAGCAGCTTGTACTCGGTCTTGATGTGGCTGATGATCGCCTCGTCCATCTCGTCGCCGCCCACTCGCAGGCTCTGGCTGACGACGATCCCGCCGAGGCTGATCACGGCGACCTCGGTCGTGCCGCCGCCGATGTCGACGATCATGTTCCCCGTCGGCTCGGCGACCGGCAGCCCGGCCCCGATCGCGGCGGCCATCGGCTCCTCGATCAGGTAGGCCTGGCGCGCGCCGGCGCTGAGCGTCGCCTCCTCGACCGCGCGCTTCTCGACGCCGGTCACGCCCGACGGCACGCAGACGACCACGCGCGGATGGGCGAAACGGTGCTGGTGAACCTTCTGGATGAAGTGGCGCAGCATCTGCTCGGTGACGTCGAAGTCGGCGATCACACCGTCCTTCAGCGGCCGGATCGCGGAGATCGTCCCCGGCGTGCGGCCGAGCATGCGCTTGGCCTCGACCCCGACCGCGTGTACCTCGCCGCTGCGCTGGTCGATCGCGACCACCGAGGGCTCCGAGAGCACGATGCCGCGACCGCGCACGTACACCAGCGTGTTCGCAGTTCCGAGGTCGACGGCCATGTCGCGGCCGCCGAAGCCGTTGAAGTAGCCCAGCAGACCCATCAGCCCGGACGAGTCTAGCGGCGACCGGGTGAAATCTCCCTGTTTGCGGGATTTCAACCGAAGCCGTAGACGCCGGGGAAGCGCTCCACGAGCAGCCGCACGAGCAGCGCGGCGGGCAGGCCGACGACGTTCAGGTAGTCGCCCTCGATCCGCTCGACCAGCGAGGCGCCGAGCCCCTGGATCGCATACGCGCCGGCGCGGCCCTCCCACTCCCCGCTCGCGACGTAGTGCGCCAGGTCGCGCGCGTCGAGCGGGCGGAACGTGACCTGGGTCACCTCGCGGTGCACCTCACGCCAGCCCGGCGTGATCAGCGCGAGCCCGGAGACGACCTCGTGCGTCTTGCCGGCCAGGCTCTCGAGCATCTGCTCCGCGTCAGCCTGGTTCGCGGGCTTCCCGTAGACGCGCCCCTCGCAGACGACCTCGGTGTCGCAGCCCAGCACCGGCTGGTCGCCGGCCCCCGCGAGCACGGACTCCGCCTTGCCGACCGCGTGGGCGACCGGATCGCCTTCCGCCTCCTCGTAGGAAGGCGGCACGACGTCGAACGGAATCCGGAGCTGCTCGAGGATCTCCCGACGCCGTGGCGACGTCGAGGCCAGGATCAGCGGGGCTGCAGGCGGAGCCGCCACAGCTCCTCGTCGGGCCAGCGCTTGGCCCACTCGGCCGGCGTGGTCGAGTAGTACGCGTGGTCGACCGCATCCTCGGGAGCGAACAGCTCGCGGAAGTCGAGCAGCTCGAAGCCGTTCTCGCGGAGGATGGCGAGCAGCTCGCTGATGCTCGGGTGGAACTCGACGCCGGGATCGTCGTCCTCCCAGACGAGCTTGTACAGCCCTTTCTGCGGTCGCTGCAGCTGCTCGACCACCGGGCCGGTGTCGGGCATGCAGAGCAGCTGCAACACCGAACCGCGGAGGAAGACCAGCTCACCGCCCGGCCGAAGCAGCCGTGCCGCTTCGGCGATCCACAGCTTCGGGTCGCACCAGATCGAGGCCCCGTACTCGGAGAAGACGAGATCAAAGGATGCGTCGGGCAGGCTCGTGCGCTCGGCGTTCTCCAACAGGAACTCGAGGCCGAGCCCGAACTCCTCGTTCATCCGCCGCGCGGTCTCGAGCTGGGCGGGCGTGACGTCAACGCCGACGACGCGCTTCGCGCCCGCGCGCTTCAGCCAGGCACCGAAGTATGCCGTGCCGCACCCGAGCTCGACGACCTCCTTGCCGGTCAGATCCGGCAAAGCCTCGAGCTCGCGCTCGGGAAGGCTCCATTTACCCCAGGTGATCTCTTCCTGCGCCCAGGCATCGTGCGCCTGACGGTCGGTGTACTCGGCGTTCGCGTCGGTCCACCCAGCGCGGTTGATCGCGACGTAGTCGGGCTCAGTCACCGAACCAGAGCTCGAGCTCGCGCTCCGCCGACTCCGGCGAGTCCGAGCCGTGCACCAGGTTGTCGGGCATCGCGAGCGCAAGGTCGCCGCGGATCGTCCCGGGTGCGGACTCGGTGGGGTTGGTCGAGCCCATCGTCGTGCGCACGACTGAGATCGCGGACTCGCCCTCGAGCGCGAGCGCGAGCGTCGGCGCCGAGGTGATGAACTCGACGAGCTCGCCGAAGAACGGCTTCTCGGCGTGCTCGGCGTAGTGCTGCTCGGCCAGCTCGCGGTCGACCTGGACGAGCCGGGCGTCGCGGATCTCGAGCCCGCGCCGCTCGAGGCGCGAGAGGATCTCGCCTGCCAGCTTGCGCTGAACCGCGTCGGGCTTGATCAGCACCAGTGTCCGCTCGACCGCCATCGGCGGCGGAGTCTACTCAGGACAGGCGCTGCGTTCGGCGCGGCGGGGAGAGCGGCGGCGCCAGCGGCTGTGTCTGTCCGAGCTCGACGGCTGCAGGCTCGACCGGCGTCTCGCAGTAGGGGCAGACCTGCCAGAGCGCCTCGAGCGGCTGCTTGCAGGTGCGGCACGACTGCCGCAGCCGGGTGGTGCACACCGGGCAGACCAGGAAGGCAGCGTCGACCTCGGCGCGGCAGACCGGGCAGTGCATGTCGCGACGCGCGAGCCGCTGCTCCATCGCCTTGATCTCGAGCTCGCGCTCGCGGACGTCCTCGAGGTACTCGGGCGGGCGGAAGAGCATGTAGATCAGCGGGCCGACGAACGGCGGGATCAGGCCTAGCACGGTCGCCATCCCGACGAGCCACGGGTCCTCGATCCGCCGCCGCGCGTCCTTGAAGACCCAGAACGCCGTCGCCAGCCAGAAGACGGCGACGAAGAACACGGCCAGGTTTCGGATCACGATCCACGTGCTGTGGCTGAAGAAGTCGAACAGTCCGTTTGCTTCAAGCAGGCCCACGCGCGTCTCCTCAGAGCAGAAGCTTCCCGACGAGATACCCGGCGCCGAACGCGAGGCCGACGATCGCCAAGACGACGATCACGGCTACCGCGAAGACGCTCAGGCGCTCGCCGAAGTGTCCCATGGTACGTGCTGAAGTCGGACGATGAGGTCGGCCAGAAGATAGAGCGAGCCGGTCACGAGCACGGCCCCTCCCTCGCCCGCGAGCTCGCGGGCCCGGTCGAGTGCCGAGGCCGGGTCGGCGACGGTATCGACCCGCCGGAAGAAGGGCCGGGCACGGTCGGCCAGCTCGTCGGCCGGGAGCGCTCGCGCGCTCTGCGAGGCGGTCGCGACGAGCGTGTCGCCGGCGCGGGCGAAGACGGCCAGCAACGTCTCGGCGTCCTTGTCGGCCAGGACGGAGGCGACCACCACGTAATCCCTCCGCGGAAGCCGCTCGAGCAGCCACTCGGCGCCGGCCGGGTTGTGGGCGCCGGCGAAGACGTCGTCGCCGATCCGGTCGAAGCGGCCGGGGAGACGGATCTCGACCTCGCCGTCGAGCTCCCGCCCGAGGAAGGCCTCGGCGGCCGCGCGGCCCACATCGGCCGCGACCACCACCCGGCCGGCCCCTCGCGCGCGCACGCGTGAAACCCACTCGGGCTCGCCGAGCACGACCGTCGAGCCGGGCGCGACCACGGCCAGCTTTTCCTCCGCGATCGCCTCGCGCGTCTCGCCGAGCACGTCGGTGTGGTCGAGCGCGACGTTCGTCAGCGCCACGACCCCGGCGTCGAGGACGTTGGTCGCGTCGAGCCGCCCGCCGAGGCCGGCCTCGACGACCGCGGCCTCGACCCCGGCGGCCGCGAACTCGGCCAGCGCCGCGGCTGTGAGCACCTCGAACTGGGTCGCGCCCGCGCGCTCGGCGGCCGGGCGGGCTCGCTCCAGCGCCTGCTCGAGGTCGGCGTCCTCCCCGTCGACCTGGATCCGCTCGCTCCAGCCGGCCACGTGGGGCGAGGTGTAGGCGCCGACGCTCAGGCCCTCACGCAAGAGGAAGGCGGCGGCCCGCCGGGTGGCGGTCGACTTGCCGTTCGTGCCGACGACGTGGATCGCCCGGAAGGCGCGCTGCGGCTCGCCGAGCTCGGCCAGCAGCGCGCGCATCCGCCCGAGGCCGAACTCCTGCGGCCACGGGGAGAGCGACTCGAGCCAGTCAGACGCCGAGCGCATCCAGCTCGCGGCGGTAGCGCTCCAGCTTCTCGCGCTCGGCCTCGACGACCTCGCCGGGCGCGTTGGCGACGAAGCGCTCGTTCGCCAGCATTCCCTCGGCACGCGCGATCTCGCCGCGGAGTCGCGCCGCCTCGGCCTCGACGTTGCCGCCGTCGACCTTGGCGCGGTCGGGCCGCACGACGGCGTCGAAGATGCGCTGCTGCTCGCCCTCGAGCTGCGGCCTTACGCCTGCCCGCCGGAAGACCTCGGCCGCGGTCTGGATCGGCGCGAACTCTTCTGCGGCCGACTCGGCGCCGACCGGCTCCGGCCACGGCGCCACGATCAGCCGGGTCTCGCGTTCGGGGAGGTTCGACCAGATCTCCTCGGTCACGTGCGGCATCACCGGGTGCAGCAGCTTCAGCAGCCGCTCGAGGTTCGCGAGCGCGGTGGCCTGCGCGTCCTCGTCGCTGTCGTAGAGCCGCTGTTTGATCGCCTCCGCGTACCAGTCGCAGAAGTCGTCGAAGGTGACGTGGTAGAGCACGCTCGTCGCCGGCGCGAAGTCGAAAGCGCCGAAGTGCTCCTCGACCTGCGCCTGGGCCTGGTCGAGCCGCCAGGCGATCCAACGCTCCTCGAGCGCCTGCGGCCGCTGCTCGGGCCGCGCCTCACCCACGTTCGCGAGGATCAGCCGGGAGACGTTCCAGAGCTTGTTCGACAGCTTTCGTCCTTCCTCGATCGCCCCTTCCGAGAAGCGCACGTCCTGCGAGGAGGTGAGCTTGAGCAGGCCGTAGCGCGTCGCGTCCGCGCCGTGACGGTCGATCAGCTCGTTCGGGTTGAGCCCGGTCCCAAGGCTCTTCGACATGCGCCGCCCGTCCGGTGCGAGCACGGTGGAGTGGATGATCACGTGGCTGAAGGGGATCTCACCCCTCAGCTCGAGGCCGGTGAAGATCATCCGGTTCTCCCAGAGGCGGATGATCTCGCGCGCGGTGGTGTTCAGCGTGCCGGGGTACCACGCCTCGAGCTCCGCCGTCTGCTCGGGCCAGCCGAGGATCGCGAAGGGCCAGAGCGCCGACGAGAACCAGGTGTCGAGCACGTCCTCGGTGCGGGACAGCTCGCTCGAGCCACACTCGGCGCAGGCCTCGGGCTCGGTCTCCTCGACGGTCAGATGGCCGTCCTGGCACTCCCACACCGGGAGCTGATGGCCCCACCAGATCTGGCGCGAGATGTTCCAGTCCGGCGCGTTCTCCAGCGAGTCGATCGCATACCGGTGCTGCGAGGGCGGGTGGTAGCGGACACGGCCTTCGTGCAGCGCCGCGAGCGCCGGCTGCTTGAGCTCCTCCATCGAGCACCACCACTGCAGCGAGATCAGCGGCTCGATCCGGCTGTTGCAGCGCTCGCAGCGAGCGACCGAATGCCGGTACGCCTCGCGCTTGACGAGCAGGCCGCGCTCCTTGATCCAGGCGAGGATCCGCTCCTCGGCCTCATCCTGCGTGAGGCCCGCCAGTTCGCCGGCGCTCTCGTCCATGCGGCCGTCCGGGGCGATCACGGTCAGCTCGGGCAGCTCGTGCGCGCGGCCGATCTCGAAGTCGAGCGGGTCGTGCCCCGGGGTCACCTTGAGCGCGCCCGTGCCGAACTCCGGGTCGACGCGCTCATCCTCGATCACCGGCACGGCGCGCTCGACGAACGGCACGACCACCTCGCGCCCGACTGCGTGGCTCCAGCGCTCGTCGCCGGGGCTGACGGCGACGGCCACGTCGGCCGGAATCGTCGCGGGCCGCGCGGTCGCGATCGTCACGCCATCCTCGGGGTCGTCCGTGAACGGGTAGCGCACGTAGGTGAGAGCGTCGTCGACCTCCTCGTGCACGAGCTCGAGGTCGGAGAGCGACGTCTCGTGATGGGGGCACCAGTTGATGATCCTGTTGGCGCGGTAGATCCAGCCCTTGCGGTAGAGGTGGACGAACCAGCGCATCACCGCGCGTACGTACAGATCGTCCATCGTGAAGCGCTCGCGGCGGTAGTCCATCGAGGCGCCCATGCGGCGGAACTGGCCCATGATCGTGCCGCCGTACTGCCGCAGCCAGTCCCAGACGATCTCGACGAACCGCTCGCGGCCGACCTCCTCGCGTGAGGTGCCCTGCTCGACGAGGTGCTTCTCGACCGCGTTCTGCGTCGAGATGCCCGCGTGGTCGTAACCGGTCAGGAAGGCGGTCTCGACGTTGCGCATCCGGTGCCAGCGCACCAGCGCGTCGGCCAGCGAGATCTGGAGCGCGTGGCCGGTGTGCAGCGCGCCCGTGACGTTCGGCGGCGGGTGCGCGACCACGAACGTCTCGCGGCCCGAGCCGGGCTCGGCGTTGTAGAGGCCCTCCTCCTCCCACGTGCGCTGCCAGCGCTCTTCTACGCCTTGGGGCTTGTAGAGCGGTTCCATTCGGGCAAGTTTACGAGCACGTGGGTGAGTTCTTTCATGCCGTCGGGGTCTTCTTCGACCAGCTCGCCGGGGTCGGCTGGACGGCGCTCGCGATCGCGCTCGCGATCCACTTCACGCGCCTGCTGACGCGCACGGTCGCGTGGCGGAACATCCTCGCCGCCTCGTATCCGGAGGAGACCTGGCGCTGGCTGCCCGTGGCGAAGGCCTACATCGGCGGGGTCGGGATCAACTCGATCGTGCCGGGCCGTGCCGGCGACGTGGTCAAGCTCTACCTCGTCCACCGCGAGCAGCCGGCGACCACGTACACGACGCTCGCTTCGACGCTTGTCGCCGAGACGCTGCTCGATCTCGTGCTCGCGAGCGCGATCTTCCTCTGGGCCCTGACACAAGGCGTCCTGCCGAGCCTGCACGTGCTGCCGAGCATCCCCACCTTCGACTGGGGCTGGCTGCTCGGGAACTCGCGCAACACCGCCGTCGTGGTCGCGGGCCTGACCGTCGGCGCAATCTGGTTCTCGTACTGGGCCTCGCACCACATCGCGGATTTCAGGCAGCGGATCGGCCAGGGCTTCGCGATCCTGCGCGACCGCCCGCGCTACGCGCGCGAGGTGGTGAGCTGGCAGCTGCTCAGCTGGGTGCTTCGGATCGCGTCGCTGTACTGGTTCCTCCGCGCCTTCCACGTGCACGCCTCGGTGCACAACGCGCTGCTCGCCCAGGTGGTGGACAGCCTCTCGACCCTGCTGCCCTTCTCGCCCGGCGGCGCGGGCACCAAGCAGGGGCTACTCGTCTTCGTGCTCCACGGGCAGGCCTCGAGCGCCCAGCTGCTCGCCTTCAGCGTCGGCCAGTACGTCGCCGTGACCGCCTTCAACATCGCGATCGGCGCAATCGCGATCTTCACGTCGATCGGGACGCTGCGCCTGCGCACGATCCTGCGCAGGGCGAAGGCCGCCGAGTCGGAGGCGAAGCAGCCGAGCTAAGACCTCGGTTCAAACTGCGGTTAGCGTTACGGCCGTGCGGGAGGACCCGGGACAGCTTGTCCTTCGCAACGTCGAAGATCGCGACCTCGCGGTGCTGTTCGAGCACGCGAGGGATCGCGACGCCATCCGGATGGCCGCGTTCACCTCGCCGGAGGCCGATGATCGAACGAGCTTCGAGCGACGGTGGGCGCGGCTGAGGAGCAACCGCTCTACGACCAACAGGGTGATCGAGATCGACGCTCGAGTCGTGGGCCACATTGCCAGCTTCGAAATGGAGGGCCAGCGCGAGATCACCTACTGGATCGGCCGCGAAGACTGGGGTCGCGGCATTGCCACGCGCGCTCTCCAGGAGTTCTTGCAGCTGGAGACGACCCGCCCTCTCTACGCTCGCGCTGCGAGCGACAACGCTGCTTCGATTCGTGTGCTCACGAAGTGCGGCTTCCTGATCGTCGGCGAGGGGCGCGGGTTCGCCCATGGGCGCAACGAAGAGACGGACGAGGTCGTGCTCCGACTCGATACATGACCTCAACCATGAGGATCGTCGCGTCAGCTGGAAAAGCCGGAGACGGCGTCGCCGATCAGCTTGGCGCCGATGAGCAGGAAGAGCACGCTCATGATCACCGCGTTGTAGCGGGCCATCCAGCCTCTGAGAGCTTCGAGTAGCTCTCGCGACCGGTTTCCGAGTACGAGAGCAAGAACAAGTGGAGTCAGCACACCGGCGGATGCGACGAGAACGAAGCCGAATAGAAGTGCAACCTGTTGGCCCGCCGAGAGCCCTGCCTCAGCGAGCTCGGCAGCGGCGGCGACCGTCAGCAGCAAATTCTTCGGGTTGAGCGCAGAGAGCGCAAAGCCGGCTCCGCCGGCCTTCGTGATCGTGAGCTCGTCGATCGTGCGCATCCAGCCCGGCGTCGGTGTCTCTTCGCCGCCGCTCGGACGGCCCCGCCACTGCCTGATCGCCGCCACCAAGAGGAGCAGCCCGAGGCCGAGCAGCAGCACATTTACCCAAGTCGCGGGCTCTCCTTCGTCGTTCGCGTCCGCAGCACCGCCGAGCACGAGCACGATCCCACCGACGGCGGAGAGGCCGAGACACCAGCTGAAGACGAAGGTCGCGCCCTTCGCCGTTCCTCGATCGGAGCCGACCACGAGGACGACGGCGATGATCGGCACCGGAAAAATCGCGACCGCGACGGCCAGCGGGAGGATGTCTCCTAGCGCCTGGCCCATGGTCTTCCGAGACTGCCTCGAATCACCGCGAGGAACATAGGTACTGGCGTGGGCCAGTGTTCGCGAATGTCACATGACGAAGGTTGGATTGCGCTCGTCGTCACACTCGTAAGCTGGCTGAGAGTAGGCTGTTAGGCGTCGCCTTGGTTGCGCGCTTCTACTGAAGCCCGTTTTTTCGCAGCGGGGCATCGCTCCGGAAGGGAGCACTTATGACCAGCACCGTTGCCCTTGTCCGCCACCGTGTGGCCGACTTCGACGCCTGGAAGAAGATGTACGACGACTTCGCGCCGATCCAAACCGAGCACGGCGTACGCAGCCATCAGGTGCTGCGCTCGATCGAGAATCCCAACGACGTCATCGTCACCCACACATTCGATTCGCCCGAGACCGCGCGTGCATTCTTCGCAATGCCCGAGCTGAAGGACGCAATGCGCAAGGGGGGCGTCGACGCAGACGCTGTTGAGATCTCCTACTTCAATGAGGTCGAAATCGGCGCGCTGGTAGGCGTCTAGTAATCGCGATTAGCCGGGCTGCGCTGCTCCCAGGCGTGGCCCGGCTCACCGCTGAGCGTCTCACCCAAAAATCCGCGCGCCCGCGCCCCCCGCTCGGGGGCAGGGCCTCCGTGCTCCCGGCCTGCGCGGGCAACAGGCCGTTCCAGCCTGGGTTGCTCGTCGAGTTCGACGAGGGACAACTCGATGATCAAAGCCTGGGCGACCAAGTTCCCTCGACCGTCTGGGTCCAGCGCGACTCGGTGCCGAACTCTCGTGCTGCCCATTGCGTGTGCGTCTCGTTTTGCCGGCACCTGACTCAACGGCTCTGAGAGACTGCCCGCTATGCGAGTGCACGTGGTCGGCGCAGGACCCGTCGGCCTTCTGCTCACGGCGCTGCTCCAGTCGATGGAGGGGTTCTCCGTTCGCCTCTATGAGAAGCGCCGCGAGTACACGCGCACCCGCATGGTCCAGCTCGCGCCGTACCTCGTGGCGGATTCAGTGGAGAGCTACCGCACCGATTCCATCGACGGAGACAGCGTCGAGGCCGTCTTCGATCCGGCAGAGCTCGACCAGGGCCTCGCCTTCAGACAGTCGATTCCCGAGGGCTTGATGGCGCTTCTTCAGGGATGGACGACGGGATTCTGCCCGCTCAAGGACATCGAGCGCTCCCTCAGCGATCTGATTGATGCGCGCGGGTCAAGCGCGCTGGAGCGCACCGCGGCCATCGTGACGGCGGAGGACGCAATGGCAATGCTCGAACCGGGCGACCTGTTGATCGATTGCACAGGCGCCAGGTCGCTGCTTCGAGATCACCTCGTGCCTGGCGCCGAAGGGGTGGAGGGAGGAGCAAACACCCTCTTGATCCGACTCGAGTACGCGCTCGTCATCACGTTCCTGTACGGCCAGAGGTACGACTGCAACGAGTTCTGCAAGTACTCCAAGAACCTCGAGAACGCGCACTACAAGTTCATTCCCATGGTGCACCGCACGCACTACGACGGCAGCGTCAGCCATGTGACGGGCATCATCAACATCAGCGCCCGGGAGTTTGAGGCGATGCCCTCGAGATTCGACGGTCAATGGCTTCGCGGCAACTTTCCCAGCGTCGCCCAGTCGATGGACCGGTTCATCGACAAGATCAACGAGGAAACTCAGGGGGAGCTACTCGGCGACCTCGAGATCGTGCGGATTCCCCTTGATCTCTATCGGGCTCGCAATGCGACCAGCCGGCAGTTTCTCATCGCAGGGCCCGGTGATCACCCGTTCGTCACCTCCCCGGTGTTCCTCGCGGGCGACTCCGCTATTGGCTCGCCGTACTTTCAGTCGATTTCGCTCGGCTTCGAGTGTGCGATGTACCTCGCGGGGCTCATCGCGCAGCGCGACCTACCGCTTAGGGACATGCTCGATCGCTACGAGCTGTACAGCTACAAGCAGTGGCTTCGCGTCTACATGCGTAGCAAGATGATCAAGCACAACAAGGATTTGTTCGAGTCCCTCGACGACCCCCTCGCACTGCTGGACAAGCTGCACATCTACTAGCGGAACTCTTCGAGCTCGGCCAGAACGGAAGCGGGTTGATCGCCGCCAGAGGCCAGCCATCGTCGAAACGAAACGGTCCGGCTATGCCTCGACGAGAATCACGATGCAGACAGCTGAGCGAGATGGGAGCTGCGTGCGCCAGCGTGCTTGTCGCTTGAGGTTTTCGTCCAACTCGAAGGCGCATCGACCCGCCGACGGAGCCGGGATTTGCCCGGCGGAGGCCCAGGAACCCGGGCTACTAGGCCGACTCTTGGTCGAGCTCTTGAGGCTCGTCGGCGCCCGCGCTCGTGACGAGCGTCGGCTTGATGCCCTGCGTGATCGTCTCCTTGGTGATCGCGCACTTGACGACGTCCTTGCGTGACGGGAGCTCGAACATCACGTCCAGCAGCGCGCTCTCGATGATCGAGCGCAGGCCGCGGGCGCCGGTCTCGCGGGCGAGCGCCTTCTCGGCGATCTCCCAGAGCGCCTCCTCGGTGAAGACGAGCTCGATGTCGTCGTAGGCGAAGAAGCGCTGGAACTGACGGGTCAGCGCGTTCTTGGGCTCCGTCAGGATCTGGACGAGATCCTCGCGCTTGAGCTGGTGCACCGCCGAGACGACGGGCAGCCGGCCGATGAACTCGGGGATCAGCCCGTACGAGAGCAGGTCTTCGGGCATCACCTTGGTGAGCATCTCGGAGGCCTCGTAGGAGTTCTTCGAGCGGATCTCCGCCCCGAAGCCCATCGCGTGCTTGCCGACGCGCTTGCCGATGATCGTCTCCAGGTCGGCGAACGCTCCGCCGCAAATGAAGAGGATGTTCGTCGTGTCGATCGAGAGGAACTCCTGGTGGGGGTGCTTGCGCCCGCCTTGCGGCGGCACCGAGGCGACCGTGCCCTCGAGGATCTTCAGCAGCGCCTGCTGGACGCCCTCACCGGACACGTCGCGCGTGATCGACGGGTTGTCCGCCTTGCGCGCGATCTTGTCGACCTCGTCGATGTAGATGATCCCGGTCTCGGCCTTCTTGATGTCGAAGTCGGCCGCCTGGATCAGCTTGAGCAGGATGTTCTCGACGTCCTCGCCGACGTAGCCGGCCTCGGTCAGCGCCGTCGCGTCCGCGATCGCGAACGGGACGTTCAGGATCCGCGCCAACGTCTGGGCCAGCAGCGTCTTGCCGCAGCCGGTCGGGCCGAGCAGGAGGATGTTCGACTTCTGCAGTTCGACGTCGTCCTCCTCGGCGGCCATCTGCACGCGCTTGTAGTGGTTGTAGACGGCGACCGAGAGCGTCCGCTTCGCCTCTTCCTGCGAGACGACGTAGTCGTTCAGGACGGCGTAGATGTCACGCGGCCGTGGAAGGTTGTCGAGGTCTAGCTGCGCGGGAGCGGTGAGCTCCTCGTCGATGATCTCGTTGCAGAGGTCGATGCACTCGTCGCAGATGTAGACCCCAGGGCCTGCGATGAGTTTCTTGACCTGCCGCTGACTCTTCCCGCAAAAACTGCAGAGCAGCTGCTCGTTGCCATCGGATGCGCGTGCCACCTCAGTCTCCTTTTACCTCGGATCGGCCTGAGAATCCAGGCCTACGCCCCGTCCTTGGCGCCGTCCTTGGCCGTGTCGCGGTGCACGATCACGCTGTCGATGATGCCGTAGTCCTGCGCTTCTTGCGGGGTCATGAAGTAGTCACGCTCCATGTCCTTCGAAACCTTGTCGATCTCCTGTCCCGTGTGCTCCGACATGATCTCCTCGAGTCGCCGCTTGAGGGCGATCGTCTCACGGGCGTGGATCTCGATGTCGGTCGCCTGCCCCTGGAACCCGCCCCAGACCTGGTGGATGAGGATCTTGGCGTTCGGCAGCGCCATCCGCTTTCCTTTCGCGCCTCCGGCGAGCAGGAGTGCGCCCATCGACATCGCCGTGCCCACGCAGATGGTCTGCACGTCGGGCTTGATGAACTGCATCGTGTCGTAGATCGCGAGCCCGTGGTAGACGGAGCCACCCGGCGAGTTGATGTAGATCGAGAGGTCCTTGTCGGGGTCCTCGGACTCGAGGTGCAGCAGCTGGGCGATGATCAGGTTGGCGATCTGATCGTCGATGGGCGTGCCGAGGAAGATGATTCGCTCGTTCAACAGGCGCGAGTAGATGTCGAACGAGCGCTCGCCGCGCGACGTCTGCTCGATCACCATCGGGATCAATGGGCTCATGCTGGCTCCTTGCTGCCGGGGGTCCACAGTTTCGTCTCAGTCGGTTGGGATTCCTTGTCGGGGGTCCAGATCTCCTCGCGGGCGCGCGCGACCTCGGCCGGGATGCGCTTCGCCTCGCCGGCGACGCGGTCGAGCGCCTTGCGCAGGCGAAGGTCGGCGCGCAGCACCTCCTGGCGGCCGGAGTCGAAGACTTGCTTGACCGCCACCTCGGGATCGTCCTCGGCGAGCTCGGCCTGTTCGCGGATCAGCTCCGCGATCTCCTCGTCGGAGACCTCGATCCCGAGCTTGTCGGCCACCGCCTCGAGCACCAGCTCGCGCGCGACCGACAACGCGGCCTCCTGGGTCATCCGCTGGACGAGCTCTTCGGCGGTCTGGCCCGAGAGCTGGAAGTAGGCCTCCGCGCTGATCCCGCGGCTCTCGAGCGAGCGTCCGAGCCCGTTCAGTAGCTCGCGCGTGCGCGCCTCGACGAGCGGCCCGCCGACCTGGACGTTCGAGGCCTGGACGAGCGAGTCGACGGCGGCCGCGCGGAACTGCGTCTCCGCCTCCTCTTCCAGCACGTCCTGCATCCGCTGCTCGAGGTCGGCGCGCAGCTCGGCGAGCGTGTCGAACTCGCTCGCGGCGCGCGCCAGCTCGTCGTCGAGCGGTGGCAGTACCTTCTCCTTGATCTCCTTGACCTCGACGGTCGCCTTCGCGGTCGACCCGTCGACGGACTCGAACTCGACGTCCTTGCTCTCACCCGAGGACGCGCCGGTCAGCGCGCGCTCGATCTCCTCGACCAGCCTGCCGGAGCCGAGCTCCACCACCAGGTCGCGCTGGCCCTCGCCGTTCTCGTCGAGCGCGTCGACCACGAGCACGTCGCCGGTGTGCGCGGGCCGGTCCTCGACCGGGGCGAGCTCGGCGACCGACTCGCGCAGCGCCTCGAGCTCCTGCTCGACGAGCTCCTGCGGCACCTCCGGCTCGGCGTAGGGAACCTCGAGCTGCGACCAGTCGGCCGGCTCGGGCTTCGGCTGGACGGAGACCGTCGCCGTGAACTGGAAGTCGGCGTCCTCGGAGCTCGGCAGCTCGTAGTCGTACTCGGGGGCCGCCACCGGGCGGATGTTCGTGCCTGCCGCGGCGTTCATGAACCAGCCGCCGATGTGGCTCTCGACGGCCTCGGTGAAGATCCGCTCGCGGCCGATCCGCGCCTGCAGCACCTGCGGCGGCACCTTGCCCTTGCGGAAGCCTGGCACCTTGACCGCGTCGGCGAGGTCGTGCGTCGCGTGCTCGACGGCGTGCTGAAGGTCGGCCTGCGGGACCTCGACGGTCAGCCGCACCTTGTTGTCGGGGAGCTCCTCGACCTGCGTCGCCATTCGGCCATTCAAGCAAAGCGACCGCGCCCGACCGAGGAGAGGTCAGTAGTCGTCAGGCTCGCCGTCGTCGTACTCGAGCGGCTCGAGGCGCGTCATCAGCCCGACGCCGCGGAAGTAGACCTTGTTCGAGCGCGGGTAGTAGGCGATGTCGTCGGGCTCGCGGGTGCCGTAGGCGAGGTACGTGATGCCTTCGTCTCCCGCCACGATCGAGTGCGCGACCCGCGTCCCCGGTGGCCGCGCGAAGACGTGCCCGGAGCGCAGCTCGTGCCGCTCGGGCTCCGTGCCGCGGACGGGGAGAAGCTCGAGCGTCCCGCTGCCCACAAGCACTACGAAGGCCTCGGACTCGAGCGAGTGGCAGTGCGGCGGGCAGCCGCGCTTGCCGGCGGGCGGGTTGACCCAGTTCAGGCCGGACCGTTCCGAGCCGGCCGCGGCCGCAAGCGGGCGTTCGCCGTCCTCGTCGAGCGGGACCTCCTCGAGCGCGACCACGTTCGCGGGCCGCTCGCCGGGCTCAGCGAACTCGAGCTCGCCGACCTCGGTCTCCACGTCCCAGGGATCGTCGACCCGGCCCTCGACCCACGGGTAGCTGAGGCGCACGGCCCTCGATCGCGGCAGCCAGCCGTATTCGACCGGGTGGCGCGTGCCGAAGACGAGGTAGTCGAGGCCGTCGGGCCCGCCCCTGAACGTGTGCTCGAAGTGGTCGGCGACCTGGACGATCGTGTCCCCTGCCCGCACCTCGCAGACCGCCTCGTCCTGCCAGAGCAGCCCGGAGCCGCCGAGCACGTAGTAGATCTCCTCCGAGAGCCCGTGCGAGTGCGGCGGCGTCGGCAGCCGACCGGGCTCGACTCGCACGCGATTGACCCCGATTCCCCTCGCCCCAACCGCATCGCCGAGGCGCTGCCACGTCGCGGCCATCGGCCCCTTCTCGCGGCGGCGTCCCTCGACCTCGTCCCAGTGCGCGAGCACGACGGCAGTATCCCGCCTCAGCGGAGGCGTAGGTACTCGTTCGCGCCGCTGACGGAGAGGCCGGGCGTGCGGCCGCCGCCGATCACGTAGACGCGGCCCCCGAAGGCGAGGACGGCGAGGCCGTGCCTCGCCGTCGGCAGGTCAGGCAGTCGCCGCCAGCGCCGCGTCCCCACCTCGAAGGCGTAGACGGCCGCCGACGTTCCCGCCGGGGACTCGCTCCCGGCCGAGACGAGCAGCCGCCCGACCGCGGCCGTATCGGTGCCGCCGCGCGTCTCCGGCACGCGCGGTAGCGACGTCCACGAGCCTCGCGCCGGAGAGTACGCCTGAAACGCGTCGAAGTTCGTGCCCGACTCGCGCCCGGCCACCGCGTAGACGCGGCCTCGGAGCGAGCTCACGCCGAGATGCTCCCGCGGCTTCGGTCCCGCGATGCGCGACCAGCGCCGGGTGACGAGATCCAGGGCGAGCGCTCTCTGAGCCAGGCCGCCCCGGGCGACGCCGCCGACGACGTAAAGGGTGTGACCGACGATTGCCGCGCCAGCGGCCGCGCGAGGCTCCGGCAGGTCCGGCAGCCGCCGCCAGCGGCCGCGGTCGAGGACGAACGCCCGGGTGGGCGCTCCGTAGCCCCCGGCGACGTAGAGCCGCCGGCCGTCGGAGGCGGCCATCGCATGATTCACGGCCGCCGGCAGGTCGGGCAGTCGCCGCCAGCGGTTGCGAGCAGGCGAGTACGCGTCGACCCGCCGGGAGCTGAGCCCGTCAGCGAGGAAGCCGCCGGCGATTACGAGCTCCTTCCCGACCGTCGCGGCCGCCACCTCGCTTCGGGGCACCGGTAGCGGCGCGCCCTGCTTCCAGACGGCCGCCCCGCGCGCGCCGGCGGACGCCGCGCCCAGGGCGAGCGCCACGACTCCTGCGAGTCCCGCGAGCGAGCGTCGCATCCGATGCGGGCGAGAGGACTCGAACCTCTAGAGGGCATTCGCCCCAACGGGACCTAAACCCGTCGCGTCTACCAATTCCGCCACGCCCGCGGTTTGGCGAAGGATAGTGGCGAGCATCCCGCACCAGTGGAACGCGAACAGGACGATCGAGAGCTCGAGAGCCGCGAGTCCGTCGAGACGAAGTTCGACGAGGAGACCGAGCGGGAGTCGGAGGAGCGCGAGGAGGCCGCCGAGCGGCTGCCCGATCCGCCGCCTCCGCAAGAGGAGAACGACGGCGACTAACTAATAGGGCCGGGCCCAGTCTCAACGTCCGGTCATGAACGCAACCGTCATCGAACTCCCCACCGTCGAGTCGCTCAGCGACGAGATCCGCGGCGTGGTCTACGAGCGCCAGACTCTGCGTGCCGTCGGCGCCGGGCGTGAGGAGCTGGAGCGCAACCGGTCCGAGCTCGTCCGCCTGCAGCAGGCGCTGATCGACGCGCTGATCCGACGCCACCTCCGCGCCGGCGCAGCCGCGTAGCTCTCAGCCCGCGAGGGGCTATCCTGTCCCCGCTGCGTGGTGGCGGTAGCTCAGTTGGTAGAGCCCCGGGTTGTGGTCCCGGTGGTCGCGGGTTCGAGTCCCGTCCGCCACCCTCTCGCGTCCCCGGCCGGCGAACACCTGCGGCCGGCGGAGCCGGCCTCCGGTGCACGCCTCGCGCCGCTGACGGCACGTCGCTCTCCAGACCCGTGCCTCATAGCACTGGGTCTTCCGGCGACGCACCGCCAGCGACACGCCGGGCACCCGAGAATTGGTCTGTCACACTGAAACTACGGCCCCGTAGCTCAGCGGAAGAGCGGCGGACTTCGAATCCGCGCGCGGAGGTTCGACTCCTCCCGGGGCCACTGAGGCCGCCACGCGAACGGCGGCGGCCGTCAGCGGCCTGAGGCAGGTGGCTGCTCTAGAACACGTAGAGGAGCAGCAGGACAATCAGCACAATCACGAGCAAGGTGCCAAGTCCGATGTACATGTCCACCTCCCGTCAGGTCGCTGACAACGTCTGAATAGACAACGCCCGAGGCCGCGTCATGGTTACGGACTAATGGGTCGAGGCGGCCTGCTCGGCGTGCTTGCCTTCGCAGAACTCCTCGACGATCTTCTTGTTGAAGGCCGGCAGGTCGTCCGGCTTGCGGCTGGTGACGAGCCCCTGGTCGACCACGACCTCCTCGTCGACCCACTCGCCGCCAGCGTTGCGGATGTCGGTCTCCAGCGACGGCCACGAGGTGACCTTGCGGCCGCGCACGACGCCGGCCTCGACCAGCATCCAGGGGCCGTGGCAGATCACGCCGACCGGCTTGCCCTGCTCGAAGAACTGCCGCGTGAACTCCACGGCGTTCTCGTCCATCCGCAGCGTGTCGGGGTTGCCGACGCCACCGGGGATCACGAGCGCGTCGTAGTCGTCGGCGCTCGCCTCCTCGACGGTCTTGTCGACCTTGAAGGTGTCGCCCTTGTCGTAGTGGTTGAAGCCCTGGATCTCGCCCTCCTCGAGCGAGACGAGCTCCGGCCTGCCGCCGGCCTGCTCGACCGCCTGCCACGGCTCGGTCAGCTCGACCTGCTCGACCATGTCCGTGGCGAGAAACGCCACGCGCTTGCCCTGCAGCTTGTCTGCCACTGCAAACCCCTTTCGTCGCTCGGTTGCCGCCTACGGAGCGGGAGGTCCCGGCGGAGGCGGCTCTTCCTCCACGTACTCGGTCGTGCGCCGCACGGCCGGGCGGTAAACCCGCCGCCGAACGACGCCGCCCGGCGCATCAGCGGGGCCGTCGTAACCCGGGCCTCCGCCCCAGAAGCCTGGCCCCCACCAGGTGCGCCAGAGCACGAGCGAGATGAAGAAGACGATGATCCCGACGACCATCAAGATCACGCCCACCGCCTGGGGATCGACGCTGCCGCCGTCGGTGTTCACGGCCCACGTCAAGATCGCCCCGAAGGCGATCAGAACCAGACTGATGACGATGCCCATCGCGCCTCTTTGTACCCCGGCACGACGATTCAAACCGCATGCGCCTGGGAGGATTCGAACCTCCGACCAACGGCTTAGAAGGCCGTCGCTCTTCCACTGAGCTACAGGCGCCCTGGTGTCACACAGGGTACCCGGGCTGCTGGCGGGCTAACGGCTGCGGGCGCCGAAGTCGGCGGTGACGATCGTCGCCGCGCCGCCGCCGTACACGCCCGGAGCGCTCGTCGAGTGCACGGCGCCGAGGCCGACCTCGCGCCAGCGGGGGTTGAGCAGGTTCGCCCGGTGCATCGGGCTCGAGACCCAGAGCCTGAACGCTCGCGCCGCGCCGATGTCGGGGCCGCCCCAGACCAGGTTCTCGCCGACGGTCCAGCTGCGGAAGCCGCGCGACGAATAGGCCTGCGCGATGCGCTGCGAGAACGACTGCCCGTTCGCCGAGTTGTGGCTGAAGAAGCCGAGCCTCGCCATCTGCGTGGAGTGACCGCCCGCGGCCCCGGTCAGCGCACCTGAGACCTTCAGGCGCACGAGGCCGTGCGCAGTGCGGAAGGCGTTGATCTGCCCGAGCAGCGCAGCCTGCAGCTGCACCACCTGCGCGGTCTTGCCGCGCGGACTAGCCGAGCCGGGCGCCGGCAGGACCGCGACCACCAGCAAGGCGGCCAGCGCGGCGAGGATCCTCGAGCGCCTGCCCATACCCTCGCGATCGGCCCGCCTGCGGCGGGCGGCAATCACTCGAACGAGGGATCAGAGCGCGCGGGCGGCGTGCTCGTGCCGGTGCTCGAGCCAGTCGTTCACGACCACCTGGATCGAGCCGGCGACGGGGATCGCGGCGAGGGCGCCGATGATCCCGGCCAGCTCGGCCCCGATCAGGATCGAGACCAGCACCGCCAGCGGCGAGAGCTGCACCGTGCGGCCGTAGATGACCGGCTGGAGCAGATGGTTCTCGATCTGCTGGTAGAGGATGAAGAAGACGATGACCACGATCCCGGCCGGGACCGAGTGCAGGAAGGCGACGATCCCGATCAGGATCGCCGCCATCGTCGCGCCGGCGAGCGGGATCAGATCGAGGATCGCGACGATCAACCCGAGCGCGACCGCGTAGGGCACGCCCATGATCAGCAGCACGACCGTGGTCAGTGTTCCCGCGATCAGGCTGATCAGCAGGTTGCCGGTCACGTAGCCGCCGACGGTGCGGTAGATCTCGTTGCCGACCTTGCGCCAGCGCGGCTGGGCGTCCGCGGGCAGCAGCCGGTAGAGCCGCTCGATCCAGAGGGGGCCTTCGAGCAGCATGAAGAAGGTCATGAAGAGGATCGTCACGGTCGCGACGACGATCGTGATCACGCCCTTCGCCACCGAGAGCGCGACGCCAGAGAGGCCGAGCACCTTGGTCGCGCCGCCGTCCTTGATCCCGTTCTGGATCCGCTCCTGGATGTGGTACTTCGTCTCCAGGAAGCCGAGCCGCCCGCGCCCATGCGTGACGTCGTGGGCGTAGTCCGGGAGCTTGTCGACGAACTCGTTCACCTGGTCCACGAGCGTCGGCACGAAGGTGAAGCCGATCGCGACGATGAAGAGGATCGCGAGCAGGTAGGCGACGGCGGCCGCCGCGCCGCGGCGCTTCAGCCCACGCCGCTGGAGCCACTCGACTGCCGGGTTGAGCGCGAGCGCCAGGAAGAGCGAGATCACGATCCACACCAGCACGTGGCGTGCGATCCAGATCACCTCGAGCACGAGCGCGACCGAGATGATGATGACCAGCAGCGACAGGACCGTCCGCAGCCGGAACCGGACCAGGCGCTCCGGGATCACCTGTGCAGCATCGCGCGGCGGTCGGACGGCCTCCGCTCCACGGGCTAGGCTTTCGCGGCGCTCGCGGGCGTAGCTCAATGGTAGAGCCCTAGCCTTCCAAGCTAGTTATGCGGGTTCGATCCCCGCCGCCCGCTCTCCCTCGAACAGGAAACGGCCTCCCGGAGGAGGCCGTTTCGTATAAGCCGCGAGCCAATGCGGCGAGCATTCCCCGAGCCCCTGCGGCGAGACTTCGAAGGCGGCCCGCGTTGCCTGTAGGCACATTGTCGGCTACAGCTGATCTAGGACCGTCCCCCGTTAAGGTGATTCGGGTGGAGCGAGTCGTCCTGGCGCGACACGGGGAGAGCGAGCGCTCCGTCGAGGGCCTCACGAACGGCGATCCGCGCGTCGCGTGCGCGTTGACCGCCGTCGGGCGTGAGGAAGCCAGGCGCCTGGGTGTCGAGCTAGCGGACGACCCGATCGACCTCTGCGTGACGTCGGAGTTCGAGCGCGCGCAGGAGACCGCCGAGCTGGCGCTAGCGGGCCGGGACGTGCCTCGGCTCGTGCTCGCCGAGCTGAACGACATCCGCTTCGGCGAGTTCGAGGGCCGGCCGCTGATCGAGTATCGAGCCTGGGCACACGCCCACGGGCCCGAGGAGGTCGTGCCCGGCGGCGACAGCCGCGCCCAGACGGTTGCCCGCTACGTCAGCGCCTACCGCACGATCCTCGCCCGGCAGGAAGAGACCGTGCTGGTCGTCGCGCACGGGCTGCCGGTGCGCTACGTCCTAGACGCGGTCGAGGGGCGCAATCCCGCCGCGGCGATCGCCCAGGTTCCCTACGCCCAACCGTTTCGCCTCGGCGCGGGAGAACTGGCCCAGGCGGTCGATCGGCTCGACGCCTGGGCCAGAAGTCCCGCGTGGGTTACTTGAACTTGAAGTCCGCGTAGGGCAGGACGCCGTTCCCGGTGAGGCCGATGAACAGCCTCCGGCAGGTGCCCTTCCACGACTTCTGCGTCTGCCAGTTGTAGACGAACTGCTCGCCGGCGAGGTCGTACTTCAGGCCCGCGAGACCCGAATGCACGGTGTCCGGATCCGGATCCGTCGTCGCCGTCTCACACTTGATCGCCGACGACGTGACGGACGTCACCGAGCCGAGGCTGCGGACGAAGTTGCCGCCCGCGTCCTTGAGCGACCACTTGACCGGCGAGGTGTTGCCGGCGGTCACGATGTTCACGATCGGCGGGTTGTCGACGGGCGGTTTGAAGCCGAAGATTCCGACGACGAAGTACGTGATCGTCTTCGACGTCGAGTTCCCGGTGATGTCCGTCGCGGTGACGGTGAACGTGTGCGCGCCGAGGCTGCTGGTTTTGATCGGCCCGCCGCTCGACGCGAGGGTTCCGGGATCGGGGGTTCCGGCATCCGACTGGCCGAGGCACGACTGCACGCCGCCCGGGTCGGAGCACCTGAAGCTCGAGGCGACCGTGTCGTTCAGCGTGAACAGTGCGTTCGGAAGCGGCCGGTCAAGGGTGATCGACGGCTTGCCAGAGTCGGCGAACGACTGGAAATGCACGGCCTTGTTGAAGCTGTAGCCGACGTTGTGGTTGGCGTCCTCGGCCTCGGCGTCGAGCGTGATCGACGGCGCGCCGCTGACGATGTGCGCGGTCCAGAGGCCGCCGCCGGCATCGGTCAGCGGAGTGACCGTCCATGCACCGCTCCCCGGCGCAGCCCACATCACCGCTACGCGTGAGATCCCGGTGGCGTCCGTGCGGACGAAGGCGTCGAAGCCGTCGGTCGCCTTGACGGCGCCTACCTGCGTGATGAGGGGCGCGGTCACGTCCGCGGCCTCGGAGTAGCCGATCTGCAGGCCGATCGAGTCGACGACCTGCTCCGTCCCGAGGTCGCCGGTCGCGTTCGGGAAGAACTTGCCGAGATTGACGACGGCCGTGTCGTGCTCCTTGCCGAAGAAGAAGTCGCGGTTGACCGTGACGACGTTTGCCGGGAAGAAGATGTTCGGGTAGTCCCTCGCCGGCCGGTCGGTGTCGGAGAACACGAGCGGGAACGGCTTGACCGGCTTCACGTTCGGGATCGTGTGCGTGGTCATGCCGCTGATCCACGCGCCGTGTGCCACCTTGTTTGTGTTCGGGTCATCACTCGTCACGTCTCGCGAGACCGTCGGCTGCGCCGGCCGATAGAAAACCGACAGCGTCCCCGCAGTTAGTGTCGCGCCTCCCTGCGTGTACGTCGTGCCGTCCGGACGACCGGAGTCGACGAAGAGCGAGCGGCCACCGTCCACGGCCTGGGCGACGACGTTCGCCGTGATCGTCGGCAGCTGGGCGCTGTTGGTCGTCCCGACAGGGACGGTCGAGGGCGGGTCCGTCCAGGCCGGCGCTCCCGTCCCGAAGTCGTAGAACGGCAGGCCGTACATGTTCGCCTCGACCATGACCTTCTCGTCGATCACGTCGTAGTTCGAGGGCTCGCCGTAGTACTTGTGCAGGGCGCGAACCCACTGCTCGCCGATCGTGCCGCCCGAGTTGATGGTGCCGGCGAAGTGGTCCATCAGCCGCTCGGACAGGTCGATGGTGGTCGTGTCGCCGTAGCCGAAGCCGGTGTTCGCGACGTACACCGCCGCCTTGGCGTTCATGTAGGCCTGCGCCCAGTCCCGCAGCCGCTGCTGGTCGCCCGGGGCGACCGCGGCGAGCGTGTCGGGCACGTTCAGCCCGCTGTGGCAGCCGACGGTGAAGATCAGTCGTCCGCTGTACGAACGGTCGATGTCCACGGTCGAGGCGAGGTCCGCGAGCGTCGGCTGAGCCGGCAGGAACGCAGGCTGCGCGAGCCAGTGGCTGTAGTGCGCCCAGATCGCGCCGACGTCGGGCACTCCGGTGCTCTTCTTGAAGAAGTTGTCGAGCAGATCCTGGTGGTTCCAGGCACCCGTCAGCAGGGTCTGGCTGGTCGGGGCCAGCGCTAGCTGCTGGGCCAGCGCTGCGCTCGCCTTCTCCGCGCCGTCCGCGAAGAACGAGTCCCCGGTAGTCGCTGCGCTCTGCAGGGTCAGGTGACCCTGCGAGTCGAGGTACTGCTGCAGCTGCGCGTTGATGTCCTCCGGTGTCTCGACGAGGCGCGAGACGCTCACGTCCGCGAGCGGGATGTCGTGGCCGAGCCAGACCCGTTCCTTGAACGCGCCGTACGCCTGGTCGGTCAGGTAGGCGTTCTGCGCGGCGGCCGCATAGATCGCGTTCCCCTTCGTAAGCCCACTCGTCGTGAACGCCAGGTCGTTCGCCTCGTCGACCTCGGGCGAGGTCGCGGTCAGATCCTGCTGGCGCCAGCTCGGCAGCGCGGTGTCGGTTCCGAGCAGGACGACGTACCGCAGGTTCGGGTACTTCGGCCTGTAGGTCGCCACGAGCGCATTGATCGAGCGAACGACGCCGTTGGCAGCCTCGATCGAGCACGGGTTCTGGTCCCAGGTCGCGTAGGCGGCGCGGACGTTCGGGTCGCCGTCGACGGGAATGATCTTGCCGCCCACTCGCGTATCGGCCGCGACCGCGTTCAGGGGGGACGTGGGGCCGATCACGGCGGCCGCGCCGGGATACAGGCCTGCGAGACGCTGCTGGTTGACGAGGAACAGCGTCTTGACGCTGTTGTCGGTCACGGCCGCCGGGAGCGTGCCCGACGCCGGGGTGCCCAGGCCCGTGACCGGATCGCATGCGGGGAGGGTCGGCGGCGGCGTCACCTTCACGCGCAGCACGTAGTTCTCGTTGCTGGACGCGCCGTTGTAGCCGCTCACGCCGATCACGGCAGCGCCACTCTCGCCACGCGTGACGATCTGCGCCGCCTCGTTCACGGCGCCACGGTTCGCGGAGATGCTGCCCGCGGCGATCGATCCGGCCGGGATCGAGCCGGCTGCGAGGTCGGCGACGGTGTCGGGCTGAAGCGCGTTCCGCGTGTTGTCAGTGCCCGGGAGCGAATCCTCGAGCGGAATGCTGCCGGCGGCGATGCTGCCCGCCGCGATGCTGCCCGCCGGGATGCTGCCGGCCGCGCTCGACTGGACGCCCGGAGCGCCCGGGCGGTTGACGACCAGGTCGAGGTCCGCGTCGCGCGGCACCTTCAGGTACACCGTCACCTTCGTCCCCGGCGCGAGGCCCGTGACGGAGAAGCGGTGGAAGTCGACGTCATCGGACGAGGCCACGTGTCCGACGACGAGCGTGTTCTTCTCGATCGCCGGGGCGGTGGTCGCGTTGCCGTTGGGCTCGCCGTTCTGCGTCACGACGACGGGCGCCTGGCCCGTTGCCGAGGTCAAGGTCCCTCCGGCGGTGACCTCGGCGTCCGATGTCTGCGAGCCGAGGGTGAGACCGGCGTACGAGGTGAAGTTGAGGCGCACGTGCCGCGTCGCGGTGCCGCCGCCGCACGGGCTGCCCGGGATCGTCGACCACACCGGACCGTCAGCGCCGACGGTCGGGTTGGCTGCGGCGATTGGGGCCCCGCCTGCATACGAGAACTGCGAGGTTCCCGCGGCCGGGAAGAAGCCCTTCGGGAGCTTCACGCGCAGCGAGAAGCTCGTCGCGCGCGAGCAGACGAGGTCGAAGTCGACGTGGTAGTGGACGTTCTGGCCCGTCCCCGCGATGTCCTGGAGGCCCTGGACGTTGATCTGCTCCCACGGGTACTCGGAGACGGCCAGGATTCCCTGGGCCAGAGAGTCGATCGTGAGCTTGTTGTACGGCGCCGGGAACGCGTTCAGGATGTCTGCCAGCGTCACACCGGCCTTGATCGCGTTCGCGGCGGATGCGTCGCCGAGGGTCTTGCCGGTGCAGTTGAAACCGGCGCCGCAGTTGATCAGCGCGCTCAGCTGTGTCGTCGTGAGCAGGCTCAGGGGTGCGGCGCCAAGCGTCGTCGCCCGGAAGTCGATCGAGCCGGCCGCGATCGAGCCCGCGGCGATCGAGCCCGCGGCGATCGATCCCGCCGCGATCGAGCCTGCTGCGATCGAGCCCGCGGCGATCGAGCCAACCGCCGTTGAGCCGAGGTTGCCGGAGACGGCGAGGCCAAAGACGGTATTCGTCGTCGGGTCGACCCCGGTCGTGTTGCCGCCGTTGTCGTTCACCGCATCCGCCCAGGTCGCGTAGCGAAGCGTCGGGTCGTCGTCGGTCCGCTTCGTCAGCGGCCGCGGCAGCTGGTCGAGCGGCGCGTTGCCGAGCAAGAGCGCGCCGAAGGGGACGCTGCGCCAGAGCGACTGGAAGAACGGCACCTGCCGCAACGGCAGTGCCCGCAGGCGCTGCCACGGCGTATCGGTAACGGTCGGGTTCTGTGCGTCGTAGTTCGCGAGGTCGTAGAGCGTCACGGCCTGTAGCGGCTGGTTTGCGAACCGCGATCCCGCGAGGATGGTTGCCCACGTCGTCCCGACGAGCGGGACCTGCGAGAGCAGGACGCTCTTCAGCGCGGCGCCGTTGGCCGGGATCGACCCTGCCGCGATCGAGCCCGCCGCAATCGACCCGGCGGCCGTCGCCCCGAGACCGATCGAGCCGGCGGGAATCGAGCCGGCCGCAATGGAGCCGGCCGCGATCGAGCCGGCCGCAATGGAGCCGGCCGCAATCGACCCGGCGGGGATCGAGCCGGCCGCGATCGAGCCTGCCGGAATCGAGCCGGCAGCGGCGGACTGCACGTCCGCCGTCAGGTTCGGGAGCCGCGAGCCGGGGATGACGCCGTAGGGGACCGAGGCGATACCGGCCGGAATAGACGGCTCGTCGGCCGTCATCGCCAGCGCGCTCACGTTCTGCTGGCCGACGACCACGGTCACCTGCTGGCTCGCGCGCTCGGCGCCGTCCGCGA
Organism: uncultured Actinomycetes bacterium; assembly: GCA_963763475.1. Classification (GTDB taxonomy): domain Bacteria; phylum Actinomycetota; class Thermoleophilia; order Gaiellales; family Gaiellaceae; genus AC-32. The sequence goes on along the minus strand of CAVXOR010000002.1, from coordinate 619,010 downwards.
CTGCGTGGACGGTGAAGTGGTACGTCCCGAGCGCTGCGGTCTGCGGTACTGCCACGGTCATGTCGTACGGCACGGTCTGCGGCGCCACGAGCGGGCCGAGCGCCGGCGGCGTAAAGGTGAACCAGGAGTTGGCGCCCTCGACGTCGGGGCTCGTCACGTTGAACGTGACGCTGTCGACGTTCGCCGCGGCGGCCTTGATGAGCGACACGATCTGCGTCGCGAGGCTGCTCGCACCGTCACGCGTGACCTGCTGGCCGCCGGTGTACTCGGCCAACTGCTTCTGGCAGCCGGCGGTGGTGAAGCCCCCGCTCCAGGCGATCCCAGCCGGGTTGTAGGTGACGAACGACAGGTTCGTGTTCGCCTGGCGTAGAGCCGTCAGCGTCTGCTGCGTGCGGAGGTCATCCGAGTTTCCCAAAACCCCGTCCGGGCCCGGGTCGGTCGGGGTCGTATTCGGACAGGCCGGAAAGTCAGTGTTCTGAGTTGCATCGTGTGGAAGGGAGTCTCCGAGGACGATCATGAACCGCGGAGTGCCCGATCCCCAACTCAGCCCCGAGTCGTGGTACGCCTCGTAGAAGGCGCGGTTGTACGCCTCGGCGTCGTCGCCACCGCTCCCGGGCTCAGCCGAAAACTGGTTGAGGGCGCACTCGATCGGGCTGAGTTGCACGGTGTCGATCAGCGTGCACTCGACCGTTCCGGAGTTGTCCGTGAAGTCCTGACGGACCTGCCATGGGTAGTCGGTGGTGAGGCCGATCGGCGAGAGCGGATAGTCCTTGAAGTCCGCCACCGCGAACCGGGCTTGTGAAATTTGCTCCTGAATCTCGGAGACGAGAGTGTTGGCGTCGGTCCGCGCCTCGGAGATCGCCGCTCCCATGCTTCCGGTCGAATCCAGCGCGAGCAGGATGTCCGCCTTCGGCGGCAGTGCATCGAGTTGGATCGTCTGGTGAACCGTCGTCGAGCTGCCCGCGGCCAGGCTCAGGTTCGCCGGATTGGGCGTGATGCTGTCGGCCCCCGCGCCCGAGACCGACAGCGCTAGGAGCGCCACGGCCGCGACGGCGGACCATGCCACGAAACGTTGAAAGCTAATCGTGCCCTTGCGCGCCGCAGACGCCATTACGCCCTCCCCTCCGACCGGGCCTCACCCGGTTACCGCGCTCCAGCGTACGACGTTCACCTGATTTGTCAACGGGGCGGATTGGCAACCGTGCGACAATCAATCGGCGCGGCGTGGGAGATTGTTGCAACAGGGGCGGGGAGGGCACGTGACCGCGGTTCCCGAGACGAGTCCACCGACAGTCGACCTGACGCCGTTCGTCCCGCGCGTCGTCGTCGACTGGCTGCGCACAGATCCTGAGGCGCTGCGGCGCGAGCTCGAGGGGACGCTCGCGTTCGTCGACATCTCCGGCTTCACCGCCATGTCGGAGAAGCTCGCGCAGAAGGGCAAGGTCGGCGCCGAAGAGGTCACGGAGGTGATGAACCTCGTGTTCGGCCGGCTCCTCGACGTGGCGTATGCGGCCGGCGGCGGCCTGCTCAAGTTCGGCGGCGACGCGCTGCTGCTCTTCTTCACGGGGGACGAGCACACAGAGCGCGCGTCCGACGCGGCCTACGGGATGCGCAAGGCGCTGCGGGAGCTCGGCCGGCCCCGCACCTCGGCCGGGCCCGTGACGCTGAAGATGCACGTTGGGATCCACGCCGACGTCTTCGACTTCTTCCTCGTCGGCGACTCGCACCGCGAGCTGCTCCTGACTGGGCCGGGCGTGACCCGCGCGGTCGAGATGGAAGGAGGCGCAGAGGCCGGCGAGATCCTCGTCAGCGACGAGACCGCGGCGTCGCTACCGGAGCGGATCCTCGGCGACGAGAAAGAGGGCGGCCGGCTGTTGAAGGCGCCGCCCGGAGCCGCGAGCTGGATCGAGCTGCTCCCGCCGGCCGAGGGCCTCGACCTCGGCGCGTGCGTGCCGGCGCCCGTCCGCCGCCATGTCGAGTCCGGCCGCGCGGAGCCGGAGCACCGCCAGGCGGCCATCGCGTTCGTCCACTTCGGAGGCGTCGACGAGATGCTCGAGACGACCAGCCCGGACGAGCTGTCCGATGTTCTCCAGAGGCTCGTCGCCGGCGTGCAGCAGGTCGCCGACGAGCACGGCGTGACCTTCCTGGAGTCCGACATCGACCGCGACGGCGGCAAGCTGATCCTCGTCGCAGGAGCGCCGCAGACCGAAGGCGAGGACGAGGAGCGCATCCTCCGCACCGCGCGCGGCGTCGCCGATCTGGACACGCCACTGCCGCTGCGCATCGGCGTCGGCCGCGGCCGCGTCTTCGCCGGCGAGGTCGGCGCCGAGTTCCGCCGCACCTTCACGATTCTCGGGACGACGGCTGCCCTTGCCGCGCGCCTGATGGGCAAGGCGAAGCCGGGGCAGCTGCTGACGACGCCCGACGTGGTCGAGCGGGCGCGCAGCACGTTCACGGTGACAGAGCTCGAGCCGCTGACGCTGAAGGGCATTGCGGAGCCGGTCGCGGCGCTGGACGTCCACGCGGTCGGCGGGGCCGAGCTCCCTGGGGCGGCGGAAGACGATCTCCCCTTCGTGGGCCGCGAACGCGAGCGTGCCGTGCTGAGCGCCGCGGTGGCTCCGGTGCGCGCGGGCTTCGGAACGTTTGTCGAGCTCGTCGGCGAGCCCGGGATCGGCAAGTCGCGGCTCGCGCACGAGCTCCTGGACCAGTGCGGCGACATGCGCCAGCTGACCGCAACCTGCGAGCAGTACGAGTCGGCGACGCCGTACCACCCGTTCCAGCCGCTGCTCCTCGAGCTGCTCGGCATCGAGCTCAACGGCAGCCGCGCCCGAAACCGGGAGATCATCTCCGCACGGCTAGCCGAGGTGGACGAGGAGCTCGTCCCGTGGACGCCGCTCCTGGCGGCGCCGCTCAACGTGGAGGTCGAGTCGACGCCGGAGGTCGACGCGCTCGACCGCGCGTTCTGGCGCGCGCGCCTGCACGGCGTCGTGGCGCAGCTCCTAGGCGACCTGCTCGACTCGCCTGCGCTGCTGCTGTTCGAGGACGTGCACTGGATGGACGACGCCTCCTCAGAGCTGCTGCGCCACCTCGGCACCCAGCTCCACAACCGGCCGTGGCTGACCTGCACGACGCGCCGGCCGGGCTCGGACGGCTTTGTCGCAGCCGAGGGAAACCCGCCGCTCCCTGCGCTCTCGCTGAGGCTCGAGCCACTGACCGCGGACGACGCGAAGTCGCTCGCTCGCGCAGCCGCGGGCGAGCGGAGGCTCAGCGACCAGGAGCTCGAGGCGATCGCCGAGCGCGGTGGAGGCAATCCGCTCTTCCTCCGCGAGCTCGCCCTGCCGGACGAGACCACCACCGAGGACGAGCAGCTGCCCGAGACGGTCGAGGCGCTCGTCGCCACGCGGATCGACCGGCTCGACCCGGGCGACCGGGCCCTGCTGCGCTGGGCCTCGGTGCTGGGCAGCTCCTTCTCCGGCGCCGTGATCGACGACGTGCTCCAGGGCGCCGAGGACGTGGCCTCGGGGTCCGACGCCTGGGATCGCCTGGCCGAGTTCGTCGAGCGCGACCCGCACGCCGCGGGCGCGTTCCGCTTCCGGCACGCGCTGATCCGCGACGCCGCCTACGAGGGGCTCCCGTTCAAGCGCCGCCGGGATTTGCACGGGCGGGTGGCCGAGGTGATCGAACAGCGGCAGGGCGACCGGCCAGAAGAGGAAAGCGAGCTGCTCTCGCTCCACTACCACCGCGCCGAGCGCTGGCCCGAGGCGTGGCGCTACTCGGTGATCGCCGGACGGCGGGCAGACGAGAAGTACGCGAACGTCGAGGCGCAGCAGTTCTTCGAGCGCGCCCTCGAGGCAGCCGGGAAAGGCGGCGAAGTCGATCCGATGCAGGTCGCCGCGGTCTGGGAGGCGCTCGGCGACGTGCGGATGCGCCTCGGCGACTACAAGGGGGCCGAGACGGCCTACCGCTCGTCGCGCAAGTCGTTCCCGGGAGGCCCCGTCGAGCAGGCCCGCCTGATCCAGAAGGAGGCCGTGGTACCGCTCCGCATCGGCCGCTACCCCCAGGCGTTGCGCAGGCTGAGCCAGGCCCTCGGGACGCTCGAGGACGTCGAGGGCGCAGCCGCCGCGGCCCAACGGGCGAGGCTGTTCGGCTGGTACGCCCAGGTCCTTCTGCACCAGCGCCGGCCCGTCGCCGCGATCGAGTGGTGCCGGCGCACGCACGAGGAAGCAGAACAAGCCGACGCACACGACGCCGTGGCGCAGGCCGACTTCATCCTCGACTGGGCTTACGTGGCGCTCGGACGCCGCGAAGAAGCGGTCTACTCGACGCGCGCGATCGAGATCTACGAGAAGCTCGGGGACTTCGACCGGCTTGCCTGGGTGCTGAACAACCTCGGGGGCTACGTCTACCTCGACGGCCAGTGGGACGAGGCACTCGCACTGGCGGAGCGGGCACGGCAGGCGTTCGAGAAGATCGGCGACGAGAACCACGCGACGATCGCCGCGCTCAACATCGCAGAGGTCCGTTCGGATCAGGGGCGCTACGACGAGGCCGAGCCCGTGCTGCGCGAGGTGCTGGAGGTCCGGCGGGCCGGCGGGATCCCGCTCGAGGTCGCCGAGGCCGCAAGCGTCCTCGGGAGGCACGCCGCGCGCGTCGGCAACCTCGACGAGGCGCGAGCGCTACTGGAGGAGGCAAGGGAGCTCTACGCCGCGGAGGCCGACGAGGTCGAGCTGCTGACGACAGATGCGCGGGTCGTCGAGGCGCTCGTGCTCGCGGGCGCCGGCGAGGAGGCTCTGGCCATGATCGCCGAGGCGCTGGAGCGCGCTGAGACGACGCCGGGAGTGTCGGTCGTCGTCGCGAACCTGCATCGCCTCCGCGCGTGGGGTTTGATGCAGGCGGGCGACCTCGAGGGCGCGCGGGAAGCACTCGACGAGAGCCTTCGCCTCGCGCGCCTCGAAGACGAGAACTTCGGAATCCGGAGCGCGGACTACGAGGTCGGTCTCACGCTCTCCGCCGTCGTTCGGCTGCGCGCCCTGACCGGAGAGCCGGGGGCCGAGTTCGAAGCCGAGCGGGACGCGATCTTCCAGCGGCTCGGCGTCGTGAAGGTGCCGGAGCCGCCGCTCCCGGGCTAGCCGGAAGCAGCGGCTCCGCTCAGTTTCTCAGCCGCCGACCCGCCAGTCCCACGGCGACGGAACGCGCATGTAGAAGAAGCGCTGCGTCGCGTTGCTGTCCCACCCGGTCACGGTTGGGTTGAGCGCCGGGTTGATCGCCTTGCCGGGATCCGGGTTCGAGTAGTCCTGGAACGAGCCCATCACCGACCAGTACATGCCGGTAGCGGGGTCGCAGACGGCGTCGATCGCGTTGCCGTCGAACTTCCCGTCGGTGCTCAGCTCCTTGCCGCGCCAGGGACCATATGGCGCGCCCTGACCAGTGCACGGCATCACGTTGCCCGCCGCGTCGACCTTGGCGGCGCCGGCACAGAGCGGGATGAACTGTTGGCCGTTGTTGTTCCCGTACCGCTTCGTGATCTGGTTCTTGTTGACGTAGTACGTGAACAGCAGGTCGCCGGTGCTCGAGATCCGGGTGCCGCTCTGCACGAAGCCGGACGCGCCCGCGCTCTGGAAGTTGGCGCACCCGCCGCCCGGCAGCGTGACGTTCAGCGGGACGGAGTAGGGCGTGACGCTCAGGAACGTGAACGCGCCGCCGGTGGCGGTCGTGTCGACGTTGGTCTTCGAGTCGAGCACGACGCCGGGCAGCGAGCAGTCGAGCCCGAGGGTGCATGCCGTGCCGTCCGAGTAGATGTCGAACGCCGGGGTGCTGTCGAGCGTCGAGACGTAGCCGGGGCTCGAGCCATAGACCTTGAAGCCCGAGCCGGTGTCGTTGCTCGTGAAGCCCGAGAACGTCGCGACGCCGTTGACGAGGCTTGCAGACTTACCGCTGAACGCGCCGCCGGTCGTCGTGAAGGTTCCGGCGCTTTTGTTCAGTGTGACGGTGCCCGTCGCCGACGTCAGCAGGTTGCCGTCCCCGTCGACAGCCTTCACATCGACGCTCGGCCCGCTCGGATCGCCGACGGTGCCCGTGATGACGGTGTTCACCTTCGCCGTTTTCGGTTGCGTGTCCCAGACGAGCTTGCAGCTAGCCGTGACCGCTGTCACCCGGCTGCTGTCCGCGCTCAGCGTGAAGTCGTTGCCGGGCGGCCCGTTGTAGCTGTTGCTCTGCTTCGCCGTGATGCCCCATGTGTAGGAGCCGGCCTGGCACGGCGTCTTCACCGTGATGTCGACGTTCATCGTCGCGCCGGGGGCGAGGTTCAGGTTCCTCAGCTCGAGGAGGCTCCCGGAGGGAACATTCGCGTCGCCCTGGGAGGGCGCGGCCGCGAGGATCGTGAATGCGGAGCTTCCGGAGCTCGCTGCCGTGACGTTCACCGAGCCCAGGGTTTGCGGGGTCGCGCCATTGCGGATCGCGAGGTTGACGTGGACGGTGCCGCCGCCCGCGAGCGACCCAGTGAAGGTCGCGGTGTATGGCTTGGTTGTGGTCGCCGCCGAACCGGCGGCGATGAAGACGACCCCGACGACTGCAAGCGCGAAAACCGCGCCGGCAAGGGCGGCCTTGCGCCACCGTTCATGGATACCTGAGGCCGTGCTCGGCCCAGGGTTGGGCCGATGGCCCAAACGCCGCAGCATATGAAACTCCCTTCGACCCCCCTCGATGTCTCCGCAGACTCGCAGTAGTGGCGCTGCACGTCAAGCCGGAGTGCGCTCGGCGTCGCGCAGGGGCCGCAGCATGAGCCCGTGCGACACTTTCCTCCGGTAGGAGTTTCGACGAGGAGGCCAGGAGCGCAGGTGACCGCGGTTCCCGAGAGCACGCCGTCGACGGTCGACCTGACGCCGTACGTCCCGCGCGTCGTTGTCGACTGGCTGCGGACGGACCCGACAGCTCTGTCGCGCGAGCTCGAGGGGACGCTCGCCTTCGTCGACATCTCCGGCTTCACGGCGCTGAACGAGCGGCTTGCACAAAGAGGGAAGCTCGGCGCCGAGGAGGTGACCGAAGTGATGAACCGCACCTTCGAGCGCCTGCTCGACGTGGCCTACGCCTTCGGCGGCGGCCTGCTCAAGTTCGGCGGCGACGCGCTGCTGCTCTTCTTCACCGGCAAGGACCATGCGGCTCGTGCCTGTGACGCCGCCTACGGGATGCGAACGGCGCTGCAGGAGCTCGGAGAACCGCAGACCTCGGTCGGGCCGGTGACGCTGAAGATGCACGTCGGCATCCACGCCGATACGTTCGACTTCTTCCTGGTCGGCGAGTCGCACCGCGAGCTGCTGCTGACCGGCCGCGGAGTGACCCGCACCGTCGAGATGGAATCGGGCGCCGAGGCCGGCGAGATCCTCGTCAGCGACGAGACTGCGGCCACGCTGCCCGCCGAGCTGCTCGGCGAGGCGAAGGCTGGCGGTCGCCTCCTGAAGCACGCGGCCGGAGTCGGCGGCGGAATCGAGCCGCTGCCGCCGCTGGGGGGCGTCGATCTAGCCGCGTGCGTGCCCGGTCCGATCCGCGGCGTGGTCGCGGACGGCCGCGCCGAGTCGGAGCACCGGCAGGCCTCCGTCGCCTTCGTGCACTTCGGCGGCGTCGACGCCCTGCTCGCCGAGTCCGGCGCCGAACGGGTGGCCGCCGTGCTCGACGACCTGGTGGCGGGCGCGCAGCGAGTGGCGGACGAGCACGGGGTCACCTTCCTTGAGACCGATATCGACGCCGACGGCGGGAAGATGATCCTGGTCGCCGGCGCGCCCGAGACCACGGGCGGGGACGAGGAGCGCATCCTGCGCACCGCCCGGGGGATCGGCGACCTCACGACCGAGCTGTCGCTCCGGATCGGCACCGCCCGCGGGCGCGTCTTCGCGGGCGAGGTCGGCGCAACCTTCCGGCGGACCTACACCATCCTCGGCAAGACAGCGGCGCTCGCGGCGCGGCTGATGGGCAAGGCGAAGCCAGGCCAGGTGTTGACGACGGCCGATCTGCTCGAGCGCTCGCGAAGCCAGTTCGAGACGGTCGAGCTGGAGCCGCTGTCGCTGAAGGGGATCGCCGAACCGGTCGTCGCGTACGACGTCGTGCAGGCCACCGCCGAAAGCCCCGCCCAGCCGGAGAGTCGTCTCCCGTTCGTCGGTCGCGAGCGCGAGCTCGTGATCCTGTCGGCCGCGCTCGCACCCGTGCGCATGGGATTCGGCAACATCGTCGAGCTGATCGGCGAGCCGGGCATGGGCAAATCGCGGCTGGTCGAGGAGCTGCAAGCCCAGGCGCCGGACCTCGTGCCGGTCACCGCCACCTGCCTCCAGTACGAGGCTTCGACGCCGTACTTCGCCTTTCGCGGCCTTCTGCGCTCGCTGCTCGAGCTGCCGCAGAACGGGGCCGCGCCGGACGTCCTGCGTGCGCGGGTGCAGGATCTCGACCCCGAGCTGATGCCGTGGCTCCCGCTCGTCGCGTTGCCGCTCGACGTCGAGATCGACCCGACGAAAGAGGTCGAGGAGCTCCAGCCCGCCTTCCGGCGCGCTCGCCTCCACGGCGTGGTCGAGTTGGTGCTCGCGAAGCTGCTGGTCTCGCCGACGCTGCTCGTGATCGAGGACGTGCACTGGATGGACGAGGCGTCCGGGGAGCTCCTGCGCCACCTGGCCGGGCAGGTGTCCGCCAAGCCCTGGCTGATCTGTGCGACCCGCCGCCCGGTCGAAGGCGGCTTCTCGGCGGCGGACGGCGTGCCCCCGGTTCCGGCGATGACGATCCAGCTCCAGCCGCTCGACTCCGAGGCGGCGCAGCAGCTGGTCGCGCAGGCCACAGCCGAAGGCCTGCTTCAGCACGAGGTCACGGCGATCACCGATCGCGCCGGCGGCAACCCGCTCTTCCTGCAGGAGCTCGTCGCCTCCTCGCGCGCCCCGGAGCAGGAGGCGCTCCCGGAGAGCGTCGAGGCGGTCGTCGCGACGCGCATCGATCGGCTGCAGCCCGGCGACCGCGCCCTGCTGCGCTACGCGGCGGTGCTGGGCGCGACCTTCAGCGCAGACCTCGTCGGCGACGTGCTCGCGGACGACGCGCAGGCCTCGGCCGACTCCGATGCGTGGGACCGGCTGACGGAGTTCGTGGAGCGGGACCCCTACACGCCGGGCGCTTTCCGCTTCCGGCACGCGCTGTTCCGCGACGCCGCGTATGAGGGACTCTCGTTCCGCAGGCGCCGCGAGTTGCACGCGAAGGTAGGCCGGGCGTACGAGCGGCTCGAGCAAGAAGGCCGCGGCGAGCACGCCGAGCTCCTCTCGCTGCACTTCTCGCACGCGGAGGACGCGGAGAAGACCTACCGCTATTCGCTCGTGGCCGGCGAGCGCGCCCAGCACAAGTTCGCCAACGTCGAGGCAGCCGCGTTCTACCGGCGCGCACTCGAGGTCGCGCCGCAGCTCGAGCTCGACCCGATCGACGTCGCGAAGGTCTGGGAGTCGCTGGGTGACGTGACCGAGCTCGCCGGGCTCTATGCGGATGCCGAGGCGGCATACGCGAAGGCGCGCAAGCTCGACTCGCACCCCCGTCTACTGCTGAAGGAAGGCGTGATCCGCGAGCGTTTCGGCCGCTATCCGGAAGCACTGCGCTGGTACAACCGCGGCCTCCGCTCGCTCGAAGATCTCCCGCGCGAGGAGCAGATGCGGATGCGCTCTCAGCTCGCGCTCGCGTACGCCGGCGTGCGCGTGCGCCAGGGCGAATGGCTCGACGGCGCAGGCTGGTGCAAGCGAGTGGTCGAGGATGCCGCGAAGATCGACGACCTGCCGGCGCTCGCGCATGCCTACCACCTCATGCACCTCGCCTACATCTCGAACCGGAGCCCCGAGCGCGCGGCGCTCCGCGGGCTCGCGTTGCCGATCTACGAGGAGCTCGGCGACCTGCTCGGTCAGGCGAACGCGCTGAACAACCTCGGCGTCGATGCGTACTACGAGGGGCGCTGGCAGGAGGCGCTCGACTTCTACGAGCGCAGCAAGTCGCTGCGGGAGCGGATCGGCGACGTGGTCGGCGCGGCGACGATCACGAACAACATCGCCGAGATCAAATCCGACCAGGGCTACCTCACGACCGCACGCGAGCTCTTCGAAGAGGCCCGAGACGTCTTCGAGACGGCGGGCCATCGGATGCTCGCCACACTTGCGCTCTCGAATCTCGGGCGTACGGCCGGGAGGGAAGGCCGGCTCGACGACGCGAGGAGAATGCTCGAAGAGGCGCTCGGCACGTTCGACGAGATCGACGCCGCCGGCTACGCGCTCGAGGCACGCGTGCGCCTCGCGGAGCGCGCGGCCCTCGCAGCAGATGCAACCCACGCCCTCGCTCAGGCCGACGCGGCGCTGACGGCGATCGCCCAGGCGGGCGGGGGCTCCCTCTACGACGCCTTCGTCCACCGCGTCCGCGGCTTCGCGCTCGCGCAGCGAGGCGACCTCGACGGGGCGAGCGAGGCCTTCGCCGAGAGCCTCCGGCGCGCCCGTGACGCGGAGGAGACGTACGAACTCGCGCTCACGCTCGACGCGATCGGGCGCTTGAAGGAACTCCGCGGCCAGGACGGCTCGGCAGAAGCCCGCGAGGCACGGGGCCTGCTTGCACGGCTCGGCGTCGTCTCCACGCCGCAGATCCCGGCCTAGTCGGGACGGGCGGATTCGGAAATTCAAAGCAACAGAGAAATGCGGCTTTGCGTCGCATTTCCGGCGGCGCCACCGTCCCTCGATCGAGTGACAGGCATCTTGGCCAGCGTCCTCGCGCTTCGTGCAGCTCGCTCGCGGCCTACGACCGCCCCGATGGATAGGCCGTCACACGTCGAATCACCCGCAAAACCTCGCGCCGGCGATACCCAAAGCCGTACCGCCCCAGCCGGCGCCGGCCTCTCGCGAGCTCGAAGTACGTCATTGCGCCGAAGACCGGCATCACGAGCACTTGGACGAGTGCGTAGAAGGGGAAGGCGATCATCCACGGTGAGGCGACTTGCAGGTTCGACGTGACCGTGACGAAGAGGTAGGCGCAGTAGACGTAGGGCAGGCTCGAGAGAACCGCCGCCGGACTCAACATCGTCCACCACTTCAAATACCACGTCAGCCAGATTGCAATGACGTAATAGCTCGTCAGCACCGGTAGGTGGAGCAAGTTCCGGTCGAGGTTGATCCACCAGTGGCGAAACGCGCCCGCCCACCAGAGCCTCCGCTGCCGGAAGAGCGCTCGCCAGCTTTCCGGCGCGTCGGTGTGCACGACCATCTCGAGATGGCGGATGCGCATGCGGAGGGCGAGTGCCGTCCGCCCGGTTTCGATGTCCTCGCCCGGGGTCCAGCTGGAGTGCCGGGCCATGATCTCCCGCAGCGCGTCGGTTCGCGCGAGGAAGCACGCGCCCGAGGTCAGCCACGGACGGAAGTGGCGGCTGAGCATGGCCATCCGGTATTCGAGTGCCTGCAGCTTGGTGACGACGTTCGTGCGGTTGCCGACGGCGCACTTGATCGAGCACAGATCGGCCCCGGCAACATCGGCCGCAGCGACGGCGGCGGCAGCATCGTCTCCGATGTCGGTGTCAGCGTCGAGACGGAAAGTGTAAGTGGTGTCGACGGCGGGCAGCGCAGCCGCCACGAGCGCTGCGGGGTTCGGATCTTCGACGACGAGACGCTCGACGTTCCACCCGTCCGCTTCGAGCTCGTCCGCGAACGCCGCCATCGAGGGCGGAGTGATCTCCATCGCGACGAGAACCCTGTGGCGGTAACGAAGAAGGCGCTCGGCCTCGAAGTAGCGCGGATGCCCAAAGACCGGCACCACGATCGTGAAGTCCTGCGACTTTACCCGGTCGGGTTTGATTGTCTTCCCTCCGCTCCACGAGCGCAGGTTTTGAAAGTCGAACGCGACCAGGAAGATCGCGAACGCGAGGGGGAGATACGAGGACACTTACGGGTGCGGCTGAACGACTTTCTGCGTGATGTGCTTCTTTGCCGGACAGGGATCGTTCGGCTGGCACTTCACGATGGTCGTCTCAGTCTTCCTGCCCATCAGGAAGTCGATCCAATGCTTTCCGTTCCAGACCGGCGCGAAGATCAGCGTCACGACGGTAACGACGGTGAAACCACGGGTAGCGGCACTCTGCATTGCGGCGGATCCTCCTACTCAGTTGGCGGCGTTGATTCGGTGGGCGAAAGTGGCGGCGTGCCCAACCGAATGCGTCGTCACTGATCGGTGTCCCGAGCGACGGTGCCGATAGCTATTGCGAGGGAACACCGCTAGTACTCCCTGCCGACCAGGAACGGGACTCCGACGTTTTTTCCGCGGAGGGGGCGGGCGGGCCTGGCATCGCGCGCGATGCCTCGACTTAACCGGTGCAGGCGGTAGCGGCGCGAGGTAGTCGGGCGAGAGGCCACTGACAGAGAAACCCGCCGTTTCCAGCGGGCCTCTCAGTCGGGACGGGAGGATTCGAACCTCCGACCTCCTGCTCCCAAAGCAGGCGCGCTAACCAGGCTGCGCTACGTCCCGCGCGCGGAGTGTAACCGCGAAGTTTGCGCTCTTACCGCAGGATTTTGTCGTTTCAAATGACAATTGCCACAGTTTCGAGCGCGTTTCCGTCCGGAACCTGTGCTTACATGCCCGCGACTCGTGGCCAGACGAGTACGCACCGGGGTGGCGGCTGCCGTCACTGCTCTTATCTTGGCCGGCGCCGCTCATGCGGCCTCGACCGCGACACTGACTCGAGCCGAGTCCTCGCTGCTCACCGTGATGAACGAGGTGCGGCGGGCGAAGGGGCTGCGGGCGTTGCGCGCGGACGCGCGACTCGAGCGGGCGGCTCGCGTGCACAGCTTGCGCATGCTGCGCACCGGCACGTTCGCGCACGGAGCCTTCAACAGGCGCATTCGGGGCAGCGGCGTGCACGCGCGCCGGGTGGGCGAGAACCTGGCGTGGGGCCAGGGCTCGCTCAGCGTGGCACGCTCGATCGTCCGGATGTGGCTCGCGAGCCCGGAGCACCGAGCGAACCTGCTGCACCCGGGCTACCGCATCGTCGGCGTCGGCGCCCTGAGCGGCCGCTTCTCCGGTCGCCCGCACACGCTGATGGTGACGACTGACTTCGCGGGCCGCTAGGCCGCGGGAGGGTCGAGCAGGTCGCGTAGCTCCGCGAGCTTCTCGCGGCGCAGGTCGTCGCGCTCGCCGCGGTCGACGCGCGTGATCAGGTCGCGCACGAGTGGAGCCAGCTCGACCGGATTGAAGGGTTTCGTCACGTAATCGATCCCGCCGAGGTCGAGGCCGCGCGCGCGGTCACGCGCCTCGGCCCGCGCGGTCAGGAAGACGATCGGGATCGCGTTCGTGCGCTCGCCGTCGATCAGTTCCTCCGCGACCTGCCAGCCGTCGAGCCCGGGCATCATGACGTCGAGCAGGATCACGTCCGGCTCCTCGTTGCGAGCCTTCTCGAGCCCGGTCGGCCCGTCGCTCGCCTCGAGCACCTCCATTCCCTCCGCCTCCAGGTTCACGCGGCAGAGGAGGCGGATCGGTGGCTCGTCGTCGATTACCAACACCCTCGTCATCGGCCCTCTCTTTCGCGCGGCCTATACCCGTTCGCAGGCCATTTACTCGCGCTCGCTGAGCACCGGCGAGCTGGACAGTGGCAACGAGAACACGAAGCTCGAGCCCTCGCCCTCGACCGAGCGTACCGAGATGCGCCCGCGCATCGCTGCGAGCAGCTCCTTGGCGATGAAGAGCCCGAGGCCCGTGCCGCCGCTGGCGAGGTCACGGCCGGCACTTTCGGCGCGGTAGAACTTCGCGAAGATCCGGCTCTGCTCCGACTGCGGGATGCCGATGCCCTCGTCCTCCACGCTCACCTCCACGGTGTCGTCGCGGCGGCGGGCCGAGACCCGCACCGTGCCGCCGCTGGGCGAGTACTTGACCGCGTTCTCGACGAGGTCCATCAGGATCTGCCGCAACTTCTCGCGGTCGGCGTCGACGGCCAGGGGCTCCGGCGGGAGGTCGAGCACGAACTCGTGGCCGTCGAGCACGAGCGACTGCTTCGCCGCCGCGACCGCCTCGGCCACGACCTGGCCGACGTCGGTGGCCGCGAGCTGAACCTGGAGGTCGCCCGAGTCGAGCTGCGCCACCGAGAGCAGGCGGTCGACGATCGAGGTCAGGCGCCCGGCCTCCGACGCGATGTAGCCGAGGAACGTGTCGCGCTCCTCCTCCCCGAAGAGCACGTCGTCGCGCAGCAGCGTCTCGGCGAAGCCGTAGATCGAGGTCAACGGCGAGCGCAGCTCGCGCGACACGTTCGACACGAACTCCGACTTCATCTGCTCGACGACGCGCTCGGCCGAGATGTCACGGAAGGCGAAGATGCGGCCGGCCACAGCGCCCGACGGGTCGCGCATCACCGCCTCGGTCAGGGAGAGCCAGATCTCCTCGCCCCCACGCCGGAGCGAGACGAGCCGCTCGCCCGCCGGCACGTCGTCGCCGGACTCGAGCTCGCGCTGCAGCACTTCGCTCGGCGGATGGCCCAACGCGTCCTGGCCGGGAACGCCGGTGATCCGCTCGGCGGCCGCGTTCCAGAGCACGACCTCGCCTTCGCGGTCGACCGCGACGATCCCGTCGGCGATGTTGGACAGGATCGCCACGCTGCGCTCCTTCTCGAGCGCGACGCTCTGGTAGAGCTCGGCGCTCGAGAGCGCGGCTGAGGCGTTGCCGGCGAACGCCGCCAGCGCCTCGATCTCCTCCTCACGCCAGGCCCGCGGGGCCCTGCAGTAGACCGAGAGCACGCCTTGCACCGCGCCCTCCGGCCCGACGAGCGGCGCGGCCACGCACGAGGCATGGCCGGCGGCCAGCATCGGGTCGGCCTGCTGCAGCCGCTGGTCCTCACGTGCATCCGGCACCGCGACCGGCGAGCGCGACTGGACGGCGTCGCCCGCGAGCCGTGCGGTGGATGCCACGCGCGAGTCGAGCACGCCCTGGGCGTCCTCACCGGTGCCGGCCGCGGCGACGAGCTCGTCGCCGTCGAGCAGGCGGATCACTGCCGCGTCGGCCTGGAGCAGCGCCGGCGCCTGGCGCGCGACCTCGTCCAGCACGGCTGACGGATCGAGCTCGGTGGCGAGCAGCGAGCCGGTGCGCGCGAGCTGCTGCGCCAGGCCGCGGGCGCGGCGCTCGGCCTCGAACAGCTCGCTTCGCTCGAGCGCGCCGCGAGCTGCTCCGGCCAGGTTGCGGGCGAGCTCGAGGTCGTCGTCGGTGAAGCGCCGCTCCTCGGCGAAGAAGACGAGCACGAGCGCGCACTCGTCGGTGCGCGGCGCCTCGACCGGCACGGCCAGCAGCGCGCCGTAGCCGCTCTCGTGGGCGACGTTGCGCCACTCCTCGTCGAAGCGCTCGTCGTCCTCCAGGCGCGGCGCGGCGAGCACCCTGCCGTTGCGCGCGGCCGACCGCAGCGGCCCGGACGGGTCGCCCAGGCCCTGCTCGAGGAAATGCACCAGCAGCCCGGGAAGGTTGTGCAACCCGTCGAGCCGAAGGTCGTCCTCGCGCGGCATCAGCACCGCCGCGCTGCCGCCGCCGAGGGCGTCGGAGGCGGCCTGAGCGAGCGCGTCGAAGGTCTCCTTGCGCGAGATCGATTGGCCGAGCACGGCGGCGATCTGGTAGAAGCCGCGCTGGATTCGGGCCTGGCGCGTGCGCTCGGCGAAGCTCTCCGCGTTGCGCAGCGCGAGCGCGGCCAGGTTCGCAAAGGCCTCCAGCAGCCCCGCGTCGGACTGGCTGAACCGCCTCGTTGTGTCGCGCGTGCCGACGCCGAGGATGCCCATCACCTCGCCGGACCAGCGCATCGGCGCGACGACCGCGCTGCGGAAGCCTTCGTAACCGGGATGGGGGACTGCGTCGGGGAGGCTCTGGTAGTCGTCCGAGAGCACCGAGCGACCGCGGGCGATTGCGCGGCCGGAAAGGCCGCGGTCGGCCGGGAACTCGAAGCCGACGATCCCCTCGAGCGAGCCGTGCACCGCCGCGCAGCGGAGTACGTCCCGCTCCTGATCGAGCAGGAAGCAGTCCACCGCCTCCGCCTGCAGCAGCTCCGCCACCTCGTCCACGAGCCGCTGCAGCACGGCGTCCAGGTCGAGCTCGCTCGTGACCGTCTGGGCCGCCTTCAGCAGGGCGGCCTGCTCGCCGAGCCGTCGCTCGTTCTCGTCGAGCAGCTGCGCGGTGTGCAGCGCGAGGCCGATCTCCCGCGCGACCGCTTCGGCCAGTGCGACGTCGCCCGACGACCACGGTCCCGGCTCCGGCCGGTGCAGGCCGAGCACGCCGATCATGCGGTCAAAGACGATTACCGGGATGGCGAGCGCCGCGCGCGTGCCGAGCCGCGAGAGGCTCTCGACGCTGCCAAGCGAGGCGTCGGCGAGCGCGGGCGCGTCGAGCACGTCGGAAATCGTGACGGTCTGCCGCTCGCGAGTGGCGAGGTTCGAGACCGGCAGACCGCCCACGGCGTCGCCGATCGGCTCGAGCCCGTCCGCCCACCACTCGGCCCGGATCGGCATCGCCTCGCCGGGTTCGCCGAGCCGAATGAAGCAGCGCGAGGCGCCGATCGCGCGGCCGGTCTCGGTCACTGCGACGCGGGTGATCGCGTCCAGGTCGTGCACCGAACGGACGCGGCGGGAGATCTTCGCGACGAGCCGCTCCCGGGCGAGCGCCCGGTCGAGCGCCGCCGACGAGCGCGTGCGGTCGAGCGCGATCGCCGTCTCGCCGGCGAGCGCTTCCATCAGGCGCACCTCCTCGGTCGCGAACGCGCGCCGCTCTCCCGTCGTCGCCGCCACCATCACGCCGATCACCCGCTCCTCGACGATCAGCGGCACGAACACGGCGCTCTTGGCCTCGGCGGTTCGCGCCAGGCGCGGGTTGACGAGCGACGAGGAGTCGCAGTCGTACACCGAGACGGGCGCGGCCTCGAAGAACGCGCTCGCGATCCCAGAGGGCTCGTTGTGCAGGTGCAGGCGCATCTCGCTCCACCAGGCGAGGTCCTGGCCGCCGGAACGGGCGAGCAGGCCGACCGCCTCGTCCTCGTCCTGGCTGACGAGCGCGAGCGCGTTGAACTCCGAGCCGATCAGGCCCTCGACCTCGTCGAGCAGTACGCGGGCGGCGTCGGCCGGCTCCTGGATCCGCGCGAGCGCGTTGATGATGCGTGTGACCGCGTCGAGCTCGCGGTCGCGCACGCCGACGAGCTCTTCCGCTTCACGGGCGCGAGCGCCGCTCATCACGACTCCCGCCGGCTCGCTCCAGCGGCGCAGGAAGATCAGTGCGGGCACGAGCGCGACGAGCGTCGCCGCGAAGGCGGGCCAGACATGGCCACCGATCGGGGAGCGGTCATGCAGCACCTCGACCGCGAAGATCCCAGCTGCGATCCCGATCGCCGGGAAGAGCGCCGCGAGCGCGACGTCGGTGACGCTCACCCGCCGCCGCTCGCGCCAGAGCGTCGGCGCGAGGGCCGCGGCCACCATCAGGTAGGCGCCCGCCAGGATGAACAGCGGAACGGCGTTGAAGTAGACAGCCTGGTCTTCGGGGGTCACTGGGCGCAGTGGATGATACGGAGGGCCTCAGGCGGCGTCGAGAAAATCCTGGCCGGAAACACCCTCGTTGCGACTTGGAAAGATAGGCCGGACGGCCTATTGGAATCCCGGTCGCCCCGGGCTAGCGTGGAGTCACTGGGCGATGCGAGCCGCGGAGCCCCGTACCTGGCCTTTGAGGCCCGCGGCAAGCACATGGGGAGAGCCCGTCGCCACCACCCCCCGAGCGGCGGGCTCTTTCCGGCTCATCCGGCGCGCTCGGCGCTGCGCAGGCCGCGCAGGGCCCAGAGCGAGAACAGCACCACCAGCGCGACGCCGATGGCGTAGGCGAGCCCGACCTCGGTCGGCTCGCCCGAGAGGAAGCCACGCCCGGACTCGACCACGCGCGTCAGCGGGTTGAACGTCGCGACCCCGTGGATCCACCCCTGCAGCAGGGACAGCGGCACGTAGACCGGTGCGAAGAACAGCACCACGAAGACCGGGAACTGCATCACCGGACCGGCCTGCATCGTCCGGAACCGCATCGCCACCCCCGCCGCCCAGAGCACGGCCGCCAGGTTCAGCAGCAGCGCGAGCGTGTAGAGCCCGACCAGGTCGACGCCGCTGCCGCCGATCTTCATCCCGGCCAGCAGGGCGACCGTGGTCAGCACCGTCGCCGTGATCAGCCAGCGCCCGAGCGCGGCCAGCGCGTAGCCGCCCACGATCCCGATCCGGTTCGGCGCCGCCAGCAGCAGCCGGCGGGCGAAGCCGCTCTCGAAGTCACGCGCGATCCCGAAGCCGGTGAAGACCCCGCCGAAGGCCGCCGACTGCAGCAGCACGAAGACGAACTGGAAGGCCGTGTAGCCGCTGGCGTAGTCGAAGCCGGGCACGTGCCGGATGTTCGAGAGCCCGCCTGCGAAGGCGGTGAAGAAGAAGAGCGGGAACACCAGCGAGGGAATCAGCAGGGACGGGTTCGTGACCACGTTGTGCAGCGTCCGCCAGGCGACTCCGCGGGCGACGGCGAGCGTCCTCATGAGCGCGCCATCCTGACCCGCAGCGCCCAGCTCGACGCAGCCAGCGCGACGATCGTCACTGCGGTCGCGATCCCGAAGCCGAGCGCCAGGGCCTCGGCGTCCCAGCCGGTGATGATCAGGCTGCGCACGGACTCGAGCAGGTACGAGACCGGGTTGGCCGTGGCCGCGTAGCGGAACCAGGTCACCTCGATCAGGTTCCGCGGAATGTTCATCGAGGAGATGAAGAGGAAGACGAAAAAGGCCGGGAACAGGCTCTGCACGGCCTCGCCCGAGCCGGTGCGCAGCGCGGCGAAGGCGCCCAGCGCGCCGAAGGCGAGCCCGACGAGCGCGGCGAAGGCGAACAGCACGAGCACGCCGGCGGGGCCGGACGCGACCCGCACGCCGACGATCATCCCGACACCGAGGTAGACCGCCGCCTGCACGAGGCTCAGCAGGACCACACCGCCGAGCTGGCCGCAGAGCAGCGCCAGCCCGCGCATCGGCGTCAGCGAAAGCCGGCTGAGGAACCCGGTCTGGATGTCGCGCGCGAGGTCGGTGCCGGTGTTCATGGTCGCGAACAGCGCGCCCTGGATGAACGGCACCGCGAGCGCGAAGGCGACGAACGACGTCGTCGGGAAACCGGGCAGGCTGGTCTCGGCCTTCAGCCCGCCCGAGTTGACCGCCAGCAGCAGCATCGGGAAGAGCAGCGGCGCGACCACGTTCGCCGGCTGGCGCACGGTGCGCACGACCGAGCGGCGTCCCAGGAGATAGACCTGGTCGGCGAATGCGCTCACGTGGATTCCATCGCCAAGCCCTGCTCGGGCGCCTCCTCATCGTCGCCTGCGCCCTCGAGCGAGCGGCCGGTCTTGGCGAGGAAGACGTCGTCGAGCGAGGGCTGGTGCAGCTGGATGTTCTCGGCCTCGAGCCCCTCCTGATCGAGCGCACGGACGATCCCGGCGAGGCCGACGTGACCGTCGTCCAGCCGCACTGCCGCGCCCTTGGTCGAGGTGACGAGGTCGCCGAAGTTGTCGAGGATCGTCGCCGTGCGGTCGAGGTCGGCCGGGTCGGCCGGGATCGCCTCGACCGTCGCTCGCCCCACCTCGGCCTTCAGCGCGGCCGGCGTGCCCTCGGCCACGATTCGGCCGTGGTCGATGATCCCGACCCGGTCGGCGAGCACGTCGGCCTCCTCGAGGTACTGGGTGGTCAGGAAGACGGTCACGCCCTCCTCGCTCGCCAGGCGGCTGACCTCGCCCCAGAGCGCGGTTCGACTCTGGACGTCGAGGCCCGTCGTCGGCTCGTCGAGGAAGAGGATCTCCGGCCGGTGCACGAGCGCCAGAGCGAGGTCGAGACGCCGTTTCATGCCTCCCGAGTAGCCCCGCACCTTGCGGTCGGCGGCCTCGCGCAGCCCGACGCGGCCGAGCAGCTCGTCGGAGCGGCGCTGGCGCTCGGGGCGCGCGATTCCCTGCAGCGAGGCCTGCAAGCGCAGGTGCTCGCGACCGGTCAGCAGCGGGTCGAGCGCGGCCTCCTGCAACGCGGCACCGATGTGCATTCGCACCTGCGGGCCTTGCTTGAGGACGTCGAAGCCGGCTACGCGCGCGCTGCCGGAGGTGGGCGGTAGCAGCGTCGTGAGCATGTGCACGGTGGTCGACTTCCCCGCGCCGTTCGGGCCGAGGAAGCCGTAGATCTCGCCAGGCTCGACGGCGAGGTCGATCCCGTCCACCGCGCGCGGGCCCTTCTTGAACTCGCGGACGAGCTTGTCCGCCTGGATCGCTGGCTCGGGCATCGGCGTAGCCTACCTAGATGGTTGAGGTTGTCAACTACCTACTGTCTCAAGTATCATGAACCCATGGCGACGAAGCTGGTCGAGCGGACGACCGCAGCCCACGAGGCGCAGCGGCTCTTTTTCGAGATCGGGATGGCCCAGCGTGCGAAGGCCGGGGCGGCGCTGGCCGAGCTCGGCCTCGGCTTCGCCCAGGCCCACGCGCTGCGCATGCTCGACCCCGAGCATCCGATGCCGATGAGCGCGCTGGCGGAGCGCCTCTTCTGCGACGCCTCGAACGTGACCGGCCTCGTCGACCGCCTCGAGGCGCGCGGCCTGGTCGAGCGCCGCAGCGCCGAAGGCGACCGCCGAGTGAAGGCGCTGACCCTGACCGCTGCGGGCGTCGACCTTCGCGACTCCGTGCTCGCGGTGATGAACGAGCCGCCCGACGCGATCGCTGCGCTGCCCCCCGCTGACCAGCGCGCGCTCCGCGACATCCTTGCGCGCGCCGTCGCGCTGCTTCAGGCCTAAGCCTTCTCGATCCGCAGTTCGTCGCCGTGCTCGACCCGCGTGGCGAGCGTCTCGCGCGCGATCCACTCCTCGTGCGGGGCGAACGCGGCGGGCAGCGTCAGGACGATGCGGTCGGTGATCTCGAGCCCGGCCTCCTTGCGCATCGTGTTGACGCGCCGGATCAGATCCCGGGCACGGCCCTCGAGCTCGAGCTCCGGGTCGAGCGCGAGGTCGAGCGCGACGGTCAGCCCGTCCTCGCCGGCCACCGCCCAGCCTTCCTTGCCCCGCCGCTCGACGATCACCTCCTCGGGCGAGAGCTCGTGGCCGTCGACCCGTACGCCGCCGCCCTCCAGCTCCTCGAACTCGCCGGCCTCCAGCTTGGCCCGCACCTCCGCGAGCTCCTCGCCGAGCTTCGGCCCGAGCACGGGCAAGTTCGGCTTCACGCGCAGATCGGTCGCCTCGACCGGGCCCCACTCGACCTTCTTCACGCTCAGCTCGTCGGCGATCTCCTCAGCTTGCGACCGCGCCTCCTCCGCGCCCTGCACGACGAGCCGCCGCAGCGGCTGGCGCAGCTTCAGCCCCGACTGCGCGCGGGCCTGCCGGCCGAGCTCGACCACCCGGCGGACGGCCGCCATCTCCTCGAGCAGCGGTTCCTCCGGTGCCAAGGTCTCGGGCCAGCCGGCGAGGTGGACGGAGTCCGGCCCGTCGGGCACCAGCGCGCTCCACAGGTGCTCCGCGAGGAACGGCATCACGGGCCCGACGACGCGCAATGCCTGGGCGAGCGACCACCAGAGCGACTCGAGCGCCTCGGTCTCACCGTCCCAGAAGCGCCGCCGCGAGCGCCGGATGTACCAGTTGGAGAGATCCTCGACGTAGCTCTCGAACGCGGCGCTGAGCGCGGGCGTCCAGTAGCGGTCGTACGCCGCCTCGGCCTCGGCCACGAGCTGCGCCGTCCGGGCGCTGAGCCAGCGGTCCAGCGCGTGCTGCGACGAGGGCTCCATCCCCCACTTCGGCTCCCAGCCCGCGATGTTGGCGTAGGTGACGAGGAACCCGGCAGAGTTCCAGAGCGTCAGCAGCCGCCGCTTCACCTCCTCCGCCGGGCCGTAGCCGAAGTTGATGTTCTGGCTCGGATTCTGCGCGCAGAACTGCCAGCGGACGATGTCGGCGCCCATGCGCTCGAAGGCCTCGTTGGCCTCGATCGCGTTGCCGGTCGACTTGTGCATCTCGCGACCGGTCTCGTCGTGGACGCGCTCGTAGGTCAGGATCGAGCGGTACGGCAAGCGTCCGACGAGCGTCATCGACATGAAGCTGATCGAGTAGAACCAGAGCCGGATCTGCTCGCGGCTCTCGGAGACCCAGTCGGCCGGGAACCACTGCTCCCAGTACGCATGGTCGGGCAGGTCGGCGCCGGTCAGGCCCCGGGCCGCGCCGGTGCCGTACCCGTGCTCGACGCGCTCCGGGCTCTGCCAGCCGAGCGTCGAGAGCGGGACGATGCCCGCGTCGAGCCAGGCGTCGCCGACCTCCGGGATCCGGCGCACCTCCTCGCCGCAGGACGAGCAGCCGATCGGCACCTCGTCGATCCATGGCCGGTGGAGCTCCTGCAGCTGCTCGAGCCCTCCGGTCGCGCGCTCCTCGAGCTCCGCGCGCGAGCCGATCACGTTCAGCTCGCCGCACGCGCACGGGTAGAACGGCAGCGGCAGCCCGAAATAGCGCTTGCGCGAGATGTTCCAGTCGCCCATGTTGCGGAGCCAGTCGTCCATTCGCTTCTTGTACTGGGGCGGGGTCCAGGCGACCTCGTCGTTGGCGTCGAGCAGCGGCTGCCGGATCTCGTCGCAGGCGATGAACCAGTCGTCCACCACGCGGAAGACGAGCGGCGTCTTGCAGCGCCAGCAGATCGGGTAGCGGTGGACGATCGTGCCCGCCTCGATCAGCGAGCCGCGCTCCTGCAACGCCGCGACGATCGGCTCGGCCGCCTCGACGGTCGAGAGCCCCTCGAAGGGGCCGTAGCCGGGCAGGAAGCGGCCGGACTCGTCGATCGGCGCCAGCACCGGCAGGTCGTGCACGCGCGAGAGCTCGAAGTCCTCCGCGCCCGCACCCGGCGCAATGTGGACGATCCCGGTGCCCTCGTCGAGCGCGACCTCGTCCCACGGGATCACGCGGTGGACGACGCCCTCCTGCGCGGGGAGGTCGTCGAACGGCGCGGCGTATTCGAGCCCGACGAGCTCCTCGCCACGCGCGACCCGGTCGTACTCGCCGCCTTCCTCCGCCAGGCGCCAGCCGCCGTTGCGCAGGCCGTATTCGGCGTCCGGCCTGACCGCGGCCGCCACGTTCGCGGGCAGCGTCCAGGGCGTGGTCGTCCAGACGACGAGCGACTCGCCCTCGCGGTCGGCCAGGGGGAAGCGCACGTACAGCGACGGGTGCTCGAGCTCGCGGTAGTTCTCCTCGCCGGCCTGCTCGTGCTGTGAGAGCGAGGTGCCGCAGCGCGGGCACCACTGCGTCGAGCGGTGGCCCTTGTACAGCCACCCGCGCGCGTGACACTCCTTCAGGAAGCGCCAGATGTACTCGATGTTCGTGTCCGAGAAGGTGAGGTAGTCGTTGCCCCAGTCCATCCACATGCCCAGGCGCCGCGACTGCTCCGTCATCACGCCCACGAAGCGCGCGACCCGCTCCTTGCAGCGCTGCGCGAACTCGGCGATCCCGTACTCCTCGATCTCTCGCTTCGAGTTGAGGCCGAGCTCCTTCTCGACCTCGACCTCGACCCAGAGGCCCTGGCAGTCGAAGCCGTTCTGGTAGCGCTCGTCGTGGCCCTTGGCGGCGTGGTAGCGCTGAAAGACGTCCTTCAGCGCGCGGCCCCACGCGTGGTGGACGCCCATCGGGTTGTTGGCCGTGATCGGGCCGTCGATGAAGCTGAAGCGCGGCCCGCCGGCGTTCTGCTCCCGCAGGCGCCGGAACGTCTGCTCCTCCTCCCAGCGCTCCAGCACCTCTCGCTCGAGAGCGGGGTGGTCGGGCACCGGCGGCAACGGCTTGAGCATCAGCCGATCGTACCGAGCGGGAACAACGGGTCTCCCCCGCGCGTTTCAGCTAGCCGAGACCTGAGGTAGAAAGGACCTTCATGGCAGACAAAGTCACCGAACAGACCTTCGCGAAGGAAGTGCTCGAGAGCGACAAGCCCGTGCTGGTCGACTTCTGGGCCGAGTGGTGTGGCCCGTGCCACGCGATCGCGCCCGTCCTCGACCAGATCGCCGACGAGCGCGGCGAGCTCAAGGTCGTCAAGCTGAACATCGACGAGGAGCCGGCCATCGCGCAGCGCTACGGCGTGATGTCGATCCCGACCCTGATCCTCTTCAAGGAGGGCGAGCCGCAGGCGGCCGCCGTCGGGGCGATGCCCAAGTCGATGCTCGAAGAGCGCCTGGGCCTGGCCGAAGCCGCAGCCTAGGCATCGCTTGCGCTGCCGACCGTAGAGGCCGTGGCGGCTTTTGCCGCCGCGGCCGTTAGGCATCGCTTGCGCTGCCGACCATAGAGGCCGTGGCGGCTTTGCCGCCGCGGCCGTCTTAGGTCAGGCCTCGGCTTCTTCCTTCTCCGGATGCGGCAGCGGCGATGCCGCGCGGTCCGGCGGCTCGTCGACGAGGCTGAGCACGCGCATGCCGTGCACGAACACGACGGCGCCGCCGAGCCAGCCGCCGAGCGTCAGGAAGGCGAATCCCACGAGCGTGAGCACGAACGGCCCCGCGTCGACCGCGCCGTGCTTGTAGCCCGAGTGCCCGACGAGCGCGGCGATCAGGAAGAAGACCGTCGCGGTCAACATCGAGCACATGTGCCAGGTGGCGGTCCACCAGAGCGGCGAGCGCCACTCGATCACGAGCCAGTCGGCGAATCCGGTCACGGCGGTCAGGCTCGTGATGATCAGCCCGACGACCAGCGTCAGCCACCAGGCGTGGGCCGCCGTCACGTTCGCAATTCCGACCACGCTCGCGAAAGCGGTGATCGTCGCGGCGGTGTAGGCGCCGATCGTCGCGTCGGTCAGCGGGGGGTGAATCGGGTGGCCGGGGAGGCCGCGCCAGAGGTAGCTGAGCTTCATCGGCGCCGGATCTTACGAAACCGGCGCGTGAAACGGTTTGGTTAGCTCGCGCTCTCGGCGGTCTCGAGGAATGTCAGGAAGGCGGCGTGCTTGGCGAGGTACGCCTCGATCTCCGCGATTCCGTCCTCGAGCCAGCGGGTGAGCCAGTGCTCGCCGAGCTCGTCCTCGATGCGATGAATGCCCCGGTCTTCCATAGATGCATGATCGGGACGCGGGCGGACGGCCGCAATGAGCCGTTTGGCCTAACTTCGCGCTCGATCGGGCCTATACGGTGCCGCGCGTGGCGGGGTTCCTGTTGATCAACCCTCGCGCCGGGACCGAGAGCCCGAGCGCGGAGGAATTGGCCGAGGCGGCGCGGGCTCGCGGGATCGAAGTGCGCGTGCTGGGCGAGGGCGACGACCCCGTCGAGCTGGCGCGCTCGGCCGACGCGGACGTGCTCGGCGCGGCGGGCGGCGACGGGTCGGTGGCGAGCGTGGCCTCGGTCGCGGTCGAGCGCGACCTGCCCTTCGTCGTCGTGCCGTACGGGACGCGCAACCACTTCGCCCGCGATCTCGGGCTCGACCGCGACGACCCGCTCGCGGCGCTCGAGGGATTCGAGGGCGAGGAGCGGCGCGTCGACGTCGGCCGTGCGGGCGAGCGCCGCTTCCTGAACAACGTCTCGCTCGGCCTCTACGCGCAGCTCGTCCACCGGCGCGAGCACCACCGCCGCCGGCGCCAGCTGTTCGCCGGGCTGCGGGCGCTATGGCTCAGCCTGCGGCGCCGGCCAGGCGTCTGGGCGAAGGTCGACGGCGAGCCTGTGCGGGCGCGCGTGCTGCTCGTCGCCAACAACGCCTACGAGCTGAGCCTGTTCGCGATCGGCGAGCGCGAGCGGCTGGACGAGGGCCGGCTCCACCTCTAC
This sequence comes from uncultured Actinomycetes bacterium, assembly GCA_963763475.1. GTDB lineage: Bacteria > Actinomycetota > Thermoleophilia > Gaiellales > Gaiellaceae > AC-32. The sequence continues at coordinate 593,251 of CAVXOR010000002.1, read as the reverse complement.
ACGGCGAGGGGTCTGCTGCCGCGGGCCTGGGAGGAGCACGACGGCGAGCGGTTCGAGCTCGACACCCCGGGCGGCAAGGTGCAGGCCGCGGTGGACGGCGAGCCGGTGGAGCTGGAGACGCCGCTCGAGCTAGCGGTCGAGCCGCGCGCCCTGGGCGTACTGCTGCCACGCGGCCAGCACTAGCGGCACGTTCTCGAACGCGAGCTCCCCCGGCGGTGGCAGCTCGTCCCGCTCGAACCAGCGCAGGTCGTCGACGTCGTCGGCGGGCGCGGCCTCGCCGCCGGTCACGCGCGCCGTCCAGTAGAGGTTCAGCGTCGCCTCGGCGGTCGAGTCGCCGCCGTAACGATCCATCCACACGCCGAGGAAGTCGAGCGGCTCGACCTCGAGCCCCGTCTCCTCGCGCAGCTCGCGGCGCAGGCCCCTGAGCGGATGCTCACCTTCCTCGACGAAGCCGCCCGGGATGTCCCAGCGGCCTTTGAACGGCTCGAGCGCACGCCGGGTGAGCAGCACTCGCCCCTCGCCGTCCTCGACGAGAGCGCCGACGGTCGCCTTCGAGCTCGCGTAGGCGACGAAGTCGCACTGTGGGCATTCGAGCCGCTGCTCGTCTCCCCGCAGCTCGGTCCGACAGCGCGGACAGAACCTCCATCCCGCGAGCTCCCCCACGACGGCAAGAATAGAGCCGTGCCGAGGTTCGTCCCCGCAACGGTGACCGAGCTCTCCCGCGTGGAGCTGCTTGCCGGCCTGCCCGGGGAGAAGCTCGGCGAGATCGCAAAGCAGATGGAGCGCGAGGAGGTGCCGCCCGGCCGGGCGGTCGTGCGCGAGGGCGACGACGCTCAGCGCTTCTACGTCGTCCTCTCGGGCCTGTTCGCGGTCAGCCAGGAGGACCTCGGCCCCCGCCGCGTGTTGCGGCCGGGCGACTACTTCGGCGAGGTCGGGCTGGCCATGAAGGTGCCGCGGACGGCCTCGGTGCGCGCGCTCACGCCCGCGGTCGTGGCGAGCTGCGACCGCGCGGCCTTCGACGAGCTGCTGCGTCCCCTGTTCGCCGACGACTAGCGTCAGCTGAGCACGGCGTCGGAGAGCTGCGGCCAGGCCTCGAGCGCCCACGGCCCGAAGTCCAGATCCGTCAGGCACGCGAGCGCAGTGTCCGCCTCCGGGTCGACCCAGAGGAACGTGCCGCTGCCGCCGAAGTGCCCGAACGTGCGGCCCGAGTTGCGCGAGCCGGTCCAGTGGGGCCTCTTTCCGTTGCGCAGCTCGACGCCAAGCCCCCAGTCGTTTGGCTCCATCCGCCCGATGTCCGGCAGCACGCCCACCAGGCCGGGGAACTGGACCGAGGTCGCCTCCCCGAGCGTCTCGGGCGCGATCAGCCGCGGCCGCTGCAGCTCCGCCGCGACCTTCACCAGGTCTTCGAGGCTGCCGTGCAGCGCCGAGCCCGCCGAGCCACGCAGCTCGGCCTGCAGCTCCAGCGGCCCGAGCACGGCGGCACGCAGGTACTCGGCGAACGGCATCTCGGCCGCTTCGGCGACCGCCTCGGCGAGCACGTCGAAGCCGGCGTTGGAGTAGATCCGCCGCTGCCCCGGCTGGGCGATCGGCGCGCCGCCGTCGAAGGGCAGCCCGGACGCGTGCGCGAGCAGGTGTCGCACCGTCGAGCCGGGCGGGCCGGCCGCGTCGTCCAGGTCGAGGATCCCCTCCTCGGCGGCGACGAGCGTCGCGAGCGCCGTCACCGGCTTCGTCACCGAGGCCCAGCGGAAGACCTGCTGGCGTGGGCCGAGCGAAGCCACCTCCGCGCCGCCGCGCAGGACCGCGACGGCCACCGTCTCGGCCGGCCAGCCCTCGACGTGTCGCAGGGCGTCCACAGCCTCGATACTAGGGCGATGGAACGGCGCATCGTCCCCGCCGTGTCTCCCTTCGCCGAGGCCGCCGGGTACTCGCGGGTGGTGCGGGTCGGCCCGCACGCCTGGGTCGCCGGGACGGCGCCGATCATGCCCGACGACGCCGACCCGCCCGACGACGCCTACGGCCAGACGCACCGCTGCCTCGAGATCGCGCTCGCGGGGCTGGACGAGGCCGGCGCGGCCGCGGAGCACGTCGTGCGCACCCGGATCATGCTCACGCGCGCGGAGGACTTCACCGAGATCGCCCGCGCCCACGGCGAAGTGTTCAGTGACGTCAAACCGGTGAACACCAGTTACGTCGTCGCAGCGCTGCTCGATCCGCGCTGGCTGCTCGAGATCGAGTTGGAGGCCTTCGTCCCGGAATGAAGCAGATCTTTCCCGCCACCATCACCGGTAAGAGCTTCGCCGAGGGCGGCAGCGTGCTCGACCACAACTTCGGCGCCGGCGAGCCGTACACGCTCGGCGTCGAGGAGGAGTACATGCTGCTCGACGGCGAGACCCTCGACCTGGTCCAGCACGTCGAGGCCGTGCTCGCCGCGACCGAGGGCCACGAGCTCGAGCAGCGTGTCAATCCCGAGCTGATGCAATCCGTGCTCGAGATCGCGACGCCGGTCTGCAGCTCGCCGGCCGAGGTCGACCGCGAGCTCCGCAAACTGCGCGCTTACGTGACCGGCCTCGCCTCCGGGGAGGGCATGCGCGTCGGCTCGGCCGGGACGCACCCGTTCTCGCTCTTCGAGCGCCAGCGGATCACCGCCCGCGACCGTTACCGGCACCTCGTCGACCAGCTCCAGTACGTGGCGCGCCGGGAGCTGATCTTCGGCCTGCACATCCACGTCGCGGTCGACGACGCCGAGAAGGCGATCAAGGTCGTCAACGGCCTGCTCGCGCACCTCTCCTCGCTGCTCGCGCTGTCGGCCAGCTCGCCCTTCTGGCGCGGCGAGCCGACCGGCCTGGCCTCGAGCCGGCAGATGGTCTTCGCCGCCTTCCCGCGCTCCGGCCCACCGCCGCGCTTCCGCGACTACGCCGACTACGCCGAAGTCGTCGGTCAGCTCGAGAAGACGGGCTGCATCGCGGACTACACGCACATTTGGTGGGACATCCGCCTGCACCCGCGCTTCGGGACGGTCGAGATTCGCGTCTGCGACGCGGTCAGCCGGGTCGAGGACGCAGTCGCGCTGGCCGCGTTCTGCCAGGCGCTGGTCAAGCTCTACTGCGAGCGACACGCGGTCGGTGCCGAGATCCCCTCGTACCACCGGATCCTGACCACCGAGAACAAGTGGCTCGCCGCCCGCTACGGGCTGGAGGCGCCCGTGATGGACCTCGAGCGCGGCCGGCGCAACCGCTTGCCGGTCGCGCAGCTGGTGCGCCGCACGCTGAAGGAGATCGAACCGCATGCGCGCGAGCTCGGCGCGGACCGCGAGCTCGAGGGGATCAACGAGATCCTCGCGCGAGGAAACGGCTCCGACCGCCAGCGCCGCATCTGGAACGCGAACCGCGACATCGTCGAGGTCGTCAGCGAGATCGCGAACGCGACCGAGGCGGCCGCGGTCCCTGTCTAACGCTTGACTTCGAAGGTGCGCGTGTCGATCGTCGCGATCGTCTTCCCGCGCAGGCGGAGCTGCAGGGCATTGGCGCGCAGGCGCATGCGCACGTGTCCGAGCTGGTCGGCCGCGACTCCGAGCCTCAGGTCAATGCAGAAGGCCTCGCGAGCGGTTGTGTGGAGCGCGTGGACGAACGCGCCATCGGAGGACTTCGAGTAGAGCGTGTAGGCCCAGCTCGCGTCGTCGCTGCCGACCCGGGTCATCGGGATGCCGGTCATCTTCTCGTCGGGCTCCCGCCGGTCGACGATCGCTCCCGGAAGGAGGCGCCCGGTGCCGACGTCGAGCGCGCGGACGTCGTAGACGAGGCCCGAGCCATTGTTGCCCTTGATCTGGATCAAGTACATGAGGGAGCCGTCCGGCGAGAGGGCGTCGAACCCGAAGTCGCCGTCCAGGGCAAAGCGGGACCGCACCTTCAGCGTCTGCGGATCGAGGACGGCGAAGCGCGTCTTCGCCTGCCGAGCGCCCCGCACGGTCGCGTAGACGACGAGGCGGCGTCCGTCGCGCGAGAGACCGCCCGTCGAGCCGTCGTAGGCGACGAGCGGAATCCCGAACACGCCTTTGAGGAACCGCGAGTGACGGACGAGGCCGCTCCGGGTCGCGACCGCTTCGACCAGGGTGCCGCCGCCGGCCCGCAGCGTCAGGTAGCGCACCTTCCCGTCGCGTGACACGACGCCCTGCGACCCGAAGACGACTCCGGGCGAGGGGCCCGCGCCCGCAGCCGATGCCGCGACCACCACAGCCGCGATCACCGCTAGGACGAGCACCCCGGGCTTCATACAGCCTCTACACCGCCGGAACCGCAAAGGTTCCAGAGTGAGCGCGGTGGTCAGGCCTGCTCGCGCAGGCCTGACCCCACGGGATCCATCAGCCGTACGACGGCTCGCGCACTGCGCTCCAGTGAACGATGAGCGCGTACAGCACGATGATGTTCAGGATCATGATCGTCAGGGCCCAGAGCGGGTACTGGGCGGCCCCCACGAAGCTCAGCAGCAGGATGAAGTTCAGGCTGCCGACCACGATCGCCGTCCAGCGCGCCCAGCTCTGTGCTCCGAGCAGGCCGAAACCGGTCAGGCCCACGATCACCGCCCAGATCAGGGTGATCCAGCCCCACGTCTTCAGGTCGAAGACGATGATCTGATTCGGCGTGAGCAGGAAGTACTCGCCGCGGATGATCGCGATCAGGCCCTGGAAGAAGTCCAGCATCGCGATGATCACCAGCAGTAGTCCGGCAAACGAGATCCAGCCGGCCCAGCGTTCGTTCGTCGCCATTCAGCGCTCCTTTCGAGCGTTTATCCCCGTCCTGGTTCGCTCGGGGCGCCGGCTCTCCTGCAGACGGACCTCACCCGGGCGCGCGAACGTACCTGGCGCGATGGACCTCCCGCGTGAACACGCTCGTATAGTCGGCGAATGGCGGGCTCCGGCCGCGACGAGCGCGCCTGGGTGCGGCGGGCCCAGGCCGGGTCGGCCTCTGACTTCGAGGCGCTCTTCCGCGCGCACTGGGCGGCCGCCTACCGCGCCGCCTACCTCGTCGTCCGGGATGCGGCTGCCGCCGAGGACATCGCCCAGGAAGGCTTCCTCGCCGCCGTCCGTGCCCTCGACCGCTTCGACCGCCGCCGGCCGTTCGGGCCGTGGCTGCACCGGATCGTGGTCAACCGTGCGATCGACTGGGCGCGGGCGCGGTCCCTGCGCCCCGAGGCCGAGGCGGTCGATGTGCCCGCGCGCGAGCGGCCCGAGCGCGACGACGAGCTGCTGGCCGAGCTGGCCCGCCTCTCGCCGGAGCACCGGGCGGTGATCGTGCTGCGCTACCTGCTCGACTACACACCCGGCGAGATCGCCGAGCTGCTCGAGCTGCCGCGCGGGACGGTCAACTCGCGCCTGCGCCGCGGGCTCGACGCGCTGAAGGAGCGGCTGTGAGGTTCCAGGCGCCGTACGAGCGCGAGGCCGAGGAGCGCGCCTGGCAGGTCGTGCGCGCCGCGTACGCCGACCGCGAGCCCGTCGCCTGGCCGCGTCGCCACTGGCAGCCGCTCGTCGCGCTCGCCGTGATCGCCGCTGTCGTCGCTGCCGCGCTCAGCCCGCCCGGCCGCTCGGTCGTCCACTCGCTGCGCAAGGCGGTCGGCGTCGAGCGGGCGGCGCCCGCGCTCTTCTCGCTCCCGACGCGCGGCCAGCTGCTGGTGTCCGGCCGCACGGGCCTCTGGCTCGTCCGGCCCGACGGTTCGAAGCGGCGCCTCGGCCGCTACCGCGACGCCGCGTTCTCGCCGCACGGCCTGTTCGTCGCCGCAACGCGGGCGAACCAGCTCGTCGCGCTCGACCCGAAGGGCGAGGTGCGCTGGACTCTGGCGCGGCCGGCGCCTCGGGTCCCGGCTTGGGCCGGCACGAGGACCGACACCCGCATCGCCTACGTCTCCGCGGGCCGCCTGCGGATCGTCGCCGGGGACGGCACGGGCGATCACGCTGTCGCCCGTGCCTCGACCGTCAGGCCGGCATGGCGGCCCGGACCCGTCCGCGTGCTCGCCTATGCGGACGGACGCTCGGCCGTCGTCTACGACGTCGACCGCGGCACCCCGTTGCAACGCACGGCGCCGATCGGCGAGGCCGTCCGGAAGGTGGCCTGGTCGCAGGACGGGCGGCTGCTGCTCGTCTTCGCTCCGCACGCGACCCGCGTCTACCGCGACGGCAAGGTGGTGGAGCAGGACGATCCCTCCGACGCGACCCTCGACAACGATGCCGCGCTCGTCGGCCCCAGGGGACGCGCGGCGGCAATCCGCGTCGCCGGGGTCAGCAGCAACGTCTTCTGGATCTCGGGCGGCCCCGTGATCTTCGGCGGCACCGGCGTCATGCGCCAGCTCCAGCCCTCACCCGACGGGCGGTGGGTGCTGATCACCTGGCCGACCGCGAATCAATGGGTCTTCGTCCGCACCGGGCGACGGAAGATCGTCGCCGTCGCGCGGATCAGGCAGCAATTCGGGAGCGATGCCAAGATCCAGGGCTGGTGCTGCGTGCCCTGATCGGACTCGCCGCCGTGCTCGCCGCAGCAGGCCTCGCTGCCGCGGCCCCGGAGCGCGTCGTGATCGGGCACTCCGTCCGAGGCCGGGCAATCGTCGCCTACGAGCGGGGTGACCTTTCCGCGCCGGCGACGCTCGTCGTCGGCGCGATCCACGGCAACGAGCCGGCCGGGTTGGCTGTGGTCGCGCAGCTGCGCCGGCTGCCCCTGCCGACGCACGTCCACCTCTGGCTAGTTCCCACCGTCAACCCGGACGGCCTCGCCGCGGGGACGCGCCAGAACGCGCACGGCGTCGACCTCAACCGCAACTGGCCGTCCGCCTGGGTGCCGAACGGCGCGCCCTGGGACGGCTACTACTCGGGCCCGCGGCGGTTGTCGGAGCCGGAGAACCGGGCGATGCGCGCCTTCATCCTGCGGATCGAGCCGAGGCTGACGATCTGGTACCACCAGCCGCTGGCCGAGGTCTACGGCTCCGACCCGCACGTCGCCGTGCTGAAGCGCTACGCGCGGCTGAGCGGCCTGCCGTACCGCAAGCTGACCGCACCTCGCGGAGCCGCCACCCGCTGGCAGCGGCGGCGCTTTCCAGGCTCACCTGCATTCGTGGTCGAGTTCCCCGGCGGGGGCATCTCGACTCCGACCGCACGGCGGAATGCGAAAGCAGTGCTCGCCCTGTCCGTGCCGTAAGCTCGCCCCGTGCTGCAGGTCGGCGAGCAATTTCCGGACGCGCAGGTCTGGATGGGGCCACGGGAGCCGGTCTCCCTGCGGGAGCTCGCGGCCGACAAGTCGCTCTTGCTGCTCTTCTACCTGTTCGACTGGTCCGCGACCTGAACGAGCGAGATGGAGCTCCTGCGTGACAGGAGCGAGGAGTTCGAGCAGGCGGGCGTGCGGGCGGCGGGGATCTCGCGCGACTCGCCGTGGACGCACATCTCCTGGATGCAGGCGCTCGACCTGAACTTCCCGCTGCTCTCGGACTGGAACGCCGAGGCGGTGCACGCCTTCGGGATCGCACACGACTTCCGCGGCTTCAAGGACATCGCCGAGCGGACAGCCTTCCTGGTCGACCGGAGCGGTACGGTCCGCGGGGCATGGCGGTACGAGGCGGCAGAGGTGCCGGACTTCGACGAGCTGCTCTCGGCCGCCCAGGCCTTGTAGCGCTCCTCGTCGCGCTCTACCTCGGCGCCGGCCTGGTCGCGATCGCGCCGCAGCTCTCGCACGCCGGCTCGCGGTTCCTCGCGCGCGGGACCCCCGTCCCCGGAGAGGCGGCCGCGGGCGACCACCTGCAGGCGGAGTACCACCTCTGGCTCGTTGGGCACCAGCTCGAGCACGGGCGGGCGCCGTGGCGCGACCCTTACACCTTCCGGCCCGAGAGCCCGCCGCGCTGGAACTTCGGCGGCTGGCCTTTCGGCCTGGTCTTCTGGCCGCTCGACGCGCTCTTCGGCCACGTGCGTGCATGGAACCTGTTCCTGCTGTTGACCTACCTCGCCGCCGGCGGGTTCGCGTATCTCTGGCTGCGCGAGCTGGCCCTGTCCGCGGCGGCCGCGGCGTTCGGCGGGCTCGTATTCGCGCTGGAGCCCTACCGCGTCGCGCAGAGTGCCGGACACCTGCGCGGGCCGATCTCGGCGCTGCTGCCGCTCTCGTTGTGGGCCCTGGAGCGCGGCAGGCGAGGCTCGCCCTGGTGGTTCATGGGTGCGGGCGTCGCGCTCGCGTCGATTCCGTTCTCCGACGTGCATCTCGCGCTCGGGGCGATCCCGTTCTTCCTGCTTTACGCGCTCTGCCGCGGCGCGTGGCTCGGCGGCGCGCTCGCGACCCTGCCGGCGCTGGCGGCTGCGCTGCTGGTCGGGCACTACTCGACGAGCGGGATCGGCTCCGGCGGTCGCTCGTTGCGGGAGGTGGCGCACTACTCGGCGACCGGGCTCGACTTCGTCACCCGCCACCCGCGGCACGGGCTCGAGAGCTTCGTCTTCCTTGGCTGGCTGACGCCGCTGCTCGCGCTGGTGGGGTTGGTCGTACTGGTGCGGGCGAGACGCTGGTGGCTCGTCGCGGTGCTCGCGGTCGGCGCGCTCGTGCCGATGCTGCTCGCGCTCGGGACCCACTTCCCGCTCTACTCGACGCTCTGGCACCACCTCCCGCCGCTGCGCTACCCGCGCGTGCCCGAGCGGCAGCTGCCGGTTGCCTGCCTGGCGCTGGCCGCTCTGGCCGCCTTCGCCGTCGCACGGCTGCGCTGGGTGCTGGTCGCCGCGCTGCTCGTGCTCGTCGCGGCCGACCTGCGCGTCTCGATCTACGAGGCTGCGGCGGCCGAGCCCGGGAGACGGGCGTACGCGGGCCTGAGCGCACCGGGGCGGTTGCTCGAGCTGCCGGTGCAGCACCCGAACGTTCACCTCGGCTCGATCTACCTCTGGTACGACCAGCTGGCCCGGCGCGAGCGGCCCGGCGGCTACTCGACGATCGCGCCGAAACCGGCCGCGCGGCTCTCGCTACGGCTGTCCGAGCTGAACTGCGGCGACTGGCGACGCGGCGACGACGCGCTCCTGCGGCGGCTCGATGTCCACTACGTGGCCTTCCACCGCGGCCTCGCCGGCGAGACCGGCTGGTTCGCCTGGCGCGAGCTGCTCGGACACGGCTTCGGCCAGGTGGCGCGAGACGACGGCGTGACGATGCTCGAGCGCGGCCGCTCCGGCGGATCGTCACCCGTTCCCGAGCCGAGCAGGCGCATCGTCTTGTGCGATGGCTGGCAAGGCGGCTCGCCCCGCTACCGCCACGCCGCCTTCTGGACCCGCGGGCAGGTGCGCCTCCACCTCACGACTCACGACCCCGTGCGCGTGACGCTGTCGCTGAACCGGCGGCCGGTGCGGGCGCTGCGTGTCAGCAGGCCCGTTTCGATTCGCATCGGGCGCGCGGGCTGGTGGCTGATCGGCGTCGACGTCGACCGCGCCGACCGCGGGCTGAAGCTCACATTCCCATAGCGTGGTACCCCGCATCGACGTACAGCGTCGTCGCGGTCACGTTCTTCGCTGCGTCCGAGAGGAGATACGCGCCCGCCGCGCCCACGTCGTCGGCGTCGATCGGACGGTGCAGCGGCGAGCGCTCCTCGACGATCGACTCCATCGTCGGGAAGCCCGCGATCGAGCGGGCGGCAAGCGTGCGCACCGGGCCGGCGGAGATCGCGTTCACGCGGATGTTCTTCCGCCCCAGGTCCCAGGCGAGGTACTGCACGGACGAGTCCAGTGTGGCCTTCGCGACGCCCATCACGTTGTAGTGCGGCACGGCGCGCTCGCCGCCGAGGTAGGTCATGGTCAGGATCGAGCCGCCGCCCGCGGCCTCCATCAGCGGCTCTACCAGCCGCGAGCACGCGACGAGCGAGTAGGCGGAGACGTCGAGCGCCATCCAGAAGCGGTCGCGCGGAGTGTCGGTGAAGCGCCCCTCGAGATCCTCGGCCGCCGCGAACGCGACCGAGTGGATGAGCAGGTCGAGCTGCCCGCCGAACGTCTCGCCGACCTCGCCGAAGACGCGCTCGAGATCCTCGTCCGAGCGGACGTCGCAGGCCGTCACGAGCGGCGCGTCCACGCTCTCGGCGAGCTCTCGCACGCCCTTCTCGATCCGCTCGCCCTGGTAGGTGAACGCGAGGCTGGCGCCGCCTTCTGCGAGCTGCTTCGCGATCGCCCAGGCGATCGAGCGACGGTTGGCCACGCCCAGGACGAGACCCCGCTTTCCTGCAAACCGTTCCACGGCGGGCGAGTCTAAGTCTTTCGAAATGTCAGGTAGCCTCCTCCCCTTGCGCCGCACTTTCCTTCTTTCGCTCCTTGCGGCGCTGATGGTCCTCGCCACCGCCTCCGCCGCAGCCTCGAGCCTGCGGCCGATCCGCCTGCCGCATCGCGGCGAGACGACCGTCACTCGCGTCCAGCAGGGCGTGCTGCGCGTGCCGCGCGGGCAGGTGCGCGGACGCGTGACCGTGCTCGTCGGGCTGCGCCTGCCGCCGCTCGCGCAACGCTACGGCCCGGGCCTCTTCGCCTTCGGCGCGCGCAAGAAGCTCGACGTCGCCGGCAGCTCGTCGCAGGCCTACCTCGCCCGGCTTGCGCGCGCGCAGACCGCCGCCGCCCGCGCGATCCGCCGCGCCGTCCCGAGCGCGAAGGTCCCGTACCACTACCGGACGATCCTCGACGGCCTCGCGGTCAGCCTGCGCTACCGCGACCTGCCGCGGCTGATGCGGGTCGGCGCGGTGCGCAAGGTCTACCCGAGCGTCCGCTACCACCTCGACACGAACAAGAGCCCGGCCGTGATCCGCGCCGACACCTTCTGGGCAAGCACCGGTGGCTTCGGCCAGGGGATCAAGATCGGCGTGGTCGACGACGGCATCGACCAGTCGAACCCGTTCTTCAACCCGACCGGGTTCTCGTATCCGGCGGGCTTCCCGAAGGGTGGCAAGAAGTGGACGACGCCGAAGGTGATCGTCGCTCGCGCCTTCCCGGGCCCGGGCTCCGGGCGGCAGGGCCACCTGGCGCTCAACCGGCAGGACTCGTTCCACGGCACGCACGTCGCTGGGATCGCCGCCGGCGTAGCGGGCACTCTGGTGGCGCCCGGTCCCGACCACCCGGCCGTCAGCGGCCTCTCCGGGATCGCGCCCCGCGCGTGGATCGGGAACTACCGCGTCTTCAACGTACCGGTGCCGACGGGCGGGCTCGACGCCTTCACGCCCGAGATCATGCTCGCCTTCGAGGCCGCCGTGAACGACGGCATGGACGTCATCAACTTCTCCGGCGGCGGCCCGGAGCTCGACCCCTCCAGCGACGCGCTGGTCGACGCGCTCAACAACGTCGCCGCGGCCGGCGTGGTGCCCGTGATCTCGGCCGGCAACGACCGCGACGACTTCGGCTTCGGCTCCGTCGGCTCGCCGAGCAACGCGCCCGCCGCGATCTCGGTGGCCGCGGTCTCGAACCTCCACGTCTTCGGCACCGAGCTGACCGTGACCGGCGCGGGCGCGCCGGCCGGCCTGCAGCACATCCCGTTCACCTTCAACGTCCGCGTGGCGCCGGCCTGGATCGCCGGACAGACGCTCGTGGACGTCGGCACGGTCTCCGGCACGACCGGGCAGCCGGTCGAGCGCCACGCCTGCGCGCCGCCGGGCTTCGACCCGAACGACTCCCGCTTCACCTCGTTGCCGTCCGGGTCGCTGGCGGGCACGGTTGCGCTCGTCTCACGCGGCGGCTGCACGTTCGTCTCGAAGCTGGAGCGCGTGCGCAGGGCCGGCGCGACCGGGCTGCTGCTGGTCGACAACCGCTCGGGTGAGCCGAACTTCATCACCGTCGACCTCGGCTTCCCGGCCGGGATGATCTCCGACCTCGACGGTGCCAACCTGCGCGCGTACATGGCGACCCAGGGCGGCCGCACCGCCTTCCGCGCGAGCGCTCTCAGCGATCCGAAGGAGATCGCCACCGGCCGCAGCGGGATCGTCACGAGCTTCTCGTCCGCGGGCCCGACGAACTTCGACCACAGGCTGAAGCCCGACGTCGCGGCGCCCGGCGGACAGATCCTCTCCTCGACGCTGAGCGAGTTCGCCGGCGCGCCATTCATGGTGCTCGACGGCACGAGTATGGCCGCGCCGCACGTCTCGGGCGCCGCGGCGCTCCTACTGCAACATCATCCGGGCTGGTCGCCAGGCGAGGTCAAGTCGGCACTGATGACCTCCGCGCAGCCGGCGTGGGGCGACACCGCCCGCACGAAGGAGGCCTCGGTGCTGCTCGAGGGCGGCGGCCTGATCGATGTCGCCTCCGCGAACGACCCGAAGCTCTTCGCCGAGCCTTCGTCGCTCTCATTCGGCTACCTCAACGTCGACAACCACGCCGCGCGCAAGGCGCTCTTGCTGGAGCTCTCGGACGCGGGCACGGGCGGCGGCGCGTGGAACGTCTCGGTTGAGCCGCAGTCCGCCACTCCCGGCGCAACGATCTCCCCGGCGACGTCGTCGGTCACGATCGCGCCGGGCGGCACCGTCGACCTGCCGGTGGTGGCGACGGGGGCCAACTCCTCCCCGACCGGTGACGACTACGGCTTCATCGTCTTCACGCGAGGCGCCGACCGGATTCGCGTCCCGTACTACTTCACGGTCTCGCACCCGCGGATCGGCCTGGCCCCGCGCGACACGATCAAGACCAACCAGCTCGGCGACACGAGCAAGGGCACGAACTACGTCGACCAGTACCGCTTCCCGACCGAGCCGTTCGGCCCGCCGCCCGACTACAACGGCAAGCCGTTCAACGAGGACGGCGCCGAGCGTGTCTACACCGTGCGCGTCGCCAAGCACGTTGCGAACGCGGGCGCCGCGGTCGTCGCAACCGGCCCCAACGCGCTCGTCGAGCCCTGGTTCCTAGGCTCGCTGAACGAGGACGATGTCCAGGGCTACCCGGGCACGCCGGTCAACGTGAACGGGCTGACCTTCGAGTACCAGTTCGACAACGAAGCGGCCGCGGTCGACTTCCCGCACGAGGGCCGCTACTTCGTCTCGGTCGACTCGCGCGCCGACCCGTACACGGATCAACCGCTGCGCGGCGAGTACCTGCTGCACTCCTGGCAGAACGACGTCACGCCGCCTCGCTTCAAGGTGCTGACCAAGGTCGTCACGCCGGGACGGCCGATGATCGCGGGGATCGTGAGCGACCGCGGCGCCGGCGTCGACCCGCTCTCGCTGGTGATCGGCTACAAGCAGACGCTGCTGCTCGCGGCGCTCTACGACCCGGGCTCCGGGCTCGTGATCTGGCTGCTGGACGGCGCGCCGAAGATCGGGGTCGGCAGGACGCCGATGCTCGCGGTCGCCTCCGACTACCAGGAGTCCAAGAACATCGACCAGGCCGGCAACATCCTCCCGAATTCGGTCTTCCGCACCGTCCGGTTGCGCGCGGTCACACGGCCGACCGTCACGTGGCTGCTGCCGCGGCCGCGCGTCTGTGTCGGACGGATGGAGGGAGTGTTCGTGAGCGCGGGCGCCACGCACGGTGTCCGCTCGGTGAAGTTCTTCGACGGCAAGCGCCTGATCGCGACCGAGAAGCGCGGCAGCGAGGGCCTGTTCGAGGCGCGGTGGCGCACCCGCAAGGCGCGTGCCGGTGGCCACGCCCTGCGGGCGGTCGTGACCGACCGGCGCGGGGCGACCGCCGCGGCCACCCGGCGCGTCCGCGTGTGCCGCTAGCGGTCGTCACCGGCGGCTCGAGCGGGATCGGGGCCGCGGTGGCGAGAGCGCTCCGCGGACGCGGCTGGGACTGCGTCCTGATCGCGCGGAACGAGGAGCGCCTTCGCCCGCTCGCCGAGAAGCTGGGCGCGGAGTGGGAACTCTGCGACGTCGGCGACCGCGAGGCGGTCGAGCGCACGGCCGCCGCGATCGTCGAGCGACATCCCCGCGTCTCGCTGCTCGTCAACAACGCCGGCGTCCCGGGCCGCGGAGGGTTCCTGCGTGCCTCCGCGGATCGGATCGACGAGGTGACGCGTACGAACTACCTGGGCGGCGTCTGGTGCCTACGCGCCTTCCTGTCGGCGCTCGAGGCGGCCGCGCCCTCGGACGTCGCGAACGTGGTCTCGGTCGCGGGCACGGTCGCAGCCGGCTCGGCCGGCCCGTACACGGCTTCGAAGCACGCCCAGCTCGCCTTCTCGCGCTCGGTCTCCGGCGAGCTGCGAGCGCGCGGGATCCGGGTGCACACGATCCTCCCCGGCTTCGTCGAGACCGAGGGTTTCCCGCAGCGGGAGCGCTTCGGGCCGCGCCTCGGCACGCTGATCGCGAAGCCGGAGCTCGTCGCCGAGCGACTGGTCGCGGCGGTCGAGCAGGACCGGCGCGAGGTCTTCGTGCCGCGCTGGTACCGGATCGCGCCGCTCGCCCAGGCACTCGTGCCCGGACTGGTCGCGCGGGTGGCTGCGCGTGGAATCCGTCCCGCAGGGGACTAGGATCCCGCCATGTCCGATGCGCTGTCCGCCGACGAAGCCGTCCCGGTAGCCGAGTTCCGCGCGGCGCTGCGCGGCTTCCTGCGCACGTCGGAGCGCAACGCGCGGGCCGCCGGGCTGACCCCGCAGCGCTACCTGCTGCTGCTGATGATCAAGGGCGCGCCCGACCGGAGCGAGCAGTCGACGGTGACGGATCTCGCCGAGCGTCTGCAGCTCGCGCAGAGCACCGTCACCGAGCTCGTCAGCCGGGCCGAGGAGATCGGCCTGGTCCAGCGCGAGCGCTCGAGCGACGACGGCCGAATCGCGAACCTCAGCCTGACCGAGGAAGGCGAGCGCCGGCTCGCCGAGTCGTTCACGAGCAACGAGCGCGAGCGCCAAGCCTTGCGCGAGGCGTTCGAGAACCTCCAGTCGATCGGGCTGCCGTCGTAGGATTCGGGCGTGCGCGTCGAGATCCACTACTGCCCCACCTGAAGCGGCTACGACGAGAGGGCCGCGAGTCTCGCGACCGAGCTCAGCGCCGAAGGCTTCGACGCCGAGGCGATCCCCGGCGGGAAGGGGCAGTACGACGTGATCGCGGACGGGCGCGTGGTCTTCTCGAAGGCCGAAGCCGGACGCTTCCCGGAGCCCGGCGAGGTCCGCGCGGCACTCGGCTAACGCCGCTCCAGCAGGTACCAGCCGAGCTGGGCCGTGTAGCCCTTCGGCGCGAGTGACTCCGCCCGCCGGCGCTCGTTGCCCTCGCAGCCGGCGAGCTCGAGGTAGGCGTCGAGGTCACGAGGCTCGCGCTCCTGCTCGCTGCGCAGGAGAACGAGGCCGTTCGACTCGAACAGGCCGCGGAGGTCGACCTCCGCGAGCACCCTCGACGTCGACGGGTCGCGTGCGCGCTCGAACGCGTTCAACTCGGCCGCGGCCAACGGGTCGATCGGTGCGAGCTGGTCGATGACGAGCACTCGGCCACCGCGGCGCGTCACGCGCACGAGCTCGGCCACCGCGAGCTCCGGCCGCGGGATGTGGTGCAGCGTGCGCAGCGACCCGGCGAGGTCGAAGGCGCCCAGCTCGAACGGGAGCTTCGTCGCGTCGCCCTCGACGAAGCTGACGTTCGGGTAGCGGTCCGCCCGGAGCCTGCCCTCCTCGAGTAGCTCGGGGACCACGTCCAGCGCGACCACCTCACGCACGTGCGGAGCGAGCGCAAAGGCGAGGGCTCCCGGGCCGCTGCCGGAATCGAGCGCCCGCTCGTCGCCCGTCGGCGAGACGAAGCGGACAACCTTCTCCTCGAGCTCCGCTGCGCGTGCGTCCTGCAAGGCGGCAACCCGTTCAGCCGTCCTCGCGAACCGCTCCTGCGTGGCGTCGTGCATAGGCCAGCGCCTCCTCCCTGGTGGCGATCGTACCGGCGGCCCGCTCTTCCTCGATCTCGGCGAGCAGGCGGCCGATCTCGGGCCCTGGCGGCAGATCGAGCTCGTCACCGCGCAGCAGCGGCTCGGCCGGCTCGGCCGCACGGGCCTGCTCGATCGCCGGTGCGAGCTCGGACGCGCCGGCGAACGCGAGCGCCTCGAGCGCCCACGGCTCTACGGCACGGCGGAAACGGTGGATCGCCCGCGGGTCGAGCTCCGGCGGCTCGGCCCGCATGAGCGCGGCGGCGAAGTGGCGGAGCTCGTTCGACACGGGGAACTGCCGCAGTCCGTCGCGGAAGACTGCGACCAGGCGAAAGTCCGGCGAGTCCCAGCGGTCGAGGCGGTCGTCGATCGTCCCGTCGAGGGGCGCCAGCAGGCCGAGCGCGTCGAGCCGCCGATAGCCGCCCGGGGAGAGCCGGCGCAGCTCGGCGACGATCCGCTCGCCCGCCGGCCGCGTGACGAGCTCCGCGTCGCGCCGGACGAGCACCTCGGTCTGCTCGTCGAGGCGGAAGTCCAGCTCGTCCTCTAGGCGCACCGCCCGCAGCAGCCGCAGCGGGTCGTCGCGGAAGACGCTCTCGCCGACCGCGCGCAACCGGCGCGCCTCGAGATCCGCCCACCCGTCGAAGGGGTCGACCGGTTCGCCGCCCGCGAGCGGCCGCGCGATCGCGTTGATCGTGAAGTCGCGGGTGGCGAGGTCGTCCTCGATCGAGCCGGGCAGCGGCGTGAAGTCGACCGTGCGCCCGCCCTCGAGGGCGACCCGCCAGGCGCCGTGCCGCTCCGAGAGCGCGAACGGTGCGCCGCCCGATCGCTTCGCGTACGAGCGGGCCGCCTTGCGCGGCTCGCGCACGGCGATGTCCAGGTCGACCAGCTCGCGCCCGAGCAGCTCGTCGCGCACCGCGCCGCCGACGACCCAGGCCTCCTCGCCGCTCAGCACCTCCCGCGCGGTCTCAAGCATCGACCACGGTCCGACGCGCCCGGCGCGGATCGGCGTTGACCCGCGAGGTGAGCTCGTAGTTGATCGTCTCCGCCACCCGCGCGTGATCCTCCGCAAGGACGCCGTGGCCGAGGATCGTCACCGGCGCCCCGACGGGCTCCTCGTGCTCGAGCTCGACCGCGAAGGCATCCATCGAGACCACGCCGACCACGCGCCTCGGCTCGCCGCTGACCCGGACTTCCGCCCCGGTCAGGTCGCGGCGGAAGCCGTCGGCGTAGCCGACCGGCACGATCCCGATCCAGGTCGGTGCCTCGGCGACGAAGAGCCGGCCGTAGCCGGTGCTCTCACCCGCCTCGAGCCGCTTGACCTGGGCGAGGTAGCTCCGCCACGAGAGCGCGGGCTCGAGCCCGTCCGCGGCCGGGTCCTCGCCGAAAGGCGAGAGCCCGTAGAGCGCCACTCCGCAGCGCGCCGCGTCGAAGCGCGCCGATGGCAGCCTCAGCGCAGCGGCGCTGTTGGCGGCGTGGCGCATCAGGTCGCCGTGAGGCTCGGTGGCAGCGCGGAAGCGCTCGACCTGCTGCTCGGCGAACGCCGGGTCGGAGTCGGCGGTCGCGAGGTGCGTCATCAGGCCGACCACCTCCGGGCCGAATGCCGGCAGCTCCGAGAGGCCCCAGCGGCCCATGCCGGTGTCGAGCTTCAGGTGGACGCGCACGCCCTCGGGCAGCTCGTCCTCCCACACCGCCAGCTCCAGCCGCGCCTCGCGCGCCTCCGCGATCTCGCGGCTGGACGAGGTCGGCCCCATCACCAGGATCCGCGCCAGCGCGAACTCGAGGCGCAGCTCGAGCCCTTCCGCGACCGTGGCCACGCAGAGCGCGCCGGCGCCCTCGTCGAGCGTCGCGCTCGCGACGTCGACGGCGCCATGGCCGTAGGCGTCTGCCTTGACCACCGCCCAGAGCTGCGAGCCGTCGAGCGCGCGTAGCAGCGTCCGCGCGTTGCGCCGGATCGCGCCGAGGTCGACCGTCAGCTCAGACCGGTGCATCGAGCACCAGCGGCAGCGCGGCCGCCACGTCGCTCGCGACCGCCCCTGACTGCGGGATCGCCCGCGAGGCCAGCTGTTGCGCAGCCGCGGCCGCGGCGGCAGCCGTGCGGGCGCCGACGCCCTTGGCGAGAAAGGCGGCGACGATCCCGGTCAGCACGTCGCCGCTCCCGGCGGTCGCCAGCGCGGGTGTGCCGAGCGACGCGACGAGCACGCCCTCACCTGGCGCAGCGACGAGCGTGTCCGCACCCTTGAGCAGGCAGACGCAGTGGAAGTTGTCAGCGGCCCGCCGCACGGCCTCGAGCCTGTGCGCGGCGACCCACTCCGACTGGACCCCGAGCAGGTGCGCCAGCTCGCCCTCGTGCGGGGTCAGGACGGTCGGCGCCTCCCGCTCGAACGGTTCGAGGTCGTGCAGTCCGTCCGCGTCGACCACTGCGGGGCGGTCGAGCTCCGTCAGCAGCCGCCGCACCACCTCGCGCGGCCCCGGGCCGCGGCCGAGACCGGGCCCGAGGGCGAGCGCGCCCGCCTTCGAGGCAAACTCGGCAATCGGCTCGATCGCTCGCGGCGAGATCGTCCCCTCGTCCTCGGGGCAAGGCAACTTGACCGCCTCGAGGAGGCGCTGCTCGAAGACGGCCAGCGTCGAATCGGGCACCGCGACGGCCACGTAGCCCGCGTCGGCGCGGAAGGCCGCCTCGACCGCGAGGCTCGGCGCCCCGGTGAGGCCGCGCGAGCCGCCGACGACGAGCACGGTGCCGGCGGTGTACTTGTTCTGCTCCTCGCTACGCCGCGGGACCTCGCGCAGGATCGCCGGAGTCACCAGCCGGTGCTCGGTATCTCCGGGGTCGAGCCCGATGGCGGCAACCGCGACCTCGCCCGCGCGGAAGCGTCCAGGCGCGACCTCGGTGCCGACCTTGGGGCCGTGCATCGTCACGGTCACGGTCGCCTGCACGCACGCGCCGGCGATCTCGCCGCTCGAGGCGTCGACACCCGAGGGCAAATCGACCGCGACGACCGGCTTACCAGTGGCATTGATCGCCTCGATCGCCCGCGCCGCGTCTGCGCGCGGCTCGCCGTGAAAGCCGGTGCCGAAGAGCGCGTCGACGATCACGTCCGCCTCCTCCACCGGCGCATCCTCGGCCGCGCGCACGATCCTTCCGGCCGACTCGAGCACTTCGAGCGCAATCCGTCCGTCGCCTCCGTTCGCGCCGCCGCCGCAGACCGCGACGAAGCGCCGCGCGTCCGGGAAGCGGCGCATCGCCTCCTCCGCGACCGCCCGCCCGGCCCGCGCCATCAGCTCGCCCGCGTCGTGGCCCGCCTCGGCCCGCTTCATCTCCTCGGCCGTATAGAGCGGGTCAAGCATCGGCGACGAGTGCCACCGCCTGGGCGAGCTCGCGCGAGTGGGTCATCGAGAGCTCGATCTCCCCCGCGCCCACGCGCTCGGCCCACGCCTTCGTCTTGCCGCTCAGCGTCACTCCCGGCTTCGGCCGGCCGGCGATCTCGATCTCGCGCCAGGTGAAGCGGACGCCCGACCCGAGCGCCTTGCCGACCGCCTCCTTGCCCGCAAAGCGAGCGGCGTAGTGCTGCGGCGGGTTCGGCTTCGAGTCGCAGTAGGCGCGCTCGGCGTCGGTGAAGCAGCGCTCGCGGAAGCCCGGGTAGCGCTCGAGTGCCCGCGCGATCCGCGGGATCTCGATCAGGTCGACGCCGACTCGCATCGGGTCGAAGCCTACGCGGCTGTTTCTATCCAGCCGGGGAGCGCCGCGATCGAGGTGACGATCCCGTCCGGCTGCACGCTCGCGACCTCGACCGCGTCCGGGCGGAACTTGCCGGTGCGCACGAGCACGGTCTTGAGACCGCAGGCGTGAGCACCGGCGATGTCGGCCTCGATGTCGTCGCCGACCATCCAGGTCAGCTCGGCGTCGGAGTCGAGCGCGTCGAGCGCCGCGTTGAAGTACGCGGGGCTCGGCTTGCCGAGCACGGTCGCCTCGAGCTCGGCCGCGTACTCGAGCCCGGCCACGAAGGCGCCCGAGTCGAGCAGCGGCCCCCGCGCGGTCTGCCACCAGCGGTTCTTGTGCAGGCAGTAGAGCTCGGCGCCCCCCTGCAGCTCGGCGAAGGCCCGCGCGAGGTTCATGTAGCTGAAGACCTGGTTCGTCTCGAAGGTCTCGTCGGCGCCGCCGATCAGGACCGCGTCCGCGCCCTCGCCGACGAGCTCGATCTCGCCCAGGTCCTCGACGATGTCCGGCATCGTCAACGCAAGCACCCGCTTGCCCTTCAGCGCGTGCGCGGCCGCGGTCGGCGTGGTCTGCAGCTCGTTGTCCTCGAGCTCGACCCCGAAGCCGCGGATCTGCTCGGCGAGGCGCCGGCGCGAGTGCGTGGTGTTGTTGGTGACGAAGCGGAGCCGGTGGCCGTTCTCGCGCAGCTGCTCCACCGCCTCGGCCGCGCCCGCGATCGGCGAGCCGGAGACGTGGAGGACGCCGTCGACGTCGAGGAGGATGCCTGCCACGGGCGACGAGTCTAAGCCGGGCGAATGAGGCGCGGCACGAACTTGCGCAAGCGGCCGCCAGGCCAGAGGCAGGCGGTCGCGTCCACTGCGACGCGTTGCCCCGGGGCGAGATACGGCAGTCCGTTCCGTTCCAGCTCTCGCACGCGCGTAAAGGGGTCAAAGAAGAGGAACGCCTCCCCGCGTCCGCGGGTGATGCCGATTCCCGCGCCGGTGCTGGAGCGCACGGTGCCCGCGAGCTCGACCGGCCGCGTCGCGGCGCATCCTTCGAGCTCGCTCTGCGACTGCTGCCATGGCCGGAGTGACCGGTGGAGCGGATGGCTCGGGAGCTGGACGAAGTAGCCCCGCGCGAGGTACGCGTGCTCCGGCTCGCCGTTCACCGCGACCGCGACCCGAGGATCGACGCCGATCAGCCGCCGTACCTGGACGGTCGAGCTCGCCCCCGCTTCGCCGCCGTTGATGCCGCCGCACGTCGGCCGTCCGCCGGTGCCGAGTATGAGCGTCGCCGGCGGTAGCGACGAGAACGTCTCGCCGTAGTAGACCGCACCGCTCCAGGTGACGCGGGCGGCACAGATTGGTGGACCCGCGGCCTCGCGCTCGCCCGACCTACAACCGGAGCAGATGGCCGCGAGACAGACCACGGTCAGAATCCACCTCATGGCCGACGATCCTATTCCGGTGACACGGTCGGTCTCGCTACCGCGCGTGGAGATCGACTACCGCTTCTCGCGCTCGAGCGGGCCGGGCGGCCAGCACGCGCAAAAGAGCGACACGCGGGTCGAGGCCACCTTCGACGTCGAGGCGTCGTCGGCGCTCACGGAAGCCCAGAAGCGGCGCGTCGTCGCCAGGGCCGGCCCGGTCCTGCGAGCCGTGGCGCAGGACGAGCGCAGCCAGTGGCGCAACCGCGAGCTGGCGACGGAGCGGCTGGTCGAGTCGCTGCGCCAGGCGCTGAAGGTCGAGCGGCGGCGGCGTCCGACGAAGCCGACGAAGGCCTCACGCGAGCGACGCCTGGAGCAGAAGCGCCGCCGCAGCGACGTCAAGCGGCTGCGGCGACCTCCACCCGACTGAGGAAGCCGCGCACGAGCTCGAGCGTCTCCTCGGGCTGCTCGGCCTGCGCCATGTGGGAGCTCTCCCCCAGCACGACGAACTCGGAGCCCGGGATCGCCCGGTGCGCCTCCTCGACCGAGGCCGGCGTGACCTCGTCGTAGCGGCCGCAGAAGAGCAGCGTCGGCACCTGGATCCGACCCAGCTGCGGCGTGACGTCCCAGTCCTTGATCGTTCCGATCACGTGGAACTCCGAGGGGCCGTTCATGGCGTGGTAGACCTCCGGATTCGCCTCGAGCAGCTCGAAGCACTCGACGAGCCAGTCCGGCCACGGGTCGACCCGGCAGAGGTGGCGCTTGTAGAAGACCATCACCGCCTCCTCGTACTCGGGGTCGGTGTATGTCCCCGCCTCCTCGTGCTTGCGCAACGTCGCGTCGACGTCGTGCGGCAGCTCCGCGCGCAGCTTCGCCAGCTCGCCCATCCAGGCAGGCACCGACGGCGGCGAGCTCTCGGCGACCAGCGAGACAAGCCCTTCCGGCTGCGTCGCGGCGTACTGCATGCCGAGCATCCCGCCCCAGGAGTGACCCAGCACGTGGACGCGCTCGAGCCCGAGAGCCTCGCGGACGACGCCGACCTCCTCGACGTACAGCTCGGGGGTCCACATCGACGCGTCGTGCGGGCCTTCGACCGCCGAGTTGCCGGCTCCGAGCTGGTCGTAGAAGAGGACGCGCCGCTCGTCGGCCAGCGCCTCGTACGGCTTCAGGTGCAGCCAGTTGGCCCCGGGGCCGCCGTGCAGGCAGAGCAGCGGGACCGCGTCGCCATCGTCCGGCCCGATCGACCGCCACCAGGTCTCGTGGCCGTGGAAGGGGATCCGGCCTTCCGCCTCCATGCCGGCGTTATATCTAGGCTGCACCGCTGATGCGGCTCTGGGGGTCATTGGGCGGCGGCCGCGACATGGCGGTCGATCTGGGCACCGCGAACACGCTCGTCTTCATCCGCGGACGTGGGATCGTGCTGTTCGAGCCCTCGGTCGTCGCGATCTCGGAGGAGACGGGCAAGGTGCACGCCGTCGGGGCAGAGGCCAAGCGCATGATCGGCCGCACGCCGGCCTCGATCCGCGCCACGCGCCCGCTGCGCCACGGCGTGATCGCCGACTTCGAGATGACCGAGGCGATGCTGCGTCACTTCATCAACCAGGCCGGCGGCTCCCGCTTCACCTTCGCCCGCGTGGTGCTGTGCGTGCCGAGCGGGATCACCGACGTCGAGCGCCGAGCGGTGGACGAGGCCACCCGCGTCGCCGGCGCGCGCACCGTCTACCTGATCGAGGAGCCGATGGCCGCGGCGATCGGCGCCGGCCTGCCGGTCGCGGACGCGGTCGCGAGCATGGTGATCGACGTCGGCGGCGGCACGACCGAGGTGGCGGTGATCTCTCTCGGCGGGATGGTCGTCTGGGAGTCGATCCGCGTCGGCGGCTACGAGATGGACGACGCGATCGTCGACCACGTCAAGAACATGCACAAGCTGCTGATCGGCCAGGAGACGGCCGAGGCGGCCAAGATCGAGATCGGCTCGGCCTCGCCGGCCGACGACGGCGGCGAGGCCACCGTCGCGGGCCGCGACCTCGTCACCGGGCTGCTGCGCCGCGCGACCCTCTCGGGCTCCGACGTGCGGCGTGCGCTCGAGGCCCCGGTCGGCCGGATCGTCGCCGCGGTCAAGGACACGCTGGAGCGGACGCCGCCCGAGCTCGCGGCCGACCTCGGCGAGCGCGGGATCGTGCTCGCGGGCGGCGGCGCGCTGCTGCGCGGCCTCGGCGAGAAGCTGCGCGAGGAGGTCGGCCTTCCCGTCCAGGTGGCCGAGTCGCCGCTGACCTGCGTGGCCGAGGGCGCGGGCCGCAGCCTCGACGAGCTGGAGACGCTCGACCGGGCTGCGAAGGCCCAGCGCAAGAGCCGCAGTCGGCGCTAGCCGCGAGGCAGGAGCGATAGCAGCCGCTCGACCGCCCCGAGCCGAGCCGGCGCCGGCGCGGCCAGGAAGCCGGCCAGCCGCTCGGCCTCCTCTTCCTCCAGCGAGACGGCCGCCTCGGCGACCCCGTCCGCGTTCCAGACGCTGAACCGGACGTGCGGCTGCTCGGTCAGGTAGCGCGAGACGCGCAGCGCCTTGCCGTGGTCGCGCGGGTGGGCGCGGAAGAACTCGACCAGCTTGCGCCGCTGGGGCGCCGCGCACCAGGGGCAGAAGCGATAGGCCGCCTCCAGCTCCCCGCCGCAGTCACCGCACACGCGCATGCTGCCTCCAGTCACCCTAAAGAGTGATCTTCGCAAAGGAAGCGCAGGTTTCGCCAGCGCGCGTGCCTCTCCAGGGATGTCCCCACAGGAGGAGCCGCTATCCCGCCCCTTCGCGTCCTGATCGCCGACGACCACCAGCTGTTCGCCGAGACCCTCGGCCTGACCCTCGACTTCGACGAGCGCGTCGAGGTCGCCGGCTCGGCCCGCGACGGCAAGGAGGCCGTGCGCCTGGCGCTCGACCTGCAGCCCGACGCCGTGCTGATGGATCTCGAGATGCCGGTGCTCGACGGCTTCGACGCGACGAGGCTCCTCCGGCGCCTGCTCCCCGCGTGCCCGGTGGTCGTCCTCACCGCATCTCCCTCCTCCGAGGACGTACACCGGGCGCGCAGCGCCGGCGCCGCCGCCTACCTGAACAAGGGTTGCTCGGCCGAGCACCTGGTCGAGACCCTGCTCGAGGCCGGGACTTGTGTTTCGTCGCCGGCTGACGACACTGAGAGTGAGGCCGCCCAGCTGCACCAGCCCGCCCAGCCATGAGTGCCGCACCCTCATTTCGCGAGACCGCCGCGACCGCCGAGGCCGCGCAGGCGGGGCTGCTGTACGAGCGTTACGCCCCCCAGCTGCTCGGCTTCTGCCGCGCGCGCCTGTCCTCGCGGGAGGAGGCCGAGGATGCGCTCCAGCAGACCTTCCTGAACGCGCACCGCAGCCTGCGCAAAGGCACCGTGCCGCGCGCCGAAGCGGCCTGGATGTACGCGATCGCGGCGAACGTTTGCCGCGAGCGCCGCCGCTCGGCGTGGCGCCGCAGCCGCGTCGAGGTCGTCTCCGACGACGGGCTCGTCGGAGAGCGCGCGGCGCCGGAGCATTCGCACGAGGAGCTGGCCGGCGTCGCGGACGCGCTGGCCGAGCTGACGGAGAACCAGCGCCGCGCGATCCTGATGCGCGAGTGGCAGGGACTTTCCTACCGCGAGATCGCGGCCGAGCTCTCCCTGACCGAGGGCGCGGTCGAGACGCTGCTCTTCCGGGCCCGCCGCTCGCTCGCGCAGAAGCTCAACCGCTCGCGCGGGCGGATCTGGGGCGTCTCGAACATGGGCTCCGCGCTCGCGTGGGGCAAGACGGTCCTGGGCGGAACCGCCGGGCAGATCGCAGCCGCGACGCTCGTCGTCGGCGCGGGAATGACTGCCGCCGCGCCGTTCGTGCCGGTGCACGGCTCGGCGCACCGGGCAGTTGCGATCTCGTCGCGGCACTCGACGAACGCGCCTGCACGGGCGCTAGCGGCTACGCCACACCACGCTCGGGCCACGGTCCTCGCCCGGACGACGCCCGCGGTGCCGGTCGTCGCACACAAGTCTTCACCGGTGAGCAAGCCGGTCGCCTCGTCGACGCCGGCGACCCCCGCGGCGCCGGTCTCAGCACCTGTGACCAGTACGCAGCCGGCGCCTCCGGCCGCGCCGCCCGTCTCCGCCCCGGCCCCGCCGGCCGTCCCCCCGGTGCCGAAGGTCGCGGCTCCGCCGGCCCCGCAGGTCCCGCCCATTTCCGCGGTGCCGCCGGTCCCGCCGGTGCCGCCGGTCAGCGTGCCGGGCGTGCCGGTTCCGGAGCTGCCGAAGCTGCCGTAGCCGACTCGAACTTCGCCCTGCAGCCCGGCCCACAGAAGAAGTAGGTCCGCCCGCCGCGCTCGGCGGTCAGGGCCTTGCCACGGTCGACCGTCATCCCGCAGACCGGATCGCGCGCCCCGCGCCGGAGGGTGAGGCCGAAGAGCGCCGCAGCGACCAGCGTGAAGACGATGTTCAGGACGGCCGTGTAGTTCCACTCCACCCCGCGCTCGACGATCGAGTCCAGCGAGGGCCGGGTCGAGGGCACGAGCCCGAGCGCGCTGAAGATCCCGTCGACCGCGAGCGCCGCCAGCATCATCGCGGCGAACATCAACCCGACGACGATGCCCGCCACGCGCCAGCCGTAATAGCGGCCGTAGATCAGCACCAGCGGGATGATGATCAGGTCGGCGTAGATGAAGGCGATTACGCCCGCGAACGAGATCCCGCCGCCCCACAGCACCGCCGCCAGCGGCGCGTTACCGACCGAGCAGACGAACGAGAGCACGGCCACGAGCGGACCGACGACCACGTTCTCGAGCAGCTGCAAGGTGCCGCCGTGGCCGGTCAGGAAGAGCGAGTTGAAGAACTCCTTCGGCAGGAGCGCGACGAAGCCGGCGATCAGGAAGCCCGCGCCGATCTCCTTCCAGAGCATCTGCCAGTCGCCGCGGAAGTTGTGCGCCACGTCCGACCAGCCCTCGAGCGACAGCGCGGGCGAGCCGCCGGCCGAGTGGTGCTGGTGCCCGGTGTCCACCGCCTGGGCCCGGGCCCGGGCCTGCTCTTCCTCCCGCCGCGAGACCAGCACGCGCACGCCGATCCACATCAGCACGATCAGCAGCAGTCCGCCGACGAGCTCCGCGAGCGTGAACTGCCAGCCGAGGAAGATCCAGATCACGATCCCGAGCTCGAAGACGAGGTTCGTCGAGGCGAACTGGAAGACCATCGCCGAGGCCAGGCTCGCGCCCTTCTGGAAGAGCGACTTCGCGATCGCGACCGCGGCGTAGCTGCACGACGAGGAGGCCGCGCCCAGGCCGGTCGCGAGCGCGATCGTCCCCGCCCCGTCGCCGCCGAGCGCACGCTCGAGCCGGTCGCGCGGCGCCCACGCCTGCACCATCCCCGAGAGCAGGAAGCCGAGCACGAGCGCCCACCAGACCTCCCACGCCATCCGGAAGGCGTTCCAGAGGCCGTCCCCGATCGAGCTCAGCACGTCCATCTGCCCCGACGATACGGGCGAGGCGCTACTCGACGGTGACGGTCTTCGCCAGGTTGCGCGGCTGGTCGACGTTCAGGCCCCGCAGGCGCGCGATCCGGTAGGCGAGCAGCTGCAGCGGCACCACTGCGAGCACCGACTGCAGGAAGGCGGGTGAGCGCGGGATGTAGATCACGTCGTCCGCGTGGTGCTGGATGTCCTCGTTGCCGTCGGTCGCGATCGCGATCACGTGCGCGCCGCGCGCCCGGGTCTCCTGGATGTTCGAGACGACCTTGTCGTAGATCACCTTCTGATCGGTCGCCACGCAGACGACCGGCGTCCCTTCCTCGAGCAGCGCGATCGGCCCGTGCTTCATCTCGCCGGCCGAATAGGCGTCGGTCGGGATGTAGGAGATCTCCTTCAGCTTGAGTGCGCCCTCGAGCGCGACAGGCAAACCGATGTGCCGCCCGAGGTAGAGGAAGAACGACTTTTCGTAGTGCCGCTGCGCGATCTCCTCGACCGGATGGTCGCCGTCCAGGAACTGCTCGATCTTCTGCGGCAGCTCGTAGAGCTGGTCGAGGATGAACTCGAGCTCGTCGGGCGGCATCGTCCCGCGAACCTGCGCCAGCTTGAGGCCGATCAGCGCCAGCAGCGCGACCTGCGCGGTGAACGTCTTCGAGGCGGCGACGCCGACCTCGAGCCCGCAGCGTGTGTAGATCACGGCCTCTGCCTCGCGCGTGATCTGCGAGCCCATGAGGTTGGTGATCGCCAGCGTGTGCGCGCCGGTGTCGCGGGCGAGCTTGATCGCGTTCACCGTGTCGCGCGATTCGCCCGACTGCGAGATCCCGATCACGAGCGTGTCCTTCGAGAGCACCGGGTTGCGGTAGATCCACTCGCTCGCGATGTCGGGCTCGACGGGCATCCGCGCCCACTCCTCGATCATGTAGCGGCCGACGACGCCGGCGTGGTACGAGGTGCCGGCGGCCACGATCACGATCCGGCGCAGGTTCTTCAGCTCGGTCTCGCTCAGGCCCAGGCTCTCCAGCACGAGCTCCCCGTGCCGGATCCGGTCGCCGAGCGTCTCCGCGACGGCGTCGGGCTGCTCGTAGATCTCCTTCAGCATGAAGGTCTCGTAGCCGCTCTTCTCGGCGGCCTCGATGTCCCAGTCGACCTCGATCACCTCGCGCTCCAGCTCGCCTTCCTCGACCGACACGAAGCGGGAGCCCTCGGGCGTGATCGAGACGACCTCGCCGTCCTCGATCAGCTGGATCGAGCGGGTCTCGCCGATGAAGGCCGCGACCATAGAGGCGAGGAACATCTCACCGTTCCCGACGCCCACGAGCAGCGGGCACTGGTGCCGCGCGCCGACGAGCTCCTCGGGGTGGTCGTGGTGGATGACGACGAAGGCGTAATGGCCCTCGAGCTCGCGATAGGCGAGACGCGTCGCCTCGAGCAGGTCGCCGTCGTAGTGGCGCTCGATCAGGTGCACGACGACCTCGGCGTCCGTCTCGGTATGGAAGACGTGGCCCTCGGCCTCGAGCGAGGACTTCAGCTCCCGGTAGTTCTCCACGATCCCGTTCAGCACGATCGCGAGCTTGTGCTCGTCGCAGCCGGTGAGCGGATGGGCGTTCTGCTCGTTGACCGCGCCGTGCGTCGCCCAACGGGTGTGGCCGAGACCCGTCCTGGCGGTCGAGCCGTTCGGGCCGGCCGCGCGCTTCAGGGCCTGGAGGTTGCCGACGACGCGCAGGTACTCGAGCTCGGCGTCCTCGCACAGTGCGAGCCCGGCCGAGTCGTAACCGCGGTATTCGAGTCGCTCGAGTCCCTGCAGCAACAGGTCCTTACAGGCTCGCTGGCCGACGTATCCGATGATCCCGCACACGCCGAAACCTCCCTTAGAACGCGAAAGGCCCGGCTGCTCTCCCGGGCCCCTCGTCGGGCCAGGTCAGCCGAGCTCTCGTCTCACGAGAGCGGAAATCGTACCACAGGCTTCTTCGGCCTCCGGAACCGTTTCGGCCTCGGCCAGCACCCGGATCAGGGGCTCCGTTCCCGAGGGCCGCACCAGCACTCGCCCCCGACCGCCGAACCGCGCGTTCCAGCGCTCGATCTCTTCCCGCAGGGCCTCCGGGAGCTCCTTGTTCGCCACGCGGATGTTCTCCTTCGCCTGCGGGAAGCGCGGCATCACGGCGGCGGCCTCCTCGAGCGTCCGGCCCTCGAGCGCGCCGCAGAGCAGCAGCGCCGCCCCGAGCCCGTCGCCGGTGACGTGGTCGCGCAGGTAGATGATGTGGCCCGACTGCTCGCCGCCGAGCACGCCGTCCTCGCGCCGCAGCGCCTCGAGCACGTAGCGATCGCCGACGTCGGTCGTGACGACGCGGATCCCCCGCTCCTCGGCGAGCCGGTGCAGGCCGAGGTTCGCCATCACGGTGACTGCGACCAGGTCGACGCCCAGGTGCAGCATCAGGATCGCCAGGATCTGGTCACCGTCGACGACCTCGCCCCGCGCGTCGACGGCGAGCATCCGGTCGCCGTCGCCGTCGAACGCGACACCGAGGTCTGCGCCCGAGCTGGTAACCGTCTGTTGCAGGGCCGAGAGGTCGGTGGCGCCGCAGCCGACGTTGATGTTGGTCCCGTCGGGGTCGGAGCCGATCGTGGTCACCTCCGCGCCCAGCCGCTCGAAAGCCGTCGGCGCGATCCCTGAGTAGGCGCCGTTGGCGCAGTCGACCACGAGCTTAAGGCCCGAGAGGTCGGTGCCGAAGCGCTCGACGATGTGGTCGAGGTAGCTCTCCTCGGCGACGCCGACGTGGTCGACCTGGCCCGGGCTGCCGGCGAAGGGAACGTCGAAGAGCGCTTCGATCTCCTCCTCGGCCGCGTCGGTCAGCTTGCGACCCTCGCCGTCGAACAGCTTGACGCCGTTGTACTCGGGCGGATTGTGCGAGGCCGAGATGACCGCGCCGAGGTCGAGCGCGAGCAGGGCAACGGCCGGCGTCGGCAGCACGCCCGCGAGCACGGCGTTCCCGCCGGCCGCGACCACCCCGCGCGCGAACGCCTCCTCGAGCTCCTCGCCCGAGGCACGCGTGTCGCGACCGACGAAGACGCGGCCCCCGTCAGACCAAAGGGTTGCCGCGCGCCCCAGTTGCTCCACGAGCTCGGGCGTCAGGTCCTCGCCCACGACGCCGCGGACCCCGTCGGTACCGAAGTAGCGGCGCAACTAGCGCTTGGAGAACTGCGGCGCCTTGCGGGCCTTGTGCAGGCCGGCCTTCTTGCGCTCGACGATCCGCGCGTCGCGCGTCAGGAAGCCGGCGCGCTTGAGCGGCACGCGCAGGTCCGGGTCGGCCTCGACGAGCGCGCGGGCGATCCCGTGGCGGACCGCGCCCGCCTGCCCGCTCGGGCCGCCGCCGTGGACACGCACGCGGACGTCGAAGGTGCCCTCGGCTCCGGCGACCTTGAGCGGCGAGAGCGCCAGCTCCCGGTGGGTCGCCCGCGGGAAGTACTGCTCGATCGTGCGGCCGTTGAACCAGGTGGTGCCGTCGCCGGGCCGCAGAATTACGCGCGCGACCGAGGTCTTCCGCTTGCCCGTGCCGCTGTAGCTGGCGAGATCGCTCATGCCTCCACCTTCAGCTCGGAGGGAGCCTGCGCCTCGTGCGGATGCTCGGGGCCGGCGTAGATCTTCAGCTTGCGCAGCTGGGCGCGCGCGAGGCGGTTGCGGGGCAGCATGCCCTTGACGGCCTTGCGCAGCACCTCGGTCGGCCGGCGCTCGAGCTCATCGCGCAGCGGCCGGCTCTTGAGCCCGCCCGGGTAGCCCGAGTGGCGGTGGTAGAGCTTCGCGTCGAGCTTGTTTCCAGTGACGTGGATCTTCTCCGCATTCACGACCACGACGAAGTCGCCCGTGTCGACGTGCGGTGTGTACTGCGGCTTGCCCTTGCCTCGCAGCGTGTCCGCGATCTGCGTAGCCAGACGCCCCAGCGTCTTCCCTTCGGCGTCGACGACGTACCAGCGGCGTTCGACTTCACCGGGCTTTGCGTTCCAGGTCTTCATTCGTGTCTCGACAGAGAAGCGGCGGACTGCTGTCCGCCGGCGGGGCAGTGTACCAACGATCACGCGACCGGCTCGACCACCGGAGCGGGCGGGCGGCCGGAGAGCGCGATCCAGAGCGCGGGCAGCGCGACGGCCACCGCGCCGGCCACGGCGACGCTGTTTCTCCCTTCGTGCGAGTACGCGAGGCCGCCCAGCAGGGCGAGCGCGGCCCCTGTCGACCCCGAGAGCAGGTCGTTGAACCCGATCAGCTTCCCGCGCTCCGCCGGGTGCGCGAGGTCGACCAGCTCCGAGGTCGCGGCGACGTACGAGAAGCTCCAGCCCAGGCCGAGCCCGAACAGCGCGACGCCGGTGGCGAACACGCTCATCGTCCAGGCAAGCCCCAGCGTCGAGACGGCCATCACGGCGAGCCCGCCGACGAGCGCGACTCGGCGGCCGAGCCTGTCGATCAGGTCGCCGACCACCAGCACGAGCCCGTACATGCCGACGATGTGCGCACTGATCACGGGAAAGACGTCGGACTGCGCGTGGCCCTGCCCGACCATCATGTAGCCGGTCAGGTTCATCACGGCGACCATCACGGCGAAGCTCGCGAGCGCGCCCAGCAGGGCCGTCGCGACGCCAGGCCGGCGCAGGATCTCGCGCAGCGGAGCGGAGGCCTCCGGCGGGCTGCCGTTGGGCTTCGAGCGGGCGATCTTGCCCGGATCGGGACGCACCGCGAGCACGAGCGCGAGGCCGATGACCATGATCCCGGCCGCCGCCAGCCAGGGGACGACCAGGGCGTCCGCGTCGAGGTGGTGCTTGTTGGCGAACAGCGGGCTGAAGACCGTCGGGCCGAGAATCGCGCCGAAAACCGCGCCGAAGAGGACGAGAGAGATCCCGCGCGCCCGGCGCTCCGGCGGGTACATGTCGCCCGCGGCGGTGCGCGCCAGCAGGGCGATTCCCTGCGCGCCGCCGATGGCGGCGAACCCGATCACGAGCAGCACGGCCGAGTCGACGCCGCAGGCAAGCGCGGTCACGCAGCACCCGGCGATTCCGAGCGCGAAGCCGCCCGCGAGCACGGGCACGCGGCCGACGCGGTCCATCAGGCGGCCGGCGGGCATGGCGCTGAGCGCGCCGGAGAGCAGGAAGATCGCCGGGCCGAGCCCGAGGATCCCCTCGATCCCGGTCACCAGCACCAGGGAGGTCGTCGCGACGGCGACGCCCAGCTGGAGCATCCCGGAGAGGCACGTGAGCGACCCGGCGAGCAGGACCGTGTTGCGCGCGACGGGGTAGTCGTTCACGCGAGCAATCTTCGCAGGCCCTCGCGGAACGCCTGCGCGCCGCCGTGCGAGGGGTGCCTGACACCGGCGACGCCGAGCGCCCGCTCAGCCAGGCGGCCGACCGCGATCACGCGGCGATCTCGCGCCAGCTCGTCGAGGAACGGGCGCGAGGCGTCGATCTCGGCCCGCGTCGGCGGGCGGTTCGTGTCGGCCCGCGTGGGCCGATGCGGGTGCGTCGGGACGACGTTCCAGCAGAGCGTCTGCTGCTCGAGGCCGAGCTCGGCGAGCGTCCGGCGGACGATCGTCGCCGTCGCCTCCGCCGGCCCATGGCCGGTGAGCTGGAGCTCCGACGTGAACGGGATCCCCGAGACGCGGGCGCCGCGGTGTCCCGCCGCCTCGCCGACGAGCAGCAGGGTCGCGTTTTCGCGAGCCTCGAGGTAGGTAAGGAGCCGGTGGCAGCGCACGGCCGCGCCGTCGCCGTCACGATAGAAGTTGAACGTCTCGCCGATCCTCGCCCGCCGCAACCGTTCGATGAGCTCCTCCATCACCATCCGCACTCTGACGGACGGCGGCCAGCAGCCGGCGGAGATCGCGCGCGACGTCGCCGCGTTCGTCTCCGCCGCCCAGCGCACGCTCGACCTGGCCCAGTACGACTTCCACCTCGGCGAGGAGACGGCCGCGGTCGTGGGCGGCGCGCTCAAGGAGGCACAGGCGCGAGGCGTGGCGGTGCGCATCCTCTACAACGTCGATCACGCCAATCCGATCCCGGTGCCGCCGCCGCCAGAGCCGGACGTGCAGCTCATCTCGTCGCTCGGCGTCCCTGCCAAGGCGGTCGCCGGCGTCCCGGACCTGATGCACCACAAGTTCGTCGTGCGCGACGACGGCGCTGTCTGGACCGGCTCGATGAACTGGACGGACGACTCGTGGTCGGTGCAGGAGAACGTGGTCGTGACGGTCGCGTCCGACGCCCTCGCGCGGGCGTTCACACTCGACTTCGAGGAGTTGTGGGGCGGCGCCGACGTCGAGCACAGCGGCTTCGTCGAGCCGCGGCCGGTCGACGTGGACGGCGTGCGTGTGCGGCCCTGGTTCACGCCCGGTTTCGCCGACGCGCTGACGGCGCGGATCGCGAAGAAGATCGGGCACGCCGAGAAGGTGCGGATCCTCTCGCCGGTGATCACCTCGGCGCCGGTGCTCGGAATCCTGGCGCAGAGGATCGCGGACGGACGAGGTGACATCGCGGGCTGCGTGGACGCGACCCAGGTGGCCGAGGTGATCCGCCAGTGGCAAGCCGACGGCAACGTCTCGTGGAAGCTGCCGCTGCTCCGGCAAGTGCTGGCCGGCGACTTCACCGGCAAGCCTTCGGTGCCGTGGCAGCCGACGGGCACCCTGCACAACTTCATGCACGCGAAGGTCGTGATCGCCGACGACACGGTCTTCGCGGGCTCGTTCAACCTCTCGCATTCCGGCGAGAAGAACGCCGAGAACGTGCTCGAGCTGACGGACGCGGAGCTGGCGGGCCGCTTGAGCGCGTACGCCGACGAGGTGCGTGCGCTCTACCCCGCGGCCGGCTCCCACGCGGATCCTGCCGCCTGAGCTCGTCCCCGGCCTGCTCGTGACGCTCTCGAACGGCCACGCCTGCGGAGAAACCGTCACACCTTCGGCACGACCAATAGGGCCGTTGCGGCCGGCCGGCGGGGACAGTCCCTGCCGGGCCGCGCTCAGCCGAGCGCCGGCGCGGCGCCGGCCTCGTGCCTCGACTCGAGCTCGGTTTCCCGCTCCCAGAGCCGGTTCAGGTGGTGCTGGCCGTAGGCGATTTCGAACGGCAGCAGGAAGAGCGCGAGCGCGAAGAGCAGGATCCCGGTGACGTGGCTGATCCGGTGCTCGAGCCCGACGAGCTCCTGGCCGCGGCCGATCCGCTTGTAGAAGCGCCACTGCGAGATGAATGGCGGGACGATCAGGAGCCCGCCGATCGTGATCGCGACGATGGCGACGAATGGCGACACCTCGAGCTCGTTCTCGCTTCCCGGGCTCGCGGCCTCGCCGAAGTCGTTCAGCTCCGGGTTCCTGATCCCGTACCAGAAGAGGTAGTAGAGCCCGAGGGTGACGATCGCGAGCAGGAACGCGATCCACGGGTGGATGATCTTCACCGTGCCTGCCCCGCGGACTTCGACCTTCCGCGGCACGGTCGCGGCTTACCCGGAACGAGCCGAGGTCACTCCCACTCGATCGTCGACGGCGGCTTCGAGGTGATGTCGAGCACGACGCGGTTCACCGCCGGGACCTCGTTCACGATCCGCGACGAGATCGTCTCGAGCAGGTCGTACGGGAGGCGCGCCCAGTCGGCCGTCATCGCGTCGTCGCTCGTCACCGCCCGCACCACGACCGGATAGCCGTACGTCCGCTCGTCGCCCTGCACCCCGACCGAGCGGATCGCCGGCAGGACGGCGAACGACTGCCACAACTCGCGGTAGAGGCCCGCCCGCCGCACCTCCTCCTGGAGGATCGCGTCCGCCTCGCGCAGGATCTCGAGCCGCTCGCTCGTCACCTCGCCGATGATCCGGATCGCCAGCCCGGGACCCGGGAACGGCTGGCGCCAGACCATCCGCTCCGGCAGGCCGAGCTCCTCGCCCACGCGCCGCACCTCGTCCTTGAACAGCAGGCGCAGCGGCTCGACGAGCTCCATCTCCATGTCCTCGGGAAGCCCGCCGACGTTGTGGTGCGACTTGATCGTGGCCGCGACCGAGGCGTCGCCGCCGGACTCGATCACGTCCGAGTAGAGCGTCCCCTGCACCAGGTGCCTGATCTCCCCGAGCCGGTTCGACTCCTCCTCGAAGACGCGGATGAACTCCTCACCGATCGCCTTCCGCTTCTGCTCGGGGTCCGAGACGCCCTCCAGCCGCGCCAGGAACCGCTCCTGGGCCTGGACGTGGACGAGCGGCACGTGGAAGTGGCCCTCGAAGGTCTCGACTACCTGCGCCGCCTCGTCCTTGCGCAGGAAGCCGTGGTCGACGAACACGCAGACGAGCTGGTCTCCGACCGCCTTGTGCACGAGCAACGCCGCGACCGCCGAGTCGACGCCGCCGGAGAGCGCACAGAGCACGCGGTCCGAGCCGACCTGCCCGCGGATGCGCTCGACCTGCTCCTCGATCACGGCCGCGGCCGTCCAGGTCGGCGGCGCGTCGGCCACACCGTAGAGGAAGTTCTTCAGCAACTCCTGGCCGTGCGGCGTGTGCACGACCTCGGGGTGGAACTGGACGCCGTAGAGCCGGCGCTCGGGATCCTCGAAGGCCGCGATCGGCGCGGCCGGCGAGCCGGCGGTCACGCGCGCGCCGGCGGGCGGCGCGGTGACCGAGTCACGGTGGCTCATCCAGCCGGTCTGCTCGGCACCGAGGCCAGCGAAGAGCGAGCTCTCGGGCTCGGCGCGCACGTCGGTCTTGCCGAACTCCGAGACGCCGGTGCGCTCGACCGTGCCGCCGAGCTCCTGGGCCATCAGCTGCATGCCGTAGCAGATGCCGAGCGTCGGCACGCCCAGCTCGAAGAGACCCGGATCGACCCGCGGCGCACCCGCTGCGTACACCGATGCCGGCCCGCCCGAGAGCACGAGCGCCCGAGGCCGCCGCGCGCGTGCCTCCGCTGCAGAGATCGAGTGCGGCACGAGCTCCGAGTAGACCCGCGCCTCCCGCACCCGCCGCGCGATCAGCTGCGCGTACTGCCCGCCGCAGTCGAGCACGAGCACCGGCCGCTCCTCGGGCGACGGCTCCGGGACCGGAAGCGGGACTACCTCGCCCACTACCCCATCCCGATGCGCTGCGCCTGCTGGAGGGACTTGCCTTCGGTCTTGATCGCCGGTGCGAGCATCACCTCGGCCTTCTGGAAGTCGTGGATCGACTCGTAGCCGCAGGTCGCCATCGACGTCCGCAGCGCGCCCATCAGGTTCAGCGTGCCGTCGTTCTCGCGCGCGGGGCCGATCACGATCTCCTCCAGCGTCGCGTTCTGGTCGACCGCAACGCGCGCTCCGCGCGGGAGCGTCGGGTGGAAGGTGGCCATGCCCCAGTGGAAGCCGCGGCCGGGTGCCTCCTTCGCGCGGGCGAGCGGCGAGCCGACCATCACGGCGTCGGCGCCGCACGCGATCGCCTTCGAGATGTCGCCGCCGGTGCGCATGCCGCCGTCCGCGATCACGTTCACGTACTTGCCGGTCTCGAGCAGGTGCTGGATGCGCGCCGCGGCCGCGTCGGCGATCGCGGTCGCCTGCGGGACGCCGACGCCGAGCACGCCGCGCGTGGTGCAGGCCTGCCCGGGCCCGACGCCGACGAGCACACCCTCGGCGCCGGTGCGCATCAGGTGCAGCGCGGTCTGGTACGAGGCGCAGCCCCCGACGATCGTCGGGATCGGCAGCGACGCGATGAACTCCTTCAGGTTGAGCGCGTGACCGTTCGAGGAGACGTGCTCGGCCGAGACGACCGTGCCCTGGATCACGAGCACGTCGAGCCCGGCCGCCAGCGCCACCTCGTAGTGCTCGCGCACCTTCTGCGGCGTGAGCGAGCCGGCCGCGAGCACACCGGCCTCCTTGATCTCCTCGATCCGCTTGGCGATCAGCTTCGGCTCGACCGGGCGCTCGTAGATCTTCTGCATCCCGCTCGTCGCCTGCTCCTTCGGCAGCTTCGAGATCTTCTCCAGCTCGCGCTCGGGTCGCTCGTAGCGGGTGAAGATGCCCTCGAGGTTGAGCACCCCTAGCCCGCCGAGCTTGCCGAGCTCGATCGCGATCTGCGGCGAGACGACGCCGTCCATCGCCGAGGCCAGCAGCGGCAGCTCGAGCAGGTGCGGGCCGAGCTTCCAGCCGATGTCCACGTCCTGGGGGTCGCGTGTGCGCCTGGACGGCACGATCGCGATGTCGTCGAACCCGTACGCCTGCCGTGCCTTCTTGCCCCGGCCGATCTCGATCTCCACGAACTACCTCCCCTGGATGCAGAACGGCCCAGGCCGAATTGCGATCGCCTGGGCCGAAAATTCGTTCTCGCCGCCGTCTCTCAAGTGGACGGCGATCGTACCACCGTCCTCAGACGACTCACTCACTGCCAACCGGCTCGAGCTGGGCGACCTCGACCCCGCCGATCAGCCGGCCGGCCTCCCGCGGCTCGAACCTGCCTGCGCCGATCTCGAGCGTCGAGGCTGCACCGGCGGCGACCGCGCTGCGCAGCGCCTCCTCGTCGGAGCGGCCGTCCAGCCGCGCCGCGACGAAGGCGGCAAGCAGGACGTCGCCCGAGCCGACCGCCGAGATCGGGTCGACCCGCGGCGCGGCCGCGCGGTAGCGGCTCGCCCGCCGCTCGGTCCGCAGCAGCGCCCAGCACCCCGACTCGCGTGTGATCAACACGTTGCGCGCGCCGAGCTCAGCGATCGTCTCGAGGCCTGTGAGGAAGTCGTCGTCGTCGTTGAACTCCTGGCCGACGAGCGCCTCGGCCTCGCGCTCGTTCGGCGAGACCAGCAGCGGCTCGGCCTGGACGCCGAGGCGCAGCGGCTCGCCTTCGGAGTCGAGCACCGTGCTCGCGCCGCGCCGGTTGAGCTCACGCACGGCCTCGGCGTAGAAGCCCTCGTCGATCCCGCGAGGCAGCGACCCTGAAAAGACGACGTAGTCGGCGCCCTGCGAGAGGTAGACGAGTTTCTCGAGCAGCATCTCCAGCTCTTCGGTCGAGACGTGTGGGCCCCACTCGTTCACCTCGGTGTAGCTGCCGCCGGTCGGGTCGACGATCGCGGTCGAGGTGCGCGACTCGTCGTCGATGCGGACGAAGTCGTTCAGGATCGCCTCGGCGGTCAGCTCCTCGACGATCCGCGTGCCGGTGCGGCCGCCGGCCAGGCCGGTGGCGACGACCGGGACGCCCAGCCGCTTCAGCGCCCGAGCGATGTTGATCCCCTTGCCACCCGCAAGGGTTAGCCCGGCGCTGGCGCGGTGACGCTGGCCGCGCTGAAAGTTCGGGACGGTCAGCGTGCGGTCGATCGCCGCGTTCATGGTGACGGTGACGATCACGAGACCCAGCCCCACATGTGGTGGAGGGTACGCGTCGCGTACCAGCCGGCGCGGCCGGCGAGGCCCGGGCGCGAGACCGAGCGGGAGGCCACCAGCGGGACGGCGCCGACGAGCTTGCCCCGCTGGTACACGCGGACCTGGCCAAGGGTCTGACCCCGGGAGACGGGCAGCTCGGCCGCATCCATCGCGACGATGCGGCGGACGACGGGGAACTCGACCCGCAGCGACGGCGTCAGCGAGGCGGCTGCGACCAGGGCCACCGGCTTTCGCCCGTAGCCGACGACCGCCTGCGCGTATGGCTGGCCCTTCGCGACGACGGCCGCAGCGCGGTAGCGCGAGAAGCCCCAGTCGAGCAGCTTCTCCAGGTCGCCGTTGCGCACGTCGCGGTCGGGGCTGCCGAGCAGCGTCGCGTAGACCGTCAGCGGCCCGCGTCTCGCGGCCGCGACCTCGTTCCAGCCGGCCCGCGACGTGTGCCCGGTCTTGACCCCGAAGATCCCCGGATAGCTCGAGAGCAGGTCGTTCCAGGTGTGCAGGCTGCGGCCGCCGGAAATGGTCGCCCCGCGCTGGCGCACGATCTGCCGCACGAGCGGGCGGTGCATCACGATCCGAGCCAGCAAGGTGACGTCGCGGGCGCTCGAGACGTGCCCGGTCGCGTCCAGCCCGTCGGGGCGGACGTAGTGCGTGTCGCGTAGCCCGAGTTGGCGCGCCCGCCGGTTCATCAGCGTGACGAAGTGCTGCTCGTCCCCCTTGCCCACGTGGTCGGCGAGCGCGTCGGCGGCGTCGTTCGCGCTCTGGATCAGCGCGGCTTCGAGCAGCTCGCGGACGGTGAGCCGCTCGCCCGCCCGCAGGCCCGCGCTCGACTCGCCGACGCTCGCCGCGGGCGGGCTGACCGTGACGACGTCGGACGGCTTCGTGCGCTCGACGGTCAGCAGCACGGTCATCAACTTGGTGATGCTGGCGATCGGCACGCGCGCGTGGGCGTCACGCGACAGCAGCACCTCGCCGGTGGCGCCGTTCTCGACCACGAAGGAGCGGCCGGTCACCTGCGGCGGAGCTGCGAGCACGGGAGCCGCGAGCGCGAGGGCCGCGGCGGCGAAAAGGAGGCCCTTCAAACGGCCGGGAGTCTATTTGACGCTGATTCGCTGCCCGATGATCAGGTTCGTCGGCTCGACTCCCGGGTTCAACGCGAGCAGCTGCTCGACCGTCGTGTCGAACCTGATCGCGACGTCGCTGAGCGTCTCGCCGGCGCGCAGGCGGTAGAACCGCCTCTGCCTGGGAGGAACGGGCGTCGTGGCGGTCCGGGTCGGCACGGTCTGCGTCCGCACCGAGCTCGTCGGCGCGGCGGCGTCGCTCTTCAGCCCCGAGCGGACGAGCAGGACCGCGATCGTGACCGCGAGCAGGAAGGCTGCCGGAGCGCCGTAGCGCTTCGCCTGACCTCGCCAGCCGCGCTCCACCGGCTACCAGCCGGAGACTGCCCAGACATCGCGCCGCAGTCGCGCCGCCTCGGCGGACGCCGCCGCGCGCCAGTCCTCCTGGCCGTTTCGAAAGGCGTAGATAACGCTGCGCGAGGCGTTGACGAGCGCGCTCGCCGGGCCGCTCGTGAAGGCCCGCGCGAGGTCGGCCGGCGTCGCGCCCTGCGCGCCGACCCCCGGCAGGAGCAGGATCGCCTGCGGCAGCAGCCGCCGCGCCTCGCCCACCGCCCGTGGATGGGTCGCGCCGACGACCGCACCGACGCTCGAGAGCCCCCGCTCGCCGACCAGGTCCTCGCCGAGCTCGTGCACGAGCAGCGCAACGTGGTGCCAGACCGGATGGCCGTCCGAGAGCTTCAGGTCCTGGACGTCGGCGCCGCCCTCGTTGGACGTCTTGACGACGCAGAAGATCCCGCCGCCGTGCCGCCGGCACGCGCCCAGGAACGGCTCGAGCGAGTCGCGGCCGAGATACGGGTTGACCGTCATCGCGTCGGCAAGCGGCGGCCTCTCGCCGCGCGGCTCCAGGTAGGCGGTCGCGTACGCGCGCGAGGTCGAACCGATGTCGCCGCGCTTCGCGTCTGCCAGCACGACGAGGCCGGCCGAGCGCGCGTAGGCGCAGACCTCCTCGAAGACGCGCAGGCCGTCCGCGCCGAGCGCCTCGAAGAACGCGAGCTGCGGTTTAACCCCGACGACGTGCGGCGCGACCGCGTCCACGATCCCGCAGCAGAAGCGGCCGCAGGCGTCGGCCGCCGCATCGGGAGAGAGGTGCGCGTCGCCGGCCAGCTCGACCGGCAGCAGGTCGGGCCGCGGGTCGAGGCCGACCAGAAGCTGCGAGCGCTTCCGCTCGACCGCCTCGGCGAGACGGTCGGGAAAGAGCGCTGTCGCTAGTGCAGGCTCGGCCCCCACCTGCGCCAGAGGCTAGCGGGAGACTCGGCCGGGGAACGAGTGAGGGCCGCTCTCGCGGCCCTCACTCAAACCTTCGGTAGCCCGGGGTCTAGAACCCGCCGCCACCGCCGCCGGTCTTGACCGCGGTCTTCAGCGTGCTGCCGGCCGAGAACTTCGGCACGGTTGCCGCGGGGATCGTCACCTTCTCGGTTGGGTTGCGAGGGTTGACGCCCTGGCGCTCCTTGCGGTGCTGGGTGGAGAACTTCCCGAAGCCGGTGAAGTTGACCTCGCCGCCGCTCTTCAGGGTGTCGGTGATCGAGTCGAGCACCGCATCCACCGCCTCGGCCGCGTCGCGCCTCGACAGGTTTGCCTTCTGGGCCACCTTGTCGACGAACTCTTGCTTCGTCACAGTCGCTCCTCTCCTCCCGGTTCGCTTGTTGGGATCACGGCGCAAGACCCTACCAGGGTTCACCTTTCGGCTCAACCATGCGGTTTTGCGGCGCTTTTGGACAGTTCTAGCAGCTCTGTCGGCCGGAACAGGGCGCGCAGGCGCACGCCGACGCGCGCGAGAGCGTCCGCTCCGCCCTCCTCGCGGTCGACCACGCAGACCGCCGTCCCGACCTCGAGACCGGCCGTTCGCAGCGCCTCGATCGCCTCGATCGCCGCCCCTGCGGAGGTGACGACGTCCTCGACCAGGCACACGCGCTCGCCGAGTTCGAAGACGCCTTCGAGCCGGTTCGCCGTGCCGTACTCCTTCGGCTCCTTGCGCACGATCAGGAACGGGAGGCCCGAGGCGAGGGAGGCCGCGGCGGCCAGCGCGACCGCGCCGAGCTCGGGCCCGGCGAGCCGCACTGCTTCGGGCTCGTGCTCGCGCACGGTCTCGGCGATCAGCTCGCCGAGCGGGCCGAGCAGCTCGGGGACCGTCTCGAAGCGGTACTTGTCGAGGTAGTAGCGCGAGCGCCGCCCGGAGCGGAGCACGAAGTCGCCCTCGAGGTAGGCGTGCTCGCGTAGCGCGGCGCCGAGCTCGGCTCGGTTCACCGGCCGCGAGTCGCCGCGAGCAGCTCGCGCGCGTGAACCAGAAGGGGCTCGGCCTCGGAGCTGCCCTGCGAGAGCGTGACGAGCGAGCCGTCGTCGAAGTAGAGCTCGAGCCGGTCACGGGTGCGGGCGCGGCGTCGCAGCAGGATCGCGCCCGCTGCGGAGCCGATCGCGAGACCGACGGCCAGCGCCCTAGGAGCTCGCATCCTTCTTCCTTTTCGGGGTGGCCGCGCGCTTGGCGGGAGCGCGCTTGGCCGGAGCGCGCTTCTTCGGCTTCGGCTTCGCGGCCGGCTCGCCGAGGCTGCGCAAGGCGCTCTTCAGGTCGTAGAAGACGAGCCCGGCAGTCGGCCCCGGGCCGGTCGTCGCGGCGATCAGGCGCGCCTCGTCGCGGACCACGAAGACGCTGCCGCCGGCGAGGGCCGCCTCGAGCTGGACGAGTTCCTGCTCCCGCTGGCCCTCGGCACGCCGGAAGAGCTCGAGCGCACTGCGGGCAATCCGACCGGCCCGCTCGTCGTCGACCGTCGCGGACTGCACGTTCCCGTCCCGGTCGAGCACGACCGCGGCCTCGATCTGGGTCGAGATCTCGGTCAGGTGAGCGAGCGCATCGGCGGCCTGCGGCACGCGGTTGACGCTAACAGACACATACTCCGCGCTGATGCCGTCGCTGCCGCAGCCGCTCGGCAAGTTCTTCGCCGACCGCGGCCCCCACCTCGCCGCGATGATCGCCTACTTCGCGCTGCTCTCGTTCGTGCCGCTGCTCTTCCTCACGATCTCCCTGCTGTCGCTCGCCGGGCGGCCCGACGAGTCGAGCTACCTCGTGACCGAGCTGAAGCGCGCGTTCCCGGGCAGCTCGATCGCGAGCATCGTCCACACCGTGCGCGAGATCCAGCGGCACGCGACCGCGCTCGGGATCCTCGGCGCGGCGGGGCTGCTGTGGACCTCGCTCTCGCTCTTCAGCGTGCTCGAGTCGGCGTTCAACATCGTCTACGGGCAGCCGAACCGCTCGTTCCTGCGCGGCAAGCTGCTCGCGGTCGGCCTGATGCTCGTCTCGCTCGTGACGCTCTTCTTCGGGCTGCTGGCGGGCTCGGTCGGCTTCGACCTGCTCACGCGCTACGCGGCGGGGGTCGCCGGCAACTCGTATGTCGCCTACGGGCTCTCGGTGATCGTCTCGACGATCGCCGTCTTCGTCTTCCTGTTCGCCGTCTACTACCTGCTCACCAACGTCGAGCACTCGTTCCTGGACGTGCTGCCGGGCACGGTCGTGGCTGCGGTGCTGCTGGAGGCGAGCTTCCAGGTGCTGCCGCTCTACGTGCGCTTCTCGAACAACGTCGTCGCGCTGAAGGCGTTCGGCGGGCCGGCGCTGCTGCTCGTCTGGCTCTACGTGATGGCGAACGTGATCGTCTTCGGCGCCGAGGTCAACTGGCGCTACGCCGCGACGCACCAGCGGCTGCCCGCCGACGAACAAGAGGCGGCCGGGCTGGCCTAGAACGGCCGAACAGTGACAGTCACTGTGACTGTCACTGTGACCGTCCCAGGAGGCTCGCCGCGGCGCGGGCGCGGTGCGAGTTGCTGCGCTTCCAGTCGTTGCCGAGCTCGGCCACGGTTCCGTCCTCTCCCGCCGGGACGAAGACCGGGTCGTAGCCGAAGCCCTCGGAGCCGCGAGCCTCGTCGGCGATCCGACCCTTCAGGACGCCCGAGCCGCGCCGCTCCTCGCCGTCGGGCCCGATCAGCACGAGCTCGCAGACGTAGCGTGCGCGCCGGTCCTCGACGCCTTCAAGCTCGCGCAGCAGGCGCTCGATCGCCTCGCCGCCCTCGGCCCCGTAGCGGGCGGAGCGCACTCCGGGCGCGCCGCCGAGCGCGGCGACCTCGAGCCCGGAGTCCTCGCCGAGCATCCACGCCTTCGCGGGCCCGACCTCGCGCCCGTAGAGCGCCTTGCCGCGCGCGTTCTCGAAGTAGCCGTCGCTGCCTTCCACCGGGTAGCCGTCCGCCTCCAGCAGCTCGAGCTCCCAGCCGGGCAGCAAGGCCGAGAGCTCTCGCAGCTTGTTCTGGTTCTGCGAGCAGAGCCGGACGGTCAGTCGCTCCAGCGGACCTCCAGCACCGGCTCCAGCTCGGACAGCTTCGCGACGATGCCCGGCGCGTCGGCCCTGGGCGGCAGCTTCACGTCGATCAGCACCGTCCGCCGATCGGCCTCGTGACCGATCTCGAGCGTCTCGAGCTGGCCGCCGAGCTCCTCGAGGCGTTCGATCAGGAGAGCCGGGCTCTCCCCGGCCGGCAGCTGGGCGAGCAGGCGGTCGGTCTCGGGGCGCACCCGCTGCATGACGCGGAACGCGAAGATCCGCAGCGGCCAGAGCGAGAAGAGCACGAGCGCCGTCGTGATCACCGCGGCCGAGTAGTAGCCGGCGCCCGAAGCCATCCCGATCGCGGCCACCACCCAGAGGGTGGCGGCCGTCGTCAGCCCGCGCACGGAGAAGCCTTGCCGGATGATCGCGCCGGCGCCGAGGAAGCCGATCCCGGTCACGATCTGCGCGGCGATCCGGGTCGGGTCGGCGCGGATCACGTTGCCGCCGCCGACCAGGAACTCGTGGAACCCGTAAGCCGAGACGAGCGTGAAGAGCGCCGAGCCGACCGAGACGAGCATGTGCGTGCGGAAGCCGGCCTCGCGCTCGCGCAGCTCGCGCTCGAGACCGACCGCGCCGCCGAGCCCGGCCGCCACGACCACGCGCAGCAGCTCCTCCGACCACGTCAGCGACGGGATCTCAAGCAGCAGCATCGAGCGCCGCCTCCTGGGCGGCCCGGATCTCGGCGATTCCCTTCGCGCCCAGGTCAAGCAGCTCGTC
Source organism: uncultured Actinomycetes bacterium (assembly GCA_963763475.1). Classification (GTDB taxonomy): domain Bacteria; phylum Actinomycetota; class Thermoleophilia; order Gaiellales; family Gaiellaceae; genus AC-32. The sequence continues at coordinate 549,351 of CAVXOR010000002.1, read as the reverse complement.
GAGCTGGTCGCGATCGAAGGTGGCCCGCTCGGCCGTCGCCTGCACCTCGACCAGCCGCTCGTCGCCGGTCATGACGACGTTCAGGTCGACCTCCGCGCCCGAGTCCTCGACGTAGTCCAGGTCGAGCAGCAGCTCGCCGCCCACGATCCCGAGCGAGACCGCGGCGACCGACTCGGGCAACGCCCGCGAGAGGCCGGCCTTCCCGAGCGCCCGCGCTGCGGCGACCCAGGCGCCGGAGATCGACGCGCAGCGTGTGCCGCCGTCGGCCTGGAGGACGTCGCAGTCGACCCACAGCGTTCGCTCGCCGAGCGCCTCGAAGTCGAGCACCGAGCGCAGCGCGCGGCCGATCAGCCGCTGGATCTCGACCGTGCGGCCCTTCTGCTTGCCGGCGCTCGCCTCGCGTTGCGTCCGCTCGCCGGTCGAGGCCGGCAGCAGCGAGTACTCGGCCGTCAGCCAGCCGCGGCCCTGGTCGCGCATCCAGCGCGGTACGCCCTCGTCCAGCGACGCGGTGCAGAGCACCTTCGTCTTCCCTTGCGAGTAGAGCACCGAGCCCATCGGCTGCTCCAGGTAGTCGACGAGGATCTCGACCGGCCGCAGCTGGTCCGGTCTGCGGCCTTCCCTCACGCCGTCACCAGGTCGGCGACGGCCACGTGCTCGACCTCGCCGAGCGGGAGCTGTAGGAAGCGCTCGCCGAGCGCGCGGAAGGCGGCCGGGTCGCCGGTGGTGAGGAAGCGGTACGAGCCCTCGCGGGCCTCCTGGTTCTCGATCCCCTTGCGCGCGAGCGTCTCCGCGACCTCACGCGCGGTCTCCTCGGCCGAGAAGACGAGCGTCACCCCACGACCGAAGACGCGTTGGAAGATCGGGCGGATCAGCGGGTAGTGCGTGCAGCCGAGGATGACCGTGTCGACGCCCGCGTCCTTGAGCGGTGCCGCGTATTCGCGAACCGCGTCGGTCGTCTCCGCGGCGAAGGGGTCGTCGCTCTCGATCAGCGGCACGAGGCGCGGACAGGCGACCGGGACGAGCTCGGCACCGGCGTCCAGGGCGTGCACGAGCTCGGCGTAGCGGCCGGCCTCGACCGTCGCCTGGGTGGCGAGCAGGCCGATCCGCCGGTTGCGCGTGGCCTGCACCGCAGCGTGGGCCTCTGGCGTGATCACGCCGACGACCGGCACGTCGAGCTCTTCCTGCAGCTGCGGGAGCGCGGCGGAAGTGGCCGCGTTGCAGGCGACCAGCACGAGCTTCACGTCCTGCGCGGCGAGGTAGCCGGCGATCTCGCGCGCGAAGCCGCGAATCTCCTCGAGCGGGCGTGGCCCGTACGGCAGCCGGGCGTGGTCGCCGAGGTAGACGAAGTCCTCGTGCGGCATCGTCACCAGGCATTCGTGCAGGACGGTCAGCCCGCCCACGCCCGAGTCGAACACGCCGATCGGCCTGGGGTCCACGCGGCGATTCTAGGAGGGCTTACCGCCTGGCGCGGGCGCCCAGTCCGAAGAACTCGCGCGAGCTGTCCCTGCCGAGCAGCAGATAGAGGACGAGTGCGTTCGTAAGGGCGATCAGCAAGGCGCCGCCGAAGACGGCCCCTCCCGAGCTGAACATGTAGACGACCGCGCCGACCAGCCCGATCACGGAGAGCGCGACCGTCACGTAGTACCCGAACCGGCTTCCTCGCAGGAGCAGGATCGAGGCGATCAGGAAGACGATCCCGAAGACGAGGGCTCCCGCCCCGAAGGAGTCGTCCACCGAGCTCGCTATGGCGATCCCAAGCACGCCGTAGAACCCCTCGAATAACGCCTTGGCGATGCCGATCATCCCCGCCAGGGCGACGGGGAAAGGCGTGTCTCTCGATTCGAAGTCCAGCGCTTCGCTCATGGCACCTCTTCCTGGTCGGGACCGCGCCAGTATCTCCCGTCCCGGCGCTCCGGCCAAGTGCGCTCGATCGAGGGGTACGCTGTCGTGCGCTTTGGCTCGGAGGGTCGCGCTCACCGTCTTCGTCTCGCTCGTCGCGCTCTGCGCGGCCGGGCGCGCGTCCGCGAGCCAGCAGGAGCTGACGCTGCGCATGGACGACGGCGTCGGCCTCGCCGCGACGCTTTACGAGCCGAGCGCCGCACCGCCGCCCGCGGGCTACCCGGCGATCGTGCTGTTCCACGCGATCGGCGGTAAGCGTCAGGACCTCGCCGCGATCGCTCAGGCCTTCGACGACGACTTCGCAGTGCTCGCCTTCGACGCCCGCGGCCACGGCCAGTCGGGCGGGCTCGTCTCGATCGACGGCCCGCGCGAGATCGCCGATGCCCGGACCGTGTACGACCAGCTCGCGGCCCGGCCCGAGATCGACGAGACGCGGATCGGCGCCTGGGGGATCTCGCTCGGAGGCGGCGCGGTCCTGCGCTCACTGGTCGAGGGCGTCCCCTGGAAGGCCGTCGAGAGTGTCCAGACCTGGACCGACCTCTACAGCGCGCTCGCCCCGCAGAACCTGGCCAAATCCGGTGCGATCTTCCAGTTCCTGAGCTCGGTGCCGGCCGCTCGGCTCGACCCCTCCGTGACGGCGATTCGCGACGACGCGCTCGCCAGCCGCAACCTGCCGGCGCTCCGTGCCTGGGCCGCGACGCGCTCGAGCCGCAGGCTGCTGAAGACGGTGAAGACTCCCGTCTTCATGTTCCAGGGCCGTCGCGACTTTGCCTTCGACCTCGCCCAGGCCAAGGCCGGCTACGCGTTGCTGAAGGGCCCGAAGCGGCTCTATTTCGGCGACTTCGGACACGCGCCCTCGACCTTCCCCGGCCCGGACTTCGCGCAGCTGACGAAGCTCGGCAGCGCCTGGTTCACGCGCTACCTGGGGAGCGCGTCGACGACGATCGCGCCCGTCAGCCTCGCGCCGAGCCCGTGGCGCGGCAAGCTGCGAACCTTCCCGCGGCTGCCCGCGACGCGACGGCTCACCATCGGCCTGCCCGGCAACGACCACCTCGCCGGCGCCGGCCGCGCGGTGCGCACCAGCGGTCCCTTCACGGGCAGCGCGGAGACCTTCGGCGCTCCGACCGTGCAGCTGACCGCGCGCCTGTCGGGCGGCTGGTCGCGTCTGGTCGCAGTGCTGACGGCGCAGAAGCGAAAGGGCTCGGAGATCGTGGTCAGCGAGGGCGGCGTCAACACGGCCGGCCTCCGAGGCACGCGAAAGCTGACCATTCGCATGATCGACCAGGCGACCCTGATCCCCCGCGGCGCGCGGCTGACGCTGACGTTCGCCTCGAGCTCGGTCGCGCAGAACCCGGGCAACCTGCTCTACCTGAACCTGCCGATGCCGAAGAAGGCCCGCGTCGCGCTCGGTCCCGCCAAGCTGACCCTGCCGATCCTGCGCTCGCCGGTCTCGCGATGAGAATCCTCGCGCTGACGCTGCTGGCCGCGGTCGCGGTCGCGCTGCCGGCGGGCGGCGCCACCGGGGGGGCGCCTGGCGTGACCCCGAACGAGATCTTGATCGGCGGCACCGTCCCGCTGAGCGGCTCGGCCTCGGCCTTCGGCACGGTCGGCCCTGGCGCAAACGCCTACTTCAAGTACGTCAACGCCCACGGCGGCGTCTTCGGGCGCAAGATCCACTACATCTGGCGCGACGACGGCTACGACCCCTCGCGCACGATCGACCAGACCCGCGAGCTCGTCCAGCAGGACAAGGTGCTCGCGATCTTCAACACCGTCGGCACCGAGCACAACGTCGCCATCCGCGCCTACCTGAACGCTCTCAAGGTGCCGCAGATCTTCGGGGGCACCGGCGCGAGCGTGATCGCCCACGGCTGGAAGCGTTACCCGTGGACGCTCGGCTACCTGCCGAGCTTCGAAGGCGAAGGCGCGATCTACGGCCGCTACCTCGTCAAGCACCGGCCGAAGGCGCGCATCGCGGTGCTGTACGAGAACAGCGACTACGGCAAGGACCTGCTGCACGGCCTGCAGCGCGGGCTCGGCAAGCGTGCCTCGCGGATCGTGGCCAAGCAGAGCTACGAGGTGACCGACACCGACGTCAACTCGCAGATCGCCAAGCTGCGCCGTTCGAAGGCGGACGCCTTCATGCTCTTCGCGCTGCCGTACCAGACGATCCAGTCCTTCGTCTACGCCTACAAGCTGAAATGGCGGCCCCAGTTCTTCGTCAGCGCCGTCTCGATCGAGCCCTCGATCATGGCCGTCGCGCGCCAGGGCACGAACGGCAGGGAGACGAACAACGCGCTCAGCGTCGCCTTCGTCAAGGACCCGACCTCGCCCGCCTGGCGCAAGGACAAGGCGGTCGCGCTCTACAAGCGGATCATGAAGCGCTACTTCCCGAGCGGGCGGGTCTCCGACGTCTACAACTGGTACGGGATGACGGTGGCGTTCTCGATGGTGGACGCGCTCAAGCACGCCGGCCGCAACCCGACCCGCGAGAGCCTGCGGCGGGCGATGACGCACATGGACGAGCGCAACAACCCGTTTCTGCTCCCGGGCGTGGCGGTGAAGACGAGCCCGAGGAACTACTTCCCGATCACCAAGGCCCGGATGGTCGGGTATCGAAAGAACCTCTGGGTGCTGTTCGGCCCGCTGGTAAACGCTCGCTGACTCGGTGTTAACTATCCGGGTGCGCGCGACGTCTCACTTTCCGTCACCCAGGGGACAACGAGAAAGAAGGGGCTACATGAAGAAGTCAATCCGGCTGGCACTGCTCAGCGGTGCCTGCTTCCTCGGGCTCGCGTTCGCGGCGCCCGCGTTCTCCGCGTACGACCCGTCGCTGATCATGGAGCAAACGAGCTACAAGCTCGGCGCCGCCACGACCGCCGACGTGTTCATCGCGATCGACCCGGACGCCGACCCGACCGCTCAGTTGAAGATCTTCTCGCCGGTCGGCTACAACGCCAACCTGACGGCAGCGCCCGGCACGAAGATCGGCTCGGTCGTCGCGCGCGTGAAGGCCAAGGCGCTCGGCGGGGCGCTGTTGACGCTCGCGGGCGACGTGCTCGTCGCCAACCCGGCCGATCCGGCGATCCAGGCAGCCGCGCTCCAGTGCACGAGGACCGCCACGCACAGCACGATCTGGGTCCTGAACACGAGCCTGCAGGGCCAGACGGTCGCGATCCCGGTCTTCGTCGACAAGGCCGGCCCGCTGGTCGTGCAGACGGTCTGCCTGCCGTCGCCCGACGTGCCCGAGGCCATGGGCGGGGCAAAGTTCGGCGCACAGCTGTTCGCGGCCGACTTCACGATCAAGAACGTGTTCACCAGTGCCGGCACGCGCGGCAACTACGAGTGGGCCGGCATCTTCACGCCGTACACGCCCGGCGGCGCGACGCCGAACCCCGCCGGCACGCTGGAGGCCCGCACGCTCGTGGGCCTGCCCACCTCGCTGACGCTCAAGCGCGTGAAGGCGAAGCGGGGCTTCAAGCTCGTCGGGCAGCTGAAGATCGCCGGCGTCAACCCGCGCGGGGTCCGGCTCGACCTCTACGCAGGCAAGAAGAAGGGCCCGGCTCCGAACGCCGTCTCCGGCGGGACGGGCAAGCGCGTCGCACGCAGCGGCAGGCTCCCGGCGAGCGGCAAGTACACGCTGTCCCGGCCGAACGTGAAGTTCGCGACCTTCTTCCAGACGAGGTTCGAGAACTACACGACGGCGTGCACCGGGCCGTCGCCTTCAGGCCTCCCGGTCCCGTGCCGTGAAGAGCGAATCGCCGCGGTCACGAGCAACCAGATCAAGGTCCTGAAGCCCAAGAAGAAGCGGCACTAGTCCGCTCGAACACAGCGGGGCCTTCTCCGGAGGGCCCCGCTCAGCGCTCCGCCGGCAGCTCGTCGTGGCGCGACCACTCGTGCCACGAGCCCGGGTAGTTCCGAGCGTCGTAGCCGGCGGCCCTGAGCGCCAGCGCAGCGAGAGCCGAGCGCGAGCCGGAATGGCAGTAGGCGACGATCGCCGCGCCCTCGGGCTCACCGGCGAGCTCGCGGATCCCCCACGGCTCGCGCGGCTGGCCGGGCGCCGCGAACAGGCGCTCGACGTCGAGGTGCTTCGCGCCCGGGATGTGGCCTTGACGCGGATCGCAGGGGTAGCCGCCGCGGCCGCGGAACTCGTCCTCGCTGCGGACGTCGAGGAGCGTCAGCCCCTCGTCGCCGAGGCGGTCGCGCAGTTCCTCCCAGGTCGGCACGGCCTCCAGGCGCGGCTCGAGCGTGGTCTTGGTCTTCTGCAGCTCGACGGCTCCCAGCTCGAGCTCGCCCGGCCAGGCGGCGATCCCACCGGCGAGCACGGAGACCTGGGGATGACCGGCAACGAACGCGGCCTGCTGCGAGGCGGCAGCGCCGACGCAGTCGCCGCGGTCGTACAGGACGAGGCGCTCCTCCCCGGTGACGCCGTGGCGGCCGAGCCGCCGCTGAACCTCGACCGCGAACTCCTGCACCGTCTCGCGCGTGGCGAGCGGGGGCGGCGAGCCGAGCACGAGCGGGATCGAGCCCGGCAGGTGCCCGCGCTGGTGGGCGTTGGGCCCGCGCACGTCGCCGAGCACGAGAGCTTCGTCGTCGAGGTGCTCCTGCACCCAGGCCGCGTCGACGACCGGGGGCAGCTCAGACATCGGCGAGAAAGCCCGCCAGGGCGGCGTTGAACTCGTCGGGCTGCTCGAGGCTCGGCAGGTGGCGTGATCCGGCAAACGCCCGGAAGCGTCCGTGCAGGGCGGTGTGGCTCTGCTGCTCCGCCTCCTCCGGCGGGATGAAGAGGTCGCCCTCGCCGACCGCGACGAGCACCGGGCCGCCGAAGCCCGCCAGCGTGTCGGAGCGATCGTCGCGGTCACGAATTGCCTCGAGCGCCTCGACCAGCTCCTCGTTCGAGCGGTCGAGCACCTGCCCGCGGGCACGTTCGATCGCGCTCTCGGCGGCGTCCTCCAGCAAGAGCTTCGTGCGCTGGTTCTCCCACAGAGCCTCGGCGCCGCCGTCGTCGATGAGCGCTCTCGTGTCGGCCCTCCCCGCCCGGCGTTCCGGGGAGTCGGCATCGACGCGGGCGCCGATCAGCGCGAGGGCTCGGATCCGTTCGGGCTCGCGATGCGTCATCGCGAGCGCCGCGTACCCGCCCAGCGAGGCGCCGACGAGCGCGAGCTCGCCCTCCGCCTCGGCGAGCACGGAGGCCGCGTACTCGTCGACCGTCCGCCCGCGGCCGTAGAGGCGGGGCGTGACGACCTCGTAGTCGCGCAGTGCCTCGAGCTGCGGCTCCCACATCCGCTCGTCGAGCGGGTAGGCGTGGAGCAGGACGACCTTCACAGGGCCGAAACTACCGCTCGTTCGGCGGCGACGCCCGGACGCTCGGAACAGCGCTCGAGCCAGTCCGCCGTCGACGGCCCCAGCTCGAGGCCGAAGCGCTCGAGCCCGCGCAGGATCCAGGGGACGTAGCCGATGTCTGCGAGGCCGAATTCGCGGCCGCTGAGGTAGGGCTGAGCCTCGAGCGCGCGCTCCAGGTCGTCGAGCCGCTCGTCGAGCTGCTGACGCCCGTCACCGCGCCGGGCAGCGTAGTAGGCGTCGCCGAGCCGGTCGTCGAAGCGCTGCAGCCAGAGCCGCGCCAGCGCGCGCTCGGCGGGGTCGGCGGGCCATAGTGCCGGCTCCGGGTAGCGCTCCTCGAGGTACTCCATGATCACCTCGGACTCCGGCAGCACGAGCCCCTCGTCCTCCTCGTAGACCGGCACGCGGCCGGTCTCGTTCTTCTCGTAGATCCAGGGCGGCCGGTCGCCGAGGTCGACCTCGACCGCCTCGTAGGCGATCCCCTTCTCGGCGAGCACGATCCGGGCGCGGGCCGCGTACGGGCAGCGGTCGGCGGTGTAGAGCGTCGGCACGGCCTTGAATCTACCCGCGGCCTGCGCCCTCGAGGCCCAGCACCTCGGCGAGCTGCTGCAGGAGCTCGTCCGCGGGCGGCAGCTCGTCCGGCGAGGAGGCCGTGCGCGCGACCGCCCGCACAGCCGCCGGCTCGGCGCCGGTGAGACGCGAGACGACGGTCGGATTCGCGCCAAGGGCGATCACGTCGCCGGGAGGCAATGGCTCGAAGTGCTCGGGCAGCGACTGGTACTCGTCGACCGCGCTGCCGCGCTCGTAGAGCACGTAGCGCACGACCACGCCGTCGTCGACGCCGATCGCGCAGACGACCGCGGCGGTCGCGTTCGAGAGCTCCGAGGCCAGGCGCTCGCGGGCCTTGCGGTCGCGGTCGACCAGCTCGGCGTAGACGGCGACCCAGCCGCGCCTGGGCCCCTCGACACGACCGCCGGAGCCGCCGAGCCGGGGCAGGTACTTGGCGACCGCGGCCTCGACGGCTTCGCGGTCGTCGCTCTGGACGTGCAGCGAGGCGTACGACTCGCCGTGCGCGTCGTGCTGCTCGAGCCGCTCGATCGGGACGGTCAGGCGATGGGCCCACTCGGTGAACCCGAGTCGCCGCCAGACCTCACGGCCGGCGTCGTTCCCGTTGGCGACGTCGAGCGCCAGGTGCTCGATCCCGGCCTCGCGAGCGCGCTCGCCGAACGCGGCCAGCAGCGCCTTGGTCACGCCCTGCCGCCGCCGCTCCGGAACGACGTAGACGATGTTCACGAACGCGTAGCCCTGGGCGTCGAGCTCGCCGAACGCGTAGCCGACCGGCTCGCCCTCGTCCTCGGCCAGCAGCACGAGCTTGCCCTCGAACATCGCCGGCGTGACCTCTGGCGGGCGCCAGGGTCGGTCCCAGTTCTCGCCGAAGATCGCCTCGGTGAAGGCGAGCAGCGTCGACTCGTCGGCGGCGGTTGCTTCGCGGACGTTCATCCGACGGCCAGCCTAGCCCCGGTCAGCAGGTAGTGGGCCGAGAGGTTCTGAAACGGCTCGAAGCGCTCGCGGGCCGCGCGCAGGTCGCCGGCGTCCGGATAGAAGGCGAGCACCGCCTTCTCGAGCGCGATGTCCCCGACCGGCCAGGCCCGCGGGCGAGCCAGGTGGCGTGCGAGGAACCACTCCGCCGTCCACTCGCCGATCCCCCGGATCGAGGTGAGGCGGGCCTTGACCTCCTCGTCGGGCAGCGAGGCGAGCTCGTGCAGGTCGACCGGCTCCTGCGCGATCCCGAGCACGTACTCGGCCTTACGGCCCGAGAAGCCGAGCGCTCTCAGGTCGTCCGGCGTGGCCTCGCGCAGCTGTTCCGCCGTGGGAAACGCGTGAGCCTGGCCGACGCGCCGGCCGAAGCGCTCGATCAGGCGGTTGCGGATCGCGAAGGCGGCGAAGAGCGACACCTGCTGCGCCGTGATCGAGGTGACGAGCGTCTCGAAGGGATCGGGCGCGAGCGGCGGCCGGAAGCCGGCGAGCGTCTCGGCCAGCCCCCGCAGCACCGGGTCGTCCTGTGCCCAGGCGTAGAAGGCTTCGAGCTCGAAGGGCGCGCCGAGCAGCGCAAGTGCAACCGGCCCGGTCTCCTCGTCGAGCGGCTCGACGTCCGCCCCGCCCGGCGCCGCCTCGATCCGCACCTCGCGCGGCCCCACGACGCGGTGCAGCGCCCGATCGACCCAGAGGTTGGCGAGGTCGGGCCCGAACGCGCGGAAGCGCTCCGTCGTCAACTCGAAGTCGAACGGCTCGGGTAGCGCGAGGAGAGCCACGTCGCAACGCTACGTTGTGGCCCGTGGAGATCGAGCAGCTCGCGCCGCACCTGTGGTGGTGGAGGACGGGGCACCCGGATGGGCAAGGTTGGGCGCGTGACGTCTCCTCGTACGCGCTGGTCGAGGGCGACGACCTCGTGCTCTTCGACCCGCTCGTGCCGGCCGACGACGAGGCGAGCTTCTTGGCCGCTCTCGACCGTGACGTGAGCGAGCACGGCCCACCGAAGATCCTGGTGACTGTCTTCTGGCACGCCCGCAGCTCACGGGAGATCTTCGATCGCTACGAGGGCACGACGATCTGGGCGCACCGGCCTTCGCTCGACGAGGTCGCGAAACGAGCGCCGGTGACGAACACGTTCGTGCACGCCGACGAGCTGCCCGGCAACGTCGAGGCGCTGGCGCTGCACCACATGGACGAGGCAGCGTTCTGGCTACCCAGCCACGAAGCGATCGTCTTCGGCGACACGCTGCTCGGGTACGAGGATGCCGTCCGCCACTGCCCCGAGAGCTGGCTGCGCGAGGGCGACTCGCTGACGACCTCGAAGGAACGCGTAGAGCGTGTGGTGAACAGCAAGCGCCCTCGGCTGATGCTCCTGACCCACGGCGGTCCGCGTCAGAGCTCCGAGGCCAGCCTGTAGAAGTCGGTCAGCGGCGTGAACGCGACGCCGCGGCGCTCGAGCCAGCCGGCAAGGCTCCCGGTCGCGAACACCCTTCCCGCCGCCAGCGACGCGCAATAGTCGGAGTGCCCATCACCGGCGTAGAGCACTTCGCCCTTCGGCAGGTCGGCGCGCTTGCAGGGCTCGCCGCAGACCTCGCAGGCCTCGGCCACGCGGAAGTGAACCCGCCAGCCGTCGGGCAGGGCGTCGACCCGGTTTGCCCGCAGCTCGACGGCGTCGAGCACGCCCTCGCGCTCGAGCACCGGGTCGATCAGCTCGTGGAAGCCGGACGAGACGACCAATGGCTGCCGTGCCCGCGCGAGCTCGGCGAATCCCGGCCGGACGCGCACGTGCTCGAGCACGTGCGCGAGGACCTCGGCCAGCGGCGCCGTGACGGTCGCGAACTCCCTCGAGATCACCTCGTTCAGGGTCATCCGGCCCGCGTCCAGCTCGGCCTCCGCGCGCTCGTAGATCTCCGGATCGCCGAACTCGGCCAGCACGATGTCGAGCGTGTCCCGCTCGGTGACCGTCCCGTCCCAGTCGAGCACGACCCGCACGGCGCGGAAGGCTAGCCGCGCAGTGCGTCCGCAGCGGCGGCGAGGTTGACGCGGCCCGCGCCGAAGGTCGCGACGTAGGCACGAGCGCCGGACGGCCGCCAGACGGGCACGCCGGTCTCGACGACGACCGCCCCAGGACCGACGAGCTCCCGCTGCCACGTGTGGCGGTGCGCGTCGCGAAGCGCGAGCACCAGCGGGCGGTCGCCGGCCGGTGGCAGCGCGTCGCCCTCGGCCACGCGCACCGTCTCGGCGCCGAGCAGCTCGCCGAGGCCATGCCGGGCCGGGCCCGCCGCGATCGTCGGCTCGGGCCAGAGCTCGACCACCAGCGCGTCCGGGCCGACACGTGCGTCGCCTTCCACGAGCAAAGCCCGCCGCGCCGCCTCGGCCCCCGACTCGCGGTCGGAACCGGATCGCGGTGAGGACGCCCAGCGCGCCAGTTCGGCCACGCGTCCGGCCGCCTCGGCCAGCCGCTCCTCGGGCACGCGGCGCAGCCCATCGACGGTTCCCTCGACCTGCTCGGGCATCAGCTCGGCGCCGAGGCAGAGCGCATCCGCGCCGGCCGTCAGTGCTCGCGCGGCCGCCTCTGCCACGCCGCCCGGCCCTCCCGCGCCCTCCATCTCCAGCGCGTCGGTCATCACCACACCGTCGAATCCGAGCTCGGAACGGAGCAAGCCGATCACGGCCGGGCTGAAGGTCGCCGCCTCCTCGTCGAGCGCCGGGTAGCGGACGTGTGCAGTCATGACCGCACGCACGCCGGCATCGACCGCGGCGGCAAAGGGCGGCAGCGCCCGCTCGGCCAGTGTTTCGCGATCCGCCCCGGCGACCGGCAGCTCGAGATGGGAGTCGGCCACGGTCTCGCCGTGACCGGGGAAGTGCTTCGCGCAGGCCGCCACGCCGGCGTCCTGCAGGCCCTCCACGAACGCCGCTGTGTGCCGCGCGACCAGCGCCGGGTCCGACCCGAACGAGCGAACGCCGACGATCGCGCTCGCCGGGTCGACGAGCACGTCGGCCACGGGCGCGAGGTCGAGATTGACTCCGACCGCCGCCAGCTCGCCGCCGATCGCCGCCGCCACGCGCCTGGTCAGCTCCGCGTCGTCCGCCGCGCCGAGCGCGAGGTTCCCCGGGAACGAGCTGCCCCTCGCGGCCTCGAGCCGGGTCACGTCGCCGCCCTCCTCGTCGACGGCGATCAGCAGCTCGGGCCGCTCCGCGCGCAGCGACGCAGTCAGCGCCCCCAGCTGCTCGGGGTCGCGGATGTTCCGGGCGAACAGCACGACGCCGCCGAGGCCGTCCGCGGCCAGCCGCCGCAGCCAGTCGGGCGCCTCGAGCCCGTGGAAGCCCGGGAAGACACAGGCGGGCGCTGGCCCGCCGCTGCTCATCCGCGAACCGCGCCGGCCGTCAGCCCGAACGCCATCTTCCGCTGCACGATCAGGAAGAAGACGATCACCGGCACCGCAATCAGCGTCGAGCCGGCCATCAGGCCGCCCCAGTCCGTGTTGCGGCTCGTGCCATAGAAGTACGACAGCCAGACGGTCGCGGTCTGCTTCGACTGGTCGTTGAGCAGGACGCGGGCGAAGATGTACTCGTTCCAGGTCGTGATGAAGGCGAAGATCGACGTCGCCACCAGGCCGGGCGCGACGAGCGGGAGCAGGATGCGGGTGAAGGAGCCGATCCGGGTCGAGCCGTCGACCATCGCCGCCTCCTCGAGCTCCTTCGGGATCCCGAGCAGGAACCCGCGCAGCACCCAGACCGAGAACGGCAGCACGAAGGTCATGTAGGTCACGATCACGCCCGAGAGCGCGTTCACCTGGTGGTAGCGCGCGAGCACGACGTACAGGGGGATGATCAGGCCCGCCTGCGGAAGCATCTGGATTCCGATGATCAGGACGATGAATGCCTTGCGGCCCGTGAAGCGGAACTTCGCCAGCGCCACCGCGGCGAGGAAGGCGAGCACCATCGCGAGCGCGACGGTGACCGAGACCACGATCAGGCTGTTCTTCACGCCGTCCCAGAAGAAGGGCTTGTTGATCGCGTCGCGGAAGTGCGACAGCGTCGGGTGGAGCGAGAACCAGGTCGGGGTGGGGCCGTTCAGCTCGTCATCCGGCTTGAAGGCGCTCGCGATCATCCAGTAGACGGGAAACGCGATCACGAGGAAGAGCGCGACGCCGATCGCGTCCCAGACCAGGCGGCTACGGCGACGGCGCGCCCTCACGCGGCCTCATCCCCGGTCCGCACCATCTTGCGGACGTAGAAGATCGAGAGCACGCTGACGATCAGGAGCATCAGGATCGAGATCGCGGCGCCGCGGCCGAAGTCCGTCTTCACGTAGCCCTCCTCGTACAGGTAGATGCCCATCAGCTCGTTCGAGGCGTTGATGCGCGTCTGGTCGATCAGCAGGAACGGCTGCGTGAAGACGCCGAAGTCCCAGATGATCGAGAGGCTGGTCAGGATCAGGAAGATCGGCTTCACGATCGGGAAGGTGACGTCCTTGAACACGCGCCACGGCCTGGCGCCGTCGATCTCCGCCGCCTCGACGAGCTCGTGCGAGACCTGCGCGAGACCCGCGTAGACCGTCACGACGACGAAGGGAATCGCGCCCCAGACGATCAGCGACGTGGTCAGCGAGAGCTGCGAGAACGAAGTCGCGTACCAGTCGTGCTGGAAGTAGTCGCCGACGTGGAGCTTCGTGAGCACGTAGTTGACGACGCCGCTCTCGGTGTCCGTCATCCAGAGCCAGACTTGCACCGCGACGACTGGCGGCATCGCCCAGGCGAGCACTAGTCCGGCCGTGAGCAGCACTCGCACGACGGAGCTCACCTTGGTCAGTAGCAGGGCGAGCAGGGTGCCGATCCCGATAGTCAACGCGACGTTCGCGACCGTGAAGACAATCGTCCGAACGAGGACGTCCCAGAACACCGAGTCGTGGAGGATCGAGCTGTAGTTCGCCCAGCCGACGCTCGTGCCGTGGTGGGCGATCAGCTCGAAGAGGCCGTACTTCTGGAACGAAAGCCGCGCGAGGTGGTAGAGCGGGTAGCCGAGGATCGCCACGATCACCGCGACGACCGGGAGGATCAGCAGGTACGGCGCGGCGCCACGCAGGACCCGGGCGAACGTGAACGGGCGCCGCCGCCGAGGCCGGAGAGCCGCCTCGGCGGCGAGCGCCGTTCCGTGGGGGATCTCGCTGCTCGTCAAGCGGCTCCCCGGATCATCTGGTCGTTACTGGTTGAGCGTGAGCTCGATGTTGCTGTCGGCAAACGCGGTTGCCTGGGCGATGCTCGCCTTCCCGGTGAGGATCCGGGCCAGCATCGTGCGGAGGACGTTGCCGTTCTCCACGTTGACCCAGTTCTTCGCCGTCGGGACGAACCAGCTTCGCTTGGCGGCCCGCTCGTTGACGCTGTTCCCGAGCAGGTTGGTCGCGTTGGGGATGTTGCCCTTCGCCTGCAGGCCCTTCTCGCTGGCCGTGCTGGTGAAGATCCGGATCCAGTCGGCTGCGAGCGACTTGTCGTTCGAGCCGGCCGGGACCGCCAGGTCGGAGCCGCCGAGGAAGCCCGGCATGCCCTGGCCCCTGACGTGGCTCGGCATCACGAACTGCTTCGTCATCTTCGTGTACTTCTTGCCGACGCAGCAGCTGAACCAGGCCGGGCCGACGATCGAGGCTGCCTTGCCCTTCGCGTAGACGTCATACGGCTGCGGCCGGTTCTCGACGCCCGTCTTGCTCGCGCGAGAGGCGGCGGTGAAGAACCGCTTGTAGGCCGCGAGGCCTGCCCGCGCCTTCTTGGACTCGAGCTGCCCGACCCACTTGCCGTTCTTCAGCTTCGCGATCTGGCCGCCGTAGTCGTAGACGAAGCTCATCGCGAAGTACCAGTCGGTGCCGGCGATGTAGACCGGCGAGAAGCCCCTCTTGTTGTTCTGCTTCCCGAGGCGCTTGGCCGTCGCGGTGAACTGCGCGAGGCTCGTCGGCGCCTTGGCATGGGCCCTGCGGAACAGGTCGCTCCGGTAGGTGACCACACGCGAGCCCGCGTAGTAGGGGACTCCGTAGGTCTTGCCGTTGTAGACACCCGATGCGGCGAGGCCTTTGAGCCAGTTCTTCGAGTTCGGGAACGAGCCCTTCTGCGAGCTCAGGTTCGCGAACGCGCCCGCTGCCATGTACTTCGTCATCTCGGTGTTGCCCATCTCGATGACGTCCGGCGTGTTACCGCCCGCGAGTGTCGCGTCGAACTTGCTCAGGTGGTCGCCCCAAGTCTGGTACTGGACGTCGACGTTCGCGCCGGGATGCTTCGACTCGAACTCCTGGTTCGCTGCGGCCACGAGGTTCGGCCAGCCCGACTGCGCGTCGACCTGCAGCCAGACGGTGATCTTGCTCGCCGCGGCGCTGCCGGACCGATTCGTGCGCGCGGACGCTGTTGATGCCACAACCGCGAGCGTCAAGATGACGGCGGTAGCGGCGAAAACGCGTACTTTCATCGACGGTCTCCCACTGACTCGGTCGAGGGCCTGCAGTTTGCTGCGCTCTCTCCAGGTGGCCTGGAGCGCGGCGAACGGCCGCACGATTGGTTTGTACCACTTGGCCACGGTGCGGACATTCGCATACTTCGCCGCTGAATGTCAAGACCAATCAAGCGCCAACCGCTCAAACGGGGCCTCCGCGGCCGTCACGGTGGTCTTGACCAGCGACGACGGTGAGCGCCGGCCGGTGCGGCGACGGCTGCGCGCTGAGGTCGGTCACGAGCCGGTAGCGGTCCCCCCGGTAGATCGAGTGGACGAACTCGACGATCTCGCCGGGCTCGGAGCGCGTGACCCGCTCGAACAGGAACGCCGGCGAGTGGAGTGGAATCCCGAGGGCCTCCGACTCCTCCTCGTTCGTCACGGTCGGCTCGATCGTCTGTATGCCGCCCGCGATCACAATCCCGTACCGCGAGCGGAGCAGATCGTAGAACGACTGGCCGTCGAGGTCGGCCGCGCTCAGACCGGGGACGAACGCGTCGCGGACGTGAAGCGTCTCGATCGCCATCGACTCGTTGTCGGCGAGCCTCAGTCGCTTCGCGACGACGATCCGCTCCGAGGGCGAGACGTGCAGGAACCGCCCCAGCCGCGCACCGGCGGGGACGACCTCGAGTCCGAGCGTCCTGCTGCCCGGCTTCATGCCGCGGCGGCGCATGTCCTCGGTGAAGGAGGTCATGGTCAGCTCCTGCGCGATCTTCGGCTCGCTGACGAACGTTCCCGAGCCGCGGCGGCGGACGAGGTAGCCCTCCCGCGCGAGCTCGTCGAGCGCCGCGCGCACGGTCAGCCGGGAGACGCCGAGGTCGGCGCTCAGCTGGCGCTCCGACGGGATCGCCTCCCCGACGCCGAGGCGGTCGATCAGGTCGAAGACGCGGTCGCGCGTCTCGCGCTGCTTGGTCAAGGCGCCGCCGGTGCGAGCTCCGGCTCGGGCGCGCCGGCGGCCTTCGCCGGCAGCAGCGTCTCGCCGCTCTCGGGGTCGAAGAAGTGAAAGCCCGCCGGGTCGACCGCCAGGCAGAGCCGGTCGCCGACCCGCGTCTGCGTCCTCGGGTCGACGCGCGCCGTGAACAACGTGCCCCCGTCGGCCAACAGCTCCCCTTCGCCCGAGCTGGCGCGGCCGTCACCCCCGGGCGGCGCGTCGACGAGGAAGAAGACCTGGGCGTCGCCGCCGAGCTCCTCGAGCACGGTAACGGTGCAGTGGAGCGTCGGCAGCCCCGGGCGCGCGAACTCGATGTCCTCAAAGGCCTCCGGCCGGATACCGAGGATCACCGGCCCGTCACGCCTCGCCGGCTGCCGGCCCGGGTCGAGCGGGATCCGTTCGGGGCCGAAGACCACCCTGCCTTCGTCCAGCCGCGCTTCGACGAGGTTCATCGCCGGCGTGCCGATGAAGCCTGCGACGAACACGTCGGCCGGCTCGCGGTAGAGCTTCTGCGGGGTGTCCACCTGCAGCAGGCGGCCGCCGTCGAGCACCGCCACGCGCTGCCCGAGCGTCATCGCCTCGGTCTGGTCGTGCGTGACGTAGACGGTCGTGACTCCGAGCCGCGCATGAAGCTGGGCGAGCGACGCGCGCATCTCGACGCGCAGCTTCGCGTCGAGGTTCGAGAGCGGCTCGTCCATCAGGAAGGCCTTCGGCTCGCGCACGATCGCGCGGCCCATCGCGACGCGCTGGCGCTGGCCACCGGAGAGCTGCGCCGGCTTGCGCTCGAGCAGCTCCTCGAGCCCGAGCAGCTTCGCCACCTCCTCGACCCGCCGCCGCGCCTCGTCCTTCGGCGTGCGCCGGACCTTGAGGCCGTAGCCGATGTTCTTGCGGACGCTCATGTGCGGGTAGAGCGCGTAGCTCTGGAAGACCATCGCGATGTCGCGCCGGCGCGGGGCGAGCTCGGTGACGTCGGTCTCGCCGATCGAGATCTGACCCTGCGTCACCTCCTCGAGGCCGGCGATCATGCGCAGCAGGGTCGATTTCCCGCAGCCGGAGGGGCCGACCAGCACCATGAACTCCCCGTCGCCGATGTCGAGGCTGACGTCGTCCACGGCGGTGACATCGCCTGAATAGACCTTCGTCAGGTGCTGCAGCTCGATCCGGGCCATCGGGCGACAAGGATAGGACCGCTTGCCCGGAAAAGCAAGACCAAAGTGGAAACAAGCCCGTAACTGGTATTGACCACCGCGCTCCCGCGCGCTTAGACTCCGGCAGATGCCGTCGAGCGAGGGAACGGAGAGCTTGGACAAGCTCGTGACAGAGGCGCGGCAAGCCGAGGTGGATTACGCCTCACGCTCGACGCTCGGCCTCGTGGGGTTGATGAACGAGCAGGACGCCTCCGTCCCGGCCGCCGTGGCGGCCGTGGCCGATGAGCTCGCGGCCGCGATCGACTCGGTCGTCGGCAGGCTCTCCACGGGTGGGAGGCTGATCTACGTTGGCGCCGGCTCGTCGGGGCGCATCGCGCAGCTCGACGCCGAAGAGTGCGAAGGAACCTTCTCCACCGCGCCCGGTCAGGTCGTGGCGCTCGTCGCCGGCGAGGGCCTTTCCTCGGCCGAGCGCGAGGCCGCCGAGGACGACCGCGAGGCCGGGCGGCGCGCCGTCGAGCAGCTCGCCGTCTCCGCTGCCGACGCCGTCGTCGGCGTCAGCGCGAGCGGCCGGACGCCCTACGTGCTCGCCGCCCTCGAGGCCGCGGCTGAAGCCGGGGCTCTGACCGTCGCGCTGTCCGCGGTCGAGGAGTCGGAGCTCGGACATTTGGCCGACCACGACCTCGGCGTCGTCGTCGGGCCCGAGTTCGTAGCCGGCTCGACGAGGCTCAAGGCCGGCACCGCGCAGAAGCTCGTGCTGAACACGGTCTCGACCGTGTCGATGATCCGGCTGGGCAAGACCTACGGCGACCTGATGGTCGACGTCCGCACCTCGAACGAGAAGCTCGCCGCCCGGGCGCGCCGGGTCGTGCGCCTGGCAACGGGCGTCTCCGACGACGAGGCCGAGCGAGCGCTCGCGGAAGCGGACGGGAGCGCCAAGGTCGCGGTCGTCGCTCTGATCGCAGGCCTGGACGCAGAGGCGGCACGCGAGCGGCTCGACCGAGTTTCGGGCAACGTGACGGCGGCTCTCGAACGATGAGGCTCGGCGTCGAAGCCGCACTGATCGACGGGACGCTCGTACCGGGTGACGTCGAGATCGCCGACGGCCTGGTCTCGGAGTACGGGCTGAGCGGCCGCAACGGCGGCGGCTGCATCGCGGTGCCCGGCTTCGTCGACCTGCAGGTGAACGGCTTCGGCGGCGTCGACTTCATGGGCGCCGACGCCGACGGCTACGTCCGGGGCGGCGAGGCGCTGCTCGAGACCGGCGTCACCGCCTACCTGCCCACCTTCATCTCCGCGCCGGAGGAGGACCTGCTCGCGGCGCTCGGCAACGTCCCGTTCGACCCGGCCGGCCCGCGACTGCTCGGCGTCCACCTCGAGGGGCCGTTCCTGTCGGAGAAGCGCCTCGGCGTCCACCCGCGGGCGGCACGGCGGGATCCCGACGTGGCATTGCTGGAACGGCTGATCGGAGCCGGACCGGTGCGGCTGATGACTCTCGCGCCCGAGCTGCCCGGGGCCGACGAGCTGATCGGCCTGCTGCTCGCGCGCGGCATCGCGGTCTCGTGCGGACACTCCGACGCGACTGCCGAGGAGGCCGCCAGGGCCTTCGACCGCGGAGCGAAGACCGTCACGCACCTCTTCAACGCGATGCGCCCCTTCGGCCACCGCGACCCCGGTCTCGCCGGCGCCGCCCTCGCGCGTGACGACGTGATCGTCCAGATCATCGTCGACGGCGTGCACCTGGCCGAGGAGACGGCCCGGCTCGTCTGGCGCTCGGCCGCGGGCCGCGTCGCGCTCGTCACCGACGCGGTCGCCGGCGCCGGCATGGGCGACGGCGCCTACCTGCTCGGCGGCTCCGAGATCGAGGTCCGCGACGGAGTCGTGCGCGGCCTCGACGACGTGCTCGCCGGCAGCGCGCTGACGATGATCGACGCCATGCGAAACCTCCACCAGCTCGGTGTTCCCCTCCCCGACGCGCTCGAGGCGGCCACCTCCGTCCCGGCTCGTGTCCTCGGCCTCCCCACGGTCGGCCGCCTCGACGTCGGGCTTCCTGCCGATCTCGTCGTGCTCGACGACAACCTCGAGATCGACCGCGTCTGCATCGGCGGCGAAGCGCGTGTCGTTGCCTGAGACCGCCCCCTTGCCCGAGCCGCTCGGCGCGGACTTCCTCGCCGAGATCCGCTCGCAGCCGCAGGCTCTGCGCGCGCTGCTCGAGCACGAGCCGGTCTATGCAGAGGCGGCCGCCCGCGCGCGAGAACAGGGTGCGACGACGATCCGGATGGTCGGTCACGGCTCGTCCGACAACGCCGCCTCGTACGGGGTCTACGCGTTCGGGCTCCTGCCTCGCTGGACGGCGCTGCGCGACTCGATCGCGCTGACCGTCCACTACGACACGCGCATCGACATGCAGGGCTCGACCGTGCTCGCGCTCTCGCAGTCGGGCCGCACGCCCGACGTGATCGAGTACGTCTCGCGCGCGCGGCGTGAAGGCGCCTACACGCTGGCGGTCACCAACCACACGGATTCGGAGCTGGCGGAGGCGGCCGATACCGCCCTGCCGCTGGCCGCTGGGACTGAGCGCTCCGTCGCCGCGACGAAGACCTACTCGAACCAGCTCGCCGCGCTCGCCCTGTTCGCCGCCCATGCCGCCGGACGGGGCGAGGAAATCGCCGACGGGATGCGCGCAACCGCCGACCTGCTCGAGGCGGCGCTGCCGACGCTCGAGGCGCAGGCGCGGGCGATCGCCCTGCCCTTCGCCTCGGTCGGGCGCATGTTCACGATCGGCCGTGGGATCGAGTTCGCAACCGCGCGCGAGATCGCGCTGAAGCTGCTCGAGACCTGTCGCGTGGCCGCGGAGCCGTTCACCGCCACCGGACTCGCGCACGGGCCGGTGGCGGCGCTCGATCCGTTGTTCCCGGTCTGGGCGGTCGCCTCCGACGACGAGACGCTGCCGGCCGTGGTCGAGGCCGCGGAGCGGGTCCGGGCGGCCGGAGCGACGATCGTGGCGAGCGGCAACGCGGCCGAGGCGCTGATGGGAGCCGCCTACGTGCTCCCCGTGCCCAAACCCTCGTCGCCGCTGCTCTCCCCGCTGCTCTCGGTGGTTCCGGGCCAGCTCTTCGCCCTCGCGCTCGCGCAGGCGAAGGGGCTCGACCCAGACCACCCGGCCGGGCTGAGCAAGGTGACGCTTGCCAGGTAGCGGCTCGGCGGACGGCCCGCTCTTCGCGGTCGACGTCGGGGCGAGCTGGGTCAAATCGGGCACGGTCGTCGACGGCCAGGCCGGCGAGATCTTCAGGGAACCCGTCGCGCGCGGGCTCGACGAGCTCGTGGCGCAGCTCGTGCGCCTGCACCGGGATGCCGGCGAGCCGCCGTGGGCGCTCTGCGTCGCGGGCCTCGTGGACCGCTCGCGCGGGATGCTGCGCTACTCGGCCAACCTCGGCCTGAGGGATGCGCCGCTCGTCGAGCTGCTGGCATCAGAAACGTCAGCGCCGGCCGTCTTCGCGAACGACCTCGACGCGGCTGCAGTCGGCGAGGCTGACGGCGCGACGCTGGCGTTGCTGCAGGTCGGCACCGGCATCGCGGGCCGACACATCGTCGACGGTGAGGTTCCGCCCTCGGCCACGGGACTGGCCGGTGAGGTCGGCCACCTGCGCTTTCGCGAGAATGGACTTCCCTGCCACTGTGGCCGGCGCGGCTGCGCCGAGGCCTACGGCAGCTGGGCCGGGATCGTGCGGCGCTACGAGGAGGCCGGGCGAGAGCGGCCGGAGCCCGCCTGCCTGCTCGCCGAGGCCGAGACCGACGAGTGGGCGCGCGCCGTGCTCGAGGACGCCTTCGACGCGCTGGGCTTCGCGGCCGCGGTGCTCGTGGCAGTCTCGGACCCCGGCACGCTACGCGTCGGAGGCGGGGTCGCAGCCGCCTGGGGAGAGACGCTGCTCGCGGCGATCCGCGCCGCCCTCGAAGGGCGTGTCCTACCCGACGTCGCAGCCGCCACCTGTGTCGAGAGCGCCACGCTCGGAGAAGCCGCACCGCTGCTCGGGCTGCACAGGCTTATCGGAACCTAGTAGAGCGACTAGAAGTGCGACGTGACGCCGGCGGGGTCTGCGTCGGAGTCGCCCGCGGCGGGCGCCCGCTCCTCGAGCCACGAGTAGGCGTACTCGCCGTCGTCGAGCTTCTTCGCGAGCCTCGTCAGCCGCAGCGGGTGGAACGTGTCGCACATCACGGCCAGCTCGTGCGTCTCGGTCTGGCCGATCGACTTCTCGGCGAGGCCCGGGTGCGGGCCGTGCGGAATCCCGGACGGGTGGAGCGTCACCGAGCCGACCTCGATCCCCCGCCGCGAGCCAAAGTTGCCGGAGACGTAATAGATCATCTCCTCCGAGTTCAGGTTCGAGTGGTGGTACGGGATCGGGATCGCGAGCGGGTCGAAGTCGAGCTTGCGCGGGCAGAAGGAGCAGATCACGAAGTTGCGGCCCTCGAAGGTCTGGTGCGAGGGAGGCGGCATGTGGATGCGCCCCGTGATCGGCTCGAAGTCGTGGATCGAGAACGTCCACGGGTAGACGTAGCCGTCCCAGCCGACCACGTCGAACGGGTGGTAGTCGAGCTCGTAGGTCTGGTAGCCGTCCCGGATCCGCACCTTGACCAGGAACTCACCGCGGTCGCGGTGCGTCTGCAGCTCGGTCGGCGGGTGGATGTCCCGGTGGTAGAAGGGCGCATGCTCGAGCAGCTGCCCGTAGTCGTTGCGGTAGCGGCGCGGGATCTCGATCAGGCCGGGTGACTCGAAGACGAGGTAGCGCTGCTCGCCGTCGGGCCGGAAACGATAGGTGGTTCCGCGCGGGACGACGACGTAGTCGCCCTCCTTGTAGGGCAGGTCGCCGAAGATCGTCTCGAGCGTGCCTGAGCCCTCGTGGACGAAGATCACCTCGTCGCTCTCGCCGTTGCGGAAGAAGTAGTCCATCTGCTCGTCCGGCCGGCAGAGCGAGATCTCGACGTCCTGGTTCCACATCAAGAGGCGACGCCCGCTGATCGCGTCGCCATCGGGGTCGACGCCCATGGTCGCGAAGTGCCGGTGCTGGTGGCCGTCGGGGACCCACTCGTCGCGCTCGATCGGCTCGAACTCGTCGACCTTCGTCACGCGGCAGGGCGAGGTGAGGTGGTAGAGGATCGACTCGTTCCCCGAGAAGCCCTCGAGGCCCATCACCTCCTCGGTCAGCAGCGTCCCGTTGTCGCGGAACTGGATGTGCCGCTTGCGCGGGACCTCGCCTCTGACCTGATACGTAGGCACGGCCGAAGGATAGTCAGGCGGCCGCGAGCGCGAGGCCGGCCAGCCGCTCGCCGATCGCCGGCGCGAACTTGAAGCCGTGGCCCGAGCACGGCGAGCCGACTACCACTCGACCGCGGCGCTCGATGACGAAGCTCTCGTCCGCGGTTGTCGTGTACATGCAGGTCTCGGCGCCGGCCGGCTCGGGCTCGGCCAGGCGGTAGGTCTCGTTCGCCCACGCGGTAATGCGTTCGACCAGCTCGGGGTCGGGCTCGCCGGCCACGTTCGGGTCGGCCTCGCCGCCCGCGTGGTGGGCACCGACCTTCAGGCCGTAGACGGGGTCGTTGAGCGAGTACATGTCGTGCGTGTGCCGGTCGGGCTTGAACGAGACCACGGAGGGGACCGGCCGCCCGCCGGCATCGGGGCGGAAGTAGCAGAGCGTCTCCCGCGTCGTCTTGACCGGCAGCGGCTCGTCGAGCACCTCGTTCACCCAGGAGCCGGCGGTGACGACGACCGCGTCGGCCTCGAGCTCCTCCGGACGGACTCGCTGCCCTTCACGGACGTCGAGCTCGCGCCGAAACGCGGCGAGCGCTTTGTCGGCGCGGACGATGCCGGCCTCCGCCTGGACGACCGCGAACGACTCCTCCGGCACCCTGATGGGATAGCGCCGCTCGGCCTCAGCCTGGTCGAGCCGCTCCCAGGCGACACCGTTCCGCTCGAGCGTCCGGGCGGTGCTCTCCTCGAGCGTGCGCACGATCTCGACCAGGCCGTAGAGCTCCAGCACGGTCTCGCCGCTCTCGGCCTCGAGCTCGCGCCAGAGCGCCAGCGCCTCCTGCGCCAGCTGGACGTAGTGATCCTCCGCGTAGGCGAGCCGGAAGATCCGCGAGCGTCCGTGGCTCGAGCCGTGCGGGTTGCCGACCTCGAACTGCTCGTAGACGACCGGCTCGTGGCCGCGCCGCTTGAGCGCCCAGCCGGTTGCGAGACCCATCACGCCGCCGCCGATGATCGCGACCTTCACGACTTGATGGTGCCGATTCGGTTCCGGAGCACGCCGACGCCCTCGACCTCGAGCTCGACCTCGTCGCCCGGCTGCAGCCAGCGCTCGTCGCCGTGCTCGAGGATGCAGCCCGTCCCCACCGTGCCCGAGCCGAGCAGGTCGCCGGGCCGCAGGACTGTGTTGCGCCCCGCGGCGGCCAGGATCGACTCCCACGAGTGGTACATGTCGCCGAGGTTCCCGCGAGAGCGCTCCTCGCCGTTCACCCGCGCGATCATCTCCAGGCGCAGGTCGCCGAGCTCGTCCGGCGTGACGAGCACCGGGCCGAGCGAGGTGGCGAAGTCCTTGCCCTTCGCCGGGCCGAGGCCGACCTTCATCTCCTTGCGCTGCAGGTCGCGCGCCGACCAATCGTTCATCACCGTGAAGCCGCCGATCTGCCCGTCGGTGCCGATCACAGCGGCCACCTCGAGCTCGTAGTCGAGCGCTTCCGAGCCCTCGGGGTACGGGACCTCGTCGTCGGGGCCGTAGATCGCAGCCGGGTTGGAGAAGTAGAAGACCGGCAGCTCGTACCACTCGGGCACGACCTCGCCGCGGCCGGTGACCGCCCGGGCATTGCGGACGTGCTCCTCGAAGGCGTAGAAGTCGCGCACCGAGGGTGGCCGCTGGACGGGAGCCAGCAACCGCACTTCGGCGAGCGCGTAATCCGCGTGCTCGCGGGCGTTGCCGCCGCCGGTGAAGAACGACTCCAGCGTCTGCGCGGCCAGCTGGATAACGCGGTCGTTCTCGATCCGACCGGGCCAGCCCCGGATCTCGTGCTCGAGCGGGGTGAACATGCAGAGCTTCATGGCTCGGTGTGCACGATCACGTCGCTGATCTCGGGCCGCTCGCTGCGGATCCGCTCCTCGATCTCGCTGGCGCGCGAGTGCGCGTCCGCGAGCGAGGTGCCGGGGTCGAGCGAGAGCGTCAGGTAGGCGAGCAGCCCGTCGTCGGTGCGCAGGAAGCGCAGCCCGCGGGGCGCCTGGCCGGTCGCCTCACGCACGATCCGCTCGACCAGGTCGCGGTCGCCGGCCACGCTCTCGCCCTCGGCGGCCTCGGCCAGCGGCTCGAGGTGCGTCTGCACCGAGTCCACCTCCGGCACCGACTCGACGATCGCGCGCTCGACCTCGGTGGCGACCTCGTGCGCGTCCTCGAGCGGAAGCTCGCCCGGGAGCTTCAGATGGAGCGAGACCTCGGTCGAGCCGCCGACCCGCAGGACGCTGAGGTTGTGGATCTCCCGCACGCGCGGGACCCGTTGTGCCGCGGCCAGTGCGCGCTCACGCAATGCCGCCTCGTCCTGCTGCGGCTCGACGTGGACGACCACGTCGCTATCGGGGAGCGCGCCGTGCACCGCGTCCTCCACCGCGTCGGCCGCCGCGTGGCCCTGGCCGACCGCGGCGCCGGGCGGCACGCCGATCACCACGTCCGCGAACTGCCGACCGGCCGCCTGCCGCATCCGGAGGCGCCGCAGCTCGATCCCGGGTAGCGCCCCGATCGCGGCCAGCGCCGCCTCCTGCGCGTCGGGCGGAACACGGTCCATCAGCACGTCGATGTTGACGCGCATCAGCCGTCCGGCGGCGACGAGCACGAGCCCGGCCACGAAGAGCGCTGCCGCCGAGTCCGCCCAGTGGTAGCCCTGCCGGGCGGCGACGAGTCCGAGCAGCACCGCCGTCGAGCCGGCGAAGTCACTGGCGAAATGGAGCGCGTTCGCCTGGAGCGCCGGGCTCCGGTAGCGGCGGCCGGCGCGGAAGGAGACGTACGCGCGGCCTGCGTCCACGATCATCACCGCCCCGATCACCAGCAGCGCCCAGCCGCGCGGGTCGACCTGGCCCCCCGCCAGCCCGAACAGGCGCCACAGGGCGCGCCAGGCGATAAAGAGGCTCGCGACGACGAGGATCGCCGCCTCCGCGAGCGCCGCGAGGTGCTCGGCCTTGCCGTGGCCGTAGGCGTGGCCCGGATCGGCCGGCCGCACGGCCACGCCCAGCGCGACGAAGGTCAGGATCGCCGCCACCAGGTCCGTGCCCGAATGCGCCGCCTCCGAGAGCAGGCCGAGGCTGTGCGTGGCGATCCCGGCCACGAGCTTGACCGCGATCAGCAGGCACGCCGCGAGGATCGAGACGAGCGCGGTGCGGCGCTGGGGGCTCACGACGCGCAAGGATCACACAACGCGAAGGGCCCGCCGGAGCGGGCCCTTCGGTGGCGATGCGTCAAGCGGTGTTACGAGTTCGCGATGTCGCCGCGGAACCGTTCCTGCAGGAACGTCCCGGCGCCGTGGCCCTTGTCGAACCAGTGGCGGTACTTGAGCCCCTGGTGCCTCAAGCCCGTGTACTCGAAGTCGAACTTGCATGCCTTCGAGTTCACGTCGCACGAGAAGGTCGCGCTCGTCCCGAAGAACGTGTCGATGAAGACGTCAGTGAACCCGCAGTCCGCCAGGCAGGTCGCATTCGGGTTGAACGTGCCGCCCGTGACCCTGCCCTGCAGGTAGCCGTGGAAGCGGCCCTTCATGCCGGCGAGGACGGTGTGGCCGTGGTGGGGCGTGGTCTCGCAAGCGCCTGGGCTCACGCCGGCGATCGTCAAAAACGTCCCGCGATCTCGGCGCAGGAGCGTGAATGAGCCGTCCCGGTTCTTGTGCACCGTGAAGGTGCGCTTCTCGGTGTCGACCGCCCACGGGTTGCCGCACGAGCCGTGGTCGTCGGTGACCACGTTGTACGGGCCGAACTTGCCGGGCTTGCCGTGACCGGTGCCGTGGCCTGGGCCGGGATTCGCCAGGCCGGTCGCCGCGAGGGCGAAAGCCGCCACAAGGAGACCCGGCAGAATCCAGCGCTTCTTCATCCCAACATCCTCCTGAGCTTCTTCGAAGTGTTGTGATTTAGAAGATCCCGCTCCGGGACTGGTCTTGCGGTGCGCTCAGGCCTGCTCGAGCGGCCAGATCAGGACGTCCTGGCGCTCAGCGAGGTGGCAGAGCGGCTCGCCTTCGAAGTCGATCCCATCCGGGGGCATCGTGTTCAGGTCGATCGTCACTTCGGCCGGACTGAGGCACCACGGTGCGTGGTGGATCTCCGCTCGCCTCACACCCTCCTCGTCCTGGGCATAGAGGCAATAGCGCTCGGTCAGGAAATGCTCGAGCGAACCCGGGCTCGGGACCGCCGGCTCGTCTTCGCCTGAGTAGCGCGCCTCGAAGGTGAACGGCCGCGCGGCGTCGCGCCGGGCGCTGGAGTAGCCGATCGTGCCGCCGCGTCGGTCGACCTTCATCCGCGCGTGGAAGTACGGCAGCTTGTACGCCCGCCTCGCCGCCTCCACCGCCACCAGGCTCGCGGCGTCGAGGCTGAAGAACCAGATCCCGGGCTTGCCGTCGGCGGTCACGTAGGTGCGGACGTTCAGCTCGGGGAACGTGGAGACGCGCGGTAGCGGGAAGGTGCCCCGCAGCCGGAACCCGGTCAGCACGAACGGCGTGATTCCGAGCCAGGCACTGCCGTCGTGCTCTTCCAGCTCGAGCTCCGGCGGGACGAGCTTCCGCAGCTGCTCGGCGTCCACGCGCCAGTGGGCAAACAGCAGGTCCTCCCAGCTCTGCGCCAGCGTCCAGGGGCCGGAGGGAAGCGGCCACGGGCGGTGCGCCGTCTCGCTAACGGCCGAAGCCTGCCGAGCCGGCGCTCGCAGAAAATCGAGTGCGCTCATCGGCCCGGCCGTACCCGATCACGGAGCCGGTAAGCATTAGCCTGGCGCCGTGCGCTGGGACGAGTTTGCAGAGGCCGCCCCGGAGCTGGCCGGGCTCGGCGATGAGCGGCTACGCGCCCGCGAGCTGTGCCTCGTCGGGACACTGCGCGCCAACGGCTGGCCTCGGATCACCCCGGTCGAGCCCGAGTTCGTCGACGGCGAACTGATGCTCGGGATGATGTGGCGCTCGCCGAAGGCGCTCGATCTGCTCCGCGACCCGCGGCTCGTCGTGCACAGCGTCGTCTCGCGCCGCGAGGGCGATGAGGGCGACTTCAAGCTCTACGGGCGGGCTTTGCCGATCGAGGAGAACGAGCGGCGGAAGCGCTACCGCGAGACGATCAAGGCGCGGATCGACTGGGAGCCCGACGAGCCGAACTACCACCTCTTCGCGATCGACGTCGACTCCGCCGGCTTCGTCACCTTCGCCGAGGGCAACCGGTTCGGCATGGCGTGGGACCCGGAAGGTGGACTGCGCCGCTGGGAGCAGCGAGAGTCGTAAGCGTGACGAGCGACCTCTGGTGGCGCGGCTTCGACGCGTTGCTCCTCGGCGCGCTGTCCCCGCGCTCGCGCGTGCTCGACGTCGGCTGCGGTGACGGCGCTCTCGTCGAGCGACTCGCCGCACACGGTCTCGACGCCGTCGGCGTCGATCCGAGCGCGCCCGCGCGCCCGCGGCTGATCCGCGAGCGCGTCGAAGACGTGAGCTCGATCGGCCGCTTCGACGCCGTCTGCTCGGTGATGGCCCTCCACCACTCCGACCTCGAGCGCGTCGTCAAGGCGATCACGCGGCTGCTCCGGCCGGGCGGCCGCCTCTTCGTCTCGGAGTTCTCCTGGGAGGGCTACGACGAGCGCGCCGCGGCCTGGGTGGCCGCCCACGGCGGATCGACGACCGTCGAGGACTGGCGGGCCGAGCACGGCGACCTCCACACCGGTGCCGTGGTTCAGGCCGCGCTGGCCGGGGCGTTCGACACGCTCAGCCTGACCGAGCGCCCATACCTGGCCCGCATGGTCGGCGAGCCAACGCTCGAGCGCGAGGAGCAGCGGTTGATGGACGAGGGAGCGCTACGCGCCTTTGCCTGGTGGTACTGCGGGGTCGCGAAGACCTAGAGGTTGCCGCGCAGGGCCTCCAGCCGCGGTCGCACTTGAGCCACCATCGCGAGGTTCTTCTTGCGCTCGAAACGATCGAGCGCCTGCTCGAATGAGCCAACAGCCTCGTCCGTGCGGCCCCCGGCCGCGAGGACCTCGGCAAGGTCGTGCGATGCCTCGCCCTGCCAATTGAGCGCGTCCGTCCGCTCCGCGATCGCGACCGCCTCCCGCGCGAGGGTCTCGGCCTCCGAGTAGCGGCCGCGCGCAGAGTCGACGAGCGCCTGCGCCTGACGCCAGGCAATTTGCGGCGTGATGTCCGCCTCGGCCGCGAGCTCACGTCCCTGCCGCGCGAGCGCCTCGGCCTCGTCGAGGCGTCCGAGCGCATAGAGCTCGCGCCCGAGGCGCGGCGCATAGAGCGACAGGTTGTTGCGTCGTCCCTTCGCCTCGAGCAGGTCGCAGAAGCGGCGCAGGTTCACGGCGGCGGCCTCGTGGTCGCCGGCGAGGATGTCGACCTCCGCGACCCAGTGCTCGCCCCCGAAGCCTCGATACTCCTGGAGCAGCTGGTTCCCCTCGCGCGCGAGTGCGCGCGCCTCGTCGAGGCGGCCGAGCATCGCCACGAGGTTCACGCGCATCAGGAGGTCGTCGGGGTACGGGTTCGCCGAGAGGGCGGCATCGACGCGGCGCAGCGCCTCGTCGGCCGGCCGTGGACCTATGAGCAGAGCCATCACGAGGTTGAAGCGGAAGCCGCGACGCTGCCCCGCGAGCCTGGCGTGCTCGATTGCCTGCTCGGACGCGTGGACAAAATCCTCGTACCGGCCACGACAGTTTCCGACGCCGTACCCGAGCGCGTCCCACACGTGGACGAGGCCGGCGTGGTCGTGCGCCTCCTCGAGTAGCGGCAGCGCGGCCTGCGCGACCCGCTCCAGCGCGTCGACGTCCGGATCGACGGCGTAGAGCAAGCGGAGGAATCCGGCCACCGTCAGCGCGAGGAGGCGCCGGGCCTCGTCGCCGGCGGCACCGGCACCGGAGGCCGCTCTGTCGGCGACCGCGGCCGCTTTCTCGAGGTCGACCCATTGGAGCGACTGGGCGAGGTCGAGCTCGAGATGGACGTCGAGCCGGAGCGGACGTGTGAGCTCGAGTGCCCGCTCGAGCAACGAGGCGGCCGCGCGGCCGTCCGCGCGCCAGAGGGCACGCCGGCCGGCGGCGGCGAGACGCGCTGCCGCACGCTCGGCCAGGTCGACGTCTGGCTGTCCGAGCTCCTGCTTGTAGCGGGCGGCCTGCTCCAGGTGGTGGGCGACGATCTCGTCCAGCTCGACGAGCTCCTGCCCGCGCTCGCCGATCCAGCCGGCGAAGAGCTCGTGCAGCTCTGCCCGCGACGCCTTCGGCAGCGCCTCGTAGGCAGCGTCCCGGATCAGGAGGTGGCGAAAGCGAAACGCGTCTTCGCCCGCGAGCTGCGGTGTGTCCGGGCGAACGAGCTCCTTGCGCACGAGCGACACGAGCCGTTGGGGCAGCTGCTCCTCTTCCGGAGCGAGCGCCTGCACGGCGCCCCGGTGGAAGATCCGCCCCTCGACGGAGCCGCACGCGAGAACACTCCGCTCACTCGCTTCGAGTTGGTCGAGCCTCGCGGCGAGCAGAGCCTGAATCGTCGGCGGCACGGCGACCTCGCCGCCGGGCGAGCCGCTCGCGAGCGCCAGCATCTCCTCGACGAAGAGCGGGTTGCCCTCCGCGGCGAGATTGACCTTCGCGCGCAGCTCGCCGTCCGAGGCACCCAGGGAGTCGAGCAGGACCTCCGTCTGCGCGGCGGAGAGTGGTTCGAGCAGCACGGCGGTCGCATTGAGCTTCCCGCCGCCCCAGCCGAGCCGCCTGTCCAGAAGCTCGGGTCGCGCCATGCAGAGCATGAGGATCGGCGCGTCGCGCGAGAGGTCGGCGACGTGCTCGACCAGGTCGAGGAACGTCTCCTCGCCCCAATGGATGTCGTCGAACAAACAGACGAGCGGTCGTTCGCGTGCCCGCTCCTCCAACAGCTTGCGAAAACCCCACGCAATCGCCTCGGCGAGCGTCTCCTGCTCGTTCTCGTCGAGAAGCGACCGTAACGCCGCCGCCGCAGACGGGTCGTGGGGAAGCTCGTCGAACTGCCGGAGCACTTCGACGACCGGCCAGTACGTGATTCCCTCGCCGTAGGAGAGGCAGCGGCCGCTCACGAGCATCGCATCGACGCCGTTCAGGAACTCGTGCGCGAGCCGCGACTTGCCGACTCCCGCCGCCCCGAGCACGGTGAAGAGCTGGCAGGAGCGGTCGCGGGTGGCCTGTTCGAACGCATCACGAAGCCGGTTGAGCTCGGTCTCCCGCGCGACCATCGGCCCCTGGTGGCTGGGACGGGTCTCGCCGGTCACGGCGAGCAGGCGGGCGGCCGCAACCGGCTCTGCTTTGCCCTTCAGCCCGAGCGGCTCGACGGCCTCCGATTTGACGGCCTCGCGGACGAGACGCAGGGTTCCACTGCCGAGCAGGATCTCGCCCGGCTGTGCCGCCTGCTCGAGCCTGGCCGCGACGTTCACGGCGTCCCCGGTGGCGAGACGCTCCTCGGTGCCCGTCACGACCTCGCCGGTACTGACGCCGATCCGCGCTTCGAGGCCGAGCTCAGGGAGCGCGTCGCGCATCTCGGAGGCCGCGCGAACGGCGCGCAGCGCATCGTCTTCGTGGACGTGCGGGACACCGAACACCGCCATGACCGCGTCGCCGATGAACTTCTCCACGCTCCCGCCGTGGGACTCGACGATCGCCTTCATCCGCTCGAAGTAACGCGCGAGGAGCGCGCGCACCGCCTCGGGGTCAGTCGACTCCCCAAGCGCCGTCGAGCCCGTGACGTCGCAGAAGAGGACTGTGACGACCTTGCGCTGCTCTCGCGCCGCCGGTGCGGCCGCCAGCTCGGCGCCGCAATGCGGGCAGAAGGCGAAGTCGCCCTCGACGGCTCTCCCGCAACTTGCGCAGATCGGCACCAGACAAGGCTAGACCCCTCCGGTACCGCTCACAATCGGCCCTGTTGGCTAGAGGTTGCCGCGGAGCGCCTGCTCGCGCTCGATGCTCTCGAACAGCGCCTTGAAGTTGCCCTCGCCGAAGGTGGTCGCGCCGTGGCGCTCGATCACCTCGAAGAAGACCGTCGGCCGGTCCTGCGCCGTCTTCGTGAAGATCTGCAGCAGGTAGCCGTCCTCGTCGCGGTCGGCCAGGATCTTCAGGCGCTGCAGGTCGACGTAGTCCTCGCCGATCTCGCCGACGCGCTCCTCGACCTCGTCGTAGTAGGCATCCGGCGTGTCGAGGAAGAGCACTCCGCGCTCCTTCAGCGCCTGGACGGTGCGGACGATGTCCTCGCTCTGCAGCGCGATGTGCTGGACGCCCGGGCCGTGGTTGAACTCGAGGTACTCCTCGATCTGGCTCTTGCGCTTGCCCTCGGCCGGCTCGTTGATCGGAAACTTGATCTTGCCGCTGCCGTCCGCCATCACCTTGGACATCAGGGCCGAGTACTCGGTCTGGATCTGGTCGTCGCCGAAGTGGACGATGTTCGTCATCCCGAACACGCGCTCATAGAACTCCACCCAGTGGTTCATGCGGCCGAGCTCGACGTTGCCGACGACGTGGTCGAGCGCCTTCAGCCCCACGCCGGCGTCGGCATGGCCGTTCTCGGTCACCGAGACGTAGCCGGGGAGGTACGGGCCGGCGTACTCTCGGCGGTTGACGAAGGTGTGGATCACGTCGCCGTAGGTGCCGATCGCGGAGAGCTCCACGCGGCCGAAGTCGTCCTCGAGCCAGTGCGGCTCGGCGATCACGCGCGCGCCGCGCTGAACCGCCTGGCGGTAGGCCTCGGCGGCGCTCGGCACCTGGAGGCCGATGCTCTTCGCTGCATCGCCGTGCCGGCACGCGTACTGCGTGATCTCGCTGTCGTTTCGCAGGCCGCTCGTCACGAGCAGTCGGATCTCGCCCTGCTCGAGCACGTAGGAGGCCCGGTCGCGGACGCCGGTCTCGGGCCCCGCGTAGGCCGTGCGGGTGAAGCCGAAGGCGTGCTCGTAGAAGTAGGCCGACTGCTTGGCGTTGCCGACCCACAGCTCGACGTGGTCCCAACCGTCGAGCGGCATGAAGTCGGTCTGGCTCACGACTCTGATCTTACTGCGGCCTGCTGAAGAGAGGCCTCGTCGCCGACCGGCGGCGCTGTCTCCTCGAATCCGTGACGAAGCGGCACCTCGCGCACCCAGCGCAGCGAGATCACGAACACGAGCAGGCAGAGCACGGCGGCGAGCAGGAAGGCCGGGTGCAGCGCGTTCGCCAGCGCCTCGCGCCCGGCCGGCGGCAGCCGGTGGATCGCCGTGCCCTCGATCCGTGCGCTCTGGGGCAGCCGCTGGTTGACGATCGCGCCCATCGCCGCGACGCCGAGCGTGGCCCCGATCGAGCGCGAGAACTGGCTCAGCGCCGTGGCGGAGCCCATCTGCATTCGCGGGACCGAGTTCTGGATCGAGAGCACGAAGATCTGCATCATCATCCCGAGCCCGACACCCGCGATCACCATCGCCTTCGCTGCGTCGGCGTTCGTCGCGTCGACCCCGAGCCGCCAGAGCATCAGCTCGCCGAGCCCGAGCACGACGGGCCCGATCAGCGTGTTCGGCCGGTAGCGGCCCGTCCTCGAGACCACCTGACCCGAGAGGAAGCTGGTCGTCACCGCGCCGAGCATCAGCGGAGTGAGGACGACGCCCGACGAGGTCGCCGACGTGCCGATCACGCCCTGCACGAACAGCGGCACGAAGCTGATCGTCCCGAACATCGCCGCGCCGACGAGGAACATGCACGCGACGCTCGAGGAGACCGTCTGGTTGCGCAGCAGCTCGAAGGGGAGGATCGGCTCGCGCACCCGCCGCTCGATCAGCGCGAATGCCGCCAGCAGGACGACCGCGACGGCGAGCGCCCCGAGCACCTCGACCGAGCCCCAGGGGTAGTCGTTGCCGCCCCAGACCAGCCCGAGAAGCAGCGCTGTCGTTCCCAGCGCGAGCACACCCGCGCCGAGCCAGTCGATCGAGTGCTGGTGCTGCGTCGCCCGCCTCGGCATCGTCACCAGGATCACGACGAGCGCGACGATCCCGACCGGCAGGTTGACGAAGAAGATCCAGCGCCACGAGGTGTTGTCGACGATGAACCCGCCGATCAGCGGCCCGATGATCGAGGCGGCGGCGAAGACCGAGCCGATCAGGCCCTGGTACTTCCCGCGGTCGCGTGGCGGAACGATCATCCCGACCATCGCCAGCGTGAGCGGGAAGAGGCCGCCAGCGCCGACGCCCTGGATGGCCCGGAAGACCACGAGCTGCACCATGTTCTGGGCCGCCCCGCAGAGTGCCGAGCCGATCAGGAAGATCGTGATCGCGATGATGAAGAGCGGCTTGCGACCGTGCGCGTCGCCGAGCTTGCCGTAGAGCGGCACGGTCACGGTCGAGCCGAGCATGTAGGCGGTGAAGACCCACGAGTACTGCCCGATCCCACCGAGCTCGCCGACCACCCGTGGCAGCGCGGTCGCGACGATCGTCTGGTCGAGCGCGGCCAGCAGCAGCGCGACCATCAGGCCGGAGTAGATCGCCAGGATCCGGCCGATCGAGAAGCGGTAGCCCGGCGGCGTGCGCGCGAGCCGCTCGCGCAGGCTCACGTCGGCACGACCTCCGTACGGGCGCGAGAGGGGATGCGCGAGATCAGGATCGCGCAGGCGATCAGGAAGCCGCCCACTACCTGCAGGCGTCCGAGCGGCTCGGACAGGATCAGCAGCGAGAAGACCGCCGCGAGGAAGGGCTGCGCATTGGCGAAGACCGCGGCGCGCGACGGGCCGACGCGGCTGATCCCGCCGAACCAGAGCAGGTTCGCGACCACGAGCGGGCCGACCACTGCGAAGGCGAGCAGTAGCCAGATCGTCGCCGGGAGGTCGTAATCCTGGCTCGCCAGCTGCGGCAGGCCGACCGCGAGCAGCGGGATCGTCCCGATCGTGAAGGCGACGGCGCTGACCCGCACGGTCGAGTAGCGGTGCAACAGGGGCGAGACCGCGACCGTGTACCAGGCCCAGGTGGCCGAGGCCGCGAAGCCGAGCAGGTCGCCCCAGAGCTGGCCGGAGACACCGGTGCCCGCGCCGAGCGCGACGAGCGCGGCGCCGGCGAACGCGAGCACCGCCGCCATCCAGAAGCGGGAGTTGAGCCGCTCGATCCCGAGCAGGTAGGCGAAGATCCCCGTCATCACCGGGAGCGTCCCGAAGAGCAGCGCCACGGTCGTCGCCGTCGTCAGCTTGATCGCGTAGACGAACGAGAGCTGGTTGAGGAAGATCCCGACGAGCGCGGCGCCGACCAACACGGCGAGGTCGCGGCGGCCGATCGCGAAGGAGCGTTCGCGCCACCAGGTGAAGGCGGCGAACAGGATCGCCGCCGACCCGAAGCGCAGCACGCCGTACGCGACCGGCTGGAAGCCGTGGGAGATCACGTACTTCGTGACCGTGAAGTTGAGGGCCCAGAGAGTGACCGTCGCGAGCAGCATCACGTCGGCTAGCTCGGGACGTCGCATCACTTCGAACCTACCGATTAGGCTTCGGCCCATGCCGCAGCCCGAGCCGACCACCGACCAGATCGACGCGCTCGTCGGTCCGGCGACGCCGCACTTCGCCTACCAGCTGCGCGCCCGCGTGGAGGAGCTCGTGCTCGACCTGCCCGCCGACCACGAGGTGCGCCGCTACGCCGAGGAGAAGATGGAGCTGCTCGACCGGCTCGGCCACGCCTCGACCAAGGCGGCCGAAGGCCCGAAGGTGCGGCGCGACGCTCCCGGCTGGGAGGAGATTCCGAGCTCCGCGCCCGCCGACGAGCCCCTGCCGCGGCGATGAGCTCGTTCGAAGGGGCGTCCGTGCTCGTCACGGGCGGTTCGCGTGGGATCGGCAAGGCGATCGCGCAGCTCTTCGCCGAGCGGGGCGCCGCGCGCGTGGCGATCGGGTACCTGAGGAACGACCGCGCCGCGGAGGAGACGGCCGAGGAGCTGCGGGCCGCTGGGGCCGAGCCGTTGCTGCTGCGCGGGAGCGTCGCCTCGGAGCGAGTCGCAGCGGAGGCCGCGAAGCTCGGGCCGTTCGACGTGCTCGTCCACAACGCGGCCACGGGCGTGATCAGGCCTGCGCTCGAGACCGAGGAGAAGCACTGGGACTGGACGTTGTCGGCGAACTCGCGGGCGTTGCTGACACTCGCCCGGGCGTGCGTGCCGCAGATGCCTGAGGGCTCGTCGATCGTCGGTGTCTCGAGCCTCGGCTCGATCCGGGTGATGGAGAACTACACGCTGGTCGGCGTCTCCAAGGCTGCGCTCGAGGCGCTCGTCCGCTACCTGGCGGTGGAGTTGGCTCCCCGCGGGATCCGGGTCAACGCGGTCTCGGCGGGCGTGGTCGAGACCGGCGCGCTCGAGCACTTCCCGAACCGCGAGGCCATGATCTCGACTGGACTGGAACGCACGCCGGCGGGACGGCTGGTCGAACCGGGCGACATCGCGGACGCTGTGTGCTTCCTCTGCTCGCCCGAGGCCAAGATGGTGTGCGGCCACACGCTGATCGTCGACGGCGGGTTCTCGCTACTCGCCTGATGGAGCCGACCGACACCAACCTGCGCGCCTGGGAGGAGGCACACAAGCGCATCCGGCGCTCGTCGGCGCGCGGCTCGAGGACGCTGCCGAAGCCTGTGCGCGAGCGGCTGCCCGACATCGGCGGCCGGCACGTCCTGCACCTCGCCTGCGGGGCCGGGCGCGAGACGGCCGCGCTGATGTCGCTGGGAGCGCTGGTGACTGGAGTCGACTCGTCGGAGGAGACGGTGGTGGCCGCCCGCAAGCGCTTGCCCGACGCCGCGCTGGTGACCGCCTCGCCCGAGGCGCTGCCGGTCGAGCTGCGGCGCGGGCGCTTCGACGTCGTCTACTCGTCGTGGGGCGCGCTCGCGGAGATCGGCGACCTCGACGCCTGGGCGGCCGGGCTCGCCGCGGCGCTGAAGCGCAAGGGGGTCCTCTTCCTCTACGACGAGCATCCGGTCGCAGCGTGCCTCGACCAGATGCTGCACTGGCACGAAAGCTACTTCGAAGCCTGGCCCCTCGGACGACTGATCCACGCGCTCGGCGGCGCCGGTCTCGCGCTCGAGCGGCTCGAGGAGCTGCCCGACCCGAATCGCTGGGGCCGCCGCGAGGTGCGCGTCCCCGGAGACCTGATCGTCGTCGCCCGGAAGCCCTAGAAGCGGCGGAAGCGCGCGTCCAGGACCGCGGCGGCGGCGTCGGCGAGCAGGCTCGCGAGTGCGGCGATCACCGACGCCCAGACGAGCACTCCGGCCAGCAGCTGCCCCGACTCCGAGAAGGAAGCGACCACGAGTGCCTGGCCGAGGCCCGGCAGGCCGAAGACGGTCTCGACGAAGAGTACGAAGCCGAGCCCGAACCCCAGGTCGCGGGCGAGTCGCTTCACGTAGACCCCGGTGTACAAGCGTCTCACGTCGCGGCGCACGGACTGGGCGTCCTCACCCTCCGCGACCCTCCGGCGGCACTCGCGCGCGGACTGGGCCAGGTCGTGCCGCACGATCCGCGTGTAGACCGCGGCGTAGAAGATGGTCAGTGTGAGCGCCGGCCAGACCAGGTGGGCGGCCCATTCGACCGGGCCGTGGCAGTGGCCGGCCGGCGCCGAGACCAGCGGGCAGTAGCCGGAGGTGTGAAGCAGGCCGGCCCTGACGCCGAGGTAAAAGGTGATGTAGAGCCCCGTCCAGACCGGCAGCAGCGAGGCGCCGAGGAACTCGAAGCCCCTGACGGCCGAACGGGCCGGGCGGCCGCGCTTGGCGAGCAGCGCGAACAGGAAGGCGAGGACCGCCGTGAACGCCGCCGTCACGAGCAACAGCGAGAGCGTTACGCCGGAGGCATGCCAGACGAGCGAGTTCACGTTCACGTGCTCGCTCGACGGCGCCTTCGAGGACAGCTCGTCCAGCGAGCCGGTGAGCGCGTCCCAGAGGAAGCTGCCGTACCCGGGATCGCCGCGGAAGTCGCCGGCCACCCAGACGACGAAGTACGCGATCGTGACGAAGGCGAACAGCATCCCTGCGGCCCAGCCCGTCCGCACCAGGAGGTACCGCCGCAGCGTCACCGCCTGATTGTCCGACGCCCGCCGGACTGCGCCGGGTTCGCTCGTTACGCCGTGGCGATCTGACGAGTCAGGCTTTGGTGCCGCCGTTGCTGCCCGGCAGCAGGCGCCCGACCGTGTCCGCGGCGATGTAGCCCGCGATCTTGGGGTTCTCCTGCAGCCGCCGCAGCGAGTACGCGTACCAGTGCCGCCCGAACGGCGTGTAGATCCGCAGGCGATGGCCTCCCCGGACGAGCTGGTCGCCGAGCCCCGGCCGAACGCCGAGCAGCATCTGGAACTCGTACTGCTCCCGTCCGAGCGCCCGCGCCGCGACCAGCCGCTGGCCCTGCTCGAGCAGCCACTCGTCGTGCGTCGCGATCCCGACGTAGCAGCCGAGCTCGAGCAGCTCCTCGAGCGCCTGCACGAAGCTCGCGCGGATCGAGTCGAAATCCCGGTAGGCGATCTCTGCCGGCTCGAGGTAGATCCCCTTGCAAAGCCGCACGTTCGGCCGCAGGTCGGCGAGCTCGCGCAGGTCGGCCAGCGTCCGCTTCAGCCGCGCCTGCACCACGACGCCGACGTTGTCGAACCCCTCCGCCCGCAGCTCACGGTAGAGCCGCAGCGTGTCGTCGGTCGTCGACGAGTCCTCCATGTCGATCCGGACGAAGTTGCCGCGCTCGGCCGCGTGCCGCACCACGTCCAGCAGGTTGGAGCGAAAGAGGTCGTAGCCGAGCTTCAGGCCGAGCGCCGTCGGCTTCACGCTCACGTTCGAGTCCAGCCGCCCGCGCTCGATCGCCTCGAAGGTCTCGCGGTAGGCCACTGCGATCGCTCGCGCCTCGTCCGGCTCGGCGATCTCCTCCCCGAGCACGTCGATCGTCGCCAGCTTGCCGTCGTCGTTCAGGCCGCGGACGACCCGCAGCGCGTCATCGAGCTCCTCGCCGGCTATGTAGCGCGCGGAGATCCTGCGCACGACCGGCCTGGGCACGGCCGGAAGCAGGCGCACGATCGCGGAGTCGACGAGGCCCATCGGCCCGCGGGAGTCTACGAGCGGGCGCTCTGCGCGAGCGCCGTAGCACGCTCGGCCTCGGCGACTACGTCGCCCTCGAGCGCGATCGCGCCGACCTCCTCGGCAGCATCGCCCGTCGCACCGGCACCGCCCACCGCCACGCGGTGCCGCTCGGCGAGGGACCGCAGCTCGGTGCCGACGGCGCGCACGCGCTCGTCCGAGACCGCGCTCAAAACGACGAGGTCCGGCCGCAGCGAGTCGGCGGCCTTGGTGAGGGTGTCCAGAGGCGTGTCGCTGCCGAGGTAGCCGATTCGCCAGCCGCGGGCCCGCAGCGCGAGCCCGAACGACACCAGGCCGAGCTCGTGCTGCTCGCCCGGCAAGCAGGCCAGCAGCGCCAGAGGCCCGAGCCCGAGACCCCAGCCGCGAGACAGGCCGAGCAGCCGGCCGCGGAGGACGCTCGAAGCGAAGTGCTCCTGGGCGACCGAGGCCTTCCCGCGCTCCCACCGCTCGCCGAGCTCACGCAAGTACGGCAGCACGACCTCGGCCAGGAACGCATCCAACGTGGTCG
The DNA here is from genome assembly GCA_963763475.1 of uncultured Actinomycetes bacterium. Lineage (GTDB taxonomy): Bacteria > Actinomycetota > Thermoleophilia > Gaiellales > Gaiellaceae > AC-32. The sequence goes on along the minus strand of CAVXOR010000002.1, from coordinate 510,259 downwards.
TCGCCAGCAGCCGGTCGATCACCGCCTGGGCGGAGGGCTCGTCAAAGGCGTCGAGCGCAGCCGCGAGCTCCGACTGCGCCTCCGGCGACGACGCGACCGCCGTCTCGCTGGTGCCCTCGCTCACGGGCGTGCGCGAGACGAGCCCCGCGGCCTCGGCGGCGGCGAGGCCGCCGTCGATGTGGCGCCGCATCAGCCGCACGCGCTCCAAGTCCTCCAGCGAGTACAGGCGGAGCCCGCCGGTCGAGCGAGTGGGGCGCAGCAAGCCGTACCGGCGCTCCCACGCCCGCAGCAGTTCGGGGCTCACACCTGAGCGCTTGCTCAGCTCGCCGATGCGGAGGACGGTCTCGCTGCTCACGCGCCTAACTATACAAGCCATGTACACAAGTTTGACAAGCCGCCTCCGGGGCAGTACTCTGCCGACCGTTGATGAACAACTTCTCTACAGGAGGTGGACAAATGCTCGGGAAGCGTGATTTGCTCCCGCTCACGCTCGTGCTCGTCGGCGGCCTCAACTGGGGGCTCGTCGCGGTCGCGAAGTTCGATCTGGTCGCGTGGGTGTTCGGCCTCGACTTCGGCGAGACCAACGCCGCGAGCCGGATCGTCTACGGCCTGGTCGGCCTCTCGGCCGTCTACGGGCTCGGCTGGCTCGCCGCCGGCCGCCGTCAGGCAAGCCCTCGCCCAACCCCTGCACCCGCGTCGCGCTGACGCGCCTCGACGAAAGGACGTCATGAAGAAGACCGCACTATTGCTCCTGATCGTGGTCGCGGCGCTCGCTGCGGCGCCCCTGGCCTCGACCGCCGGCACCGAATCGCGCGCAGAGCGGCGACATCGTCGCTACTGCGACCGCGGCCGGCAAGTTCACGACGCTGACGATGCTGCTCAAGCGCGCCGGCCTGGTCTCGGCCCTGAAGCAGCCCGGGCCCTACACCGTCTTCGCGCCGACCGACGCTGCCTTCAAGAAGGTGCCGAAGAAGACGCTCAAGGCGCTACTCGCGAACAAGGCAAAGCTCAAGGCCGTGCTGCTCTACCACGTGGTCGCCGGCAAGGTCACCGCGGCCGACGTCGTGAAGCTGCGCTCGGCGAAGACGCTGAACGGCAAGAAGGTCGGCATCCGCGTCTCCGGCTCGAACGTCTTCGTGAACACGGCGAAGGTCGTGAAGGCCGACGTGATGGCGACGAACGGGGTCATCCACGTCGTCAACCGCGTGCTGATTCCACCTGCTCGGTAGTTCGAGGGCGACCACGCTCCCGTCGCGTCGTCACGGCGCGGCGGGAGCTACCTCTTCTTGGGCTCGCGCTTCTCGAACTCGACCATCAGCCGCCGCAGCAGCGCGTTCAGCTGCTGCTTCTCCTTCGACGCTCAGCGCCGCGGCCACCAGCGACTCCTTCTCGGCCTGCGCGCTGACCGACTGCTCCCACGCGCGGGCGCCCGCGTCGGTGAGCTCGACGAGCACACCGCGGCGGTCGTCGGGATCGGGGACGCGCCGCACGAGCCCGGCCTCCTCGAGCCGGTCGAGCCGGTTCGTCATCGCCCCGCTCGAGAGGTCGGCCCAGCGGGCGAGCTGGCCGGGCGACTTGCGGTGCGGCGGCCCGTCCAGCTGCAGGTGCGTCAGCGCCTTCCACTCGCCGACGCTCAGGTCGAAGTCCGCCAGGGTCTCGTCGAGCATCCGGTGGAGACGGCGCTGCAGGCCGTTGACCCGATCTACGATGCCCTCGACCTCGCGGTCGACCGCGCCGGGCAGCTCGTGCTCGGCCAGCCAGCGGTCGATGTGGTCTTCTTCCTTCACGTGCGGATTCTCGGTCAAAAAACTCTTGACGTCAAGAAACTCTAGCTGTAACGTTCTCTTTCGAGGTCGAGATACTTTTGGTCGAGAGGAGTTCCGGATGATCGAGCACGAGATCCGCGCAGACGCCGTCAGAGAGCGGACGGCGCGATTGAGCAGCGACTGGTACCCGGTCTCGAAGCCGCGCCGACGCGTTCGCCTGACGCTCGGCCGCTGGCTGATCGGGGCCGGTCGCCGGCTCAGCTCCGAGCCGGGCTCAGGTCTCGCGCATGAAGCCCTGCCGCGCAGCTGAGACCAGCGCGACGGCTTCCGGGAACAACACGCGCATGGCATCGCGCAGGGCGCCGGCCTGTTCCTCGGCGCTGCCGCTCGCCTGAACCTGCTGCAACGCCGCCGAGGTCAGCTCGACTGCGGTGTTCAGTGTCAGCGTCGCGAACTGCTCGCGCTGGGCCTCGTGGACGCTCTCGGCCTGCTGCTCGGCGAACTCGCGCAGGCTCCGCATCAGATCCTCGGGATCGCCGCCGAAGGGGAAGCCTTCCATGCGGCCAGACTAGCTCAGGGGCAGCTTGTAGCCGCGCTCCACGTCGCGGACGAGCTCTTCGACCGTGCCGGCGGCGCCTTTGAGCGCCTCGGCGACGTTCGGGCCCGTGTCGGCGCCGAGGTCGTCGAGCAGGGCCGGGCTCGCGACCCGCGCAGAGTCGGGCTCGACGCCGGCCGCGTCCTCCGCCACCTCGCAGAGCGCGGCAATCGAGACCCCCTCCCGGATGAGCGCGCGGTCGGAAACCGGAACGCCGGTCGCGTCGAGCACCAGCCACCGGGTCGCGTCCTCGGCGCCGTAAGCGCAGACGTAGAGGCGAAGCCCGTTCGCCGGCTCCGCGGGGACGATGCCGGCCAACTCCTCCCCCTTCGCCGCTTGCCGCGCCGCGGCCTCGGCGATCCTCCGCAGGTCGCGATCGAGGTTCATCCCGGCGAGCTTAGTCTCGCCGGTGTTTGTCGTATCTTCATAGCTCGCGAGCGCTGAGCGAGGAGGCAGGCGGGGCAAAATGCTCGTGTTCATCGGCAAGCGGCTGCTGGGGGCGGTGCTGCTCGTGTTCGCGGTGACCGCGATCACCTTCGTGATGTTCTTCGTGCTCGCCGGCTCGCGGAAGACCGTCGGCGGGGGCGCCGGCTTCGCCGGGCACTCGCAGTTCGACACCAGCGGCTCGCTGCCGACGCAGTACCTCCGGTTCGTGGGCAACATCGTGCTCCACGGCGAGTTCCCGTACTCGCCGCGCCTGCACGAGTCCGTGGGCACGGAGATCCGCCGAACCCTTCCCGTCACGGCCTCGCTCGTGATCGGCGGGACGATCCTCTTCCTGCTGATCTCGTTCCCGATCGCGCTGCTCTCGGCGATGAAGCCGCGCTCGCTGCTCGACCGGGGGCTGATGGTCTTCGTGCTCATCGGCCTCTGCTGCCACCCGGTCTGGCTCTCGCTGATCTTCTCGTACGTCTTCGGCGTGAAGCTGCACTGGTTCCCGGTGGCCGGCTACTGCGACCTGACGTACGACCCGCAGAGCTCCGTCCAGTGCGGCGGCCCCCGCTACTGGGCCTACCACATGATCCTGCCCTGGCTGACGTTCGCTTTCCTCTTCACGGCGCTCTACGCGCGCATGATCCGAGCGAGCCTGCTCGAGTCGATGAGCGAGGACTGGGTGCGCACTGCGCGCGCAAAAGGGGCCCGGGGCTCGCGCGTGATGCGCTCCCATGTCCTGCCGAACGCCCTGCTTCCCGTGGTGACGATGCTGGGGATGGACGTCGGCATCGCGTTTGCCGGCGCGCTCTTCATCGAGCAGATCTTCCAGCTCCCGGGGATGGGGCAACTGCTGGTGCAGTCGCTCGCCGCAGCAGACCTCCCGATGATCCTGGGGATCGTGCTCGTGGTGAGTGTCGTGGTCGTGTTCGTGAACCTGATCGTCGACCTCCTCTACCCGCTGATCGACCCACGCGTCCGCGTTGGCGGCAGCAAGGGCGACAGCACCACCGCTTCTCGCGGACTGCGCCGCGAGCTCCGCGCGCAGCGGCACCAGGCGACCGAGCCTGCCGGCTGAGCCCCGAGCCGGCGAGCTTAGACTCATCGCGTGGCAGAGACCCGGACCGGGATCGCGCGCGGCCTCTTCGCCCCGCTCGGGCCGACCTACGACCGCTACGCGAACCTGCTCTCGTTCGGCCAGGACCCGCGCTGGCGGCGCTTCCTCGTCTCTCGCGTGCCCGCCGGGCCGGAGGACACCGTGCTCGACGTCGCCTGCGGCACCGCGGCCGTCTCGCTCGAGCTCGTCCGGCAAAAGGGCTGCTCGGTGGTCGGCGTCGACCAGAGCGGCGAGATGCTCGCGGAGGCGCGGCGACGCCTCGTGCTCGCGGCCGCGACCGAGCGCGTGCGGCTGGTCGAGGCCTCCGCCGAGGCGCTGCCCTTCGAGGACGGCTCCTTCGACGGCCTGACCGCCGCCTACCTGCTCCGCTACCTGGACGACCTGCCCGCCGGCCTGCGCGAGCTCGCACGCGTCCTGCGGCCCGGGGCGACCGCAGCGCTACTCGAGTTCGGCGTCCCTCCGCGGCCGGTTGCGCGAGTCGCCTGGGACGTGTGGGTCGACTTCGGCCTGCCATCCGCCGGTCGCGCGATCTCCCCCGGCTGGAAGGAGGTCGGAAGCTTCCTCGGCGGCAGCATCCGCGACTTCGACGACCGCTGGCCGGTGCCGCGGCTGCTCACCGCGATGCACGAGGCCGGGTTCGAGGACGTGCAGGCGCGACGGCTCAGCCTCGGCGGCTGCACGGTCCTCTGGGGCCGGCGAACGTGACCGAGGCCGCGGCCGGCGTTCTACGCGCTCGCCCCAGGCGGTTGGCGCGACTACGTCACGCTGCTCCACCCGCCCTACACCGCCTGGCACCTGAGCTATGTCGCGATCGGAGCCTGCCTGGCGCCGACGCTGTACGAGGGCCGGCTCGCGGCCGCCGCGCTCGCCTTCTTCCTCGCGCTCGGCATCTCCGCGCACGCGCTGGACGAGCTGAACGGGCGCCCGCTCCAGACGCGGATCCCGGAAGGCGTGCTCGTCGGCCTGACCGTCGTGCCGCTCGCCGGGGCGGTCGCGATCGGGATCGCCGGCGCGGTTGCGTTCAGCGGCTGGCTGCTCGTGTTCGTGGGAATCGGCCTCGCGCTCGTGCCGGTCTACAACCTCGAGCTGTTCGGCGGTGCGATCCACAACGGCGCCGGCTTCGCGCTCGCCTGGGGCGCGTTTCCGCTGCTCACAGGCTACTTCGCCTGTGCGGGGACGATCACCTGGACGGCGCTGCTGGCGGCCGCGTACGCGACGCTGACCAGCTACGCCCAGCGTGTGCTCTCGACGCCCGTGCGGCACCTCCGCCGCCGGGTCGCCGGGGTCAGCGGCACGATCGAGCTGCGCGACGGCGGTCGCGAGCCCGTCACGCGCGAGGCGCTGGTGGCGGCGCCCGAGCGGGCGTTGCGGGCGATGGCCGCTGCGAACGTCGCCCTCGCGGCCGCTCTGCTCGTGCTCAGGCTGGCGTAGCATGCGGCCCGTGCGCGCGGAGGTCCTCGAGCTCGTCTTCGCGGGAGCGGTCCTGGTGGTCTTCGGCTCGGCCGTGGCGGCCGTCTTCGACCGTGTCTCGCGGTCGACGCTGGTCTCGCTCGCCGGGCTGGTGGGCGCGGCGGCCGCGGTCGCCTGGATCGCCTTCGCGCTCGAGCCCTCGGGTGAAATCGCCGTCGCCGCGGGCGGGATCACCGTCTGCGCCGCGGCTCAACTCGGCGTGGTCGCGCTCCACCGCCTCGTCGCGCGCGCCCACGAAGTCGATCGCACGCTGGCTGAGGCCGAGGCCCGCTTCGACGCGCTCGTCTCGGCCGAGGTCGACGCCCGCGCGGCGGAGCTCGAGCGGACACTGTCCCGAGCCCGGGCGGACTCGCTCTCCAAGCTCGTCGCCGAGGAGCGGAAGATCGGCGAGACGCGCCGGGCCGCATTCGCGGAGCAGGAGCGCGCCGCCGGGGCGGACCTGAGCGAGGCGCTGGCGAAGGTCGAGCAGCGCGTCGCGCACCGGATCACCGAGCTGAACGCGGACCTGGAGCGGACCGAGCGCGGTCTCAGCGCGCAGCTCACCGCACTGGGCCGGCGGCAGGGCCAGCTGATGGCCGAGGCCGAGTCGCGGCTCCGGCTCGACACCGAGCGGCTCGACGCGGCAAGCGAGGCGCAACGCGAGCGCCTGGCCACGCTCGAGACCCAGTTCACGCAGGCCGTGGGCGAGCTCTCGCAGTCGACGCAGGAGCAGCTCGAGAGCCACGAGCGAGACCGGCGCCGCGCGCTGCACGAGGTCGCGGACCGGCTCCGCCAGCGCGAGCGGGAGCTGCGCGAGCGTGTCGCCGCCGAGGAGGCGGAGGCGATCCAGCGGATCCAGGCCGGCTTCGCGGACATCGAGCGCCGGCAGCTCGACCAGCTCAAGCGCGTGGTCGACCGAACCTCCGACAGCTTTTCCGAGGCGGTCTCGAAGCAGTTCGGCGAGGCGATCCGCCGCGCGCGCGACGACGCGGCGCAGCGGCTCTCACGCGAGCTCGACCGTGCCGTCAACCACTTCGCCAAGGAAGCGCAGGGCGTCCTGGCAGAGCGGCTCGCGCACGTCGCCGACGCCGGCGGCCAACGGCTCGAGCGCAGGCTCTCCCAGATCGGGACGAGCCTCGAGCACGAACGCGACGAGCTGGTCGCGGAGCTGCAGCGGCGGGTGAGCGATGCCGAGCTCGAGCTTCGCTCGCAGGTGCAGGCGCTTGCCGCCGACGCCGAGGCCGAGCGCACGGTCCTGAACGCGCGGCTCCAGGACCTGCAGCGGCGGATCGACGAGGCGCTCTCCGAAGCGGGCTCGCGCCTGGCGCCCACGTTTCGCGGCAGCTGAGCGCGCACAAACTTCCGCGAGAAGGGATCGTCTAGGACAAAGCGAACTACCCGGACGCCGATGACGCAGATCGCCGAGACACCCAGGGACGAACAGGCGAAAGTCGAAAGCTGGCGCTTGCACGTGCTGATGGAGGCCGGCTTCCCGCTCCCGCTGGCCGAGAAGATCGCCCACAGCGACGCCGATCTGCACCACGCGGTCGACCTGTTGCGCCAGGGCTGCTCGCCGGAAACAGCGGCCGAGATCCTCATCTAGACGCGCGCCGTATCCTGGCCTCGTGAAGGTCGAGGCGATCGAGTACGGCGACCGCAAGGTCTACTCCGTCGGCGCTTTCAACCGCGGCGTGGCCTCCTGGCTGGCGCGGCTGCCGACGGTCTGGGTCGAGGGTGAGGTGACCGAGCTGCGGCGCTCCGACCGCTGGGCGAGCGTCTTCTTCACGCTCAAGGACCCGCAGGATGGCTCCTGCCTCGGCGTCTCGATGGCGCGCGGCCAATTCGACGCGCTGCGGCTCGAGCTCGCCGACGGCGCCCGCGTCCACGTCTACGGCCGGCCCGAACTGTTCGAGGCCCGCGGCGAGTTCCGGTTGCGGGCTCTCTCGCTGGAGCCGTTCGGCCTCGGCGACCACCTGGCCGCGCTCGAGCGCCTGAAGACCACGCTCGCAGCCGAGGGCCTCTTTGCCGCCGCGCGCAAGCGGCCCCTGCCGCTCCTGCCGGCACGGATCGGGCTGGTGACGGGGAACGACGCGGCCGCCAAGCGAGACGTCCTGGCCGCCGTCACGACCCGCTTTCCGCCGGCGAACGTGCTCGTGGCGGAGACCTACGTCCAGGGCCCACGGGCCGCCGGCGCGGTGGTCGAGGCTCTCCGCGCGCTCTGCCGCGAAGGCGTCGACGTGGTGGTCGTCGCCCGTGGCGGCGGGAGCTTTGAGGACCTGCTGCCCTTCAGCGACGAGCGGCTCGTGCGGGCGATCGCCGACTGCCCGGTTCCCGTCGTGAGCGCGGTCGGCCACGAGCAAGACACGCCGCTCTGCGACCTGGCCGCCGACGTTCGGGCCTCGACCCCGAGCGTCGCCGGCCGGCTCGTCGTCCCGGACCTGACCCAATTGCTGGAGCGGCTCGACCGCTCGCGTGCCGGGCTCGAACGCGGAGCCCGCCGCAGCCTCGAGCGCGAGCGCCGCCGGCTCGACGGCACGCACGAGCGGCTCGGTCGCGCACCGCGCCTCTTGCTCGAGCGGCGCCGGGCGAAGCTCGAGCACAGCGCCGGCCGCCTGCGCGCGCTCTCGCCCCACTCGACCCTCGAGCGCGGATACGCGATCGTCCGTACGGGCGACGCGATCATCCGTTCTGGCAAGGCGGTCGAGCCGGGCGCGCGTGTCGAGGTCGAGCTGGCCGAGGGCGGCTTCGGCGCCCGCGTCGAGGAGACACGGTGACTTTCGAAGAGGCCCAGCGAGAGCTGGAGGCGATCGTCCAGCGCCTGGAGAGCGGCGAGGCGCCGCTGGACGAGGCGCTCAAGCTCTGGGAGCGGGGTGAGGAGCTCTACCGCTTCTGCAAGGAGCGGCTCGACAGCGCCGAGGGAAAGATCGAGGAGCTCGCGAGTCGCGCCGAAGCGGCAAAGCCTTAGTATTTGCGCGTGGCCGAAGCACCAGTCGAGCTCCTCCAGCGTGTCCCGCTGTTCGCCGACTTCGAGAGCGGCGACCTCAAGCGCCTCGCGCGTTCCTTCAAGGAGCGCACCTTCGAGTCCGGCAGCACCGTCGCCGGCGAGGGGAAGACCGGCGCCGGGTTCTTCGTGATCGAGAGCGGCGAGGCCTCCGTCTCGGTCCACGGCAGCGAACGCGACAAGCTGGGCCCCGGCGACTACTTCGGCGAGATCGCGCTGATCGACGAGGGTGCCAGGAGCGCAACGGTCACCGCCGACAGCGAGCTGCGCTGCTGGGGTCTCACGTCCTGGGAGTTCCGTCCCCTCGTCGAGGGGAACGCGGCGATCGCGTGGAAGCTCCTGGAGACGATGGCGAAGCGGCTGCGCGCCGCGCAGAGCTGATCACGCACGAGCCCTCCGACGCGGCGCTCGTCGCACGCTGCCGCACGGGCGACGACGAGGCCTGGCGCGAGCTGGTCGATCGCTTCTCGCGCTACGTCTACGCGATCGCGGTGCAGGGCTTCCGGCTCGGCCAGCAGGACGCGGAGGACGTCTTCCAGGACGTCTTCGCCCGCGTCTACGAGCGGCTCGGCTCGCTTCGCGACGACGATGCCGTGCGGCCCTGGATCGCGCAGCTGACGCGCAGGGTCTGCATCGACCGGCTCCGCTCGGGCGTGCACGATTCGGACGCCGACCTCGACGCTCTGCCGGAGGTTCCCGCGGAGGACGAACTGACCGCCCTCGAAGAGGCCTTCGACGTGCACGAGGCGATGGCCGAGCTGCCCGAGACCTGCCAGGTGATCCTCGACCGCTTCTTCGCCCGCGACGAGAGCTACCGGATGATCGGCGACACCCTCGGCCTCCCGGCCGGGACGATCGCCAGTCGCATCTCGCGCTGCCTCGACAAGCTCCGTGACGCCTTCGAGGGAAGAAATGTGCCGCCTACCCCGTCCGGTGGACAGGTGACGTGATGAGCAACTACGACCACGAGCAACTTTCACGGCTGATCGGGATGCTCCCCCCGGCGCCCGAGGCCTGGGTGCAGGCGGCGCAGGAGCTGCCGGCCGCGAGGCGCGGGCTCGACCAGCTCGTGGCCCGGGCCGAGGCAGACGCAGCCTTCCGGGCCCAGGTGCTGGCCGGCCTCGAGCAGGCCCTGCAGGCCGAGGGCGTCGAGCCGCAGCCCCGGGTGGTCGAAGAGCTCCGTCGCCTCCTGACGGATAACTAGGTCGCTTACGATCAACGGGTGAGCGAGCCCGCCGACCTGCCCGCTTGGAGCCTGCCCGCCGGGGCCGGCGACCGGATCTCGATCGGCGTCGAGTGGCCCGAGCGCGTCACGCGCGACTGGGCCCTCGGCGACGCGACCGGCAAGGGCGTCCGGGTCTGCATCCTCGACAGCGGGATCGAGGCGGGCCATCCGCAGGTCGGGAAGGTCGAGGGCGCGGTCGCCTTCCGCCGGGACGAGGACGAGGAGATCGAGCGCCTGGACGACACCGAGGGCGACCTCTGCGGACACGGAACCGCCTGTGCGGGGATCGTCCGCAGCCTCGCGCCCGAGTGCTCGCTCTACAGCGCGCGCGTGCTGGGCGCCGGCTTCAAGGGCAGCGGCCCAATCCTGCTCGAGGGCCTGCGCTGGGCGGTGGAGGAGGGCTTCGACGTGATCAACATGAGCCTCTCGACGACCAAGCGCCAGTTCGCCGAGCTGCTGCACGAGCTGGCCGACAAGGCGTACTTCAACAACACCGTGCTCGTCGCGTCGGCGCACAACATGCCGGTCGAGAGCTATCCGTGGCGCTTCTCGTCCGTGATCTCGGTGGGCAGCCACGAGGAGCCCGACCCGCTGACCTTCTTCTACAACCCCTCGCCCCCGGTCGAGTTCTTCGCGCGCGGCGTGGGCGTCGAGATCGCGTGGCTCGGCGGCGGCACGATCCTCTCGACCGGGAACAGCTTCGCCACGCCGCACATGAGCGGGATCTGCGCGCTTGTCCTCTCGAAGCACCCCGAGTTGACCCCGTTCCAGCTCAAGAGCGTGCTCTACCTGACCGCCAACAACGTGGGAGGAGGGACATGAGCGACCTGCGAGCCGCAGTCGCGGCGGGCGCCCTCGGCTCCGAGGAGAGCTACCGGGAGCTGCTGCAGTCGATCGTGGAGGTGGCGCGCGCGATCTTCGGCGCCCGCGCCTCGTCGGTGTTCCTGTTCGACGAGGACTCGGACGAGCTGGTGTTCGAGGCGGTCGCCGGCGAGGGCGCCGACGAGCTCGTCGGTCAGCGCTTCCCGTCCAGCACGGGCATCGCCGGCTGGGTGCTCGTCACCCGCCAGCCGCTCGTCGTCGACGAGCTCGACAAGGACCCGCGCTTCGCTCGCGAGGCCGCCGAGTCCACCGGCTTCGTGCCGAAGGGCCTGATGGCCGTGCCGCTGCTGCACGAGGACCGGACGCTCGGCGTGCTCGAGGTACTCGACCGGCCGCAGCAGGCGGCGTTCTCGCTGGCGGAGATGGAGCTGCTGGGCCTGTTCGCTAACGAGGCCGCGATCGCACTCGACCTGCTGCAGAAGGCCCGCGCGGCGCGAACGGTGCTTGAGGAGGAAGGCGGCGACGCCGCGGCGCTCGCCCGCTTCGCGGCGCGCCTCGACGAGGCCGAGCCCGACAAGCGCGAGGCCGCGCTGCAGCTGCTCGACGCGCTCGGGAAGCTTCTCCGGGAACGTTAAGAGGGAGCCTCTCGGCTCCCTCTTAACTTGGGCTGAGCTCGAAGCCCGAGGACTTAGGACTTGTGTACGCCCTTGTTCACGGCGTTGAGGTGCACGTGGCCCTCGACGTCGTCGCCCTCGTCGTTGGCCAGCTTGTGCGAGCCCTTGTTCACTGCGTTCTTGTGCATATGGCCCTCGACGTCATCGCCCTCGTCGTTGGCCAGCTTGTGCGAGCCCTTGTTCACTGCGTTCTTGTGCATATGGCCCTCGACGTCATCGCCCTCGTCGTTGGCCAGCTTGTGCGAGCCCTTGTTCTGGTGGGCCTCGACGTCCTCGTCGATCCGAGTCTCGTTGTCCTGATCCTTCATCGAACTTCCTCCTTCTTCGAACTTCCGGAACCTGATCACCTGACGGAGTTCGCCCCCGAAATCTTCCATGGGAACTTCAAAAATGCAATCGGCCCTGCCATTCTCCGCCGGTGGAGCGGCTAAAAAACCACCTGCGCGAGTCGCAACGCGCGCTGTCGGCGGTGTTCCACAACCGCGGGCTGCGGCAACTCCAGCTCGCCTGGGCCGGCTCGATCATCGGCAGCTGGGCCTACGCGGTCGCGCTGATCGTCTACGCCTACGATCACGGCGGCGCCTCGGCCGTCGGCCTGATCGCGCTGATCCGCTGGCTGCCCGCAGCGGTGGCCTCGCCGTTCGCGGCGATCCTCGGCGACCGCTACCCGCGCGTGCCCGTGATGCTCGCGTCCGACCTGCTGCGCGCGGCCGGGCTCGGAACGATGGCGGTCTGCGTCTTCACCGAAGCGCCGGTCGGCATCGTCTACGTCCTGGCCGGCACGGTCTCCGTGATCAACACGGCCTTCCACCCGGCGCAGTCGGCGCTGCTGCCCTCGCTGGCGAGGACGCCCGAGGAGCTGACCGCCGCCAACGTGAGCTCGAGCACGATCGAGAGCCTCGGCTTCTGCGTCGGCCCCGCGCTCGGCGGGCTCCTGCTAGCGGTCTCGAACGTCTGGGTCGTTTTCCTCGTCACCGCGGTGCTGTTCCTCTGGTCGGCGCTGATGCTGTCGCCGCTCCTCCGCGCGGGCGAGCCGCCCTTGAGCGAGGAGCGGTCGCAGCTGTTCGACGAGGCGACGGCCGGCTTCCGCGCGATCGCCGCGCGACCCGCGGCTGCGGCTCGTCGTGGGCCTCTTCTCCGCGCAAACGCTGGTCAACGGCGCCTTCGGCGTGCTGATCGCGGTCTCTGCGCTGGAACTGCTCGACCTCGGGCCGGGCGGCGTCGGCTACCTGAACACGGCCGTCGGCGTCGGCGGGATCATCGGCGGATTCGTCTCGCTCGCGCTCGTCGGGCACCAGCGGCTGGCGACGACCTTCGGGTTCGCGGTCGCCGGCACGGGAGGCCCGCTGCTGCTGCTCGGCTGGATCCCGACCACCGTGGCCGCGCTCGTAGCCTTCGGGCTGATCGGCTTCGCGAACATCATCTGCGACGTCAGCGGCTTCACGATCCTGCAGCGCGGCACGCCCAGCGACGTGCTCGCGCGCGTCTTCGGCGTCCTGCACAGCCTCTTCTACTTGACCGTCGCGCTCGGGGCCGTGATCGCCCCGCCGTTGATCCACTGGCTCGGCGTCCGCTGGACGCTCGTGATCGTCGGCTCGCTGCTGCCGATCCTGGCCGTCCTCACGCGCGCGAGCCTCGTGCGGCTGGACACAGAGCCGGGCGACCCGCGCAGGCTGGAGCTGCTGCAGGCGATCCCGATCTTCTCGCCGCTCACACCGCCGGTGCTCGAGCAGCTCGCCACCAGGCTGGCGCCCGTGCACGCGAGCGCCGGCGACGAGGTCATCCGCCGCGGCGACCACGGCGACCGCTTCTACGTCGTCGACAAGGGCGAGGTCGAGATCCTCATCGACGGCGAGCCGTCACGGCGAGAGGGCGAGGGGTCGTACTTCGGCGAGATCGCGCTCCTGCGCGACGTGCCGCGCACTGCGACCGTGCGAGCCGCGACCGACACCGAGCTGTTTGCTCTCGACCGCGAGCATTTCCTCGCGGCGGTGACCGGCCATGCGGGCAGCGCCCAGGCGGCCGAGAACGTGATCGGCAGCCGGCTCGGCGTCGCCCAGATCTAGGGCGTAAAGACCGCGCAGGCGGAGGGCGTCGTCACCGGCGTCTTCCGGATGCGCGGGGCCGACGGGAGCATCCTGCGCGTCCCGATGACGAAGGGCCGGGCCCGAACCACATTGCGGCTCGGCCGCGCCGGTTTATGATCCCGGCGTGGCCGGGCCTTCCGTCGAGTTGCTGCAGCGCGTCCCGCTCTTCGCGGAGCTGGAGCCGCGCGAGCTCGAGCGGCTGAGCGGCTCCTTCAAGGAGCGCACCTTCGACGCCGGCCAGTCGGTCGCGGCCGAGGGCGAGGGCGGCGCCGGCTTCTTCGTGATCGAGAGCGGCGAGGCCGTGGTCAAGATCCACGGCGAGGAGCGCGGCCGCCTCGGCCCCGGCGACTACTTCGGCGACATCGCCATGATCGACCAGGGCGACCGGACTGCCTCGATCGAGGCCGATTCCGACCTCAAGTGCTACGGGCTCACCTTCTGGGACTTCCGCCCGCTGGTCGAGAGCGACGCACGCATCGCCTGGCCATTGCTGCAGGCGATGGCGAAGCGGCTACGCGCCGCCGAGTCCGACTCCTAGCTCCTCGAGGTCCTCGCTTGCCCGAGCTGGGTCGCCGCTGAGGGCAAGCGCCTCGACGCCCTCCTCGACCCGCCCGCCGAAGAGCAGGCAGCGCACGCCGAGGTCGACGCACGCGTGCACTGCCGCGCCCGGAGCCTTGCCCTCGAAGGTGGTGCGGTCGACCGTCCCCTCGCCGGTGACGACGAGGTCGGCGGCGGCCGCTCGCTCGCGGAAGCCCACCGCCTCCAGCACGTAGGTCGCGCCGGGCACGAGCTCCGCGCCCAACGATGCCAGAGCCGCGCCCAGCCCGCCGGCAGCGCCCGCCCCGCGGCGCTTGGCGTAGGACTGCTCGTTGTCGCCGAAGCGGCGCTCGAGCTCGACCACGTCGTCGGCGAGGGCGCCTTTCTGCGGGCCGAAGAGTCGCGGCGCCTCCACGAGCGTCGCCCACGTGTCGCAGAGGACGGTTGTCGGCGCCGGCAGCTCGTCCAGCACCTCGAGCAGACCGGCGCCTGCGTCCATCGTGGCCGTGCCGCCCAGGCAGACGAGCAGCCGCTCGCACGCCCCTACCTTCGCGATCAGCTCGCCGAAGCCGCGGCTCGACGCGGTGCGGACGTCCAGGCGCGAGGGGTCGAGCGGGATCGCGTCGGCGCTCTCGACGACGACCGTCCCGTCGGCCAGCGCGCGAACCGGCGCTTCGCGCTCGCGGCCGAAGGCGTCGTGGACCCGCTCGACCCGCACCACCTCCGCGCCGAGCACGACCGCCGTGCCCTCGCCGCCGTCGGCGAGCGGCAGCTCCTCGGCCTCGGCGCCCGCGCGCCGGAAGCCGCGAGCCAGGGCGCCTGCGGCCTCACCTGCGGAGAGAACGCCCTTGAGGCTAGCCGGGGACGCGAGCGCGAGCACGTTCCTCGCCGAGCGCCGCCATCGCCTCGGCCTCCTCCTCCTCGGGCACCTCCGCCTCGGAGGCGTCGGGCATCCGCCTCAGCATCGCGAAGGAGAGGCCCTCGCGCGCGAGGAACATCAGGCCGACGCCGACGCCGACCGACGCCTCGATCGCCTGCAGCCCGAAGCCGAACGCGATCGCCTGCCCCGCCGGCACGCCGTACGAGCGCAGCGGCAGCGCGATCGCCGCCTGCAGCAGGCCGATGTTCCCCGGCCAGAGCGGGAAGAGCGTCGCCACGTTCATCAGCAACAGCACGAGCGCGGCCGCCGGCAGGGGCGCGTGGATGTCGAAGGCCCGCATCGCGACGTAGACCGCGAGCAGCTGGCAGACCCAACCCAGCGTCTGGAAGAAGGCCGCGGCCGCCGCCGGCCCTGGCGCGTGCAGCACGCCCAGGCCGTGCCGCCCCATCTCGACCAGGCGCCGCATCGGGCCGACGCCCTCGAGCACGGAGCGGTCGTGGTGCCGCGCGCTGGCGAACGCGAAGGCGAACAGCCCAAAGCCGACCGCGCCGACGACCAGGAGGCTCGCGATCGCCCAGTGCGGGATCTTCGCGGTTGCGACCACGTAGAGGATCAAGAGCGCCGTCGGGATCAGGTCGAAGAGCCGGTGGGCGAAGACCGTCCCGACGAGCGCCGCCCACGTGCCGTTGCCGCGGCCCTGCAGCCGCAGCTTGCGGGTCAGCACCGCCACGCGCGCGAGCTCGCCGATCCGTCCCGGCAGCACCGCGTTGGCGAACAACCCGACCGAGAACGCCGAGAAGACGAGCATGAAGCGCGGGTGCGGTGGCTCGAGCGCCTGGTTGATCACGGTGCTCCAGGCGAGGGCCCGCACGACAACGGAGAGCAGGTTCAGTGCGATCGCGCCGGCGACCCAGTACCACTTGACGGCGTCGAACGCGTGCCAGACCGTGCCCCAGTCAGGCCCACGCCACCAGAGCAGCGCGACCACGCCCGCGGCGCACGCCAGCACAGCGGCGATCCGCAGGAGCGGCGATGCGGGGATGCGGAGGTTCAGGCGAGCCCCCGGTAGATCTCGGCCAGCCGGCGCCCGATGTCGTCCCAGGAATACCGCTCCTGGGCAAGCCGCCGCGCGGTGGCACCCTGGCGCTCGCGCCGCGGCTCGTCCTCGAGCAGGCCGACCACCGCATCCGCCAGCGCGTCCGGCTCCCCCGGCGGGACGAGCACCCCTGTCTCGTCCGTCATGACGTCACGGTAGCCGCTGATGTCGGAGGCCACGACCGGAGTGGCACAGGCGAAGGCACGAGTCAGCACCATGCCGAAGCTTTCCCCGCCGAGCGACGGTGCCACCAGCGCCTTCGCGCTCGAGAGCTCCTCGGTCAGGTCGTCCTGGCTGAGGAAGCCGAGCGAGTCGATCCCCTCCGAGCCGAGGCCCGCCCTGCTCAGTGCCAGACGCACCATCAGGGGGTCGGCGCCGACGATCCGCAGCCGGGCGCCCGTGCGGCGGTGGATCTCCGGCCACGCGCGCAGGAGCACGGGCATCCCCTTGCGCGGGTCGTGCCGGCCGACGAACACGATCCGGTGCTCGCGGCCGCCGGGCTCGGCGTGCTCCGGGATCAGGACCCCGTTCGGGATCACCTCGAACTCGCCCGGGAACCAGCGGACCGCCGACTCTCGCGCGGCGTCGGAGACGGCGATCCGACGGTCGATCCGGTCCATCAGGAACCCCCAGGCCGGCCGGCCGGCGTGCAGCCAGCCGAGGCCGCCGGAGGCGTGGAAGGTCGCGACCACCGGGCAGCGCGCCCAGGCCAGAGCGGCGGTGCAGATGACGGGCGTCATCGGCTCGTGCAGGTGCAGGACGTCGAAGCGCTCGCGCTCCAGCACTTGCTTCATCCGCAGGACCGCGCGTGGGCTCAGGATGATGTTCGGCAGCGCGCCGTTGGCCGGGACGATCACCGAGCGCCCGACGGCGATCACGTCCTCGGGCGGCCGCCCGTGCCGGCCGTGCCGAGGGTGCAGCACGCGCGTGAAGCTGCCCTCCGGGTCGTGGCCCATGACGGTGCGCGTCTCGACCCCGTGCCGCCGCAGCGAAGCCGCCTGCAGCTCGGCGTGCTCGGGGACGGCGCCCCAGTAGGACCAGGAGTACGGGACGACGATGCCGACCTTCATCGTTCGGCGATTCTGACGACGCCGGCCGGCGCGAGGCGGCCGGTGCCGCGGCCGAGGCTAGTCGGCGACTGGCGGCTGCTCGGCCTGCTGCTGGCCGGGCTGCGGCAGGTTTGGCCCGAGCACTCCTTGCCTCAGGCCCAGCAGCACGACTTCCAGCCGCGAATGGACACCCGTGGTTCGCAGCAGCGCCCGGATGTGGTTGCGCGCGGTCTCGTCCGCGACACCGAGCCGGCGGGCGATCGCCGGTGTCTCGAGGCCCTCGGCCAGCAGCCGCAGCACCTCCTGCTGGCGAGGCGTCAGGTCGTCGAGCATCGAGGGCGTGGGCCTCGCGGCCGGCGCCGCCGTGATCCCGATCCCGAAGACGCCGACGATCTTGCCCTGCTCGCGCAGCGGCGTGGAGGTGATCTGCAGCGTCAGCCGCTGGCCCGTGCCGCCGACGATCATCAGGTCGAAGTTGTTCGTCGTCTCGCCGGCCACCGTGCGGGCGAAGTTGGTAGACGCGAGCTGCCGGTGCTCGGGGGCCACATGATCCGCGAACGATCGCCCGCGGAGGTCGCCGAGGAGCTCCACGTAAGCCTTGTTCACCCAGCGGAAGCGACCCTTCAGATCGATCACGTACGCGGGAGCGACGAAATCCTCCATCGCACGGGTGAGGTCGAGCTTCGCTGGGTCTCCGGGCATGCGTGTCATAGGCGCTCGAGCAGAAACAAGCCCCTACCGGCCGTCCCGCCGCGGGCGGCCGGTAGGGATGAGCTCGTCCGGTACGAGAGTCCCGGCGACCGCTTAGGGGTTCGGCCGACGGGGGGAAGGTATGGGCATACCTTGACCGTCCGAGCGTCGCGCTCGAGCTTGACACCGAGGTACCACCCCTGTCATGACCCAGCTGGGTCAACCTCCATTCCCGTTGACTCGCGACGAACACGGTGAGATCGTGGGCTTGCCGCCAGTGACCGAGGAACGGGAGCACCCGAAGCTCGGCCTCGCCCTCTCCGGGGGCGGGCACCGCGCAGCTTTCTTCCACATCGGCGTGCTCGCGCGGCTCGCGGAGCTGGGGCTGCTTCGGCCGGTGCAGGTGATCTCGACCGTCTCGGGCGGGTCGATCGTCGGCGCGCTCTACTACCTGCACGTCAAGAACCTGCTCGAGTCGAAGGCCGACGCCGAAATCGTGGATGCGGACTACGTCGAGCTCGTCCGGGCGGTCGAGCGGGAATACCGCGAGGCGGCCGCGAGCAACGTGCGCGGCTCCGGCTGGGTGAACCTGCTCGAGAACCTCCGCATGGCGCTGCCGACCTACTCGCGCACCGACCGCGTCGCCGCGCTCTACGAGCGGCGCTTCTACTCCAAGGCCTGGGGCGAGCGGCCCAAGCGCGACGGCCGGATCGCGATGCGCGACCTGCTGATCGAGCCCAAGGGCCACGAGGGTCCCTTCGACCCCGACGTGGCGAACCAGACACGGAACGCTCCCGTGCCGATCCTGCTGCTCGAGGCGACGACGCTCAACACTGGCCACAACTGGCGCTTCGAGGCGATGTACATGGGCGAGCCGCGGCGGCAGGGCACACCCGACCAGTCCGCTCGCGAGGACGTGGACAAGAACACGATCCTGCAGCGCACGAAGTGGGCCGACCTGCCCGAGGCGTGCCGCGACTTCCCGCTCGGCGGGGCGGTCGCCGCCTCGGCGTGCTTCCCGGGCGGTTTCCCGCCGATGATCGTCCCGGGGCTGTTCGACGACCTCACCGTCGAGCTCGTCGACGGCGGCGTCCACGACAACCAGGGCGTCGAGGGACTGGTCGACCGCGGCTGCTCGCACTGGATCATCAGCGACGGCTCCGGCCAGATGCCCGATATCGAGCGTCCCTCCACCCGCCTGCCCGCCGTGCTCGGCCGCGTGATCTCGATCTACGGAGATGCCGAGCGCGAGCAGCGGTTGCTACAGCTCCTGCGCGAGGGCGCCTCGGTCGCGTTCATGCACCTCCAGACGGGCCTGCCCGCCCGCGAGCGCACCCCCGGCGGCCAGGTCTCGGAAAAGGACGCCAAGATCGAGTCCACCGACTTCGGCGTGGCCGAGAAGGTGCAGCGGGCGCTGGCCCAGGTGCGCACCGACCTCGACGCCTTCTGCGAGGTCGAGGCGTGGTCGCTGATGGCCGACGCCTACCAGTTGACCGGCAAGATCGTGCCCACGCGGGCCGGCCTGGGCGCCCTCGGCACTCCCGGCCCGAACGTCGAGTGGCCGTTCGCGGTCGTCGCCGAGCAGCTCGCCCAGCCCAGCGAGAAGTTCCTCAAGGTGGTACACGCCTCGAAGGAGCGGTTCCTCAAGCCCTCGCGGATGCTGCCCGCGGTGCTGCCGATCGTGCTGCTGCTGATCCTGGCCGGCCTCGGCGCCGCCGCCTACGGCCTCTGGCTGCTGCTGACCCCGCACGGCACCGCGCTCTTCATCGTGATTCTGGCCGTTTTGGTGGCGCTGGCGATCTACGCGAACTCCGAAAAGCCGTTCGTGAAACCGGTTGCGATCGTGATCTTCGACGTGTTTCTGCCCTTGCTGCTGGCGATCCCGCTCGTGCTCGTCTCGTGGCTCCAGCTGGCCGCCGGCCGCTGGTGGCTCTCGCTCGGCCGCGTCAACCGGCTGTAGGCATCCCTCGATCGAGGCATGCCAGATAGGCCTGCCGAGCCGATCCGGGCTATGTGGGCCGCCGGATCGCCGCCGCCGCCGCACTACTCTTGGCCTTCTCGCTCGGAGGTGACGTCTCCGGACAGGCCCAGCCGGTCAGCACCGCGTCGCTGCCGGTCCTGACGCCCGAGCCCTTCGACCACCCCGCGGCTCCTCCGAAGCGCGTCGTGTCCGGGACGCTGGTCGCGCGCGTCGCGCCAGACCGTGTCGTGACTGTCCGCAGCGCGCCCGAGGGCCCCGTGGTCACACGCCTCGGAGCGACGACCGAGTTCGGTTCGCCGCGCACCTTCGCGGCCACCCCCGCCCGTCAGGGCCTACGCGTGATCACGACCGAGCTGCCGAACGGCCGCACGGGCTGGGTCGACGGCCGCGGCGCCCTCCGCCTCAGCCGCACCACCGTGGCGCTCGACGTCGATCTTTCGTCACGCCTGCTGCGCGTCCGCGCCGGCAAACGCCTGCTGCGGACGCTGCGCGTCGGCATCGGCGCCCCAGGAACCGCGACCCCCACCGGCCGCTTCGCGATCACCGACAAGCTCCGCGGCGCCGACTACTCGGCCGTCTACGGCTGCTGCATCCTCGCCCTCTCCGGGCACCAGACGAACCTCCCGCCGGGCTGGACGGGTGGCGACCGCCTCGCGATCCACGGTGGCTCGACCGCAGGCGCGGTCAGCACGGGCTGCCTGCACGCCGGCGAAGCCGACCTGCGCTACCTGATCCGCATCGTGCCGCTCGGCACCCAGATCACCATCCACCCGTAGACTCGCAGCATGGTCGACGAGGGCCTCGCCGAGCTCCACACGCACCTCGGCGCGTCGGTCGCCTCCGAGATCATGTGGAGCCTCGCCCACGAGCAGGGCATCGCCCTGCCGGTCAAGGACTACTGGGAGTTCGACCGGCTCGTCACGATCGCAGACCCCCGCCGCGTCGACTCGCTCGACGCCCTCGACCAGATCTACCACTGGACCGAGCTGATCCAGTCGAGCCCGCTTGCGGTCGAGCGCTCGGTGCACGCGGCGATCGGCGGCGCCTACCGCTCGCAGCACATCACGACGCTGGAGCTGCGCTTCAATCCGATGAAGCGCAACCGCGGCGGCGAGCGCGACCTCGACCACATCATCATGGCCGCGATCCGCGGGCTCGACCGCGCGAGCCTCGAGTACCCGCTCGTCCGCGTCGGGCTGATCCTGATGATGGACCGCACCTTCGACGAGCGGCAGAACTCGATCGTGGTCGAGAAGGCGATCCGCTACGCGCCGCGCGGGGTCGTCGGCGTGGACATCGCCGGGCCGCGCCCCCGCGGCGAGCGCTACCCCTACCGCGACCTGCAGCCGCTCGTCGAGGAGGCGCGCAACGCCGGCCTCGGCGTGACGATCCACGTCGGCGAGGAGAGCGAAGAGCACGGTGAGGCGGAGATCGGCGAGGTCGTCGAGCACCTGCGTCCCGACCGCATCGGCCACGGCATCCTCGCCGCGCGCGACCCGGAGCTGATGGCCGCGCTGCGCGAGCAGGAGATCGTGCTCGAGATCTGCCCCACCTCGAACCTGCTCACCCGCGCGCTGCCCGACGAGGACGCCGTGCGCGAGACCTTCCGCGCCTTCGTCGAGCACGGCGTGCCGTTCACGATCGCCACGGACGGCCCGGAGATGATGCGGACGCACCTGCGCGACGAGCTCGAGCTACTCGAGCGCATCGGCGCGCTCGACGAGGCCGAGCTGGCCGAGGCGAACCGCCGCGGCCACGAAGCGAGCTTCATTCACGCCGAAGCGGCGAGAAGCGCCTCGCCCTCGCGCACGTAGCGCGTCGCCCCCACCGAGCGCCAGAACGCGAGCGAGCGCTGAAGCTCGGCGTCGGCCTCGGCGCGACGACCGTCCGCGACGAGCTGTCTCGCTGCACGTAGCCGCGCGTACGCCTCGCCCGGGCGGTGACGTATCTCCTCGAGCGCGTCGGCGGCTCGCGTGAACTCCCCCGCACAGACGAGCTCGGCCGCACGAATCCAGGGTGAGCCCGGCCCTCTTGCCATCCACGCTCGATACTTCTCGGCGAGCCCGAGGTCGCACATCACCCAAGCCGCTTCGACCACCATCCAGTCGTTGAGGACGAGCGGCTCCAAGTCGAGCGCCGCGGCGGCCAGCGACGAGGCCTGCGAACTGCCTTCGTCGAGCAGCGTGACTGCACTCCCGACCAGCGCCAAGCCGACGAGCTGCGCCTCGCCGGTGCGATGCGCCTCCTCGAGCCCCTTCGCTGAGTCTTGGACCGCGCGGTCGCGCTCACCCCGGCCACGCCGAATCGCAGCGCGAAGGTTGTGGGCCACTGAGTCGAGATAGTGCGGCGACTGAGCCTCCGACTCGGCGATGAACGCGTCCAGCATCGACAACGCCTCCCGCCAATGTCCGCTCGTGTAGCTGATTTCGGCCTCGACAGCGTTTATCCAGCGGCGCTCCGCATCTGCGGGATGCCGCTCGAGGTTCAGTTTCATCTCGTCGAGCGTCTCCTGCGCCTGCTCGAGCCAGCCACGGCCGATCTGTCGGGCCATCAGGTTGTTCAGGGCCGAGTGGAGATGCTCGAACGCGTGCGTCTGAGACGCGAGCTCGATCGACTGCGCGAGGTCGTCGAATCCACCGTCGTCACCGAGCGCGGCCCGCGCGTCTCCGCGAAGGTTGAGGAGCCGGACTCGCTCCTCGTCGAGACCGAGCCGCTCGGCATCCGGCAGCACCTCGTTCGCCACCTCGAGCCCTGCCTGGTAGCCGCCGTCGAACCCGACCTTCGCGACGACCATCGTCATCGCGGCGACCCTTGCGGGCGAGTCGTCCACATCGCCAACGAGGTCGAGGGCGCGCTGGAGGTACACGTCGTGCCGCTCGACGTCACCCACCATCCAGTGGATGCGCGCCGCGATCACCGCTGCGCCGGCGGCCGCCTCGGGGTCTCCGCCGTCGGCTAGGCCGTCGACGCCTGCGTTCACGAGCTCGAGGCCCGTGCCGTCCACGGAGAACTGCGCTCGACCGCACGCTAAGCGAACCTGCGCTAGCTGCGGATCGTCCTCTGGCCAGAGCTCGAGGGCTTCGCCGTAGAAGCGGACCGCCGCAGGCCAAGCCTGGAGCGACGCCGCACGCTCGCCGGCCTCGCGCAGTGCCTGACGCGCGCGCTCGACGAGCGGGCCTGACTCCTGCCCGGACGCACGGGCGTACTCGAGCGCGCGCGAGTAGTGCGACGCGAGCATCTCCGCGTGGTCCTCCGGGCGGCCGAGCTCCTCGACCCACAAGGCGGCGGCGCGGTGCTTGTCGGCACGCGCCGCGCGCGGGATCTGCCCATAGGCGACGTCTCGCACGAGAAGGTGCTCGAACGCGTACTCCTGCTCGCCCTCGACCGACGATCGGCGGGCACGCTGCACGAGCTCCTTGCGGCCGAGCGCGCGCAACGCCTCCTCGGCCGCACCGCGTTCGCCGCGGCCGATCGAGAGCACCGAGCCGAGCCAGAAGACCTTCCCGACCACCGAAGCGTCCTGCAGCAGCGTCTTCTCTCGATCCGAGAGCCCGTCGAGGCGAGCGGCGATGATCCCCTGCACGGTCTCGGGCAGCGCAAGCTCGGCGTTGCCGTCCGACTCCGCAAGCATCCGGGCGTACTGCTCGGCATAGAGCGGGTTCCCGGCTGCTCTGCCGAGAAGCTCTGCCTGGGTCTCCGCCGGCAGCACTGCGCGTTGGAGGAGCACCGCGAAGAGCTTTGCCGTCTCGTCGTCCTCGAGCGGCGGCAGCGAGATCGTGGAGGCGTTCGCCTTTCCGCCGCCCCACTCGGGCCGCCGCTCGAGCAGTTCGGGCCGCGCCGTGCAGAGCACGAGAATTGGGGCGGACCGCGCCCACTCCACGAGCTGGTCGACGAAGTCGAGCAACCCGTCGTCAGCCCAGTGCAGGTCCTCGAACACGAGCACGAGCGGGCGGTCGTCCGCGAGGGCTTCGATGAACGTACGCCAGGCCGAGAAGCGCTCGGTCTGGTGCACGCTCGACTCGTCCTCGGCCTGAAGTCCGACGAGGCCGCGCAGCCGCGAGCCCATCCAGTCGGCTTCGTTCGCGTCGGCCGCAACTTCAGCAACCGCGGCCGCGAGCTTGGCCGAGACGTCCGCTTCGGAGTCGGACTCGAGGATCCCCGCCTGCGCCTTCACGATCTCGGCCAGCGCCCAGAAGCTGACGCCCTCGCCGTACGGGAGCGACCGGCCCTGCCGCCAGGTGGTGAAGTCCGGCTCGGCCTCGACCGCCTTGAAGAGCTCGTGCACGAGCCGCGACTTGCCGATCCCGGGGACGCCCACGAGCGTCACGAGCTGCAGCTGGCGCTGCCGGCGGGCGACGTCGAGCGCGTCGCGCAGCCGGTCGAGCTCCCGCACGCGGCCGACGAGGGGCGCCTTCGCCTCGCCGAGGTCGACGCCGAACCGCGCGCGGGCCTCGAGCGCCTCCCAGACGCGGATCGGCTCGGTCTTGCCCTTGGCGACGACGGGCTCGGCCTCGCGGTACTCGATCTCCTGGCTCGTCGCGCGGTAGGTCGTCTCGCCGACGAGAATTCCGTTGACGGGCGCGGCCGACTGCAGCCGCGCCGCGGTGTTGACGACGTCGCCGGCGGCCATGCCCTCGCCTTCGGCGGCGCGTGCTCCGAGCGAGATGAGCGCCTCGCCGGTGCTGATCGCAATCCGCAGCTGCAGCTCCTCCTGCTCGCGAACCCAGTCGCGGATGTCGAGGGCTGCGCGCACCGCCCGCTCCGGGTCGTCCTCGTGCGCGACCGGCGCGCCGAACAGCGCCATCACCGCGTCGCCGATGAACTTCTCGACGGTGCCGCCGAAGCGCTCGAGCTCGGAGCGCAGGTGCGCGTGGTAGGGCGCGAGCACCGCACGAACGTCCTCGGGGTCGAGCTGCTCGGCGCGAGCGGTGAACCCGACGAGGTCGGCAAAGAGAACGGTGACGACCTTGCGCTCCTCGCGGCCGGCGAAAGCAACCGCCGCGAGCGGCGCCGCACAGGCCATGCAGAACCGCGCGCTCGACGGATTCTCGGCGGAGCAGTTGGGACAAAGCATGCGCCTAGCGTAAAGCGGCGCCTTCGAAGCTTCTACTGGCGCACCGAAGGTGCCTCAGAGCGCCGGAGTACGCCCTTAGGCGTAGGTCGCAAGACACGCCGTCCGACCAATAGGCGGGCGCGAAACGCGTTGGTAGCGTCGCCCGCATGGTCACAGTCCTGCATGAGGGACCGCCGGCAATCACGGATCGGCAGCTTCAGGTGATCGAACTGATCGCCGCCGGGTGCTCGAACGAGGAGGTCGCACAGCGACTCGGCATCTCGCCGAGAACCGCCAAGGCCCACTCCGACGTACTTCGGCAGAAGCTCGGTTGCGCGAGGCGTCGCCAGATTCCGAGCGCATACCGAACGCTCACCGGCCGCGATCCCCTCTCAAAAGGCCTCGGAGCAGGACCACCCGCTCCGGGGGACTGACGGCACCCGCGCCTACGGCCTACCTGGGTCGTAGGCGCGGCGTCTTTCGCGGACATCTTGGCTAGGGCGAACTAGAAGTCTAGGCTTGTGCGCGCGGGATGCGGCGCCCGTTCGAGATGACGGAACTTCAAGAACAGGCAACTTCAGTCGCGAACCGCCACATCATCGAGCGGCCGCGGTTGACGCGCCTACTCGACGAGACGACGGCGCGAGTGATCATGCTCGTCGCACCGGCCGGATACGGGAAGTCGACTCTAGCTCGGCAATGGCTTGCCGACAAACCACACACCTGGTATTCGGCGCGAACCGGCACTGACATCGCAGCGGTCGGCATAGGTCTTCTCGAAGCTGCCTCGGCTGTCAGCGAGGGCATCGGACAACACTTTCGCCAGTGGTTGCTTGCCCCGCGAAAGCCGGACGATTTTGGTCAGGCGGCTGAATTCTTGGCAGCAGACTTGGCCAAGTTCCCGTCAACCGCGTGGCTAGCGATTGATGACTATGACCAACTCTCGCCCGAGGCGGAACAGCTCATCGACCGCATCCGTTCTCTTGAACAGCTGCGGCTTCTCCTGACCACCAGGAAACGTCCGGCGTGGTGCACGCCTCGGGACATCGTTTACGTCGACGTATTCGAGATCGAAAGATCTGCACTCTCGATGAATGATGAAGAGGCAGGTGAGGTGCTAAGACATCTCGGTCATGACGCCACGCAGGTGATTGAGATCGCAGATGGGTGGCCAGCGGTGATCGGCCTGGCCGCCTTCACGCAAGAGTCCCCGCGGCTTGCTCGAGGCGCACTGCCGCCTGAGCTCCATGCCTACATAGCCGACGAGCTCTACGCGACGCTTGATCCGGCGCTTCGCGATGACCTGGCAACTCTGGGACTCTTTCTCTCAGTCTCGCAAGAACGAGCGAGAATTGTCCTTGCAGAGAAAAGCGAACAAGTGATCGCTGAGGGTCTCCGTGTGGGATTCCTCGCAGAGGGTGATTCAGGCTCATATCGCCTCCATCCACTGCTCCGGAGCTTCTTGCTCCGCAAGCTGCGCAACTCAGACCCTGGTCTACTCGAGCGGACAATCTCGCGAGCAGTTGGGGTGATGCTCGATGAGAGGGAGTGGGAGAACGCGTTCGAGGTGTCTGTTGCCTTTGACGCAACTGATCTCTTAGCGGGCGTCATCGAAGCTGCCTTGTATGACCTCTTGGGCCGCAGCTCCCTGTCGATGATCACCACGATGGTGCGCACTGCCCGCGCTGCCGGGCTGTCTGCACCAGTTCTGGTGCTAGCGGAGGCCGAGGTGGCCTTTCGAGAAGGCAAGCACGAAAGATCCAAGAGCCTGTCTGAAGTGGCGGGCGTCGAGCTGATGGCCAAGCCCTCACTCGCAACGAAGGCGTATTGCCGAGCCGGTCAAAGTGCGTACTTCTGTGACGACCTCGCGAGCGCCGTTACCAACTTCACTAAAGCTCGTGAGCTTGCGACGACACAAATCGACAAACGCGACGCGCAATGGGGATTGTTCTTGTCCGCGGTCGAGCAGGAAGACGACGCAGCGGAATCGCTATTGGCTGACCTCGAAGCTCTTGGTCGGTCACATCCAGAGGATGTCCTCAGGCTTCAGAACGGCCGCCTTCATTTTGGAATGCGAATGGGTTCTGCCTACCGTGGATTGACCGGAGCCGAGGCCGCGGCGGCGGTGGCAGCAGAGGCGACCGATCCTGTCATTCGAATATCGTTTTGGCACGTCTATGCAGGCGCGCTCCGACTGTCAGCAGCCTACGATGAAGCGCTGGCTGTCTCTGATATCGCGCTCAAAGAGGCCGATGCGTTCGACCTCACTTTCGCGCGTGCCCATGTCTATCTGACGCGTTCCGCGATCTACACGGGTCTTGGCCGCTATGCCGACGCGTTCGCTTTGCTAAGTGCCGTTGAGACGGTCGCTCGTCAAACGGCGGACGCCTACCTACAGATGAATGAGCGAGCTCTCCGTTGTCGCGCCCACCTGCTCAATCGCGACGTGGCGTCTGCGGCAGCCGCTGTGGATAGCCCATTCACGCAACTTACGTCGAGTGGACAGTATTCCGAGATCTTGTCGCTACGGGCGCTCATTCGCGGAATGACGGGAGACACCCGCGAGGCCATTCACCTGCTTGAGGAAGCACGCGAGGTAAGCAGAGAAAACGAAGCCATCGCACTAAATAGCTGTGTAGCCGCATTGCTCGAATTGGACCGAGAGAACATCTCGTCGACGTTCCTCGCTACAGCGTTCTCGGAGTATTCGTCAAAAGGGATACTGGATCCGTTCGTCTTGACCTTTAGATTAGAACCACGGCTCGCACAGGCTCTAAACCGCGTGCCGGCGTTACGACAACAGCTATGGGAAGTGCTTGGGCCTGACGCGCGGGGCGGCGCGGCTCAGAGGCTTCCTTCGCCGCTCGGGTCCGAGACTCTCACACCGCGCGAACGAGAGGTCTTTGTATTGATCGGTCAAGGCAAGACGAACCGCGAGATTGCCAAAGCGCTCTTCATAGCCGAGACCACGGTCAAAGTTCACGTTCGTCACATTTTGCGCAAGCTAGGCGTGAGGACTCGGACGGAGGCTGCGATTCAGGCTGTCAAGAAGCGATAACTCGCAAGCGGACTGGCGCCGATGCATCTGGCACTACGGATTCCGCGGGAGACAGCGACGTGTCACTCGCGTCAGCGGGGTAGCTCTCAGGTGCGTTGGCAAGGATTGCCTCAAACGCCGCTACGACCGCAGTATCGAACTGCGTCCCGACACCTTGAGCCAGGCGGAGGCGGGCGACGTCCGACGACATCGCATCTCGATACGGTCTGTCAGAGGTCATTGCGTCGTAGGCGTCCGCAACGGCGAGTACGCGTGCGAGGAGGGGGATCTCACTCACCGAAAGACCATCGGGGTAGCCCTGGCCATCCACGCGCTCGTGGTGGTGACGTACTACGTCAGCAATCTCTTCGTAGCCTTCGACATTCCTCAAAATGCGCTCGCCGATAGCCGGATGGGCCTCCATCTGGCGTCTCTCATTGAGAGTGAGCGGGCCTACCTTCTCTAGGAGTCCGGGAGGAAGCCCGATCTTTCCAATGTCATGCACAAGTCCAGCAAGGTGAGCGAGTTGTTGGCGATCAGCAGACAGCCCGAGTCGGATAGTGATGTCTCGTGCATAGGTGGCAACAGCGGCGGAATGGCCGGCCGTGTACCTGTCGCGGGCGTCGAGTGTCGCCACGAGGGCCGCCGCAAACGAAAGGTTTGCGCGCTCCTTGCTGGCCATCGCGCTCGCTAGCTCGCGCGAGGTCTGGCGTTGCTCCTGGTACAGCAGGAAGAGCTTCTGCGCGACTAGAGCCGGAAACAAAAACAGCGCAACACTCCACGGCGAGACGACCCGATACGAGAAGACCAGCATCGCCGTGACGGGTACGTACAGTGGGACCGCGATAAAAATGGGGCTGGCCAGGCTGGCCAGTTCGCGAAGTGTCAACCCCCGCAGTCTGCCGAGCAGACACCCTAGACCCAAGTTCGCAACGTTCTCAGCCACGGTTGCCGCGCAGACGGCAACCACAATTGTCGCGATTCCCCGAGACCGCGAAGGGTCGATCAAGTAAGCAGTAACACCCGCTGCGGTGGCAGCAAGCGCGCGCGTTGACGTCCAACTCAGCCAGCGAGCGTATGGAGGCCTAAGCGTCGGCAGGAGACTTGCGGCGCTGACGCACACCGCTGCGAGGGGCCCGTACAACACAGCCGCCAAGACGATCGGAAGTGTCGAAACCGAGACTTCCGCTTGTGGGCTGAGGCGCACGCTCTGGAGTTCAGCAAGAAGTGCGGCGGCTGCCAGTGCCGCGACGCCACCGACCACAGCCCCGGAAATCCTGGCAGGGGTTTCGAGAAGGAGGGCTACAACGACCGCGCTTGCGAGGAGCGCAACGGCTGCCACATACGCAACAAGCCACCAATCATGAGTTCCTGGAGACGATCCCTCAAAACCAAAAAAACGGCTGAGTGCACGCCGAATCCACTCTTGTAAGTCACCCTTTAGGGTGATAGGTTCCGGAATTGCCGTTAGTCCCTCTGAAGGAGGAGAAATGCGATCCCGACTCCGGGGTGCGCTGGGAACGCTCGACTCGCGAACTGCAATCGCGGGCGGGCTCAGGATTTGGTAGCGGTTGTCTCGACCCACGACGGGTCGTAGCTTCCGTTTTCCCCAGAGCATCCACATCCCCCTGTTGAGGGATTTCCACAGGGGTGTGGAAACCGGCGTCGAAGACGTCCGGTCTGTCTTTGTGCGTTGTAACTGCTAGGCGATCAGGCCGCGCCTGAAGCCCACGGCCACTGCATGGGCCCTCGAGCGGGCTTGCAGCTTGGCCAGCAGGTGGCGCACGTGCGACTTGACCGTCTCCTCCGAGAGGAAGAGGCGGACGCCGATCTCACGATTGACGAGGCCGTCGGAGATCAGCTGCAGCACCTCGATCTCCCGCGCCGTCGGCTCCTGCTCGAGCTCCTGCAGGGGGCCGGAGAACGGGATGACCTCGGCGCCGGCCGAGTTGGTGCCGCGCCGCTTGGCCACCGCGTCGAAGCGACGGCTGTGGTCGACGTAGCGGGACAAGATCTCCTTGCGCTCAGCAGCGTCCACGAGAGGCCTATCGGCCTTGGACCTATCCCTCTTTAGCGCGAGGTCTTACCCCGTTTCAGGGATGACCGTCCGGTCGAGGCACCGGATGCGGAGTGTTCCTTGCCCGGATCCTGCGGCAAAGCGCTTGAATCGGCGGCTTCCGGCGTGTGTGCAGGTGAGGCCTGCACGCGCGAGAGCGTCTCCTTGTCCACATTGAGCGGATGGTGACAAGCCGCCAGATGGCCGTTGCCGTAGTCCACGAGCGGCGGCTCGACCTGCGAGCAGATCTCGGTCGCGTAGCGGCAGCGCGGGTGGAAGCGGCAGCCGCTCGGCGGGTTGATCGGGCTCGGCACGTCGCCTTCGAGCACGATCCGCTCGCGCTTCTCGGCCAGGTCGGGATCGGGTACGGGCACGGCCGAGAGCAGCGCCTCGGTGTAGGGCATGATCGGCCGTGAGTAGAGCTCCTCGGCCGGCGAGAGCTCGACCAGCTTCCCGAGGTACATGACCGCGATCCGATCGGAGACGTGGCGGACGACGCCGAGATCGTGCGCGATGAAGAGGTAGGTCAGGCGGAACTCATCCTGAAGCTCCTCGAGCAGGTTCACCATCTGCGCCTGGATCGAGACGTCGAGTGCCGAGACGGGCTCGTCGGCGACGATCAGCTTCGGGCGCAGGGCGAGCGCGCGGGCGACACCGATGCGCTGGCGCTGGCCACCGGAGAACTCGTGCGGGAAGCGGTTGTAGTGCTCGGGCGAGAGGCCGACCACGCGCAGCAGGTCCTCGACCTTCTCCTTGCGCTCCTTGCGGTCGCCGATCCCGTGGATCCGCATCGGGTCGCTGATGATCGTGCCGACGCGCTTGCGCGGGTTCAGGCTCGCGTACGGGTCCTGAAAGATCATCTGCATCTCGCGGCGCAGCGGCCGCAGCTTGCGGGCGCCGAGCGTTCCGATCGACTTGCCGTCGAAGACGACGTCGCCGGCAGTGGGCTCGAGCAGGCGGACGATGCAGCGGCCGAGCGTCGACTTGCCGCAGCCGGACTCGCCGACGAGGCCGAGCGTCTCGCCCTCGGCGACGCTGAGCGTGACGTCGTCCACGGCGTGCACGCGCGCGACCTCGCGGGAGAGCACGCCCTTCCGGATCGGAAAGTACTTCTTCAGGCTCTGAACCTGGACGAGCGCGCCGTTCTGCGTCTGCGGCTCGCTCACGCGACCACGCGCTCCTCGCCGGCGATCGTCCTCTCGCGGAGACTTCGCTTCTCGTCGACCGAGAGCCAGCAGCGATCGAGATGGCCCTTGTCCTCGACGCGGTTACGCAGCTCGGGCTCCTCGAAGCACTTCTCGAAGCTGTGCGGGCAGCGCGGCCGGAACTTGCAGCCCTGCGGCAGGTTGATCAGCGACGGCGGCGTGCCCTCGATCGAGTGCAGCTTCGTCGGCTTGGGCCGGTCGAGCCGCGGAATCGAGCCGAGCAGGCCCCACGTGTACGGGTGCTGGGGGTCGTAGAAGACGTTCCGTTTCGAGCCACGCTCGACGATCCGGCCCGCGTACATGACGAGGATCTCGTCGGCGACCTCGGCGACGACGCCCAGGTCGTGCGTGATCAGGATCACGGCCGAGTCGAAGTCGGCGCGGAGACGGTCGAGCAGCTCGAGGATCTGCGCCTGGATGGTGACGTCGAGCGCCGTGGTCGGCTCGTCGGCGATCAGGATGTCCGGGTTGCAAGAGAGCGCCATCGCGATCATCGCGCGCTGGCGCATGCCGCCCGAGAACTGGTGCGGATAGTCGTCCACGCGCGACTGGGCGTTCGGGATTCCGACCTGGCGCAGCAGCTCGATCGCGCGGCGCTTGGCGTCCCTTTTGCCCGTCTGATCGTGGGTCACGATCGCCTCCACGATCTGGTCACCGACCGTGTAGACGGGGTTCAGCGACGTCATCGGGTCCTGGAAGATCATCGCGATCTGGTTCCCGCGCACTGCACGCAGGCGCGACTCGGGCATGACGAGCAGGTTGTCGCCCTTGTAGTCGACCTCACCCTCGAAGCGGGTGTTCTTGTCGCGAGTGAGCCCGAGCAGAGTCATCGCGGTAACGCTCTTGCCGGAGCCGGACTCGCCGACGATCCCCAGCACCTGCCCGCGCGAGAGCTCGAAGTCGACGCCGTCCACCGCGTGCACGACGCCGTCCTCGGTCGCGAAGCGGACCTTGAGGCCTTTCACCTCGAGCAGGCGCTCCGCCATCAGGTTGGCCGGATCCTGGGATCGAGGTAGGCGTAGGCGAAGTCGACAGCGGCGCTGAAGACGACGATGAAGAACGCGCCGTAGAGCGTCACGCCCATGATCGGCGGCAGGTCGAGGCCGCCCACCGACTGCGCCGCGTACCAGCCGACGCCCTTCAGGTCGAACACGGTCTCGGTCAGGATCGCGCCGCCGCCGAGCACGGCCGCGAAGTCGAGGCCGAAGAGGCTGACGATCGGGATCAGCGAGTTGCGCAGCACGTGCCGGCCGAGCACGTCCCGCGGCGCCAGACCCTTTGCCCTCGCGGTGCGCACGTAGTCCTCGTTCATGGTGTCGAGCATGTTCGAGCGCAGCACACGGCCGTAGAAGCCGATGAACAGCACCGCCAGGCAGAACCAGGGCAGGATCAGGTGGTACATCCACTGCGCCGGGTCCTCGCTCAGCGGCACGTAGCCGCCGTCGGGGAACCAGGTGCGCGTCTCGGCGAAGAAGTAGCGCAGCACGATCCCGAGCCAGAACACGGGCATCGAGATGCCGATCAGCGCCAGGACCGTGATCGCCCGGTCCGACCACCTCCCGGCTTTGACCGCCGAGATCACGCCGACGAGGATGCCGAAGACGAGCCAGATGATCCCGGCGCCGATGCAGAGCGAGAACGTGGCGGGTATGCCTTTCTTGATCTCGGCGACGACGTCCTGGCGCGTGTCGAAGGAGCGCAGGATGTCGTACTCGCTGTGGGGGCCCGGCACGAGCCCGTTGCCGGCCTTCTGCATCATCCGCACGTACTGGACGTAGAACGGCTTGTCGAAACCCCATTTCTCGCGGATGTTCTGGATGTTCTCCGGCGTCGGGTTCTTGCCGGCCATCCGCTCGGCCGGGTCGCCGCCCGGGATCAGGATGAAGACGATGAAGACGAGCAGGCTGACCGCGAACAGCACCGCGACCATGCCGATCAGACGGCGGATCACGAACGTCACCATCAGCGCTCGATCCTCACCTTCGCGCGCGGGTCGAGGGCGTCGCGCAGGCCGTCGCCGAAGAGGTTCAGCGAGAGCACCGTCAGCACGATCGCGATCCCGGGGATGAGCGCGAGCCACGGAGCTGTCTGGATCTGGTCCTGGCCGCTCGCGATCATGTTGCCCCAGGACGGATCGGGGAGCCGCACCCCCGCGCCGAGGAACGAGAGGCCGGCCTCGGTGAGGATGTTGGTCGCGATGATCAGCGTGAAGAAGACCAGCACCGTGGAGGCGATGTTCGGGAGCACGTCGGAGAACATCACGCGCAGCGGGCCGGCCCCCTGGCCGATCGCGGCGTCGATGAACTCCTTCTCGCGCAGCGACAGGATCTGCCCGCGCAGCGGGCGGCCGATGTAGGGGATCAGGACGTACGAGATCACGAGGGTCGGGATCCAGAGGCTGCCGGGCTCGATGGAGATGCCGAAGTGGTGGAAGCCGTTGATCGCCAGCGCGGTCGAGAGAGCGATCGCCAGCAGGAAGACGGGGAACGCCCAGATCAGGTCGAAGAAGCGGCTCACCACCCAGTCGATCCAACCGCCGTTGTAGCCCGCGAGCAGCGCGAGCAGGACGGCGACGAGCGTGCAGATCAGCGCAGAGCCGATCCCGACCTTGAGCGAGTTGCGGCCGCCGTAGAGCAAGCGCACGGCCACGTCACGGCCGAGGTTGTCGGTGCCGAGCACGAAGCGGCCGTCCGCATGCCACCAGGTCGGTCCGAGGTACTCCGGCGCTTCGACGATGAAGGTGTTGGTCTTCGGGTCGTAGTGCGAGCCACCGCCGACGACCTCCGTCGGCTTGCCGTTCACGATCACCGTCTCGCCCGCGTGCACCGTGTTCGGGCCGGTGTGGGCGAGATGCTTCGCGTAGACCGGCGCGAGCGCACAGGCGACGACGATCAGGAGGAAGACGCCGAGCGAGACGAGCGCCACCCAGTTGCGGCGCAGACGGCGCCAGGCGAGGTACCAAGGGCTGCGTCCGACGATCGCAACCTCGTGCTCTTCCGCGGCCAGGAGCGAGGCGCTGTCGAGCGTGAGATCGGTTGCGGGCTCGGCCATTCCCTCCGGCGGCGAGTGTAGTCAGTGAGGGCGCCCGTAGGCGCCCTCACCGCTGACTCCTAGCGCTGTCTCCCTACTTCTTGCAGAGGCGCAGCGTGTCGATTCCGTAGAGGCGCTGAGTGTGAATGCACCCCATCTTCTTGCTGAAGTACTCCGGGAACACGCGGTTCGACCACGGGGCCCACGGAGCCTGGGACATGATCTCCTTCTCGACCTTCGCCCAGCGCTGGTTCACGGCGGGCGTGAGGACCTGGGACTTCTTCAGGCCCTCGATCTCGGAGTTCGTCTTCTTGTTCGAGTACCACGCGTAGTTGTTGTTGTCCGTGTTGGTGATGCGGTTGCCGTTCAGGAGGACGTCGAACCAGTCGAGCGGGTGCGGGTAGTCCTCCAGCCACCGCGCCCAACCGGTCTGCGCGTGGGTCGCGACGTTGCCGACGGTCGAGTAGTACGTGGCCCTCGGCAGGATGTTCAGGCTCGCGTCGAGCCCGATCGCGTTCAGGACGCTGGTGTAGTACTGCGCAGCGTCGCGGGCGTCGGAGACGTCACGCGTCCAGACCGTGACCTTTGCGTTCTTGGCGCCGGCCTGCGTGATCAGCTGCTTCGCCTTGCTGACGTTGTGCGAGTACAGCTTCAGCTTGTTGTAGCTCGGGTAGGTCGGCGGCAGCACGTTCTGCGTCGCCTGCCCGAGGCCACCCCACACGATCTTCTGCATCGCGCCGCGGTCGATCGCGTAGTTGACGGCCTGGCGCACCTTCAGCTTGTTGAACGGCGCCTCCCGGATGTTCATCCAGAAGTAGTACGTGTTCGCCGTCTGGCGCAGCACCAGGTGGCCCTTGCTCTTGACGCTCGCGATCCGGTCGGGCGGGATGGCCGCGTTCGAGTAGTCGGCCTGTCCGTTGATCACCCGCTGGGTCGCCGTGTTGGCGTCACCGATCAGGGCGACTTCGATCTTGTCCGGGTTCCCGCGCGGGATGTACTTCGTCGGCTTGAAGTACTTGTTCCGCACCATCGTGAACCCGCGGTTCGCGTCGAAGGCGGAGAAGCGATAAGGCCCCGAGCCCGGGATCTTGCCGTTCAGGATCGCCGTCGAGGTGTTGCCGGGAACCGGCGCCGCGAACATCAGCGCGAGGATCGTCAGGAAGTCACCCCGCGGCTTCGAGAGCTTGACCGTGATCGTCCGCTTCTTGTTGTTCGTGATGATTCCCGAGATGTTCCCGCCCTTGGTCGGGTGCTTGGAGTACGCAGCCGCCCCGGCGATGTCGGTGTAGAACCCGACGCCCTGGCCGGTGGCGAGGAAGCCGCGCTTGATCGCCCACTTGAAGTCGGACGCCTTCAGCGCGCGACCGTTCGAGTACCTCAACCCCTTCCGCAGCGTGAACTTGTAGACGCGGCCGTTGCTCGAGATCTTCGGCAGCGACTGAGCGAGCCCCGGCACGAGCTGGTAGCCAGCGGGCCCGTCGACGTGCTTGTACGTGAGCAGCGTCTCGTACACGTTCCACATCGCCCACCAGCTCTGGCCCGTGTAGGCCTGCTGTGGGTCGAGGAAGTCGATCGTGTCGAGCACCGCCTTCAAGGTCCCGAACTTCTGCGAGTGTTGCGGCGCCGCATGTGAGCGGGTCGCCGCGACCCCGTAGGCCGCGACCATCATGGAAATCCCGGCTGCGAGCGCTACTACGCCCAGCAACCAGGTTCCCCGTCGCCTTGCAGTCATTGCACCTCCCCAATTGAGAGCCCCGGTTGTTTCCGAGTGCAATCTTCGCAAAGTGAAGACGTCGTGGATAGGGCTTGGTTAGAGGCGGCCGTAGCGGAGCTCGTGCTCGCCCCGCGCGTCCGCCAGCGGCTCCTCGACGACTGCGTCCACGCCCTCGCGCCCCGTTGCATGCAGGATCTGGCCCTCGCCGAGCCAGAAGGCGATGTGGTCGGCACGCTCGCGAGGCCCGAAGAAGACGAGGTCGCCCGGCCTCAGGTCGCCTTCCTCGAGCGCCTCCGCCGCCGCCTCCTGCTCGTGGGCATCGCGCGGGACGAGACGCCCGAGCCGCCGGTAGCCCATGTGCACGAGCCCGGAGCAGTCGATCCCGCGCTCGGTCAGCCCGCCCCACTCGTACGGGGTGCCGAGGTAGGCACGGGCCTCTGCGACCGGGTCACCGGCGCGCGGCAGCCCCGGCCATTCGCCGTCGGCCTCGTCACCGAGCGCGTCCTCGCGGATCCAGCCGGGGTACCCGTAGGCGGTGCGGATGCGCGCCCAGCCGTCCTGCGTCGACTCGACCGCCAGCGGTTCGCCGGCGAGCGCCTGCGTGACCTGCTCGGCCGCTTCGTCCGGCTCGGCGCGCACGGGCGAGACCTCGGCGGCGCAGGCTCGGACGTCCACGGTCTAGGTCGGCCTGATGCGCGGATCGAGCTGCGCGTAGAGGATGTCGACGAGGGCGCTCAGAATCGTGATGAAGAAGGCGCCGTAGATCACGGTCGCCATGATCACGGGCAGGTCGAGGGTGTTCAGCGAATTGAACGTCAGACGGCCGACTCCTGGCAGCGCGAAGACGACCTCGGTGAGGAGCGCCCCGCCGCTGACGAGGACGGCGAAGTCGAGCCCGAACAGCGAGACGAACGTGATCAGCGAGTTGCGGAGGACGTGACGGACGAGCACGCCGCGCGGCGAGAGCCCCTTGGCCTTGGCCGTGCGCACGTAGTCCTCGTTCTGGATGTCGAGCATGTTCGCCCGCAGCACGCGCGCGTAGAAGCCGATGTAGAGGATCGAGAGCGTGATCCAGGGCAGGATCAGGTGCAGGAACCACTGCCACGGGTTCTCGGTCAGCGGCACGTAGCCGAGCGGCGGCACCCAGCTGAAGAGGAACGTGTCGTGCAGCCGGTCCTGGGTGACCAGGTTGACCATCTCGCCCAGCCAGAAGACCGGCATCGAGATGCCGATCAGCGCGATGATCATGAGTAACGGGTCCACCACCGTCCCCTTGAAGGTCACCGCCGCGAGGCCCATCAGGATGCTGACCACGATCCAGAGGACGGCCGCCCCGATCACCAGCGAGAAGGTCACAGGCGCGGCGGTCGTGATCGCGGGGACGACCTCCAGCGCCTGGTTGCCGTACGAGACGAGGTCCCGCGAGATGAACAGCCGCTGCATCATCAGCGCGTAGCGGACCGGCAGAGGCCGGTCGAGCCCGAACTCGTGCTTGACGGCCGCGACCGTCTCGGGCGAGGGGTTGCGGCCCGCCAGCCGCGCACTCGGGTCGACGCCGGGGGTCGCGAAGAAGATCAGGAACACGAGCACCGAGATCGCGAACAGCACGACCACGAGCCCGATCAACCGGCGGACGATGAAGGCGAACACCGCTACTCCCTCACGCGCACCTTCGCGCGCGGGTCGAGTGCATCCCGGATCCCGTCGCCGAGCACGTTCAGGGCGAGCACGGTGAGCACGATGAAGATC
This sequence comes from uncultured Actinomycetes bacterium, assembly GCA_963763475.1. Classification (GTDB taxonomy): domain Bacteria; phylum Actinomycetota; class Thermoleophilia; order Gaiellales; family Gaiellaceae; genus AC-32. The sequence continues at coordinate 473,014 of CAVXOR010000002.1, read as the reverse complement.
CCGGGGACGATCGCGACCATGGGCCGCGTGTAGAGCAGTTCCTGCCCGTCGCCGATCACCGTGCCCCAGCTCGCCTGGGGCGGCTGCACGCCGATCGAGAGGAACGACAGCGCTGCCTCGGTGAGGATCGTGGTGGCGATCATCAGCGGGAGCAGGACGATCGCGGTCGAGATCACGTTCGGGAGGATGTCGCTGAACATCAGCCGCAGGTTCGAGGCGCCCTGCGAGACCGCGGCCTCGACGTACTCCTTCTCGCGCACCGACAGCACCTGCCCGCGCAGGGGCCGGAAGACGTACGGCACGTAGATCACGGCGATGATCAGCGTCGGCAGCCAGAGGCTCGACGGGTCGATCCGCACCGGCCCGAGCTTGACGCCGTTCGGTGAGGTGAGCAGCACCGTCGCCAGGGAAATCGCGAGCAAGTAGACCGGAAAGGCCCAGATCAGGTCCATCGTCCGCGAGATCACGGTGTCGGAGAAGCCGCGGAAGAAGCCGGCCAGCAGCGCGAGGACGAGCGCGATCATCGTGCAGAGCAGCGCCGAGACGATCCCGATCGTGAGCGAGGCACGGCCGCCGTAGAGCACCCGGGCCATCACGTCGCGGCCCTGGTTGTCGGCGCCGATGAAGTAGTTCGACTGCCAGGTCGGGCCGATCGGCACCTCGCCGAGGCCGAGCTCGCCCCCGCCCTGCTGGATCACGTCGACCGTCTCGCCGTCCACGACGGTCGTGCCGGAGAGGTTCGAGACGAACGGGTCGGTATGCGCGACGTGCTCGGCGTACACGGGCGCGAGGAAGCTGACGACCACGATCACCAGGAACAGACCCACGGCGGCCATCGCCAAGCGATTCCTTGCCAGCCGGCGCCCGGCGATGCGCCAGGGACTCCTGCCGGAGATCTCCTGGACGCTTTCGCCGGGCGCGAGCTTGAGTTCGGGCTCTGGCTCGTACGCGAACTCAGCCACGGGCGTGCTCTGTACGCCTCAGCTCACGGCTGCCTGGCCGAGCAGGAAGTACCACTGCGGGCTGAACTGGTACCCCTTCACGCGGTCCGAGAGCACGTCGATGTACTTCGGGTTGAACATCGAGACCCAGGGCGCCTGGTCGGTGACCTTCTTGTCGACCTCCGCCCAGATCTTGTTCGACGCGGTCGGGTCGGTGATCCCGACCTCGCCGGCGTGATCCATCTGGGCCTGGATCCCCTTGTTGCAGAACTCGGCGATGTTCGGGCTCGAGTTGCTGTTCGGGTGGAACGAGCCGCAGCCGAGCAGGATGTTGAGGAAGTCCGAGGCGGCCGGGTAGTCCTGGTACCAGCTCGAGAACGCGAACTGCGGGTTGTTCTTCGAGTTCTGCGCGTACGGGTACTGGATGTCCGGCGAGAGCGCCTGCAGGGTCGCCTTGTAGCCCAGGCTGTTCAGCAGGCCGACGAAGTAGAGGCCGAGGCCCTTGTCGACGGTGTTGGTGGTCGTGTTGACCTTGACCGCGGCACCCTTCGTTCCCGACGCCGTCACGAGCTGCTTGGCCTTCTGCAGGTCGGGCGCCGTCCACTTGCCGCTGCCCGGGCTCTTGGTGTACGGGCAGTAGGGCACGTAGCCCGGGAAGTTGGGCGGCAGGATCTGGCAGGTCGGAACGGCCAGCTTCGGCCCGCCGTAGACCTTCACGAGCGCGTTGCGGTCGGTCGCGTAGTTGACCGCCTGGCGCGCCTTTAGGTTGTTGAACGGCGGGATGCGGGTGTTGAAGGCGAAGTACCAGACGGCCGTCAGCGGGTTGACGTGCACCCGGTCGGCGTACTTCGAGCTCAGCTCGCCGAGCCGGTCGGCCGGCGGCTGGTCGAACATCCAGTCGGCCTGGTTGTTCTCGACGGCGGTCACCTGCGCCTCCGGGCTGAGCCCGAACTTCTGCACGATCACGTCCGGGTTGCCGGCCGGCTGCGCGTCCTTCGACCACTCCTTGAAGAAGGTGTTGCGGACGAGCTTCAGCTGCTTGTTCGGCGAGTACTGAGCCCACTTGTAGGGGCCGGTGCCCGGCGGCGGGATGTTCACGTTCGTGGCAGGCGTGCTCGCGGGCAGGATGAAGGCGAACGGCACCGCGAGCTTGTCCAGCCACTCCGGGTCGCCCGTCGTCAGGTTGAAGGTGACGGTGTTGCCGTCGACCTTGATGCCCTGCGAGAGGTCGCAGCTCTTCGGGGTCTTGATGCACGCGTCGGCGCCCTGGATGACGTTGTACCAGGTGCCGGCGTTCGGGCTGTTGCCGATCTTGAAGAGGCGCTCGAAGGTCGCCTTCACGTCGGCGCCCGTGAGGGCCTGGCCGTTCGAGAACTTGATCCCCGGACGTAGCTTGAACGTCCAGGTCTTGCCGTCGTTGGTCGGCTTCGGGATCGACTGCGCGAGGTCGGGCACCTTCTTCGTGCCCTCCGTGCCGCTTGCTCGCTTGAACCCGACGAGGCCGTCGTGGCTGAGCACGAGCAACTGCCACTCCTGCAGCGTGTAGTTGACCTGCGGGTCCGGGGAGCCGGACGGTGCGGCGTTGGCGACCGTCGTCAGCGTCCCCCCCTTCGACTCGCTCGACGTGGTCTGCTTCGAGCTGGACTTGTTGGAGCTGCCGCAACCGGCTGCGACGAGCGCAGCAGCGGTCAGCAACGACGCGGAACCGACGAACCAGCGCTTCACCACAACCTCCCGGTCGACGGATATGCCTGCCCGAGAGTACGGACGCTCAGCGGGCGCCGGATGTTAGCGCTGTGGAAGGGTTGCCGCCGCAGTTACGCGGCGACGGTCTGCAGCTCGCGCAGCGCGGCGAGCCGGGCGAGAGCCTGGCCCTCCAGCTGGCGGACGCGCTCGCGCGTCAAGTCGAGCTCGTGCCCGATCGCCTCGAGCGTCCACGGCTCGCCCTCGAAGCCGAAGCGCAGCTCGAGAATCCGCCGCTCGCGCTCGGGGAGCGCGTCGAGCGCGCGGCGCACGCCCTGGCGGCGCAGCGACTCCTCGGCCTCCTCGAACGGATCGGGAGCCTCGCGGTCGGCGAACAGGTCGCCGAGCTCGCCCTCGTCGTCCGCGCCGACGGTCTGGTTCAGCGAGACCGAGGCCTGCGCGGCGCCGAGCGCCTCGTCGACGTGCTGGATCGGAAGGCCGGTCGCCTCCGCGAGCTCCTCCTTCGTCGCCTCGCGGCCGAGCTCGACCTCGAGCCGGCGCGCGGCGCGGCCGAGCTTCTGTTGCCGCTCGACGACGTGGACGGGCACGCGGATCGTGCGCGCGTGGTTCGCGACTGCGCGCTGAACCGACTGGCGGATCCACCAGGTCGCGTACGTCGAGAACTTGTAGCCGCGGCGCCAGTCGAACTTCTCGACCGCGCGGTTGAGGCCGAGCGTGCCCTCCTGGATCAGGTCGAGGAACGGGACGCCAAGGCCGCGATAGCCCTTCGCGATCGAGACCACGAGTCTCAGGTTCGACTCGATCATCCGGCGCTTGGCGGTCAGGTCGCCGCGCTCGATCGCCTTGGCGAGCATGACCTCCTCGGCCGCGGTCAGCAGCTTGTGGCGGCCGATGTCGGCCAGGAAGAGCTGAAGGCTGTCGGCCGCGCCGACGAGCGCCTGCGCCTGAGGCTGGGCAGGCTCGGCCGCCTCCGCCTTTTCGGCGACGGCACCTGCCTCGGGCCCGGTTGCCTCGGTGGGCTCGCGCACCTCGAGGCCGTTGGTCTCGAGCTCGCGCGTCAGCAGCTCAACCTCGTCCTCGGCGAGGTCGTGCTCGAGCGCGAACGCCTCGAGCTCGGCCGGGAGCACGAAGCCGCGCTCCTCCGCTCCTTCGAGCAGCACGCGCGCGGGCTCGGTCTCCAGCAGTTCCTGAAGTTGTGTCTGAGTCAATTGATCCTCGTATGTGTTAGACGGCGTACTGCCTCGAACCTTTCGCACTGTAGGACTATTGTCCTCGACTGGCCAGGGGACCCGGCCCTCCGACTCGCTCGTCGCTGCTAACGGATTGCGTGCTCTTGCTATTCCGCGACAGCGGCCTCTTTGGTTTGCGCGCGAGCCGGAAAATCGAACTCCACCTTGCCCTCATCGTTCAAGACGAGGCGCGCGCGAAAAGGTTTGCCGGCACGTGACCGGAAACCGGAGATGACGTCCTTGGTCTTGCCCTCCTCGAGCAGCTGGCGCGCGATCTCCGGGGTAAGCGTCCGGCCCGCGACGCGCTTCCAGATCACGAACCCGCAGCCCGTCTCTTCGCGACTCTTCCAGCTCGTGCAGCCGTAGGCCTTCGAGTTCTCCTTGATGATCTCGCCGGTCTGGGCCCCGCAGCGCGGGCAGGGCCCGAGCTCGACGCGCTCCGGCCGCAGCTTCTCCTTGTCGAGCTCGGCGATCTTCTCGACGGTCGCGCGCGTGAACTCGGCGATGTCGCCGATGAACTTCGAGCGGTCCTCCTCGCCGTGCTCGATGTCTGTCAGGCGCTTCTCCCAGCTGCCGGTCAGCTCCGGCGAGGTGAGCGGGTGCTCCTCGAGCATCGTGATCACCTGCAGGCCCTTCGGCGTGGGCATCAGGTCCTTGCCTCCGCGCTCGATGTACTCGCGGCGGATCAGCGTCTCGATCGTCTCGGCGCGCGTGGCCGGAGTGCCGAGGCCGCTCTCCTTCATCGCCTCGCGCAGCTCCTCGTCGTCGATCAGCTTGCCGGCGGTCTCCATCGCCGAGAGCAGCGTCGCCTCCGTGTAGCGCGGCGGCGGCTTGGTCTCCTTCGCCTCGACCTCCGCCGCGGCGCACTTGACCGTCTGCCCCTGCTCGAGCGGCGGCAGCTCGGCGCTCTCGTTCTCGCCCTCCTCGTCCTGCCTCGCCGCGGCCTGGTCGGCCTCGGAGAGCAGCCCGTAGACGCCGCGCCAGCCGGCCTCGAGCGTGACCTTGCCGCGCGAGCGGAAGCGCTCCTCCTCGACGAGCGTGACGATCGTGGTGCGGGCGTAACGCGCCGGCGGGTGGAAGACGGCCAGGAAGCGGCGGGCGACCAGGTCGAAGATCCGCCGCTCGTCGGGTGAGAAGCGACCGACGTCGTGCTCGACGTCCGTCGGGATGATCGCGTGGTGGTCGCTGACCTTCGAGTCGTTGACCACGCGCGCGAGCGGCAGCTGCTGCAGGCCCAGCACGTAACGCGCCGCCGCTGCGTACTCGCCGATCGGCTGCAGCGTGGCGGCGGTCGGCTTCAGCTGCGGGACGAGGTCGCCGGAGAGCCAGCGGGAGCTCGTTCGCGGGTAGGTGATCGCCTTCTTGTCCTCGTAGAGCGACTGCGCTGCCTGCAACGTGCGACGGGCCGAGAAACCGAAGCGGCGGTTGGCGTCGCGCTGCAGCGACGTGAGGTCGTAGAGCAGCGGCGCGCGCTCGGACTGCTCCTTGCGCTCGACCGACTCGACGGTGCCGTCCTTGCCCGAGACCTTCGCCGCGACCTCCTCGGCGCGCTTCGCCTCCTTCAGCCGCGTCTCGTCGCCCTCGAACCAGAGGCCTTCGTAGCGAGGGTCGAACTGCGCGTGGACGAGCCAGTACGGCTCGGGGACGAAGGCCTGGATCTCGCGCTCGCGCTTGACCAGCAGCGCCAGCGTCGGCGTCTGCACGCGGCCCAGCGAGACGACGCCGCCGACCCACGCGCGACCACGGATGGTGGCCGCACGGGTGGCGTTCATGCCGACGAGCCAGTCGGCCTCGGAGCGGGAGCGCGCGGCGGCCTCGAGCTGCCGGAGCTGCTCGCCGGGGCGGAGCTGCTCGAAGCCGTCCTTGATCGCTGACTTCGTCATCGAGCTGATCCACAGCCGCTCGACCGGCTTGTCGACGCCGGAGGTCTCGTAGATGTACGCGAAGATCAGCTCGCCCTCGCGGCCGGCGTCGCAGGCGTTCACTACGCGCTCGACGTCGTCGCGCTGGAGCAGCTTGTGGATCACCTTCAGCTGCTTCTCCGCCTTCTTGTCGCGCGCCCGCAGCTTGAACTCGTCGGGGACGATCGGCAGGTCCGCCATGCGCCACTTCTTGAAGCGCTCGTCGTAGTCCTCGGGGTCGATCAACTCCACGAGGTGGCCGACCGCGAAGGTGATCACGGTGTCGTCCGACTCGAGGTAGCTGTCGTGGTTCTCGAAGGTTCCCGGAAGCGCATCGGCCAGATCCCGGGCGACCGAAGGCTTCTCCGCGATGACGAGGGTCTTCATACGGTCCACCTTAGCGAACGCCCTGTGGACGACCCTAGTGGCCGAAAACGCGCATGTGTCCTACGAAAATGTGACGATTGCGTACCCATGATCTCGCCTCTCTACCTGGTCGCCGGCTTGCTCAGCTGGCCTGTTGTGAAGGGTCTCTTCCGGCTTCGCGCGCGAGGGCTCGAACACGTCCCGGAGGGCGGGTTCGTGCTCGCCGCGAACCACACGTCGAATTTCGATCCTTGGCCGTTGGGCATCCCGTTCCTCCCCAGGCGCCAACTTCGCTTCATGGCCAAGTCCGAGCTGTTCAACCCGCTCTTCACCCCGATCCTGCGCGCCGGCGGCGCGTTCAAGGTGCGCCGCGGCGAGGGCGACGTCGAGGCGATGCGCACGGCCGCGGAGCTCGCGCGCGCCGGGGAGATCGTGGTCATGTTCCCCGAGGGCACGCGACAGAGGAAGGGCCTGCGGAAGAAGCACGCGGCGCGGCCGCACACGGGCGCGGCGCGCATCGCGCTCACGGCCGGGGTGCCGCTCGTGCCGGCTGCGATCGGCGGCACCGATCGGCTCAGCCGGCTCGGGCCGCTGCGCGTGGCCTTCGGCGAGCCGGTAAAGCTCACCGACCTGGACGGGATGGACACCAAGAACGCCTCGAAGATCGCCACCGAGCGCCTGATGAGTGCGATCGAGGAGCTGAAGGCGACGCTGTGAGGCCGCTGCTCGTGATCGACGGCGACTCGCTCGCCCACCGTGCCTACCACGCGATGCCGAAGTCGATCCGCCTGAACGGCGTGCTCGGCTTCGCCAACATGGTCAGCCGCCTCTGGGAGGCTGAGCAGCCGCGCGCCGTGCTCGTCGGCTGGGACACCTACGAGGTGCCGACCTACCGGCACGAGGAGTTCGAGCCCTACCAGAGCGGCCGCGTGTTCGAGGAGTCCCTGCTCGAGCAGCTGCCGCTGATGGTGCAGCTGGTGGCGGCGATGGGATTCGCCAACGCGAGGGAAGGCGGCTACGAGGCTGATGACTTCCTCGGCGCCGGGGTCGCCTTCGAGGAGGCTCGCGGCGGCGAGGCGCTCGTGGCGACCTCCGACCGGGATCTCTTCCAGCTCGTGAGCGAGCGCACGACGATCCTGCAGCCCGTCCGCGGCGTCTCGGAGCTGGCGCGCATCGGGCCGGCCGAGGTGGTCGAGCGCTACGGCGTCGAGCCCGGGCAGGTGCCCGACTTCATCGCCCTGCGCGGCGACCCCTCCGACAAGCTCCCGGGCGCGCGCGGGGTCGGGCCGAAAAGGGCCGCCGACGTCCTGCGCGAGCACGGCTCGCTCGAGGCCGCGCTCGAGGCCGGCCGCTTCTCAGCGGAGGCGGAGGATCTTCGGCTCTACCGTCGAATTGCCACGGTGGACGCCTCCGCCCCGCTCCCTCCTCTCGCAAACCAGAACCCCACGTGGGCGGGGGCGTCCTCCCTGGCGAGTGATTGGGGCCTGAACGGGCTGGCCGAGCGGCTGGCAAAGTTGGGCTGATGGACGCCTGGCTAGAGGACACACGCGACGCGCTCGCAGAGGCGGCCGGCCTCACGCCTGAGAAGCTCGACCTCTCCGATGCGGAGGTCGCGACCCTGCTCGACCTGGCCCGGATCGCCGCGCACGACTCCGGCGAGCGGACGAACGCGCCGCTGCTCTGCTACCTGGTCGGCCGCGCGCGCAGCGGAGCAGACCTCGAGACGCTCGCGGACGCGGTCAAACGGACCTCGTAAGCCATCCCTCGCTCGCGCGGCTCCATCCCACGGAGCCGCACGTCGAGTCACGCCAGCGGCTGCTCGCGCTGCTGGACGCGTTCGAGGTGGTGGAAGGCGGCCCGGCTTCGCGTGAACAACTGGAGCGCTGCCACGGGGGCGACTACCTCGACCGGCTGGAGGCGCTCGAGGTGCCGACCATGCTCGACCCGGACACCGTCGCCTCGGAGTCGAGCTACGAGGCCGCCCTGCTGGCCGCGGGCTGCACGCTCGCAGCCGTCGATCGTGGCGGCTTCGCGCTCGTCCGCCCGCCCGGCCATCACGCGCTGCCCGACCGGGCGATGGGCTTCTGCCTGGTGGACAACATCGCCGTCGCCGCCCGCTACGCACAGGCCGAGCTCGGGCTCGCGCGTGTCGCGATTGTCGATTGGGACGTCCACCACGGCAACGGCACGCAGGACATCTTCCAGGGCGATCCGACCGTCCTCTTCGTCTCCTTGCACCAGTGGCCGTTCTACCCGGGTAGCGGCGGGCCCGGCGACGGGGACGAGACGACCCTCAATGTCCCGCTCCCCGCCGGCTCGGGGGACGAGGACTACCTGCGCGCGTTCGACGAGCAGGTGGCGCCGGCCGTGCGGGCGTTCGAGCCGGAGCTCGTGCTCGTCTCCGCCGGGTTCGACGCCCACGTCGACGACCCGCTCGCCGGGATGCGCGTGACGGCCGACGGCTTCCGGGAGCTGGCACATCGTTCCGCCGCGCTCGGCCCCCGTGTCGCCGCGGTGCTCGAAGGTGGCTACGACCCCCGGACGCTGCCCACGCTCGTCCGGGCGGCGCTCGAAGGGTTCCGGGAATGACAACGGCCGGCCCTGGGGCCGGCCGTTCGTTTGCCGAGGAAGCACAGAGCCACCGCGCTCCGGCACTCAAGGAGTGGTGCCGCTTTGAGTATCGGCCTGACGTCCGGCGGTGCCTGGGTGAATCGCATCCCCCACGGTGGGGGATTCCGCCTGGAGCTAAGCGGCCCGGGCGGTGGCGAGCGCGTCCAGGGCCTCGCGTCGCGAGGAGACGTTGAGCTTGCGCAGCAGGCTCTTCACGTGCGAGCGAACCGTGTGCTCGGAGATGTAGAGCCGCGCCGCGATCTCGTCCGTGCCTAGGTGCTCGTCGAGCAGCAGCAGGACCTCGAGCTCGCGGGCGCTGAGCGAGGCGGCGATCGCCTCGGGCACGCCGCGCCCGACGCCGCCTTCGCGCACCTGCTCGAGCAGCCTGCGCGCGACCTCGCCCGAGAGCGCCGCCTGTCCCTCCGCGACGCCGCGTAGGAACTCGGCGATCCGCTCGGGCGGCTCGCTCTTCAGCAGGTAGCCGGCGGCTCCACCGCGGATCGCGGCGAGCAGGTTCTCCTCGGTGCCGGAGGCCGTCAGCACGACCACTTCCGTGTCCGGCGCGGCCTCACGCAGGCGCGGCAGGGCCGTCAGCCCGTCCATGCCCGGCATCGAGAGGTCGAGCAGCACGAGGTCCGGTAGGAGCCGCCGCGCGAGCTCGATCGCCTCTTCGCCGTCGGCCGCCTCGCCCGCGACCGTGAAGCCGTGTCCCTCCAGCAATGAGGAAAGGGCCGCGCGCGTGATCGGGTGGTCGTCGACGAGCAGGATCCGCATGCAGCCCTTATCGGCAGGCCCGCCTCTGCCGACAAGTGCTTTATGCGGCACGACGAGCGTGACGACTATCAGGGCTGGCTCTGGGGCGAAGTGCTCCTGATCGGGCTGCTCGGCGCTTCCCTCGCGCTGTTCGTCGCCTATCCGAGCATCCGCAACAGCTACGCGCTCCCGCAGGTGCGACTCGTGCTCGACACGACCGTCACGCTGGCGGCGGCGATCGTCGCGCTGCTGGCCGGGCTGCGCTTCTCGGTCGACGGGCGCCGGCTCGACCTGCTCCTCTGCGGCGGCTTCACGGCGGTCGCGGCCTCGACGCTGGTCTTCACGATCGCACCCGTGCTGGGCGGGCAGCCGCTCCGGCTCACCGAGGCCTGGGCGGGGATCGCCGGACGCATCTTCGCCGGGGTGCTGATCGCGGCCGCGGCCTTTTCGAAGCGGCGCACGAGTGCTCGCGGCCGGGCGATCGGCGAGATGGTCGTCTCGGTAGGAATCGTGCTCGCGCTCTGCTGGGGCATGGCGCACCAGGCCGGCACCGCGCTACCGCCCCTGTCGAACGTCGCCGGACAGGACCAGCCGCTGCTCGTGATGGGGGCGCTCTCCGTCCAGGCGCTCCTCTCGCTGTTGGCGATGGTCGGCTTCGGGCTGCGCTTTCGCGCCCGCCGGAACGACCTCGATCGCTGGCTCTGCCTCGGCGCGACCCTCGCGCTCTTCGCCGAGCTGCACTATGTCTTCACGCCGTTGCTCTCGAGCCGCTACGTCTCGCAGGGCGACTTCCTGCGCCTGCTCTCCTACAGCGTGCTGCTCGTCGGCGTGTGGCGGGCCATCCGCTTCGCCGAATTCGGCCGCGCGGTTGCGGAGGAACGGGCACGCGTCGCGCGCGAGATCCACGACGGCCTCGCGCAGTACCTGTTCGCAGTCTCGACCCACGCCTCGATGCTCGAGAACGGCGCCGATCCGGAGCGGACGCTGAAGCAGTTGAAGGAGGCCGCCGCGGCCGCGCAGCAGGAGGCGCGGTTCGCGGTGCTCGCGCTCTCCTCGGCCGGCGGCTCGGCGCCCTTCGACTCGGCGCTCCGCCGCTACGTCGACTTCCTCACCGCCGACGGGAGGCTCGAGGTCGACCTCGAGATCCAGGACGGGATCCGGCTCGCGCCGGACGAGCAGATCGAGGTCTTCCGGATCGTCCAGGAAGGCCTCGCCAACGCCCGCAAGCACGCCCAGGCCAGGCGGGCCGAGGTGCGGCTCGAGGAGCGTGCGGGGGAGCGCTTCGTGACCGTCGTCGACGACGGCGACGGCTTCGACGAGCAGGAGATCGCCGCCGGCCAGGGCCTGAAGAACATGCGTGCGCGGGCCAACTCGATCGGCGGCGGCTTCCGGCTGATCTCTGCTCCGGGCCGCGGGACGGCATTGGAAGTGGTTTTGCGAGCGTAATTATGCGTCACGCGTTGTGTTTATAACCTTGTAATCCGCGTTGAATACGATTCGCAAAGTCGACTTGTAAAAATCTTCGCAGCGCGGCGCCAGTTTTCCGTCGCCTGGGTAGTCAACTGGGCATGTTCCTACTCGGAGTCGCAGCGGCGGCTCTCGCGTTCTCGAGCGCACCGACAGGAACCACCACGAGCGCAGGCGCTCTCGCCCCGCGCACCGTGTGCAAGGGCCAGGCCGCGCCGGCCGCGCCCCCGGCGGTGCAGGTCCGCGCGATGCGCTGCCTGATCAACTGGGCGCGTCGCCACGGCGGCCGCTCGCCGCTCGGCCTGAGCCCCGAGCTCGAGCACTCCGCGAACATGCGCGGCGCCGAGATCCGGCGCTGCCAGGACTTCTCCCACACGCCTTGCGGTGTGTCGTTCATGGCCGTCTTCCAGCTCGTCGGTTACCTGACGGCCACCGCCTCCGTAGGTGAGAACCTCGCCTGGGGCCAAGGCCGTCTCGGCACGGCACGCTCCGCGATGGTGAGCTGGCTCGCCTCTCCCGAGCACCGCCAGATCCTTTTCACCCCTGGTTGGCGTGACCTCGGTGTTGCGCGTGTGCACGCGACGAGCCTTTTCGGCCGAAGCGACGTGACCGTCTGGGTGGGCCAGTTCGGTCACCGCGTCGGGCTGGCGCCGATCCCGTAGCCGTCTAGATGCATAGGAGTCCTCTTGACTCGAAAGCCGCCGCCCACGAAAATCACGATCGGTAACACCGGGGCCGTGGCTTCGTGCTCCGGGACAACGTGAGAGAGGGGAACATAATCGTGTCGAACACGACGCGGCTCCGGCGCCGTCGGAGCACTCTTGTGCTTGCGTCGTTGGTGTTGGTCGGTCTTCTGAGCTTCGTCGCCATCGGCGTCGCCTCGGGAGCTTCGACCAACCTGACGGCCGGGCAGCAGCCGACACAGGGGGCGACGTACGCCGCCTCGAAGTACGCGAACGGGAGTCCGGCGAAGACGGATCCCTCGCTGCTCGGGCGGACGGACTCAAAGCTCGTGCCGGTGATGATCAAGTACGCCTTTACGCCGGCCGCTTCGTACGCGGGCGGAATCAGGACCCTGAAGGCCACCAGCCCGCGGGTGACGCACAAGTCGCTCGCGAAGAACGCGCTGGCAGTCAAGCGTTACGCGCGCTACGCCAACACCAAGGTGAAGGGGATCAACCGCGCGATCAAGCGCGCCGTGCCGCGCGCGAAGCTCGGCTCGGCCTTCACGATCGCCTACGGCGGTGTCGCGGCACGCGTGCCTGCGAACAGGATCGCCAAGCTGCTGGGCGTTCGCGGCGTGGTCGCCGTCCAGCGCGACACGCTCAACCAGCCTCAGGACGACAACACCGCGTTCCTGGGCGCGACCAACGTCTGGCCGACGCTCGGCGGGCAGGACTACGCTGGCTCGAACGTCGTCGTCGGCGTGATCGACACCGGCGTCTGGCCGGAGAGCCCGTACTTCGTCGACCGGGGCCTGCCGGCTCCGCCGCACGCGCTGTCGTTCTACCACTGCGACTTCGGTGACGGCTCGGACGTGGCGCACCTCGGCCCGACGTTCGCGTGCAACAACAAGCTGATCGGCGCGTACAACTTCACGCAGACGTACATGTCGATCCAGAACTCGGACGGTCAGGAGTTCTGCAACAACACGACGCATGTGTGCTCAGCGCGTGACTCAGAGGGTCACGGCACGCACACCACTTCGACGGCCGCAGGTGATCGCGTCGACCACGCGGTCCTGTACGGCGTCGACCGCGGCCCGGTCAGCGGTCTCGCTCCGGGCGCGCACGTGATCGCGTTCCGCGTCTGCCTCGTGAACGGGTGCTTCAGCTCCGACTCCGTCCACGCGGTGCAGCAGGCGATCCACGACGGCGTCAACGTGCTCAACTTCTCGATCTCGGGCGGCGCGCAGCCGTACTCGGATCCGGTCGAGCTCGCCTTCCTGGATGCCTTCAATGCGGGGATCTCGGTCAACGCCTCGGCCGGCAACTCCGGCCCGGGTGCCTCGACTTCCGACCACGGTGGGCCGTGGACGACGACGGTGGGCGCCTCGACAGGCCCGCGCCAGTTCGCGTCCATGCTGCACCTGACCGCCGACGGCGGCGCGACGTTCGACGTCTCGGGCGCCACGATCACCAACGGCATCACGTCGCCCACGCCGGTGGTGCTCGCACAGACGCTGCCGAAGGCCGGTGGCGGCAACGAGGACGCGCTCTGTCAGTCGAACCTCGCTGCGGGGGCGGCGACCGGCAAGGTCGTCATGTGTCAGCGCGGAGGGAACGGCCGCATCGACAAGGGCCGCAGGGTCCTCCAGGGCGGCGCGGCCGGGATGATCCTCTACAACCACGTCAAGCAGGACCAGGAGACGGACAATCACTACCTGCCTGCGATTCACGTCGACGGCCCCGATACGGACCTGCTTGCGTTCGTGAACGGCCACACGAACGTGATGGCGACCTGGGCGCAGGGCACCGCGCAGCCGGGACAGGCCGACATGATGGCCTCGTTCTCGTCCCGCGGGCCGCTCGGCGACTGGATCAAGCCGGACATCACCGCTCCCGGCGTCCAGGTCCTCGCCGGTCACACCCCGCAGCCGGACCAGACGACCGCTGACAACGGGCCTCCTGGAAACCTCTTCCAGGCGATCGCGGGCACCTCGATGTCCAGCCCGCACGCAGCCGGCGTCTCGGCACTGGTGAAGGCGGCGCATCCGACATGGACGCCCGCCATGATCAAGTCGGCGCTGATGACCTCGTCGCTGCAGAGCGTCGTCAAGGAAGACGGCGTCACGCCGGCCGGCGTGTTCGACATGGGTGCCGGCTCGATCCGCGCCGACCGCGCGGTCAACCCGATGCTCGTCTTCAACGAGACGTACGCGAACATGGTCGCCGCGGGCAGCGACACGCTGCACCGCATCGACCTGAACATCCCGAGCATCGACGCAACCACGATGAGCGGGTCGATCTCGACGCACCGGACGGCGATCAACGTCTCCGGCAAGAAGCAGGTTCTCGACGTGCAGGTCACGGCGCCTGCCGGCGTCACGATCACCGTCGGGAACAACAACCACAACCTGCAAATCGACAAGGACGGGACGCTTACGTTCCCGATCTCGATCGATGCGCCGACCGTGGCGAACGGCCAGTATCAGGGCCGGATCGACCTCGTTCCGAACAATGGCTCCGGCGCGAACAAGGTCACGATCCCGGTTGCGTTCGTGAAGCAGCAGGGCGCGGTCACGCTGTCGAACAGCTGCTCGCCTCTGTCCTTCGCGGCGTTCACCGGCGCCTCGCACTGCACCGCCACCGTGGCGAACTTCTCGCCCCAGTCGGCAACCGCAGCGCTGACCATCGCGGATTCGGTGCAGGGCAGGAAGCTCCAGTACGAGAACGTCGGCGCACCGGGCACCGTGGTGGGCCGCAACGATGGCGTTCAGTGGAGCGGCAATCTCACGCCGGCGATTCCCCCGCAGGTCACGGGCGTCACCCCGGGCGCGACCCCGGCCGGTGGCTACCTGCCCCTGTCGCTCTTCGGCATCCCGACGATCCCAGGCGTCGGCGACGACACGATCACGAACTTCGACGTGCCGACCTTCTTCTACGGCGGTGAGCCGTACACGCGGCTCGGCGTCGTGTCGAACGGCTACCTCGTCGTCGGGGGCGGGACGAGCGGTGACCTCGTGTTCACGCCGCAGCACTTCCCGAACGTTGCGCGACCGAACAACGTGCTGGCTCCTCTATGGAGCGATCTCAACCCGCCAGGCTCGCCTGCGGGCTCCGGTGTCCACATCGGAACCCTCACCGACGGCTCGGATACCTGGATCGTCGTCGACTGGCAGCGGATCAAGAACTTCAGCAACGCCACGACCCACTCGTTCCAGGTCTGGTTGCGGGTCGCGGGCGGCACTGGCGGAGCCGGTGCCGGGAGCGAGGATGTCTCCTGGGCCTACGGAACGGGCGCGGACGCCGGTAACGCCGGCATCGGCGACTCGGACTCGGGCGTCAACTGGGGCGCAGAGAACCGCACCGGCTCGAGCGGCGCGAACATCGCCTCCGCTCCGGCCAACGGCTCCCAGTACCAGGTCCACACGACGCCTCCCGCCGCGGGCGGCTCCGTGTCGATCCCGTACGACATCACCTCCGACGAGGTGGGCACCTGGAACTCGGTCGCGTCGATGACGTCGAACCGGACCCCGGGCATCACCCAGGTGGTGACGACGCTTACGGTCACTCCGTAGGCAAATCCGAAGCCCGACCAGAAGGGCCGCCTCCGGGCGGCCCTTCTGCATTTTCGCTACCAGTCCTGGTCGGAGTAGAACCGCGGCCAGACGTCCCGCGTCCGCTCGCGCAGCGTCTCGACCTCTTCGGCGCTCAGGTCGTCGCGCCAGCGGCCGAGGCTGGCCGCGCTGGCAAGCTGGACCGCGTGCGGCGTCGTCAGCTCGGCCGGGTTGTCGGGCCCGCTGGCCCGCGCGATCGCCTCGCGTGCCGAGCGTGTGAAGTCCAGCCCGAGCTGCTCGTACAACCGCTCGAAGGTCGCGACCGGCTCCGCCGAGACATCCTCATGCCGCAGGAACGACCAGCCTGGGTGGCGCTCGCGATAGCCGTCGACAGCGTGGTAGAGCACACGCCAGAGCAGCGCCGCCTGTGCCAGGATCTCGCCCGGATGCTCTGCTTGCTCGCGGATCTCGGCCTCGTAGGGCCGGAGCACCTCGGGCACGCCGCCTTCCTGGACGAAGGTCGCGAAGCTGTGCTTCCACCCGAGCCGCTTGAGGCTCGCGGCAAACGCAGCCGGATGTCGGATCAGGACGACGACGTCCATCGCGAAGGTCTCGGCCAGCCACTCGGCCGAGAGCAGTGCGATCGGGTCCTTGACGAGTGGGCGTGCGCTCGAGAGCCGTGCGCGCACGACGCGGCTGAAGTCGCGGCCGGTGCGAGCAAGGTCGCGCGGTCGGCGCAGCGACCGCAGCTGGGCGCCGATGCCGTAGCGGAAGCGGATCGTCCGCTCGAGCCCGGGCCGGTAACGCGCTTCATTCTGGCTCGTGACGACCGTGAAATAGCGGTCGAAGCGTGCCGGGCTGAGGCCCGGGGCGGTGCGCGGGCTGAACGGCTCGTGGACGTAGGCCACGCCGGGCGCGAGGGCGAGCATCTTCCCCACCCAGGTCGTGCCCGAGCGGTGCGCGCCCGTGACGAGGATCGGCCCTCCGCTCACGCGCAAGGCTGCCGCGAACCGTGTGGGGTGAGAGATTTCGGCGGCGGCGCTGGCACCCGCGCAAGGCTAGAGAATGGGAAAGCCCCGCGTCAGCGGGGCTTTCCGGTAGCAGGCCTGTAAGCCGGATTCTGTCGAGGGTGACCATCCGTCTTTGCGGCTTACCCGGCTCCTCGGCGGGCCGCCTCGGCGGAGCCTGTTCGCCTTGCACCGGACGGGGTTTGGCTAGCCGCCGTGTCGCCACGGCGCTGGTGGGCTCTTACCCCACCGTTTCACCCTTACCTTCGGCATCTCTAGAGATATGCCGCCGGCGGTCTCCTTTCTGTGCCACTTTCCGTCGGCTTTCGCCGCCTGGGTCGCCCCAGCGTCCTGCCCTACGGTGTCCGGACTTTCCTCGAGCCCGAGGGCCCGCGGTCACCCGGCCTGCACGTCCAATTGTAGCCGCGGTTGCGCCGCCTCACCGTAGTCCGCCCGGCACTCCGGGCAGACGATCCCGTCCGCGCAGTGCAGGACGAACTCCCCGCAGACGAGACACTCGAGGTTGACGCCGCGCAGGAGCGCATTGAGCTCCTGCTCGAGCGTCCGGTTGAGCGGCGCGACCGTGCTCACAGCGTGCGGAACACCCCCGTGACGACGCCGAGCACCTGCACGTGGTCG
Organism: uncultured Actinomycetes bacterium; assembly: GCA_963763475.1. Lineage (GTDB taxonomy): Bacteria > Actinomycetota > Thermoleophilia > Gaiellales > Gaiellaceae > AC-32. The sequence continues at coordinate 456,178 of CAVXOR010000002.1, read as the reverse complement.
GCGTAGATCGGCTCGAGCTCGTCGTTCTCGGGCTGGAGGCGGATGCGGCCGTTCTCGCGGAAGAAGCGCTTGACGGTCGCCTCGTCGGCGGTCTCGTCCTCGCCGGCCAGGGCGACCACGATCTCGCCGTCCTTGGCGGTCTGTGCGCGGCGCACGACGACCAGGTCGCCCTCGAGGATGCCTGCGTTGATCATCGAGTCGCCCTTCACGCGAAGGATGAACTCCTCGCCGCCGTTCGCGAGCGGCTCCGGCACGGCGAGGTACTCCTCGACGTTCTGATCGGCGAGCAGCGGCCCGCCGGCGGCGATCTCGCCGAGCAGCGGCAACCGGTGCACGTCCTCGGTCTGCGCGGCCGTCGGCTTGGGGTCGCGGCGCAGCTCGAGCGCGCGCGGCTTGGTGGGATCGCGCTTGATCAGCCCCGCCCGCTCGAGGTTCGCCAGGTGCGCGTGCACGGTCGAGGGCGACGCAAGCCCGACCGCCTCGCCGATCTCGCGCACCGTCGGCGGGTAGCCGTGCGCGTCGACGTAGTCGGTCAGGTACTTCCAGATCTCCTGCTGTCTGCCGGTCAGCATTGAGGACACCTCAAGGTCGTTGGCGGGAACGAACGTATGTTCGCCATCCAGCGTAGCCATCCTCCCGGACGGCGTCAAGCAGGCGGCTCGGCGTCCGCCAGGCCGCGAATCGCGTAGCGGATCGACCAGGCGAGCAGCACGAGCATGACCGGCGTTCCGGTGAGGAAGACGACCACGAAGAAGCTCTCGATGCTCCCCTCCAAGAGCAGGACGAGGCGCAAGGCGCTGCGGGCGAGGAAGTACGCGCCCCAAACGACGGACTCCACGGCGTAGACGCGCTTGAAGTCCGAGCTCTCCTTGAGCCAGCGAGGAAACGGGTACCACGCGTCGGCGAGCATGCCCGCCAGCGGCCGGCCGAGCGGGATCGAGACCCAGAACGCGAGCCCCCACGCCGCCGCCAGCAGCACCGGCTGGGCGAGATAGACGGTCACGCTGTTGGCGGCGAGGCCGACGATCCCCTGCACGATCACGAAGCCGAGCGAGATCCTGACCAGCAAGGCGTTTCGCCCGGCCCGGCGCTCGTAGAGGTAGATCAGGAACGAAGCGAGCGTGGCGGCGACGATCCCGGCCGCGAGCCCGTCGAGCTTGAGGCCCGCGTAGAACGCGCCGAGCGGCAGGAACCCTTCCCGCAGGAACCCCGGGAGCCCCGTCATCAGGACGCCCGCGAAGGTCGGCTCCTTCAGGCCGGCGTCTTCTCGCTCTGCAAGCGCTCCAGCTGTTCCTGGCACCACTGTGCTCCCCATTCGTTGAAGGCGATTCCCCAGCGCAGGACGAGGTTGACGAACTCCGGGTCGTCGCCGGGCCGCTCGTCGATCGAGCGCAGGATCGCCAGAAACTGCTCGTGACCCCGCCGCCTGGCCTCGAGCAGGCCGAGCGCTTGCTCACGCTCGAGGTTGTCGGCGAAGAACAGGCGCAAGAGCGACTCGTCCCGCAGTTCCATCGTGAGCGTACGGCCGAGCAACCACTCCTCAAGGGCTTGGCGGCCGGTGGCGGTGAGCTCGTAGACGCGGCGGTCCCGAGCGCCGTTCGAGGCGTTCTCGCCCTTGATCAGGCCTTCGCCCTCGAGGCGCTTCAGCTCTGGGTAGATCTGACTGTAGCTCGCGGCCCAGAAGAAGCGCGTCGAGCGGTCGACGACGTTCTTGATGTCGTAGCCCGAGCGCGCGCCGAGCGACAGGAGGCCGAGGATCACCGGGGTCACCGCCGTCTGCTTCATATAGCGTGAAGATATATCTGAGCGCGGTATATGTCAAGCGTGAAAAAGCGGCCGCTCTCGCGGCCGCCGTGAGCATGCGCTGGAGAGGACTTGAACCTCCACGGGGTATTAACCCCACAAGGCCCTCAACCTTGCGCGTCTACCAATTCCGCCACCAGCGCGCGGGGGGCATTGTAGCCACGCCTTCCCTCGCGCTTCGTTGCGCACTAAGGTACGCGCCGGTGCGGGAGCTTTGCGAGCACGCCGTGGCCGCCGCACTCGGCGCCGGGGCCTCGTACGCGGACGCGCGCGTCGTCGTGCGGCGTTCACAGGTGGTCGGAACCCGAAACGGGCGCGTCGAGCGGCTCGACGACCACGAGACGGAGGGGATCGGCGTGCGCGTGCTGGTCGGCGGCGCCTGGGGCTTCGCCTGCGACCGGCGGCTCGACGAGGGCGGCGCGGAGGCGGCGGCCGGCAAGGCGGTCGCGTTCGCGAGAGCCGCGCCCGGCGGGCACAGCCGCGAGCTCGCTCCGCTCGAGCCGGCCCGCGGCGAGTTCCGCACGCCGGTCGAGCGTGACCCGTTCGCGGTGCCGGTCGCCGAGAAGGTCGACCTCTGCCTGCGCGCCGAGCAGGCGCTCGCGCACGAGGACGTGAAGGTGACGTCGGCCTCGGTCCGCGCCCAGCGCGAGCACAAGGTGTTCGTCTCCTCTGAGGGCGCCTCCACCGAGCAGGAGCTGGTCGAGTGCGGTGGCGGCATCGACGCGCTGGCCGCGCGCGACGGGATCACGCAGATCCGCAGCTATCCGAGCGCGCACGGCGGCTCGAGCTCGCAGGCGGGCTGGGAGTTCGTCGAGGCGCTCGACCTCGCGCGCGAGGCGCCGCGCGTGGGCGAGCAGGCGGCCGCGCTGCTGCGCGCCGACCCATGCCCGTCCGGGACCACGGCGGTCGTGATCGACGACGAGCAAATGGCTTTGCAGGTGCACGAGTCGGTTGGCCACCCCACCGAGCTCGACCGCGTCTACGGCACCGAGGCCGCCTACGCCGGCACGAGCTTCGTCAAGCCCGGCGACCTGGGCTCGCTGCGCTACGGCTCCGAGCACATGAACATCACCGCCGACTCGACCACGCCCGGCGGGCTCGGGGCGTTCGGCTTCGACGACGAGGGCGTGCCGGCCGGACGCGAGCCGATCGTGCGCGAAGGGATCCTCAGCGGCTTCCTCACCTCCCGGGAGACGGCGGCGCGGATCGGCAGCGGCTCGGGCGGCTCGATGCGCGCGGACAGCTGGAGCCGCATGCCGCTCGTGCGGATGACGAACCTTCACCTGGAGCCGGGCGAGGGCTCGTTGGACGACCTGATCGCCGGCGTGGACGACGGGGTCTTCCTGCAGACGAACAAGAGCTGGTCGATCGACGACAAGCGGCTCAACTTCCAGTTCGGGACGCAGATCGCCTGGGAGATCAAGGGCGGCAAGCTCGGCCGGATGCTGCGCGACGCGACCTACACGGGGCAGACGCCGGTCTTCTGGGGCTCGCTCGACGGCGTCGCCGGCCCCGAGGAGTGGCGGCTGCACGGGCTGACCAACTGCGGCAAGGGCCAGCCCGGCCAGCACGCGCACGTCTCGCACGGCGCCTCTCCCGCCCGCTTCCGCAACGTCCAGGTCGGCTTCAAGGCGTGAGCGCGCTCGACCTGGCGGAGAAGGCGCTGCGATGCGCCGAGGGTGACGAGACGCTCGCGCTCGTGCAGAGCGAGCGCTCCGGGATGGCGCGCTTCGCCGGCTCGGAGGTGCACCAGCCGACGCTGATCGAGAACGAGACGGTCGAGCTGCAAGTCGTCCGCGACGGCCGCCTGGGGATCGCGGTCGGGAACCGAACCGACGACGAGGGCCTGCGGGCGCTGGCCGCGCGCGCGGCCGAGGCGGCCGAGAACGCGCCGGCCGACCCTGACTTCCCCGGGCTCGCATCCCCGGCCGACCCGCCCGGGGTCGAGGGCTACGACGAAGAGGCAGCGGCGCTCGGAGCAGACGACCAGGCCCGCCTCGCGGAGGCGGCGATCGACGCCTCCGAGCTCGACCTCTACGGCTTCGTCACGAGCGGGGTCACCGGAATCGCGATCGCCTCGTCCTCGGGCATCGCGGTCGAGCAGGAGCTGACCGACGTCGCGGCGCTGGCGCTGGCCGCGGTCGACGGTGCCTCCGGCTACGCGGAGCGCACCGGCTGGCGGCTCGGCGACGTCGACCCCGCGGCGGCGGCCGTCGAGGCGAACGAGAAGGCGGCCCTGACTCGCGGCGCCGTCGAGCTCGAGCCCGGCCCGTACCCCGCCGTGCTCGAGGCGCCTGCGTTCGCGGAGCTGCTGGCCTACTTCTCCTATGACGCCTTCGGCGCGCTCGGGCTGATCGAGGAGCGCAGCTACGCCTACGAGAAGCTCGGCACGAAGGTCTTCGACGAGCGCTTCTCGCTCGCCGACGACGCCCTCGACCCGCTCGGCCTGCCGAAGGCCTTCGACTTCGAGGGCACGCCGAAGCAACGCGTCGAGCTCGTCCAGGACGGCGCCCTCACCGGTGTCGTCTGGGACCGGGCCAGCGCCGAGCGAGCCGGCGGCGGGCAGCAGACCACCGGCCACGCCCCGCCGAGCTCGGTCCGCCACTGGGGCCCGCTCGCGTTCGCGCTCTCGGTGGCCGGCGGCGAGGCCGACTCGCCCGAGCAGCTCGCGGAGACGGTCGGCGACGGCATCTACGTCACGCGCCTCCACTACCTGAGCATCGTCGACCCACGTGAAGGGATCGTCACCGGGATGACCCGGGACGGGACCTTCCGCATCCGCGGAGGCAAGATCGCCGACCCGCTGGTGAACCTGCGCTTCACCGTCTCCGTGCCCCAGCTGCTCGCCGAGCTGCCGGGACTGACCCGCGAGCCAGTGCTCATCAATCAGAACGCGTACTACGACGAGCGCTACCCGACCGGGCTGCGCTCGCCCGCGGTCGCGACCGCGCGCTTCGACGTCACCGGGACCGGCTCGAGCCCCGGAGTCTGATCCGCGCGTAGTCGACGTTGCCGAGCTGGTCCTCGCGCCAGCCGCGCAGGCGCGGCGAGACCAGGCGGGCGTCGGCGACCCAGGCGATCGGAATGACGTGCTTGCCCTGCGCGAGCGCCATGAGCGCCCGCGTCCGCGGGTACGGGGCGGCCAGACGCTCCAACGAGGCATCCTCTCCGCCGCCGGCGACCGCGCCGAGGCCGAGGTCGCGCCAGGCGGCGATCAGCAGGTTGCTGCCGTAGGCGAGCGTCGGGTCACGTGGTTGCGCGAAGCGGACGGCGTGGCTGGACAGGCCGGGGATGCGCTGCTTGGCGTCTCGGAGCGCGATCGCGGCCTTCGACGCGCTCGGTTGCCCCCGTTCGGCGAGGCTCTCCGCAGGCGGCGCCTCGAACTCAGTCACGAGGGCCTGGTAGTCGGCCCGGTCGGCGGTGTCGTCGAAGACGTCGAAGATCTCGTCCGCGACGCGATGCGAGAAGACGACGGCGTCGGCGGCGAGCAGGCGGCGGACGCGCACCGCCGGGCCGAGCTGCGGGTCGAGCTTCGTCGCGCGGATGTCCCCGAGCGGCACGGGCGCCTCGTCGAGCTTGCCCGCGCGGAAGAGCTTCAACGCCGCGAACGGCGCGAGCTTGCGGATGTCGACCCGCAGCCCGTTGCGCTCGGCTACCACCCGCCGTGGGCTCGCCGAGATCAGCCGGAACGGCCCGGGCACGCCGGGCGGCGCGGACCAGGGCTCGGTCAGCAGGTACGGCAGATCCTCGACCTTCGACTTCGTCCTCACCACGACCATGTGCTCGGCCGGGACCGCGACCTGCCAAGCGGTCTCCCGGCGAAGGTGCGCCGCGATCGCGTCCGCGTGGCTGCAGTGCAGGTGCAGGCTCTTACCGATCGTGCGCCAGCTCGTGCACAAACCCGGACGCAGCCGGCCTCCGGCGCCGGTTTGCAGCGGTGTCGAGAACAGAATTCGCGCCAGCTCGATCTGATCCCGGGTCCGAGCCTGCCCCGGGTCGAGCGGCCAGAGCACGTCGGCCAGCGCGACGCGGACGACGTCGGGCGGGCCGCCAGCCGGTAGCGCAGCCTGCTTCGGCGCGGAGGACGACGAGCAGCCCGCGGCCGCCAGGGCGAGCACGGCGAGCGCCGCGGCCCGGCGCGCACGCACTACTTGAGCAGGTGGAAGAGCAGGACCGTGTTCGCGGTGAACAGGATCGCGACGAAGATCGTCAGGCGCGTCAGGTTCCGCTCGACGATGTGAGTGCCGCCCTGCGAGGCCGGCGTGAAGCCCATTCCGCCCATGCCTGCGTCTCGGCCGGAGTGCATCAGGATCAGGCCGACGAGCGACGCTGAGAGCAGGACGTGGATGATCGCGAAGAGCTGGAGCACGGCGCCGGAAAGGGTAGCCGCTAGGCCGCGAGCTCGCGGATCGCCTCGATCAGCTGCGCGGCGATTCGGTCCTTGGTCACGTACCCCGCTGCCCCCGCCTCGCGAGCCCGGGCGACGTCGGTGAGGGAGTTCGAGCCGGTCAGCATCAAGACGCAGGCCTGTTTGTGCTTCTTGCGGATCCGCTTGGTCGCCTCGACGCCGTCCACGACCGGCATCGCGATGTCCATCAGGATCACGTCGGGCTTCAGCTCGAGCGACTGCTCGACGGCCTCCTCACCGTTGCGCGCCCGCCCGACGACCTCCATCTCGGGCTCGGCGGCCAGGATCGCCTCGAGCGCCTCGGCGAAGAGACGGTGGTCGTCGGCGATCAGGACGCGAATCGGTGGCGGCATCGCTGTTAGAGAAACGTATGTCAGCCGCGTTTCGCTGCGGCCCGCCTGAGGATCTCCTCGACGCGCTCGGCCTGCTTGCGCACGTCGTGCTGCTCCGCCGCGGCTCGCGCGGCCGGGTTCGGGCAGGGCATCGCGGCCGCCGCCCGCAAGGCGTCGGTCAGCCCCTCTTCGTCGAGCGGGTCGACGAGCACGCCGGCCTCGGGCGGGACGAACTCCGGCGGGCCGCCGGTGCGGGTGGCCACCACGGTGCGGCCTCCGGCCATCGCCTCGAGCACCGCCTGGCCGAAAGGCTCGATCAGGCTCGGCTGGCAGACCACATGCGCTGCGGCGATCCGTGCCGGCAGCTCGTCGTGGGTGACGACCCCGGCGAGCTCGACCCGCTCGCGGCCCTCGAGCCTTCCACGCAAGGGCCCGTCGCCGACGAAGGTGAGCGTGCCCTCGCCGAGCCGGGCGAAGGCGTTCGCCAGCCGCGCGACGTTTTTGCGCTCGGTGAGCGAGCCGATGCAGAGGAAGCGCGGGCCGTCGTTCGGAGAGGGCTCGACACTGAAGCGCTCGAGGTCGACGCCCGAGTCGACCACCTCGGTCTTGCCGACCGCCTGCGGCACCTTCGCCTCGAGCTCGCGGCGGAGGTAGTCCGAGACGGCGATCACAGCGGCGGCGTGGCGCACGGTCGCCCGGGTCGCCGTCGCCACCCCGCGGATCGCGCCGACGTTGCGAACGTCGCGCCCGTGGGCAGTGACGACGAGCGGCGCCTTGCCGGCCACGGCGGCCAGCAGACCGGAGGGCACGAGAAAGTGCGCGTAGACCACGTCGGGCTTGAAGCGCCGCGCCGAGCGCAGCGTTCGCATCGCGAGGATCGCGTAGCGGCGCTTGCCGCCCCCGCGCGAGTCGAGCACCGCCCGCTCGAGCTCGTGGCCGCGCTCCTCCAGCGCGCGCTCCAGCTGGGCCACGAAGACCCCCAGGTCGGGGTCCGCGGGGCCGGGATACATCTGCGAGACGAGCAGGATCCTCACGGCGCGCGCTGCGCGTCGTACATGCCGAACTCATCGCGCAGGACGTTGCAGAGCTCACCGATGGTGCAGCGGGCCCGCAAGGCCTCGCGCAGCGGCGGGAGCAGGTTCTGCGTGCCCCGGGCCGCCTCGCGCACCGCCGCCAGCGCCACCTCGGCGGCCGACGCGTCCCGCTCGGCCCGGACGCGCGCGGTGCGCTCGAGCTGGCGGCTCTCGGCGTCGGGGTCGATCCGGTGAAGCTCGATTGGCTCCGGCTCGGCCTCCTCGTAGCGGTTGACGCCGACGATCACGCGCTCGCCGGACTCGACCTCCTGGGCGTAGCGGAAGGCGGCCTCCTCGATCTCGCCCTGGACGAAGCCCTGCTCGACCGCGGCGACCGCGCCGCCGAGCTCGTCCACGCGTGCGATCAGCTCCCGCGCCCGGGCCTCGAGCTCGTCCGTCAGCGCCTCGACGAAGTAGGAGCCGCCGAACGGGTCGGCCGTGTCCGTCCCACCGGCCTCGTGGGCGAGCAGCTGCTGCGTGCGCAACGCGACCCGCGCGGCGCGCTCGGTCGGCAGCGCGAGCGCCTCGTCGAAGGAGTTCGTGTGGATCGACTGCGCCCCGCCCGAGACCGCCGAAAGCGCCTGGATCGCGACCCGCACGACGTTGTTCTCCGGCTGCTGGGCGGTCAGCGTCGAGCCGCCGGTCTGGGCGTGGAAGCGCAGCGCCTGGGCCTTCGGGTTCGTCGCGCCGAAGCGATCGCGCATGATCTCGGCCCACAGCCGCCGGGCCGCGCGGAACTTCGCCACCTCCTGGAAGAAGTGGTTGTGCGCGTTGAAGAAGAACGAGAGCCGCTCGCCGAACTCGTCCGGCGAGAGCCCGGCGTCGACCGCGGCCTGCGCGTAGGCGATCCCGTTCGCGAGCGTGAAGGCGAGCTCCTGTACCGCCGTCGAGCCGGCCTCGCGGATGTGGTAGCCGGAGATCGAGATCGTGTTCCACTTCGGCAGCCGCTCGTGCGCGTACGCGAACAGGTCCGTCGTCAGCCGCATCGACGGCTGCGGCGGGAAGATGTAGTTCCCGCGCGCGATGTACTCCTTGAGGATGTCGTTTTGGGCAGTGCCGCGGAGCTGCTCGGGCCCCACCCCCTGCTCCTCGGCGACCAGCTCGTAGAGCAGCAACAGCAACGCGGCCGGCGCGTTGATCGTCATCGAGGTCGAGACCTGGTCGAGCGGAATCGAGTCGAACAGCAACTCCATGTCGGCGATCGAGTCGATCGCCACTCCCGTGCGACCGACCTCGCCCGCGGCGTGCTCGTCGTCCGAGTCGTAGCCGAGCTGGGTCGGCAGGTCGAAGGCGACCGACAGCCCCGTCTGGCCCCGGTCGAGCAGGTAGCGGAAGCGTTGGTTCGTCTCCTCCGCAGAGGCGAACCCCGCGTACTGGCGGATCGTCCACGGCCTGCCGCGGTACATGTCCGCGTAGGGCCCGCGCGTGAACGGGTACTCGCCCGGGAGCTCGCGCTCGGCCGGAGCGTCCTCGGCCGTGTAGACGGGGCGGATCTCGATTCCTGAGTCGGTCTCGCGCCCGCCGGTCGTCGCCATGCGTCGAATCGTACGCGGCCTATTGCACAGGCCCGAGGATCACGACCGTGCTCCACTCGGGTGCCGGGACGAAGCCGAGCTTCTCGTTCAGCTTCCGCATCGGCTCGTTCCGCTCCTCGCTCTCGGTGAGGAGCCGCGCGTAACCCGCCTCCTTGGCCGCGGCGATCTCGGCGCGCTTCAGCGCCGTGGCGACACCGCGGCGGCGCCAGTCGCGCCGTGTGACGGTCAGGCCGTGGAAGGCCTCGTCGCCGCCGAAGACCTGAAGGCCGGCATAGCCGACGACCTCGTCTCCTGCCAGCGCGATGAACATCAACTCGCGCGTGCGGTTCGGCTTGTCGATCTCGTGCGCCCGCCACTGCTCGAAGCTCGACACCTCCGCAGAGCCGGGAATGTCCTCCTCGCCCTGCACGGCGACGGCGTACATCTCCTCGAGCAGGTCGGGCTCCTCGACCCTGGTGACGATCCGGACGCCCTCCGGCGGCGCCACCTCGGGCGGCTCGAGGCCGGCGAGCTCGAGCACCACGGCCTTCTCGGCCCCGACCTGCGTGAAGCCGCGGCGCTCGAAGAACGCGCGGGAGACCGCGTCGTTCTCCTTCGCTTCTCCCTGCAGGCTGTCCTTGCCGAGGGCGCGGGCGCGTGCGGAGACGTCCGCCAAGACTGCCGTCCCGATCCCCCGCTGCCGCCGGGCCGGGACGACCGCGATGTCGCCCCGCGCGAAGTCGGCGACCGGCTCGACGAACGCGCACGCGACGGGCTCGTCACCCAGCCGGGCGACGAGGTAGGCCAGGGCGTCGTTCGACTCGAGGTTGAAGCGGAGGTTCTCGACCTTGGGATGCGCCTCCGGGGTGACGAGGCCCCGGACGTGGATCATCGCCTCGAGATCGGCGTCGGTCTCGGCAGGCGCAATCGAGAGCTTCGAGAGCTCGAATGCGTTCACGTGATGTCCTCCTAGGTAGGTGGTGTTACGGCGAGCCGAAGTTGTCGGACATACACACCACCTCCTCGCGGAGCCGACTTGATCCTAAGGTTTCCGGTGATGGCAGTCCACGTCAGGTTGTTCGCGGGTCTTCGTGAGCGCGCCGGCTGGTCGAGCCGGGAGCTCGAGGCGCGCACGGTCGCCGACGTCTGGCCCGCCCTCGGGCTAGGCGAGGAGCCCGAGGGCCTCCTCTACGCGGTCAACCGCGAGTACGCAGAACGCGACCGGGAGCTGCGTGACGGCGACGAGGTCGCGCTGATCCCGCCGGTCTCGGGCGGCGCCTTCCGCGTCACCGACCAGCCGCTCTCGCTCGAGGCCGTCGCCACCGAGGTCGCCGACGAGCGGGCCGGCGCGGTCGCGACCTTCAGCGGCACCGTGCGCCGCCAGTCACGCGGCCGCGAGGTGACGCGGCTCGAGTACGAGGCCTACGCCGAGATGGCCGAGGAAGTGATGGCGCAGCTCGCCGCCGAGCTCGAGCAGCGCTACGAGCTGTGCGCTGTCGCGATCCACCACCGTATGGGTGTGCTCGGGATCGGCGAGGCGAGTGTCGTCGTCGCCGTCTCCGCACCGCACCGCCAGGACGCGCTCGCCGCGTGCAAGGACGCGATCGACGCGCTCAAGGAGACCGTGCCGCTCTGGAAGAAGGAGGTCTACGAGGGTGGCGAGGAGTGGATCGGCCGCGGCTCGTGACGGACCCGGCGTAGCGCCTCGCCTTTCGTCTCGAGGGCCAGTTGTACCGCGCTCGCGGCGTCCAGGCGGCCCCAGCCGAGCTCGCGGTTCCAGGCCGTGCCGGTCGCGCTCTGCTTCAGCACCTTGGCGACCTGCTGCGCCGTCAGCCGCGGATTGGCCGCCCAGACCAGCGCGGCCACACCGGCCACCTCGGGCGAGGCGAACGACGTGCCGCTCGCCCAGCCGTAGTACCCCGGCGAGGCCCACGGCAGCTCGGCGCGCGGCCACGGGGAGTCGGCCGACTCGGCCGCGAAGACGTTGTAACCCGGCGCCGCCAGCGAGAGATAGGAGCCGGTGTTCGAGAAGTAGGCACGCGAGCCGTCCATCGACGTGGCGCCCACCGCGAGCCCGATCCCGCCGCGGCCGTGCGAGCCGAGCGGCTGCAGCAGAGCGGCCGGATACTCGGGCAGGTTGCCCTCGTCGTGCTCGTTCCCTGCCGCCGCGACTATCAGCACGCCGCGGCGCGCGGCCCAGTGGATCGCGCGTCTCTCGACCGCGGAGGTCTCCTCGCCGCCGATCGACAGATTGATGATCTTCGCGCCGTGCGTGACCGCGTAGACGATCGCGGCAGCCTCGTCGACGTCGGTGATGTAGCCGTCCGGGTCGATCGCCTGGACTACAAGCAGCTGCGCGTCACCGCCGAAGCCCGAGATGCCTGTGCCATTCGTGACCGAGCCGGTGGCGAGCGAGCTGACGAAGGTTCCGTGCCCGAGCCGGTCGCGCACGCCGGTCGAGCGGGAGAGCACGCTCCAGGTGCGCGGCGCCTTGTCGGCGAGGTCGGGCGCGCTCACGTCGGCGCCACTGTCGATCACGGCGATCTTCACGCCGGCCGCCGCGCGCAGCACCGACTCCGGCACCGCGCCGACGCGCGAGTCGGCCCACTGCCACTCCCACGCGATTCCCGGCTGGTACGTCTCGGCGAGCGCCGGCTCGTCGACCGTCAGCGCACGGCGCAGGACGGGCCGGACGACGAGCGGCACAGGGAGCCCCGCCCGCTGGAGCACGGCCAGCGAACGATTCGCTGCGGCCTGCCGCGGAAGCGGCTTGGAGGCAGTTGCGCTCGGCGCGACGAGCAGGGCAAATGCCGCCGCCGCACAGAGCGTCCGGGCGATGACGCTCACGCATGCGGCTATCGGCTCAGATCACTCGAACGAGCACCCTGAGACGAGGGATGGCGGCGGTAAGGCGCCGCGAGCGAGCGGTGTCAGGTCTTGTGCTCACGTCGGAACACAAGACCTGACACGGTTCTGGCTCAGCAGATGATGACGACGCTGAAGTCCGAGCGGACGGCAGCGCCCGCTTCGTCCTTGATCGCCAGCTGCACCGTGGTGCCCGACGAGCCCGTCGAGTTGCGGACGATCTGGGTACCGGCGACAGAGGAAGCCGTCGCGATGATCGCGCAATCGTCCACGTCACGAGGCATGCTCAGCCGCGGGAAGCCCAGCCCGCCTTCGGTGAGCACACCGACGCCCGGACTGCTGGCGACGATCGTCTCCGTGGCGGTCGTGTAGCTGACGCGCGCGAAGAGGCGCTGGGCGTAATTGGTCGCCGCTACTCCACCGAGCGCGTTCGCGTTCGCGGCCGTCGTGGCGTTGGTCGCGTTGGTCGCGTTGGTCGCGTTCGTGGCGTTCGTCGCTGTGTCGGCGGCGGCCGCAGACGGCACCTTCCCGAGGCTCGACTCCAAGATGTCCGCGCCTGTCAGCGAGTCGATCTTGACCTTCGCCCCGGTGACGGCGTTGGCGCCGATCTTCGCGTTCGTGACGCTGCCGTTCTTGATCTTGGCCGCCGTGACGGCCTTGTTCTTCAGCTGCTTCGTCCCGACACTGTTCGTCGGCAGCGCGGTGGCGGCGTACGTCGTCCCGCCCAGCGCGATGAACAGCGCGAGCAGCGCAATCGTGTTTCCGCGCAAGAAGCGCAGGAGCCCTCTAGTCATGTGCCCGGTCCTTTCGATTTGAGTTACGTCCCTGACGGCGTGCCGGGGATTCTGTTCCGCAGACAGGACGACCCCTGGCAGAGGGCTCTTCCCCCGCTACGATGAGACGCAGTGAGCCAGCTCACGCCCAGGCCTGAGCTCGAGCCCGATTTCCGCGACTACGAGCCGATCCACCCGGAGCCGGGCTGGAAGAGCCTGGTGCGCAAGCTCTGGGCGCCACTAGCGGCCCTGATCGGGCTGGCGGTGAAGTTCGGCTTCATCGCCTTCAAGTTCCTCGGCCTGTTCGTCTCGGTCGCCGCCTACGCCCTGATCTGGGGCTGGAAGTTCGGCGTCGGCTTCGTGGCGCTGATCCTCGTGCACGAGCTCGGGCACTTCGTCGAGGCGAAGCGTCAGGGCCTCGACGTCTCGATCCCGCGCTTCATCCCGTTCCTCGGCGCGTACGTGGCGATCAAGAACTCGCCGCTCAACCCCCTGCGCAACGCCTACGTGGCGCTCGCCGGGCCGGCCGCGGGCGGGCTGGCCTCGCTCGCGTGCTGGGGGATCGGCTCGGCCACCGGCTCCTCGCTCTTCCACGCGCTCGCCTACGCCGGCTTCTTCCTCAACATCTTCAACCTGATCCCGATCGGGATCCTCGACGGCGGCGCGATCTGGCGTTCCTACCGGCTCGCGAAGTCAGAGCCGATGGTGCCGCTACAGGCCGACGGAACGGCCGTCTTGCTCCCGGGCGCGGGCCGCGGCCGGGCGACGCTAATCCTGACGCTCTACATCGGGCTGGCGGTGCTGCTCGCCCTCGGCATGTGGGGCACACATGTCCCCCAGTCCCGGCTCTGATGGAAGACCGGCGCCTGCTCGACAGCCGCGACGGCGACCTCGCCGGCCACGCCGAGCGCATCGGCCAGGAGTTCCTCGAGGGCTTCGTCGCGGTGCAGCGGATCGACCGGCCGGCGATCACCGTCTTCGGCTCCGCGCGCCTGCTCGAGGACGATCCCGTCTACGCCGAGGCTCGCGAGGTCGGCCGGCTGCTCGCCGAGGCGGGCTTTGCAGTCGTGACTGGCGGCGGCCCTGGCGTGATGGAGGCCGCCAACCGGGGCGCGCGCGGCGCGGGTGGGCTCTCGGTCGGCTTCAACATCGAGCTCCCGCACGAGCAGTTCGCAAATCCCTACCTCGACATCTCGCTCACGTTCAAGCACTTCTATGCGCGCAAGACGATGTTCGTGAAGGCGGCCGAGGGCTTCGTCATCTTCCCCGGCGGGTTCGGCACCCTCGACGAGCTGTTCGAGTCGCTGACGCTGATCCAGACCGGCAAGGTGCTGCACTTCCCGGTCGTCCTCTTCGACTCCGAGTACTGGCAGCCGCTGCTCGACTGGATCCGCGGCCGGCTGCTGGCCGACGGCCTGGTCTCGCCGGAGGATCTCGAGCTGCTCGAGGTCACCGACGACCCGAGCCGAGCGGTGGCGCTGATCCTCGAGTGCTACGAGCGCCGCTGCGCCTCGATGCCGGCCGAGCCCGAGAAGGCAGACGCGCAGTAACCGCGTCTAGCTCGCGGAGACCGTGATCGGGCCGCTCGTGATCGTGAAGCCGTTCGAGTCGGTCGCGGTCATGGTCTGGGTGCCGAGGGTGCTCAGCACGATGCCCGTGAACGTGTGCTGGCCGACGTCCTTGGCGGCGTAGGCGTACGGCGCCGGCAGCGTCGCCAGCGGGTCGCTGCTCCTCAGCGTCACCGTTCCCGCGTAGTCGGCCGCGTTGTTGCCGAACTGGTCGACAGCTCGCACGATCGCGCCGAAGCGCACGCCGGCGGTTGCGACCGAGGTGATCGCGATGAAGAGCCCGGCCTGAGCCGCGCCGCGGACGCGCACGACCGGCTGCTTCTTCGGGCCGAGCAGGCGGAAAGGCGTCTTCTTCGGAGCGTTGGCCGACCGGGTCTGCGTCAGGAAGACGAAGCCGTCCGCCGAGAGCAGAGGCGCCGCGGCCTTGTGGTAGAGCAGGCGGAAGAGGTGCCGGCGCGGGCACTGCGTCGTGATCACGATCCGGCGGTTCGCGATCCCGGCGATGCGCGTGCCGACACAGCCGGCCGCCTGCAGCTCGACGTAGCCGGGCGCAGAGGGGTTGGCCTGCTGCGGCTTCGACCAGCCGCGCGGCACGTCGACGAGCGTCGTGCCCCTGAGCGGCGCGGAGTCGGCCGTGAACGCGAAGCTGAGCTCGTTGTCGGTGCCGGCCGTGACCCGGGTCGGAACCACGGTCATCTTCCCGATCCCGACGCGGGCGGCGGCACCGCTCGTCGAGGCGAAGACGAGCACGAGAAGGCAGGCGCAGAGCGCCGTCCCCTTGGCTCGGGTGACCATTCCTGCCGCCATCGACCCCGCACGAGTGTACTTAGGGCGGCCGCACGGGCCAAAGCCCGCACGGCCTCGCTGGTCGGCGCCGCCAAGTCGGCGACTTAGACTTCTTCCCCATGAAGCTGCGCGACCTGCCCTCCGTGGACGAGCTCGCGCGGGACGAGCGGCTCGCCGGCGAGCCGCCTGCGCTGGCGGTCGAGGCGGCACGGGCCGCCCTCGGTCGCGCGCGTGAAGAGATCAGGGCCGGCCACGACCCCGGCGATTTGGTCGAGCGGGCGCTGGGAGAACTCGCGGCGGCCCGGTCACCCGCGCTGCGGCGCACGCTGAATGCCACGGGCGTGATCGTGCACACGAACCTCGGACGGGCGCCGCTGCCGGAAGCCGCGCTGCAGCGGGCGGTCGAGATCGGGCGCGGGTACTCGAACCTCGAGTACGACCTGCAGGCCGGCGGACGCGGCTCGCGGCAGGATCACGTCGCGGGCATCCTGCGCCGCCTGACCGGCGCGGAGGGCGCGCTCGTCGTGAACAACAACGCGGCCGCGGTGCTGCTGGCGCTGGCGGCACTGGCGGAGGGGCGTGAAGTGCTGGTCTCGCGCGGCGAGTTGATCGAGATCGGGGACGGCTTCCGGATCCCGGACGTGCTCGCCCGCTCGGGCGCGCGGCTGCGCGAGGTCGGGACGACGAACCGCACGCGAGTCGCGGACTACGAGGCGGCGATCGGGCCGGAGACCGCCGTGTTGCTGCGGGTGCACCAATCGAACTTCCGCGTCGTCGGCTTCACCGAGCAGCCGTCGGTAAGCCAGCTGGCCGCGGTCGCGGCACGGCACGGGCTGCCCCTCGTCGACGACCTCGGCTCCGGGGTGCTCGTCCACCTCGAGGGCGAGCCCTCGGCGCGCGAGAGCCTGGCCGCCGGCTCCGACCTCGTCTGCTTCTCAGGCGACAAGCTGCTCGGCGGCCCGCAGGCCGGGATCGTGGTCGGCCGGGCCGAGCTCGTCGAGCGGCTGCGGCGGCATCCGTTGCAGCGCGCGCTGCGGGCCGACAAGCTCACGCTCGCGGCGCTCGAGGGGACGCTCGGGCTCTACCTCGAGCCCGGGCGGGCCCTGCGGGAGGTGCCGGTGCTGCGGATGCTGAACGAGCCGCTCGAGGCAGTGCGCGCGCGGGCCGGGCGGCTGGCCGCTGCGGTCGGCGGCGAGGTCGAGGAGACGGTCGGCCGCGTCGGCGGCGGGGCGCTCCCGCTGGCCGAGCTGCCGAGCTGCGCCTGCGCCGTCGAGGAGTCGCTCGCCGAGCCGCTTCGCCGCGGCGACCCTCCGGTCGTCGGCGTCGTCCGCGACGGCCGGCTGCTGCTGGACTGCCGCACCCTCACGGACGCCGAGGCGGACGAGGTCGCCGGCGCCGTGCGCGCCGCGCGTTAGATGGCGCTGGCGGTCGGCACCGCAGGTCACATCGACCACGGCAAGACGTGGCTCGTCCGAGCGCTGACCGGCAAGAACACCGACCGGCTGCCCGAGGAGCGCGAGCGGGGGATCTCGATCGCCCTCGGCTACGCGCCGCTCGAGCTGCCCGACGGAACGCAGCTCTCGCTCGTGGATGTCCCGGGACACGAGCGCTTCGTCCGCACGATGGTCGCCGGCGCGACCGGGATCGACCTCTTCCTGCTCGTGATCGACGCCGGCGAGGGCGCGCGGCCGCAGACGCACGAGCACCTGGCGATCCTGCGTCTGCTCGGGATCGAGGGCGGCGTGGTCGCCGTGACCAAGGCCGACGCCGTCGACGCGGAGACGCTCGAGCTGGCGGTCGAGGAGGCGCGGGAGCTCGTCCCGGGCGCAGAGGTGGTCGCCGTCAGCGCCAAGACCGGCCGTGGGCTCGACGAGCTGCGCGAGGCCCTCGCCCGCGCGGCCGCCGCCGTGCCCGCCCGCCCGCTCGAAGCCCAGGCCCGGCTCTACGTCGACCGCGCCTTCACGATCGCGGGCGCCGGGACGGTGGTCACGGGCACGCTGCGCTCGGGCTCGATCGCCACCGGCGACGAGCTGCGCATCGAGCCCTCGGGCCTTCGCACGCGCGCGCGCAGCGTCCAGGTGCACGACGTCGATGTCCTGCGAGCCGAGGCCGGCCAGCGCGTGGCCGTCAACCTGCCCGGCATCTCTCGCTCGCAGCTTCGCCGAGGGGACGTGCTCGTCGAGCCCGGCGCCTACCCGGTCAGCTGGCGGCTCGACGTGGCGCTCGAGGAGCTCGAGCCCGTGCCGGCCGCGGTCACCGTGCACGTCGGGACGAGCGACGTCGCCGCGCGGATCGTGCGCGAGGGCCGCTATGCCCAGCTGCGGCTGCGCGAGCCGGTCGTCGCCAGCCGCGGCGACCGCGTAGTCCTGCGCACCGAGACCACCGTCGGCGGCGGGATCGTGCTCGACCCCTCGCCGCCGAGGCGCTTCGACCCCGCCCGGCTCGAGCTGCTCGAACAGGGTGACCCGGAGGCGGTCGTCCGGGCGATCGTGCGCGAGCCGGTCACCGGCGCGGAGCTGCAGGCGCGCGGACTGCTCGCTCCGGCCGAGCTCGCGCGCGGCCTGGCCGCCGTCGGGAGCGCCGGGGAGTGGTTCTTCGCGGCCAGGTGGCTCGACGAGCAGCGCGCGACCGTCCGCGAGCGGCTCGCCGAGCGCGCGCGCTCCTCGCCGCTCGACCCGGGCATCCCGCTCGGCGAGCTGCTGCCGCCCGAGCCCTGGGCGCCTGCGGTGCTGCAGCTGCTGCACGTCGAGCGCCGCGACGGCAAGGCCTATGCGCCCGGGGCGGCACCAGAACTCGGAGACCAGGCGGCCGCGGCCGCGGAGCTCGAGGCCCGCCTCGCCGCCGAGGACCTGGTGCGCGTCGACGACCGCAAGCTCGCCGGCTTCCTCGAGGACCGCGGGACGCTGAAGCGCGTGGGCGACGGCTTCGCGGTCTCGGTCGGCCTCTACGAGCGCGGCCGCGAGGCACTCGAGACGCTCAGCCCGATCACGCTCGCAGGCTTCCGAGACGCGCTCGGGATCTCGCGCCGCACCGCCCAGCTGCTGCTCGAGCGCTACGACGCGGACGGCCTGACCCTGCGCGTCGGCGACGAGCGCCGGCTCCGCGCCCAGCGGCCCCGCTGACTCGACTCGCTAGGCTCGCCGCGGAGCGGCATGGGCCCGGTGGCCCAGCTGGTCTTCAAAACCAGTGCGGTCGTGTAGCCCACGGCTCGGTCGGTTCGACTCCGGCGCCGCTCCGTTTGAGCCCCGTTGTTACGCTCGCCCGCGATGAGCGCAGACGAGGGACTTTCGAAGGTCGAAGAGGCCCAGGCACAGCTACGCGCGATCCTCTTTCCGAAGGAGAAGGGCGGCGGCCTGCGCGATGATCTCGGACACCCACTCGGTGCTCAACTGCTCGAGGTGCATCGACTGCTGAGCGAAGCCCTCGAGCGACTGAGGCCCTGAACTTAGGGGCACGTCCCGTTCGTCGGCGGGCCGGCTCCGATTACAGCCGGGGCCCATCGGGACGGGGACCGTCAGCAGGGCCGGCGAGAGCCGGCCTGCTGGTGCGGTCAGCCGAGCTGCGCGAAGACCGCAGCGAGCAATGCGAACGTGGCCACGGTGACCACGAGCGTCGTCGCAGCGACACCGTAGGCGACCAGCTTGAACCTGCGCGGCACGAGCGCCCAGGCGAGGAAGAGCAGACTCCTCTTGCGGAGCGGCAGCCAGGACGCCCCCACCCCGGACAGACCCAGCTTCCCGACGATTCTCCCGAACGTCGTTGCTTCGAAGCGAACACGCTCCGCGGCTCGAACCCGCGCCTCCCAGCGCAGAGCCATCTCACGCGCCTCCTGGCGCGCCCGGCGCTGGTAGAGGCGAAGCGACTTCCGACGCCGCTCCCAGTACTCGAGCGACCGCCGGGCGTCCTCGAGCGGAGGGGGCGCGAGCATCTCCTGGACGAGAAGGAGATCCGGATCGGGCTGGGCACCCATGTCGCCGCCGAGTGTAGCCTCCGTGTTCGGCTTCAGTGCGTGACGACGAGCTTCAGCGCGACGAGGGCCAGGCCGAGGGCCACGTTCAGGGCGACGACCACCAGGGTCGCGACCCAGCCGAGGCGCTCGACGCGGGCGAAGACGAGCCCCGAGAACATGAGCACGGCCAGGCCGAGGCCGTACGCGATCCAGGCTCCGGCCTTGGTCGAGATCAGCCCGAAGGCCGCGAGCAGCATCGCCGCAAGCGGCGGCAGCGCGGCCTCGAGGATCGAGCTCTCGTGCCGGCCGATCCGGCGCAGCTCGGCGAGCGAAAGATGCCTGTCCTCGGCCACCACGTGCGCCAGACCGTGGGCGTACACGTGCGCCAGCCAGAAGACCGCCGCCGTGACCGCAAGCAGAAGGACGATCTTCCAGGCGTCGTCCGGGTAGGCCTTCACGCCGCCGACGAGCACGGCGAGCGCGAGGATCGTGCCGTAGATGAAGCCACCGAGGCGCTCGCCGAGCGCCACGCGCCCGGCGCTCGAGACGCCGCGCGCCTTCTGGAAGACGTCGCTCAGGGCGCGCCCGGCTGCTTGGTGGGGATCCGGCCCGAGAAGAACAGCGAGAGGATCGCCATCACGCCCAGAATCGCGAGCGCCGAGCGCAGGCCGGTGATGCGGGCGTCCTGATACGCGCCCAGGGCTGCGTCGGTCGCCCGGCCGCTCACGTGCGCCGAGTCGAGGGCGTCCTCGAGGTCGGCGTCCGAGATGAAAGGCACCCCGCCGGCCAGCTGAACGTTCGCCTCGGACTTGACCCTGGACGGGATGGCCGAGCTCGCCTCGATGTTCGTCAGGAACGCGGAGGTCAACGAAGCGATCAGGATCGAGCCGGCGAGCGCCGTCCCGATCGAAGCACCGAGGTTCGTCATCGTGTTCTGGACGCCTCCCACTTCGGGCGCCTGGTCATCTGGGACCGCCGACACGGTGACGGCGCCGAGCTGCGAGGCGAGCGCGCCGATTCCGAGGCCGATCAGGAGCATGGGCACGAAGACGACCTCCGGGCCGGCGTCCGCGTCCAGCGCGGCGAGCAGCACCACCGTCCCGGCCAGCAGGCAGAGCAGGCCGATCCGCACGACGAGCCGCGGCGAGACCCGCGGAAACACGCGCGGAATCCCGATCGCGGCGGCCAGCAGCGTGATCGAGAGCGGCAGCAGCCGCACCCCGGTCGCCAGCGCCGAGAGGCCGAGGGAGACGGACAGGAAGAGCGGGACGACGAAGAAGAAACCGGCCTGGACGAGGTACTGGAAGAAGAACATGATCAGCCCGCCGCTCAGCTGCGTGTTCCGGAGCATGGCGGGACGGATGAGCGGCTCCCTCCCCTGAGCCTCGCGGCGGGTCTCCCAGCGGAAGAAGATCCAGATCACGAACAGCCCGGCGAGCACGAGCCAGACGGTCGGCGAGAGCTGGGCCCAGGAGGGTCCGCCCTCGTGCGGCCGGATCCAGCCCCACTCACCGGAGCGGAGGATGCCGAAGACGAGCAGCGCGAGCCCGGCCGCCGAGAGCACCGCGCCGACCAGGTCGAATTTGGGCCGCGTCTCCACGGGCGCGTCGGCGATCTTCCTCGTGAGCAGCAGGATCGCGAGCACGACGACGACTTCTCCGGCGAACACCCACCGCCAGGAGAAGTACGTGGTCGCGAATCCGCCGATCAGCGGTCCGACCGCGACGGCCACCGCTCCCGCGGCCGCGACCAGCCCGTAGGCCGCGGGCCGCCGCTCGATCGGAAAGTTCCCGGCCACGAGCGCGACGATCGCGGGCAGGATCAGCGCCGCCCCGACCCCCTCCAGGAACGACCAGCCGAACAGGAGCACAGGCAGATTCGGCGCGAGCGAGGTCGTCAGCGACCCGGCGCCGTAGATCACGCAGCCGATGGCGAAGGCGCGCTTGCGGCCGATAAGTCCGCCGATCTTGCCGCCCGTGATCATCAGCGCCGCCATCACCAGCGTGTAGGCGGTGATCGCGCCCTGGATCCCCGTCACCGTCGTCCCGACGTCCTTCGCCACCGTCGCGATCGAGACGTTCATCACCGAGCTGTCGAGGGTCATCAGGAACTGGCCGGCGGCCAGCGTCAGCAGGACGATCTGCGTGCCCGAGCGCGCCGCGCTTGCTCCCTCGGCTAGCGACGACGGGGGCGCTTCCCTCGGCGGACATCCGCAGGAGTATCCGGGATGCCGCGAGCCCGGTCTAGGCTCGCGCACCCCTGAGCCCGTACGATCGAGGCATGCCAGCGGCGATCCGGATCGGGACGTGCTCCTGGGCCGACGAGTCGCTGACGAAGTACTTCTATCCAGCGGGGATCAAGGGCGCCGAGGAGCGGTTGCGCTACTACGCCGAGCGCTTCGACGTGGTCGAGGCGAACTCGACCTACTACCGCCTCCCGGACGAGCACATGGTGCGCCACTGGGCCGAGCGCACGCCCGAGGGGTTCGTGATGCACGTGAAGGCCTTCGGCGTGATGACGCGCCACCCGGTGAAGGCCGAGCAGCTGCCGCCCGACCTGCGCGAGGCCGCGCCGCTCGACTCGCGAGGGCGCGTCGACCGGCCGCCGCGCGAGTTCCGGGCCGAGGTCTTCCGCCGCTTCCACGAGGCGCTGGCGCCGCTGCGCGAGACGCGCAAGCTCGGCGGAATCCTGATGCAGCTGCCGCCCTACGTCGTCTTCAAGCCCTCCGCGCTCGAGTACCTCGAGTGGGCGCAGGAACAGCTCGGCGGGGACGAGATGCTGGTCGAGTTCCGGCACGCGAGCTGGCTCGACGAGGAGAACCGGCGCGAGACGCTCGCCTTCCTGGAGCGCAACCACATGACCTACGTGATCGTCGACGCGCCGCGCATGGAGGCCCGCAACGTCTCGCCGACGGTCGTCGCCACTACCAGCCCGACTGCGTACGTCCGCTTCCACGGCCGCAACGCCTCGACCTGGAACAAGCGCACGGGGAGCGCGGCCGAGCGGTTCGACCACCTCTACTCCGAGGAGGAGCTGCGCGAGTGGGTCGGGCCGCTGGCCGAGCTCACCGGCCAGGCGGAGAACGTCTACGCGATGTTCAACAACAACGGTCGCTCGACGATGCCGGGCCTCGCGACGCTCGACAATCCCGCCGAGGAGGGCGCCGAGGTCGCGCAGGCGCCGGTCAACGCGCAGATGCTGCGGCAGCTGCTCGAGCGCGAGGGGCTCCCGGTCACGCCCGCGCCTGCCGCTGCGTAGCATCCGCGGCATGGAGCCCTGGTCGTACGAGCTCGCCGGCCGCTTCGACGAGCACGCCTTCGAGAGCAAGGTGCTGCAGGGCAACCCGCTCGGCGACCCGCACGTGCGCCCGCTCTGGGTGTACGTGCCGCCCGGCTACGACGACGACTCCGAGCGGCGCTACCCCTCGATCTACGTGATCCAGGGGTTGACCGGCCAGCTCGACGGCTGGCGCAACCGGACGGCCTTCCGCAAGAACTTCCCCGAGCTCGTGGACGAGCTGTTCGCGCAGGGCGAGTCGCCGCCCGCGATCCTGGTGTGGGTCGACGCGTGGACGTCGCTCGGCGGCAGCCAGTTCGTCGACTCGCCGGGGACCGGCCGCTACCACACGTACATCGTCGACGAGCTCGTCCCGTGGGTCGACGAGCGCTACCGGACGCTGCCGGAAGCCGCGCACCGTGGGATCAGCGGAAAGTCGAGCGGCGGCTACGGCGCGATGGTCAACCCGATGCTCCGGCCCGACGTCTTCGGCGGGCTAGCCACGCACGCCGGCGACGCGCTCTTCGAGATGTGCTACCTGCCCGACTTCCGTCGCTCGGTGCGCGTCCTGCGCGACCAGTACGACGGCTCGTTCGACCGCTTCTGGGACGACTTCCGCTCGCGACCGGCGTTCCTGAAGGACAGCGACGGGACGCTGCTGAACGACTGGTGCATGGCCGCGTGCTACTCGGCCGACGAGGACGGCACGGTGCAGCTGCCCTACGACCCGGCCACCGGCGAGCTGCGGGACGAGGTCTGGGAGCGCTGGCTCGCGTGGGACCCCGTGCGGATGGCGGCGAACCGCGCCGACGCGCTGCGCTCGCTGAAGGCGATCTACATCGATTGCGGCAAGCGTGACCAGTTCTTCCTCGACCTCGGCGCCGAGGCGTTCCGGCGCCAGCTCGAGGCGATCGGCGTGACCGACTACTTCTTCGAGCTCTTCGATGCGACGCACTCGGCGATCGAGTACCGCTACCCGCTCGCCGTGAAGTACCTGGCCGAACGGCTGTCGTGATCGTCGCCGCCCCGCCGCTCGTCTGCCTCGACCCGGGGCACGGGACGCCGCCGGCGATCGGGCGTCAGCTCGAGCCCATCGGCCCCGGCTCGCGCGAGCTGAAGATCAAGGACGGCGGCGGAGCTCCCGGCGAGGCGCCGGTCGCGCTGGCGATCGCGCTGCGAGCACGGAAGCTGCTGCTGGCCCGCGGTTACCGCGTCGCGATGACGCGGACCGGCCCGACGATCCGGCTCGGCGACGGCAACGGCAACATCGCGCGGGCGCGCTTCTGCAACCGACGGCACGCGGCGGTCATGGTGCGGATTCACGCCGACGGCTCGACCGACCGCTCGCTGCACGGAGTCTCGACCCTGGTGCCCGTCCGGCACCGCGGCTGGACGGACGACATCTACGGCCACAGCCTGCGCGCCGGCCGGGCGCTGCAGCAGGCCGTGACGACCGCGACCGGGGCTGCGAGTCGCGGGGTCGTCAAGCGATCCGACCTGACCGGCTTCAACTGGGCCGATGTGCCCGTGGTGCTGGTCGAGACAGGGTTCATGACCAACCCGACGGAGTCGCGCCGTCTGAAGGCCGGCGCCTACCAGCAGCGCGTCGCCCTCGGCCTGATGCGCGGCGTCGCCACGTTCCTCCGCGGCTAGCGCTCGACGAACGCGCCCACGACCTGCTCGAGGTATTCGAGCGCGACCTGCTCGACGCGCTCGTCGATGGTCGCGCAGGCGTTCGCCAGCACCGTCACCTTGAAGCCGCGCTCGCGCGCGTCGATCGCGGTCTGGGCGACGCAGCCCTCGGTCGACATCCCGCCCAGGAGCAGCCGCTCGATCTCCCGTTCCTGCAGGATCAGCGCGAGCGGCGTGTGGTCGAAGGCCGAGTAGCGCGGCTTGACCACGAAGCAATCGTCCTCGGCGGGCGCGATCGCCTCCACCAGCTCGCCACCGCGACCCTCGAGCGCACGTCGCACGAGCGCCGGGCCGTCGCCGTGCCAGTCCCCGAAGGTGTCGTTCGCGTAGACGACCGTCAGCCCTTCCGCCCGGGCCTGTCCGAGCGCGCGCACGAACCCGTCGTGCCGCCCCCGGAAGGACTCCAGCAGCCGCTCGCCGTCCTCGTGCTCGAAGTCGTTGACGACGTCGACGAAGAGGAGCGCGTCCCTCACTCGCCGCGCATCTCGTCGGTGGCCGTCCGCGCGCGGTCGTGCACCGCGGCGCGGCGGCTCTCGACGTCGGCCTCGTCCACCGGCGTCTCCGGCGAGGCGGCCTCTTCGTGCTGCTCCTCGACGACCGTGCGCGACTCCTCGAGCTTCTGCCGCAGCTCCTCGGCGCGCGGATCGTCGGTCGGAGCCGGCGCGGGCTGGGGCCGAAGCCTGCGGTAGACCGCGATCGCGGCGCCCGCCGCCCCTGCCAGCCACGCTGTCCGGGCTCTCACGAGGCCGATGCTACACTGGCCGCCTTCCTGCCTCGTCTCGCGTAATTCGCTCCCGAGTTGCGCCTGCCGGCGAGGCCGACTCAGACCGAGGGAAGTGAGGTGTTCGGGAGCGTGACCGACTACGAAATCTTGCTGATGCTCGACCCCGAGCTGCCGGAAGAGCGGCAGGCGGAGATCGTCACGCGCGCGCGAGAGGCGATCGAGCGCGACGGCGGCAGCTTCGAGGCGCACGAGCCCTGGGGCCGGCGCCGGCTCGCCTACGAGATCGACCACAAGGGCGAGGGCGCCTACCACCTGCTCACCTTCGCGGCCGAGCCCGCGACGCTCGAGGAGATCTCGCGCGTGCTGAAGATCACCGACGGCGTCATGCGCCACCTGGCGGTGCGCCGCGTCCAGGGCGGCACCACCCGGCCGCCGGAGCCGATGCCCGAAGAGCCGGTAGCGGTGGCCGCCGCCGCCCGGCAGGATGGAGACACCGAGAGCAGCGCCGGAGAGAGCGCCGGAGAGGAGAGCGAGTAATGGCGAACATCAACCGCGTCGTCCTGGTCGGAAACCTGACGAAGGACCCCGAGCTGCGGCACACGCCCAGCGGAACCGCGGTCTGCAAGCTGCGCCTGGCCGTGAACACGCGGCAGAAGGACGGCCAGACCGGCGAGTGGGGCGACAAGCCGAACTACTTCGACGTCACCGTCTGGGGCAACCAGGGCGAGAGCTGCGCGCAGTACCTCGCCAAGGGCCGCCCGATCGCGGTCGACGGCCGCCTCGACTGGCGGGAGTGGGACGCCCAGGACGGCACCAAGCGCCAGGCGGTCGAGATCATCGCCGACACCGTCCAGTTCCTCGGCTCGCGCCAGGACGCCGAGGGCGGCGGCCAGCCGCAGTTCGTTCCCAGCGGCGCGCAGGCCGACAACGCCGACTTCGGCAGCTCCGCCGCCGACGACGACATCCCCTTCTGATGCCGCCGCGGGAACAGCGACAGCAGCGCAAGGGCCGGCCCGCCCCCGGCGGCCCGATCCGCAAGCGCAACTGCTACTTCTGCCGCGAGAAGGTGACCGAGGTCGACTACAAGAACATGAACCAGCTTCGGCGCTACGTCTCCGAGAAGGGCAAGATCCGCTCCCGCCGCATCACCGGCGCGTGCCGCCGGCACCAGCGCCAGGTCGCGCTGGCTGTCAAGCGGGCCCGCGAGATGGCGCTCCTCCCCTACTCCACGGGCTAGATGGAAGTCATCCTCAGACAGGACGTCGAGAAGGTCGGCCTCCGCGGTGAGGTGATCGACGTCGCGCCCGGCTTCGCGCGCAACTACCTGCTGCCTCGCAAGCTCGCCGAGACGGCCACCCCGGCCAAGGTCGCCGAGCTGCGCAAGCACGAGGAGAAGCGCGCGCGGCACGAGGCGCAGAGCTTCGAGCAGGCGCAGGAGATCGCGCAGAAGCTCGAGGGCGCAGAGATCCGCTTCGACGTCCCGGCCGGCGAGACCGGCACGCTCTTCGGCTCGGTCACCGCGACCGACATCACCGAGCGCGTCTGGGAGACGCAGAAGGTCCGCATCGACCGGCGCAAGCTCGACCTGCCGGAGTCGATCAAGCGCATCGGCCGCTACCAGATCCCGGTCGAGCTCTTCGGCGAGGTGTCGGCGACGCTGCGGCTCGCGGTCGTCCCCGAGGGCGGCGAGCTGCCGCCGCAGGAGGAGCTCGACGCGATCGCCGCCGCCGAGGCGGAGGCCGAGGCGGCCGCGCAGGCCGAGGCGGAGGCCGAGCATCAGCAGGCCGAGGCCGAGATCGAGACGGTCATCGCGGAGGAAGAAGAGCTCGAGCCGGACCCGGAGGCAGAGGCCGAGCAGGTGCCCGAGGACGCGTTCGACCGGGCCGCCGACGCCGCGGACGGCTGCCGGACGAGTCCGAGCAGTCCGACTCGTAACAGAAGCGCACAGGCTTCTCCACAGGTCGGCATGTGCCTGTGGATTTCCGCAAGAACTTCCCGCTCCGAGCGGAGATTTCGCCCACAGGCGTCGTCCGGGGGTCGTGGGAACCTGTGTTCCCTTATGCCTGCAATCCGGCCAGGTCCACTACTGACACCCCTGTCGAAAGCGGCGTCGTCCAGACCTTCCACGACCGCGCCCGCCGTGCTTGGGTAGCGCGATGGCCCAGCTCGCCCAGGCCTCGCCGACCGCCCCGGTCCCGCCGCAGAATCTCGAAGCCGAGGAGTCTGTCCTTGGCGCGATGATGCTCTCCCCCGGCGCGATCGGGGCGGTCAGCGAAGCGCTGGACGCGAGCGACTTTTACCGCGAGAGCCACGCCGTCATCTACCGCGCCGCGCTGGCGCTGTACGCGAAGGGCGAGCCCGTCGACGCGATCACGCTGGTCGACGAGCTCGAGGAGCGCGGGGAGCTCGAGGGCGCGGGCGGCCGCGTCCGCATCCACGAGCTTGCCACCCTCGTCCCCGCCAGCGCGAACGCCGGGCACTACGCGCGCATCGTGCGCGAGATGGCGACTCTCCGCGGGCTGATTCGCGCGGGCGGCGAGATCGCCCAGCTGGGCTGGGAGCGGCCCGGCGAGACCACCGACCTCGTCGACCGCGCCGAGCAGGTCGTCTTCGACCTCTCGCAGGCGCGCGTCACGAGCGAGTTCAGTCACATCGAGGAGCTGCTGAAGGACAGCTTCGAGCGCATCACCGCCCTCTACGAAGCGGGCGCAGACGTCACGGGGACGCCGTCCGGCTTCCGCGACCTCGACCGGCTCACTTCCGGATTCCAGCCGGGGAACCTGATCATCGTCGCCGCCCGCCCGAGCATGGGCAAGTCCGGCCTCGGCCTCTGCATGGCCGCCAACCTCGCCGTCCGTGCGGAGGTGCCGACGGCCCTGTTCACGCTCGAGATGTCGAAGTCGGAGGTGACCCAGCGCCTGATGTGCAGCGAGGCCAAGGTCGAGTCGCAACGGCTCCGCACCGGCAAGCTCGGCGCCGACGACTGGCCGCGCCTGACCGCCGCTTGCGACCGGCTCGCCAAGGCGCCGATCTACGTCGACGACCAGGGCTCGATCACGATGATGGAGATCCGCTCGAAGGCGCGGCGGCTCAAGTCCCGCGAGCCCAACCTCGGGCTGATCGTCGTCGACTACCTGCAGCTGATGACCTCCGGCTCGAACGTCGAGAGCCGCGTCCAGGAGGTCTCGCAGATCTCGCGCTCGCTGAAGATCCTCGCCCGCGACCTCGACGTCCCGATCCTCGCGATGTCGCAGCTCTCGCGCGCGGTCGAGCAGCGCCACGACAAGCGGCCGATCCTCTCCGACCTGCGCGAGTCGGGCTCGATCGAGCAGGACGCCGACCTGGTGATGTTCATCTACCGCGACGAGTACTACAACGACGAGTCCGACCAGCAGGGGATCGCTGAGGTGCACCTGGCCAAGCACCGCAACGGCCCCACCGACACGGTCAAGCTCTCCTTCCTCAAGCGATACGCGAAATTCGCGGATCTAGCGCCGTCGTCGTGACCGTGGACGTCAGCGCATCGACCGGTCAGTTCAGACGCAGCTGCGGGCAAAGCCCGCACCTGCTGACAACGGCGTCGCAAGCGCCGCCTCCGTCATGACCACTTTCGAGCAGACGGTCGTCCTCCTCGCCCGCGCGACCGCGTTCACGGTGGTCTGCCAGGCGTGCGAGGAGCTCGACCAGCGCGGCGAATACCTCGGCCACACGGCGCAAGGGTTGCTGCGGCTCGAGCACGACCTCGGCTGGACCGAGTGCCCCCGTGGCCACCGGATCCGCGTGATCCGCGCCGGCTCGGCCGTGCACGCCGAGCCGACGTCGCCGCTCTGGTAGCCGCCCGGCGATGAGTTTCGCGCGGCCACGCCGTCTGAGTTGACGTGGCAAGACTGACACTCGAGATCACGATGTCGCTCGACGGCTTCATCGCCGGCCCGAACCCGAGCCTGGCGGAGCCGCTCGGCGAAGGCGGGGAACAACTCCACGAGTGGATCGTCCGGCTCGCCTCCTGGCGGAAGTACCACGGCCTCGAAGGCGGTGAGACCGGCGCCGACGACGAGCTCGTCGAAAGGGCGTCCGGCCTGATCGGCGCTCACATCATGGGACGGCGGATGTTCAGCGGCGGCACGGGGCCTTGGGAGCAGGATCCAAAGGCGGACGGCTGGTGGGGCGACGACCCTCCCTTCCGGCACCCGGTGTTCGTGCTCACGCACCATCCCCGGGAGCCCGTGGTCAAGGGGGGCGGCACGACCTTCATCTTCGTGACCGACGGCATCGAGGCCGCGCTCGAGCGGGCGAAGACGGCGGCGGGCGACCTCGACGTCGGGATCGGCGGAGGCGCGGATATCGCGCAGCAGTACCTGCGGGCGGGCCTCGTCGACACGATGCACATCCACGTCGCTCCGCTGCTCCTCGGCGGCGGCACGCGGCTCTTCGGCGAGCCGGGCGGCGGGCCGGTCAAGCTCGAGCCCGTGCGCGCGATCCAGGGACACGACGTCGTGCATCTCACCTTCACCCGCCCCTCCTGACAGCCGTCAGGTAAGGCACACTCCGCCGCGTGCCGGCAACCGTCATCCTGGGGGCGCCGAGGCGACCGCTCGTCGGGCGCCGCCTGGAGGACGTGCGGGCGTTGCCCGCGCGTCCGGGCCAAATCCACTGCGCGCCCGGGAACGTCTGATGCCGGCGACCGTGATCGTCGGCGCGCAGTGGGGGGACGAGGGCAAAGGCAAGATCGTCGACCTGCTGGCGCAGCACTCCGACCTGGTCTGCCGCTACCAGGGCGGGCCGAACGCGGGCCACACGATCGTCACCGGCGGTGAGAAGTACAAGTTCCACCACATGCCGTCGGGGATCCTGCACGGCAAGGAGTGCGTCCTCGGCGCGGGCTGCGTAATCGACCCGGAGGTCTTCGTCCGGGAGCTGGACGAGCTCGAGGCGCGCGGCGTGTCCACCGGCTGCGTGCGCGTCTCGGGCGAGGCCCACCTGATCATGCCCTGGCACGTTGCGATCGACCAGGGCAGCGAGCGGCGGCTCGGCGACCTGCAGATCGGCACGACCAAGCGCGGAATCGGCCCGGCCTACGCCGACAAGGCCGCGCGGCTAGGGATCCGCGTGCAGGACCTGCTCGAGCCGAAGATCCTGCGCCAGAAGATCGAGGTGGCCCTCGCAGAGAAGAACGTCTGGCTGGAGCGCGTCTACGGCGCCGAGCCGCTCGAGCTCGAGGAGCTGGCCGCGCGTTACGAGGGCTTCGCGCAGCGATTGCGGCCATACGTCGCCGACACCTCCCTGCTCGTCGACCGCGCCCTGCGCGACGGGCGCTTCGTCCTGCTCGAGGGGGCCCAGGGGACGCTGCTCGACCTCGACCACGGCACCTACCCGTTCGTCACGTCGTCCGGCACGGTCGCGGGCGCCGCCTCGGTCGGCGTCGGCATCGGACCGAACCGAATCGAGGCGATCATCGGCGTCGCCAAGGCATACGTCACCCGCGTGGGCGAGGGGCCGTTCCCGACCGAGATCGAGGGCGCCGACCAGGAGCGGGTACGCGACCTCGGGGCAGAGTTCGGCACCACCACCGGCCGCCAGCGCCGCTGCGGCTGGCTCGACCTCGTCGCCCTGCGCTACGCGGTGCGCCTGAACGGGATCACCTCGCTTGCCCTGACGAAGCTCGACGTGCTCTCCGCCTTCGCCGAGCTGCCGGTGTGCGTCCGTTACCAGCTGCGTGACGGCACGGAGACCGCGGACTTCCCCGCGCATCAGAGCGACTTCCATCATTGCCGGCCGGTCTACGAGACGCTGCCGGGCTGGCAGGAGCCACTCGACGAGGTGACCGAGATCGACGCGCTGCCGGAGAAGGCCGCACGCTACGTCGAGTTCGTCGAGCGCGAGCTCGAGGTGCCGGTCTCGCTGATCGGCACCGGCGCCGAGCGGGAGCGCGTGCTTGCGCCGGGCCCGCTCGAGGCGCTCGCCCGACCCTAGCGAGGCTTTAGCCGAGAACCTGCCCGCGGACGGCCCAGGCCCTCGCCGGCAAGTCGAAGCTGCCACCGGGCTCGCCGAGGCGGCGGAAGTACTCGCCACGAAGCGCTTCCTGCCGCTCCTGCGGCAACGCGACCAGATGCTGCCCCGACGGCCCGACGCCGAGCCGGAAGGAGTCCCAGAGCTCGTCGAAGCTTTCGTAGTGGCTCGACACCTCGAGAGCCTCGGTCTCGACCTGCTCGAGTCCTGCACCGCGCCAGAGCGCGTCGAGCTGCTCGCGCTGGCCGAACGGGCTCGTCTCGGCGTCGGCTTCGGGGTCGAGCGCGCGGGCGGACTGCCAGAAGGTGCGCAGGAGCTGCATTCCCTCTCCGAAGTCCCACGTGCAAGCCGCGACCGTCCCACCGGGACGCGTCACGCGCGCCATCTCGCCCGCGCCGGCGGCCGGATCGGCCATGAAGTGCACGACCAGCTGCGCGAGGGCAGCGTCGAACTCGTCGTCCTGCCACGGCAGCTCCTCGGCCGAGCCGCCGCGGAGGTCGGCGCCCGGTACGCGTTCGGCGCAGGCGGCGAGCAGAGGCGAGGGATCGACGCCGGCCACGTCTTCCGCGCTCGTTCGTCGGGCGAGCTCCTCGGTCAGGACGCCCGAGCCGCAACCGACGTCCAGCACGCGCTGGCCAGCGCCGACGCGCGCGAAGTCGGCGAAGGCCGGAGCCAGCTCGCGCGAGTAGCGGCCCATGAACCGGTCGTAGGCATCACCCGAGACGGCGAAGCTCATCGGGGGTATTCACGTTCGCGAGCAGCCTCTCGTCAACTTCGATGCGAATGGCGCGAAGTTCGCTCAGCGTCTCGTGCAGTGCCGGCCGCCCCGCAGCGAGCCGGCGCTCCAGCACCGGCAGCGCGCCCTTGGCAAACGCGGCCGGCAGGGGCGAGCTCCGCGGGGCCGACGCCAGGTCGCAAGCGGCCGCCAGCTCGAGCAGCAGCCTGGCCGTGACGAGCGGCGTGTCGACCGGCAGCACGACGGCGACCTCGCTCTGTGCGGCCCGAAGGCCCGCGACGATCCCCGCGAGCGCGGCGCGGGTCTCGGTGCCGTCGTCCAGCAGCGGGAACGGCAGCTCGAGCCCCTCCGCCCGCTTGCCAACCGCGAGTCGCTCGTCGCAGGCCTCGTCGAGCACGCGCCAGGCACGCTCCGCCAGCGTCTCGCCGCCGAGCCTCGCGAGGGCCTTCGGCGAGCCGAACCTCGTGCTCGCGCCGCCGACGAGCAGGATGCCCGTCAGGCGAGGACGCGCCACGTCTCGGTGTACACGTTCAGCCGACCGCCCCGGGCGAAGCCACAGACCGTGAGGCCGCGATCGGCCGCGAGGTCCACCGCCAGGCTCGACGGGGCGCCGACGGCGACCACGATCGGGCAACCGGCGACGGCGGCCTTCTGGACGAGCTCGAACGAGAGTCGTCCGCTGACACAGAGGATCACGTCCGCGAGCGGGAGCCTGCCCTCGCGGAAGGCCCAGCCGACGACCTTGTCCATCGCGTTGTGACGGCCGACGTCCTCGCGGAGGCAGAGGAGCTCCCCGTCGGCACCGAAGAGGGCGGTCGCATGGAGGCCGCCGGTGGCGGCGAAGGTGGGCTGCGCCTCCCGGAGGCGCTCGGGCAAGCCGGCCAGCAGGCCCGCGGAGACCCCGAGCTCGCCCTCGACGCGCGGGGCCTCGACCTCGACCGCCTCCAGCGCGCCCTTGCCGCAGACCCCGCAGGAGGAGCTGGTGTAGAAGCTGCGCTGCAGGCGCTGCGGGTCGAACTCCGGCGCGTCGATCTCGGCGGTGTTCGCCGCGAGGTCGGCGGGCAGCGAGGCCTTCGTCGGCCGCAGGCCCTCCGAGAGGCAGAAACCCAGCGCCAGCTCCTCGTCGTGCCCGGGCGTGCGCATGGTGACCGCGACCGGCGACCCGTTGATGCGGATCTCGAGCGGCTCCTCGACCGCCACCTGGTCGCGCTCGCTCCGCCCCGCGGGCAACCGCAGGACGTCGACCGGCGCGGCCGAGTAGGGCGGCACCACGAGCGCGTCGTCGTCCCCGCTCATCCGCCTGAGCGTATCCCGCAGCCGTCACACATTCGCGGCGGTCCCGTCACAGACACGCGCGCCCACCGCCGATACGCTCGCCTTGGGGAGGAGGCCGGGCGAACCTTGTCCTCGGCCGGCCGATCGGGTCGGCGCCGACCGCCGCAGTACACTCCGCCGCCGTGAAGGTCCTGATCGTCGGGTCGGGCGGCCGCGAGCACGCGCTCGCGTGGAAACTCGCTTCGAGCCCCGAGCTCGACGAGTTGCACGCGGCGCCCGGCAACCCTGGCGTCGCGGCGCTCGGCCAGTGCCATCCCGTGCGCGCCGAGGACGGCGAGGGCCTGCTCTCGCTGTGCCGGGAGCTCGCGATCGACCTGGTCGTGGTCGGGCCGGAGGCGCCGCTCGTCGTCGGCCTAGTCGACACCCTGCGCAGCGGCGGCATTGCCACGTTCGGCCCGACTCGGGCGGCCGCTCGAATCGAAGGCTCGAAGGCCTTCGCCAAGGACGTGCTCGAAGCGGCAGGCGTGCCGACCGCGCAGCGACTCGCCGTCGCGCGGCCTCCGTGCGTGGTCAAGGTCGACGGGCTCGCGGCAGGCAAGGGCGTCTTCGTCTGCCACACGCAAGAGGAACTGGACGCCGGGCTGCGAGAGGCCTCGGCTCTTGGCGGAGACCTCCTGATCGAGGAGCTGCTCGAAGGCGAGGAGGTCTCGCTGTTCGCTCTCAGTGACGGCGAGCGCGCAGTCGCTCTCGCCCCGGCTCAGGACTTCAAGCGCGTCGGCGAGCAGGACACCGGCCCGAACACCGGCGGCATGGGCGCCTACTCGCCGGTGCCGGGGATCGGCGACCACGAGGGCGACCAGCTGCTGGAGACGGTGCACCGGCCGGTGCTCGCAGAGCTCGCCCGGCGTGACGCGCCGTTCACGGGCCTGCTCTACGCCGGCCTGATGCTCACCGAGGATGGCCCCCGCGTGCTCGAGTTCAACTGCCGCTTCGGCGATCCCGAGACACAGGTAATCCTGCCGCGGATCGAGGGCGACCTCTTGCCGTTGCTGGTGGGCGCGGCGACCGGTGACCTGACCGGCGACGTCGCGTTCGTGGAGAGCGCCGCGGTCACGGTCGTGCTGGCCGGCGGGGACTATCCGGCACAGAGCGACAGCGGGACGCCGATCGACGGGGTCGAGGACGCCGAGGCTATGGGCGCGCTCGTCTTCCATGCCGGCACCGCCCGCCAGGGCGGCCAGCTCGTGACGAACGGTGGTCGCGTGCTCGCGGTGACCGCGACCGGCGACGACGTCGGCGCCGCCCGGTCACGCGTGTACGAGGCGGCGAGCCGAATCTCGTTCGCCGGGATGCGCTACCGCCGCGACATCGCGCTCACCGCAGCGGAGGGCCATGTCCGCAGCTGAGACGCCGGTCGTCGGGCTGCTCGTCGGCTCCGAGTCCGACCGCGAGGCGATGCAGCCGGCCCTCGACGAGCTCCAGGCGAACGGAGTGCCACACGAGCTCGAGGTCCGCTCCGCGCACCGCAACCCGGACGCGGTGGCCGAGTACGCACGGACGGCGCGAGAGCGTGGGATCCGCGTGCTGATCGCAGGCGCCGGCTTGGCTGCGGCCCTTCCCGGCGCGGTTGCGGCACACACCGACCTGCCGGTGATCGGCGTGCCGCTGCGCTCGAGGCTGAGCGTGCTGGACGGGCTCGATGCGCTGCTCGCGATCGCACAGATGCCGCCCGGCGTGCCGGTGGCGGCGGTCGGAGTCGACAACGCGAAGAACGCCGCCGCCCTCGCGATCCGCATCCTCGGCAGCTGAACGGTCCTCGCGCGTGCGCGCCGGACCACACTGAGAGGCGCGACCCATCCCTAACCCCCACCCACCCCGGGGATCTCGAGGATGCCTGAGAAAAGCGCGCGCTTGTGTGACGGGCGTGTGCCGGAGGTGTGGCGCTTTCTCCCGGGAGGTCCTCCTCCCCGGGCTCTAGACTCCAGCCGGTGATCGCGCGCTACTCCCGACCCGAGATGGCCGGGGTCTGGTCGGAGGAGAGCAAGCTCGCGCGCTGGCTGGACGTCGAGCTCGCCGCTCTCGAGGCCTGGGCCGAGCTCGGTGCCGTTCCTGCCGATGCGGTGGCCGAGATCCGGGAGCGCGCGCAGCAGCCGCCGAGCCCCGAGCGCGTCGCCGAGCTCGAGCGGGAGACCCAGCACGACCTGGCCGCGTTCGTCGACGCCGTGGCGGAGGACGTCGGTCCGGCCGGGCGCTGGATCCACCACGGGCTGACCTCGTCGGACGTCGTCGACACGGCGCTCTCGCTCCAGGTGCGCGAGGCCGGCGAGCTGCTGCTCGCGGGGCTCGAGCGCGCGCTGGACGCGGTGGTCGAGCGGGCGCAGCGACACCGCGACGACGTCTGCATCGGCAGGACGCACGGGATCCACGCCGAGCCCACGACCTTCGGGCTCAAGCTGGCGGGCTGGGCATTCGAGCTCGGCCGCGCGCGCGCCCGCCTCACCCGGGCGCTGGAGACGATGCGCGTCGGCAAGCTCTCGGGCGCGGTCGGGACCTACGCCGCGACCGATCCCGAGCTCGAGCGGCTCGCCTGCGAGCGCCTCGGGCTGGAGCCGGACCCGGTCTCGACGCAGATCGTCCAGCGTGACCGGCATGCCGAGCTGCTGTCGGCGCTCGCGCTCGTCGCCGCTTCGCTGGAGAAGTTCGCGCTCGAGATTCGGCACCTGGCCCGTACCGAGGTCGCCGAGGTCGCCGAGCCGTTCGGCAAGGGCCAGAAAGGCTCGTCCGCCATGCCACACAAGCGCAACCCGGTCGTGGCCGAGCGCATCTGCGGGCTCGCCCGCATCGTGCGCGCGAACGCGCTCGTCGGGCTGGAGAACGTCGCGCTCTGGCACGAGCGAGACATCTCGCACTCGTCGGCCGAGCGGGTGGTGATCCCGGACTCGTTCCTCGCCCTCGACTACATGCTCGAGCGGTTCGCCTGGCTGGTCGAGGGGCTCGACGTCAGGCCCGAGCGGATGCGCCGCAACCTCGAGGCGGGCCACGGCCTCTTCTTCAGCCAGCGCCTGCTGCTCGCGCTGGTCGAGTCCGGGCTGGCCCGTGGCGACGCGTACCGGCTCGTTCAGCGCCACGCGCTGCGCGCGCACGAGGAGGAGCAGGACTTCCGCGAGCTGGTGCGCGCGGACGAGGAGATCAGCGGCCGGGTCGAGCTCGACTCGATCTTCGACCTCGGCTGGTACACCCGTCACGTCGACGCCGTCTTCGAACGGCTGGGCGAGCTCGCCCGAAAGGAGGACGCGGTTCATGCCTGAAGCGGTCACGCACGTCGGAAGCGGGAAAGTCCGCGAGCTGTACGAGGTCGACAACGAACGGCTGCTGCTGGTGGCGAGCGACCGGATCTCCACCTTCGACGTCGTCCTACCGACCGAGATTCCGGACAAGGGCCGCGTGCTCACGGGTCTGTCGGCCTTCTGGTTCGCGCGCACGCGTGAGCTCGTGCCGAACCACCTGCTGGCGCTACGCCCGGACGGCCGCTCGACCGAATGCCGGAAGCTGGAGATGCTGCCGCTCGAGTGCGTCGTCCGCGGCTACCTGACCGGCTCCGGCTTGAAGGACTACCGCGCGAGCGGCTCCGTTTGCGGCCATGTCCTCCCGGAAGACCTGCGCGACTCGGACAGGCTGCCCGAGCCGATCTTCACGCCCTCGACGAAGGCCCACGAAGGGCACGACGAGAACATCGACCGCGAGCGGGCGGCGGAGTTGGTCGGGCAGGAGCGATTCGACGAGGTCGAGCGCATCTCGATCGAGCTCTACCGCTTCGCCTCCGAGTACGCGGCGGAGCGCGGGATCCTGATCGCCGACACGAAGTTCGAGCTCGGGCTCGACCCGGAGGGACAGCTCGTGCTCGGAGACGAGGCCTTCACCCCCGACTCGTCGCGCTTCTGGCCGGCCGACGAGTACGAGGCCGGGCGCGCACAGCCGTCGTTCGACAAGCAGTTCGTCCGCGACTACTGCGAGAGCCTCGGCTGGGACAAGACGGCGCCAGGCCCGGAGCTGCCCGAGGACGTCGTCGCCGGCACCCGCGCCCGCTACGTCGAGGCGTTCGAGCGCCTGACCGGGATCGAGTTCGACGCCTACCTCGCCGAGCCCGAGGTCGTGCTCTCGTGAAGGCGACGATCCTCGTGCGGCCCAAGCCCGGCATCCTCGACCCGCAGGGCGAGGCCGTTCAGAGCTCGCTGCGCCAGCTCGGGTTCGCGGTCGACGAGGCGCGCGTCGGCCGCGTGATCGACCTCGAGCTGGACGACGGCGACGCGGACGCTGCCCGGGCCGAGCTCGAGCGGGCCTGCGAGCAGCTGCTCGCGAACCCGCTGATCGAGTCCTACGAGATCGCGCTGGAGCGATGAGCGGCGAGGCCCGCCCGCCCGTCGCGGTCGTCACCTTCCCCGGCTCGAACGACGACCGGGATGCGGCGCTCGCGCTCGAAGCGGCTCGGCGCCGAGCCGACGCTCGTCTGGCACGCCGAGCCTGAGCTCCCCGAGGTGAGCGCGGTCGTGCTCCCGGGCGGCTTCTCCTACGGCGACTACCTCCGCTGCGGAGCGATCGCCCGCTTCGCGCCGGTGATGGAGGCGGTGCGCCGTTTCGCGGACGAAGGCGGGCTCGTGCTCGGGATCTGCAACGGCTTCCAGGTGCTCTGCGAGGCGGGCCTGCTCCCCGGCACGCTGCGGACGAATGCGACGCTCGAGTTCGTCTGCCGTGACGTCGCCCTGCGCATCGAGCGGGCGGACACGCTCTTCACCTCCCGCGCCGAGCCCGGGCAGATGCTGACCATCCCGATCAAGCACGGGGAGGGCTGCTACTTCGCCGACGGCGAGCTGCTGGGCGAGCTGGAGCGGAACGACCAGGTCGTGCTGCGCTACGAGCAAAACCCGAACGGCTCGGTCGGTGCGATCGCCGGCGTCACGAACGAGCACGGGAACGTGTTCGGGCTGATGCCGCATCCCGAGCACGCGGTCGATCCGCTGCTCGGCTCGACGGACGGCGCGCTCGTGCTCGGCTCGCTCGTCGACGCTGCCCGCCAGCGGCTGCTCACGGCGGCCTGAGCCCAAGCGCCTCCGCCAGGGCCGGCCGTTTCGCCAGGCCCTCGCGGAGCCGCTCGAGGTCGCGGCCGCGCAGCGTGACGGGCCCGCGCCTGGCCGTGCCACCGGTGGTGTAGGCGAACCGAACGAGCCGCTCGCCGCCCGGCCCCTCGAGCAGCTGGACGACCGACGCGAAGCGCTTGTCGCCCGCGCGCTGGGCGAGCGTCAGCTCCTCGACGAGCTCCGCCGGGCCCCAGGGTGTCGCCGCCTTTGCCATCTGCGCAGACGCTAGCCACGCACCCGTCACCGGTGTGTGACGCCTTCGTGCCGAAACCGTGACAAGCGTCGAATCACCACTTCGAGGGAGGCGCGGAGCCCGCGCACGCGCCATCGTCCGAGCGTGTCTGTTGCGGCCAGTCACCAGCGTGCGTTCCTGCTCGCGGCCTCTGCCGTGCTCTACCCGCTGATCTTCGGGGCGTTCCTGCTGTTCGAGAAGCCCGGCCTCGGCCTCGGCCACTTCTACTACGTGCCGGTTGCGATGATCGCGCTGGCCGAAGGCGCTGCCTGGGGCGCCGCGGCGGGCGTGGCCGCGACCGGCTTCTACACGATGGGGATCGTGATCAGCCCGAACCTCGCCACCTCGCAGGTGCTGACAGGAGGCTCGACGGTGCGCCTGATCACCTTCACCTCGATGGGCGCGCTGGTCGGCTGGTTCGCCTCGCACCACCGCGACCTCACCGACCGGCTCCGGGTCGCCAGCGAGCGCGATCACCTGACCGGGCTGCTGAACACCCGTGCCTTCGACGCGGCGCTGACCGCCCGCCTGGAGCAGGGCCGCCCGTTCGGCCTGATCCTCGCGGACGTGGACAACATGAAGGAGATCAACGACTCCGAGGGCCACGCCGTCGGCAACGACGTGCTCCGCCACGCGGGCGAGGTGCTCGCGCGCGGCCGCGAGCCCGGCGAGCAGGTGGCCCGGATCGGCGGCGACGAGTTCGCCGTCATCACCAGCCAGCCCGGCAGCGAGAGCGTGCGCGCGCTCTGCGGCCGGCTGACGGCCGCGCTGGCGGAGGAAGGAATCAGCATGAGCTTCGGTTGGGGCGTCTGCCCGCGCGACGGCGAGAGCTCGCTGCTGCTCTTCCGTGCGGCCGACGAGAGGCTCTACGCACAGAAGCTGATCCGCAGCCGGCTGACGTCCGCGGAGGTGGTGGCGATGCCCACGCAGGCCGAGCGGCTCGCAATGCGGTCGCGCGCGGGCTAGGTACCGCTCAGGACCACGGCAGCTCGTCCCAGTACTCGGGACGCTCGTGCCTCGGCCGGTCGTGCCCGGCGCGCGTGTAGGCATCGCGCGGGTCGGTAGTGGTCTCGACCGCGCTCGCGCCGTAGCGCTCCGCGAGCTCGGAGCGCGGGTAGCGCAGCTCCTCCTGCTCGGGCCGGTTGCCGACCGCGAGCACGATCGAGAGCCCGTCGCCCGCCCCGACGATCACGTGCTCGGTGCCGGCCGGGCAGTGGAAGAAGTCCCACGCCTCGAGTGGCCGCTCCTGCTCGTTCACGAGCAGGACGCACTCCCCCGAGAGCACGAGGAAGCCCTCCTGCGCGTTCTCCTCGTGGTAGAGGCAGAGGGGCTGCCCGGGCTGCAGGACGTTGACGTTGATCCCCAGATGCCGGAACGGCGCCTCGGGGCCCTCGAAGTTGCAGCCTGAGCCGAACGCGTCATGCACGCCCCACCCCGTCTCGCCGACGTTGACGACGAACCAGCCCTCCGAAACCGGCTTCAAGCCGGACTCGGCCTGTTCGAGTCGCGCTTCCCCCGTTGGCATGACCGCGTGATCCTACGTAGGATCGGCCTTCGCGCGGGGGGCCGGCGAAGGGACGGACGATGGCTGAGGGCACTGAACCGTTCGAGCGACGACTCGGACGCGACGACTTTCTGAAGCTCGCGGCGGCAGCGGGCGGTGCAACCCTCCTGGCTGGGCCGGCCGCCGCGGCTCGAGCCGCCGGCGCGCAGCTCGCGGCGGAATCGGGGCGGCTGCAGGTGCTCGACTGGGCCGGCTACGGCAACGACGGCGGGCAGGCGATGTTCGCCGCCTACGTCAAGAAGCACCCGAAGAACAAGCCGCGGTTCACGTACATGACCAATGAGTCGGACGCGCTCGCGAAGATGCACGCCGGGCTCAAGCCGGACATCTTCCGGCCCTACGTCGGCTGGGTGAAGTACTTCGCCCAGAGCGGGCTCGTGCAGCCCTGGGATCCGAAGCTGATCCCGAGCTTCAAGAACCTGAACCCGTTCATGGTCAAGGCTGGTCAGTACAAGGGCAAGCAGTACGGGATCCCGGAGGACTGGGGCTTCGACGCGGTGCTGTATCGCAGCGACAAGGTCCACCCGAAGGCGAAGTCGTGGAGCCTGCTCTTCGACGAGCGCTACAAGGGCCGGATCGCGTGGTTCGACGACCTGAACATGCTCGTGATCGCGGGCCTGCTGCTGCACATTCCGAAGCCCTGGCACATGAGCGACGCGCAGCTGGAGAAGGCGCAGAAGTTCCTGATCTCGAAGAAGCACCTGGCCCGGATGATCTGGTCGTCCGAGACCGACATGGACAACGCCTTCGCCTCGGGCGACCTCTGGATCGCCTACGCCTGGCCCAACGACTGGGTGCAGATGCGGGCGAAGAAGCTGAAGGTCGTCTACATGCGCCCGAAGGAGCTGCCGGTCGCGTGGGTCGGGATGCTGATGCTGGGCAAGGGCACGCCGCGTCGGAAGCTCGCGCATGCCTACGCCGACGCGTGGAGCTCGACGACCTCGGCGAAGTGGCTCGAGAACAACTACGGCTACGGCCACGCCAACACGAAGGCGAGGCCGACCTCGAGCGACCTGCTGCGCGCGCTGCAGCTGACGAACCCGAAAGCCGTCACCGAGCCGAACGCCCACCTCGACCGTGACATCCCGCGGCGAGCGGTCTACGCGCGCAAGTGGGAAGAGGTCAAGGCGTCCTGAGCAGTTTCGAGGCGCGGGCGCGCCGCAGGCGCCTGCGCCTCGACCCCACCACCCCGTCCCTGCTCGGCCTGCCGCTCGCGTGGCTGGGCGTCTTCTTCCTGGTCCCGATCGGGATCGTCGGCCTCTACAGCGTCGGCCGCCTCTCGCTCGATCCGGGGCCGCACGCGGTGACGCTCTCCGCGTGGCACGAGTTCCTGCACAGCCCGATCTACCTGAAGCTGTTCTGGAAGTCGGTGCGGATGTCGCTCGTCGTCTCGGTGGTGGTGGTCGCGCTCGCCTACCCGCTCGCCTACTACCTGGCGCTCTCCGGGACGAAGCGGAAGTACATCCTCCTGCTGCTGCTGATCGCGCCCTTCCTGACGAGCTACCTCCTGCGCGTGCTGGCGTGGAAGGTGATCCTCGGCAACCAGGGCGTGATCAACTCGTTCCTCTTCTCGACCGGGCTGCGCTCGCCCGACCACCCGATCTCGCAGCTTCTCTACAGCCGCTTCGCCGTGATGCTCGTGCTCGGCTACATCTGGCTGCCGTTCGTCGCGCTGCCCATCTTCGTCACGCTCGAGAGCCTCGACCAGCGGCTGTTCGAGGCGGCGACCGACCTCGGCGCCAGCCGCTGGCAGACCTTCCGCCGGGTGACCTTCCCACTCTCGCTGCCCGGCGTGGTGGCGGCGTTCCTGTTCGTCTTCATCCCGACCCTCGGCGAGTTCGTGACGCCGTCGCTCGTCGGAGGCGCATCGGGGTACATGTACGGCAACCAGATCGTCGACCTGTTCGGCACCGGCTTCCCCGACTGGCAGACGGGCTCGGTGCTCGCGCTCTTCCTGCTCGGCGTCGTGGCCGTGCTGACGATCCTCTTCTCGCGCTTCCTGCAGTCGAGGGAGGTGACCGCCGGATGAACGTCGCGCTCTCCCGCACCGGCGCCTGGGTGTTGCGCACGTTCTTCGCGATCGTCGTCGTCTTTCTCTACGCGCCGATCGCGATCCTCGTCGTCTTCTCGTTCAACGACTCGGAGCTGCCCTCGTTCCCGCTGAACGGGTTCACGTTGCACTGGTACCACCAGTTCCTGGTCAACGCCGACCTCCGCTCGGCGCTCGAGACGAGCGCCGTCGTGGCCGCCATCTCGAGCGCCGGCGCAGTGGTGCTCGGCGTGCTCGCCTCGATCGCGCTGGTGCGCCGGAGCTTCCGGCTCAAGTCGCCGGTCTCGGCCCTGCTGCTCAGCCCCCTCGTGATCCCCTACGTCGTCTTCGGGATCTCGCTGCTGCTCTTCTTTCACGCGGCGGGCATCCCGCGCTCCGTCCTGACCGTCGTGATCGGGCACATCGTGATCAGCCTCCCCTACACGATCCTCGTGCTGATGCCGCGGCTGCAGCAGATCGACGTCTCGCTGGAGGAGGCGGCCTACGACCTCGGCGCCAGCCGCCTGCGCGCCTTCCGCTCGGTGACGCTGCCGCTGCTGCTGCCGGCCGTCGTCTCCGCCTACCTGATCGCCTTCACGACCTCGTTCGACGAATACGCGGTCGCCTCGTTCGTCGTCGGCACCCGCTCGACGTTCCCGATCTTCCTCTACTCGGCGCTGCGCTTCCCGAACCAGCTGCCGCAGGTGATCGCGGTCGCGGTCGTCGTGATCGCGATCTCACTGGTCGTCGTGATCGGCGCCGAGGTCGGCCGGCGCGCGGCCGAGCGAAGGCTCGGCTAGACGAGCGCGGCGTCCTCGGGCTGCCACTCGAGCACGACGTCGGTGCCCGGCTCGAGCTCGGCCAGCGGCTCGTCGGCCATCCGGTGCGAGACCACGCGCCCGGCCCGCGTGTCGACGTGGAACTGCGTGTACATGCCGAGGAAGACGACCTCGGCGATCCGTCCTCGCAGAAACGAGCCACCGTCCGGCGAGGCGGCGGCGGCCGGCGCGAGCTGCACCTGCTCGGGCCGCATCGCCACGCGCACGTCGTCGCCGACCTGCATCCCCGGCCCCGCGACGACGACCACCCGCTCGCCATCGTCGAGCCGCGTGACGGCGTAGTCGCCGACGAGCTCGTCGACCTTCAGCTCGAGCACGTTCAGGGAGCCGATGAAGTCCGCCACGAAGGCGGTCTGCGGCCGTGTGTAGATCTCGCGCGGGCTGCCGATCTGCTCGACCTGGCCGCCGTTCATGACCGCGATCCGATCGGACATCGAGAGCGCCTCTTCCTGGTCGTGCGTGACGTAGACGAAGGTCGTGCCGACGTCGTGCTGGATCGCCTTCAGCTGCAGCTGCATCTGCTTGCGCAGCTTCACGTCGAGGGCTCCGAGCGGCTCGTCGAGCAGCAGCGCGGCCGGTGAGTTGACGAGCGCGCGCGCCAGGGCCACCCGCTGCTGCTGGCCGCCCGAGAGCTGCCGCGGCTTGCGCTTCTCGAGGCCCTCGAGCTCGACGATCCGCAGCATCTCCTTCACGCGTCCGGCGTGCTCGCTGCGCGGCACCTTCTTCACCTTCAGCCCGAAGGAGACGTTGTCGTAGATCGACATGTGCGGGAAGAGCGCGTACTGCTGGAAGACCATGTTCACGGGCCGGCGGTTCGAGAAGAGCGAGGTGACGTCCTCGCCCTGGAGGTAGATCCGGCCGGCGTCGGGCACCTCGAAGCCGGCGATCATCCGCAGCGTGGTCGTCTTGCCGCAGCCGCTTGGCCCGAGCAGCGAGAAGAACTCGCCCTCGCGGATCGAGAGCGAGACGTCGCGAACCGCTTCGTGCTTGCCGAAGCGCTTGCTGACGCCCTCGAGCGCGATCCCCCCGCGCTGCGTGTCCTCCATCCGCCGATCCTAAGCTTCGGCGGCCGCGCGCAGCGCCTTCGGCACCCGTGCGAGCCAGTCCCGGGCGCGGTCGATGTTGGGGCCGCTCGGCGCGAGGGCGACGGTGTCGAGCTGAAGCTCGTTCAGCACGAGCAGCGCGTCGGCAATCCGCTGGGACAGCCGCCGGAGCTCGAGGCTGCGGGCCGTGGCCACGGGAGTGGCCGCTACCGCTCGATCAGCTCGATGCGGTAGCCGTCCGGGTCCTGGACGAAACAGAGGCGTGAGCCGCCTTCGCGGACCGAGTACGGCGCCCGCTCCGGCTCGATCCCCTGCTCGCTCAGCCGTGCGAGCGCGCCATCGAGGTCGCCGACGCCAACGGCGATGTGCCCATAGCCCGTGCCGAGCTCGTAGCCACGGCCATCGTGATTGAACGTCAGCTCCAGGACGTTCTCCTGGTCGCCGAGCGAGAAGAAGTAGTTCGTCGCCTCTTTCTCACCGTCACGCACGATGTCGAACTCGCTGCTGAAGTCGAAGCCGAGGGCCTCGTAGAAGGCGCGGCTCTTCTCGGGGTCGGTGATGCGAACCATCGTGTGGAGGAAGCGGGCCACGAGACGGAATCCTAGTGTCCTCTCGTCCTGCTGCCTGCTCGGCTTCGTTCTCGGCGGTGACCCGTGGCGGACAGCTGCTCCGCGAGGCCGCGGCGGAAGGCCGGCACCAGCGCGAGAACGC
Source organism: uncultured Actinomycetes bacterium (assembly GCA_963763475.1). Classification (GTDB taxonomy): domain Bacteria; phylum Actinomycetota; class Thermoleophilia; order Gaiellales; family Gaiellaceae; genus AC-32. The sequence continues at coordinate 411,842 of CAVXOR010000002.1, read as the reverse complement.
GTAGCGTCACATTTCGCAGCGGGCGCACCGCCCGCGGGGCCGTGGCCAGCCGGGTGAGCCGGTGGGCAAGTGCGACCACACGCAGGGCTTCGGTACGGCTGCCGGTCGCGTACTCGTCGAGCCCGTCCTCGCGGCCGTCCCGCAGCGCGACCGAGAGCGCATCCCCGAGCGTCACTGCATCTCGCAGGCCGAGGTTCATGCCCTGCCCGCCTGCCGGGCTGTGCGTGTGCGCGGCGTCTCCGGCCAGCAGCACCCGCCCGGCCCGGTACCGGTCCGCCACCCGCTCGTGGATCCGAAACCTGGATCCCCACGTGACGTCGGTCACCTTGACCGTCGTGCGCCGCGGCCCCCGCGTGTCGAGCAGACGCTGCGCGTAGGCGACATCCGGCTGCTCCGGCGCATCGTCGACCTCGGCGACGAGCCGGAACGATCCGTCCGGGAGGGGCGCTACGACCAACATGCCTGGTGCGGAGAAGAACAGCAGCACCTCGTCCGGCGGGAGCCCGCCCTCCACCCGGACGTCCGCCAGCGTGAAGGACATTGGCAACGCGCCGTTGCCGCTCGACCCCAGGCCGGCCAGGTCGCGGATCGTGCTGTTCATGCCATCGGCGGCGACGACGTACCGCGCGCTGATTACGTCGCCCCCGTCGAGCGTGATCTCGGCGCCGTCGGCGGTCTGGGTCACGCCGTTCGCGACGTACGGGCGATGGACCATCCCACCCAACTCCTGGAAGCGGTCGAGCAGGACCTCCTCGGTGATGTTCTGCGGAATCATCAGCGTGTAGGGGTACTCAGTCGCAAGCCGATCGAACCGAACCGGCACGAGCTCACGATCTCCATCGCGGATGCTGAACTGCGGGGCGTGGATCCCGAGGGCAGCAAGCCGCGTCGAGACGCCGATCCGCTCAAGCATCTCGAGTGTCCGGGCGTGCACCACAGCCGCGCGCGAGGTGTTGGCCCCTGTTGCCTGCCGGTCGACGACGGTGACGTCATGATCCTGTCCGGCCAGGGAGGCGGCAACCGCCAGCCCCACCGGCCCCGCACCCACGACCAGAACGTCGGTCCGATCGGGAAGCTCACTCATCACGATCTCCTTCGCTCGAGGCTCAGCCCACTCGACGTGCGAGGCTCGACCGACGCTCGCAGGTGCCTCCTCCGGGTGAAAGGCGGGAGACTTGTGATTGCAGGGGCGGGTTTCTGGTGTGCCCGCGGCGATCCGGACTCACGCTGCCGGGCCAGGCGTACCATCGGCGCATGGCTAGCGAGCGACGGCACGCAAGGACGAACGACTTCGCGGGCCGATGCTGACGCTCTATCAGGCCGAGTGGTGCCCGTTCTCCTCGGCCGTGCGCGAGGTGCTGACCGAGCTCGGGCTCGACTTCGTCGCGCGGCAGGTCGAGCCGTGGCCCGAGCAGCGCACCGAGCTGCGCAAGCGCTCCGGTGACGACGAGATCCCGGCGCTCGAGACTGAGGACGGCCGCTTCTTCCACGGCACACGTGCGATCTTCGGCTACCTGCAGGAGCACGAGCCAGGCGAGCACGAAAACGAACATCGCCGCCGCTTCCTCGACCACCGCGACGCGCGCGAGTCCGATGCTCCGGGCCGGCTGGTCGAGTACTTCCGGGCGAGCCCCGGCGACGAGCCTGACGGGGAGCCGGTCGTCGTCAACGTGCCCGAGGCCTCGCGCTACGAGCTGCGCGCGGGCGACCGGATGATCGGCGAGGCCGCTTACCGGCGCCGGAACGGCCGGCTCGTGCTGATCCACACGGAGGTGGACGAGGCGCTCGAGGGCCGCGGCCTGGGCGGCCGGCTGATCCAGGCCGCGCTCGACGACGCACGGCGGGAGGGCCTCGAGGTCGTGCCCCTCTGCCCGTTCGTGGAATGGTTCGTCGAGCAGCACCCCGAGTATCAAGACATCATCGCGGCGGACTACCGCGCGCGCTGAGCGAAGGAGGAGCGATGGCCACCCAGACCGACCGCACGTTCGAGACCCGCATCGACATCGCGGAGGGCACGCGGGAGAAGGTGATCGAGCTGCTGAACGCCCGGCTGGCCGATACGTTCGACCTCTACTCGCAGCTGAAGCAGGCTCACTGGAACGTGAAGGGCAGCGACTTCTACCAGCTGCACCTGCTCTACGACCAGATCGCCGAGGACGTCTTCCCGTACGTGGACGAGATCGCCGAGCGGGCGACCCAGCTCGGCGGGCTCGCGCTCGGGACGGCGCGGATGGCGGCCTCCTCCTCGTCGCTCGACGAGTACCCCCTCGACGCGATCGAGGGCATGGAGACCGTCACGGCGGTCGCCGACCGGCTGTCCGCCTACGCCGCCGCCGTGCGCTCGGCGATCGACACGACGGCGGAGCTCGGCGATCAGTCCACTTCGGACCTGTTCACCGAGATCTCGCGCACGGTCGACAAGTACCTCTGGTTCGTCGAAGCCCACCAGCAGGCCTAGCCCGATGGTGAAGATCACGGACAAGAGCGACTACAGCCGCTTCGTCCGCCCGACCGACGAGGACGAAGGCATCTGGCTCGACCACCTGGAGGTGCACCTCGTCACGCACCCGGCGGGGCAGGTGAAGGAGACGCACGTCCACAACCCGCCGCAGGATCATGTGATCACGATCCGCTCCGGGCGGATGCGTTGGACGGTCGAGGGCGAGAGCCTCGACGCCGGGCCGGGCGACGTGATCGTCACGCCGGCCGGAACCGCGCACTCCTACGTCGTGCTCGGCGACGAGGACGCGAAGGTGGTCTGCGTGGACGCTCCGGCCCTGGCCAAGCCCGCTTAGCGCCCCCAGGTGGCGTGGGGCTGGCGGCGGCCGGGCTCCATGTGCCAGTAGTCGCGCGCCTCGACCACCAACCCCTGGTCGTCGAAGCGGAGCACCGAGCAGCCGGCGATCGCGAGCTCTTCGCCTTCGGGGGTGACGAGCGTCGCCCACCACTCGACCGTGCCGCGGTCGCCCTCCTCGACCGGCTCGCCGAAGCGCACGTCCTCGGCCTTCGCCTCCGGGTACACGCGTCGCGTGTACTCGAGCGGCGGCTCCGGCTCGCGGAACGGCGCCGAACGGAAGATGCAGTCGGGCGCGTACAGCGCGGCGGCGGCGTCCGGGTCGTCTGCCTCCCAGGCCAGCTTGTACCCGTCGGCCCAGCGCTGCGTGAAGCCCACGATCCGACTCTAGCCGAGGAGGTCGCTCAGCTTGATCCCCCCGCGGATCAGCTTGTCGAGCGGGGCGCGCTCGACGATCCCGCGCAGGGCGGGCGCCAGGAAGCCCGGCACGTCGCCGCGCTGTTCGGCCGAGTCGACCGAGCGCAGCAAGCCGGCCCGCAGCGCGACCTCGATCGTGTGCTCGTCCCAGCGGCGGGTCACACCTACGCCTCCGCTGCCCAGCGAGAGCACGAGTTCCTCGCGCGTGGTGTGCAGCCGGCACGCGGCGCCGTCGAGGCCGTCGAGGACGATCCGCTGGATCGTTGCGTCGATCCCGCCGGTGCGACCGTCGCGCGGCTGGCATGGGTTCGCGATCGCGGGCGCCGGTTCGTCGAGCGCTCCCTTGGCGAGCTCGACGCCGACGAGCACGACCCCGCTCAGGAACAGCGCGACGAGCACCCAGGCCGCCGGCCTCACGCGATCCTCCGGCGCCAGGCTGCTGCTACGAGCAGGGCGAGTGCCGCGAACCCGGCGCAGAGGAAGAAGGCCGGCCGCGAGGCGCGCGTGATCGTCGTCGCGATCGCTCCTGCGAGGTCGTCTCGCACGCCCGCGAGCGCGGAGTCGTCGGCAGCGCCGTGGGCGTCGAACGGCTCCCGCAGGTCGGGCGTCTCTCCCTCCTGCGCGCGGGCGAAAGCCTTGCGCAGGTCGAGCGCCACGGGCACCTTCTTGTCCAGCCCGATCGGGGCGTCGAGCAGGACGGCCGTCCCGCGCAGCAGCGCCTTGTCGCCGGCCTCGGGCACGCGCGAGGCGAGCAGGGGCGCGATCAGCGCAAGCGACAGCACCAGCCCGACGTGTCGCGCACCGACGGTCAGCGTGCCGCTACGGGTCAGCCCCGAGCCAAGGTCGAGCGCCGCGTTCGAGAGCACCGGCACCGCCAAGCCGAGCCCGGCGCCGCAGAGCGCGAGTGACCAGACCATGAAACCGACGCTGGCCGAGGGCAGCAGCGCAAGGCCGACGAGACCGATGCCCAGCAGCGCGGACCCGCCGCAGACCGCGGTCAGCCTGGAAAGCCGCAGCTGGCGCACGGCCAGTGCGGCGACGGGCAGCGCGCTGACGATCCCGGCGCCGGCGATCGGCGAGTAGTCCCAGACGCTGATCACCAGCAGCACGGCCAGGAAGAGCGCGCCCACCAGCGCGCCGAAGAGCAGCCCGAGGCAGGCGTTCGCCGGGAGCGTCCGCTTCAGCGACGAGCTCCAGCCTTCCTCCGCCTCGGCATGCGTGTGAGCACGCGCGAGTCCGACCAGTCCGAGCGCCGCGACCGGCGCCTGCGCGACGAAGATCGCGCGCCAGTCAAAAGCCTGCGTCAGCACGCCGCCGAGCACCGGCCCGAGCGCGAGCCCGAACGTCCCGGCGGCGGTCCACCGCGTGCGGCCGAGCACCGGCAGCGCTCCCGCCAGCAGCAATGCGGCGCCGACCCCCTGGACGCTACGCGCGCCGATCAGGAAGCTAAGGTTCTGGGCGGCGGCGCACGCGATCGAGGCCGCGAGGAAGAGCCCGAGCCCCGCCCCCAGCAGGACGACCGAGCGCAGCCGGTGCGCGAAGAACAACAGCGCCAGCGCAGTTAGGGCGACCGCGAGGTTGTACGCGGTCACGACCCACGAAACGCCTTCGATCGAGGTGTCGAAGCGCCCGTACAGCTCGGGCAGCGCGAGCACGACGATCGAGGAATCCGCGAACGCGACCCCGACGGCGGCCGCGAGCGCCCCGCGCCTCACGCGCCCCAGGTCACGTGCGCCCGGCGAAGCTCACGGCCCTCATGGAGCCAGCCTACTCCGACACGGCTTGCAACCGACCCTCGACGGCGTTAGGTTCGCCTCGTGAGTAAGTGGGTCCTCTTGCTCGCCGTCACCGGGGCACTCGCCGCGGTACCGGCCGCAGTCAGCGGTCACGCGGGATACGCGTGGCACAACACCCCGACCGGGACGACGGCTCACTTTCGGGGACTTTCTCCGGTCAGCGCGACGACTGCCTGGGTGAGCGGCTACACGGCCACGGACGGCGTCGTCATGCGCACGACCGATCGCGGCGCGACGTGGCAGGACGTCAGTCCGCCCGGCGCCGCCGGCCTGCAGTTCCGCGACATCGAGGCGTTCGACGCGAATCGCGCGGTTGCGATGTCGATCGGGAACGACCCGAGCGCCTTCCGCATTTACGTCACCGCGGACGGCGGCCAGACGTGGAGCATCACGCAGCAGAACACGAACCCGGGCGCGTTCTACGACTGCATGACCTTCTTCAACGACAAGCGCGGGCTGCTGGTGTCCGACCCGCCTGACGGCCAGCACTTCCTCGTGCTGGCGACGGACGACGGCGGCCTTCACTGGCGCGTCGCCGGGCAGCAGATACCACAAGCGCTCCCGGGTGAGGCTGCGTTCGCGGCAAGCGGCGAATGCATCACCAGCCACGGCGGGCGGGCGTGGTTCGGGACGACCGCCGGGCGCGTGTTCCGCTCGAACAACGGCGGCGCGAGCTGGACGGTGTCGCAGACATCGGTCGCGAGCGGTTCCGGCACGAACGGCATCAACGCCGTCGCCTTCCGCAGCGGGCAGCACGGCCTCGCCGTCGGCGGTGACTTCGCGAACCCCACGGCCTCGCCCAACAACTTCGCCACCACGAGCGACGGCGGGCAGACATGGTCGCTCATTCCCGGGGGCCCGCCGGAGTACCGCTCCGGCGTGACGTGGGTCGACGGGCACACCGCGATCGCGGTCGGCCTGACCGGCAGCGACGTCAGCACGGACTTCGGCACGACGTGGCAGCGCTTCGACGACGGCAGCCTCGACACCGTCGCGTGCGCGAACCCGAACGCCTGCTGGGCCTCCGGCGCGGGCGGTCGGGTCGCGTACCTGACGCGCTAGACGGCCTTCTTACTCGGCGAGGTCCTCGCGTACGAGGCCGTAGATCACCCCGTCCACCCACTCGCCGTGGCGGTCGTACGCCTTTCGGCGTATCCCCTCCCGGACGAAGCCGGCCCGCTCGGCGTGCCGCTGCGCGCGCTCGTTGAAGCCGTAGATCTCCAGCTGGAGCCGGTGGAAGCCGAGCTCGAAGATCAGGTGCCGCTGGAAGAGCCGTGCGGCCTCATCCGCCAGCCGCCGGCCGCGAAAGGACGGGTGCACCGCCAGCGAGCCGAGGTTGGCGATCATGCTGCGGCGGTTGGCGACCTGAAAGCCCATCAGGCCGGCCGGCTCGCCGTCGACCTCGATCACGAAGCGACCGTAGTCCTCGGGCTCGGCCCGCGAGCGCTCGATCTCTTCGAGCAGCCCCTCCCGGTCGCGCGGGCGGACGACGGCCATGAACGGGTCGACGTCCTCGTGAGTCATCAGCTCGAGCAGGAAGTCGACGTCTCGTGGCTCGGCGCGCCGGAGCGTGATCTCGCTCACGGCGTGGGCGCTGCCACCGGCTCGCGCCGCGGGAACCGCACCGCGCCCGACCCGAGCGCGACCCCGCCGAGGATCAGGGCCATCCCGGCGAGCTCCTCCCAGGTCAGCGGCTCGCCGAGCAGCGTGACGCCGTAAATCAACGCCGTGACGGGCAGCAGGTACGTGACGAGGCTGACGCGGGCGGCGCCGTCGCTGCGCAGCACGCGGTAGAGGATGATCTGCGCGACCGCAGTCCCGATCACGGCCAGGGCGATCACAGAGCCGCTCGCCTTCCAGCCGGGCAGCTCGTCCGGCAGCTGCCAGAGCCCGAGCGGGATCAGGACCAGCAGACCGCCCAGCATCGAGCTGGCCGAGAGCACGAGCCCGCTGGTGCGGTGGATCAGCCTCTGGCCCCAGAGGCTGCCGACCGCGTACGAGACCGATGCGACCACGACCGCGAGCGTTCCGGCCACGCCCCACCAGCCGCCTTCGGGGTGAACGCCGGCGAGCACGCCGACGCCGAGCAGCCCGACGAGGAAGCCGACCAGCCGCAACCCGTGCACGCGCTCGCTCGGCTGCCAGCGGATCGCCAGCAACACGACGAAGATCGGCATCGAGGCGTTGGCGATCGCCGCCACGCCCGAGTCGATGTGGCGCTCGCCCCAGGCGATCAGGGTGAACGGGATCGCTCCGTTCACGACCCCGAGCGCGAAGCCTTCCCAGCCCAGGCCGCGCATGTCGGCGACGGTCGCGTCCCAACCGCGCTGAAGGGCGAGGACGACCAGCAGCAGCGAGGCCGCGAGCGCGAGCCGCAGCATCATCATCGTCGCCGGCTCGAAGGCGCGGTTGGCGACCTTGATGAACATGTAGGAGGCACCCCAGAACGCGGCCAGCAGGCCGATGTAGATCACGTACGAGCGCGACACGCGCCCGAGGCTACCGTCCCGGCGGCTTGCTCCTGGGGAAGGTGGTATCTACATTGACGCGACGATGAGGTTGCGGACCGCGATCGTCGGTGTCTTGCTGCTCGCAGCTCTGATGCTCGCCGGTTGCGGCGACGGCGGCTCGGCCGACAGGAAGGCGATGGACCACAAGTTCGAGAAGATCGACTTCAGGTTCTCCGTGCTCGAGACGCCCAACTCGAGCTACAACCAGGGCCACTTCCAGGACACCACGGATCAGTACATCGCGCTCGTCCGCCAGTACCGGGACCTGCTCGGGAGCGACGAGGCAAAGCGACGGCTCCAGGCGGAGGCGGAATCGATCAGCGGCTACTGCCTGGTGTGCGCGGGCGAGCTCAGCGACGAAGCGAAGAGGTACTGAGGCGCGTCAACCCGCCGAAAGGGCGCGGCGTAGGCGCGCGAAGCGCACCGCGCCGGTGCCGAGCGCGACACCGGCGAGGATCAGGGCGAGGCCGCCCAGCGCGGCGGCGCCGAAGCGCTCGTCGAGGAAGACCGCGCCGTACGCCAGCGCGATCGGCGGGATTAGGTATGTGACTAGCGACGCGTACGCCGCGCCGGCACCGGTGATCAAGCCGAAGAAGAGCAGGTAGGCGAGCGCCGTCCCCGGGATGCCGAGAGCGAGCACGGAGCCGATCGTCTTCCAGCCGGGCATGTGCGCGGGCGCCTGCGCGGCGCCGACGGGCAGCCAGACGAGCGTCGCGATTGCGGTCGACGCGAACGAGACGACCAGCGGCCGCGCCTCGTTGAGGTACCGGCCGCTCAGAAGGCCGCCGACGCCGTAGCAGAACGCCATCCCGACCACGGCCAGCGCGCCGAGGACCTTGCCCTCGGGCTGCGCGCCGACGAGCAGGGCGACGCCGACGAACCCGACCCCGACTCCCAGCAGCCGCACGCCGGTCACGCGGACCTCGCGGAAGGCGACGAACGCGATCAGCGCGTTGAAGATCGGCACCGAGGCCTGGATGATCGACGCGAGCCCGGAGTCGATCCGCGTCTCGCCCCAGGAGAGCAGCCAGAACGGAATCGCCGTGTTCACGAGCGCGACCACCACGAGCCAGACCCAGTTCGCGCGCAGCTGGCGCACCGTCTCGCCCGAGCCGACGACGAACGGCACGAGCAGGCCGAGCGTGATCGCCGCGAGCCCGAGCCGGCCGACGATCAGGGTCGCCGGCGTCAGCTCGCGCACGGCGACCTTGATGAACAGGAAGGAGGCGCCCCAGATCAGCGCCAGCCCGATCAGCATCGCGAGGTGTCGTCGGCTCACTGCTTTCACAACGTGGGCTCGACCTGTCCTGTGAGGCCAAGGCGCCGTCTTCCGGCGCCGACCAGGGAGGTCGCGTGGGCCTTGCTCACGCGACCGTTCAACGCACCTTCTTGGGATTTAGATCCGGCGGGGGGGCAAAACCGCCGGTCGGAGGATTAGACTCGGCGTCCTGACGAGGGTCTCCGATCAGTCGCTGCACGAGGCGCTCGGCCTCACCAACTCCGAGTACGCACGCATCGTCGAGCTGCTCGAGCGCGAGCCGAACCATTTCGAGCTCGCGGTCTTCTCGCTGCTCTGGTCGGAGCACTGCGGCTACAAGCACTCGGCGCGCCTGCTCAAGCGTTTGCCGAGCGCGGGCGAGCGCGTCCTGCAGGGGCCCGGCGAGAACGCGGGCGTGATCGACCTCGGCGACGGCGAGGCGGTGGCCTTCAAGGTCGAGTCCCACAACCACCCCTCCGCGGTCGAGCCGTTTCAGGGTGCGGCTACCGGCGTGGGCGGGATCCTGCGCGACATCGTCGCCATGGGCGCGCGGCCGGTGGCGCTGCTCGACGGCCTGCGCTTCGGCGCGCCCGACTGGAGCTTCCGGCGCGCGGTCGCCGGGATCGGCCACTACGGCAACTGCGTCGGCGTCCCCACCGTCGGCGGCGAGGCGGTCTTCGACGCCGCGTACGCCGGCAACTGCCTGGTGAACGCGATGTGCGTCGGCCTCTTGCCCGCTGAGGGGGTGACGCGTGCGCGCGCGACCGGGACCGGGAACCTGCTCGTCCTCTACGGCGCCACCACCGGCCGGGACGGAATCGGCGGCGCCTCGGTCCTTGCAAGCCAGGAGCTCGGTGAGGACGACGCGGACAAGCGCCCGACCGTGCAGGTCGGCGATCCCTTTACGGGCAAGAAGGTGATCGAGGCCTCGCTCGAGCTGGTCGACGCGGGGCTCGTCGAGTCGCTGCAGGACTGCGGGGCGGCCGGGCTCGCCTCCTCCCTCGCCGAGATGGCCCGCGACGTGGGCGTCGACGTCCAGCTCGACCGCGTCCCCCTGCGCGAGGACGGGATGGAGCCCTGGGAGATCATGATCTCCGAGAGCCAGGAGCGGATGGTCGCGGTCGTCCGGCCCGAGCGGCTCGCCCAGGTCGAGGCCGTGCTCCGACGCTGGGAGCTCCATCACGCGGCGATCGGCGAGGTAACCGAGACCGGCGAGCTGCGCGCCTTCTGGGACGACGTGCCCGTCGGGGAGATCCCTGCGCGGCTGCTGACCGACGAGTGCCCCCGCTACGAGGTCGACCGGCTCGAGGCCGCGCGACCGCGCGGGCTGGTCGACCCGGTCAACCTCGAGCCGAAGGAGTGGATCTACGAGCAGTACGACCAACTCGTCCTCTCGCGCACGGTGCGCCGGCCGGGGCTGGACGCGGCGGTGCTGCAGCTGCGGCCGTCCTGGCGCGGGCTGGCGGTGTCGCTCGACGGGCCGCCGCTGGGCTGCCGCGACCCGCGCGAGGCTGGACGCGCGGCCGTGCTCGGCGCGGCTCGTAACGTCGCCTGCTCCGGCGGGGAGCCGCTCGCGCTGACCGACTGCCTCAACTTCGGCAATCCGGAGAAGCCCGAGATCGGCTGGGAGCTGGCCGAGGCGATCGCCGCGATCGCGGAGACTGCGGAGGCGCTCGGGGTGCCGGTCGTATCGGGCAATGTGTCGCTCTACAACGAGACCGACGGACGCGCGATTCCGCCGACGCCGGTCGTCGGCTGCGTCGGGCTCGTCCCGGACGTCCGCAAGGTGCCGCGCGGCTGGCGACCCGGCGACACGGTCTGGCTGGCCGAGGGCGACGAGGTCGAGCTGATCGGCTGGCTCTGGCGGAACGCGTCGCAGCTCTCGCTGGCGCACGACGTCGGCGAGGGTGGTCTCGCCCACGCGCTCGCGCAGGCGTCGGCCTTCAGCGGCCACTCCTTCGAGGCGGACGCCGACGCGCCGTACGGCTCGGTGATCCTGGCCGGCGCGCGCCCCGACTGGGCGCACCTGCGAGAGCTCGGGACGGTCGCCTGATGTGCGGGGTGTTCGGCATTCGCGCGCCCGAGCGCGACGTCGCCCGCGTCACCTTCTTCGGCCTGTTCGCGCTGCAGCACCGCGGCCAGGAGTCGGCCGGGATCGCCGTCTCGGACCACGGCCGCCTGACCGTGCTGCGCGACATGGGCCTCGTCACGCAGGTCTTCGACGAGCAGAAGCTGCGCGGCCTGCACGGCGACACCGCGATCGGCCACACGCGCTACTCGACCACCGGCTCGACCCTCTGGGCCAACGCGCAGCCGCTGATCCAGCGCGGCCGGGGGCGGACGGTCGCCCTCGGGCACAACGGCAACCTCGTCAACGCGACGGAGCTCCGCGAGCAGCTCGCCACTGAGGACGTCACGCTCGGCACGACCTCCGATACCGAGCTGATCGCCGCCCTGATCGCGAACGACGAGGCGCCGCTCGAGGAGGCGGTCGCCGGCGCGATGGCCCGGCTCGAGGGCGCCTTCTCCGTGGTCGCGCTCTGCGACGGGACGCTCGTGGGGTTCCGCGACCCCCACGGCTTCCGGCCGCTCTGCCTCGGGCGCGGCGAGCAGGGCGAGTGGATTCTCGCTTCCGAGACCTGCGCGCTCGACCTGGTCGGCGCGGAGCTGGAGCGGGAGCTGGCGCCGGGCGAGCTGGTCCTGATCGACGAGCAGGGCGTCCGCTCGCGCCAGGCCGTCGAGCCCGCCGAGCACGGCGCGCTCTGCATCTTCGAGTTCTTCTACCTGGCGCGGCCCGACACGCGGCTCGACGGCGTCGAGGTGCACGGCGCGCGCGTGCGCATGGGCGAGCGGCTCGCCGAGGAGGCGCCGGTCGAGGCCGACCTCGTGCTGCCGATCCCCGACTCCGGCACGCCCGCCGCGATCGGCTTCTCGCGCGCGACCGGGATCCCCTTCTCCGAGGGCCTGATCAAGAACCGCTACGTCGGCCGCACCTTCATCCAGCCCGACCAGGGTCTGCGCGAGCAGGGCGTGAAGCTGAAGTTCAACCCCCTCGCCGAGGTCGCCGGCAAGCGCGTGGTCGCGGTGGACGACTCGATCGTCCGCGGCAACACGACGCGCAAGATAGTCGAGATGCTGTTCGAGGCCGGCGCGGCCGAGGTGCACGTGCGCGTCTCGGCGCCGCCCGTGGTGGGCCAGTGCTTCTACGGGATCGACCTGGCAGCAGAGGACGAGATGATCGCGAGCACGCGGACCGTCGAGCAGATCCGCGAGCACATCGGCGCCACCTCGCTCGCCTACCTCTCGCTGGAAGGCCTCGAGGCCTCGACGCGCCGCCCGCCGAGCGAGCTATGTCGCGCCTGCCTCACGCGGGACTACCCGACGGCAGTCCCGCGTGAGGGCGCGAAGCTCAGGTTCGAGCCGGCGCGCGCGTGACTCGAGCTACTGCTCGAGAACGCGGCTCGCCTTCGCGATCCCGCGGCTGAGGAAGTAGAACGCGGTCAGGGCGACCGTGAAGACGCACCACTGGTTGGTGTTGACGCTGTCGGCGATGATCCAGATCAGGATCAGGATCACCTCGACGACGAAGTAGAGCGCGAACTCCGCGTTGCCGGGGACAGGCATCCGGGCGCCGGACGCGATGGTGGGCATTCCAATCGACGGGCGGGTCGAGCCCGTCGAGCCCGTCGAGCCCGGAGTCTGCTCCGGAGGAGTCGTCGACATGCCAGCTCTCCTTTCTTCAGGCCGCAAGGCCGGGGACGTGCACGAGTTCCAGCTTGATGCCGTCGGGATCGTAAAAGAACACCGCGTAGTAGCCAGGCACGTACGAGTACTCCTCGGGGCCGCTCTCGATCTCGGCACCCTGCTCGCGCAACCACTGGGCGCGCTCGTTGACCACGGCGCGCGAACCCGCCTCGAGCGCCAGGTGGTGCAGACCGACGCGGTAGCGGTCGTGGGGGCCCTCGCTCTCGCTCTGCGCCTCACGGAGCCCGATCGAGCAGCCGGCGCCGGAGAGGTACCAGATCGTCTCGCCGCGCTCGCCCTCGACCTCGCCGATCCGGTGGAAGCCGAGCGGCGCGAGCAGGTCGCGGTAGAAGGGCAGGCTGCGCTCGATCGACGTGACGACGAGGTCGATGTGGTGCAGGGCGGAGCCATTCATGTGGCGGGCGTCACATTCCGCGCAGACCCCGTTCTTCCTGCCAGTATTCGGCGCGCCGTTGAAGCTCTTTCACTACCACCTGGTGACGAGCAACGTGCGCGACGTCGAGGCGCGCTACCTGGGGAAGCTCGGCTTCGAGCTGATCGCTCGCTACGGGCGGATCGGTGAGGACCAGGTGCACTTCGAGTCGGGCGTCTCGTGGGAGCAGCTCGAGCAGAAGGGCTTCCGGCACCGGCTCTCGGAGCTCGAGCGCGGAGCGGTCAACGTCGTCGTCCAGCCGGGCCAATGGCCGCTCCCCCGGGTCGATCATCTCGGCGTTGCGCTCGACGACGACGAGTTCCACGAGGTCCTCGAGCGGGCGACCGAGCGGCGCCTGCGGGTGCAGGAGTACCCGGGCCGGCGCACGTTCGTCGCCACCGACGCGGGCTACCGGCTCGAGGTGCACCCGCAGCGCGACTGGATCGACGAGCTGCTGGAGAACGCAGACGAGCTGCGGCTGCAGGAGCTGCACCTGCGCGCCGACGACCCGGCGGCGAAGGCCGACGCGCTCTGTGGCTTGCTCGAGGTGAATCAGATGGACGACGAGGTGATGGTCGGCGGGACGACGGTGCGCTTCCTGCCGGACGGCCCGCGCGGCCGGCCCGAGCTGCACGCGGAGGTGTTCGACTGATTCGCCTCGTAGACTCGCGCGGGTGAGGGCGAAGACGTACGACGAGGCGGGTGTCTCGCTCGTCGCGGCCGAGCGAGTCGTTGCCCGCCTGCGCGCCGCGGTCGAGTCCACCGGGGCCGAGGGGTTCGGCGCCTTCGCCGGGCTCTACCCACTCGACGATCGGCGCTTCCTCGCCGCGACCACCGACGGAGTCGGCTCCAAGCTCGTGCTCTCGCGACGGGCCGGCCGGCTACGCGACGCCGGCCGCGACCTGGCGGCGCACTGCATCGACGACGTGCTCACGACCGGGGCCGAGCCGCTGTTCCTGCTCGACTACGTCGCTGCCCACGAGCTCGACCTCGAGCAGGTGGCCGAGCTGGTCGAGGGCGCGGCCGAGGTCTGCCGGGAGGCCGACTGTGCGTTGATCGGCGGCGAGACGGCCGAGCTGCCGGGCGTCTACCGCGAGCACGAGCTCGACTTTGCCGGCACGTGCGTCGGGATCGTCGACCGCGACAGGCTGATCGACGGCAAGCGCTGCGAGGCCGGCGACGTCGTGCTCGGTCTTCCCTCCACCGGCCTGCACACCAACGGCTTTTCCCTCGTACGCGCGCTCATCGGCGAGGACGACTTCGATGCCGACCTGCTGCTCGCGCCGCACCGGCTCTATCTCGACGAGGTGCGCGCGCTGCGCGAGAGGGCCGACGTCAAGGCGCTGGCGCACGTGACCGGCGGCGGGATCCTCGGCAACCTGCCGCGCGTCCTGCCCGAGGGCGTCGGCGTCGAGCTCGACTGGGACGCGTGGGAGCGTCCGCCGGTGTACGCGTGGCTCGACGAGCAGGGAGTCGAGGAGGAGGAGCAGCGGCGGGTCTTCAACCTCGGGATCGGCATGTGCGCCGTCGTGCCGGCGGCCGACGCCGGCGCCGGCGCCGTGATCGGGAGGCTGGTGTGATCGGCGTGCTCGTCAGCGGCGAGGGAACGAACCTGCAGGCGCTGATCGACGAGGGTCTGCCGATCGTCGCGGTCGCGAGCAACCAGGCGGGCGTACGGGCGCTCGAGCGGGCCCGCGCGGCCGGGATCGCGAGCGCGGCGTTCGAGCTCGACGACCATCCCGATCGCGACGCCCGCGACTCCGCGATGGCCGGATGGCTGGTCCAGCACGGAGTCGACCTCGTCGTCTGCGCCGGGTACATGCACCTGCTGCGGCGCTGCTTCCTCGAGCGCTTTCCGGGCAGGGTCGTGAACACGCACTCGGCGCCCCTGCCGGAGTTTCCCGGGCCGCACCCGATCCACGACGTGCTCGCGGCGGGTGTGCCCGAGACCGCAGCGACGGTGCACTACGTCGACGGCGGCATCGACACCGGGCCCGTGATCGCGGCCGAGCGCGTGCCCGTGCTGCCGGACGACGACGCCGAGACGCTGAAGGCGCGGGTTCAGGCGGTCGAGCACAGGCTGCTGCCGCAGGTCGTGCGGGAGCTGATCTCGCGTGATCCGGCGGGCGCTGCTCTCGGTCTACGACAAGCAGGGCCTCGAGCCGTTTGCGCGCGGCCTCGCGGAGCTCGACGTCGAGCTGGTCGCGTCCGGCGGCACCGCGGGCTTCCTGCAAAAGGTCGGCATCCCGGTGACCCCCGTCGAGGAGCTGACCGAGGTGCCCGAGCTGCTCGGTGGCCGCGTCAAGACCCTGCACCCGCGCATCCACGCCGCGATCCTCGCCCGTCGGAACCGCGCCGACGACACCGCGGCGCTGGACGAGCACGGGATCGAGCCGTTCGACCTCGTCTGCGTCAATCTCTACCCGTTCGAGGACGTCACCTCTCGGCGCGCGGTCGGCGAGCTGGACGCGGTCGAGATGATCGACATCGGCGGCCCGGCGATGCTGCGTGCGGCGGCGAAGAACTTCGCGCACGTCGCCCCCGTCTGCCGCCCCGAGCGCTACGACGAGGTGCTCGAGGAAGTGCGCGAGCGTGGCGACCTGCTGCTCGAGACCCGCCGTCGCCTCGCCGGCGAGACCTTCGCCATGACCGCCGCCTACGAGGCCGCGATCGCGAACTGGTTCTCCGACCCGGAGGCCTTTCCGGCTGCGCTGCTCCCCGGCTTCACGAAGGAGCTCGAGCTCTCGTACGGGGAGAACCCGCACCAGCGCGGGGCCTACTACGCCGAGCGCGGTGCGCGGCGGCACCTGCTCTCACGCGTGGAGCAGCTGCACGGCCGCGAGCTCTCGTTCAACAACCTGAACGACCTCTCCGCGGCGCGGCTGGTGGCGCGCGAGTTCGAGCTGCCGGCCTGCGTGATCGTCAAGCACGCAAACCCCTGCGGCGTCGCGGTCGCCGGCTCGATCGAGCAGGCGTACCAACGGGCGCTCTCCGCCGACCCGGTCTCCGCCTACGGCGGCGTCGTGGTGCTCAACCGACCGGTCAGCGAAGCGCTCGGCGAGCAGCTGGCGGAGCAGTTCGTCGAGGTGCTGTTCGCGCCGGGCTTCGACGAGGCGGCGCTCGAGCGCCTGACGCAGAAGCCGGCGACGCGGATCCTCGAGGACAAGGAACGCCGGCGGGACAATCCCGGCGAGCGCGACTACAAGCGCGTGTTAGGAGGACTGCTCGTGCAGGAGCGCGACTCCGACATCGAGGACCGCGAAGGCATGGAGGTCGTCTGCGGCTCGCCGAGCGAGATGGCCTGGGGCGACCTGCTCTTCGCCTGGCGGGTCTGCAAGCACGTCACCTCCAACGCGATCGTGCTCGCGCACGACCTGCAGACGATCGGCATCGGCGCGGGACAGATGAGCCGCGTCGACTCGGTGCGGATCGCGCTCGACAAGGCCCGCGAGCACGGGCACGCGACGGCCGGCGCGGTGGTCGCCTCGGACGCGTTCTTCCCGTTCGCGGACGGCCCTCAGCTCGCGCTGGCGGCGGGCATCACCGGGGTGATCCAGCCCGGCGGCTCGAAGCGCGACGCCGAGGTGGTCGAGGCGGTCGAGCGGGCCGGCGCGACGATGGTCTTCACCAACCGCCGCCACTTCAGGCACTAGCCGAGGCGGCGCGCGACGACGTCGACGTGACCGCTCGTCCCGGAGAGGTTGATCGTCTCCGGGCCGATCAGGCTTTTGGTCGACACGCCACCGACCGTCACCGTGCCGAGCCGCTCCCCCGCCGGTAGGCGCAGCCGCAGGCGCAAAGGGCCGGTGAAACCGCTCGGGAGGTCGATGCTCGCCCGCACCGAGACGGCGTCGGCGTCGAGCGTGTACGAGAGCGGCCCGAAACTCGTCATCAGCCGACGCACGGCGATCTGCTTGCCCGGCTCGAGCCAGGCGCGCGGGGTCGCGTAGGCGAGCTCGAGCCCGCGCGGGACGCCGCTCGCGTCCGTGGTCTCGTGGACCAGCGTCAGCCGGAGCGTCTCGAGGAAAAAGGCATTGTTGGCGCTGTTCGGCGGGCGGTGCATGGAACGGTAGTACTGCCCCGCGGACGGCGCGATCGTCGAGCCCTCGCCGGAGACAAACGTGTTCTCGGTCATCCCCGCGCCGAGCTTGCCGTACAGGCTGAGCACCAGCTGGTCGGGCTGGTCGTTGTCGGCGAGGAAGCGGGCGACGTTCGTGCCGTAGACGTCGTCGGAGCCGGGCCCCTGGTAGCCGGGATTGGTGACGCCGGTATGCGGGCTGAAGCGGACGAGGCCAAGGAAGCGCGAGCCGTGGCCCAGCAGGTAGCGCAACACGCCGGTCGCCTCGGCGCCGCCGGGGCGGACGAAGCCCGACGCGAGCACGTACGGCATGACCAGGTTCCAGTAGCTGCCGCGCTTCGAGGCGGTGAGCGCGTCGTACGGCTTCTCCTGCCCGTCGACGAGCGCGATCGGGATGAACAGCGAGCCGTCGCCCATCGAGACCTGCGCGGCCGCCACCGCGCTGCGTAAGGCCGCCTCGAGCCGGTCGGCCTCCCCGGTCGCCTCGGTCGCGAGCTGCGGCCGGCCCGTTCGTGACCAGACGTCGGCCATCGCACGCAGGCCCTGCCACGCGAGCACCTGCGCATGTAGGCCGTAGATGGGCCCGGCGATGTCGGCGCCGTAGCGCTCGCGACGCAACAGGCCCGGCGCGCCGGCCTCGAGCTGGCGCCCGAAGGACTCGACGTCCCTCCGTATGCGAGGAGTCACGCGCGCGACGTAGTTCGTGTCGCCGAAACGGCGGAGGAAGTCGGCCGACCCGACCATCCGCTCGCCGGCCGAGCGGTTCGGGAAGACGGTCGGTGCCCGCAGCGCGGTGTGCAGGATCGCCTGCTCGAGGCCGCGGTAGCCGTACGCGCCCATCACCTCGGCCACGTCGAGGAGCTCCCAGGAGAAATGACCGTAGGCGTTGCCGAGGCTGTACCGCCAGGAGAGCAGCAGATTCTGGATCAGCAGGTTGCGCTCGGCGTCGTAGACCCGCTGCTCCGGGACGACGAGCTCGCCCCCGGTGGCCAGGCGCTTGACCCAGTAGCTCTCGACGCTTGCCTTCGCTCGCTCGTACGCTGCCTTGTCGAGCCGGAGCGGCCGGGTGCGCGCGGCGCGGTTGAGCCAGGCGAGGTAGAGCACCCGCGGTCGGCGGACGGTGGAGACGAGCGCGTGCCCGTCGAAGCGCAGGCGCTTGCCGAAGAGCAAGCGGGCCCGCCGCCCGCGGCGCAGCTGATGTCCGACGCGGTGCAGCCGTAGCGAAGGCGTGAAGCGGACGTGCGCCACACCCGCACGGGTGCGGGTCGGGTCGATCGAGAGGCGGATGAAGCTGACCAGCGCGCGCGTCTTGGGGATCCGCGTCGCGAAGGACTCCTGCCGGTAGCGCACGCCGTCGGCATCCGTGTAGCCGGTCTCGAGGATCGGGAGGTAGCGCTGGTTGAGACGCGGCGTCTCGAGCCGGCTCAGGCAGGCGCCGTAGCGCTCGGTGCCCCGCGCGCCGACGGAGACCGTCAGCGTGGAGCCGTCCACCCGCTGCGAGACGACCTGGCTCCCGTCGGCCACGTGCAGCTGCACGCGCCCCGCGCCGTTCGAGTCCCGCGGCTGCCCTAAGGCCAGGTAGTAGATGCCCGAGTCGGTCAGGCGGGCCGGCTTCAGCCCGGCGGGGCGGCCGACCAGCATCAACGGGTGCAGGAGCCGGCGGACGCCGTCGTAGGTCGGCCCGGCCGGGGAGGCCAGCAGCGCGTTCCCCCAGGCGTCCTGCCGATCGGCCAGCGCCTGGCGGACGCCGTCGACGTAGGCCCGATCGGAGGTCAGCCGCGCGCAGACCGAGGCCTCGCGCCCGCCGCCCGCGACGGCAGCGGCCGTCGAGGCGAGGGCGACGGCGGCCGCGGCCAGCAGCAGCCGCGGCCACTGGCCAGCAAACCGGATGCGCACAGGCCGCACGTCAGGTGTCCACCGGCGGCGAGACGTCGCTTACCACGCGCAAATCTTCCTACATCGAGCGGCGGGTGGCACACCCAGGATCGGTTCCCCGGCCTCGCGCGTGAACCATTCTCCCCCCGGGGGACCCCCGCGTGCTTTCCCCCGAGGACACCGTAGCCGTGCGCGGCGCGCAGATGTGTGACGACGTTGTGCCGAAATCGCGTCGGCGTTACCCTGGCTGAACGGGCGGGCGCGACGGCAGGCGGGCTTCGGAATGGCCCTTCGCCGCGTTTCGTTCGAGGACCGCAACGACCCCAAGGAGGAAGATGAGTTCCGCAGCCGACCGCCGCTGGCTGATCCTCGCGATCGTCGGCGCCGCGTTCTTCATGACCGTTCTCGACGTCGCGATCGTGAACGTCGCGATTCCGTCGATCCAGATCGACCTCGACATCCCCGAGAAGACCGTGCAGTGGGTGATCACCGCCTACGCGATCACCTTCGGCGGCTTCCTCCTGCTCGGCGGCCGGATGGCCGACCTGCTCGGGCGGCGGCTGATCTTCATCGTCGGGCTCGTCATCTTCACGTTCGCCTCGCTTGCCTGCGGGCTCGCCAACAGCGCCAACGTCCTGATCGGCGCGCGCGCGGTGCAAGGCCTCGGCGCGGCGATCATCTCGCCGGCCGCCCTCTCGATCGTGACCACGACCTTCCGCGAGGGCGCCGAGCGCAACAAGGCGCTGGGGATCTGGGGCGCGCTCGGGGGCTCGGGCGCCGCGGCGGGCGTGCTCTTCGGCGGGATCCTGACGAAATACCTCGGCTGGGAGTGGATCTTCTTCGTCAACGTCCCCGTCGGGGCGCTGGTGCTGTTCCTGACGCTCCGCTTCGTCCCGGAGAGCACGGGCGAGCTGGGCCACCGCCGCTTCGACGCGGCCGGCGCGATCACGATCACAAGCAGCCTGGCGATCTTCGTCTATGCGATCTCGAAGGCACCGGACGACGGCTGGGCCTCGGCGCGGACGATCCTGCTGCTCCTCGCCTCCGCCGCGCTGGCGGGGATCTCGATCCTGATCGAGTCGCGCTCCAAGTCGCCGCTCGTGCCGCTCTCGATCTTCAAGATCCGTTCGCTGCTCGGCGCGAACGTGGTCGGCTTCCTGCTCGGGGCGGTGATCTTCGCCAACTTCTTCGTCCTGACCCTGTACGTGCAGCAGGTGCTCGGCTGGTCGGCGCTCGAGACCGGCGTCACCTTCCTCGCCACGGCGGGGACGGTGGTGATCTGGGCCGGCGTCGCACAGGCGCTGGCCACGCGCTACGGGCCGATGCCGGTGATCGTGATCGGCATGCTCGTGCTCACAGTCGCGCTGCTCTGGTACACGCAGATCCCCGTGGACGGGCACTTCTGGCCTGACCTGCTGCCGGCCTACCTCGTCTTCGCGGTGGGGCTCGCATTCGGGTTCGTGCCCGTCACGATCGCGGCGCTGGCGCAGGTCTCGCCGCAGGAAGCGGGGCTCGCATCGGGGCTGATCAACACCAACCAGCAGATCGGCGGCGCGATCGGCGTCGCCCTCGCCTCGACGATCTTCACGTCGCACGCGAAGACGCTGCTGAAGTCGGGCCACTCGCCGGCGGAGGCCTTCACGTCCGGCTATCAGCTGGCGTTCTGGGCGCTCGTGGGGATCTCGCTGGCAGGGGCAGTCGCAGGGTTCCTGCTGCTGCGCGGAACCGAGGCCCCGGTCACGGAGGGCGAAACGGCGACCGTCGCGACCTAGCGATTACGCTTGACGGCGATGGCGCGCGAGTACCCGACGCTGCTCGAGCTGGTCGGCAAGACGCCGCTCGTTCGGCTCCAGAACATCGTTCCCGAGGGCGCGGCGGCCGTCGTCGCCAAGCTCGAGTACCTCAATCCGGGCGGCTCGATCAAGGACCGGATCGCGATCACGATGATCGACGCGGCCGAGCGCGAGGGGAAGCTGAAGCCGGGCGGGACGATCGTCGAGCCGACCTCCGGCAACACGGGCACCGGGCTCGCGATCGTGGCCGCGCTGCGGGGTTACCGCTGCATCTTCACGATGCCCGACAAGATGAGCCGCGAGAAGATCTCGCTGCTCAAGGCCTTCGGCGCCGAGGTGATCGTCTGCCCCTACGCGGTCGAGCCCGAGTCGCCCGAGAGCTACTACTCCGTCTCCGACCGGCTCGCCGAGGAGATCCCGGGCGCGTTCAAGCCCGACCAGTACCGCAACGAGGGGAACCCGCGCTCGCACTACGAGACGACAGGCCCCGAGCTGTGGGAGCAGACGGGCGGCGAGGTCGACGCGCTGGTGATCGCCGTCGGCACCGGCGGCACGATCACAGGCGCGGCCCGGTACCTGAAGGAGCAGAGCCCGGAGCTGATGATCGTCGGCGCCGACCCCGAGGGCTCGATCTACACCTCCGGGCCGGAGAAGCAGCATCCGTACCTGGTCGAGGGGATCGGCGAGGACTTCTACCCGGAGACCTTCGACCCGTCCGTCGTCGACCGCTGGGTGACGGTCGGCGACCGCGAGTCGTTCATCACTGCGCGACGGCTCGCGCGCGAGGAGGGCCTGCTGGTCGGGGGCTCCGGTGGCACCGCGGCCTGGGCGGCGATCGAGATCGCGAAGGAGCTCGGCGCCGGCAAGACCGTGGTCACGCTCTTCCCGGACGGCGGCCGCGCCTACCTGTCCAAGTTCTACGACGACAACTACCTGGTCGAGCTCGGCTTCCTCGAGCGCCGCGAGCCGACGCCGAAGGTGACGGAAGTGCTCCGTTTCAAACAGCAGAACGGCGAGGCGCCGGAGCTCGTCACGATCGAGTCGCACGAGAAGGTCGGGGCCGCAATCGACCTGCTCCAGCGGTACTCGATCTCGCAGCTGCCGGTGATGCGCCACGGCGGCTCCGGCTCGCTGGCGGACGTGGTCGGCTCGCTGCAGGAGCGCGGCCTGCTGGAGCTGGTCTTCCGCAACCCGGACGCCCTCAACGAGGAGGTTGCGGCCGCGATGCAGCCACCGCTCGCGGCGGTCGAGGCGGAGGAGTCGCTGGACGAGGTCTTCTCGGCGCTGAGCGGCGGCAGCCAGGCAGTCGTCGTCGCAACGCGCGGGAAGCCGACCGGGATGCTGACCCGCTCCGACCTGCTCGAGTACCTCGCGCACGGCCGCAACTCGAAGTGACCGAGCGCCTCGAAGGGCTCCTGCGCGCCGCGTTCCCGGGTGACGAGGTGGCGGTCGAGGATCGCACCGGCGGTGGGGACCACTTCCAGGTCACGGTCGCGAGCGCCCGCTTCGGCGGGCTCTCGCTGGTCGAGCAACACCGGCTCGTCTACGCCGCCCTCGCCACCCCTCTCGCCGATGGCACCATTCACGAACTGAGGATCAAGACGAAAGGACCGGCGTGAGCGAGCTCAACGACCAGATCAAGCAGATCATCGAGACCGAGGACGTGGCACTGTTCATGAAGGGGACGCCGCAGTTCGTGATGTGCGGCAACTCGCAGCGGGCGCTGGAGGCACTACGCCGCGCCGGGGCGCCCGTGACCGCGGTCGACATCCTGCCCGACCCGCGGATCCGCGAGGAGCTCTCGGCGCTGTCCGGCTGGCCGACGATCCCACAGGTCTTCGTGCGCGGCGAGCTGGTCGGCGGCGCGGACATCGTCGAGGAGCTCGCGGCCTCCGGACAGCTCGAGCAGACGCTGCGCGAGAAGCTCGGCGACGAGTACCGCGGCGCCGGCGAAGAGCGCGTTGTAGCCGTCGCCTGACGGCGCTAGATCGTGTTCGACATGGTCCTCAAGCCGTTCGGCTAGGCCTTTCGCCGCCTACAATCGAGCCGTGGACTTCGAGACCCGAGCGATCCACGACGGGCAGGAGCCGGATCCGGCGACCGGCTCGGTGGTCGTGCCGATCTACCAGACGTCTACCTTCGTCCAGGAGGCGGTGGGCGAGCACAAGGGCTACGACTATGCGCGCGTCTCGAATCCGACGCGGACGGCGCTGCAACTCTGCCTGGCCTCGCTCGAGGGCGCCGAGCACGGCGCGGCCTTCGCCTCGGGCCTCGGCGCGACCACGACGCTGATGCACCTGCTCAACCCGGGCGACCGGGTGGTCGCCGTGGCCGACGTCTACGGCGGCGTCTACCGGATGTTCTCGCAGGTCTACGAGCCGAAGGGCTACGAGTTCGACTGGGTGCCGGCCGAGGAGCTGAACTCGAATCTGGGCGAGCACCTGGACGAGAAGACGCGGATGGTCTGGCTCGAGACGCCGACCAACCCCCTGCTGAACGTGATCGACATCCGCGCCGCCGCCGAGGCGGCGCACGCGGCCGGCGCGCTCGTCGTGGTCGACAACACCTTCGCCTCGCCCTATCTGCAGCAGCCACTCGCGCTCGGCGCCGACGTCGTCCTGCACTCGACGACGAAGTACCTGGGCGGCCACTCCGACCTGATCGGCGGCTTCATTGCCACGAACGACCACACGGTCGCTGAGCGCGTGATGTTCCTGCAGAAGTCGCTCGGCGCGGTGCCCGGCCCGTTCGACTCATGGCTCGTGCTGCGGGGCCTCAAGACGCTCGCAGTACGGATGCGGGAGCACTGCCAAAACGCGCATGCAGTCGCGGCCTTCCTCGAGCGGCACCCGCGGGTCGAGCAGGTGCTCTACCCGGGCCTGCCGTCGCATCCGGGCCACACGATCGCCGCGCAGCAGATGCGCGACTTCGGCGGAATGGTCTCGTTCCTGGCCGAGTCCGAGGAGGAGGCCGTCGCGATCTGCGCTCGGACGAGGATCTTCCAGCTGGCGGAGAGCCTCGGCGGCGTCGAGAGCCTGATCGAGCACCCGGCGCGGATGACCCACGCCTCGACCGCGGACGCGCCCTTCGCGGCTCCGCGGAACCTGATCCGGCTCTCGGTCGGGCTCGAGTCGGCCGAGGACCTGCTCGCCGACCTCGAAGCCGCGCTCGTTCGCTCGACGGCGACCGCCGGCGCCTGACGCGTGCCGCGCGTCCCGGTGCCGGCGGAGGTCGACGAGTTCCTCCGGCTTCCGAACCCCGCGGTCGTGGCGACGCTGCGGCCCGACGGGTCGCCGCACACGGTCCCGACGTGGTACGACTGGCAGGACGGCCGCGTGCTACTGAACATGGAAGACACCCGGCTGCGGCTCCGTTACCTGCGCCGAGACCCGCGGGCGGCCTTGACGGTGCTCGGGGGCGGCGAGGATGGTTGGTACCAGCACGTCAGCCTGCTCGGCCGCGTGGTCTCGATCGCCGACGACGAATCGCTCGCGGACATCGACCGCCTCGCCCTGCGCTACACGAACAGACCGTTCCGGACGCGTGACAGGCCGCGCGTGAGCGCCTGGCTGGAGCCGGAGCGCTGGCACGGATGGGGCTGATGCTCGAGCCGCTCGACCTGCGCCACCTCGGCCACGAGCGGGTGATCGGCTCGTACCTGCTCGAGACCGAGGACGGGCTCGCGCTGCAGGACTGCGGGCCCGCGACCTGCGTGCCGGAGCTGAAGGCGCGCCTCGCGGAGCGCAGCCTCGAGCTCACCGACGTACGGCACCTGCTGCTCTCGCACGTCCACCTCGACCATGCGGGAGCGGCGGGCGTGCTCGTGCGGGAGCACCCCGGCCTGCAGGTGCACGTCTCGGAGATCGGCGCGCCCCACCTCGTCGACCCGAGCCGGCTCGAGCGCAGCGCGCGGCGGCTCTACGGAGACGACTTCGACCGGCTCTGGGGCGAGCTCGCGCCCATCCCGAGCGACAAAGTCCACGTCGTGGGCGACGAGACGCTCGGCCTGGCGAGCTTTCCGAGCCCCGGTCACGCGAGCCACCACGTCTGCTACCTCGACCGCGAAGGCACGCTCTACGCGGGCGACGCGGCGGGCGTGCGGATCCGGCCGAGCGCGTTCGTGCTGCCTCCGACGCCGCCGCCCGAGGTCGACCTCGAGGCGCTGGGAGCGCACGATCGACGAGCTGCAGCGTCGCGGGCCGGAGCGCCTGGCGCTGATCCACTTCGGCGTCTTCGACGACGTCGAGCGGCACCTCGAGGAGCTCCGCCGCCGCCTGGCCGAATGGGCCGACCGCGTGCGCGCGGGCGCGACCGAGGAGCAGTTCGAGGCCGAGGCCGCGGTCGACCTCGGCGACGACCGTCCCGCCTACGAGCAGGCGATGCCGTTCTGGCAGTCCTACGCCGGCCTGAAGCGCTACTGGGAGAAGCGTGAGACATAGCCTCGGCCCGCTGAGGGAGCGGGAGTTCAGGCTGATGTTCGGCGCCCGGACGATCTCCTTCGTCGGCAGCGCGTTCGCAAACGTCGCCCTCGCCTTCGCCGTGCTCGAGCTGACCGGCTCGAAGGCCGACCTCGGCTACGTGCTCGCGGCACGAACCGTGCCGATGGTCGTCTTCCTGCTCGTCGGCGGCATCTGGGCCGACCGGCTGCCGCGTCACCACGTGATGGTGGCCTCGAACCTGCTCTCGGGCCTGAGCCAGGCCGCGATCGCAGGCCTGCTCTTCCTCGGCGACGCGCAGATCTGGCAGCTCGCCGCCCTGGCGGCGGTGAACGGAGCGAGCAGCGCATTCTTCTTCCCGGCCTCGAGCGGGATCATCCCGCAGACCGTGCCCGAGTCACTGCTGCAGGAGGCGAACGCGGTGCTGCGGCTCGGGCGCAACGGCTCGGTCATCCTCGGCAGCGCGCTAGCTGGCCTGGTGATCGCGGCGACGAGCCCGGCGACCGGACTCGCGATCGACGCCGTGAGCTTCCTGATCGCCGCCTGGCTGACGGCGGCGATGCGGCTGCCCTCGAGCCTGCGCATGGAGTCGTCCAACTTCCTCGGCGACCTGGCCCTCGGCTGGCGGGAGTTCTCCTCGCGGGCCTGGCTCTGGGTGATCGTGTTGCAGTTCGGGATCGTGAACGCGGTCGAGCAGGGCTCCGAGAACGTGCTCGGGCCGGCGGTGGCGAACGACCATTACCACGGCGCCGCCGGTTGGGGCCTGATCTCCGCCGCCCAGGCGATCGGCCTGCTCGTCGGCGGGCTGATGATGCTGCGCGCGCGACCGCAGCGCATGCTGCTGATCGCGACGCTGGGAATCCTGCTGACGGTGCCATTCCTGTTCGGATTGGCGGTACCACTGCCGCTGGTCTCGACCCTCGTGCTCGCCTTCGGTGCCGGTCTCGGGATCGAGACCTTCGGCGTGCTCTGGGACACGACCATGCAGCAGGAGATCCCGCAGGACCGGCTCTCCCGGGTCTACTCCTACGACGCGCTCGGGTCGTTCGCGCTGATCCCGCTCGGTCTCGCGATCGCCGGGCCCGTCGCGGAGGCGATCGGCACGCGGGAGACCCTGATCGCGGCCGGATGCTTCAGCCTGGGCGCCACGCTCGCGGTACTCCTCGTGCGCCAGGTGCGCGAGCTGCGCCGCCGCGAGCCGATCGAGCTACGCGAGCCGCCGGTGCTCGAGGGCGTGGTGTGATCCACCCCGCCGAGGTGGGGGAGCTCGAGGCCTTTCGCGATCTCTACGCCGCGGCGCCGCCCGAGCTCGGCGCCCGTGTGCGCGAGATCGACGGCGCGCTCTGCCTGAGGCTCGAGCCGCTCTCGACGGTGACGATGTTCAACCGGGTGCTCGGCCTCGGACTCGACGCGGCAGCGACAGACGAGCAGCTCGATGAGGCGCTGAAGTTCCTGCAGGGCGTGCAGGCCTACGTCGCCGTCGCGCCGGAGGCCGAGCCGCCGGATCTGGCAACCCGCCTCGAGGTGCGCGGGCTCGCCCCCGACCGCGGCTGGACGAAGTTCAGCCGCTCGACGGTCGACCCGCCCCGGGCGGGCACGGAGCTGCGCGTCGAGCGCGACGAGCCGGGCGAGGCCTTCGCCGAGGCCGCCACGCGCGGATTCGAGCTGCCGGACCTCTTCCTCGGCTGGCTCAAGCGACTGGCCGTACGGGAGGGCTGGCAGTGCTTCGTCGCGTTCGACCGGGATGCGCCGGCCGCTGCGGGCGCGCTGTATGCCACCGGCAAAGTCGGCTGGATCGGCATCGGCGCGACGGTCCCCGCGCACCGCGGCAAGGGCGGCCAGAGCGCGCTCCTCGCCGCACGGATCGAGGCCGCGGCCGAAGCCGGTTGCGAAGTGGTCGTCACCGAGACGGGTGAGCCGGTCGATGGCAAGGCGAACGGCTCCTACCGCAACATCCTCCGGGCCGGCTTCCAGCCGGTGTACGTGCGCGCGAACTACCTCTCGGCGATGGCGCCCTCGTAGGCGCGCACGTAGTCGCCGACCATCCGCTCGGGCGCGAAGCGCTCCTCCGCGTAGCGGCGGCACTCGCGCGGGTCGATCTGGTCGGCGCGCTCGAGCGCCGCAGGGATCTCGCGCCACGAGTCGACGATCAGCCCGCCCCGCTCGTCCTCCATCACCTCGGGAACGGCACCGTGGCGCGTCGCGATCACGGGCGTCCCGCACGCCATCGACTCGATCATCACGAGGCCGAACGGCTCTTCCCACTCGATCGGGAAAAGGGTCGCCCGGGCGTTCTGCAGCAGCTCCACCTTCGCGCCGTGGTTGACCTCGCCGAGGTACTCGATCTCGTTGCCGAGGTGCGGCTCGACGAACTCGGCGAAGTACTCCTGCTCCTTCGTCTCCCGCACCTTGCCCGCGAGCTTGAGCGGGAGGCCGAGCTCCATCGCCACGGCGATCGCGCGATGCGCGCCCTTCTCGTGGTTCATCCGGCCGAGGAAGAGCAGGTAGTCGCCGGTGTGCGGGTGGCACGGGTAGTGCTCGAGGTCGAGCGCGTTCGGGATGTTGGCCACCCAGTTCAGGTCCGGCCTCGGGCGACGCTGGTTGAGCGAGAGCGAGATCAAGCCGACCTGCGGCGCGACGCGCTGGATCGACTCGTAGACCTCCCCAGGCTCGGCGTCCAGCGGGCCGTGGACGGTGTGCACGACCGGCGTATCGACGAGCCCGCCGAGCACGGCGCCGAGGTGTCCGGTGTGGTCGTTGATCACGTCGAACTCGTCGGCGCGCTGGTACGCGGCGAGCACGTGGCGCAGGTCGGGCAGCGCGCGGCCGATCTGCTCGCTCGGCGCGTGTTCGAAGACCCAGGCGAGCTTCGCCTTGGTGCGCGAGTCGCCCGAGGCGAAGAGGGTCACGTCGTGCCCGTCCGCGGCGAGCCCGTCGGCGAGCAGCGAGACGATCCACTCGATCCCCCCGTATCCGGTCGGCGGGACGGGGAACCAGGGCGGGCTGAGGATCGCGATTCTCATCTCATGCCTCGTCCACGCTGACGTGGCCGTGCTCGACCCGCACGTCCCAGGCGCGGTCGAAGGCGCGGATTCCGGTCAGGCGCAGCGAGCGGCCGGCCCACGAGGGCAGCTCCTCGGGCGCGCGCGTGATCAGCTGGCCGCGCCGCCGGTCGGGGTGGAGGCCCAGCAGCACCTGCAGCAGCAGCACCGGCGTCCCGGCCGCCCAGGCCTGCGGGCGTGCGGCGGTCGGGTAGGCGATCGGGAAGGGCGTCTCCTCGCGCGGCAGGCCCGCGAACACCTCCGGCAGCTGGTAGCCGAAGTACGAGGACGCGCTCAGCATCCGGCGCACGATCCGCTGCGCTTCGGGCCAGCGCGCGTGCAGCCCGAGCCCCTGCGCGATCAGGGAGTTGTCGTGCGGCCAGACGGTGCCGTTGTGGTACGAGAGCGGGTTGTAGCCCGCGTCGCCGCTCGACATCGTGCGCACGCCCCAGCCCGACCAGAGCTCCGCGCCCATCAGCTGGTCGACGACCGCGTCGACCCGCCCGCTCGGGACGATCCCGCTCCAGAGCAGGTGGCCGATGTTCGAGCAGAGCGAGTCGACCTGCCGCTTTTCGCCGTCGAGCGCGAGCACGTAGTAGCCGCCGCGGGCGTCGGTCCAGAAGCGCTCGTTGAACGCGCGCTTCAACTCCTCCGCCTCGCGCTCGAGCCGCTCGGCGAGCTGCCGGTCGCGCCAGACCTCGCGGGCCAGCTCGGCAGTGCGCAGCTTCGCGTCGTAGACGTAGCCCTGCACCTCGACCGGCGCGATCGGCGTCCTGGCGAGCGAGCCGTCCTGGAAGCGCTGCGAGTCGCCGGAGTCCTTCCACGACTGGTTCTCGAGCCCGCGGGGGGTGCGACGCTCGTACTCGACGAAGCCGTCGCCGTCGCGATCGCCGAACTCGTCGATCCAGCGCAGCGCGGCCAACGCGGGCTCCTTCAGCTCGCGAACAAAGGCGGCGTCGTCGGTCCAGCGCCAGACCTCCGAGAGCAGGACGAGGAACAGCGGCGTCGCGTCGACCGTGCCGTAGTAGGTGCGGAACCACCTCTGCGCGGCCTTGCCCGAGCGCAGCTCGTGGACGATCTTCCCGGGCTCCGCGTCGACGTCCGCGTTGTCGTCGCGCGCCTGCAGCTCGGCCAGCACCTCGAGCGCCGTGCGCGCCAGCTCGGGCCCGAACAGCAGTGTCTGCAGGCACGTGATCAGGGTGTCGCGCCCGAAGACGGTCATGAACCACGGCATCCCCGCCGCGGGCATCCGGCCGGTCCGGCCCGCGCCCCGCATCCGCAACGAGGCGAGGTCGGAGACCGACTGGAAGAACGACCGGTCGAGCTGGCCCCAGTCGGCGCGAACCTGCGGCACCCGCAGCTGCCAGGCCGCGAGCGACTCGCGGACCCGCGTCAGCTCCTCGCCGAAGCGGCGCTCGGCCGTGCGAGGCGTGACCGAGTCGCCGTCGATCGAGGCGAGGATGTCGAGCCGCAGCTCCCAGCTCTCGCGCGGCGCGAGCTCGAGCCGGTAGACGACCTTGCGCTCCTCGATCTCGCCGCGCTGGGAGAGGATCACCTGCGTCCTGGCCTGGCCGTTGCCGTCGAGCTCCTCGAGCAGGAACTGGTTGTGCTCCTCTTCGTAGCGGCCCGGGACCTGCTCCGGCAGCGGATCGGCGCGCGAGGGGTCACCGAGCGCGAAGTCGTGCTCCTTGACCGAGAGGATGTCCGCAAAGTCCGTCCCCAGGTCGAGCGCGAGCTCGAACGCGACCGGCTCCATCGACTGGTTCTCGACGATCACGTGATCCTGCATCCCGTCGCCGACGAAGCGGTGGCGGATGATCGAAAGCGAGTCCGGCGCGAGGGCGCCGGCGAGCGGGTTGCGCAGGAAGAAGGCGGCCGAGAAATACTCGACCACCCCCGAGGAGAGCAGCAGCGGCGTGGCGCCGTTGACGGTCAGGCAGAGCCGCGAGAGGAAGCGCGTGTCGTCGGCGAACAGGCCCTGCGTCTCGGCCGCGATGTCGCCCCGCTCGTCGCAGATGCAGAAGGTGGAGCCCTCGAGGATCGTCAGGGCCATCTAGTTCTCGCGGTGGATCCGGATGGCGGTGGACTGTGCCAGTGCCTTGATCACGAGCTCGTCGACGTTCACGTGCGGCGGCCTGGTGACCGCGAAGAGCACGCACTCGGCCACGTCCTCCGGCCGCACGGGCTCGACGTTCGCGTAGACGGCGGCGGCCTTCTCCTCGTCGCCGCGGAAGCGCACCCGCGAGAAATTCGTCTCGACGAGGCCGGGGTCGACGGTCGTCAGATGGATCGGCCGTCCGAGCAGGTCCTCGCGCAGGGCATAGGTGAAACCACGCACGGCCCACTTCGACGTGACGTAGACGGCGGCGTTCTCGTAGGGCTGGCGGCCGGCCACCGAGCCGATGTTGACGATGTGGCCGCCGTCGCGGATGTGCGGCAGGCAGAGGCGCGTCATCCGCAGAACGCCGTGCACGTTGGTCTCGAGCACGGTCTGCTCGTCGTCCTCGCTGCTCTTGTCGAACGGGTCGCGGCCGAGGCCGAGCCCGGCGTTGTTGACGAGGATGTCGAGCCCACCGAGTTGCTCCAGTGCTTGCTCGACGAAGCGCTCACTCGCCGCCGGATCGGTCACGTCCAGCTCGAGCTTGACGCCGGTCTCGAGCTCGTCCACGCGGCGTGCGCCGCCGGCGACCTTCACGCCCGCGTCCGCGAGCGCGCGGGCGATCGCCGCCCCGATCCCGCTCGAGGCGCCGGTCACGATCGCGGTCTTGCCCTCGAGCCGCTCCACGCCGTCTGACTCTAACGCGATGCGATCGGCAGCTGGCCCTCGCGCGCGGGCGCGGGCGCGTGCTCGACCTGCAGCGTCGAGTGGCCGAGGTCGAAGCGTTCGCGCAGCATCGTCGCCAGCTCGAGCCGGATTGCGTGGCAGTCGGCACCCGGATCGACGAGCACGTGCGCGGAGAGCGACGGGAAGCCGCTGCCGACCGTCCAGACGTGGAGGTCGTGCACGTCGGCCACGTGCGGCACGGCCAGCATCGCCTCGCCGATCTCGCCGGGCTCCTCGGGCGAGACTTCGAGCAGGATCCGGGTCGACTCGCGCAGCAGCGAGAGGCTCGACCAGAAGATCAGTCCGGCCACGACGAGGCTCGCGACCGGGTCGGCTCGGTCCCAGCCGGTGGCGAGCACGACCGCTCCGGCGACCGCCGTGCCGGCGAAGGCCGCCAGGTCGGTGGCGACGTGCAGGAAGGCGCCGCGCATGTTCAGGCTCTCTCGGCTCGGCCGGTGCAGCAGCGCCGCCGCGACGAGGTTGACCGCGACCCCGGCGAGCGCGACGACGAGCACGATTCCGCCGCGCACCTCGGGCGGGTCGACCAAGCGGCGCACTGCCGTGTAGACGATCACGACCCCGACGACGAGCAGCGTGATCCCGTTCACGTGGGCAGCCAGGATCTCGAGCCGGCGGAAGCCGAACGTCCAACGGCCGCTCGGCGGGCGGCCTGCCAGCGAGGCCGCGCCGAGCGCGAGCGTCAGCGCGGCGGCGTCGGTGAGCATGTGCCCGGCGTCGGCGAGCAGTGCGAGCGACCCGGCGACGATGCCGAAAACCAGCTCGCCCGCCATCAGCCCGAGGATCAGGGCGAGCGCGATCGCCAGCGGGCGCCGCGCCGACGGGTGGCCGTGCGAGTGGCTCATGCTCCCATTTTGGCTGCCGCGATTCGCTCCGGCGGCGTCGGATGCGTGAAGAGCAGGACGTACACCGGCCGGGGCGGGTCGAGGTCGGCCAGGTTCGCGAGCGCCAGACGGCGGTGCATCGCCTCCATCGTCCCGGCGTCGTCGGTCAGCTCGACTGCGAAGCGATCGGCCATGCGCTCCCAGCGGCGCGACAGCCAGGTCTCGAAAGGCAGCGCGCCGAGCTCGATCAGCCAGAGCACGAGCAGGACGAGCGGCACGATCCGCGGGTCGCCCGGGCCGTCGGCGCCCGCGGCCTCGACCAGGCCGTCCCAAGTGAAGACGACCCACAGCGCGAGCACCGCCGCGGCCGCGCCGATCATCGCCAGCGCAGTTCCGCGCGCGACGTGGCCGAAGCGGCGATGGCCGAGCTCGTGCGCGACCACCCCGCGCAGCTCCGGCACCGGCGAGTCGCGCAGAAGCGTGTCGTAGAGGACGAGCCGGCGGGTGGGGCCGAGCCCCGACACGTAGGCGTTGTGCTTGGTCGTCCGGCGGCTCGCGTCCGCGACGAGCGTCGTCCGCACCGGCACGCCGGCACGCTCGGAGAGGCCGCGCAGGTCGCGTGCGAGCTCCTCGTCCGCGAGCGGCTCGAAGCGATTGAACAGCCGCTCGAAGAGCAGTGGCGCGAGCAGGCTCAGCACGAGCGTCAGCGTCGCCGCCCCGAGCGCGGCCGGAACCGGCCACCAGCCCGGCCACACGCGCGCCGTCCAGACGAGGCCGGTGAGACCGATGCCGGTCAGGACCACGCCGAGGGACAGTCCCTTGGCCATGTCCCCTAGCCAGGCCGGAAACGACTGTGTCGAGAATTCCCACCGCCGCTCCCAGACCCAGCCGCGCCAGGCCGAGAGCGGCAGCCGCACGAGCGTCGAGACCGCGAGCACGAGCGCGGTCAGCTCGAGCGTCCGCGCCCACCAGGGGCCGCCGGTCGCGGCCCAGAGCCAGTCGCCGGGCGGCCCGAAGGCGATCGACGCGAGCAACCCCAGTTGCAGCGCCCAGTCGGCGAACAGCGTCACGTACAGCGGCCGGTGGTAGCTCCGAGCGCGCTCGATCTCCGCGGCGGCAAACGAATCCGAAGCTTTCACGTCGAAGTACGTGAGCTTAGTGACATCTACACTGCGTAAATGAGCGCGGGTCCGGTCGTCGGACGGCTCTCCACGGAGGATTCCCGTGAGCTGAGCAACCAGTGGCGGGCGCTGCGCCGCGCCGCGACCGCGGTCGCGCTGCTCTCCAGCCCGGCGCTCTTCGTCTGGCTCTACAAGATGCAGGAGGTCACGCTCGCCTGGGCGATCGTGGCCACGATCCTCTCGGTCGCCGCCTTCCGCGGCCTGCTCGATCTGATTTTCCACCGCTTCATCGAGTGGCCCAGCTTGTTCGGGATCGACAACCCGGAGCTGCGCGAGGAGGATGTCGTCGCGCGCCGGCGCGTCTGGTTCTGGCGCTGGTGGGCGAAGATCGCCTGGTTCGTCCTGCTGATCATCTTCGCCATCTACTTCGTGCGGGTGCTCAAGTACGGGATCGCCGACGCAAGCATCGTCGACACGGCGAAGGACTCCTGGAACTCGCTGACCTCGAAGCTGCACGTGAACGGGCAGACGCTCGGCCTGCTCTTCACCTTCGTGCTCTTCTTCATCTTCAACTTCGGGATCCTGATGGGCCCGATGCTCTTCATGGGCATCTCCCAGATCCGGGGCTTCGAGCCCGGCGACGCCGACTGGGGCGTCCACCTCGACCATGTGCGCGGCCAGAAGGAGGCGAAGGAGGAGGTGCGCCGCGTCGTCAACCTCTGGCAGTCGGGCGAGGCCTTCGAGAAGGCCGGAGGCCGGCGCGAGCGCGGCCTACTCTTCCTCGGCGCGCCCGGCACGGGCAAGACGATGCTCGCCAAGGCGATCGCGACCGGCTTCAACTCGCCGATCGTCACGATCCCCGGATCCGGCTTCGCGCAGACCTTCATGGGCATGGACGTCGTGATCGTCCGCTACATGGCCCGCAAGGCGAAGAAGCTCGCGCGCAAGTGGGGCGGCCAGTGCATCGTCTTCATCGACGAGATCGATGCAGTCGGGATGCGACGCCAGTCGCTCGGCGGGGCACAGGGGCTAATGACGCCGCGGCCGCAGAGCTTCCACGACCTCTGCTTCCATGGCCCTAACGGCGCGCTGACCGCAAGCGAGGACCTGATCCTCGAGTCGCGCGCCTGGCGCGAGCGGCTCTTCGCCGAGCGCAGCCCGCATGTCGCGCCGCCGACGCCGTTCCTCGGTCGGGTCGCGAATGCGGTCATCCCCGGGATGTTCGGCGGCCAGGGCGGCGGCGGCCAGCTCGCGCTGAACCAGCTTCTGATCGTGATGGACGGGATCGACAACCCGCCGTTCCTCAAGCGCACGATGACCAACCGCGTGAACACCTTCCTCGACGCGCTCTACATCGTTCCGCGGCGGATCGGCTCGCGCATCTCGCTGCGGCTCCCACACGCGCGGCCGGTCGGCAACCAGATCTACTTCATCGGCGCGACCAACGTCCCGATGGAGATGCTCGACCCGGCGCTGACGCGCCCCGGCCGGATGGGCCGCCACGTCTGGTTCCGGACGCCGACCAAACGCGACCGGCTCGACATCTTCGATCTCTACCTGGCCAAGGTCTCGCACGACGAGGACCTCGACACCGAGAAGCGCCGCGACGAGCTCGCACGCGTGACGAACGGCTACTCGCCGGCGATGATCGAGCAGGTCTGCTCGATGGCGCTGACGATCGCCCACCACGACGGGCGGATGGCCTTCAGCTGGGAGGACATCGTCGAGGCGATGACGACCGTCGAGTCGGGCACCGCGATCGGCACCGAGTACGTCCCCGAGGAGACCCGCGCGGTCGCCCTGCACGAGGCCGGGCACGCGGCCGCTGCCCACGTCTACATGAAAGGCGCGGAGTCGACGCGCCTCTCGATCCGCCGCCGCGGCGCCGCGCTCGGCCACCACCAGGCGCGCGAGAAGGAGGAGCGGTTCAGCTCCTGGCGCTCCGAGGAGATGGCCCAGCTGATCTGGGCGCTCGGCGCGATGGCCGCGGAACGCGTCTTCTACGGCGAGAACTCGACCGGCGTCGGCGGCGACGTCCAGAGCGCGACCGCCCGCGCTGCCTGGATGGTCGGCGCCTGCGGGATGGCGCCCGACGCCCCGGAGCTGAATGGCCGCGGCCGCACGAACGGCGCGATCGCCAAGCGGGTCAAGTCCACCGAGTCCAAGGTCGACGACGTGATGGAGCGCTTCGAGCAGATCGGCCTGCAGATCATGAACCGCACAGGCAACGGCGGCGCCCTCGGCAGCGATCCGCTCGCCGGCGTGCTCGGCGACCCCAACAAGCGCACCCTGGCGGCCCAGCTGCTCGGCCAGGCCTACGTCACGGCCTACGCGTTGATCTCGCACAACAAGAAGGCGGTCGAGCAGATCGCCGACGCGTTGATCGAGAAGAAGGAGCTGTTCGGCGACGAGCTGGTCGAGATCCTCGAGTCGGCGAAGCTGAAGATCCCGAAGACCGACCTCACCCAGGCGAAGGCATGGCCCGCGGTCTAGGCACACGCGGCCGCTTCGCGGTGGCCTACCTCCTGCTCGGTGCTGCCGCCGGGGTCGCTGCCGGCGGCCTGATCGTGCTCGTGCAGCGGTCGGGCCCGCAGCCTGCGCCGGCCTGGTCGAGCTGGCAGCCGGCTGCCTCCGCGACCGACTCCCGCGTGCTCGAGATCGCGCAGCACGTCGCCAGCTCCTACCGACTGCCGAGCGGCGACCAGCTGGTCGCGGTCAAGGTCGGCGGTTCGCAGAACGGCAACGACTTCGGCGGCGTCGCGATCGTGAAGAAAGACAATGCACGCGCGCTCGACAAGTCGTTCCAGCCCGAGAACACCGCCGTCTTCATCCTTTGCGGCGACAACCCGAACACGTGCGCGATCACGCAAGGCGCGCCGACCATCGCGCGGGGAACCGTCCTGCGCCGCGAGGCGCTCGAGCTCGCGCTCTACACGATGGAGTACGCCGACCCGATCGACAACGTGCTGATCTTCTTCCCGCCGGGGAAGGGAGAGTCGAAGCTGACCTCGACACTGTTCTTCAGCCGCGACGACCTCTCGGGCAGCCTCGAGCACCCGCTGCGCCGCACGCTGCCGCAGTCGAAGCCGCCGCTCCCGGGCCAGATCGTTCCGCGCGAGAAGAAGACGGTGAACGACCTGACCGCCTCGAAGCTCTACCGCTATCTCGGGATCACGCAGAACGTGATCGTGATCCAGCAGCCCCCGTCGGCTGCTGCGAACACCTAGGAGGGTTTGGGGAAATAGCGCTCGCCGTCGGGGCGCGATGGTCGTTCCGAGGCAAGGACGCAGGGAGCGTTCGTACCTGGAAGGTACGGGCGCGACTGAGGACGCGGCCTCGGGGCGAGCAGCGCGTCCCGGCGGCTCAGCGCTATTTCGCTAAGCCCTCCTCTAGGCCAGCGGCAGAAGGAACGCGCAGGGACGAGGCTCGCCGGGGAACGGCGCATCGCCGAGCTTTGCAACGGCGAAGGCACCCTCGTCGAGCTCGAGCCGCGAGCCGGGCTCCGGCGGAGCGCCCTCGCGCTCGACCAGCAGGTAGCGCGCCGGCGTCGGCACGAACAGCAGGTGCGAGTCCGCCGGCTCCGGCGTCTCGACCAGCTTCAGCTTGGTGAACTCGCCACGCAGGCGCTCGATCTCGTCCTGCAGGCGACGATTTTCGGCCTCGAGTTGGCCGAGGTCGGGGTCGGGCTCCAGGTCGGGCACGATCTCGACGAGTGGCGCGGGGACGGGCTCGAGCTTGACGACGTTGTCCTCCGGCTCGTTGCCTCGCCCAGCCCGGTGGCGCCGGTCGATCTCGGCCCAGAGACCGGTGCCGAAGCCGCGCTCGGTGTGGAGCTCGACGCCGTACTGCTCGGCCAGGGCGATCGCGAGCGCCGGACCTGAGACATAGCCGCGCTCGACCAGGATCGCGCCGAGCAGCCTGCCACTGTCGGCCTGCTCCGTGAGAGCGAGCTCGAGCTCGTCCTCGTTCAACAACTTTTTCTCGAGCAGCAGCTCGCCAAGCGGCCGCCAGATGCTCTCCGCACGCTCCATCGCTTCCTCTTATCGGCTGGAAGAGGCGATTTCAGGAGATCTGTGCGACGGCTGCCCGAGGCTGGGTCTCGACACCCGCCAGCGCGGCCACGGCGTGCGCGTGCACGTCACCGTCGCCGAGTGCGTACACCGGCCGAAAATCGACCGCCCCGTTCAGCTCGATCACGCTGAATCCGCCCGGCCCCGTCGGCAGCAGGTCGACGCCGACGAGGTCGAGCCCCGAGGCTTTCGCCGCCGCCAGTGCCAGGTCGGCGGCCACCGGCGGAGGCTCGGCCGGCACGACGCTCGCGCCGAGCGCGACGTTCGTGCGCCATTCGCCGGGAGGCGCGATCCGCTTGGCCGCGCCGACGATCCGGCCGCCCGCGACCACCAGGCGCAGATCGTGTCCGAGCGGCGGGATCAGCTCCTGGGCGACCGCGCCTGTGGCCCGGAACCAGAGGCGGTGCCCGAGGCCCTCCAGCACCGCGCGCAGCTCCTCCCGGTCGCGACAAAGCCTGACGTCCGCGCCCCAGCTGCCGAAACGCGGCTTGACCACGGCCGGGAAGTCGAGGTCGGGAAGCGGCGAGTGCCGCTCGACCAGCAGCGTGCGCGGATGCGGCAGCCCCGCCCGGCGCAGCACCCGCGCGGTGACCAGCTTGTCGTGGGCGCGGACGACCGCGTCGGGCCGATTGAGCACGCGGACCCCCGCTTCTTCGAGCCGCTCGAGCGCCCAGAGCCCGTCCTCGACGCCGTCGAGCGAGTCGCGCACGTCGAGCCGGGCCAGCGCGACGTCACTGCGACCGAGCGTCAGCAACGCTTCGCGCGGAGTGAGCAGCTCCCCGGGCACGCCGTTCCAGCCCCTCGCGGCGAGCGCCAGGTTGGTGGGGCTGGAGCTGTGGGCGACGACGGCGAAACGCATCCACGTTGCACTTTGCGCCGTAGGCATGAAATGTGGGCTGCAATCCGGTGAAGATCTGGTGAGAAAGTTCCGCAGCACGTTTGTGGCAAAGTGACGTAGGCCGATGAGAAGACGATCACGATTGCTGCTGGCATGCCTCGGCGTCGCCGTCGCCGCCGGTCTGGCGCTGGGCTTCACGCTCACCCGGGGCGGCACCGAGAGCGCGCTCGCCCAGGGGCCGGCCGGAGTGCTCGCGCGCGGGACCCTGAAGACGGTCACCTGGGGCACGAACGGGACCGTCACGATCGAGCGCACGCGGACCGGCAGGGTGATCCTCCGCTTCGGCCGCGACTTCAAGACCCAGCGCGCGCCGGAGCTCTACATCCACCTCGGCTCACGGCGCATGATCCTGCAGCGGGCGTGGGGCGAGCAGGTCTACTTCCTCGTCGGGGCCGGCCCGACCACGCTGAGCTCGACGGTCGAGGTCTTCTGCGAGAAGTGCAACAAGGCCTGGGGCGCGGCGAAGCTCCGGCCGACGAAGGCCTGATGGGCGGTACTGGGCTCGGACCAGTGACCTCCTGCTTGTAAGGCACGAGACGCGAGCCGCCAGAGGGCGCCAGTGAGCGTCAAATCCGCATCGCCTAGCCCTTCCCGCCTTCGCGGGGTTGCCGTGGGAAGGCCAGCAACCGAGGCCTGAACCTGACTAGAACCTGACTCACCCGCCGAACCCCGCTTCGGCCTTTAGTGCTTGCTCAGCGACCCAACGAGCGACCCCTCGACCTGACCAGCGAAGACAAGATTTTCCTCGATCGTGATGTCCGTCGTGTCCCAGGTCATCGTGAAGGTCAGTTGGACGCTCTCCAAGCGACCCGTGCCGCCACTGCTGACGCAGGTCACCGAGGCGTGGTGGACCTGGATCGTCCCCGTCGCAGTGCCCGAGCAGCTTCCGAAGGACTGGGCGCCGTTTGCAGTCGTCATCGTGTAGCTCGTACGAACGGGATACGTTGTGGGAACGAGAAATCGGGACATCCGAGCGGTGAGCAGTAGGGTGCGAAACCGCTCTGCTCGACAGTCGTCCGGCCAAGATGGCTGATTAGCCCGGCCGTGCTGACGTGCAACTGGTCATCGTTACCGCCCAGCTCGCTTGTTCCGGAGAACGATCCCTTCAGCGGCAGATTCGTGCCGCCTGCTGCCGAGAACGCGCTGCCGGCAAGGACGCCGACCACGCCCCAAAGTAGTGCGCTGAATAGCAGGAGTTTTTCATGTTCTCCCTCCCGTGCTAACCGCACTCCTGGCTAAACCTGTCGAAGGACATGGCGAAGCCACTCGGCGCAAATGTGATGTGGGCCATCGACCTGATATCGAAGGTGGGCGCGCCCCTGGTGCCGAGGAAGTGGAAGCGGACGA
Organism: uncultured Actinomycetes bacterium; assembly: GCA_963763475.1. Taxonomy (GTDB): domain Bacteria; phylum Actinomycetota; class Thermoleophilia; order Gaiellales; family Gaiellaceae; genus AC-32. The sequence continues at coordinate 372,565 of CAVXOR010000002.1, read as the reverse complement.
CAATAGTCTCGGCCAAGGTGGTGAGATCACCGCCCGGCAGGAACACACTCACCACCGAAGTGCCACCGGTGGCTCGGTAGGGAATGCCGCTGCTGGAGATTGCGCTCACGCCCTGCCAGCGGAAATGGAACGAAAGCAGGAATCCGCCGTTACCTAGCGCCTGCTCGGTGGTGATGCTGACCACCCGGCCCGAGAATGTGAGCGTTTCGCCACAGATGACGTCTGTCCCCGGTTCAAAGGGAAATTCCTGAACCGTCGTTGTTGCGTGCGCGGTCGCCACTGGGATCGCCAATCCGACAACGAGCCCGATCAGAGCGATTCGAAGAAACCACCTCATTTGAAACCTCCCTAGTACCCTCGGCGCACAAGCGTCTGCCTTGCTTCCACGAAAGGCCCGGTGTGGGAGTCGGAGGAGGGGCCGCGCTCTCAGCGGCTTCCGCCTGGGTCTAGCGCTAGCAACGATTGTCTCACTCCGTCGACAGGAGTCAAGCCGTCGCTCTAGACGCGCCCCAGACCGTCTCGGCCCCGGAGAGGAGCAACGTCGACCTCGCAGGGCCGTCCCCGCACCGTCTTTGCCCGAGCACTGCAGCACGGCAACCTCGTCGTGGCCGAAGCGACGGCGCGAGAGCTCGGCCGCGTGGCGCCTTGCCGTGATGTGTGCGGCGATCCGCGGTCAGGCGGGAGCCGTAGCAACCGCCTCCGGCGCTTTCTCTTCCCAGTAGCGGTTGAGTGCTTCCTGCACCTTCACGAACCAGACGATTGCCGGGATGATCAAGATGCCGAACGGGAAAAGCCAGAGGCCCGTCCAGCCCGTGACCGGCGGGTGCTTCCCGTCCTTGGCGTACATGTTCTGGATCTCCGATGGGATCACGAACCCCATCACCGGGCTGAGGAGGATCCAGATGACGAGGCCGAGCACGCCGCCGATACCGTCCCCAGTGTGTTGCTTCATCTCCTCCTCCGTCTTGTAGACCCAGTACCAGCCGTAGAAGCCGAGCGTGAGGATGAACAGGAGAATCCCGAAGCCGATCCCGCGCTGCTGGCCTACTGGTCTGGTATTGGCGGAAACGTTCATGGTTGCCTCCTCGATCGATTGAAGCGACTGAATCACGCCCGGGCCTGAAAGGCCAGCGGGATGCCCCTTCGAGCAGGCGCTGGGCTCGCGTTTCGCTCTCTGCGCTCCCCGGCGAGCATCGAGCCGAAGCGGTGCGCGTGCTGCGGGCGCTTGTCGGGTCTTTCTAGGGTCGCTGCCTTCGCGAATGACCCGAGTTGGCCAGTTCACTCGACGCCTTTTGCTCGTCTCAGTAGGAAGGTGGCGATGAAGATCGAGCAAGGGGCCGAGCAGGGTTTCCGGCGTTTGGTCGTGCCGCTCCGGCGGCTCGGTCTTGTCCCCCGAGGCCGGGCCACCCGAGCGGCCCCCTACGCATTCAAGATCGTCGACGAGCAGGGAAACGAGCGCGATGTGGTCGGCCGGCGGAGAAGGTTCACGCGCTGGCCGTGGTGACGCGCGGTCGCCTAGTTGTAGGCACGACGACTGCGGGCTCCTAGGATCGCTCTAGATGCAGCCTGATCGTAAGAAGCTCGACCTTCTTAAGCAGGTCGATGCTTACCCGGCCGGAGATGACGTCATCGGAACGCGAGCGCATCGCTGTTGTAGCACCAGCAACGGCACCCCAGGACTGCTCCGACACCGACCGCCGTCGTCAAGCTGGTCCGTTTCGCTCGATCAGTGAGCCATTCGCTCACCGCGTTGCCGTCCCTCGATAGCTCCGACAATGCACTTTCGCCTGCTCACACTGACTCGGTCTCCTTGGGATCCCGCTGGCAAACGCGATCGCTGCCATCCCGCCTTCAGCGCTTGGCGGGAACTCAGCCAGCTTGTCGAGCAGAAGCACGCCGCGATGGGCCAGCGTGTGGGAATGTCACTAGAGCTTGGTGTGACCTTTTGCTCCGGTGTCAGAAGCGCTACCGTCCAGAGGAGGCAGTTTGTGGCTTGCGCGCAGGGGCACGATCTATGCTTCAACAGGAGGGAACCATCGATTGAGGGCCAACCCAGACAGACGGCGCGAGGATCGCGCCCGGCGCATCGCCAACCTCCAAGGCCTTCGGCTTCGGAAGCTGCGCTGGGGCGACGACCCCCCGCTCTACCTGCTCGTCGATAGGAGCACGATCGGCACCGAAGCCCACGGCACGTACGGCGAGGTCATCGTGGGCGACCGCACACTCGATGCGATCGAGGCATACCTGGAGCAGCACCAGGAAACCCCCTCCTTGCCGAGGAGCCTGACTGTCGAGCTCGCGCCCGGATACGACGTGCGGATCGCCGGCGATCTCGTCCACCTGCTCGTCACCCAGGGCGAGTATGGGCCGCACCCGACCGTCGACTCCGACGACCGAACGTGGGGGACGCAGTATCTCCCGGTGGACGACGCGCGCGAGTTGGCGCTCCAACTCCAGGAGGCCGCTCAGCTGATCATGGAAGAGCAGGCGTTGGTGGCACAGGAACGGGCGCTGTCTGAGTCCGAGCCCGAGGATATTCATTGAGGTGGCCTCCTCCTCGGAGTTGGCCTCATTCTGTTCCGAGAAAGCTGCTCCTGGCCTGGGCGAGCGTGCTCTCGCCAGAGGCTCAGCCGAGCTTGCGTTGTAGGCAAGCTCGAGCTTCTGCGCCCGCCTGAGCGTCAGGCGTCCCCTCACGGACCGGCTTCTTCCAAGCGTTCTCGCGCGGGTCGCTCTGGCGTGACTGCGAGTGCGGCTCTGGCCGAGGTTGCGGGCGGAACGTGGAGCGCCGCCCACCTCGAGCGAGATCAGGTGATCCTCCTCGTAGTGGCTCGGGTTCTGATCGGTGTAGTGCCATTCTGCAAGCTGTGCTCTCTAGAGCGCGTTTGTGTAGCTCGCTGGCGCTCGGATCGTCGCCGTCCAGCCCTTCTTGCAGATCGTGCTCGCGATCGTCGCCCGCGTGACCTTCGAGTAGCGAGCGCCCGGCGTGTGCGTGGGCAGGATGACCGTCGAGTCGCTCGCGAGGCGAAGCCGCCGGCGACAGCGTGTTCGAGAAAGAGCAGACCGGGGGAAGAGGCTCTTCGCGATGGACGAGCGCTCTGCGAGGCTGGCGAAGAACGAAACGATCTTCCGAGCTGGAAATGAGAGCATCGACCAAGTGGCCGGCGGGAGGGTGGAGAAAGTGCCCTACCTGTGCGAGTGCGGGGAGATGAGCTGTCTCGCGCGCGTCGAGCTCACCCCCGCCGAGTACGAGGCAGTCCGTGCCCACCCGGCCCGGTTCTTCGTCGTTTCCGGCCATGAGGACCTGAGCGCAGGAGAGGTTGTGGTTGAGCAGTACGACCGCTTTACGGTGGTCGAGAAGCAGGGTAAGGAGCGGGAAATCGTCGAACGCGAAGCCCGACAGGTCTCGTAGCGATGCCAGGCGACCCTCGAGAAAGGAACGAGGCCCTCTTCCGGGAGGTCAACGAGCGGATCGAGGACGTCGGCACGGCCCTTGCGCCTGACGATGTGCCGATGGAGTTTCTCTGCGAGTGCGACGACACGGACTGTGTCGAGAAAGTCAGTGCGACACGAGCAGAGTACGAGGCAGTCCGTGCCGTAGCGACCCAGTTCGTCGTGCTGCCCGGGCACGAGGATCCTGGCGTCGAACACGTCGTCGAGCAGACCGAACGCTTCCTGGTCGTCGAGAAAGAGGGCCAGGCCGCGCACGAGGCTCAGGAGGACGACCCGCGGGAGACGTAGGCAGCCTGAGGTGTCCTTACGTCCCCGCCCCAGCCGTTCCTGGTCAGACTTCCAGTTCGCCTCAGCTGACGCCCAGCTCGGCCTGCGCGGCAGTTGGGGAGCGAACGCTCAGCGCAAGGCACCGGTACGAGGCGGCATCTTCCTACCGAAGGCCGGGCAGACCCCAGAGGGAAAGTGCTTCCTGCTCAGGGTTGGCGGACCCGGAGCGGAAGTCCGAGGTCCGCCCGGCCCTCGACTGTATCTCCCGCCCCGCGAGCTGCCGGTTGAGCAGGCTGCATATGACCCACCTGCGTCAGGCCCGCTGCCGCTCGCGCAACGTCTAAGAGAGTGGGTCAGGCGCTCGGGGTCTCCCCGATGGGGTCGCCGATGCGCGGGGCGCCTGGGAGCGCTTGGCCCAGCTCTGCCTTGCCGTCCGGGTTTATTGGCCAGCCTGTGCGAACCCTTGTCTGCTGGGCCTCGACGTCCCTTTAGTTGTTCGGGTAGGGGTCGTCGACGCTGTCGCCGCCGGACAATGTCTCCCACTGGCCGTTGCCGCAGGTTGGGCACGGCGGGAGGTGCTTCGTGGAGCCCACGTGGATCGTGTTGCCGCAGCTCGTGCACTCGTAGTTGCCAGCGGATACGTCGCTTCCGGCGGGAACCGGGTTGGCCATTTCCCCTCCTCCAGGTTCGGGTGCAGTGAGGCTCTCTCTTCTCTGCCTGAGGCTCGTGAAACACGGGCCTAGACACGCGTCCGCGACGACCGTTCGCCTGGCGTTTAATCGCGGCGGGCGCGGTCAAAAGCGACTTCCAGCTACACGAGGAGGGGTTAGGTATGGCGACATCCGAAGTCGGGCTGAAGGAGCCCGAGGGCTACGCAGCCGAGACGCTCGGCGAGCGAGCAACCGGACTGCACGACGAGACGAAGTGGTCGGTGCTGACGACCGAGTTCTGGGCGATGGTCGGGATCATCGTCGCGATCTTGATCGCGGCCGCGGTCTCCGACTCGTTCGGTGACCGGCGTGCGTGGCTCTACGTAACCATCGTCGCGACCGGCTACATCGTCAGCCGCGGGCTGGCCAAGGCCGGCGTGGGCCACCTGCCGGTCGGCGCCTTGCGCCGCCGCAAGTAGCCGCGTAGGCAAGCAGCGAATCGGGCGCCGGCGTCTGGAGGGGACGTCGGCGCCCCTGACTACCCGTCATCAGTTGCAAAGGGGTCCCAGATGAAGAAGACGCCGCAGAAGCCGCGCCACACTCGCGCGGCCGGCGCCTGCACCTGCGACTCTTAATGGCGCGAGTATGAGGCGAGGGCCGAGGAGCTGATCACAAATCCCGCGGAGGGGGAGGGCAACCCGCAAACGGAACGCCCCCGGGCCCGTAGACGACTCTACGCCTTCTCCTGTGGCCTAGCTAGTGGCCGCTTAGGACGAGGGAGGCGGCAGAAAGAGCCCGGGCTGCCGCACGGCTCGCGCTCCTTCTCCCCCGTGCCGCCGCCCGCCTTCTTACCGCTCCGAATCAGGAAAACCTGCGTCCTCGACCACGAGCAGGAATGGCTTCTCGGAAGTAGCTCGAGAACCGGGGTAGTGATCTATTCTGGTCCTGAGCGGTTAGGGCGTAGCGGGACGGCGGGGCGCAGCTAGGTGTCATCGCGCAGAGGCCCGGCCGTGTCCTTCCTCTCTCGAAACACTGCGAGACGTCTCTCTCGCGCAAGCGCCTGCAGGTGAGCTGGAAGCTTCTGAATCTCGTAACCCATCGGACTTCGGGCGGCTGCCTCCACAAGTTCACGCTCGAGCTGGCTCTCGAAATGCTCGCGGACCGTATCGGTGAGCAGCTCGATCGATTGCGTCGCTGCCGCCGGTTCGTGCTCGGCTGCGCGAGCCGTCTCTGGTTCGACGGCTTCGCGCGCAGTCGGCTGCTTGCGGACCGTCTGCCAAGCGCTCATGACAGCTTCGTGCTCGGCCCTGTATTCATGCAGTCTCGCGACGGCGGCCTCTACGGCGGACGCAAGAAGTTCGGCGGCCGTGCCTCGGCGGGCGATTGAACGATCCAATTCTTCGATCAGGGCTTCGGCTTCGGCGCGCTGAAGTTCGAGGCGCTTCGCTTCGATGCGGCGCTCGAAGTCGTCTTTGGCTCGCCGCGCGAGCTGTAGCCGGCCCTCACGTTCGACGCGCTCCGCCTCGAGCGCCGCTAGCGCCGCGTCGCTTTCCTCGGCGAGCTGGGTGACGTGCTCCAGCTCCTGCTCGAGCTGCGTTAGTTCCGATTCGATCTCGTTCCTGTCGATCCGTGGATATTGCCGCGAGACGCAGCTTTGACACGCCGTGGAGGCGACTCTGACCTCCTGCCGGCGCTAGAGGCGGGTCGAAGGCGCCCTGCCCCCTTGCGGAGGAAGCAGTGCGCCTCGGATTTCTGCCGTTTGCTGTCAGCGTTCGTCGTCGGCCCGGAGCTCGAGCGCGCCCAGGTCGTGCGTTACCGCGCGAGTCCAACATGTTGGACTGCTCGCTCCGTCTGCCGCGCCGCCTCGCGGCGCCACGGACGGGTTTCTCTAGGTCTGGGAGCGGGTCGAAGTCCCCCTCTGACGGCTCTGCGGCCGGTGGTCGATCGGCCGGGACGGCGACGCGCGTTTGTGTCGCGTCAGCCGTCCAGCAGCGACCGAACCTGACTAGAACCTGACTCACGAGCCGCTACGCTTCCCGCGTAGTGGCAGGTGGGCATGACTGAAACCCGCCCGTTGCAGCGGGTTTCCGGCGATGGGCGGTGGCGGGCTCGAACCGCCGACCTCCTGCTTGTAAGGCAGGCGCTCTCCCAACTGAGCTAACCGCCCGAGTGCCCCCGACGGGATTCGAACCCGTGCTACAGCCTTGAAAGGGCTGTGACCTAGGCCGCTAGTCGACGGGGGCGGCCTCGGAAGGATAGCCCTCGCCCTCGAGCTGCTCTTTCAGGCGCTCGAAGTCCTTGCGCATTTCCTCCTCGGCCGTCCGGGCGAGCACCGGCTCGGCCAGCTTCATGAACGTGCCTGGCTTGGCCTCGGCGATCACGCGGAGGAGGGTCGAACCGCCGTTCTCGGTCAGCTCGTGGTCGACGGTGAACGGAACCGGGCCGCCGAGCGCCTTCAGCGTCAGCCGCCTCGGCGGCTCGTAGGCGGTCACCTCGAGCTCGTTCTCCAGCTCGCGGCCCAGCACCCGCCGGCGCTCGTTGATGCGCGCGCCCTGCTCGAGCGGACCCTCGGCGCTGGAGCCGAGCGCGCTCGCCTGCCACTCGGGCAGCCGGTCGAGATCGACCAGCCGCGCGAAGACCTCCTCTGGGGGGCGTGCGACCTCCACCGCGAAGTCGATCCTGACCACCGCGGGAGGGTACCCTCGCGCCGGGGCCGGTAGCTCAGCTGGTAGAGCAGGGGACTTTTAATCCCAAGGTCGCAGGTTCGATCCCTGCCCGGCCCATCAGGGAAAGCCTGCTCAAATGGCCGCTAGCCCTTCCGGTCGCTCTCGCCTTGTCGCCACTCCGCCCAGACCGGCGAGAAGACGGCACAGACCATCGAGAGCGTGACGACGATCAGGACGTAGGCAAGGATCCCGATCACGACACCGAATGCTCCGAACGCCTTCGCGTTCTGATCCACCTCGGCCCGATCCAGAGCGGCGAGGTCGCGATCGTCCCGCCGACGACGAAGGTCCCTAAGAGCCCGCCGGGCAAGAGCGAGCGAAGTGGGACCTGGCGGTGGAGCAGGAAGCGCGGCGTCCACAGCCAGAAGACCATGGAACCGGCGATCCAGGCCGGAACCAGCGCAAGCCAACCGGCGGCCCGAAGCTCCGCCGCCGAGACGGTCATCAGCGCGATCAGCCCGCTGGAGACGAAGAACCAGATCGTAAAGCGCACCTGGTCCGCCGCCGTGCCTACGTGGATGCGCCAGGCGCGCGCGTAGAGGTCTTGGTACTGCTGGCCGATGGAGAGTCCCCAGAGCAGGAAGCCGATCACGATTGCCAATGAGGCCGCCAGGAGATTGTTCGCGGTGGTGCCGAACAGGTCGTCAACGACGCTGGCGGTCGACCCTTCGAGGTTCATGTGAGTGATCAGCTGGTCGGCGAAGGCGTTTTCGTCTCCCCTGGCGAGGTTGAAGACTGCGATGACGACAAGTGCCGTCGGGAACACCGACAACATCACGTACGTCGAGGTCGCCGCACCTGAGTTGCGGCTTGCCTCGAAGTAGCGGCGGAACCAGAGCAGCGCGAGGCGGCCCAGGCTGGTGTTTGCCCTCCCGCTCAGCCAATCCCGCGCTGCCCCGAGGCGGCTTCCGCCCGTGCCCGGAGCTTCCGCGCTCTGCTCGACCCGCTGGCTCACCGAGGCGGCTACTCGCCGCGGCCCATCTGGTCGATGCAGACGGCGACAGCGACGATGAGGGCGTCGTTCTGGTCGTCCGCTATCTCGATGCCGTACGTGTCGCGGACGCGGAACCAGCGCTTCGAGATCTCGGCCACCTTGTCGCCGTCGCGCTCGATTTTGTATTCGTGGTCGACGACGTTGCCCTTGGCCTCGAGGTCGTTGCCGCCCTCGACCTCGACCGAGTAGCGGTCGCGAAGCGGACTGATGAGCGCCTTCTTGATCGTCGCAACCGTCTTGCCAGCTTGCTCGACCTCCATCGTGTCGCGCACGCGGAGCTTCTTCTCCTGGATCGTGTACAGCTCCTCGCCAGCTGGGCTTTCGAGAACCAATGTGTCGCGGATTCGGAGCGCCTTTCCGTTCACCTTGAACGCTTTTTCGCCGCCGTCGGTCTCGACCCAGAAGTCGTCGCCGATCGAGAACATCTTCTCTCGCATCTGGTAATGCGTTCCCGAAGAGTCACCTCGATTGCGTAGCAGTGGCATGCCGCCTCCTTCGTCCTGGTCGTGTTGAGAGTGATCAGGTCACTTGGCTTCTACCGTCACCTGCTTCAGGGCCGAACTCGAACGGTGGCCACTTGCTTGTACATCGCTCCACTCTCGATACTCGGGCCGGCGCAGTCGTCGTACCTTTTGGGTGATTCAGCCCGTCGGGCGAGCGAAACCGAACGACCCTGCTTGCGGCCGACGATCTCCATCGGCCTACACTTCAGCCTGGGTGAGACCGGCGCTCGCATCTGACGCAAAGGCGGCGAGCCCGCCTCCGTTCGAGAACATGCGCTGGATTCCCGCGGGCGAGTTTCGGATGGGCTCGGAGGATTTCTACCCGGAAGAGCGCCCGGTGCATCGCGTCGCCGTGGACGGCTTCTGGATGGACGAGCGGCCGGTGGCCGCCGCGGAGTTCCGCCGCTTCGTGCGGGAGACCGGCTACGTGACCTTCTGCGAGCGGCCGCTCGATCCGGCGCTCTACCCGGACGCCGACCCGGAGCTGCTTGTCCCCGGCTCGCTCGTTTTCCGTAAGACGGCAGGGCCGGTCGACATACGCGACTTCCGCAACTGGTGGGAGTACGTCCCCGGCGCCTACTGGAAGCGGCCCGCGGGACCGGGATCGACGATCAACGGCCGCGAACGTCACCCGGTCGTGCAGATCGCCTACGAGGACGCCGAGGCCTATGCAGCGTGGGCCGGGAAGGAGCTGCCGACCGAGGCAGAGTGGGAGTACGCCGCTCGCGGCGGGCTGGAAGGTGCGGTGTTCAGCTGGGGCGACGAGCACTTCCCTGACGAAAAGCCGATGGCGAACACCTGGCAAGGCGAGTTTCCCTGGCAGAACCTGAAGCTCGATGGTTACGAAGGCACCTCTCCGGCCGGCTCGTTCCCGCCGAACGGGTACGGGCTCTACGACATGACCGGCAACGTCTGGGAGTGGACGACCGACTTCTTCACGATGCAGCACCCGGACGAGGTCGAGAGCCCCTGCTGCATCCCTCGCAACCCGCGGGTCGCGAGCGCCGCCACGAGCTCTGCGCCCGGTGAGACGATCCCGCGGAGGGTGATCAAGGGCGGCTCACACCTCTGCGCTCCGAACTACTGCTTGCGCTACCGGCCCGCCGCGCGCCAGGGCGAGGCTCTCGATACATCGACGGGCCATATCGGCTTCAGGTGCATCGTCCGAACCAGCGGCTGACGCCTCGGAGCATCTCGCTCGCAAGCGAACTACCCGCGCTCGCAGCTCGGCTATTGCGATGGGAGCATCTAGGATCGAGCGAGTGGCGATCGAAGTGCCGGCTCAGCGACTCGAGATGGGCGACGTGGTCCTGGTTCATCTTCCCGGCCAGGAAGCAACTGTCGAGGCGAAGGTCGTCCGAGACATTGAGCGAACGCCGACGACCGTCCGCGCAAGGATACGAGCGGCAGAGGGCGACGATTTCGTCCACGAGTGGAACCTAGGCGAGCTCGTCACGGTCGTTCGCGGCCCTTGATGGCAGCTAAGCCTCGGCCCACAAACTCCCACCGCTGATTCGTCGCGCGCACGCTCGCGCAACTTCATACCACCGGCATGAGGAGGCCCGGCAATTTCGCGCCCATAGTCACCGATGAAGCGAACGTTGGCCCCACGCCGGCACCCCGCTTCGCGACCGATCAGGGAAGGGAGAGTGAGGGTTGGGCGGCTCGGGTCTCGTCGCGATTGCAGCATGTTTCCGTTCACGACATCATGCCGCCGTCGTTCCGGCCGGACTTTTAAGCCCAAGGTCGTAGGTTCGATCCCTACCCGGCCCACTCGACACATTGGAGGGTGCGATAACTCGCACGGGCGCCGAGGATTGCTCGGTCAATCCAGGCGCCTAGAGGAGCGCGGCCGGCGGGGCGCCGGCCGCGCTGCCGTCCGCTAGTGCTTTCCGCCGCGGGGCAGGCCCGAGACGGTGAACGGAGTCGTGCTCGTGGCGAAGTCAGCGTTCACCACGAGGTACAGGTGCCGTGCACGGGCGACCGTCGAGGGCCCGCGAAGCGTCGGGTCGGTCTGCGTCGCCACCAGCTTGGCGCTCGAGGCATGGTGGTTCAGCTTCAGGAACCGCAGCGCCGCTGGGGAGCCCTGGACGACGATCAGCCGGCCGCGGTCGAGCAGCATTCCGTCGCCGCCGGGGACCGGGTCCGACGCGATCTCGTGGATCTCACGAGTGGTTCCGCCCTTCTCGAGCTCGATGCTGAACAGCTTCCCGGTGCTCGACTGCACGACGATCAGCTCGTGGCCGCGGGCAACGATCCCGTTCAGGTTGAACCCGGCCGTGTAGATGATCTCGGGCGCGACCGGGATCGCCTGGGGCGTTCCCGAGCCGGCGCGGACCTGCGCGTTGGTCAACCGCCAGAGCACTGGGCGGAACGAGTCCGTCACGAACACGCCTCTCCCGGTCACGACGAGGTCGTTCAGGAACCCTCCCGGGCCGGTGTCGAAGGTGGCCAGGAGCTCCTTCGTCCGCAGGCTGTAGACGTAGATCTTCCCGGTCATGCCGCCCGCGACGTAGAGCTTGTCGCCCCTGATCTTCATGCCGATCGCCGACTTACCGGCCGAGCCGGGGATGAACTCGGTCACGGTCGGGTTGCCGACCGTGCCGCGGTAAATGGTGCCGTCGCCGGTCGCGCCGACGAAGAAGACTTTCCCCCCACCCCTCGTGGCGACCCCTTCCGGGTTGCCGTGGGTCGACGGGTCGAGCGTGAAGACCTGAGTCGCGCCCTTCCCGGGCTTGCCGTGCTTCCCGCCGCCGTGGTCGGCGAGAGCGGCCGAACCAGAAGCCAGAGCCGCGATGCCGACGGCGACGACGAGCACGTTCCAGCGCTTGTGCACGTGAACCTCCCGACTAGGTGTCTCTGGGCGTCCCACAGGCTAGTCGAGGCACTCCGTTCGGGGGCCGGCTTGCTAGTGGCGGAACCCCGCGGCCGACGACTGGTCGTGGACGGGCACCGGCTGGCCCTCGAGGCGCGGAAGCTGCCGCTCCAGATCGGTGAGGAGCAGGTCCGCCATGTCGTGGGTGAACCCGCGCCGGACGACGACCCGCAGTGCCGCGAGATCCTCGCGGTTCTTCGGGAACGTGTACGCCGGGACCTGCCAGCCGCGCTCGCGTAGTGCGTTCGAGACGTCGAAGACCGAGAAGTTCTCGATCTCGTCCTTCACCTTGAAGGCGAACACCGGCAGCTCGTCCCCGCGCGTGATCAGCTCGAAGGGGCCAAGCTCCTCGATCTTCCCCGAGAGCTGCGTCGCGACCTCGCGGGCGTAGCCCTGAACGTTGCGGTAGCCCTCGAAGCCAAGCCGGAGGAAGTTGTAGTACTGGGCGATGACCTGCGCGCCCGGCCGCGAGAAGTTGAGCGCGAAGGTGGGCATGTTGTCGCCGAGGTAGTTGACCCAGAAGATCAGATCCTCGGGCAGCGCAGCGCTGTCGCGCCATACAACCCAGCCGACGCCCGGGTACACGAGGCCGTACTTGTGGCCGGACGCGTTGATCGAAGCGACGCGCGGCAGCTCGAAGTCCCAGGTCAGATCCTCGTCGACGAACGGCGCGACGAATGCCCCGGATGCACCGTCGACGTGGACCGGGATGTCCAGCCCCGTGTCGGCCTCGAACGCGTCGAGTGCCTGGCAGATCTCCTCCACCGGCTCGTAGGAGCCGTCGAAGGTCGAGCCGAGGATGGCGACGACGCCGATCGTGTTCTCGTCGCAGAGCTTCACCGCTTCCTCCGCCGACATGTGGAAGCGGTCACCCTCCATCGGGACAAGGCGCATCTCGACGTCCCAGTAGTTGGCGAACTTCTCCCAGCAGACCTGGACGTTGATGCCCATCACGAGGTTCGGCCGCTCGACCGGCTTGGCCTCGGCCCGCCGCCGCTGCATCCAGCGGCGCTTCAAGGCCAGCCCGCCGAGCATCGCGGCCTCGCTCGAGCCGGTGGTCGAGCACCCGGTGGCCTCGTCGGCCTCCGGAGCGTGCCACAGCCGGCTGAGCATCTTCACGCAGCGCGCCTCGATCTCCGCGGTCTGCGGGTACTCGTCCTTGTCGATCATGTTCTTGTCGAAGCACTCCGTCATCAGCTGCTGGGCCTGAGGCTCCATCCAGGTCGTCACGAAGGTCGCGACGTTGAGCCGGGCGTTGCCGTCGAGCATCAGCTCGTCGTGGATGATCTGGTACGCGACGTCGGGTGCGAGCTCGCCCTCGGGGATGGCGTCCCGAGGGATCGTCGTCCCCTCGAGCCCGAACAGCGGTTGCACCGCGAGCTCCTCCTGGTGGCCGTTGTTTGTCCGTGGGTGCGTGAGGCTCATCCCGTCCTTTCGTCGGCGTAGTCAGCAGGCTCGCCGACGATTCGAGGCCCGGCGTCACCCGAATCGAATGATCCCGGCGGCTCGGTGCTCTGAGATTCTGGGCCGGTGTTCTTCCGGCTGAGCACCTGGGAGCTGTGGTTGATCATTGCCGGGCTCGTGCTCGGCTTCGTGGCCGTCGGTTACCTCGCCGGCCGATATCTCCGCCGGCAGGCGGAGACGCTGCGGGAACCCGTCGGGATCGTGCAAGGCGCGTTCTTCGCGCTGGTCGGGCTGATTCTCGCCTTCGGTCTGACCCTGGCCATCGGACGCTATGACGCGCGGCGAGCGGCCGTCATCGACGACGCCAACACGATTGGGACGACCTACCTGCGCGCGCAGACCCTGGCCGAACCGATGCGGACCCGCTCGCTACTGCTGCTCAGGCAATACACGGACGCGAGCATCGCCCTCTCGCTCGCGGTGCCGACCAGCGCCAGGTTCGACCGCGCTGTCGCCCGCGAAGACCTCCTCCAACGGCAGTTGTGGGGCCTGGCCGGTGACGCGCTCGACCGCGCGCCGCGGGACAGCGCGCCGCGGCTCTACGTCGAGACGCTGAACGAGATGATCGACCAGCAAACGGTTCGCGTCGGAGCGCTGAACAACCGGATCCCGACCGCGGTGCTGGTGCTGGAGGTGTTCGGAGCCGCCTTCGCCTTTGGCCTGCTCGCGCTGTACACGGCAATGCACGGCCGGGGCGCCACCACCGTCGTCCTCGCCGGCGCGCTCGTGACCCTGCTGCTGCTGGTGATCTTCGACCTCGACCGTCCGACGCGCGGGTTGATCGACGTGCCCGATACGCCTCTCCTCTCGCTGCGCGACTCGATGGAGCTGCCCCCGGCAGCGCACGGGCCGGCCGGATGAACTTCGCCTGGGCGGCGCTGATCGTCGTCACCGTGGCCGTCGTGGCCGTCAGTGCCATGCTGCTCGTCCGCCGCCGGGCTCCCGCGGGCAGCTACTTCGAGGACGGGGACCGCGCGGCCGGAGTGTTCGGAGTCCTGGCGACCGGATTCGCCGTGCTGCTCGGCTTCGTCGTCTTCCTCGCCTTCGAGAGCTACGACACCTCGCGCAGCGGCGCCGAGAACGAGGCGCAGATCGTGCTAGAGCAGTTCGAGACCGCCCAGCTCATGCCGGCCGCGGTGCGCGAGCGCTTCTCGGGCCAGCTCGTCTGCTACGCGCGCAACGTCGTGCACCGAGAGTGGCCGCAAATGGAGTCGGGCACGCTTACCGATGCGTACAACCCCTGGGGCGTCACCATGTTCCGGACGCTGAGGACGGTCGAGCCGCGTTCGGCCACGGAGCAGGCCGCGTACGGGAAATGGCTCGACCAGCGCACCGACCGCGAGAGCGCCCGAGCCGACCGGACCCACGGCGCCGAGGGCGTGATCCCCACGCCGCTCTGGATCGTGCTGTTCCTGACCGCGCTGATCATCGGCATCTTCATGCTCTTCTTCGCCGACAGCGGCGAGCGGGCGATCGTGCAGGCGACGATGATGGGCAGCGTCGCGGTCGTGATCACCTCGACGCTGCTCCTCCTCTGGTTCCTCGACAACCCGTACCACCACGGCGCGGGCGGGCTGCGGCCATTCGCGATGGAGCGCACCGTTGCCCGTCTGACTCACGACACAGGGATCGCCTCCGAACGTCTGAGGATCCCGTGCGACACGGAGGGAACCGCGCGCTAACGCGCTGGTCCCGCCGGGGGTGCGGGCTGCGTCGTCTCCTCCACGAGGTTGCGCTGCACGAGCGTGAAGAGCAGCCCGATCGACGGCAAGACGAGCAGGACGGCGGCGCCGAAGACGATCAGCACGGCGATCAACGTCGCGTGAGGAGCTGCCGCCCCGGAGACGGTCAGGCTCGGCGGCAAGATGTTCGGATGCTGCGCGACGGCCCAGCCCCAGATCACCGACACGACGGCGCCCGCCGCCAAGACGCGAGCTCCGCGCTGCGCGCCACGCCGCAGCAGCACGAGCACTGCCACCCCGCACACGAGGGAGACGATCACGAGCGCTAGCCCGTCGCTCGTAAGGCCATCGAAAACGGAGCGGGCATCCCGGTGCAGGACGACCAGGCCGGCAGCAGCAAGCGCTCCGGTGACGACCGCGGCGACGAGCGCACGGTTGCTGAAGTAGCGCTCGAGGTCGGGAGTCCGCGCTCGGCGCGCGTCGCTCACGAGGAACACGCTCGAGAGGTACGCGCCGGTCGCCACGAAGAGCGCGCCGGTCACGAACGAGAGCAGGTTCAGCCAGCTGGTCACCGCGTCGCCGGCCGCATTGCCCACCGGCACGCGGCCGCCGGCGACCGCGCCGACCACCGTCCCGAGGAAGAACGGCGTCAGCACCGACGATGCGCCGAAGACGGTCGTGGCCAGAGCTCGCCCACGTGCGCGACGCGCGGTGTGCTGGAAGGCGAAGCTCGATCCGCGCAGGACGATCCCGAACGCCGCGAGGCTGAGCGGGATGAAGAGCGTCGAGAAGATGGACCCGAAGGCCGAGGGGAAGCCCGTCCAGAGGACGACCAGCACGAAGATCAGCCAGACGTGGTTCGCCTCCCAGACGGGCCCGATCGCCCAGTCGATCAGCGCACGAGGTCGCCGGCCACGGTCCCCTCCGCCTGCGAGCAGGCTCCACAACCCGGCGCCGAAGTCGGCACCGCCGAAGACCGCGTACATCGTCACGCCGACGACGAGCACGACGGCCACGGCGTTCGCGGCCGTCACCGAGAGCCCCTTGCGGGCACCGGAGGAGCGCCCGTGTCGGGCCCGTACGGCACCTCTTCCTCCCGGTCGTCCTCGCTGCGCCAGCGCCGCGACATCGCCCGCAAGGTGATGATCAGGGCCGCGCCGAGCGCGAGGTAGATCGCGAGCACGAGCGAGAACGTGATCCAGATGCCGTCGGCCTTGGTGACGGCATCGGACGTGCGCATGACGCGGTAGACGATCCACGGCTGGCGGCCCACCTCCGTGACGATCCAGCCGCACTCGAGCGCGACGACCGCCGCTGCGCCCGAGAGCGCGCAGGCACGCAGGAACCACTTCGCCTCCGAGACGTCACGCTTGCGCCACCAGACGAGCGCAAACCACGCCCCGAGCGCGATCAACGCCGTGCAGATGCCGACCATGGTGTCGAAGGCCCAGTGCAGCATCGTGTTGGCGGGCGGCCGGTCGTCGGGCGCCACCGAGTCGAGCCCAGTGACCTGCGTGCTCGTGCTCCAGCCGACCAGGAACGAGTCGAAACCGGGAATGCCGATCCCTCCCTTCACCCCTTCGGACGTGCAGCGGCCGTAGATGTACTCCGTGACGTCGGTCGAGGTCTGCTGCACGCATTCCATCGCCGCGAACTTCACCGGTTGATCCTTGGCGATCGCGCGCGCGGCGGTGTCGCCGACCGCGAACTGGATCGGCGTCGCGATGCAGGCGACCGTCAGCGGGATCAGAAGCCCGAGCCGGTGGATGCGGTCGCGCCGGCCGCGCAGCAGCCCGACCGCGTAGATCGACGCGACGATGAAACCGGTGACGAGGTACGCCGCGAGAATCATGTGCGGGACCTCGTAGGGCACGGCCGGGTTGAAGATCACCTTCCACGGCTCGACCGAGGTCACCTTGCCGCTCGCCGGCGAGAAGCCCTGCGGTTGGTTCATCCACGAGTTGACCGCGACCACCGCGAAGGCGCCCCCCAGGCCGGCGATCACGACCGGCACGCCGGACCAGAAATGCGCCCACGGCGACAGGTAGCGCCAGCCGAAGATGTAGATCGCGATGAAGATCGCCTCGAGGAAGAAGAAGACGCCCTCGATCGCGAACAGGACGCCGAAGACCTGGCCGAAGCGTCCGGTGAACGCGGGCCAGAGGAGCCCGAACTCGAAGGAGAGCACCGTCCCGGTCACGGCTCCCACGGCGAATGTCACCGCGACCGCTTTCGACCAGCGCCGTGCGAGCGTCAGCGCGTCCGCGTCGTCGCGCCGAAGCCCACGGTAGTTCGCAATCAGCATCAGCGCCGGCAGCGCCACGCCGAGCGACGCCAGGATGATGTGGAAGCCGAGCGTGAACGCCATTTGGCTGCGCGCAGCTCCGAGATTGGAGGCGAGGGTCAGCATCGCCAGTGCGGAGGTTGACGTGAGCGCCACGTGCCTTCATCACCCGGTGCGGGTGAGAGCGATGAGGCGGCAGGGAACAACGGCGCTGCGCCGAAGCGGCGGTTGTGGACACCGGGGACGACGCCCTCAGGCGCACGCGGCTCGCCAACGAGCGGACTTACCTCGCTTGGTGGCGCACGGGCCTGACGACGTTCGCGGTCAGCCTCGCCGCGGGCAAGCTTGTACCTGAGCTGTCGAGCGGAGCAGCCTGGCCGTACGAGGCCATCGGGATCGCGTTCGGGCTCGTCGGCGTGCTGATGGTCGCCTACGCTTACATTCGCCAGAAGCGTGTCGAGGAGGCGCTCGACCGAGGCGGGTACGCACCACTCGATGCTCGCGCCAGCCTTTTCTTCGCCGCGATCGGCGTGCTGCTCGGACTCGGCACGGTCATCGTCATCCTGGTTCAGTCTCCGTCGTAAACGGCGAGTCCGGGTCGAGTCGTCCTCTTTGGACGATGTCCCCGACGAACCCGGCTGTGACACTCGGTGCGTGTCCCGGCTTCGGGCAATGGACGCTGACGTCGAGCGCGCGCTCGAGCAGATCAACGTCCCCGCCTACGTGATCGACACCCACGGGATCATCCGTTGGGTCAACCCGGCGGGGCAACGCGTTGTCGGCGACGTCACCGGCCGGCAATTCACCTCCGTGGTCGCACCTGAGGAGACGAGGCGCGCCCGCGAATCCTTCGCGCAAAAGATCGTCGGCAACGTCGAGGCGACCGACGAGGAGGTGGTGCTGCTCCAGAACGACGGCGACAGGGTCAACGTCGAGGTCAGCGCCGTCCCGCTCTACGCGGGCGGCCAGATCGTCGGCGTCTTCGGCCAGGTCGTGCACGTCGACGCCGAGCCGGATCGCCCGCCGCACCCGAGCCTCACACCTCGTCAGGCCGAAGTGCTGCGGCTGCTCGAGCGCGGGCACTCGACCCAGCAGATCTCGGGCGAGTTGCACCTCAGCCCCGAGACGGTCCGCAACCACATCCGCCACCTGTTCAGGGCGCTCGACGTCCACTCGCGGATCGAGGCCGTCGCCGTCGCCCGCCACGGCGCGCCCGCGATCTAGGAGCTACCGCAGTTGGAGCAGTGGCGGCGAGTGCCGAGCCGGCGGCCGCACGACGCGCACCGGCCCCGGTCGCGCCTGGCCAGCAGCCGCCGCTCACGGAGGCCCATGCGGCACATCACGAGGCCGATCCCTACCGTCACGAGCAGCGTTGCGAGGTGCGGGCTCGACGCACTCATGTGACGGAGGTCGGCGTGCCGTACTCGCCCGGGGGCGCCCTTCCGAAGATCTCGATCACCAGCAGCAGCAGCACGGCGACCACGGCAAGCACGATCAGGATGCTCACGGTGGGGCTGCTCCAGAGCAGGAAGATCGCCAGCGGCAGCAGGATCGCGCCGACCCGGAGTGCCGTCTTCCGCTCGGCGACCCAGCGGCCGAGCGGCGTGGCCGAGGCGCCTGTCTCGCCCTGGGCCCAGCCGACGCCGGAGCCGAACCAGCCCCGGATCCTGCGCGCGGTCGGGTACGGCCCGGACAGGTAGGCGGCGGCCGCGACCAGCAGCGCCACCCCGGCGACGATGCGCAGGCCGAGGCGGAGGTAGTGCACGAGGATCTCGTAGAACGCCGACGCCGCATCATGTGGCAGATTCGGCCCGGCCAGCTGGTCGAGGTAGATAGAACGGCCGATCGTGAGCAGGATTCCGAGCACCGCCATCGAGGCGGCGAGCCCGAGCGAGGCCTGCAGCAGTGTCCGCCGGCGGCGCTCCGAGAGCCCGATCGCCGCGGCGATCAACACCAGGACGAGCAGCGGCAGCGCGATCGCCAGTGCCTTCAGCAGCTTCACGCCGCCCTGCGCCTGCTTGAGCTGCTTCGAGTCGAGGATGACGAAGTTCGTCGGGATCGTGCCGGGCGGAACGCGATCGAACAGCGTGATACCTCGATCGTGCAGCCGCTTCTCCACCCGGTCGAGCACCGGAGCGAGGGCGATCTCGACCCGCCCGTTCGTGTCCCGGACGAGCTTCCCCTTCCCGGTCAGGATCTTGTTCAGCTGCTTGTGAGAGCGCCTGTTCAGCTCCACCCACAGTCGCTGGAACTGGTCCGAGGCCAGGAAGCTCATCGTCGCGTTCTGGACAAAGGTGTGCAGCGCGTTCGCGATCGCCGGGGCGAAGACCTTGGCCCGAGCGGGCAGGACGTCCTGCGCGCGGGCTGCCACGTCGACCTTCGCGAACAGGGTCCTCGTCACGTTGGCCGCAATGGCCGCCTGGATGTGCGGGTCCGAGGCGAGCGGCTTGACCGTCCGCACGTAGCGGTCGGTCTTCGTCACCTGGTTGTTGATCCAGATCGCGGTGCCGGCGATTGGCGCGAGGATGCAGGCGACCACGAGCAGCACCACCACGAGCTTGTGATGCCTGTAGCCCTTGGCCTCGGAGGTCACCGGGCCAGCAAAACGCGGCCCGGGGCGGGCTACATCCCCCCGAAGGGATGAAAGGCCGCGCTCAGGCCGCCCGTACCGGAATTGAGACCCGGATGCGCGTCCCGCCGCCTGAGGGGCTGCCCAGCTCCATCGTGCCGCCGCTCGCCTCTGCCCGGTCCCGCAGCCCCTCGAGGCCCGAGCCGGACTGCTCGGCCGCGCCGCCGACCCCGTTGTCGGCGATCTCGAGCCGAAGCACGCCTCTGGTGGCCGCCGCCCGCACCTCGATCAGCGAGGCAGCCGAGTACTTCTGCGCGTTGGCGATCGCCTCGGCCACGACGAAATAACCGACCGTCTCCGCCGACCGGTCGAGCCTTCCGGACGGAAGCTCAACCAGTTCGACCTTGATGCTCGAGCGCTTGGCCAGGCTCTTGAGCGCCTCGGCGAGGCCGAGGTCGACCAGCACCGCGGGATGGAGACCGTGCGCGAGCTCCCGCAGCTCGTCGATCGCAAGCTGTAGCTCGCCTTCGGCCCTCTCGAACAGCGCGGGCGCGCGCTCGGGGTCCCGCTGGGCGAGCACAGCCGCCTCGTGCAGCTGGTGCGCCAGCCACGTGAGGCGCACTTGCGCGCCGTCGTGGAGATCGTGCTCGAGCCGACGGCGAGCGTTGTCCGAAGCGGAGATCAGCCGCAAGCGGGACGCTCCGAGCCGCGAGGCGAACCGCTCTCGCTCGGCAACCGCCGCGGCCAGGCTCAGGGTCGAGAGTGCGGCGACGGCGATGAAAAGCTGGGTGCTGAGCACGCTGCGGGTGATCGACTGGTAATGGAACGGCCCGATGTAGTGGGTCACGTTCCAGACGGTGAAGACCGCGGTGGTCGCGACGGCGAGCGTGGCACCGCGCTGCCCGAAGCGAAGGGCCGCCCACATCAACAACGGGAAGACGAGGTACAGCACCGGGCTCTCGCTCCGCGAGGCGAACTCGGCGAGCCCGACGAGAGCTGCGAGCAGCGCCCCGGCCTCTATCCAGCGAACGTGGCGCCAGCCCTTCGGCAGCGGCCGGTACCACGCGAGGGCGAGTGGGACGACGAGCAGCGCTCCGGAGGCGTCGCCGAGGAACCAGGTACGCCAGACGGTCGACACCTCGTGCAGGTCGACCACGTCGCCCGATAGCAGCGAGGCGGCACCGATGGTGGCGCTGGCGCCCGCGCCCGCCGCGACCGAGACGGCGATCGCGCCCACTCCTCGGACGCTCGCCAGCGGCGAGCCGTGCCGGACGAGCCGCCGCAGCAGCAGGGCCGCGAGCAACACCTCGAGCAGGTTCCCGCAGGTCTGGCCCAGCGCCGAGCCCAGCGGCAGCGTCGAGTAGTCGTTGGCGAGCAGGTCGCCGAGGACGACTCCCGGCCAGTACGCGATCCCGCCGAGGTAGAGGAAGGCGACGCCCACGCCCACCGGCAGCCAGACGATCGCGGCGACCGGGCCCGAGAACTCGAGCAGATACCCGGTCTTGGCGCCGGCGTAGTAGAGCCCGGCGAGCGCGATCACGCCCCCCGCGTACCGAGCCGGGGCATGAGGGAGGCGCTGGAGCAGCGCACGGTCGGCGGACTCGGACTGATAGACGACCTCTGACACGTCAGCCCTCTTCGCCGAGCAGGTAGAGCAGCGTTGCCTTCACGCGCCGGTTCACGTCGCCGTCCTCGGGCAGGTCGAGCTTGACGAAGATCCCGTTGATGTGCCGCTCGACGGCGCGCTTCGTGATCTCCAGCGACTCGGCGATCGCGGCGTTGCTGCGTCCCTCGGCGATCAGGGCGAGGATCTCGCGCTCGCGTGCTGTCAGCTTCTCCATGCCTGGGTCGCTCAGCCGCGCCGAGACCAGCTCGTCGACGATCCGCGGATCGACCAGCGACCGGCCCGCTGCGACCTCGCGCAGCGCCCTGGCGAGCTCGTCGGTGTCCTTGACCCGCTCCTTGAGCAGGTAGGCGCGCCGGCTGGAGCCGTCCTCGAACAGCCCCATCGCGTAGGCCGGCTCGGCGTGCTGGCTGAGCACGACCACGCCGATCTCGGGCAGCGTGCTCCTCAGCTCGCCGGCAAAGCGGATGCCCTCGTCGGTGTTGGTGGGAGGCATCCGGATGTCGGTCAGCACCACGTCGGGCTTGGCCTGCTCGACCGTCGAGCGGAGCTCGTCCAGGTCAGCGCAGGTCGCGACGAGGTCGACGTCGTCGATCGAGCCGAGCACGCGTTCGAGCCCCTCGCGAGCGAGGAAGCTGTCGTCGGCGAGCACGACTCTGATCAGGTCGGATGGCTGATGATCCGATGACGCGGCGGTTGCCGTAAAGCTCCCTTTCCCGGGCGACCTCGGTGACGGCCCTTGAGACCAGCTGAAGGCCCACTTCAGCTCCCGCGAACCAGTATGCAGGAGCAGGGGGTGAACCGGCAAGACCGACCGGTACAGGCCGACCCCAAATCGTGGTGTTTTGCACGGTGTTTGCATCCGAACAATCAGCAGAAGCTCCGGATAGGCGTGATTCGGGCGAACGCGCATACTCACGGGCGAGGGTTCCCCAGTCCTCGGAGGAGGCCGTCCCGCCGTGATCGAACTGAGCTGCGCCCTTGCTCCCGCCGAGCCCCGCAACGCTGGGCTGCGCAAGGCGGGAGCGAAGGCCGTGCTCGTCGGGCCGCCGACTCCGCCGCTCCTGCCGTTCGAGGTAGTCGAGTCGAAGGTCCGCGCCCCCTCCCTGACGGCCGGAACCGTTTCCCGCACGGCACTCGTGAACCGCCTGCGCGCAGCCGGTGCCTTCCCGCTCGTGCTCGTGGTGGCGCCTGCGGGGTACGGCAAGACGACACTGCTCTCGCAGTGGGCGGGCCGGGACGTGCGGCCGTTCGCCTGGGTCTCGGTGGACGAGGGCGACGACGATCCCGTCACGCTGCTGCAGCACGTGGCGGCGGCGCTCGACCGGGTCGAGCCGTTGCCGCCCTCTGCGCTCGAGCCGCTCGCTGGCCCGCGCAAGCCCGCGCTCGGCCGCGCCCTGCAGCGCCTGACCTCCGCCATCGGCGGCCGCCGGTCGCCGTTCGTGCTCGTCCTGGACGGGGCCGACCGGCTGACGGGCGAGTCCATCTCGACCGTCGGCACGCTAGTCGGACACATGCCGGCGGGCTCGATGATCGTGCTCTCGGGCCGGGTCGTGCCGGAGCTGCCCGTGGCCGCCTTGCGCGCCGGGGGACCGTTGCTCGAGCTGGGGCCGTACGAGCTCGCGCTCAGCCGGCGCGAGACAGAGATGTTGCTGCGTGCCGCCCGGCTTGAGCTCGAGGACGCAGAGATCAACAAGCTGCTCGAGCGCACCGAGGGCTGGGCCGCCGGCCTCTATCTGAGCGCCCTCGCCGCGCGCGTCGAGAGCGACGACTCCGGCGAGCCGCAAGACGTGCGCTCGGTCACGGGAGCCGACCGCTACCTCGCCGACTACTTCCGCTCGGAGTACCTGTCCGGCCTGGAGCCCGAACGGCTGACATTCCTGCGCCGCAGCTCTGCGCTCGAGACGATGTCGGGACCGCTGTGCGACGCGGCTCTCGACCGGAAGGGGTCGGCTCTGGAGCTGGCCTCGCTCGAGCAGGCAAACCTCTTCGTCGTTCCGCTCGACCGCCACCGAGGCTCCTACCGCTACCACCACCTCTTCCGCGACCTGCTCCGGCAGGAGCTCGAGGATCACGAGCCGGAGCTCGTGCCGGTGCTGAGCCAGCGGGCTGCCGACTGGTACGAAGGCCAGGGCGACCTCGAGGCGACGCTCGCCTACTCCCACGCCGCGGGCAACGAGGACAGCGCCGCGCGGATTCTCACCTCGATCGCGATGCCCGTGTCGGCGGCCGGCCGAGTCGCGTCGGTCGAATCCTGGCTGGAACGTTTCGACGACGAGGCGCTGCTGCGGCACCCGGAGGTCGCGGTCGAGGGCTCGCGGATCCACGCTCTTCGCGGCCGAGCAGACGAGGCCGAGGCCTGGCTGGCGGCGGCCGAGCGGGCAGTCCCGACCAACGGCGCCGGCGCAGCGACGAGGGCCTGCATCGACGTCCTCCGCGCCGCGATGTGCACGGACGGCCCACAACGGATGCTGGCGAGGACGAAGTCGGCGCTGAACGAGCTGCCGCCGGAGCACCCCTGGCGCCCATGGGCGCTCGTCGTGAACGGCACCGCGCACCTGCTGCTCGGCGAGGTTGAGCGCGCCGACGCGATCTTCGCCGAGGCAGCCGCCAGCTCCGGCCAGCCCGAGAGCCACGCGCTGGCCCTCAGCGAGCGCTCGCTGCTCGCCACAGACGACGACGAGGCCGAGGCGCTGGCGCTCGAAGCGCGCCGGCTGATCGAGGAAGGCGAGCTCGACGCCTATGCCACGTCGGCGTTGGACCTGGCCGCGACCGCCCGCACCCTGTTGCGCCACGGGCAGTGGGACGAGGCGCGCCGACAGCTGACGATCACCCAGCGGTTGGTGCCGAGCCTGACCCACGCGGTCCCATGGCTCTCGGTGCAGGTGCGGCTCGAGCTCGCGCGGGCCTACGTGACGCTGCGCGACGCCCACGGCGCGAGGGCCCTGCTCGAGGAAGCTCGCGAGATCCTCGCGGTACGGCCCTCGCTCGGCGTGCTCGGCGACCAGGTCGCCGAGCTGGAGGCCGAGATCGAGGCAGTGCCGCAGGCGGACGGCGGGGGCTGCGGCCTGACCCGCGCGGAGCTGCGGCTGCTGCCGCTGCTCTCGACCCATCTCTCGTTCCGCGAGATCGGCGAGCGCCTCTTCGTCTCGCGCAACACGATCAAGACGCAGGCGATCTCGGTCTACCGCAAGCTCGGCGTCTCGAGCCGCAGCGACGCGATCGCTCGGGCTACCGAGCTAGGGCTCGTCGAAGTCGGGGTCGGCGGCCCCGCGTCACGCGCCGACGTGCAGTCCGCGGCTTCCTAGGCCTCGGCCCGGAGCCGCTCGTATTCCTTCTGGTGCCGCTTGTCGTAGATCCAACCCCAGAGCAGCACGAGCGCGGAGAAGAAGATGATCGCGCCGATTCCGCCCCAGCGGTACCACGCCGCGGAGACCAGCAGGAAGAGCACCATGGCGGCGATCCCGCCGAGGACGACCACCCCGATCAGCTTGAACCAGAACCCAGCTCCAAGTCCCTCATCCACGTTTCGCTCCTTTGCTAGCTAGCCCGAGACTGGCATCCGTCCGGTATGGCGACATCGTACAAACCGGGTGATGTCCGTCAGGCAGGCGCGTCGACCACCGCGACCGCGCCATCCTCGTCCTGGGCCGCGGCCACACGCGCCCGCGCCAGGTCGCGGCTGATGTGGACGACCGCCGAGGCGATCGGCGCAGCGAGGACCAGCCCGAGCATGCCGAAGATGCAGCCGGCCCCGATCGTCAGGATCAGCACCGCGAGCGGGTGCAGGTCGAGCGCCGAGCCCATCGCGAAGGGCTGCACGATGTTCTGCAGCATCCCGTTCGCAAGGATCACGATCACCAGCATGATCAGCGCCGTCGTCGTGCCGTTGGCTCCGAGCGCGATCACGACCGCGAAGCCGCCGGCCACGAACGCCCCGATGTACGGCACGTAGGCCGTGATGAAGGTGACGACCCCGATCGTGCCGGCGAGGGGAACTCCGAGGATCAGCGCGGCGATGCCGACCACGACGCCGTTGAAGGCCGCGACCAGGGTGACGCCCCGGAAGTAGCCGCGGAGTGAGCGGATCAGGCCGCCGGTGATCACGGTCGCGGCCGGTGGCGGCACGCCGAGGTGACGGTCGAGCCAGCGTCGCATCGAGGGCCCGTCCTTCAACAGGAAGAAGAGGGTGAGCAGCGTGAAAGAGAGGGCGAAGGCGAGCGACGTCAGCCCTCTGATGCCGCTGATCACGCCCTTGACGAGCGTGGAGATCATCTGCGGGACGTCGTGCTTCACGCTCGCGTTCGCGCTCGAAGAGCCGGACTCGTCCACTCCGAGGTCGTTCAGCCAGCCCGCCGCCTTGTCGGATCCGGCCGAGGCGTGCTCCGAGATCGAGTCGCGCTGGGCGGTGATCCCGCCGATCACGACCACCACGACCGCCACCGCGAGCGCCGCCAGGCCGAGCAGCACGAGCGCGGCGGCCGCGGCCCGGGGCATGTGACGGGCGAACGCGCTCACGACCGGCATCGCAACGGTGGCGACGATCGTCCCGGCGACCACGGGCCCGACGATCGTGTAGGTCGTTCCGAGCAGCCAGACGAGACCGAGCAAGAGCGCGAAGACGCCGACGAGCAGCCAGGCGGTGCGCCCGAGGTCCCGGAGCCAGCGCGGCGCCGCGAACGTTGACGCGAGCTCGCCGACCTCGGCCGGCTTCAGCTCGACCGACGCAGGCTGCTCGACCGGGCCCTTGTTCCGCAGGCGCTTGAGGACCTCCACGACGACAGCGATGCTTCTCCCCCTCGGCCGGGCGAGCATCATCCGGAGGGGGTGATGTCCGGGTGCCGCCGAGCGGTTGAAACCCATTTCACCCGGTCCGCATGACGGCGGGCAGCACCGCTCGGGAGAGACTGCGCGACAGGAAGGACGTGAACAGGATCTCCGACCCTCAAGTCGAGCGGATCGACGCGCTGTTCGTGCAGAGCGCGACGGCCTTCTCCAGCGGGCCGGGAACGATCACGCTCCACGGCCTGGCCGACTCGACCGTCTACTTCGCCGACCGGCCGCGGCGCGAGATCGGGCACATCCCCTCCCACCGCTTCGTCGAGCTGTGGGAGTCCGGCGAGAAGAACTTCTCGGTCGATCCGCCGAACGCCGTGCTCTCGTTCCTCGACCAGGGCGGGGAGTCGCCCGACGACGTGGTCGTCGTCCTGCGCGAGCCGCAGCTCGAGGAAGACACGCTCACCTACGGCGTCGAGATCCTCGAAGGCACCCTGCCGCCTCGCTACGGACCGTGCGCGCTCTTCATCGACGTCTTCGGGCGTCCGCTGGCTCCGGTGGCGAAGAGCTAGGCAAGACCGAGCGGCGGTGGCGCCGCCAGGTCGCGGCGGCGGCGGCACCGAGCGCCAGCGTCGGGACGATCGTCAGGAAGCGATAGACCAGAACGGCCGCGACGACCCCGGCGTGGTTGCCGCCGAAGCCGGCCAGCACCGTCGTCAGGCCGAGCTCCACGAGCCCGAGGCCCCCGGGCGTAATCGGGATCGAGCCGAGCACCCTGGCCAGCGACCAGCCGGCGAACGCCTCGACGAGGCTCACCTCGCCCGACCCGACTCCGAGCGCGCGCAGGCTGACGAGCAGGACGAGGAAGACCGACAGCTGCCCCGCGAGCGTGGCGAACGTGAGGACGTGCCAGCGTCGGCGCAAAAGGCCGATCGCCCGGGCCCTGAAGCGCGCGAGACTCTCGCCGCCCCACGCGACCGGGCCGCGGCGGACGATCCGCAGCACCCAGTTGACCGTGCGCGCGGCGAGCTCGCCGACGCGCCGCGCCATCCCACCGCTCGAGAGGGCGAGCCCGAAACCGCCTGCGATCACGACGAAGACGACCAGGCCGATCGTGGCGATCGTCTGGAGAGCGGCGCGGTCGCCCCCGGTGAGCGTCACCAGCGCGAGGGCGAGGATCGGGAAGCCCAGGATGGCGAGCTGGTTCCAGATCCCGGTGAGCGTGACCGCGAGCGCGACCTCGTCGGCGTGGAAGCCCCAGGCGAACAGCATCGCGGCCGAGATCCCGATCCCGACCGCGGGGCCGCCCGGCGCGAGGTAGGTCGAGGCGGTCGAGGCCTGCGTGACCGTCTGCGCGGACCAGAAGCCCAGGCCCGGCAACGACGCCATCCAGGGCGGTGCGAAGGTGGCGAGGTTCAGCACGACCGTCGCGAGCAGCGCGACGATCCACTCCCAGGAGAGAGTCTTCACCTGCGCCCAGACCTCGCCGTAGTCGGCGAACTGTGGCAGGACGAAGACGTACGTCCCGACGATCACGACCACGGCGAGGCCGCCGGCCAGGCCGCGCTTCAGCCAGCGCCGCCCGCCATGGCGGGGCGGCTGCTCGAGCTCGACGCTCAGCGAGACACCTCGAGGGCGAGGGTCTCGCCGATCGCCAGCACGCGGACGTCGACCTCCGGCGCCAGCTCTGCGGCAGCGCGGGCGAACTCCCGCGCCGGCCGGTCGTCCGGCCGCGCTGCGAGCGGTGTACGGAACGTGCCCCAGTGGATCGGGACGGCGGTTCTCGGCCGCAGCAGCCGCAGTGCTTCGGCGGCCCCGCGGGGGTCGAGGTGGCCCGCCGGCAAGCGCGAGCCCCAGCCCGCGACCGGCAACAGCGCCACGTCGACCGGCCCGAGCTCCGCCATCCCGTCGAAGAGATCCGTGTCGCCTGCGAAGTAGACGCTCGCCGAGCCGGTCACCACGTAACCGAGCGACGCCGTCCGCGCCGAGAACGGCCCTCGGGTCGAGTCGTGCTCGGCGGTGGTCGCGCGCAGGGCCAGCCCGCCGAGCTCGAGCTCGTCACCGGCCTCGACCTCGAGCACGCGCGAGTGCCCCCAGCGCCGCAGCAGCGTGCCGATGCCACGCGGCGCGACGACGGGCACCGACGGGTCGAGAAGGCGAAGCGAGCCGCGGTCGAGATGGTCGAAGTGCGAGTGCGAGACGAGGATCCCCTGCACTCGCCCGGGGTCCCCTGCCGCCTCGCGGCGCAGATGCCAGACGCGCCGCCGCAGCACCGGATCGGTGACGAGACGCGTGCCGTCCACATCGAGCACGACGGTGCTGTGCCCCAGCCAGGTGAGCCCGCTCAAAGCACGTCCACCCGGATCGAATACCCCTGCCCGGCCACCTTCATCACCCCCTTCGGATGAGGCTTGGCGCAGGGTCTCACGAAACAATCGCCGTCGAGCCGGTGACCACCAGCAGCGAACAGGCCCAAGACGCCCCGAGCTGGCGACCGAGCCGGCCGAGGTTCAGGCCGCTGCACCTCCTCGTCGCCTGGCTGGTCGCCGCCGCCTCCCTGCTCGCCGCCGCGTGGATCATTCCCGGCGCCGCCGTCAACGGCTTCCTCGGGGCACTCGCCGCCGCCGCGGTGATCGCCCTCCTGAACGCGGTCGTGCCGCCGCTGCTCGCGGCGCTGCGACTGCCGTTCATGCTCCTCACCGGGCTGCTGCTGATCCTCGTCGCGGACGCGCTGATGCTGCTCGCGGCCGACCGCATCACCGACCACGACCTGGAGATCGACTCGTTCTGGGCGGCCCTCGGTGTGGCCCTCGTGGCCGCAGCCGTGACGGTGGTGATCGACATCGTCCTGGGCACCAACGACGACGACACCTACACGCTGCGGGTAACCCAGCGCATCGCCAGGCGCTCTGGGGAGCGCGTCGTCACGGACGCGCCGGGGATCGTCTTCCTCGAGATCGACGGGCTGGCGCTGCCCGTCCTGCGGCGGGCGCTGCGCGACGGCAGCGCTCCCACGATGGCGCGCTGGCTCGCCGACGGCTCACACCGCCTGGCCGAGTGGGAGACCGACCTCTCCTCCCAGACCGGGGCCAGCCAGGCCGGGATCCTGCTCGGCTCGAACGACGACATCCCCGCCTTCCGCTGGATCGAGAAGGAGACGGCGAAGCTGGTCGCGTGCTCAGGGCCGCCCGACTGCGCGGAGATCGAGCGGCGCCACTCGACCGGCCAGGGCCTGCTCGCCGGCGGCGGCGCGAGCCGCGGGAACCTGCTCTCGGGCGAGGCCGACCAGGTGATCCTGACGGTCAGCCGGATGGACGCCGAGAAGCGGGCGAACCCGGGCTACCGGGCCTTCTTCGCGAACGGCTTCAACGTCGTCACCGTGCTGGTGCTGTTCTTCTGGGAGGTCCTGCTGGAGTGGTCGGCCGCCGGCAAGGCGAAGCGCCGCGACGTCCGCCCGCGCGGCCACCGCGGCGGCATCTATCCGCTCCTGCGCGCCACCCTCTGCGTCGTCGTCCGCGACCTGATCGTCTACGGCGTGCTGACCGACATGATGAAAGGGCGGCCCGCGATCTACGCCACCTTCTCGAGCTACGACGAGGTCGCCCACCACTCGGGGCTCGAGCGCGCCGACACGCTGGAGGCGCTGCGCAAGCTCGACCAGCAGTTCGGACGGATCGAGCGGGCCAGGCCCTACGCGGCTCGTCCGTACGAGCTCGTCGTGCTCTCAGACCACGGCCAGACCCAGGGCGCGACCTTCAAGCAGCGCAACGGCTACGGGCTCGAGGATCTGGTGTCGCGCTCGCTGGAGGGGGCAACGGTCGCCGCGGTCAAGGGCGGCGACGAGAACCACAGCAACGTCGGCAACGCGCTCGGCGAGGCGACCGGCAGCACGCAGAAGCGGAAGCTGCCGAAGAACGACGTCTCCGACCGGGACGTGGTCGTGCTCGGCTCCGGCAACCTCGGGCTCGTCTACCTGCTGGAGGAACGGCGGCGCCTGACCCGCGAGGAGATCGACGAGCGGCATCCACGCCTGCTGCCGGCTCTGCGCGAGCACCCGCACGTCGGCTGGCTGCTCGTCCGCTCCGAGCAGGATGGCGCGGTCGTGCTCGGCGCCCGCGGCACGCGCTACCTCGCCGACGGCCGGGTCGAAGGGGACGACCCGCTCGCGCCCTTCTCGCCAAACGCGGCGCGGCACCTGCTGCGCACGGACGGCTTCGAGCACGTGGCCGACATCATGGTCGGCAGCTTCTACGACCCGGAGCTCGACGAGGGCTGCGCCTTCGAGGAATTGATCTCCTTCCACGGCGGCATCGGGGGGGCGCAGACGCAGCCGTTCCTGCTCGCTCCCGTCGAGCTGCCGCTCCCGGACGAGCCAATCGTGGGCGCCGCCGCCGTACACGGAGTTCTCTCCGGATGGCGCCGCCGCCTGAACGGCGCGTCCACGACCGAGGCGGCTGACATCAGGCCCCTCGACGCGGTAACGCCGTGATCGCTGCCACAGAGACGCGCGGCTCCCGCGTCGCGCGCCTCCGGGCCGCCCACAGCTACGGGCTCGTGCTCGGGCTGATCATCGTCGTCTTCGTCTTCACCTCGGTGGCGCCCAACAGCCCGTGGGCCGACAGCACGCTCGTCCTGCTCGAGAGCCTGACCCTCGTGACCGCCCTATGGACCTCGGGCCTCGCCAGCGCCGACTCGAAGGTCAGCATCGGCCTCGTCGTGCTCGCGACCGCCTCGGCCGTTGCGCTGCTGGTCGCGGGAGGGACCTTTTTCCAGTCCGTGGTGCTGATCCTCGCCGCCCTGCTGACGCTGGCCACGATCCTGACGGTCGCACTCGGCATCGTCGACCAGGGCGAGGCGAACGTGAGGGCCGTGACCGGAGCCGTCTGCGTCTACGTCCTGATCGGACTGCTGTTCGTCTACATGTACGGCGTGATCGCGGCGGTCGGCTCGGGAGACTTCTTCGCCCAGGGAACTGACGGTTCGCGCTCGCTGCGCCTGTACTTCAGCTACGTCACGCTCGCGACGCTCGGATACGGCGACTACACGGCCGCCGGGGAGCTCGGCCGCACGCTGGCGATCGTCGAGGCGCTGTTCGGCCAGCTCTACCTGGTGACGGTGATCGCCCTGCTGGTCTCGCGGATTCGCAGCAGCCGCGAGCCGGCGCGCTAGCCGGTCAGGCTCTTGCAGGCCGGGGCGTCTCTGAAGCCCTGCTCCAGCTCGCCCTTCGCGTCGGCGGCCTGCAGCTTCGAGGCAGCCGACCCGACCTGGGCGCCCATCTTCGAGAGCGTCGCTGCGATGCTCGAGGCGGCCTTGACCGCGCCGCTCGCGCCCGACCCGGCGGCCTTGTCGACCGCGCTCTGCATCTCGTCGACGTCGTCCTTGACCTCCCCGGAGAGCTGGTCGATCGCGTCCTTCGCCTCCTGGCCGGCGTCCGTGTCCGGCTTGCCGAGGCCCTTCAGGTCGCTCGACAGCGTGTTGGTGGCGGACTTGATCTTGTCGGTCGTGTCCTTGATGTCGCCCTCGGAGAGGTTTCCGCCCTGGAGCGACTGCCCGGCTGTCTTGACCGAGTCCGACCAGTTCGTGATCGCACTGCAGAGGTCCTGCGCCCAGTCCTCCGCAGAGGGCGATGAGCTGCTCGAGCCGCCGCCCCCACCGCAGCCGGCGGCGAGCACGACCGCGAGCGCAAGTGGAGCCAGGGCCAGCCTCATGCGCCCACCCTCTCAGCTCCCGCCGGACCGCGCATCACCCTCTGCGGACGAAAGCGGCTCAAGCGGTGAGCCCGGCGATCCCGTTGCGCAGCAGCGAGAGCGCCAGCAGGACGACGATCACCGCAGCGACGGTGCGCGCGTTGCGGTCGAGCCACGCGCGCACGGCGTCCAGCGTGCGCTTCGTCCAGCCCGGGGCGACCAGCAGCAGCACGAGCGCGGTCGCCAGCGGCAGAAGCGAGACGAGCGTGAAGAAGATCCAGTTGACGAAGTACTGGGTGGCGCTCGGGTCGAGCTCCGAGATGTCCTTCAGCGCGATCGGGATGAACGCCCCGGGGTTGGCAAGCGCCGCGCCCGCGCCGAGGATCGCCACCACGGGCGAGGAGGCGACCTTCTCCATCTGGTCGATCATGCCCGCCGTCCGCGCCGGGTTGGCGGGCCGCCGCATCAGCCAGACGACTAGCCCGATCAGGAAGAGGGCGGCGACCACGTCCACGACAGCGACCCAGGTCTTCGGCGTGCTCGGAGTGCGAGAGGCGGCCGCGTCCCCGAGCACGAAGGCGGCGACGATGCCGATCCCGAGCGTCGCCCCGAGCGCCCCGAGGTAGAACCAGAGCCCGGTGCGAAAGGGCCGGTCGGCGAGCACCAGCACGAGCACCGAGAACGTCAGGGTCGTCGGCGAGAGCATCGCCGCCAGCGCGGTCAGCGCCAGCTCGGCGTCGATCCAGCCCACTAGACCCTAGGCATGCTTGGCCGCCCGCTTGGCCTCTTTGCGCCCGGCGCGCGCGGCCTTCTGCTCCGCTGCCTTGTCCTTCGCGTCGTCGTACGAGCTGCGGACGAGCTCCTTCCCGCCCGTCCACCCGAAGACCCAGACCACCAACGCGATCGCGAACAGGATGTTCCAGGCGGTCGTGACGAGCTGCTGCGCGACCGAGTAGGCGGTCGCGGTAGTCGCGTCGGTGATCCCGTTCAACGACGCGACGTTGAACGCCTGGTTGACGCCGGCACCCCCCGGAGTAACGGACGTGACGTTCGCGATCGAATTGCCCCCGGCGATCCGCATCAGGGTGTCGAAGCTGACGGGGATGTCGTAGGCAGCGAGGAAGACCGCCATCACGCCGAGGCTGGCGATCCAGCCGAGCAGCGAGGGCGTGAAGACGCGAACCAGGTACTTGCGCGGCTCGGAGAGGATCCCGCCGCCCTCCTTGGCGTCATCCCACCAGGTGGAGATCTTGGGCCAGAACGCGCGGATCAGCAGGTAGATCAGGAAGATCCCGCCGAGCACGAGGATGGCCGTTGCCCACGGGCGGTTGTGCACGAAGGCGAACTTCCTGTCGAA
The DNA here is from genome assembly GCA_963763475.1 of uncultured Actinomycetes bacterium. Lineage (GTDB taxonomy): Bacteria > Actinomycetota > Thermoleophilia > Gaiellales > Gaiellaceae > AC-32. Next base: position 339,657 of record CAVXOR010000002.1, on the reverse strand, counting down.
CGAGCCACTGACCGAGAGGAAGAGGTAGAGGTAGGTGAAGGCCCCGATCAACGTGAAGAAGATCTTCTCGACCACGTAGGCGCCGAGCACGCCCGAGAAAGTGGCGCCGGCGATGATCGTCGTGAACATCAGCAGCATCACGAACGTGCCGATGTTCGCGGGCAGGAAGCCGTTCAGGGCCACCGAGGTGGCGTAGCAGGCGAGCACGACCTTGAAGCTGGTCGTCGGGTAGGCGTAGCGGAGGATCGCGTACCAGGCGAAGGCGGTCAGCGTCGTCTGGACGGTCTTGAGCGCTACCGCGGCCACGAGGTAGGCGGCCGAGATCTCGGTGATCGTGTCCCAGAGATTCGAGAACCAGCCGCGGATATCCCAGCCGAGCAGGTCGGCGGCGGCTCCGATCACGATGATCAGGACCGCCAAGATCAGCAGGCGCCGGACGTGGAGGCGTCCCGGCGGCGCTGGTGCGGTGGCTGTCTGCGAGACGGTCATAAGCTCGACCCGCCCGCCCGGCGCCGTCCCCAGAGCCGTCGGCGCCGGGCGGGCGTTACGGGGTCAAGAAGCGACGCGCGTCATCGGTCGATCTTCGGGCGGCCGCGCGATCATGTAGGTCAGCACGCCGATCAACGGCAGGAAGATGACGAACAGCGTCCAGCCTGCCTTCGACCACCCGGAATGGTCGCGGCGCGCGAAGTTGTCCGACAAGACCATGATCAGCAGCCAGATCCAGATGACCCAGGCGAAGAAGATGAACATCGTCCACATGATGTCCAGGAACGGGTAATCACTTGCGAGTACTGCGAGCACGGAAACCTCTCCCTGGTCGGGGTCAGATTGCTGCCGTCCAACCTCCCGCCTGGCTCGGGTGCGAACATCGTCCCAACGGGATGAGGCGCCGTCTTTTCCCCGCGGCGAGGATCGGGGCATCTGCCGTTGGCTCGCATATTCCGGTTCGCCGGTCCTCCTGGAGGAGCTGATCTACAACCGCCAGAACTCGCTGATCGTCCAGAGCCTCCACTCCCGGCTCGGAGCGGAGGAGACGAACGGCGACGGCTTCGGCGTCGGCTGGTACGGGGAGCAGGAGACGCCCGGCGTCTTCCGCAGCATCGAGCCGGCCTGGAACGAACGCAACCTGCGCGAGCTCTCCGGCCACATCACCTCTGGGCTCGTATTCGCGCACATCCGGGCCTCGACCGGGTCGCCGGTCCAGCAGACGAACTGCCATCCGTTCCGGCACGGCCGCTGGCTGTTCATGCACAACGGCTTCCTCGACGGCTTCCACGACACCAAGCGAGACCTTGCGCTCGCCGTCGACCCCGCGCTGTACCCGGACATCGAAGGCACCACGGACACCGAGCTGATGTTCCACCTCGCCCTGACGTTCGGGCTGGAGGACGACCCGCCGACGGCCGTCGCCCGTATGGTCGGCCTGGTCGAGTCGACCGGCCACGCGCACGGCGTCGAGTTCCCGTTCCAGGGGACGATCGCGACCACCGACGGCGAGCGCATCTGGGCGTTCCGCTACTCGAGCCAGGGTGATTCGCGCTCGCTCTTCTTCAGCACCGACCTGCGCACGCTGCGCGAGCTCTACCCCGAGAACGAGGAGATCCGCGGCCTCGACGACGAGTCGCGGCTGGTCGTCTCGGAGCCGCTCGGCGACCTCCCGGGCGTGTGGAACGAGGTCCCCGAGGCCTCCTACGGCGTGATCCAGCCCGGCCAGGACGAGCTGCACCCGTTCGTGCCGACGACGGACGCTGTCGGCGCGGTTCGCGGGTGAGCTAGCCCCCGAAGTCCCTGCCGGCGGGTAGAAGGAATCCGATTTCGTGACGAGCGCGGATCCCCCTCAGACACAGCCGGTCGCGCCGCCCGACCCGGCCGAGCTGCTCAGGAGCCGGAACTACCTCGTGCTCCTGGTCTTGGGAGCGATCGCCGGACTGCCCGTGGCCGCGGCGGCGTACTTCTTCCTGAAGGCGGTCGCCGAGGTGCAGCACTACGTGTTCCAGACGCTGCCCGGCGAGCTCGGCTATCAGAGCGCGCCGACGTGGTGGCCGCTCCCGCTGCTCGCGCTAAGCGGCCTGCTCGTCGCCCTCAGCATCCACTACCTGCCGGGAACGGGCGGGCACAAGCCGGCCGAAGGGTTCAAGGCGTCGGGGCCGGTGCCGCCGATCGAGCTGCCGGGAATCTTCGCCGCGGCGTTCGCGACGCTGGCACTCGGCGCGGTGCTGGGGCCCGAGGCTCCACTCATCGCGATCGGCAGCGGCCTCGGCGTCCTCGCCGTCCAGCTGACCAAACGAGATGCGCCTCAGATGGCCCGGGTCGTGATCGGCGTGGCAGGCAGCTTTGCGGCCATTGCCACGCTGCTCGGCTCGCCGATCGTCGGAGCGTTTCTGCTGATGGAAGTGGCCGGCCTCGGCGGCGCGCTGCTGGGAGTCGTCCTCGTACCCGGTTTGCTTGCGGCAGGCATCGGCTCGCTCATCTTCATCGGCCTGAACAGCTGGACCGGCTTCGGGACCTTCTCCCTCGCCGTCCCCGACATCCCGTCGTTCGCGACTCCGACCGGAGCCCAGTTCCTGTGGGCGTTCGCGATCGGTCTCGCCGCTGCGGTTCTCGGCGCCGCGATCAAACGGGTGGCCTTGACGCTGCAGCCGATCGTCGAGCGCCGGCCCCTGCTGCTGACACCGCTGGCGGGACTGGGGGTCGCTGGGCTGGCCATCGCCTTCGCCGAGGGATCGAGCAAGGCGTCATCGGAAGTGCTCTTCTCGGGGCAGGACACACTTCCCTCGCTCATCGACCAGGCCGGGACCTGGACCGTCGGCGCGCTCGTGCTACTCGTCGCCTGCAAGGGCCTCGCGTATGCGTTGTCCCTGAGCGGGTTCCGCGGGGGACCGATCTTCCCGGGCATGTTCATCGGCGCCGCCGGCGGGATCGCGCTGTCCCACCTGCCGGGCCTGCCCATGATCGCCGGGGCGGCGATGGGCATCGGCGCGATGACCGTGGCCATGCTCGGCCTTCCGCTGACCTCCGTGCTGATCACGAGCCTCTTTCTCCAGGCCGACGCCGTGACCTTGATGCCGCTCGTGATCGTCGCCGTGGTGGTGTCCTACGTCGCCTCCGCGAGGCTCTTCGCCGCGGCCGCGCCAGGCGACCCTGACGCAGCTACTCGACGGCAGCCCGCTCGTAGCTGACTCGGCGGCGGAGCTCGCCCCTTTCCGCCGGGTCGAACCAGATCGAGATCAGCACTGCGCCACGCGCCGCCGGGGACTCCGCCAGCTCCGCTGACTCGAGCACCGCAGCGAGGCCTCGATCCGCGATCGCAGCGAGCGCCTCGGCGTTCGCTGCCCGTTCGGCAGCAGCGTGCGCCTTATCCCAGCAGCGGACTTCGGCGTGGAGCTCTTCCCCGTCTTCGCGCCGGATCCGGTAGCCCACCGCCCAGCCATGTTGTTCAGGCGCCGTGAGGTCGTTCGTCTCGACCACTTCCGCCATCGGCCCACCTTGTGCGCGGAGCCGCCACGCCGCCTCGTCCGGTTTGGATGAACCAGCGCGCCCGCGACCTGAAGACGATCATCCATTTCGGGTGAACGAGCCTCGCAGGCGCGGGCGTACCTTGAGCTCGTGGCCACTGGATCAGACGGAAACGGTCGGCGTCCACGCGTCCTCGTCCTCGGCGGCGGCTTCGCCGGGATCGGAGCGGCGCAGAAGCTGAAGAAGAGCGACGCCGAGGTCGTGATCGTGGACAAGCACGACTACCACACGTTTCAGCCGCTGCTCTATCAGGTGGCGACGGGCCTGCTCGAGCAGACGGCCGTCGGCCACCCGATCCGCGACCTCTTCCAGGAGCACGCGAACACGCGCATCCACCAGGACCGGGTGACCGCGATCGACCTGGACTCGCGCCGGGTCGAGTTCGAAGAGCTCGAGCCGCGCGAGTACGACTACCTCGTCCTCGGGCTCGGCGCGGAGGTCAACTTCTTCGGCGTCGAAGGCGCGGCGGAGCACGCCTTCCCGCTCTACACGCTCGCGGACGCGGTGCGGCTGAAGACGCACGTGCTGCAGACCTGGGAAGAGGCCGACCGCAGGCCCCAGCTCGTCGAGGACGGCGCGCTCAACGTCGTGGTCGTCGGCGGCGGCCCGACGGGCGTCGAGACGGCCGGGGCGCTGGCCGAGCTCTACAGCGGAGTCTTCAAGAAGGACTACCCGGACGTGCAGCCTGGCAAGGCGACGATCACGCTCGTCGAAGCCGGCCCGGAGATCTTCCCCATGTTCAAGCCGGACATCCGGGAGTACACGGTCAAGGCGCTCGTAAAGCGCGGCGTCGAGGTGGCGACCGGCGAAGTCGTCCAGTCCATCGCCCCGACGCGCGTGACCCTCAAATCAGGCAAGGAGCTGACGGCCCACACGCTCGTCTGGGGCGCCGGGCTTCAGGGAAACGCGCTGGTCCAGTCGCTCGGCCTCGAGCTCGAGCGCGGGAACCGGATCGGCGTCGACGAGGAGCTGCGGATCCCGTCGCATCCGGAGGTGTACGCGGTCGGCGACGTCGCGGCGATCACCGACCGGAAGACGGAGCAGGTGCTGCCGCAGCTGGGCTCGGTTGCCCTGCAGTCGGGAGAGCACGCGGGCGAGACGATCGCCAAGCGGATCGCCGGCAAGGAGACGAAGCCGTTCAAGTACCACGACAAGGGGACGATGGCCGCGATCGGACGAGGCTCGGCCGTCGTGCAGATGTTGGGCGGAAGGACGATGAAGGGCAAGACGGCGTCGCTGGCCTGGGCAACGGTGCACCTAGCGCTGCTGCCGACAAACGAAGATCGGGCGAAGGCCGTCGTCGACTGGGCAGGGGCGGGACTGACGCACCAGCGCTCGGCGCGGATCACCGTCGAGACCTGAGCGAGCGAGAGGAGAGCACCATGACGACCACCGAGGCGTCCCCCGAGACCGGGCGTGCCGAAGCGACCGACGAGACGAAGCCGGCAGACGTCTTCGTCGCCTTCGGGATCACCGGCGACCTCGCCAAGGTGATGACCTTCCGCTCCCTCTACCGGCTCGAGCAGCGCGGCCTGCTCGACTGCCCGATCCTGGGCGTGGCAGTGGACGATTGGTCACTCGACCAGCTCAAGCAGCGCGCCCGCGACTCGATCGTCGGCACGGGCGAGAAACTCGACGAAGAGGTCTTCCGGCGCCTGGCCGACCGCCTCTCCTACCTCGCCGGCGACTTCTCCGATGCCGCCACCTACGAGGCGGTGGCCCAGGCGATCGACGGCGCGGAGAGCCCGGTCTTCTACCTCGAGATCCCACCGTTCCTGTTCGGCACGGTCGTCAAGGGCCTGGCGGACGCGGGGATCGCCGACAACGCCCGGATAGTGGTCGAGAAGCCCTTTGGCCACGACCTCGCCTCCGCCCGCGAGCTCGCCGACGAGCTGCACCAGTACCTGAACGAGTCGCAGATCTACCGGATCGACCACTTCCTCGGGAAGATGGGGCTCGAGGAGATCCTCTACCTCCGGTTTGCGAACACGATGCTCGAGCCGATCTGGAACCGGAACTACGTCGAGTCGGTGCAGATCACGATGGCGGAGGACTTCGGCGTCGAGGACCGCGGCCACTTCTACGACCCGGTGGGCGCACTGCGCGACGTGGTCGTCAACCACCTGATGCAGGTCGTCGCGGCGGCTGCGATGGAATCGCCCGTCGGCCACGACGAGGACACGCTCAAGAATGCTCAGGTCGCCGTCTTCCGTGCAGTCGCCGACGCCGACCCGGCGCACTACATCCGCGGCCAGTACGACGGCTACCTGAAGATCGACGGAGTCGCTCCCGACTCGACCACCGAGACGTATGCCGCCCTGCGGCTCGACATCGCGAACTGGCGCTGGGACGGCGTCCCGTTCTTCATTCGCACCGGCAAGCGCCTGAAGGCCACGCAGACGGAGCTGCGACTCGTGCTCAAAAGCCCGCCGCGGCTCGGGTTCAAGCGCGGGAGCAAGATGCCCGAGCCGAACCAGGTCGTGATCAAGCTCGACCCGACGACAGGGGTCCGCATCGTCGTCGACGCACACCGGGGAGACGAGATGGGCGCGGGCAGGATCGACCTCGACGCCGAGTTCGCGGAGCAGGGCGGCGAGGGCGCGACGCCCTATGAGGTGCTGCTCGATGCGGCGATGCGCGGCGACGGGATGCGCTTCACGCGTCAGGACGGCGTCGAGGAGCAGTGGCGGATCATGCAGCCGCTGCTCGACAACCCTCCGCCCGTGCACGAGTACGCGCCCGGATCGTGGGGACCGGAGGCGGGGGACCAGCTCGTCGCCGGTCACGGGCGCTGGCACGGCCCCTGGGTGACACCGTGACCGCCGTCGAGCCGACCACCGAGCCCCGCGCGCAGAGCGCAGCCGCACCCTCGCCCTTCCCGCCGATCGCGTCGTACGCGTTCCTCTCGAACTGCCACACGGGAGCGCTGGTCGCGCCCGACGGCGCGATCGACTGGCTGTGCATCCCGCGCTTCGACTCACCGAGCGTGTTCGGCAGCCTGCTCGACCGTGAGGCCGGCTTCTTCCGCGTCGCGCCGTTCGGGATCAACCACCCGACTGCCGTCGCCTACGAACCCGGGACGAACGTGCTCGAGACCACGTGGAAGACGCCCAACGGCTGGATCGTCGTGCGCGACGCGCTGACGATGGGACCGCGCGACCATGAGGACTCGGTCACGCCCCACACGCGGCCGCCTGCCGACGACGACGCCGACCACATGCTCGTCCGAACCGTCGAGTGCCTCGAGGGCAACGTCGAAGTCGAGCTCGTTTGCGAGCCTGCGTTCGACTACGGGCGCGAGCCGGCGACCTGGACGCTGCTGGACGACGATCGCCACTCGGCCGAAGCGACCGGCGCGGAGCAGAGTTTCCGCATCCACACCGACCTCGCCCTCGGAATCGAGGAGAACCGGATCCGGGCGCGGCACGTCCTCGGGGCGGGCGAGCGCGCCTTCTGCACGCTTTCGTGGGACCCGGATCTGGACGCACCGGAGACAGCGGACGAGGCGGTCGAGCGGATCGACGCGACCAACCGCTTCTGGCGTGCCTGGCTCGGCCGCGCCCGGATTCCCGATCATCGCTTCCGCGATCCGATCCAGCGCTCAGCCCTCGCGATCAAGGGGCTCACCTACATGCCGACCGGCGCGACCGTCGCCGCGCTCACGACCTCGCTGCCGGAGACGCCGGGCGGAGAGCGCAACTGGGACTACCGCTACACCTGGATCCGCGACACGACGTTCACGCTCCAGGCGCTGCACATGCTGAACCTGACCTGGGAGGCCGACGAGTTCATGGCCTTCGTTGCCGACGTCGAGCCGACCGAGGACGAGTCGCTCCAGATCATGTACGGGATCGACGGCCGCCGCGACCTGAAAGAGTCGACGCGCGACGAGCTCACCGGGTACGCCGGCGCGCGGCCGGTCCGGATTGGGAACGGCGCCTTCGACCAACGGCAGAACGACGTCTTCGGCGCCGCGCTCGACTCGATCCTGTTGCACACCCGCCGAAGCCAACGCCTGCCGAGGCGTCTGTGGCCACTCGTCCAGTCGCAGGCCGAATGCGCGACGGCCGTGTGGCGGGAGCCCGACCAGGGCATCTGGGAGGCGCGCGGGAAGCCGCAGCAGTACGTCTCGTCGAAGCTGATGTGCTGGGTAGCCCTCGACCGCGCCGCACAGCTCGCCGAGATCCGCGGTGACGGCGAGTTGCAACAGAAGTGGGCCGCAGTGGCGGCAGAGATCAAGGAGGACATCCTCACCAACGGCGTCGACGGTCGCGGCGTCCTCCGGCAGCACTACGAGACCGACGCGCTCGACGCCTCGGTGCTCCTGGCGGCGATCTTCGGATTCCTGCCCGGGGACGACGAGCGGTTGCGGGCGACCGTGAAGGCGATCGCCGAGGAGCTGACTGAGAACGGGTTCGTGCTGCGGTACAAGACTGACGAGACCGACGACGGGCTCTCCGGCAAGGAGGGGACGTTCCTGATCTGCTCGTTCTGGCTGGTGTCCGCGCTCGCCGTGGTCGGCGAGCTGCAACTGGCGCGCGACCTGATGGAAAGGCTGCTCCGGGTCGCCTCGCCGCTCGGCCTCTACGCGGAGGAGTTCGACGCCGAGACGGGACGCTTTCTCGGGAACTTCCCGCAGGCGTTCTCGCACCTGGCGCTGATGGAGGCCGCCGCCAGGATCATCCTCCCCGAACTCTCCGCGGGCCTCTAGTGGACGCCTACGACGTGATCATCGTCGGCACAGGGGCGGGAGGCGGCACGCTCGCGAGGCACCTGGCCCCTTCCGGCAAGCGGATCCTGTTGCTCGAGCGCGGCGACTGGCTTCCGCGCGAGCCGCAGAACTGGCTGGCACAAGACGTCTTCGTCGACAACCGATACGTCTCGGAGGACACCTGGTACGACGCGAAGGGCAAGGCGTTCCAGCCGCAGATCCACTACTTCGTCGGCGGCGCGACCAAGCTCTACGGAGCGGCGCTCTACCGGCTCCGGCCCGAGGACTTCGGCGAGCTCCAGCACCACGACGGGATCTCGCCCGCCTGGCCGATCTCCTACGACGAGCTGGAGCAGTACTACACGCTCGCCGAGCAGCACTACGAGGTGCACGGTGCGCGCGGCGAGGATCCGACCGAGGGGTACTCGAGCGCGCCGTACCCGTTCCCGGCCGTCTCGCACGAGCCTCGGATCCAGCAGCTCTCGGACGACCTCGAGGCAGCGGGCTACCACCCGTTCCACGCGCCCTGCGGCATCCGCCTGAACGAGTCGAACCTCCCGTACAGCGCCTGCGTCCGCTGCGCGAACTGCGACGGCTTCCCGTGCGCGGTGCACGGCAAGTCGGATGCGGACGTGCTCGGCGTGCGGCCCGCGCTCGAGCACGAGAACGTCGAGCTGCTGACGAACGCGCAGGCGGTCAAGCTCGAGACGAACGCGGACGGGTCGGCGGTGACCGAGGTCGTCGTCCAGCGAGACGGAGAGCTCGAGCGCTACTCGGCGGACATGGTGGTGCTCGCCTGCGGCGCGGCCAATACCGCGAAGCTCCTGCTGGTCTCCGCGACCGAGCAGCACCCGCAAGGGCTCGCGAACGGCAGCGACCAGGTCGGCCGCAACTACATGTTCCACAACAGCGCGGCAGTGCTCGCGCTCTCGCAGGACGAGAACCCGACGGTCTTTCAGAAGACGCTCGGCCTGAACGACTTCTACTTCGCGGGCAACGGCCACGACTACCCGCTCGGGAATATCCAGATGGTCGGCAAGTCGCAGGCGCCGATGTACCGCGGCGAGAAACCGGTGCAGACGAGGCTCGCCCCGCAATGGACGCTGGAGCGGGTCGCCAAGCACGCAGTCGACTTCTGGCTCTCGACCGAGGACCTGCCGATGCCGGAGAACCGGGTGACGGTCGACGGCGAAGGGAAGCTGACGCTCGCCTACAAGGCCACGAACGACACGCCGAAGAAGGAGCTGAACAAGCAGCTGGGCTCGATGCTCGGGCAGCTGCGCATGGAGCCGGACCACCTCTTCCATCGCTTCGCGTACATGAAGAACGACATCCCGGTCGCGGGCGTCGCGCACCAGGCGGGCACGTGCCGGATGGGCGCCGACGCGGCCGACTCGGTGGTCGACGCCGACTGCAAGGCACACGAGCTCGACAACCTCTACGTCGTCGACACGAGCGTCTTCCCCAGCATTGGCGCGGTCAACCCGGCGCTGACCGCGATGGCCAACTCGCTGCGCGTCGGCGACCACCTGCTCGAGCGCCTCGGCGCCTCGACCGCCACGGCGGCGGCCCACTGAGCGACGGGTCCCAAAGCAGGCGCCGGCGGCTGGGGGCTGCCGGCCGGCTGGCGTTCTTCCCGGCTCGGGTGGCGGCGAGGGCCTCGCGCGCCCCGCTCGAGGCGGCGGCCGACGAGCACCTGGTTCCCGAGCTCTCGCGCTTGATCGACCGCGCGCTCGCACAGTCGCTACCGGAGGACCTCGTGCACTCGCTCGTCGCGCATCGCGTGCCGGAGCGGATGGCCGCCGAGCTTGCGCGAACCGGGGCGCTCGACCGCCTGGTCGAGGAGGCGCTGGCAAGTCCGCGCACGAACGAGCTCGTCGACCGGCTGGTCCAGAGCGATGAGATGCGACGTGCGATCCGCCAGCTCGCCGCCAGCCCCGAGGTGCGCGAGGCGGTCGTCGGGCAGACGGCCGGCCTGGCGGAGGAGCTCGCAGTCGAAGTGCGCGCGTGGGCCCGGCGCCTGGATGCCCGGATCGACCGCAGCCACGCGGTCGCCACCCCCTACGCCGGCCTGGCCACGCGCGCAATCGCCCTGATCCTCGACCTCTTGCTGGTGGTCGTGCTCTTCACGCTGGTGTCCGGGTTCGTCGCGCTGATCTCGTCCCTGGTCGGCACCCTGCGGCCGGCCTGGCTCGTGGGCACGCTGCTGGGAATCGGCTGGGGGCTCGTCGCCGGCGTCTACCTCGCGTTCTTCTGGAGCGTGGCCGGCCGCACCCCTGGGATGCACCTGATGCACGTGCGCGTCCGCGACGGGTCGGGCGGGCATCCGTCGGTGCTACGCGCGATCGTCCGCGCGCTCGCGACCTGGATCTCGATTATCCCGTTCTTCGCGGGCTACCTACCGGTGCTCTTCGACGCTCGGCGGCGCGGCCTGCCGGACCTGCTCGCCGGGACGGAGGTCGTCTACTCCGACCGCGACGGGTAGAGGCTGGCCTCGATCTTCTCGATCGCCGCCCGCTCGCCCTCGCTCACCTGCTCGTCGCCTTCCTTGTGCGCCTCGGCGACGCGCTGCGCGACGTCGAGCGCGAACTTCCGGTAGGCCGTCACCTCGTCGCCGGACGCCTTCTGCTCGAGCAGCGCGACGGCCTCGCTCAGCCGGCCGAGGCCCTGGGTCTCGAGCTCCTCGGACGACTTGTACCGCTTCACGTCCGGCTTGTCGGCGACGAGGGCGTCGAGCAGTTCACTTTCGCCGTGCTCCTTCCGGGCCTCGGCGTACGCCTTGGCGAGCGCCCAAGACTCACGGAAGCTGCCGCCGCTCTCGGCCATCAGGGCAGCCATCCCCGCGGTCGGCGGGCCTTCACGCACGAGCTCCCATTCCGCCTCGCTGAAATCGGACTTGCCGGTCATCTCGCTCCTCCTTTGCGTCGCGGGTCAGGCTAGGAACGAAGCGCCTGAGCGCCATCGCCCCAAGGGGATGATCTCCCGGGAGCAGCAGCGCTGTGTAATCGATCGCGATGGCCACACCCTCCGGCGAGCAGTTCGAGCTGAGTAACGGCGACCAACGCGCGGTCGTGACCGAGGTCGGCGCCGGCCTGCGCGAGTACTCGGCGGGCGGCCGCGAGCTGCTCGACGGCTATCCGCCGGACGAGCTCGCGAGCTCGGGGCGGGGCCAGCTGCTGCTCCCGTGGCCAAACCGGATCCGGGACGGCGCCTACCGGCTCGACGGCCGCGAGCACCGGCTGCCGCTGAACGAGCCCGAGCGTGGGAACGCCATCCACGGGCTTGTGCGCTGGTCGAGCTGGACGTTGGCCGACCGGACGGCTGACCGCGTCGTCCTCGAGCACGTCCTACACCCGCAGCCGGGCTACCCGTTCACACTCGAGCTAGGCGTCGAATACTCGCTCTCGGACGATGGTCTCGCGGTGAGCACGACCGCGACGAACGTTGGCGCCGAGTCGTGCCCGTACGGGGCGGGCGCTCATCCGTACCTCGCCGTGACAGCCGTCGACGAGGCCGTGCTCCGGCTACCGGCCCGGACGGTCCTCGAGAGCGACGAGCGCGGCATCCCGGTGAGCTCGTCGCCGGTCGAGGGAGAGCTCGACTTCCGCACGCCTCGCGCGGTCGGCAACCTGCAGCTCGACCACTGCTTCACCGATCTGGAGCGGGAAGAGGACGGCCTGGCCCGCGTCAGGGTCGACGAGACCACGCTCTGGGTCGACACGAGCTACTCGTACCTGATGGTCTTCACCGGCGACGCTCTTCCCGAGCCCGAGCGGCGCCGGAGCATCGCCGTCGAGCCGATGACCTGCGCGCCGAACGCGTTCGCGAGCGGCGACGGGCTGGTCGTGCTCGAGCCTGGTGAGACGCACGCGGCCGTGTGGGGCATCACACCCCCCACGGCCGCCTGAGTTTCAGGCCTCCGCCTTCGCCTTGGCGAGGGCCCCCACGGCAACGAGGTCGGCCACGTGGACCCACGCGTCCGAGAGGGTGAGCCCTCCGGCCTGCGCGATCTTGTCGCGCAGCGGGATCGCCCAGCGGTGCTCGAGCAGAGCGACCGCGGCGGCCGTTCCATTGGGGATCGCGTCGCCCAGGTACCAGACCGCGTCGTCGTCGAACACGTGGCCGTCCTCGAGCTCGGCCGCACCCGCGACCGCGCCGTACTCGGCACCTTCGTCGCCCTCGGCGCCGAAGCCGACGAGCGCGCCCACGATCGCGCCGAACTGCTGAGCCTCCTCCTCGTCGAGGTCGCTCCGCTGTGCGATCTCGAGGTCGCCCTCCTCGTTCTTCTTCACGAACATCAGGTCGATCAACCGAACGATGTCGTGCTCCTTCAGGCGCTGGAGCTCCTTCATGATCGAGCCGTCGAAGTTGTCGCCCTGGAAGCCGACGATCAGCATCTGCACCGGGCCGAGCGTCAGACCCTCATCGGTGTGGGTCGGGAGATTGCTCATACGCCCTGCAGAAGCTTCTGCTTCTGCACCTCGAACTCGGCGTCGGTCAGCACGCCCTGCTCGTGCAGCTGTCCGAGCTTGCCGAGCTGCTCGATGGTGTTGTCGGTCATGCCGCCGGCCGCCGGAGCCTGGGCCTGCGTGGCCTGCTGGGCCTCGAGCTGGTCCATGCGCGCGTCGCGCGCGTAGTCGTCGTCGCGGCCTTCCTGGGTCTTCTTGCCCGCGTGATAGGCCACTCCGCCGACCATGGCGGCCCGCATCAGCGGGCGCCGCCTTCGCATCATCATCGCTTACCGTCCTTTCGCTCGTACTACCTCAGCGAGATCGTCCAGCCGGCGGCATCCGAGGGCATCGTCCGATGTGGGTGAACGGGCCCAGGCACCGGGGGTCTACGCTCGGTCGGAATGGCCCTGCTGGTCTCGATCGTGCTGGCGTTCTTCGTGCCGTATCCGTGGAACCTGCTCCTCGTGCTCGGCGGCGCCTCGGTCGAGGTCGTCGAGGTGATCTGGGGCCGCCGCCTCGCCAAGCGCTGGCGGCCGCAGACGGGCGCCGAGGCGATGATCGGCGCCGAGGCCGAGGTCGTCACCGCCTGCCGGCCGACCGGCCAGGTGCGCATCAACAGCGAGCTCTGGGAGGCGACCTGCGAGGCGGGCGCCGACGTCGGCGAGACCACGATCGTGCGGGCGATCGAAGGGCTCACGCTGATCGTCGAGCCCGCCCCTGCGCCCGAGGCTCATCCCGTCGGTACGGCGTCGCCCTAGCGGCCGACCGAGATCACGCGGGCACGCCAGGAGCCGCTCGGCGCCTCGATCTCGACCTCGTCCCCGGCCTTGGCCCCCATCACGGCCCGGCCCACGGGCGAGTCCGGCGAGACGCCGCCGACGCTCGAGATCTCGACTTCCAGCCGGCCGCCCTGCTCGTCCTCGAGCTCGACCTTCGAGCCGACTCCGACCGTGCCGTCGGCGGCTGCGCCCTCGTCCACGAGCACCGCCCGCGAGAGCCGGTCTCGCAGCACCCGGATCCGCCGCTCCAGCAGTCCCTGCTCGTTCTTGGCCGCGTGGTACTCGAAGTTCTCCGAGAGGTCGCCGAAGGCGCGTGCAGTCTTGATTGCCTCGACCATCGCGGCCCGCCGCGGGCCCTCCAGCTCGGCCAGCTCGCCCTCGAGCTGCTCCTTCTGCGCGGCGGTCAGGTGCTCGGCCTTTTCGCTCGGCATCGCGGCAGGGTACAGGCGCCCTGCTACGGTGTGAGCACGGGCGGCAATCCTGTCGCCCGGTGAGATGAGCTTCTTCGTTCCTCCCTTCGGGCGTTTCGAGGTAGGCAAGTCTCGAACCCGAACAGGAGTCGAACTTCATGTCGAACCAATCTTTCCGTGAGCTCGGCGTGTCCGCGCCAGTGGCCGCCGCGCTCGCAGCCCAGTCCATCGAACACCCCTTCCCGATCCAGGCGCGCGCGCTGCCGGACGCCCTCCAGGGCGTGGACGTGCTCGTCCGCTCGCCGACGGGATCGGGCAAGACCCTCGCCTTCGTCCTGCCGATCGTCGAGCGCGCCGAGCCAGGCGACCCGCGACCGTCCGCGCTGGTGCTCGTGCCGACGCGCGAGCTCGCCTCGCAGGTCACCGAGGAGTTCCAGCCCCTCGCCAAGGCGCGCGGCCTGACGGTCGCCCCGGCGTACGGCGGCGTGCCGTTGCGCTCGCAGGCCAACCGGATCAAGGACGCGCACATCCTGGTCGCGACGCCAGGCCGGCTGGAGGACCTGGCCAACCGGCGGATGGTGAACCTCTCGCAGGTGCGCGCCTTCGTGCTGGACGAGGCCGACCGCATGCTCGACATGGGCTTCAAGCCGCAGGTCGACAAGCTCGTCCGGCGGCTACCCCAAAACCGCCAGACGATGTTCTTCTCGGCGACTCTCGACGGCGAGGTCGGCGAGCTGGCCCGCAAGTACACGAGCGGAGCCACGCGGATCGAGGGCGAGCTCTCCGCGCTACGCCAGCCCGGCGAGATCGAGCACCGTTTCGTCTCCGTCACGCCCGACTCGAAGGTCGAGACACTGGTCGAGCACATTCGCTCCGGCGGCTCGACGCTCGTCTTCGTCCGCACCAAGCGCGGCGCCGACCGGCTCGTGCAGAAGCTCAAGCGCCACGACGTGCGCGCGGCGGCGATGCACGGCGACATGTCGCAGAACGCGCGCGAGCGGGCGCTGGCGCAGTTCGAGAGCGGCAAGGTGAGCACGCTCGTCGCCACCGACGTCGCCGCCCGCGGGCTCGATCTCGACGACGTCACGCACGTGATCAACTTCGACCCGCCCGAGGAGGACAAAGGGTACGTCCACCGCACGGGCCGCACCGGGCGCGCAGGCCGGAGCGGCACGGCCATCACCTTTGTGCTGCCCGAGCAGCAGGCCGACACGAGCCGCGTCGCGCGGCGACTCGGCCATCAGGACCAGTTCGAGGACGCGGGGATGAAATCGGCACCTGCGAAGCTCGTCTACACGAGCCGTCGCGGACGCCGGTCGAAGTGGTAGCGGCGCTCAGTCGCCCCTGAGGGTCCGGTCAAAGAAGCCGACGACCCGCCGCTCGTACTCGACCGGGCGCGCGCTGAGGCCGTGCGTGTGCGAGGTGTCGATCTTCCAGATCTGCTTCGGCCCTCGCGCCGCGGCGTAGTAGTCCGGGTTGTTGTCCTCGCCGCCCGCTCCCTTCTTCGCGTGGATGAAGAAGGCCGGCTGCGTGATGCGGCCGGAGAGGTCCTTCAGATTCGGCGGTGGGAGGCGATCCGAGAAGAGAGCCATGCCCGCGGTCAGCACTCCGGAGAACCAGACCTGGAGGACCTTGTTCGCGGACACGTGAACGGTGTCCTCGCGCACCGAGCGCGCCCCTGCGCCGTCGGAGACGACGGCCTTGACCGCACTGGTCTCCGCCGCGGTCTCCAGAAGCGCTTCGCCTCCTACCGAAAGCCCGAGCCCGCCGATGCGGGAGGGGTCGACGCCGCGTGAGCGCACGTATGCGAGCGCACCTTTCAGGTCCTCGTCGAACCCCCAGCCGAGCGCATTGGGATCCCCCTCGCTCGTCCCTTCGCCTCGGCGGTCGAACACCAGCACGCCGTAGCCGTGGCGGACGAGCATCCGGGCGTGCTTCTGCGTTCCCTTCTTGCCGGGATAGACGATCACGACCGCGCCGTTCCTGGAGCGGACGAACCAGCCGTCGAGCCTGAGGCCGTCGGCGGCCTCGAACGACACGGCTTCATACGGCGCGCCGAGGTGGCCGTCGGGCGTCTTCACCCGGGCGACGTGGGTGAAGCCGTACGAGAGGAAGAGCGGAAACAGCACGAAGTACAAGCCGACAACCCACGCGACGCCGAGTAGCAGGCGGCGACCGTAGCGCCAGGCGAGCGGGTGATCCTGCTTCCGCTCACGCCAGGCAGTGACCATCCCGAGGATCACCAGGCCGAGCCCGGCCACTGCGGCGACAAGGCCGCTGAAATCGTCGCCCGAAAGGCCCTCCTTGGGACCGTAGAACGCGGCTTCCACGGCACCGGAGACGATCCCGAAGATGCCGAGAACCACGGCCAGTGGCGCTCGCAGGCCGGGCCGCAGCCGCGGGTATGCGACCGCCGCGCCCGCGAACAGCACCAGCGGAACGAGGCCGGACACGAGATGGTCGGCGACCGCCGTCCCGGGCTCGCGCTGCAGGAAGCTGTCGTCGACGAGATGGACGGCGATCAGGCCGAACCCGCCCAGCGCGAGCAGCGTTTCCGCACTCGCGGCCGTCACGCGATCGCGTAGACCTTTCCGCTCGGCCAGCTGTTCGACCGCCATGCTCACGGCCCGAGCGTCTCATCCTGCCCGCGCGAGCTCAATCCGGGCGGCAGGTGAGCCGGGGTTCGGGTAACTCACCGGCTGTTCGCTTTCGGCCCGCGACCGCGCTAGGGTCGTTGGGAGGCGCCTCGGCTGCGTGCCGCCGCGGTGATCCGCCGCCGAGATCGTCTCGCCAGGGACCGGAGGAGGGAGCGAGCCAATGGCGACGGCAATGCCTTCGCATCTCGCAACACGCGAGCCTCGCCACGCGTCGTGGGGGGTCCCGCTGGCCGCGGCCCTCGCGGCCGCCGCGGCAGCGGCGTCCGTGGCCTTCGCGCTCGCGGCCGGGCACCCGGACGCGCTCCAGGTCTTCCTGCTCGAGTGGGTCGGTATCCCGTACATCGTCGCCGGCGTGATCGCCTGGTGGTGCCGGCCCCAGAGTCGGCTCGGCCCGCTGATGGTCGCGGGAGGGCTGGCGAGCGCGTTCTCCGGCTGGCAGCTGGCGGACTCGGCGGGTGCCTACACGGTCGGCGCGGCGTTCGACATCGTGCCGGCCGCCCTGTTCTTGCACCTCTGCCTCGCGTTTCCCGACGGACGGCTGAGATCGAGGTTCGAGCGCGCGCTGGTCGGAGTGGCCTACGCGGCCGCAATCGGCCTGCAGGTAGTGAAGCTGACGCTCGGCGGCGTCGACCCGGCCAACGTGATCGAGGTCTCGCGCCAAGCCGCGGTCGTTGCCAAGCTCGAGGACGTCCAGCTGCTCACGCTGACGGCCGCGTGCCTCGCCGGCCTCGTCGTCCTCGCGCGCCGGCGACAGGGACTTCCGCGACGACGCTCGCTCGTGATCGTGGTCACCTCTTTCGAGCTTGCGCTGGTGATGGTCGCGCTGCTCTTCATGATGGCGACCTTCGACTGGCCGGGGTTCCGCGAGGTCCAGCGGATGACCCTCTTCGTGGTCGGGCTCTCGCCGATCGCGTTCCTGGTCGGGCTCCTCGACGCGCGCCTCGCTCGCTCCTCGATCGGCGACCTGATCCTCGAGCTGCGCAGCGAGCCCGCGCCGGGCGACCTGAGGGACGCTCTGGCCAACGCGCTGCGCGACCCGTCGCTCGACCTCGCCTACTGGGTCCCGGACTTCCAGACCTACGTCGACCCGAAGGGCCGGCCGGTAAACCTGCCCGACGATCCGGACCGTACGGCGACCCTGATCGAGCGGGACGGCCGGCACGTCGCCGCGCTGCTCCACGACCGAGCTCTCGGCGACGAGCGGCAGTTGCTGGAAGCAGCCGGCGCCGCGGCGGGGATGTCGCTCGAGAACGCTCGGCTGCAGGCAGAGCTGCGCGCTCGCGTCGAGGAGCTCAGCGGCTCGCGCGCCCGGGTGATCGAAGCCGGCCAGCGCGAGCGCCAGCGGCTCGAGCGCAATCTGCACGACGGCGCCCAGCAGCGGCTGATCGCGCTCTCGTTGCGACTGAGCATGCTCGAGAAGCGAATGCCCGCGGAGCCGACGTTGACCCGGGAGCTCGACGCCGCCCGGCACGAGATCGCGCTCTCGCTCGAGGAGTTGCGCGACGTGGCCCGCGGGATCCATCCCGCAGTGCTCAGCGGCCACGGCCTCACCGTCGCGGTCGAGTCGCTCGCCGCGCGCGCTCCTTTGCCGGTGCGGCTGGCGCTGGACGTGCCCGGCCGCCTCCCCGAGCGGGTGGAGGTCGCCGCCTACTACGTGGTCTCGGAAGGGCTCGCAAACGTCGCCAAGCACGCCCGGGCCGCAGGGGCGACGGTCTCGCTCGAACGGCAGCGCCGGTTTCTCGTGGTCGAGGTCGTGGACGACGGCGTCGGCGGCGCGGACACGGAACGGGGCTCCGGGCTACGCGGCCTCGCCGACCGCGTCGAGGCGCTCGGTGGGCGGCTGCGGGTGTGGACGCCGCTCGGAGGCGGGACGAGGGTGCAGGCGGAGATCCCGTGCGTGTAGCGATCGCCGAGGACAGCGTCCTGCTGCGCGAGGGCATCGCCCGGCTACTCGACGACGCCGGGATCGAGGTCGTCGCGCAGTCGGCCGACGCCGAGGACCTGCTGCTGAAGGTTCGGAGCTACTCGCCGGACGTCGCGATCGTCGACATCCGCCTCCCGCCCACGCACAACGACGAGGGCCTCCGCGCGGCGCTCGAGATCCGCTCGAAGCACCCGCAAGTGGCGGTGCTCGTGCTTTCGCAGTACGTCGAGCTCGGCCTGGCGCTCACGCTGCTGGCCGACTCCGCGGAGGGCGTCGGCTACCTGCTCAAGGACCGGATCAGCGACGTCGACGAGTTCGTCGGTGCGCTGCGACGGGTCGCGGACGGCGGCTCGGCGCTCGATCCGATCATCGTCTCGACGCTGGTGTCACGCGAACGCCCCGACGACCCGCTCGCGCAGCTGACACCGCGGGAGCGCGAGGTGCTCGAGCTGATGGCGGGCGGCAGCTCGAACCAGGGGATCGCCGACAGCCTGGTGATCACCGTGCGCGCGGTCGAGAAGTACGTCTCGAGCATCTTCACGAAGCTTGGCCTGCCTTCGACGGGCAGCGAGTCCCGGCGCGTGCTCGCCGTGCTCACGTTCCTGCGCTCCTGAAGACACCAGAAACCCGCCCCTAGAACGGCCTGCCCCCCGGGTTCTCGCATGCGCGCCCGGCTGCGACCGTGTTCCCATAGAGCGAGCGAAGGGAGAGCGAGATGAAGAGCCGGGTCATCCAGGACGGGCCGGAGCCGGAACGCTCCGGCAGTCACGGCACGATGGACGCCTGCGGGAGGCAGATGCAGCGGGCGATGAACATCGCCGGCCGGATGGGCCACTGGAGCGCGACCCACTGGAAGACGGCCGTCTTCGGCTGGCTCGGGTGCGTCGTTCTTCTGTTCGCCTTCGGGAACGTCGCCCTCGGTTTGAAGCAGATCGACATCAACGACGCGGGCGTCGGCCAGTCGCACACGGCCGACCAAATCCTCAAGAAGGCCTTCCCCGAGCGGGCTCCCCAGACCGAGTTCGTCCTCGTCGAGAGCACGAGCCGAACCGTTGGCGACCCGGCCTTCCGGGCGACGGTGAACGACGTGATCGGTGCGGTCGAGTCGAGTCCCGCGATCAAGAACCTGGATTCTCCTTACCAGCTCCGCAACCGGAGCCTCATCAGCGACGATCGCCACGCGGCGATGGTCAAGTGGGAGATGAAGGGCGACGCCGATCGAGCCGAGGACAACATCGACGCGCTTTCGGCCGCTACGGACAAGGTGGGGACGCACCATCCCGGATTCTTCGTAGGCCACGCCGGAGTCAGCTCCAACAAGGGGATCGACAAGATGTTCGGGGATCAGCTCAAGCTGGCCGGCGAGCGCTCGATCCCGATCACGATCGGCGTGCTGCTGCTCGTGCTCGGCAGCCTAGTCGCGGTCGGCATCCCGGTCTTGCTTGCCCTCTCGGGCGTTCTCGCCACCATCGGCCTGGTAGCCGTCACGAGCCAGGTCGTGCCGGCCGACGGCAATGTCAATGCTGTGATCCTGCTGATCGGCCTCGCCGTCGGGGTCGACTACTCGCTCTTCTACATCAAGCGCTGGCGCGAGGAGCGGGCCGCCGGAAAGGATCCGGACGCGGCCCTCGCGGTTGCCGCCGCTACCTCCGGTCGCTCGGTTCTGATCTCGGGATTCACGGTGCTGATCGCGATGGCCGGGCTGTTCTTCGCAGGCGACAAGACCTACCTCTCGTTCGGGATCGCGACGATGATCGTGGTCGGGGTCGCGATGCTCGGCTCCTTGACCGTGCTGCCGGCCCTGCTCTCGAAGCTCGGTCCGCGCGTGGACAAGGGTCGCATCCCGTTCGTTCACCGTTTCCGTAACGACGCCGGTGGGAGCCGGCTCTGGAGGGCGCTGATTAAGCCGACCCTGAGGCATCCAGCCATTGCGGCCGCGCTGGCCGGCGGGTTGCTGGTCTTGTTGGCGCTACCCGCACTCCGCCTGCACACCGCGCAAAGCGGGCTCGAGTCGCTGCCCAGTAGCGCACCGACCGTGGACACGATCAAGCGCGTCCAGGACGCCTTCTCGAACGGCGACGTCGCTCCCGCGATCGTCGCGGTCACTGCGAACACCGATTCGCCGGCGACGATGCGGGCGATCGGGGCGCTGAAAGCTCAGGCACTTGCGAGCGGCCAGGCGAAGAGGCCGATCGACGTCGAGGTCAATGCCTCTCACGATGTCGCCCGGGTGACGATTCCGCTCGTCGGCAGCGGCGTCGACTCAGCGTCGAACAACGCTCTCAAGACGCTGCGCAACGACATCCTGCCGGCCACGATCGGGAGCGTTCCGAACGCGACCTTTGCCGTCACCGGGACTACGGCCCAGTCGGTCGACCAGAACGCGTTGCTGAAGAGCAAGGCTCCGATCGTGTTCGGGTTTGTCCTGATCCTCGCCTTCTGCCTGCTCCTCGTCACGTTCCGCTCGATCGTGATCGCGCTGAAGGCGATCGTGCTCAACCTTCTCTCCGTGGGAGCGGCCTACGGCGCCTTGGTATTGATCTTCCAGTACGGCTGGGGCGAGAGCCTGCTCGACTTCAACTCGAACGGCGGCATCGCCTACTGGCTGCCGATCTTCCTGTTCGTGATCCTGTTCGGGCTCTCGATGGACTACCACATCTTCATCCTGACCCGGGTGCGGGAGGCCTACGACCGCGGTCTCTCGACGGAGGAGGCGGTCGAGCACGGGATCAGCACGACTGCGGGCGTCGTCAGCAGCGCAGCGCTCGTGATGGTCGGAGTCTTCGCAGTGTTCGCGCTGATGCCGATCCTCGACATGAAGGAGATGGGCATCGGCCTGGCGGTCGCGGTGTTGATCGACGCCACGATCATCCGCGCGGTGCTGCTGCCTGCGTCCATGAAGCTCCTTGGGGACTGGAACTGGTACTTGCCCCGTTGGCTCGAGTGGCTGCCCCGGCTCGAGCCCGGCATGGACGTTGAGCCGCCGATCGAAGCTCGCCCGGTACCCGCGGCCTAGACACGCAGACGGCGGGCGCGGCTAGACCGCGCCCGCCGTCAGGTCAGGCGGCTGCGGCGAGCTCGTCCTGCAGTCTCGCCAGGGCCTCGGCCTCGAGCTGGCGCACGCGCTCGCGCGTGATCCCCAGCTCCTTGCCGATCGCCTCCAGCGCCTGCGGCTCGCCGCCGATGCCGAAGCGCAGCTCGACGATCCTGCGCTGCCGCTCGGGCAGCGCGGCGATCGCGCGCCGCACCTCGCGCCGGCGGACGGAGTCGACAGCCTCGTCCTCGGGGCTGGGCGCGGCGGCATCGCCGAACAGGTCGCCCAGCTCGCCGTCGTCCTCGGAGCCGACCGGCCGGTTCAGCGAGACGTTCGCCTGCACCGCGTCGAGCGCCTCCTCGACGTGCACGAGCTCGAGCTCGGCCTCCTCGGCCAGCTCCTCGCGGGTCGGCTTGCGGCCGAGCCTGGCCTCGAGCCGGGTCTCCGCGCGCGCGAGCTTCACGCGCCGCTCGTTGACGTGCGTCGGGATGCGGATCGTCGCGGACTGGTTCGAGATCGCCCGCTGGCAGGCCTGGCGGATCCACCAGGTGGCGTAAGTCGAGAACTTGAACCCCTTCCGCCAGTCGAACTTCTCGACGGCGCGGTTAAGCCCGATCACGCCCTCCTGGACGAGATCCAGCAGCGGCAGGTCCTTCCGCTGGTAGCGCTTGGCGATCGAGATCACCAGGCGCAGGTTCGAGTTGATCATGCGCTCCTTGGCCTCGGCGTCGCCCCGCTCGACACGCTTGGCGAGCGCGACCTCCTCCGCCGCCGTGAGCAGCGGATAGCGGCCGGCCCGGTGCATGAAAAGCGAGAGCGCGTCGGTCGGCGCGGCCACGTGCGGCTGGGCAGGGGCGGTCGGCTCGTCCGCCGGCGGCGTGACGATCTCGACCTCCCGGGCCTCGAGCTCGGCGCGCAGCTCGGCGAGGTCCTCCTCGTCGAGGTCGTGCTCGAGCGCGAACGCCTCGAGGGCGGCCTCGTCGATCGACTCGTGCTCCTCTGCGTCCTCGAGGAACGCGGGGACAGCAAGTTCAAGCGTGGTGCTCAGTTCGTCCTCACATCCTTTGCTTCGTGGGTGTCGGGCGAACGCGCGGACGTTCGCCACCAACCACTACAACGGCCTTCGCGACCGTCGTATTCCGTGCGGGACCAAAAAAATTCGCCGAGCCGGTTTCGCTTTCGTCCACTTCGCCCGGCTGACCTTCCGCTTCCGCGTACTGCCTTCCGGTGAAGCCTCGTCCTACTCGCGCTCCGTGCTCGGCGCAAGCGGCAACCTAACGACATGGCCAGGTCCGATCAAGACCCCGAAAGACCTTGTGTGCGCTCTTTGCGAGGTTTTTCTCAGGGGGTGCAATTCAGGTCGTCGGCCGGGTCGAGCGGGAGCCGCTCCAGCAGCCCGCCGAGTGCCTGCACCTCGCCCTTGGAGAAGCGCTCGCGGAAGAACTCGCGGATCCCGGCGAGATGGGTCTCGGCCGCCTCGCGCAGCTTGGCCTCGCCTTCGTCGGTCAGCTGCGCGTAGGTGACGCGGGCATCCGAGTCACAGGAGGCACGCTCCACGTAGCCGCAGCGCTCGAGCCCTTCGAGCAGGCGCGTGATCCCCGAAGGCGTGAGCAGCACGCGCTCCGCGAGGTCGACGCGGCGCAGCCGGCCGCCCTCCGCGCGCGAGAGGTGAAGCAGCACCTCGTAGTCGTTCAGCGTCAGCCCGTGCTCGGAGAGCAGCTCGGCGTTGAAGCGCCGGATGCTCGTGGCATGCGCGCGAAGGAGCGCGACCCAGGCCTGGATCTCGGGAGTCGTGCGAGTAGATGCTTGAGTGCTCAAAACTTGACAGCTCAACTTTCTTCTCTAAGATTGTTGACGACTCAAGTATAGCCGAACGAAAGGAGAGAGTCAGATGCCCACCACAGCCATCACCGCCGAGGTCATTCCCGCCGGGAGCTGGGTCGTCGATCCCGTCCACACGACGATCGGCTTCCAGGTCACGGACACCAGCGACCTCTTCAGCTCGATCAACGGACGCTTCACGCAGTTCGAGGGCCGGCTCGAGGGCGGGGAGGGGCCGTCGCTCGCGGGCACGGTCCGCGTCGACAGCCTGCGCACCGACAACGAGCAGCGCGACGCACACCTGATCTCGCCGGATTTCCTGGAAGCCGCCAAGCACCCGGAGATCCGCTTCGAGACGACCACGGTCGAGCCGCTCGACGCCGAGCGCTTCACCGCCCGCGGCAACCTGATCATCAAGGATTCGCCATTCGAGGTCGAGCTCGAGGGCCGCGTGCGCGGCCAGGGCAAGGGTCAGGCGGGCGACGAGCGCGTGCTCGTCGACGCCCGCGGCGCGTTCGACTGGGGCACGACCACCGTCGAGCTCACGGCGGCCGTCTCGGCCGTCAAGGAGGCGTAATCGAGATGAAGCTCCTGGGAATCGCCGGCAGCCTGCGCGAGGGCTCCTACAACCGCGGCCTGCTGCGCGCGGCGCGAGAGCTCCTGCCGGAAGACGTCGAGCTAGTCGAGTTCGACATCCGCGGCCTGCCGTTCTACGACGGCGACGTCGAGGCCGCCGGCGATCCCGAGGCCGTGGTGGCGCTGAAGGACGCGATCCGCGAGGCGGATGCGCTCCTGATCGCCACGCCCGAGTACAACCGCGGCGTGCCCGGCGGGCTGAAGAACGCGATCGACTGGGCGTCGCGCCCGCCGCTCGGCTCGCCGCTCGCCGGCAAGCCCGTCGCGCTGATGGGCGCGTCGACCGGGCGCGGCGGCACAGCGCTGGCGCAACAGCAGCTGCGCGAGGCGCTCGAGTTCCCGCGGGCGTTCGTGCTGGACGAGCCACAGGTGCTCGTGCCCGAGGCCTACCTCCGCTTCGACGGGCACGGGGAGCTCGCGGACGAGGGCATCCGAGCGGAGCTCGCGGAGCTGCTCGACACTCTTGTTCACGTCACGGGCGGTGTTACGCTCGCGGCGTGAGCACGGTGCGCGACCTGATGACCAGCGACGTCCTCGCGGTCGACCCGGCCGACACGATCGGGGAGACCGCGCAGAGGATGGTCGAGCGCGGGGTCAGCTCAGCAGTCGTCTCCGACTACGGGAACTTGATCGGGATCGTGACGGAGCGCGACCTGACGCGTGCGGTCGCAGGGCGGGTGCACTCCAGCGAGGCACGCGTCCGCGAGTGGATGACGTCCGACCCGCTGACGCTCGGGCCGGATGCGGCGCCGGACGAGGCCGCGAAGATCATGCTCGACAACGGCTTTCGCCACGTCCCGATCGTCGAGGACGGCCGGGCGATCGGGATCGTCTCGATCCGCGACGTCGCCCGCTGGAGCACCGAAGAGAGCTAGACCAGTTCGAGCTGGCGGTGCGTCTCCAGGCCGGAGACACCGACACCGACCAGTCGTAGCGCGCCAGGCCGGTCCGCCAGCGCGCGGTCGAGACAGGCGCAGGCGAGCTCCCAGATTCGCTCGGCGTCGTCGGTGCCGACCGGCAGCGAGGTCGAGCGCGAGCGGATCGAGAAGTCCGGGTAGCGCACCTTCGTCGTCACCGTGCGGCCGGCCTGCCCGGTCGCCGCCAGCCGCTCGGCGACGTGACCCGACAAGCGCCGGAGCTCGTCCTGCAGGCGCTCGACCTCGGGCACGTCGCGCGGGAAGGTCTCCTCGGCGCTGATCGAGACCGTCTCGGTCGAGAGCTCGAGCGGCCGCGGGTCGATGCCACGAGCCCGGTCGCGCAGCAGCGGCCCGAGCCTCCCGGGCAAGAGCGAGCGGAGCTTCGCGTCGTCGAGCGTGGCCAGGTCGCCGATCGTCTCGACCCCGGCCCTCCGTAGCCGCTCCTCGGCCCGCGGGCCCACGCCGGGCAGGCGGCGCACGTCGAACGGCGCGAGGAACCAGGCCTCACGACCAGCGGGCACGACGGTCAGCCCGCCGGGCTTCCGGCGGTCGCTGGCGATCTTGGAGACGACCTTGCAGCTCGAGACCCCGAGCGAGCAGGTGAGGCTCGTCGCGCCGCGCACCGCCGCCTGCACCGCCTCGGCGACGGCCCGCGCGCGGCCGAAGTCCGCCGCCACCTCCCCCACGTCCAGGTAGCCCTCGTCCATGCCGGTCCGCTCGACGGTCGGCACGACCTCGCGCACGGAATTCCAGACCGCCTTCGAGTACTCCGAGTAGAGCCGCTTGCGCGGCTGTACGAAGACCGCCTGCGGGCAGCGGCGCAAGGCCTCCGCGCACGACATGGCGGAGTGGATCCCGAACCGGCGCGCAACGTAGTTCGCGGTCGCGACGACCCCGCGGCCGTGCGGGTCGCCGCCCACGACGAGCGGTTTCGCGCGCAGCTCGGGCGTCTCCAGCTCCTCGACCGCCGCGAAGAACGCGTCGAGATCGAGGTGCGCGACGATCACGGCTCGCCTCCGTGGACAAGGCGCATCGGCACACCTAGCCTGCGCGCCGCGAACGGAACTGTCCCGCCCTGCACGATCACGGAGAACGCGACCACCACGAACACGATTCCGTAGATCCGCTCCGAGCCGGCCACGTGCTCGAGCAGCGCGAACGAGGCGAGCAGGATCGGCACCGCGCCCTTCAGGCCGCTCCACATCACGAACAGGCGCTCGCCGCGGCGCAGGTGCAGCGGCGCGAGGAAGGGCGCAATCCCGAGGGGCCTGGCGAGAAAGGCGAGCACCAGCGCGATCAGGATCGCGTCCTGCCACACCGGCTCGAGGTTGACCTCGTGCACCGTCAGGCCGAGCCCGATGAAGACGACCACCTCGGCGAGGCTGGCCAGCGAGGTGTGGAAGCGCTCGACCTCGCGACGCCACGGGTAGTCGGCGTCGCCGATCAGGATGCCCGCGACGAAGACGGCGAGGAACCCGGAGCCGTGCGCGACCGCCGCCACGCCGTAGATCACCCCCGCGGCCGCCAGGTTGCGCAGCGGGTAGAGCGCCGGGTTCGCAAGCTCGATGCGGCGGATCGACTGGAGCACGACCCAGGCGCCGGCGACGCCGATCGCGAGGCCGATCGACATCTGCAGGGCGAACTCGCGCACGACCACCCAGAAGCTCGCGTCCGCGTGCGTGGCGAACTCGATCATCCCCAGCATGAGCGCGATCCCGACCGGGTCGTTCACGCCGGACTCGCCCTCCAGGATCGTGCCGGTGCGTCCGCCCACCTCGCGTTTGCCGAGCACCGAGAACATCACCGCCGGGTCGGTCGGGGCGAGCGCGGCGCCGAGGATCCCGGCGCCCGTCCAGCTGAAGTCGAAGAGGTAGCGGCCGGCCAGCGCCACGAGCGCCGCCGTCGTGAAGGTGCCGAAGACGCCGAGCACCGTGATCGGCACCGCCGCGACGCGGAAGCGCTTCCAGCCGACGCGCATCCCGCCGTCGAAGAGGATCACGATCAGCGCCACGACGGCCAGCCTTTCCACGTCGAGCACCGACAGCTTGCGGCCGAGGCTGGGCCAGAAGTGGACGGTCACCGCCGCCGCCAGCAGGAAGATCGCCGGCGCCGGGATCGGGAAGCGCTCGCTGACCTTGTTCGAGAGCAGCGCGACCGAGACGATCCCGGAGACGAACAGGACGATCAGGCCGAAATCCGCGATCTCGCTCACGGCCCGAGCCTAGTCCCCGGTCCCGCTAGAACTCGGCAGCGAGCGCCTGGCGGGCTGCGTCGCGGGCGGCGTCGACCGCGCGGTCGGCGGCTGCGATCCGCTCGTCGCCTGGCTGGGTCGAGAGGTTGATCTCGACGAGCTTGGCGGCGGCGAGTGCGGCGCCGGCCGCGAGTGCGGCGGCTGCGGCGGCATCGGCCCGCGCCGCTCCGTCGGCGCGCTCGGTCGCATCGGCCGCCAGCAGCGCGACGTCCGCGGCGGCCTCGGCGAGGGCGAGCGGTGCGTCGGCCGCGGTGGCGAGCGCGCCGGCGAGGCCCTCGTCCCGCCGCTCGAGCGCGTCCAGGGCGCTCTCGTAGGCCACCACGTCCTGCGTGGCCAGCGCCAGCAGCCGGTCCCGCAGGTCGATCGCCTGGGCCCGGGCGCCGGCCGAGTCGCTCCAGCCTTCCGAGCGGACGGCCGCCTTCACCACGAGCGCCGCGGCAAACGCTGCCGAGACGCCCGCAACCCAGCCGGAGGCGGGCACGGCCTCCTCCGAGGAGATCAGCTCGGCGAGCTCGGAGGCGTCGGCCACGGGCTCAGAAGAAGAACTGCTTCCACGCCGTCCACCAGTCGTCGGCGCGGGAGACGATCGTGCGGTCGTCGAGGATCTCGACGCCGTGGCGGTAGCGGAGCTTCGACACAGGGCCGGTCCACTTGTACTCGACCTTGATCTCGCACGGCCTGCCCGGATCGTAAGGCTGGACGGCGCTCCTGTCGGAGAGCGCCTGCTTCGCGCCGGCCTCGATCGCCTCTCGCGCGCGCGAGGGAACAAGGTTCCGGGCGCTCTGCACGCCGGTGCCGCGCTTGACCTGGACGGTCGTCAGGCCCTGCCCGAGCAGCTCGGTGCCTTCCTGGCAGGCAGCCTGGTCGCCGGTCACGAGCACGACCGGGCAGCCCCAGTTGCCGCAGAGCGCCGCGTTGATGCCGGTCTCGCCGACGAGCGTGTCGTTGAACCAGAGGTTCTGGAAGTCCGCGCCAGAGACGGTGTGGTTGAGCACGCCCTCCGTGGTGCCAGCGCGGGCGTGCATGCCGACGAAGAGCGCTGCGTCGACGCCCTGTTCCAGGAACTCGGTGTACTCGGTCCACTCGTCCTGCACGACGAACTCGCAGTCGGGGTCGAGCTCCTCCGGGATCAGCGAGTTGAACGTGAAGCCGCCGCCCGCGCCATGGCAGTCCATCGCCACGATCTCGGTCGCGCCGGCGGCCTTCGCGCCGCGGACGGCCGCGTTGATCTCCTCGGTGTAGAGCTTGCGCCCCTCCGGCGAAGAGCGTGTCGTCGCCGTGTGGACCGGGGCCGGTCTGCTCGCCCTTGACGATCCCGGCGACGCCCTCGATGTCGCTGATGATGAAGACCTTCACGCTTGTAGCCTTGCACGTCGTGGAAACGGGGCTCGCAGGGAAGCGTGTGCTCGTAACCGGCGCGTCCGGCGGGATCGGCTCCGCCTGCGCGCGGCCTGTTCATGGCCGAGGGCTGCGAGGTGGTCGCCCACTACCACCGCGGGCGCGAGCGCGCCGAGGCGCTCAGAGCCGCGGCCGTGGCCGGCGCCGACCTGCGCGTCGAGGCGGAGGTCGAGCGGCTGTTCGAGGAGGCGGGTCCGCTCGACGTGTGCGCGGCGGTCGCGGGCATCTGGCCGGCAGAAGACGTGCCGGTCTGGGAGCTGCCGCTCGAGCGCTGGGAGGAGACGCTGCGCGCGAACCTGACCGCGACCTTCCTGACGGCTCGCGGGTTCCTGCGCGGAGTCGCCTCGCGTGGGCACGGGTCGCTCGTGCTCGTCGGCTCGACGGCGGGCCTCTTCGGCGAGGCCGGCCACGCCGACTACGCGGCCGCCAAGGCGGCGATCGTCTCCGGGCTGCTGCCGAGCCTGAAGAACGAGGTCGTGCGGGTCGCCCCTCGCGCGCGCGTGAACGCTGTCTGTCCCGGCTGGACGGAGTCGCCGATGACGCGCGGCTCGCTCGACGAGGAGACGCTGCGCCGCGTGACCCGGACGATGGCGCTGGAGAAGGTCGCGCAGCCCGAGGACGTGGCGGCGCAGGTCGTCGTGCTCGCCTCGGACGAGCTCTCGGGCCATGTAACCGGCCAGATCGTCACCGTCGCCGGCGGCATGGAAGGCCGCGTCCTGCACTGAAAAGGCCGGCGGCGGGCCGGAGCCCGCCGCCGAAAACTCCGTGAGCCGCAGGATGATTGCCGTCAGTCCCCCGGCGAAGGAGTCCTCTTTGAATCGACCAACCCATACCCGAACTTGAGCCGGTCCATACATCAGGCGGGCCCGCCGCCCGGGCCCGCCTGAGTCTCCCGTGAGAGAGCCGCAGTTACATCTCCGGAGGGGCCGCGCCGCATCGGGCCCTGTCCGTGTCGGAAGGGCCCCGCCGCATCGGGCCCCGTCCGCTTTCGACGTTCTGCCCCTGCCGCATTGGGGCGCTCGTCGATGTTGCTGGCGGAGTATCGCGCCGGGGTGGTCGCTTGATCTATCACCCTTTTACGGTTGACTGCTCTGGTTCACTCGGTCAGTAGAGTCGAGGCCGCATGAGCAGCCGATTTCGAACAGCGTCTCGACCATGGCCCGATCGTCGTCGGCGACGGCGGGATGGGCGTCCTCGTGACGAGCGCCGTCCCGCGCCTGCGCTGCCCGGAAGAGGCGAACCTCCGTGCTCCGGAGAGCGTCGTGACGTTGCACACGAGCTTCATCCGCGCAGGCGCCGACCTGATCGAGACGAACACCTTCGGCGCCAACCGGCGCAAGCTCTCGCAGCTCTACCTCGAGGACGAGTTCGAGCGGATCAACAGCGCCGGCGTGAAGCTGGCGCGAGAGGCGCGCGAGATCGCGGGCCGGGACGTCTTCGTCGCCGGCTCGATCGGGCCGCTCGGCGACCTGGCCGTCCCGGCGGCGCTGCGCAGCGAGCTCTTCGCGGAGCAGGCGGCCCTGCTCGACGGGCGCGGGATCGACCTGTTCATGGTCGAGACGTTCTACGACCTCGACGAGCTCGAAGCGGCGATCGAGGCGGTGCGCGGCGTCTCGAGCCTGCCGATCGTCGCGACGCTCACCTTCGACGAGGGCGCCGAGACGCTCGCGGGCGTGACCGCGTCGGCGGCGGCCGAGCGCCTGCGCCCGCTCGAGCTGGCCGCGATCGGCGCCAACCACGGCGCCGGGCTGCACGCCGCGCTCGCGGCGCTCGAGGCCATGGCCGGGGACGGCGGCCCTCCGCTGGCGGCGCTGCCCGAACGTCGGCCTCGCGAGCCTCAGCGGCGGCCGCGTCATCTACCCGCACGCGACGCCGGAGTACTTCGCCGAGTTCGCGGCCCACGCGCGCCAGCTCGGCGCCCGCCTGATCGGCGGCTGCTGCGGGACGACGCCGCTCGAGATCGCCGCGATCGCCTCGGCGGTCGAGGCGGAGCGCAAGCCCACCGCGCCCCTGGACGTGATCGAGCGCGAGCTCGTCGAGCCGCACCTCGACCGCGGCGCGTACGAGACCGAGCTGGCGCGCAAGCTGCGCGAGCACGAGTGGGTCGACCTGCGTCGAGCTCGACCCGCCGAAGGGCGGTACCTACGACGCGATGCTCGCGGTGGCACGCGAGCTGAAGCGGTCGGGCAAGGTCGGCTTCGTCGACATCAACGACAACCCGATGGCCCGCGCCCGGGCGAACGCGCTGATGGCCTCGGTCGCGATCGAGCGCGACTGCGGGATCGAGACCATCCCCCACGTCACCCCGCGCGACACCTCGATCATGGGGCTCGAGTCGCTGCTCCTCGGCGCCCACGCCGAGGGTGTACGCAACGTGCTGGCCGTGACCGGCGACCCGCCCGAGATCGGCGACTACCCGGGCTCGCGCGGCGTCTACGAGGTCGACTCGATCGGCCTCTCGCAGATCGTCTCGAAGCTCAACTCGGGCGAGGACTACAACGGCAAGGGCATCGACGCGCCGACCTCGTTCTTCCTCGGCGTGGCGGTCAACCCGTCTGCGGACGACCTCGCGACCGAGGCCGAGCGCTTCCACCAGAAGATCGAGGCCGGCGCGAGCTACGCGATGACGCAGGCGCTCTTCGACCTCTCCTACCTCGACCGCTTCGAGGAGCTGATCGGCGGCTGGCCGGTGCCGCTGCTGCTCGGGATCTTCTACGTCCGCAGCTACCAGCTCGCCGTGCGCCTGCACAACGAGGTGCCGGGGATCGTCGTGCCCGAGGCGATCCAGCGGCGGCTGGAGCAGGCCGGGCCGAACGCAGGCGCCGAGGGCCTGGCGCTGGCGCGGGAGCTGTACGCCGAGGCGCGCGAGAAGGTCGCGGGCGTCTACGTGATCCCGCCGTTCAAGCAGCCGGAAGCGGCGCTCGACCTGCTCGACTAGGGCACGCAGGGGCCGGTCGAGACCGGCGCGGCCGCCGAGGCGACGTCACGCTGCACAATCGAGGCGGGAACGCCGTAACCGCCGCCGCCGGCAGCTCGGGCCGCGAAGACCGTCGACTGGACTGCCCCGGAGGCGTCCACGGCCGGGCCGCCCGAGTTGCCGTGCTGGATCGACCCGCTCAGGCTGGTGACCACCCGCCGGGTCGGCCCGCGACCGTAGGCATCCTGGGCGACCACGGTCTCGGTCTCGCCGAACCGTCCCGCGCTCGCCTCGAGCGGTCCATTCAGCGGGTAGCCGACGATCGCGACCGCGGCCCCCGGGTGTGGCTCCTTCAGCTGGAGCGGCGGCGCCTCGAGCCCGTCCACTCGGAGGACGGCGACGTCGTTGTGCGAGTCGAACGCGACCGCCTCGGCCCGCAGCACGCCCCCATCCGGGGACACGACCTGCGTGTCCTCCTCACCCGCGACCACGTGCGCGGCGGTGACGACCAACCCGCGCTCCGCGACCCAGCCGGTGCCCTCGACGCCCAGCCCGCAGACCGTGCCGAGCACCCGCACGACGCTCGGCGCGGCAGCCCGCACGCCCGGCTCGCGCAGCACCCTCGGGTCGGGCGGCTCGGTCGGCACCGGCGGTCCCGGCGAAGCTCGGGAACGGATCGATCCGGGCCAGCGCGTTCAGCAGGGAACGAGGCGGGACGATTCCATTCAGGCGCTGCAGCACGTACGAGCGCTGCACCGCACGCCGCAGGTCGGCCTGGCCGGGAAGCTGCAGCGCCATCGCGCCGAGCACCCAGACGATCGCGAAGCCGATCAGCGCGCCGGCCAGGACGCCGCCCACGGAATCGAGCGTCCGCACGCTCCGCGCCCGCTGCCGGCTGCGGATGAGCGCGCCGACGGTGCTGCCCATCACCTCGAAGGCGACCGCGAACGCGATCGCCGCGATCAGCGCGACCACCGGCGCATACCGCGAGTGCGTGCCGTTCGAGAGCAGCACTGGCACGAGCCTCCCGCCAAGGAACGCGCCCGCCAGCAGCCCCGCCAGCGAGAGCCCGCTCCAGACGAACCCCTGCACCGCGCCTCCGAGCGCCGCGAGCAGCACCAGGCCGAGCGCCACCCAGTCGACCACGGTCACGCGCGGTTTAGGCTAGACGCCATGGACGGCCAGGAGCTGCAGGAGTTCATCGACCGCTACAACGCCGCCTGGAACGCGCACGACGTGGACGCGATCGTCTCGATGCACACCGAGGACTCGGTCTTCGAGAACCACGTCACCGGCGACGTCGAACGTCGGGCGCGAGGCGATCGGGCGGGCGATCACGAGCATCTTCGCCGTCTTCCCGGACCTCGCGTTCGAGACACGCCGCGCGTACGTGCGCGAGGATCTGGTCGTACAGGAGTGGACGGCGACCGGGACCCACGAGGGCACGATGACCCGCTCTGGGATCGAAGTGGCGCCCACCGGCCGCAAGGTCGACTACAAGGGCATGGACGTGATCCCGATCCGCGGGGGCCTGGTCGCGCGCAAGGACGTCTACTCGGACTCGGTCACCCTGCTGCGGCAGCTGGGGTTGACCTCGATCTAGCTCGGCTAGACTTCCCCTTCCCGGGGGCGTAGTTCAGTTGGTTAGAACGCCGGCCTGTCACGCCGGAGGTCGCGGGTTCGAGTCCCGTCGCTCCCGTGAAAGTTCCTGCAAATCGGGCGTTTGCGTTGTCTCGGCTGACGCCTCCTTTGAGTTGCTGTGGCTCATTCGTGGCCCATTCCTCTCGCACAAGTACCTGCAAATAGCGATTTCGGAACTCAGCTCGTGGCCGGTCGCACCAACAAACCAGGTCGTACAGGGATATCTCCCTAAACAAGGCCGGGCCGTTCGCTCGCGCCCTCTTGGGGACGCCACGGCACTTGCAGATAGGCGCGGCTGGTGGGATACCTCACTCGTTCTGGCGTGCGACGTCTTAGGAGGCCGCGATGCTCGTCACTGCCATCGCTCCAAGTGGAACCGAACTGAAGCAGATCGAACTGGGAGACAACGTCGTCCTCTGCCTCCCGGTGCTCGTCTACGAGAGGGCCGGCGAAGGTCTAGTCGCGGGCGACCCCCGAGAACTCGCCGTTCCCCTCGAACTACTCGGCCTGACCGATCCACGCCCGCCCGGGCAGACTTGACCGTAGAAAGCGTGGCGGAGGAGCGTGCCCCTTCTGCCAACAGAGCAGCTAGTCGTTCGTTAGTCATGCCCTAGGATCGCTGCCGTGCAGTCCTGGGACCTGACTCAGATCGAGGCACCGGAGGGAACGCGTTCCCCGGCTGTCCTCGAGACGGTCGACGGGGCACGCGCAATCGTCATTCGCCTAGCACCCGGTCAGGAGCTCGGCGACCACCAGGTCCGCGAACGCGCCTGGCTGACGGTCGTAGAGGGCGAAACGCGCGTCGAGGCAGGCGATGAGGTGCTCGAAGCTGGCCCTGGCGCCTTGGTCACATTCGAGCCGGGCGAGCGGCACAGCATCGGAAGCGAGCACGGCGCCCAAATCATCCTGATCCTCACGCCCTGGCCCGGCGAGGGCCACTACCCGTGAACCACCAGGAG
This sequence comes from uncultured Actinomycetes bacterium, assembly GCA_963763475.1. Lineage (GTDB taxonomy): Bacteria > Actinomycetota > Thermoleophilia > Gaiellales > Gaiellaceae > AC-32. The sequence goes on along the minus strand of CAVXOR010000002.1, from coordinate 305,632 downwards.
GCTTCGTCGAGATAGGAAGGAGCCACGGAGTTCTTGACGAGGACGCGGACCCGGCCGAGGTTGGCCCGCCAACATCGACGACTGACGCTCCCAAAGAACGCCGTTCCGTGGCGCCTGACTACTTGAAGATGTTGACCGCGCGCGCGGCCGAGAGCAGGACCCCCGGCTCACAATCTGGGCCGCTCAAAACCAGCCGCGGCGCTTAAAGAACGTCATCAGGACCACGATTGCCACGATCTCGATGCCGAGGCCGAGGCCGACGAAGGCGGGCCAGCCCGAGATGTGCCTGACCATCCAGCCGAAGTTCTGGCCGAAGAATCCAGTGATGAACGTGAGCGGCAGGAAGATGGTCGCGATCACCGCCAACTGCTTCATCACTGCGTTGAGCCGATTCGAGACCGTCGAGAGGTAGACGTCCATGGCACTCGTCAGCAGATCGCGGTAGCTATCGATCAGGTCGCTGATCCGGATCAGGTGGTCGTAAACGTCGCGGAAGTAGCGCTCGTCCCCGTCGACCAGCCCTGGCAGCTCGGCGACTCCGCCCATCAGACCAGCGAACGCGTCGCGCTGCGGGCTGACCGCCTTGCGCATGCCGACTAGCAGGCGCTTCATCTGGAAGATCTCCTGCAGCTGCCGATCATCGGCGTGCAGGAAGATCGCGTTCTCGAGCTCGTCGATCCGGTTGTCGAAGTCGGCGAGGATCGGGAAGAAGCTGTCGACGAGCCCGTCGATGATCCGGTACAGGAGCAGCGAGGGACGGTCGATCGACTCGTCGCGCTTCTGGTAGCGCCGGCGGATCTCCGCGAAGGCAGGGCAATCGTCCTGGTGAACGGTGACGAGAAAGCGCTCGGAGTAGAAGCAGTGCACCTCGACCAGGCGGTCGTCGTCGGGTGAGGCGCCGTAGACGACCAGGAAGACGAAGTCGTCGTAGTCGTCGATCTTCGCCCGCTGGTCGAATTGCTCGGAGTCCTCGACCGCGAGCGGATGAAACCCGAAGAGCTCTCGCAGGATCGAGAAATCGTCCACGTCCGGCTGGTCGAGGTCGAGCCAGAAGAAGCCTCCGCTCGCCAGCAACTCCGCGACCGTCTCACGGCCGAAGTGCATCTCGGCGCTGCCGCGATCGTGGACGACGACACAGGTCCTCGGAGCACTGCGCTGGGACGCCTGCACCTCGGGCTTCTCGCCCACGAGCGACGCCTGGCGGGGGTCCCCCGTCGGCGAGTCGTCAGCCACCACCCGATCGTACTCCTGACGAGACATCAGGCAGGCCCATGGGACTACGCCCTGGGTCTCACGGCAAGTGCTCGCTGACGTGGTGTCGGCACGCTCGGCGTAGACTCGAGAGACACTCCATTCAGCGGCGTATCTGGAAGGGAGACGCCCGTTGAGGCTAGGCCCAGGCGCTCGCCTCCCGCAGGACCCTCTGGCCGCGATCGCCGTGCCGCTTGCCCCGATCGTGCTCGAGGGCAGGTACCGCCTGCTGGTCACAGCGCTCTGGCGCCTCGGTCGTTCGCGGAGAGGTCAGTGGGTGCTCGCCGCCGGGTCGGGAGGGTTTGTGATCGCCCTCGCGCTGCTCGCTGCCCGGCATTTCGCGACCACCTCCTGGCCGCTCGCGAGTGGAGACCCCGGCCTGCTGGTGGCCGCAGGCCTGCTTCTTCTCCTCGCTCAGGCGCTCAAGGCGTACGGATGGGCACGGCTGTTCACGCCCGACGAGCGACCGAAGACGCTTGCGCTCGCGGCCGGCAACGGCGGTGCTGCGCTGATCGGAGTCGTCCTTCCGGGCCGCTTCGACGATGCGATGCGGGTCGCCGTCGTCCGCCGCTACCCCGGCTGTCCGGCCGGCGTGCGTGTGCTCTGCCTCTCACTCGTGATGCTCGGCCTGATCGACAGCGTCGCCCTAGCGCCGCTCGCCCTTGCTGCAGCTGCGTTCCCTGGCGCGGGGATGGGCGTCCGCGCCGGGCTCGCCTTGGTCGCTGCCGCCGGAGTTGCGGCTGCCGCGGTGATTCTCGCCCTGCCCCGCCTGACCGCGAGTGAGCAGGCCCTGCGCTTCCGCCTGGGGCGCTGGCTGAGCCCGCGCTCGACCTCGCGGCGGGCTGCCTCGCAAGCGTGGGCGCTCGTGTCGGCCTGCTGGCTCGTCCGGGCGATAGCCGTCTTCCTGCTGCTCGGCACGCTCGGGGTCGGTTTCTCGTTCCCACTGGCGCTTCTCTTCCTCTGCGCCGGCGCGGCGGCGGCGGCGCTGCCGATCGGTCCGGCAGGCGCAGCCACGCAGGTCGGAGTCAGCGGCGCGGCGCTCATCGCCGCGGGTGTCGGGGCCTCTCAGGCGCTCGCCGTCGCCGTCTCCGTCGGGGCTCTCGGGATCATCGCCGGGGGCGCGATCTTTCTCGTTGCCGTTGCCTGGCGTACCGGCCTGTCGCTGGCGGCGGCTCGGGCCTCCGCTTGACTCGAGCGGGCTTCTCGCGCGAGGAACGTGCGAAGGCGAACTCGCCGACGAGGTTCCGCGTCAGTCCGCCGAGCTCCTGCGCCGTGTCCGAAATTGGAAGATCGTGCTTGTCACGATTCCCAACAGCCATCCGAGGATGGCTGTGACGAGGATGATCCAGACGAGCGACTGGCGCGTCGAGCCGAGTACCCAGCTCACCTTGACCCTACTTGTGTTGGCTACGACGAGAGCGATCAGGATCACCAGCAACGCGACGAGAGCGCTCGCCCACGCGTAGCTCCAGGTGCGCCGCCCACCGCGGCGGAGCCTGTCTCGCCGAGGCTCTCGCGTTCGCTGGCTGGTCCCGCTCTCCGGCTCCATCTCTATTCGGTCTTGCGGCTGTGGCGGAAACGAAACACTACCGCGCGCGCAGAATAGATCGTGCCGCGCCCTACCTCCGGTAGCGCCGCCGGCCCTGGATCAGCGCGTGGTTGAGCATCGTCTCGTCGTCGTCCTCGCGCGCGACCACGACGACCTTGTTCCAGACGCCGGGATAGACGACCCTCTCGCTGTACATCTGGGTTCGGAAGCGTTCCTCGTAGACACCCGGAAGCACGTCGCCGGCGCCGTACATACGCCGGCCCCCGTCGCTCCCTCGGATGACTGCGACCAGCTCCCTTGTCTCCTGGTAGTCGTCGGCCGCAACGAACTCGGCCAGCGGCTGGTGCGGAGATCCGCTGCTCCGGAATGCGACGACGTACTTCCGGTCGCGACCCCACTTGTTCTTGCGAGTCGCTTCGCCGAGTCCGATGTGAACGGCGCCTTCGCCACGCGTCGTGCCAATGAAGACGCGGTAACGCGAGTAGTGCTCGCGCTGACCCGGCCACTGGTACGACTGCCCCTCCCGCTCCTGCACGAGCCGCCAATCCCCGGGGAGATCGGCCGTCCGCCCGACGGCTGCAGCGGCTCTCCTTCCAGAAGCGCCATCGCCACCGACGGGCTCGATGATCGGATCGTGGAAGCCTGCCTGTGCGAGCTGCATCAGAAGTGGGCCGAGCTCCTGATCCGGAACGCGCTGCAGGGTGACGGAAAACGGGCACATCGCAGTTCTCCCTACTTGATAACGTTGTAAAACGTTAGCCCGTAAAACGACGTTGTCAAGAAGTTGCTATACTCGGTGGTGCGCAAGGTTCAAACGGAAGGCGTCGAGGCTCCGAGATCCCTCTTCGACTGTCACATCGGGCCTGAGTGCACCTGGAGGACTAAAGAGCCGGTTCTCCGCCCTGAACCGTGACAGTTAGGAGCATCATGCATGCCACCGTTAGACGTTACGAGGGTGTCGACCAGAGTCGCACCGACGAGCTGATCAAGAAGGTCGACGAGACCCTCCTTCCCAGCCTGAGCAAGTTGCCGGGCTTCGAGGGCTACTACCTCATCGAGGCCGGCAACGGCGTCATGAGCTCGATCGGCCTCTTCGAGACCTCGACGCAGGCCGACGAGTCGACTCGCGTCGCAGCCAGCTGGGTGCGCGACGAGAAGCTCGAGACCGCGCTTCCGAATCCGCCGAAGATCACGGACGGAGAAGTCATCGTCCACAAGAACGGTTTCGTCCGAGCATAAGGCCCACGGCTCGACGCAGGGAGGGCCCGCAAACCGCGGGCCCTCCCGCGCGAGCGGCAGCTGATGAAAGCGAAGACAACGACCGCGTCCCTCCGCAAGGACGACGCCTCCCTTGACGTGACGCTGAACCCAGTGACACTCCCCTCCGGGGAAATTGTCTCCTGGGCCGCTGCCTTTCCGCGACCCGCTCCTCCACCTGCTGTAGCTGCTAACCCCACACGGTAGCTCGGCTCATGTGCGGGATCGCCGGATACAGCTTCTCTCTCGAGAGCCGCGTCGATCGGACGGTGGCCGCCCGCGCACTGCTCGCAGGCATCGCCGAGCGCGGGGCCGACTCGGTGGGCTTCGCCTACCGCGGCGACTCCAAGGTCGTCATGCACAAGCAGCGCACGGGCGCGAGCGAGCTCCTCGACCGCATCGAGGTGCCCCAAACCGCCACACAGCTCCTCGTGCACGTCCGTGACTACACGAAGGGTCATCCGCGTGTCCTGGCCAACAACCATCCGATCCGCCACGGAGCGGTCGTCGGGATCCACAACGGCACGATCGCCAATGACGACGAGCTGTTCGCAGCGCACGGCATCGCGCGTGCCGAGCCCAGCATGACCGTCGACTCCGAGCTGATCTTCGCGCTCGCCGAGCGGTTTCGGGGACACACCGCCGACGCGCTCGAGCGACTGGTGGGCTCGATGGCGACGGCTTGGCTCGACGAAGGCCGGGAGGAGCTGCTGCTTGCCCGCGGGATGGGGCGGCCGCTGTGGATCGGCACCTCGACGCTGGAGCTCTTCTTCGCGTCGACGCGCGCCGCGCTGGACCTGGTCGAGGAGTATTCGTCCGTCAAGCTCCGCAAACGCGCGGTGCGTGAGGGATCCGTGCTCATGGTGAACGGCGGACGGATCGTCGGGCGGGACTCGTTTCGCCCCGACATGTCATTCGAGGAGCGATCTCTGCCGGCAGTGCGTGCGCCGAACGAGGCTCGCGCGACCCTCGCACGACTCGCCGCACTGCACGCCATCTAGCGCCGCAGGAACTCAGCGCCACGGTGTGACTTGGGGCATCCTCACCTCGATGGTCGGGAAACGCGGGTTCGAGTCCCGTCGCTCCCGTTCCTATTCATGCGGTTCCGACCACCGTGACCCTGGTCATGACGGTCGGAAGGGGGCAAAACCGTGGTCAGGCGTGAGTACGCTCGCCCAGGCGAACACTCACGCCTCGGCTTAGGCTGCTCCTCCTTCGCTAGTCCACGGCGCCATGTCGTCCACGGCGCTGCTTCGCTTGACGACCATGTCGACCGCATCGTCATCCGTCCAGACCCAGACCATGTCGCTGTCCGGGTAGACGACGGCGCCGACGGCCGCTGATACGGAGGAGAACATCGCGACGCGAGCGGTCGACTCGCTGTCGTTCCGAATGTGGTGTGCTCCGGCAGGACCGGCAGGAAAGAAGACGAGGTCCCACGGCTCGAGCTGGTCCTCGCCGTCCGGATGCCGCAGGGTCGGCGTGCCCGAGACGACCAGCAGCCACTCCTCATCGGGATTCTCGTAGTGGTAGGGGCTGACCGCCTGGCCCGGAGGCAGTTCGTAGACGCTGAGCCCGGTGCGGGCCGCGCCGACCAGTGCCCCAACGCGGGTGCTGTTCCGCCGGAAGCCTTCAGGCAGCTGTGGACGTGGCTCACATGCGATCGCGCCGAGGTTGGTTCGCCGAATCGGTTCGCTACTCATTAAGGCTCCCTTCGTAGAGGTGCTACCGACGAGACCGCGTCGGCCGCCGAAGATCATCGCACCGGTGGCCTCAACCCGCGCTCAGGGGACATTCCGGAACGCTGGCCCAGGCGAGAGGCCGGTGCGACTAGCTCGCACCCGAAGCGACGCGATCACCGTCACGCAGGAGCGGAACCGACTGAATCCGAGGTCCGGACCCGTCCTCGCTGAGGATCGGCTCGGGCGAGTATTGAACGACGTACGCCCGGCGCATCGCCGGTGTCGTGTTCGCTCCGCTGCGGTGGAAGACCGTGCTCGAGAAGCCCACGATGCTGCCCGCCGGGACAACAGCCGGTATGCCGAGGTCGTCGCCGAAGTACCCAATCATGTCGCCTGTTGCCTCGTCTCTGCGGTGTGGCACGACATCACGCGTACCCGCGCGCGAGTACGGCAGTACATACACGGTGCCGTTGGACTCGTCGACGTCATCGAGGGCGATCCAACACGTCAGGTAAGGCGAGTGCTGGTAGGGGATGTAACCGGAGTCCTGGTGCCACGAGAAGCTGGTCTCGCCTTCAGTCCCCTTAACGACGTACTGGTCGTTGAACAGGTACGCCTCCTCGCCGAGGGTCGCGCGGCAGATGTCGGCCATGCGCTCGCCGAGGACGAAGCGCCGTAGGGCGTCACTCTCGGTGGAGCAGTTGTTGACGAAGTAGCGTCGGCCACGCATGCACAGATCGATGTGGTCGGTGCCCGCGGCATCCATCTCGGCATCGCGCTTGTCGATGAAGCGTTGGCATTCTCCCCGCAGGTCGTCGAGCTCGGCGCCTGCAAGCACACCGTCGAGCACCAACCAACCTTCACGCTCGTATCCCTGCCGCTGCTCGTCGGTGATCATTTCCTGATACGTCGTCAATCTCGCTCGCTCCTCTCATTTCGACCTGCGACGCGGGTAGTCTGGCGACCACGTGCTGCCATGGCTGTTCATCTTGTGACGATAAGTGATCGCTTTCTGCTGACATGACGAGCGCCGTCCTTGCTCCGTCGGAGTACGCAGGTGCGGTCTGGCGACATACCTTCGCACCCTCGCGCGAGCGTCTCGCCATGCACAGCCATGCGGAGCTCGAGTTCAACCTCGTCCTGCGTGGCAGGGCCGCATACGTCGTCGACGACGCTCGCTACGACCTCGCCCGTGGCAGCTCGATCTGGCTTTTTCCTGCTCAGCAGCACTTGCTGATCAACCAGTCGCCCGACTTCGAGATGTGGATCGCGGTGTTTCGGCGTCAGCTGGTGGAGCAGGCGTGTACCAGCGACCGCGCACGCCCGGCACTGGCGAAGCTGCCGGACGACCCAGCGCCTCGCGTGGTCGCCCCGGATGACCTCGATGTCCTGCTGGAGCGCGTGGAATCGGCGAGTGCGGGCCCAGATGCAGATGCGGCGACCTTCAACGCGGGCCTTGCGTTCGCCCTGCTGGACGCGTGGAATCGACACAGAGCGGCCTCGCGTAGCGAGCCGGCGCACCGCGTGCACCCGGCGGTCGAGCATGCCGCTCGGCTTCTGCGCGACGACGCTGCGCCCACCACCGTTCACGAGCTAGCGGCCCGGGTGAACATGAGTCCGGCGCACCTCAGCCGCCTCTTCAAGTCGCAGATCGGGACGACGATCGTTGGCTTTCGCAACCAGCAGCGCCTCGAGCGATTCATGCGGCTTCGCGAGTCAGGCGATGCCCCCACGCTCACGCGCGCCGCGCTCGATGCCGGCTTCGGCAGCTATCCGCAGTTCTACCGCGTGTTCAAGCAGTTGACGGGCGTTGGCCCGGCTGGCCGTCGCCTCTAGGACATTGCCGCCAGCTAGACGTCGGATGCTGCCGATGGGAGCTGGCCTCGACCGTGATGGTGCTGCGCGAAATCAAGCAGCGCCGAATGGCTCGCTCAGGTGAACACGTCCTAGTCACCGGCCGCAAAGCGATCGCCGACCCGCATCAGCCGTGCCGGAGGCGGCGCACGGAGTGGGGCTTCGTGGCGGTGGGGATCGGGGAGCAGAGCGTCGAAGCCCGACGAACCGCACGTGCAGGTCAAGGCCGAAGGCTCGACGAGTAACGTCTCCGAGGATGCACCTCGTGGCCCGGATCCGAGCGGCAATGGATCGCGCGGCTGCACGTGTGATGCTCGTCGGCGCGGATCCCAACGATGACGACGATCTGCGCGCTCGCAAGGCGCTGCTCGTCCTAATCTCAGTGTTGATCCTGCCGGTTGCGGCGCTGTGGGCGGCGCTGTATCTCGCGCTCGGCTCGCCGGTCGGTGTGGTGCCGCTCGTCTACTTCGGCGTCCTACTCGGTGCGATCGCCGTGTTCTCGCGTACGCGCGACTTCCCGCGCCTGCTCCTGGTGGCCCAGGTCGACATCCTGCTGGCGCCGACGTTGTCGATGATCCCGCTCGGCGGATTCGTCGAGGCCGGCGGGGTGGGCCTGTGGGGGATCCTCGCCCCGCTCGGAGCGCTCGTCTTCAGCGAAGTCCGGTCGGCGGCCCGCTGGTACGTCGCGTGGGTCGTCGTCTTTCTCGGATCGGGGATAGCGGGCGAGATCATCGGCCCGATCTGGTCCCCGCTGCCGGACTGGTTCACGAGCACGATGCTGGCCCTGAACATCGCAGTCGGCGGCGCGATCGTGTTCACGCTGCTGGCGGTGTTCGCCAGGGAGCGCCGGGACGCGTTGGCAGCGCTGCGGGTGGAGCAGGAGAAGGCCGAGAACCTCCTGCTCAATATCCTGCCGCGCTCGATCGCGGACCGGCTGAAGGCCCAAACACGGCCGATCGCGGACCAGTTTGAGTCCGCCTCGATCCTGTTCGCCGACGTCGTCGACTTCACTCCCTGGTCGGAGCGGCTTCCGCCGTCCGAGGTGGTCGGCTACCTCGATCACCTGTTCAGTCACTTCGACGCGCTCGCCGAGCAGTACGGGCTCGAGAAGATCAAGACCATCGGCGACTGCTACATGGTCGCCGCGGGCGTTCCCACGCCACGCCCGGACCACGCTCGCGCGCTCGCCCTGATGGCGCTCGAGATGCTCGATGCGATGTCCTCACACGACGAGCTCAGGCACCTCGGCCTCGAGCTACGTGCCGGCATCAACTCTGGCCCCGTCGTGGCCGGCGTGATCGGCCGGAAGCGCTTCCTCTACGACCTCTGGGGCGATGCCGTGAACACAGCCAGTCGGATGGAGTCCTACGGCGCACCCGGACGCATCCAGATCACCCGACCCACGTACGAGCTGTTGGCCGACGAGTTCGACTGCGAGCCGCGAGGCACGATCTCGGTCAAGGGGAAGGGCGAGATCGAGGCGTGGTATCTCATCGGCCTGCGCGGCGACCGCGCGGCCGCCGCAGGAGTGCGGCTCGCACACGACTGAAAACCGCCTCCCAGCCGGCTAGGCCGTGACGAGCTCGGCGTCGCGGGCGGCCAGAGCCGTATAGCGGCCACCGGCCAGGACAAGGTCGCCGTGCCGGCCCTTCTCGACCACGCGACCGTGATCGAGCACGACGATCTGGTCGGCATCGCGCACGGTCGAGAGGCGGTGGGCGATCGCGATCGTCGTCCGCCCTTCTGAGAGCCGGTCGAGGGCCTCTTGCACCAGCCGCTCCGTCTCCGTGTCGAGCGACGAGGTCGCCTCGTCGAGCACGAGGATCGGCGGGTTGCGCAGGATCGTCCGGGCGATCGCGATCCGCTGCTTCTCGCCGCCCGAGAAGCGGTACCCGCGCTCGCCGACGATCGTGTCGTAGCCCTCGGGCAGCGCGGCGATCACGTGGTGGATGCGCGCCGCCTCGGCAGCGGCCTCGATCTCCCCGTCAGTCGCGTCCGGCTTAGCGAAGCGGAGGTTCTCGCGCACGGACTCGTGGAAGAGGTAGGTCTCCTGCGAGACGACGCCGACGAGATCGGTGAGCGCCCTGAAGCTGAGCTCGCGCACGTCGACGCCGTCGATCGTGATCTTCCCGCGCGAGACGTCGTACAGCCGCGCGGCGAGGTAGCCGAGCGTCGTCTTGCCCGAGCCGGTCTCCCCCACCAGCGCCGTCGTGGTCCCGTGCGGCACCGCGAACGAGACGTCCTGCAGCGTCCAGTCCTGGTCGTAGCGGAACCAGACGTGATCGAAGACGACGTCGCCGGCGGTCGCGGCCGGCAGCGCGCCCGGCTGCTCCTCGATGTCCACCGGCTGATCCAGGTACTCGAAGATCCGGTCGAAGAGCGCGAGCGAGGTCTGCACGTCGAGCCCGACGCCGAGCAGCGAGCCGATCGGGAAGAAGAGCCGCGTCTGCAGGGTCGTGAACGCGACCAGTACCGGGATCGAGATCGCCGTCGAGCCGCTGCGCGAGCGCGAGGCCGCCGAACCAGTAGACCGCGGCCGGCATGATCGCGAAGCTCGTCTGGATCGAGGCCATCACCCAGCGGCCGGCCATGCGCTGGCGCACCTCGAGCTCGGCGAGGCGCAGCGAGTCGGCCTCGAAGCGGTCGGCGAGCTCCGCCCCGCGGCCCATCGTCTTGCCGAGCAGGATCCCGGAGACGGACAGCGACTCCTGCACGAGGCTCGAGATGTCGGCCAGGGTCTCCTGCGTCGTCTTGGCGATCTTGCGGCGCTCGTTGCCGACCCGGCGCGTGAGCAGGGCGAAGAGCGGGATCAGCGCGAACGCGAACAGGGCCAGCTTCCAGCTCAGGAAGAGCATGCCGACCATCGTCGCGACGACGGTCGTCACGTTCGATGCGATCGAGGTGGCCGTGTTCGTGACGACGCTCTGCACGCCGCCGATGTCGTTCGAGATGCGCGACTGCACCTCGCCGGTCCGCGTCCGCGTGAAGAAGGCGAGCGAGAGACGCTGCAGGTGGCGGAAGACGGCCGCGCGCAGGTCGTGCATCACGCGCTGGCCGACCTGGTTGGAGAGCAGGGTCTGGACGACGCCGAGAGCGCCGGTGACGATCGCGATCGCGATCATCCCGGCGGCGGCGACCGACAGCTCGGTCGTGTCGTTGCGCCCGATCGCCTCGAGCACGCGCTTGAGCAGGAAGGCCGGCACGACCCCGAGACCGGCCGAGACGACGATCAGCAGCAGCAGGCCGCTCAGCCGCAGCTTGTAGGGCGCGAACAGCGGGCCGATGCGCCTGAGGTTCGCGCGCCGCTTCGCCGGGTCGGCGGGGCGCTCGGGCTCTTCGCGAGACGAGTGGAAGTACATGCCCATCCGGCTCAGGGTACGCCGCGGGCTCGGCCCCGGCGCGGCGTCAGGCGGTCGTTCGCGGGCCGGATCGCGACTGCAAGAGCGCGATCCCGAGCGCGGCGAGGGCGACGGCGACGAGGAAGCGAACGAGCCAGCCTGCGTCGAAGACGTCCGCGAGCACGCCGCCGAGCAGGCTGGCCGCGATCCCGACCAGGGCGGTCGCCAGCAGCCCGACCTGCTGGCTGCCCGGCAGCACGAGCCGGCCCAGCCCGCCGACGATCAGGCCCGTCAGCACGAGCAGCAACAGCTCGAACGCGAGGCCGATCAGCGTGCCGGCCAGCAGCAGCGCGAGGATGATCGCGAGCAGGACGACGATCACGGTCACGCCAGGGACGCTATCGCTTCCGGGGGCCTGAGCCCCCGGGCTCCGCGCGGCCGGCGCTGTAGTGATTCGAACGAGCCGCGGTCGCCGCTTCAGTCGATCAGCTTGCGCTCCATCGCGTAGATCGCCATCCGCCACATGAAGAGCGCGAACACGACGAGCACCCCCACGCGCAGGAGGTCGTTCCACTCGAAGCCGTAGAGCACCGCGGCGCGGACCAGCTCGACGCACTGGTGGAGCGGGTTCGCCTCGGCAAGCACCTGCAGCCACTTGGGCAGCCCGTCGAGTGGAAAGAACGTCCCGGCGAGCAGGAAGAGCGGCGTCAGCACCGCGCTGACGATGTAGTTGAAGTTCTCGATCGCCTTGGCGTAGCCGGCGGTCATGATCCCGAAGTTCGCCCAACCAAGGCCGGTCAGGAAACCGATGAACGGGACGGTCAGCATCCCCCAGCTCGGGTCGAGCCCGAAGAAGATCGCGACCACCATCGGCACGCAGCCGTAGACGCCGGCGCGCACGGCGATCCAGAGCGACTCGGCGGTGACCAGCTCCTCGGTGTCGACCGGCGCCGCGAGGATCGCGTCATATGTGCGCTGGAACTGGTACTTGACGAAGGTCCCGAACATCGCCGCGAACGCCGACGAGAAGAGGACGGCGGTCGCCACCGTCCCCGTGCCGACGAACTCGACGTAGCTGTAGCCGTTGATCGTGCTGACGAGCGAGCCGAAGCCGAAGCCGAACGCCAGCAGGTAGATCGTCGGCTCGACCGTCGACGAGAACGTCGCGGCGCGCCAGTACGACGAGAAGTTGACGATCTCGCGGACGAGGACGCCGGTGATCGCCGGCCGCTCGAGCCGTCCGATCTTGGCGCCGCGCGCCGCCGCCGCCACTAGCCGATCTCCTCGCCGGTGAGGAGCACGAACACGTCCTCCAGGTTCGCCTGCCGGCGCTCGCCGTCGAAGTCGAAGCCGTTGCGTCCATCGAGCCCGAGGACCGAGACGCTCGTGCCGGTACGACGTGTCTTCAGCCCAGAGGCGCTCGCCGCTGATTCGACCTCCGCGAGCCGCTTGGGCGGCCCGTAGACCTCGAGCACCTCGCGCCCCGCGTGCTCGAGCACCAGGTCGGCGGGCTTGCCGCGAGCGACGCTCTGGCCGTGGGACATGATCAGCACCGTGTCGGCGAGGCGCTGCGCCTCCTCGATGTAGTGCGTGGACATGAGGATGGTCGTGCCCTCGTGTCGCAGCCGGTCGATGAGCGCCCACAGCTGCTGGCGGACCTGTGGGTCGAGACCGACGGTCGGCTCGTCCATCAGCACGAGCCGCGGCTGGTGCACGAGCGCGCGGGCGATCAGCAGGCGCCTGCGCATCCCCCCTGAGAGCTTGTCGACGCGCGTATCGCGCCGGTCGGCGAGGTTCGCCAGCTCGAGCGAGCGCTCGATCGCGGCCTGCCGGTCATGGCGGCCGATCCGGTACAGGTGCGCGAAGACGAGCAGGTTCTGCTCGACGGTCAACGACACGTCCAGGTTGTCGAGCTGCGGCACGACACCGCACTGCGCGCGGGCCTGCTTCGAGTCCTGCGGCAGCCGGTAGCCGAGCACCTCCAGCTCACCCTCGTCGGCGATCGCCTGGGCCGTGAGCATGCGCATCGTTGTCGACTTGCCCGCGCCGTTGGGGCCGAGTAGCCCGACGCAGGTGCCGACGGGGACGTCGAGGTCGAGGCCGTCCACGGCCGTGATCGGGCCGTACCGCTTGACGGCACCGCGCAGCCGAATGGCCAGCTCCTGACTCACGCTGCCAGGCTAGAGAATGGCCCGCGGGTACGTCTTGGCCGCGACGACGGCCATCACCACGAGGAACGTGATCATCACGGTGAAGTCGAGCCACAGCGCGCCGCCGGACGAGATCCCCAGCAGCAGCTGCCGCATCCCGTGCACCTCGTAGCTGAGCGGGTTCGCGTGGGCGACCAGCCGCAGCCAGGTCGGCATGATCGCCAGCGGGTAGAGCGCGCTGGAGGCGAAGAAGAGCGGCATCACGACCAGCTGGCCGATGCCCATGAAGCGCTCGCGCGTGCGCACGAGCGAGGCGAGGATCATCGAGAGGCAGGCGAAGGCGGACGTCCCCAGCAGCAGGAGCGTGATCGCGCCGACGACGCCCTGCACGCTCCAGTGGATCGAGATCCGGGCGATCGCGATCACCACGAGCAGGACGACCGCCTGGGCGAGCGCGCGGATCGCTGCGCCGGTCGCCTTGCCGAGCACGATCCCGAGGCGCGGCAGCGGCGTCGCGAGCAGGCGCTGCAGCTGGCCGACGTCGCGCTCCCAGATCACGCCGAGGCCGAAGAAGATCGCCACGAACAGCGCCGCCTGGGCCATCACGCCCGGAGCGAGGTAGGCGCGGTAGTCGCCGTAGCCGCCCGAGAGCGCGTGGTTGTGCTGGAGCGCGGTGCCGAAGACGAACAGCCAGAGCAGCGGCTGCACGGAGCGCGTGAAGATGTCCAGGTGGTCGTGCCGGAGCTTGCGCAGCTCGGCCCAGCCCATTGCGAACGTGCCGTCGCGCAGGCGCGCCGCCCGGACGGGCAGCGAGCGCAGCGCGGCCTCAACCGAGCCGGCGTGAACGTCTGCGGCTCGCGCGGACATCCCTGAAGCTCCCTCCTTCCTCGAGCCTGCCGCCCGTCACCTCGGTGAAGACGTCCTCGAGCGCCGGCACGCCGAAGCGGCTGCGCAGCTCCCCGGGCGAGCCGAGCGCGGCGATCCGGCCGAGGTCCATGACCGCGATCCGGTCGCACTGGCGCTCGGCCTCCTCCATCTGGTGGGTGGTCACGAGCACGGTCGTTCCCGCCTCCTCGCGCAGCAGCTCGAGCCGCTCCCAGACGAGCCTGCGCGCGGTCGGGTCGAGCCCCACCGTCGGCTCGTCGAGGAAGAGCACGACCGGCTGCTTGAGCAGGGCGGTCGCGATCTCGAGCCGCCGCAGCATTCCGCCCGAGAGCGTCCGGCCGAGCCGGTCGAGGAAGGACGCGAGCTGCATCGCCTCGACCGCCTCCTCGATCCGCTCGCGCCGCTCACGGCGAGGGACGCCGGTTGCGCGGCCGTAGAACTCGAGGTTCTCGTAGGCCGTCAGCGCGCCGTCGATCGAGATCGCCTGCGGCACGTAGCCGATCGCCTGCCGCACGGCCAACCCTTCGCGGAGGACGTCGTGGCCCGCGACGAACGCCGTTCCCTCGGCCGGTCGCAGGAGGGTGGTGAGCACGCGGATCGTGGTCGTCTTGCCCGCGCCGTTGGGGCCGAGCAGGCCGAAGACCTCGCCGGCGCCCACCTCGAACGAGATCCCGGCCACGGCCTCGACCGCGCCGAAGCGGACGACGAGCCCGTCGACCTCGACCACGCGCTCGGCGCGCTCCTCGACGCGCGCGAGCACGGTCACCGCGTGGCCAGCTCCTGGCTGCGGGTGCGCAGGGCCAGCGCCGCCTTCTCGGTCAGCCGCACGAGCTGCACGCGCTCCTCGGCGTCGAGCGAGGCCAGCACGTCCGCGAAGAACTCCTGCCGCTGCGCGGCCACGCCCGAGACGAGCTCGCGGCCCTCAGCGGTCAGCCCGACCAGGATCGCGCGGCGGTCGCCCTCCTCGCCGCGGCGCTCGGCCAGGCCGAGCTGCTCGAGCCGGTCGACGAGCCTCGTCGCGGTCGTGTCGTCGACGCCGACGCGGTCGGCCAGCTCACCCACCCGCAGGCCGTCGTGCTGGGCCAGCAGCTCGAGCGCGCGCAGCTTGCTGGGCGTCAGCTTCGTCCCCAGCTCGGGGTGCAGCGAGGCGTGCAGCCGGCGGCTGGCGAGGATCGAGCCGAGCTCGCGCCAGCAGGTGGAGAGCTCGGCGGCGAGCGGTCGCAGTGAGCGCGACGTCATACCTGCAAGCTACAACAACTGCCCAGTGCACGGACTTCCTCCTGCCACAATTCGACCGTGAAGCTCGCGCTCGCCACACTCGCCGCCTCGCTGCTGGTCACCACCACCGCCTCGGCGTCTCCGTTCGTCCGCTTCGGGATCCAGGACGACGCCTACTTCGGCGCGGGCCAGTCGCTCGAGCTGCGGCTCGAGACGCTCGACCAGCTCGGAGTCGGCCTCGTGCGCTACATGGTCAACTGGCGGCAGGTCGCGCCGACGAAGCCGAGGCACGCGGCCAACCCCGGCGACCCGGCCTACGACTGGACCGACCTCGACGTCGCCCTTGGAGCCCTCCACGCGCACCGCACGACCGTGCTCGCGACGATCGTGCGCACGCCGGCCTGGGCCTCCGGCGGCCTCGCGTCGAACGCCGTGCCGACGAGCAAGTACGCGCTCGCCGGCTTCGCGGTGGCGGTGGCCAAGCGCTATCCGTGGCTGCGGCTGTGGGAGATCTGGAACGAGCCGAACCTGCAGTCTTTCCTGACGCCGAACTCGCCGCGGCTCTACGTGCAGCGACTGCTCAACCCGGCCTACGTCGCGCTGCACGCGCTCAACCCGGCGAATCGCGTCGCGGGCGGCGCCACCTCCCCGCGTTCCACGAGCACCGGGCTCTCGCCGGTCGCGTTCATGCGCGGCATGCACGCGGCCCACGCGCGGCTCGACGCCTACTCCCACCACCCCTACGCGGTCACGCGCGGCGAGACGCCGTTCGCCTTCGCGCGAGGCGTCTGCCGCTACTGCACGGGCGTGCTGACGATGGCGAACCTGCCGAGGCTGGTCCGCGAGGTACAGCGGGACTTCGGCCCGAAGCGGATCTGGCTGACCGAGTACGGCTACGAGACGAACCCACCGGATCCGAAGGGCGTCTCGTGGGCCTCGCAGGGACGGTACGTGGCCGAGGCGGCTCAGCGCGCGGCGGCGACCCCGTACGTCGACCTGCTCGTGCACTTCATGCTCGTCGACGAGGGCCGGCCCAACGGCTGGCAGAGCGGGCTGGTCTCCAGTACCGGGCAGTTCAAGCCCGGCTTCAACTCCTTCATGCTCCCGATCGCGGTGGCCTCCCGTTCGGGCACGCGAACGACGATCTGGGGCCAGGTACGCCCCGGGCTCGGGCCTCGGACGTATCAGCTGCAGCGCCTCACCTCCGCCGGCTGGGCACCCATCGGCGCTCCCGCCCTGACCGACCGGACCGGCACGTACACGCGCGTCGTCTCGGCGTCCGCCGGCACGCGCTTCCGCGTGGTCTCGCTGCAGACCGCGACGGCCAGCCGCCCGGTCGTGGTGCCCTAGCGCAACCGGACGTACCGCTCCGAGACGCAGAGAAAGCCCCGGAAGAGCCCGCGCGGGACCTTGCCGGTGATCACGAAGCGGCCGAGCACGACTCGGATCGGCACGCCGCGCGGCACCCGGCCCGGGCCCGAGAAGGTGCCCGACCAGCCTTCGTCCGGCGCGAACAGCCGCGGCCTCGAGGGCCGGAAGCGGTCGGCGTAGGTCAGCGGCTTCGCCTCGGCGGTCTCGGCGCGCTTCAGCACCTCGCGGAACGAGGTCGTCCGGTACGGCGCGAGCCCGAACAGCGTCTCGTCGACCGCGTGCGGGCGCAGCACGCCGAGCGTCACTCCCGTCTCGTTGCGGAAGGCGAGCTCGACCCGCCAGCGCCGCTCGCCGACCGTCAACCGCCGCGTCGTGACCGTCAGCGGCCTCGCGCGGGTGCCGCAGTTCTCGTGCCAGCTGAGCCGCACCACCTGGGGCCGCGCCCAGCGCTGCGGTGCCGCCGAGTCGCATCCGGCCAAGGCCAGCGCGACCACGATCAGAGCGGTGACGCGCACGCGCCGCAGTCTCGTTCACGCGCGCGGGGAGCGCTAGGCTCGGCCCGTGTTGCTGCTGAGCTTCAGCGCCGGAGACAGCGCCCTGCTCGCGGCGCTGCTCGCGACCGGACTGTTGCTACTCGCGGTCTCGCAGTTCGTGCGCATCCCGTACCCGATCGTGCTGGTGCTCGGAGGCGCGGTGCTCGGCTTCCTGCCGGGAGTCCCAGACGTGCAGCTGAACCCCGACCTCGTCCTCGTGGCCGTGCTCCCACCGCTGCTCTACGGCGGCGCCTTCTTCACCTCGCTACGCGAGCTGCGGGCGAACATGAAGGCGATCGGCCTCCTCGCCGTCGGGCTCGTGCTGGTGACGATGGTGGCCGTCGCGGTCGTAGCGCACGCCGTGATCTCCGGGCTCGGCTGGGCCGAGGCCTTCGTGCTCGGGGCGCTCGTCTCGCCGACCGACCCGACCGCCTCGAGCGCGATCGCCGAACGGCTCGGGCTGCCCACGCGCCTGGTCGCGCTGATCGAGGGCGAGAGCCTCGTCAACGACGGCACCGCGCTCGTCGCCTACCGCTTCGCCGTCGCCGCCGTGGTCACGGGCAGCTTCTCGCTCTTCGACGCAAGCTGGCACTTCGTGCTCAACGTCGTCGGCGGGATCGGCGTCGGCCTCGCCGTCGGCTACCTGATCCGGCAACTGCGACGCAGGCTCGACAACCCGCCGGTCGAGATCACGATCGCGCTCCTGAGCGGCTACTTCGGCTACCTGCCCGCCCAGGCGCTCGGCGTCTCCGGGGTGCTGGCCGCCGTGACGGTCGGGATCTACATGGGCTGGCACACGCCGGAGCTGACGACCGTGCAGACCCGCCTGCAGGGACAGGCGGTGTGGGAGATCGCCTTCCTGCTCCTGAACGGGCTGCTCTTCGCCCTGCTCGGGCTGCAGCTGCCGGCGATCCTCGACGGCCTTTCCGGCCGCTCGACGGCGGAGCTCGTCGGCTACGCAGCTCTCGTCAGCGCCGTGGTGATCGGCGCCAGAATCGCGTGGCTGCTCGGCACCTACCTCATCGCCCTCGTCAGCCGGCGGGCGCGGCTGGACGACCCGGCCCCCTCGTGGCAGGCGAAGGCAGTGATCGCCTGGTCCGGGATGCGCGGCGCGGTCTCGCTCGCAGCGGCGCTCGCGCTGCCGCTCACGACCGACGGGGGCCGCAGCTTCCCCGACCGCAACCTGATCATCTTCCTCACCTTCGGGGTGATCTTCGTCACGCTCGTCCTGCAGGGGCTGACGCTGCCGCCGCTGATCCGCGTGCTCGACCTCGACGACGGCGGGATCGGCGAGAAGGAGGAGGTGAAGGCGCGCATTCGCGCGGCGGAGGCGGCTCTCGAGCGCCTCGACGAGCTGATCGAGGAGGAGTGGGTGCGCGAGGACACCGCCGAGCGCGCGCGCGGGCTCTATCGCTTCCGCCAGGAGCGCTTCAGCTCGCGCTTCGACCCCGAGACCGACGGCGTGGCCGAGCAGCGCTCGCAGGACTACCAGCGGCTGCGGCGCGAGCTGCTCGACGCCGAGCGCCGGGCGGTGACCCAGCTGCGGCGCGAGGGCACGATCGGGGACGACGTGATGCGCCGCGTCGTCCGTGACCTCGACCTCGAGGACGCGCGACTCGACGTATGACCGCGCGGGTGGTGAGTCCGGAGGAGGCGCGGCGAGTCGCCGTGCGCGCCCAGCTGCTCGACGGCGCGGCGACGGACGTGCTCGACACGATCCGCCGGCTCGGCTTCCTGCAGCTCGACCCGATCGCCACCGTGGCCAGGCCGCAGGAGCTCGTCCTCTTCAGCCGGCTCGGCCCGTTCGACGTCGGCGAGCTCGACCGCCTGCTCTGGGAGAGGCGGAAGCTGTTCGAGTACGACGCCTTCGTCTATCCGATCGAGGACCTGCCGTTGCAGAAGGCACGCATGGCGAAGCGGCGGCGCGGCGGGAAGCTGAAGCGCGACGACTGGTTACGCGACTTCCTGCGCGAGAACGCGCGGCTGCGGCGCTACGTCCTCCGCGAGATCGAGCGGAACGGGCCGCTGCTCTCGCGCGACCTGAAGTACGACCCGCCGGCCGACGCCGAGCGTCACCGGTGGTGGGGGCGCGGCGAGCTGAGGTTGATGATGGACCTGCTCGCGGCCCGCGGCGAGATCGCGGTGGCCGGGCGCGCCGGCACGCATCGGCTCTGGGATCTCCCGGAGCGGGTCTGGCCCGAGACGGAGACGCTGCCGTGGCGCGAGGCGGAGCGCGAGCTCGAGGAGCGCAGTCGCCGGCGCCAGGGAGCCTGGCTGCAGCGCAGCGAATGGCGTGCGCACCCGGACATCGCAGATGGGCCGGTTTCGGACCGCGTGACGCTCCTCTCGCCCTTCGACGGGCTGATCAAGGACCGCGCTCGCGCGGAGGCGCTCTGGGGCTTCCACTACCGGCTCGAGATGTACGTGCCGAAGGCGAAGCGGGAGTACGGCTACTACGTGCTGCCGCTGCTCGTCGGCGACCAGGTCGTCGGCCGCGCCGAGCCGCGCTTCGACCGCAAGACCGGCACGCTCGAGCTGCTCGGCGCGTGGGGCGACACCTCCCGCCTCGGCGAGGCCATGGCGGAGCTCGAGCAGTGGCTCACGGCCCGAGCGTGACCGGGACCCGCACCGAGTGCGGCGGGGTGCCGGTGCCCGCTGCGTCGTCGTCGTGGACGACGATCGTGCCGCGCTGCTCCTGCGCGACCTTGTAGGTCACGTCCACGGAGTAAGTGCCGCGGCAGCCGGTGCCGCAGCTCGCGGTCGTGAACGTCTTGCCGACCACCTTGCCCTTCGCGTCGAGCACTTCCACGGTCACGTTCGCCTCGAACACGTTGGCCGTGCCGGACACCGTCACCGGGCTCGTGACCCGGTCGTCGGCGGCCGGCTGGTCGACCACGATTGCCGGGACCAGTTCGGCGTAGTCGCTGCGACCGACGGGATGGTCGAGCACGATGCCCTCGCTCGAGAAGACGTTGACCGGGGAGCCGTCGAGGCGGAAGCGCACCTTCTGCACGGTCGGAAACTGGGTCAGCGTGTAGACGACCTGGCCGAGCCGCGTCTGCATCGAGAGCGCGCCTCCGCCGGACTGGTACTCCGAGGTGAGGTCGACGGTCGCCAGGCCGTCGCGGATCGCGATCCCGAGCAGCCGCGTGCCTTCGGGGACGGCGCTCGCCAGGCCGGCCGAGTGCTCCGCCGCGGTCGGGCCGTCGAGCAACGCGTTCATCGCCGCGGTCGCGACGAGCTGCGTGGGCGCGTGCGTCCGCCGAACCGCGACGAGCCCGTCGTCGCGCGAGAACCAGACCTCGAGCGAGAGGTTCGAGGTCTCGGTGCCGGTCTGCTCGGGCGCGGTGGTGGTCGCCGCGCCCGAGCTGGGCTTGCCGAGGGAGACTGCGTTCTCCGAGCCGCAACCCGCCAGCGCGAAGCCGAGCGCCCCGAGCGCGAGCACGCCGGCAAATGCAAGCCAGGTCTTCATCGCCGCTTCCCTTCGACGCGGGCGGACGAATACCGGCTTCCCTTGAGCTCGCGCAGGAATGCGTCAGCGGTGCCGTTGGTGTCGCCCGGGACGAAGTTCGAGGCGAAGGAGGAGAAGGCGAGCACGTGGTCGTCGCTGCTGAAGGCGATGCCGCTCACCGCGCTCGAGTCCAGGCCGTGCTGGCCCGCGGCCCCGAGGCTGGCGATCGTCGTGGTGGCGGCCCGCAGGTCGCGGACGAAGACGTCCATGATGTCGTTGGCCTGGTCGTCATTCGGGACGAGGTTCGTCGCCAGCGAGCCGAAGGCGACGTAACGGCCGTCGGCGCTGAAGCTCGGCGCGCCGACGCTCTCGCCGTTCGCCTGGCGGCCGGCGCTGCTGACGCTCACGCGCGCCGTCCGGCCGGTCTTGCGGTCGTGGACGAAGATGTCGAACGTCCGGTTCGTGTCGCCGGGCACCAGGTTCGAGTCCGCCGAGTGGAAGGCGACGTAGCGGCCGTCACCGCTGATCGACGGGCCGTTGCTGCCATTGTTCGTCCCATCGGCCCCGCCTTGCTTGCCCTTGCTGGTGACGCTGACGCGCTCGACGCGGCCGGTGCGGCGGTCGCGGACGAACACGTCGGCGAGCTTGTTCGTGTCTCCGGGGACGAGGTTCGTGGCCGACGACTCGAACGCCACGAAGCGGCCGTTCGCGCTGAGCGCTGGCTGGGTGCTCTCGCACCAACTCTTGCACCCTGCCTGGGCGCCACGGCTCGAAACGCTCACCCGCGACGTCTTGCCGGTGGCGAGGTCGCGGACGAAGACGTCCACGATGCGGTTCGTGTCGTGGCCGACGAGGTTCGAGGCTGCGGACTCGAAGGCCACGTAGCGGCCGTTGGCGGTGATCGTCGCGAAGCCGCTCGCGCCGTTCCCCTGGCCGTGCGCGCCGACGCTGACGCGCTCGGTGACGCCGCTCCCGCGATCGTGCAGGAAGACGTCGGCGACGCGGTTCGTGTCGCCGGAGACGAGGTTCGGCGCGTCCGACTGGAAGACGACGTAGCGCCCGTTGGCGCTGATCCCGCCTGCGATCGAGCCGCCCCAGGGATCGCGCGTCGCGCGACCCTGGGCGCCGCCGGTCGAGACGCTGATCCGCTCGGTCTTGCCGCTCGAGCGGTCGTGCAGGAAGACGTCCCAGCGCTCGTTCGTGTCGCCGGGGACGAGGTCGGTCGCCTGTGAGTTGATCAGCACGAGCCGGCCATTCCCGCTCAAGCCGACGGCGTAGGCCTCCCGGTCTGCTTGCTCGCCGGCGCTCGAGACGCTGACGCGCATGATGGCTTCGGCCGGCCCGGCCGAGGCGGTGGCGACGAGCAGGAACGCGAGCGCGCTCCCGAGAGTGGCGAGGATGACGAGCAAGCGGGACATCACGGCTCCTTCTGGCGTTTCCATTGGCATCGCCATCGTCGACCCGCGGAGCAACGTGCCCGTGACGGGCGCGTAACGGTTTCGCTACAGCCGCAGAGTGAAGCGCGTGCCCTGTCCAGGCTCGCTCGCGACCGCCAGCTCGCTGCCCAGCAGGATCGCGTTCTCGCGAGCGATTGCCAGGCCGAGGCCGGTGCCGCCCCCGCTGCGCGAGGCGTCAGCCTTGTAGAAGCGCTCGAAGACGTGCGGCAGGTGCTCGGGGGAGATCCCCGGACCGTCGTCGGCGACCTCGATCTCGCCCTCGCCGACGCGCACCGAGACCGACGAGCCGCCGTGCTCGAGTGCGTTGTCGACGAGGTTGGCCACGATCCGCTCCAGCCGGCGCGGGTCGCTCGTCACGCGCAGGCCGTCGCCCTCGATCCGCACGCGGCCCTCCCAGCCGCGCGCCCGCACCGCGGCCCGGACGAGCGCGGCGACATCCACCTCCTCGGCGTGGACGCTCTCGGCGCCCGCGTCGAAGCGGGAGATCTCCATCAGGTCCTCGACGAGCCGGCGCAGTCGACCCACGTCGGCGATCAGCAGCTCCGCCGGGCGGCGCGACTCGGGCGGCATGCTCTCGAGGTGGTCGGCCAGCAGCGAGGCCTCGCCCATCAGTGCGGTCAGCGGGGTCCGCAGCTCGTGCGCCACATCGGCGGTGAAGCGGCGCTCGCGGGCCTGGGCAGCCGAAAGCGCCTCGATCTTCGCCTCGAGCGCCGCGGCCATCTCGTTGAACGACTGCGCCCAGGCGCCGAACTCGTCCCGGCCCTCCACGGGCAGGCGCGTCTCGAGCAGGCCCTCGGCGAGGGAGTGCGCCGCCGCGCTCGCCCGGGCAACCGGGCGCAGGGCGCTGCGCGCCAGCACGACACCGGCCAGCGCGGCGAGCAGGACGAGGATCCCGACGGCGCCGAGCAGGACGTTGCGCAGCACCGCGAGCTCGTGCCGCACGTCGTTCTCCGGGAAGAAGAAGTAGAGCTTCGTCCCGTTCGCGGCAGGGGCGCCGGTGACCAGGAAGCGGTCGCCCCCGACGGTCGCGCGCTGGTAGCCGAGCTGGCCGCGGTCGACGAGCGCGCGCAGGTCCGGCGGCACCGAACGCAGCGAAGCCCGCGTGCTCGAGAGATACGTGCGACCGCCGCGGGTCGCGACCGTGAGGAAGTCGCCGCGGCTCTTGTAGGCGTCGACGAGCGCGCCGGTGTCGGGGTAGGCCGCTGCGACGACGAGGTTCCGCCGCGTCTGCACGATGCTCGAGTCGACCGAGTCCGAGAGCAGGTTGTGGCGAACGAGGAAGTACGAGCCCGCGGCCAGCGCGATCCCCGAGAGGCCCACCGCGAGCGCGAGCACGAGAGTCAGCCTGCGGCGGAGCGTCACGAGCCCGCGTCGAACCGATAGCCGACCCCGCGCACGGTCTTGATCAGCTCCGGCTGCTTCGGGTCGTCCTCGACCTTCGCCCGCAGCCGCTGCACGGCCGCGTCGACGAGGCGCGAGTCGCCCAGGTAGTCGTAGTTCCAGACCAGCTCGAGCAACAGGTCGCGGGTGAAGACCTGCTTCGGCCGCCGCGCCAGCTCGAGCAGCAGCCGGAACTCGGTCGCCGTCAGCTGCAGTTCCTCGCCGCGTTTCCGTGCGGTGAATCCTTCCGGGTCGATCTCGAGGCCGGCGACGCTGATCGTGCTCTCGTCCACCGCCGGGGCCGCGCGGCGCAGCACCGCCTTCACGCGCGCGACGAGCTCGGGCAGCTCGAACGGCTTGGTCACGTAGTCGTCGGCGCCGAGCTCGAGCCCAACCACGACGTCGTGCAGCTCGCTGCGAGCGGTGAGCATCACGATCGGCGCCTGGCTCTCACGGCGGATCTCACGGCAGACCTCGAAGCCGTCCAGCGAAGGCAGCATCACGTCGAGCACGACCAGGTCGACGCCGCCCTGCCGGAAGCGGTCGAGCCCCTCGCGCCCGTCGCCGACCGCGGTCACGCGCAGTCCGGCCTGCTCGAGGCCGAGCGTCGCCACCTCGCGGATCGAGGCGTCGTCCTCAACGAGCAGCACGTGCTCGTCCACGCGCCAAGCGTACGACGCTAGGAGGGTTTGGTGGAATGGCGCTCGTCGACGGGGCTCGATGCTCGTTCCGAGGCAAGGACGCAGGGAGCGTTCGTACCTGGAAGGTACGGGCGCGACTGAGGACGCCGCGTCGGGGCGAGCAGCGCGTCCCGGCGGCTCAGCGGCATTTCGCCGAACTCTCCTCTAGGGCGTCAGCACAACCGGAATCTGCACCGAATGGTCGCGGCTCTCGTCGTGCACGAGCACCGCCGCCGGGGCGAGCTGCTTCACCGTGAACGGCACCTGCACCGAGAAGCGGCCGTTGGTGGGAGCGGTCTGCTTGCTGGCGAGCTGCTTGCCCGACGAGCTCAGGAGCTCCACGGTCAACTCCCCGGAGAGGCCCGAGATGCCCTTGACCGCGATCGGGCTCCGCCACTGCGAGTTCGGCACGGGCGTCCGGACCGTGATCGGCGACTTGGCGGGCAGCGCGATCCGCGTCGAGGTGGTCGGAGCGGTCGACTTCTTCGAGGACGAGCAGGCCGTCGTCACGCAGAGGACGAGCGCGGCCGCGAGGACTAGACGGGCCACGTCGCCTTCACCCGCTGGAAGTCCCGCGGCACCTCGCGGTAGGCCTGACGCGGGTCGTCGGTGTCCTCGGGCGCGGCGACGCCGTGCTTCTGCGCCAGCTCCGTCACGGGGTAGTGCAGCTTCTTGCCAGGCCCGCGGGCGCCGACCATCAGGATCGCGCACGGCCCTTCGCCCACGCCGATGCAGATATGGCGCGTCCCGGGCGCGAAGTGCACGAGGTCCCAGGCCTTCAACCGCCGTTCCTGCTCCTCGACCAGCAGCAGGCACTCGCCCGACAGGACGAGGAAGTCCTCCTGCACGCTCTCCGAGTGATAGAGGCCGTTGACCTGGCCGGGATGGAGCACGTGAATCCCGATCCCGTACTGCTGGAACTCGCCCTCGGGCTCGCCGTAGGTCGACCACTCGCCGCCCTTGTCGTCGCGCGTCCAGGCGCAGTCGGCCATGTTCACGATGAACCAGCCCGGCGATGCAACGACGGCGCCCTCGGGAGTCTGCTCGATGTTCGCCTCGGGCGCGGCCACGGCGCGCAGCCTAGCCGGGGGCGCGGCCCCAAAGCCGCCCGGTGTTGTCCCGAGAGCCTGCGAGTTCGAAGCCGAGGGCTCCGGCCGCCGCTGCTACCGTCCGGACCGTGAGCGCGGGCGCCGCTTCAGCCGCCGAGCCGAAGCGGCGCATCCGTCCCAGGCTGGTCTATGGCATCGCCGGAGCGCTGCTGCTCGTCGCCGCGCTCCTCTCCCTCGCCGACGTGGGAGAGAAGGCTGGCCGTCTCTCGGACTGGCAGGCGTTCGTGCTCGGGGTCACGCAGGGGCTGACCGAGCTGCTGCCCATCTCCTCGTCAGGCCACCTGATCCTCGTCCCGTGGATCGCGGACTGGCACTACCTGGAGGCCCATCCGGATTTCAACAAGACCTTCGATGTGGCCCTCCACCTCGGCACGCTCGTCGCCGTCATGGCGTACTTCTGGTCCGACGTGACGCTGTACGTGGGCGCCTGGTTCCGCTCGGTCGCCCGCCGCCGGATCGAGACGCTGGACGAGCGGGTCTCGTGGTGGATCTTCGCGGCCACAATTCCGGCCGCGCTCGCCGGGGCGCTCGGCGAGTCGACCATCGAAGGGAGGCTGGGGCAGCCGTGGCAGATCGCGATCTTCCTGAGCGTCTTCGGCGTGCTGCTCTACGTGGCCGACCGCTTCCCGCAACAGCGACGGATCGAGCAGCTCGGCTTCTGGTCGGCGTTCTGGATCGGAACTTCGCAGATCCTGGCCCTGATGCCCGGGGTCTCGCGATCCGGGATCACGATTACGACCGGCCGCTTCCTGCGGCTCGAGCGTGACGCGGCCGCTCGTTTCGCCTTCCTGCTGCTGATCCCGGTCGTCTTCGGCGCGGTCGTCTACAAGGGGTTGAAGGACGTCGTCCTGAATCCCCTGCCGCCCGGCTCGGTGGGGCCGTTCGTCGTCGGGACGATGGCCGCCGCCGCGGTCGGCCTGATCGCGATCGACCTGCTGCTCGGCTACGTGCGGCGCCACGACTACACGATCTTCGTGGTCTACCGGCTGGTGCTGGCGGCCGCGATCGTGATCGTGATCGCCAGCGGCTGGCGCGGCGCCCACTTCTAGACAGCGCTGAAACGAAAGCGTGCCGGAACGCGCGCGAACGGGCGGAGGGTGCCCTGAACGCGGGTTCGATGGGCGCAATCGACCGAGAGGAGATCCACATGCGCCTTCCCCGAAGACGCGCCTTGCTCGCCGCGCTGCCGCTCGTTTTGGTGACGGGCGTCGCGCTAGCCGCCCAGCCGGGCGGCCCGACCGCGCACGAGCGCAGTCATCCACGCGTGCGTGAAGAAGAAGACGGGTGTCGTCCGCATCGTCGCGGCCTCGGCCACCTGCAGGCGCGGTGAGTCGTCGATTGCCTGGAACGCCCAGGGTGCCCGCGGCGCCGCCGGCGCGGCAGGCGCTCCGGGGCCCGCGGGCCCCGCAGGTCCGGCGGGTCCGGTCGGCGCAAAGGGCGACACCGGCACGCCGGGCACCATCGGACCGGCAGGGCCGGCGGGACCGGCGGGGTCGCCAGGCCCAGCGGGGCCGGCAGGCCCGGCGCTGCCCTCGCTGGAGAGCCTGAACGGCGTCGGCTGTCACCTGGCCGCAGCCCCGGGCACGGCCACGCTCAGCTACGACGCGGCCGGCGTCGCCACGCTGAAGTGCGTCGCCTCCGGCGGCGGCTCGACCGCGGCGATCCGCGTGAACGAGTTCATGACAGGCTCCACCGGGGCGGCGTCGAACGAGTTCGTCGAGCTCGTCAACGCCGGCTCGAGCGCGGCGGACGTCGGCGGCTTCAAGGTCGCCTACCGCTCCGCGACCGGCACGAGCGACATCACGCTCGCCACCATCCCCGCCGGCGCCAGCATCCCCGCGGGCGGGTTCTACCTGCTCGGAGGCGGCGGCTACCTCGGCTCGCATGCGCCCGACCAGAGCTTCTCGACCTCGCTCGCGGCCACGGGCGGAGGCCTCGCCGTACGTGACACCACCGGCGTGATCCTGGACTCCGCCGGCTATGGCGACTCGACGAACGCCTTCGTCGAGGCGCACGCGACCACGGCGCCGCCGGCAACCGCGGCCCCGGGCAGCAGCGCCGGCCGGATCCCGGACGGCCACGACACCAACGACAACGCGGCCGACTTCTCGGTCAGCTCGGCGCCCTCCCCGGGCGCCTCGAACCACTAGGAAACGACCAGACGGGCGGTGCGCCCGGCGCGCCGCCCGCCAATCCCTCCAACGGGGCATGCCGGGCCGCGAAAGGCTCACCGATACTGCGTACGCGGGGCACGCCCTCGCATGGCGTATTCAGGAAATTTGCGGAAACTGCGGCGATTGGTCTCATCGATCAACACACCCTCGAACGGTTGCTCTCACCCGAGCTCATGCTCGTCGACCCCGAGCTGGCCGACCGAGCGCGCGCTCTCCTGCGGGAGCCGCATGAGTTCAACGGAAAGGGCACATCCATGTCGGCACTAGGAACCCACGAGTTCACTGCGGGGACGAGCCTCGGGCTCGAGCCACCGCTCAGCCCGCCCGTCGTCCGGGGCCCGGTTGCCTCGGCGATGCCGGCCGGCGACGGCGGCCTCTCCGGCCTGCCGACCCCGCCTCCGGCGATCAGGCCGCCCGAGGCCGCTCCGGCTGCGCCGGCGCCCGCGCCGGTCAAGGCCGAAGTGCCCCAGCAGCCCGAGCCTGCGGCAGTGCCAGCTCCGGCGCCTGCCCCCGCTCCGGCCCCGGCTCCGGAGATCCAGGCCGAGCCGTCCCTCGCCCCGATGGCCCCGGAAGCGCCGATCGAGCCTGCGGCACCGGTGGTCGACTACTTCGCAAACGATGCCCCCGCGAGCGAGCCTGCTCCGGTCGAGGAGCCGCCCGCGATCGCACCGGCCGCTCCGGCCGAGCCCGAGCCCGCCCCGGTGGTGGAACTCCAGCCGATCCCGCTGATGGCGCCGGCGGAGCCCGAGCCGGTCTCCGAGCCTGCGGCCGTTCGGCCCGTGGTCGAGCTGCCGGCGATCTCGCCCGAGCCCCTCGCGCCGGTGGAGCCCGCGCCGGTCGCGTCGGTCGAGCCCGAGCCGGTCGTCGAGCCCGAGCCTCTCGCGGCGGTCGAGCCCGAGCCGGTTGTCGAGCCCGAGCCTGTCGCGGCAGTCGAGCCCGAGCCGGTCGTCGAGCCCGAGCCTGCGCCACTCGTGGCGCCTGCGCCAGTCGAGCTCACGCCCGAGCCGGTCGACCTCGCGCCGCCGGTCGCCGAGCCTGCCGCCGAGGCCGAGCCGGTCAGCGTGCCCGAGCTCGAGGAGCTGTTCGCGCCCAAGCGCGCCACCGACTTCCGCGTCATCGTGCGCCTGAAGGAGGGCGAAGGCGTCGAGGTCGGTTCCTTCCGCGACTTCGGCACCGCGATGGAAGGTGCCCAGGAAGTGATCGACCAGTTCTCGACGGCGACCGAGGGCAAGTGGCCCTTCTACGCCGGCCGCTTCATCCGCCCCGACCTGATCGTCTCAGTGGACGTGGTCGAGGGCGGGGACGAGTTCTAGGAGGGCTTGCCGATGCGTTGCACGCCCTCGGGGTGCGATGCTCGTTCCGAGGCAAGGACGCAGGGAGTGTTCGTAGCCGAAGGTTACGGGCGCGACTGAGGACACAGCGTCGGGGCGAGCAGCGCGGCCCGAGGGCCTCAGCGACGTTTCGGCAAGCGCTCCAACTAGGCTCCGCGCCGGCCGACGTAGATCGTCACGACCGAGCCTTCCGGCGCGTTCTTGCCGCCGGCCGGCTGCTCGTCGACGACCTTGCCGACCTGGCTCGGGTCACTCACGCCCTGCGGCAGCGTCTGCACCCTGAAGCCCGCCGCGGTCAGCTTCGCACGGGCGGCCGCCGGGCTGAGGTTGCGCACCTCGGGGACGCCCTTGAGCGTGCCAGGCGTCGGGCCGAGCGAGACGTTGAGCTGGATCCGCGTGCCGCGCTTCTGCTTTGTCCCGGCCTCGGGCGCCTGCGAGAGGACGGTGCCCTGCGGCTGGTCCGAGTTGACGTAGACCACGCCCGCCTTCAGGCCGGCCGTGTTGAGCTGCTTCTGGGCCGCGTCCTGCTGCTGACCCGTGACGTCGGGCACCGTGACCGTGGCCGGCTTGCCCGGAGGCGGAGGCGGCGGTGGTCCGGGCGGCGGCGGTGGCACGGCGGCCGTGCTGCCGCTCGAGACGTTCAGCCGGACGATCGAGCCGCCGGGAACGCGCTTCCCGCCCTGTGGCCTCTGCGCCACGACGGTCCCCTTCGGCTGCGAGGAGGGCACCGTGAACGCCTTCGGCTTCAGGCCGGCGCCGCGGACTGCGGCAACCGCGTCGTCCCGTGACTGGCCGATGGTGTTGGGAGCGGTCACCAACCCGCGCGAGACCTGGATCGTGACCGTCGAGCCGTGCCCGACGTTCGAGCCGGCCTGTGGGCTCTGCGCGAGCACGGTCCCGGACGGCTTCTTCGAGATCACGTGGGTCGGCTGCACCTGGAAGCCCTCCGCGCGTAACGCGCTTACCGCCGCAGCCTCGCGCTTGCCGACCACGTTCGGCACAGCCTCGGTCTGGACGGCCGAGACGGTCAAGGTGACGACCGTGTCCTTGACGACGTCGGCACCGGGGTTCGGGTCCTGCGCGACCACGGTCCCCGCCTCGGCGGAGCTCGAGCGCGTGACCGTGCGCGCGATCAGGCCACGCGCGTTCAGCCGCTGCACCGCCTCGCGCTGCTGCAGGCGGACCACGTTCGGCACGTTGACGGTCGAGGCGCCCTTGTCCCCGTCGTCGCGGGTGAGCAGCCAAGCGGCCACCAGACCGCCGATCACGAGCGCGAGTAGGAGCAGCAACCACGGCCACAGCAGCGGGCGCCTCGGCGGCGGCGGTCCCGGAGGCGGTCGCTCGATCTCCTCCTCGACGACGGTCGGTTGGCCCCCCTCGACGGCCGTGGCCTCTTCCGAGGACTGGACGCGGCGTCGTCTCATTCCCGCCGTTCCTTTCCATTCTGCCGAAACACCGAACCTGTTACTGAAGAAAACTTTGCAATTCACCCAAAGAGGCCTAATGCGCGCCTCGTTTACTGAGCGGAGCAGGTTCCCTCAACGG
This sequence comes from uncultured Actinomycetes bacterium, assembly GCA_963763475.1. Taxonomy (GTDB): domain Bacteria; phylum Actinomycetota; class Thermoleophilia; order Gaiellales; family Gaiellaceae; genus AC-32. The sequence continues at coordinate 275,417 of CAVXOR010000002.1, read as the reverse complement.
AGGTTCCCATGGCTCGCAAGCTGATCGTCCTCGCTCTCGCCCTCGGCGTCGGACTCGCCGCGACGGGCGTCGCGGGAGCGCGCTGGTTCAACGTGATCCGCGGCACGCGCGGCGACGACGTGATCGCCGGCACCGTGAATCGCGACTACATCCTCGGCCTCGCCGGCAACGACCAGATCTCGGCCGCGGAAGGCCGCGACGTCGTCTTCGGCGGCCGCGGCGACGACACGATCGACGGCGGTCCCGGCCTCGACCGGCTCTTCGGCGGCCCGGACAACGACACGATCACGGCGGGTAACGGCCGCGCGGTGATCTGGGGCGGCTACGGCAACGACACGCTCACTGCCGGCGACAACGGCCTCAGCCGTCTCCACGGCGGACCCGGCGACGACACGCTCAACGGCGGCTCCCGCCGCGACTACGTCTGGGGCGGCCGTGGTGTCGACCACGAGTTCGGCGGCGACGGCGACGACGTCCTGCACGCGCTCGCGCGCGACAACCAGGTCGACACGCTCGACTGCGGCCCCGGCGACCACGACGTCGCGTGGCTCCGCGCGGGCGAGAGCGACGTCACCACGAACTGCGAGGTCGTGAAGACGGTCTCGATCGGCTCGGACGGCTAACTCTCCCCGCTCGGCCCCGGTCGTTTTCCCCGAGGCCCGCCGAACCGGCGGGCCTCGGCCTTTGTAGGCTCGGCCCGTGAGCGGGCTCGAGCTGGCCGCGGTGGCCGTCTGGTCGTTCGCGGTCGCGGTGGCCGGCGGCGCGGTCGGGCTCGTGCTCGGGAACCTGCGCCTGCCGCTGTTCGCGGCGGTCGCCTCCTCGCCGGCCGCGGGCGGCGGCGCGAACATCGCCGTCTCGGGGATCGCCGCGGCAACTGCGGGGACGGCGCACATCCGCGCTGGTCGCGTGAACTGGAGGCTGTTCGGCTGGATGGCCCCGCCCTCGGTCGCGGGCGCGCTCGTGGGCGGCTACCTCGCCGGCCGCGTGCCGAAGACCGCGCTGCTGCTCGCGATCGCGGCCGTGCTGCTCTACAGCGGGCTCGACCTGCTCGTGCGCCGCCCGCCCGAGGCGCGGGTGCGCACCGAGTTCTCGCGGGTGGCTGCGGTCGCCTCGGGAGCCGTGATCGGCCTGCTCGGTGGCTTCGTCGGGCTGATCCTCGGCTCGTTGCGCATGCCCGCGCTGCTGCGGCTCGTGGGCGAGCCCGCCTCGCGCGCAGTCGGGACGAACCTCGCCGTCGGCGTCTGCGTAGGCGTTGCCGGGCTCCTCGGGCACCTACCCTCCGCCGCGCCCGACTGGAGCCTGATCGCCGTCGGCGGTGCCGCCTCCGTCCCCGCGGCGCTGATCGGCGCCCGGTTGACGGGTCGCCTCTCCGAGCCAGCGTTGATCCGCGCGATCGGCTGCATCCTCCTCGTCGCCGGCCTGGGCGCGGCGATTCAGGCGGTCGTCTGAGCCTCGACCCGCTGGATGAAAGCTCCGACCACTTCGAGGTAGCGCTCCGGCTCCTCCAGGTACGGCATGTGCGCGCTCTCCTCGAACAGCACCCACTCCGCGCCGGGGATTCCCCGCGCCAACGGCTCGACCAGCTCAGGCGTGCACTCGTCGTGGCGCCCGGAGGTGATCAGCGTCGGCACGTCGAGCTCGCCGAGCCGCTCGATCACGTCCCACTCCTTCAGCGTGCCGGTGACCGTGAACTCGTTCGGGCCCCACATCGTCTCGTAGACCTGCGTGCCGAACTGCGCCCTCGCCTCTGCGAGCACGTCGGGCTCGGGCTCGAGCCGGCAGATGTGCCGTCGTTTGAACTCGGCCTCGGCCCGCTTCTCATCGAGGCCAGGCGGAAGGTCGGCATGGAGCCGCAGCGTCTCGACCGCCCAGCGCGGCGCGCTCGTCGGCGTCGAGTTGAGGATCAGGCTGGCAACGCCGGCCGGCTGCGTGAACGCGTACTCGAGCGCGAGCATCCCGCCCCACGACGACCCGAACAGGTGGATCCGCTCGAGCCCGAGCCCGTCGCGGACGCTCTGCACCTGCTCGACGAAGGTCTCGACCGTCCAGAGCGACGGATCGTCCGGTCGCGAAGACGCGCCACTTCCGAGCTGGTCGAAGAAGACGACCCGCCTACCCTGGCTGGCCAACGGCGCGAGCGCGGTCAGCGGTAGGTGCGAGCCGCCCGGTCCGCCGTGAAGACAGAGCAGTGGAAGCCGTCCGGGTTCCTCGCGGTCGCCGAAGGCGAAATGCGCCGTCTCCCAGTCGCGAAACGGGAGGGTGGCGCTCAGTCGATCGTCCAGGTGTCGCCCGCGTGCAGCAGCTCGCCGAGGTCGCCTTCGCCCTGCTCCTTCCGGGCGCGCTCGAGCTGATCGTCCAGCAGGCGGTCGTAGACCGGCCGCTCGACGTCGCGGAAGACTCCGATCGGCGTCGGCCCGTGCGGCGTGTGCGAGAGCCGCGCCAGCGCGTTCGCCAGCGAGGTCGTCTCGGCGTGCTCGTCGTGGACGAGCAGCTCGGCCTCGGCCGCGCCGTCGACGATCTCCGCGGAACCGTCGGGACGAAGCCGCACGCCGCGCTCCTCCTCCGCGCCGAACCGGATCGGCTGGCCGTGCTCGAGCAGGATCCGGTTCTCCTTCTGGTCGCGCACGGCGTCGAAGGCGCCGTCGTTGTAGACGTTGCAGTTCTGGTAGATCTCGACGAAGGCCGCGCCCGGGTGCGCGTGCGCGCGGCGCAAGGTCTCGGTCAAGTGCGCGCGGTCGGTGTCGATCGAGCGCGCGACGAAGGTCGCCTCCGCCCCGAGCGCCAGCGCGACCGGGTTGAACGGGTAGTCGACCGAACCCATCGGCGTCGTCTTGTTCACGGTCCCGAGCGGCGAGGTCGGCGAGTACTGACCCTTCGTCAGCCCGTAGATCTGGTTGTTGAACATCAGGATCTTCACGTTCACGTTCCGGCGCAGCGCGTGGATCAGGTGGTTGCCCCCGATCGAGAGCGCGTCGCCGTCGCCCGACACGACCCACACGGACAGGTCGGGCCGCGAGAGCGCGAGCCCTGTGGCGATCGCCGGCGCGCGGCCGTGGATCGAATGGATGCCGTAGGTCTCGACGTAGTACGGGAAGCGCGCCGCGCACCCGATCCCGGAGATGAAGACGATGTTCTCGCGCGGGATCCCGAGCTCCGGGAGGAAGCTCTGCACCGCGGCGAGGATCGCGTAGTCCCCGCAGCCCGGGCACCAGCGGACCTCCTGGTCGGTCTTGAAGTCCTTGGCCGTGAGGTTTCCGTTCCCGTTGCCTGTCACAGAAGTGCCTCCATCGCGTCCGCGAGATCGACCGCGCGCAGCGGCAGGCCGCGCACCTGGTTGAAGCCGACCGCGTCGACCAGGAACTCGGCGCGCACGAGCTGTAGCAGCTGGCCGAGGTTCATCTCCGGGACGAGCACACGCTCGTACGCGCGGAGCACGTCGCCCGTGTTGCGCGGGAACGGGTTCAGGTGGGTCAGGTGCGCCTGGGCGACGTTCTTGCCCTCCTTGCGCAGCCGCCGCACGCCCGCGGTGATCGGGCCGTAGGTTCCGCCCCAGCCGAGCACGAGCAGCGAGGCGCCGTCCGGATCGTCGACCTCGAGCTCCGGGATGTCGGCGGCGATGTTGGCGACCTTCTGCGCGCGCAGCCGCACCATGCGGTCGTGGTTGTCGGGGTCGTAGGAGACGTTGCCGGTCTCGTCCTGCTTCTCGAGCCCGCCGATGCGGTGCTCGAGCCCGGGCGTGCCGGGGATTGCCCACGCGCGCGCGAGCGTCTCGGGGTCGCGAACGTAGGGCAGGAACTCGCCGTCGCGGTTCGGCTCGGTCGCGAACTCGACGGGGATCTCCGGGAGCGCCGCCACGTCGGGCAGCAGCCACGGCTCGGAGCCGTTCGCCAGGTACGCGTCCGAGAGCAGGTAGACCGGCGTGCGGTACTTGAGCGCGATCCGTGCCGCCTCGAGCGCCGCGTCGAAGCAGCCGCCCGGGGTCGAGGCCGCGACCACCGGGACCGGCGACTCGGCGTTGCGGCCGTAGAGCACCATCAGCAGGTCGGCCTGCTCGGGTTTGGTCGGCATCCCGGTGGAAGGCCCGGCACGCTGGATGTCCAGGATCAGCAGCGGCAGCTCGAGCGCGACCGCCAGGCCGACCGTCTCGGCCTTGAGCACGACTCCCGGGCCGCTGGAGGTGCAGACGCCGAGAGCTCCGCCGAAGCTCGCCCCCACCGCAGCGCCGGCCGCGGCGATCTCGTCCTCGGCCTGGAACGTTCGCACGCCGAAGCGCTTGTGCCGCGAGAGGTGCTCGAGGATCTCCGAGGCGGGCGTGATCGGGTAGGCGCCGAGGAAGAGCGGCAGCCCGCTCTTCACGCTCGCCGCGATCAGGCCGATGCCGAGGGCCTGGTTGCCCGTGATGTTCCGGTACGTGCCCGGCTCCATCGGCGCAGGCGCGACCTCGTACGAGACCACGAAGTCCTCCGAGGTCTCGCCATACGCCCAGCCGGCCTTGAAGGCCTTCACGTTGGCCTCGGCGATCTCGGGCTTCGAGGCGAACTTCTTCTCGAGGAAGGCGATCGTGCCCTCGGTCGGCCGGTGGTAGAGCCACGACATCAGGCCGAGCGCGAACATGTTCTTGGAACGCTCCGCCTCGCGCTTGGTCACGCCGACGTCCCTCAGCGCCTCGAGCGTGAGCGTCGTCAGCGGCACCTCGTGCAGGTGGTACTCCTCGAGCGAGCCGTCGTCGAGCGGGCTCGCGTCGTAGCCGGCCTTCTCGAGGTTGCGCTCGGTGAAGGCGTCGCGGTTGACGATCAGCGTGCCACCCTTCGGCAGGTCGCGGAGGTTCGTACGCAGCGCCGCCGGATTCATCGCGACGAGCACGTCCGGCGCGTCGCCGGGCGTGAGGATGTCGTGGTCGGCGAAGTGGAGCTGGAAGCCGGAGACGCCGGGCAGCGAGCCGGCGGGCGCCCGGATCTCCGCGGGGAAGTCCGGCAGCGTCGAGATGTCGTTTCCGACGAGCGCCGTCTCGCTGGTGAAACGGCCGCCGGTCAGCTGCATGCCGTCGCCGGAGTCGCCGGCGAAGCGAATGGTGACCTGCTCGAGCTGCTCGACCTGCTTGGCCACCCCTACACGGTAGCGCGGACGACCGTGATCCCCCAGGCCTTTCCGGAGTCGAACAGCTCGTCCGGATCGAGCTCGTCCCGCCAGCCGAGGAAGTGCCGCTCGGGCTCGTCCTCGGTCGAGCCGTAGACGGCGAGGCGCAGCTCCGGCTCGGGCTCCCGGCTGCCACGCTCGAGCTCCGCGAGCCTGCGCTCGGCTTCCTCGGCCGCCGGGCCCTCTGCGTAGCCCTTCGCCATCAGGCCGCCTCGCTCAGCAGCGCCTGCAGGTCGAGCGGCGCGTTGTGCATCGCGACGCCTGCGCCTTCGTCCGGCCGCGGCCACTCCTCCTCGGGCCGGTCGCGGTAGAGCTCGATGCCGTTGCCGTCGGGGTCGCGAAGGTAGATCGCCTCCGAGACGCCGTGGTCGGTCGCGCCGTCGATCGGCCACCGCGCGTCGACCAGACGCTTGAGCGCGTTGCCGAGCTGCGCGCGGTCCGGGTAGCGGATCGCGACGTGGTAGAGGCCGGTCGAGTTCGCGGGCGGCGGCGAGGCGCCGCGCGATTCCCAGGTGTTCAGGCCGAGGTGGTGGTGGTACCCGCCGGCCGAGATAAAAGCCGCCTCGTCACCGTGCCGCTGCATCACGTCGAAGCCGAGGATGTCTCGGTAGAAGCCGAGCGAACGGTCGATGTCGGCGACCTTCAGGTGGACGTGACCGATGTCGACGCGAGGATCGAGGCTCACGCCGCCGACGATAGCGGCTCGCGTGATCAAGACTCTTCTACGGTCGTTGTCAAAAGCAGGCGGACGGAGACCAGGGGCGGCCGAGCCCCCGCCCGCCGCATCGAGGCCTAGGGGCCCCAGGGAGTCGCAGCGTTCAGGGCTGCGAACACGATCGTGGCAAGCACGACCAGCAACGCCTGGATCCTGGCGGACACGAGACACCTCCTTTCGGCTGACGAGTGACGGCTGAGGGTCAAGCCGGGGTACCCAAACGGGGTGGCCATTTGTTGTCAAGCCGTTGATCTCGATTGACGCTGTCAGGCTCGGAGGTAAGAATTGAAACCGGTGTCGCGCGAACCCGAGGGACAGGTCGAGACGATCGGCCAGCGCTTGCGACGCCTGCGTCACGAGCGCGGGCTGTCGCAACGCGAGCTCTCGAGCCCGGGCGTCTCGTACGCCTACATCTCCCGAATCGAGGCCGGCGCCCGCCGTCCGTCGGTGAAGGCGCTGCGCATGCTCGCCAAGAAACTGGGCGTGACGGCGGACTATCTCGAGACCGGTTCGGAGATCCGGGACACCGACCACCGCGAGCTGCGGATCGCCGACGCCGAGCTCGAGCTGCGGCTGGCCGACGATCCGGCCGGCGTAGAGGGAAAGCTCGAGCAGCTCCGCGACGAGGCGGTCGCCGCCGGAGACGCCCTCGCGGCGTCGCGCGCGAACATCGCGCTCGGGCTCGCGGCCGCAGCCTCGGGTCGCAACGCCGACGCGATCGAGCGCCTGGAGGCGGGCCTCGAGCTGTCGCCGATCTCGCCGAGCGGCCGCCCGGACGTCTTCGCGACCCTCGGGCGAGCCTACGCGGCGACCTCGCGCTCGGACAGGGCCGTCGAGGTGTTCGAGCGGAGCCTCGAAGAGGTCGAGCAGGATGCGCCCGAGGACGTCGCGGCGCAGATTCGCTTCACGACCTACCTCAGCTTCGCGCTCACCGACATGGGCGACCTCGACCGGGCGCAGTCGGTCCTCGACGCGGCGCTGGAGAAAGCCGATGCGTTGACGGATGCGTACTCGCGCGTGCGTCTCTACTGGGGCCTCGCCCGCCTGAACGACCTCCAGGGCCGGCCCGCCGCCGCGCTCGACTACATCCGCCGGGCGATCGCGCTGCTCGCCGTCACCGACGACACGCTCCACCTCGCCCGTGCGCACCTGCTCTGCGGCGACATCTTGATGGCGCAGGGCCGCGCCGAGGAGGCCGGCCGGAACTTCGACATCGCCGAGCAGCTCTTCGGCCCGAACCCGGAGCCCGTCGACATCGCCGGCCTGTACACGGACCAGGCCAGGCGGGCGGCGCAGCTCGGCGACGGTGAGGAGGCGACTCGGCGCGCCCGCGCGGCGCTCGATGCCGTCGGCGACGAGTATCCGCACGAGAAGGGGAACGCGCTCTGGGCGCTCGCCGAGGGGCTCGCCTTGACCGGTGAGACGAACGAGGCGGACGACGCGTTCCGCAAGGGGACGACGCTGCTCGAGGAGCAGGGTCACCGGCGCGACTACGTCGAGGCCTACCGCGCCTGGGGCAAGTTCCTGCGGCGCTCCGGTCGCGAGGACGAGGCGCTCGAGGTGCTCGAGCGCGCCGCCGACCTCGCCGCCGAGCCCGTCTCCGCAGACAAGCGTGCCCAGCGGTGATCTCGGCCGCGGTTCGGCCGCGGGGCCCGTATTCCCTTCGCGCCACCCTGCGTCACGGCAGCGACGCGACCCGCAGCGCGATCGACGGCGTGCTCGTCGCGGCGCTCGCGTGCGGCGGGGCCGGGCGGGCTTGGCAGCAGGCGGACGGCGTCGTGCAGCTGCGCGCGCCGAGCGAGGCCGGGATCGCCGAGCTGCGCTTCGTCCTGGCCCTCGATGACGACCACTCCGAGTTCCTCCGCCGCTTCGCGCGCGACCCGCTGATCGGCGAGCTAACACGGCGCGAGCGGGGCCTGCGGCCGCTTCGCACGGGGACCGTCGCCCAGGCGCTACTGCGCGCGGTCTGCGGCCAGCTGATCCAGGCAAGCCGCGCGCGGCAGATCGAACGCACGGTGATCCGGGCGCTGACTCCGCAGCTGACCGGGTCGAAGCTGCATGCGCCGCCCGGCTGCGAGGCCTTCGCGCGCGTCTCGCCGGCGGAGCTGCGGCGGCTCGGCCTCGGCATGCGCAGAGGCGCCTCCCTCGTCCGGGTCTGTCGCTCGCTGGAGCTCGAGCGGCTGCGCTCGCTTGCCGGCGACGGACCGGCCGAGCGGCTCCTGCGCGAGCGCGGCCTCGGCCCCTGGTCGGTCGGGGTGGTCTTCCTCGAGGGCCTCGGCCGCTACGACCGAGGACTCGTAGCCGACCTCGGCCTGGTCAAGCTCCTCTCGGCCCTGCGCGGCCGCTGGGTCGAGGGCTGGGAGACTGCCGAGCTGCTCGAGCCCTACGGCGAGTGGCGTGGCCTCGCGAGCATCTACCTGCTGAACGCGTTCGCGAAGGGGCTCGTGCCTCTGCCGAAGTCCGCCGCGGCCTAAACTCGGCGCGTGGACGCGCGGCGTGTCGCCATCCTCGGCGCCGGCACGATCGGCGAGTCGCTCCTGCGCGGACTGCTCAGCGGCGGGTGGCGCGCGCCCGCCGAGCTCGTCGCGACCGTGCGAGACGAAGAGCGCGCGCGGGAGCTCGAGGAGCGCCACGGCATCCAGGTCATGCTCTCGAATGCCCAGGCCGTGGCGGGCGCAGCGCTCGTGGTGATCGCGGTCAAGCCCCAGGACTTCGACACGCTGCTCGGTGAGATCGGCGGGGTCCTGACGCCCGAGCAGACCGTGCTCTCGGTGGCCGCCGCGATCCCGACCGCGGCGATCGAGCGGCGGATCGCCGAGGGCGTCCCCGTCGTGCGGGCGATGCCGAACCGGCCCGCGACCGTGCACGAGGGGATCGCGGGCATCTGCGCCGGGGCGCACGCCGGCGAGGAGCACCTGCGCCTGGCCGAGGAAGCGCTCAGCCACCTCGGCGCGGTGGTCGAGGTGCCCGAGCGCTACATGGACGCGGTCACCGCAGTCTCGGGCTCGGGCCCTGCCTATTTCGCGCTGCTCGCCGAGGCCATGATCGAAGCCGGGATCCTGCTCGGGCTTTCGCGGGAGGTCACCACGCAGCTGGTCGTCCAGACGATGCTCGGTACCGCGCACCTGCTGCGCGACGAGGGCATCCACCCGGTCGAGCTGCGCGAGCAGGTCACCTCTCCGGGCGGGACGACGATCCGCGCAATCCGCGAGCTCGAGCGCGCAGGCGTGCGGGCCGCCTTCCTGAACGCGATCGGGGCTGCAATGGAACGGTCCCAGGAGCTTGCGGCGGGAGACGAGTGACGCTCGACGGGGTCGAGCTCGTTCGCTGCGCGGACGCCGAGGAGGTGGCCTCGGTGGTCGCCGATGGGCTGGTCGCCGCCGCCCGGGCGGGCGGGTCGCTCGTCCTCACCGGGGGCACTTCACCGGGCCGGGCCTACCAGCTCGCAGCGGCGCGCGAGCCCGACTGGAGCGCCGCCGCGCTCTGGTGGGGCGACGAGCGATGCGTCCCGCCCGAGGACGAGCAGTCGAACTTCCGGCTCGCGCGCGAGAACCTGCTCGACCGGATCGAGGCACGGCCGCGCGCGGTGCAGCGGATCCGTGGCGAGCTCGGCGCCGTCGAGGCGGCGCGCGAGTACGACGAGCTGCTGCAGGACGCGCGACTGGACTTCGTCCTGCTCGGCATCGGCCCCGACGGCCACGTGGCCTCGCTCTTCCCGGGCCAGCCGACGCTCCAGGAGCGCGAGCGAAAGGCGATTCCGGCAGAGCCCCGGCTGGACCCGTTCGTCGAGCGGGTGACGCTCACGGTGCCGGTGCTCTGCTCGGCGCCCGAAGTCGTCTTCAGCGTCACGGGCGAGGAGAAGGCGGAAGCCGTGGAGCGCGCATTCGCCCGCCCAACGGGCCCGGAGACCCCCGCCAGCCTCGTCCGGTCCACCGGCGGTCGCACTCGTCTGGTGGCCGATCCCCCCGCTGTGTCCCGATTGCCTTCCTAGACAGCAGCCGGGGGCCTGTGTATACAGCTGGCATGGCGGCGGCGGAGCCCAAGCCACTCCTGGACGTTTTGACCCTCGACAAGCCGGAGCAGCTGAAGGCGCTCGGGCACCCGCTGCGCCTGCGCGTCCTGGAGACGCTCGGCGCCGGCGACTCCGAGCACCTGACGAACCGCGAGCTGGCCAGCCGGCTCGGCGTCGACCCCGGGCACCTGCACTTTCACGTGCGCATGCTCCTGCGCGCCGGTCTGATCGAGTTAGCCGACGAGGGCCACGGGCGCGAGAAGCCCTACCGGGCCGTGGCGCGGACGGTGCGCGTCGCGCCCGAGTTGCTGAAGTCCGACGCGACGAGCGACCTGCGCGCCGCGATGCTCGACGAGGTGCAGCGAGGCTGGACGGAGCATGGGACGAGCGGCAACTTCCGCTCGGCGCAGGTGACGGCGCGCATCACACCGGAGCAGGCGGTCGGGCTGATCCAGGAGCTCGCCGAGCGGGCGCGCGAGGCCGAGGATCCCTCGCTGGCTCCGATCGTGATCACGACGGTGCTCCACCCGCCGACGACGGTCGATCTCGAGAACTAGTCCGAGGGCAAGAGCGGCGAGCTGAGCTCGGCCCCGATCCCGCGGCGACCGGCGAGAGCCTGCAGGACGAGCACCGTGTCGGCGACCGGCAGGTCCTCCAGGTGCTCCTCTCGGGCCTCGAACGACTCGAGCACGGACTCGACCGCCGCCGTGTAGCCGACCACGTCCTGCGCGGCGACGTAGGCAAGCGCATCGCCGACGTCGCCGGGAAAGTCGTCCCGGGTGCGGATCGCGTCAGCATGCTCCCGGGCGCGCTCGTCGTCGCCGAGGACCAGGAATGCCAGGGCAGCGGCGTAACGGCCGATCGGGCTCTGGCTGGCCGCGGCGCCGGCGTCGAGGGCCCAGCGCGCCGCTTCCTCGGCTCCTTGCCAATCGCCGGCGAGCACCAGGGACTTGACCGCACCGATCGGCCGACCCCAGCTCTCGGGCGGCGCGTCGTCGAAGCTCTCGCGGTAGCGCGCCGCGGCGCGGCGGAACCAGTCGGCGGACTGGTCGTGACGGCCCTGCATCAACAGCGACAGGCCGGCGCCGCCGGCCGCGTTGCCGAGCCGCGTCAGCTGGCGCTGACGCGCATCCGCGTCGGCGGTGCTCGGGAGCCGCGACTCGCCGTCCTCGTAGCGCGCCCGCTCCCGCTCGAGGTGCGCCGCCCAGCTCTGCTCGGTGCCGCTTCCTGGTTCAGGCACACCCAACCTCCTCCCCGAGGCGATCGTATCGACGTCCCGCGCGCAGGTGGGTCACGGGAGTGTGGCGAGAGTGTGACGATTGACTAGGGTCTCCCACGTGCGCGAGTTGCGGGAGGTTTTCTACGTCGACGGCGTCCGCACCGCGTTCGGCCGGGCCGGGCCTAAGGGCGTCTTCTGGCGCACGCGCGCCGACGACCTGGGAGTCAAGGTCGTCCGCGAGCTGCTCCGCCGCAACCCCTCACTCCCCCCCGAGCAGATCGACGACGTGGTCATGGCCGCGACCGCGCAGGTCGGCGACCAGGGCCTGACGCTCGGCCGCGACGTCGCCCTGCTGTCGGGCCTGCCGCAGAGCGTCCCGGGCTTCGCGGTCGACCGGATGTGCGCCGGCGCGCTCACGGCCGTCACCGCCGGGGCCGGCGAGATCGCGATGGGCGCCGCCGACCTCGTGCTCGCCGGCGGGATCGAGCACATGGGCCACCACCCGATGGGCGAGGACGTCGACTTCAATCCCCGCTTCGTCGCCGAGCGGCTCGTCGACACCTCGGCGGTGACGATGGGCGCGACCGCGGAGAACCTGCACGACCGCTTCCCGCAGCTGACGAAGGACGACGCGGATGCCTACGCGGTGCGCTCGCAGCTCCGCGCCGCGGCTGCGTGGAAGAACGGCGTCATGCGCGAGACGGTCGTGCCGATGACCGTCTTCACCGACGAGGGCTGGCGCGCGGCCGACCGCGACGAGTTCCTGCGTCCCGACACGACGCTGGAGGGGCTCGCGACTCTGCCGACGCCATTCCGGGCAGGCGGCCGAGTGACTGCCGGAAACTCGGCAGGCCTGACCGACGGCGCGACCGTCTGCCTGCTCGCCTCGGAGCAGGCGCTGCACGAGCACTCGCTCGAGCCGCGGATGCGGCTGGTCTCGTTCGCCTTCTCGGGGGTCGAGCCGGAGCTGATGGGCCTCGGTCCGGTGCCCGCCACGCGCAAGGCCCTCGAACGTGCCGGCCTGACGCTCGACGACCTCGGCCTGTTCGAGCTGAACGAGCCGTTCGCGGTGCAGGTGCCTGAGCTGGTGCGACGGCCTCGGGGTCGACCCGGAGGACGAGCGGCTCAACCCGTACGGCGGCGCGATCGCCTGCGGGCACCCGCTGGCCGCGACCGGGGTGCGGCTGCTCGCACAGCTCGCCTACGGGTTCCGCGAGCGGCCGGAAGTGCGCTACGGGCTCACGGCACTGTGCGTCGGGATGGGCATGGGCGCTGCGCTGGTCTGGGAGAACGTCGCTGCCGGACACTGAGTTCAAGCTGGCCCGCGTCGAGGTGCCGGACGCCGGCGTCGTCGCGCTGGTCACGATCGACAACGGCGAGGATCACACCAAGCCGACCTTCTTCGGGCGCGCCGCCCTGGAGTCGCTCGAGCGGTTGCTGCCCGAGCTGGAAGAGGGGGACTGGGCCGCGCTCGTGCTGACCGGGAAGCCGTTCGTCTTCGCGGCGGGCGCGGACGTGACGCAGTTCCCCGGCGCGACGCGCGAGCTGGCGATCGGAAGGCAGCCGGGCCGGGCACGAGCTGTTCGGCCGGATCCGCACGCTGCCCTATCCCACCGTCGCGGCGGTCAACGGCGCGTGCCTCGGCGGCGGGGTGGAGCTCGCGCTGCACTGCGACGCCCGCACGATCTCGACTGCCGTGCGCCACTTCGCCTGCCCGGAGTGCTTCCTCGGGATCGTCCCGGCCTGGGGCGGCACGCAACTCGTCCCCCGGCTGGTCGGCGCCGAGACGGCGGTCAAGTTCATCGTCGCCAACCCGATGCGCCAGAACCGGATGCTGAGCGGGCCGGAGGCCGTCGAGCTCGGCCTCGCCGACCGGCTGCTCGAGCCGGCCGAGTTCGTCGACGAGTCGATCGCCTTCGCCGTACAGCTCGGAACCGATGGTGACAGTCACAGTGACAGTCACAGTGCGACGGAAGTGCTCCGAAAGGCGCGCGGAAGGCTCGACGGCCAGGTTCACGGCGCCGCGCCGGCGCCGTACAAGGCGCTGGAGCTGATCGAAGGGGCGCTCTCCGGCTGGTCGCTCGACGAGGGCTACGCCGCAGAGGAAGAGGCCGTTGGCGAGCTGCTGCCGGGGCGGCACGCGCAGGCTTCGCTGTACGCCTTCGACCTCGTCGACCGCCGAGCCAGGAGCGCACCGGGCAAGCCGAGCATCGAGCCGCGTCCGCTCCGCAAGCTCGGGCTGGTCGGTGCCGGCCTGATGGCAGCACAGCTGGCGACGCTCTTCCTGCGGCGGCTCGAAGTCCCCGTGGCGATGCGCGACCTCAGCGAGGAGGCCCTCGGGCAGGCCCGCTCGACGATCGAGGAGGGCCTCGCCGAGCAGGTCGCCAAGGGTCGTTACGACGAAGGCAAGGCGCGCTTCCTCGCCTCGCTGGTCTCCACCTCGACGGGCTACGACAACTTCGCCGACTGCGACCTCGTGCTCGAAGCCGTCTTCGAGGAGCTCGAGGTCAAGCAACAGGTCTTCGCCGAGCTGCGCGATCACACCCGCCCCGACTGCGTGCTCGCGACCAACACTTCGAGCCTTTCGGTGACCGAGATGGGCGCCGACGTCGGGATCCACTTCTTCAACCCTGTCGCGGTACTCCCACTGGTGGAGCTCGTCCGCACGCCGGACACCGACGACGAGACGCTCGCAACCGCGTGGGCCTTCGCCGAGGGTCTGCGCAAACGGCCGGTGCTCGTCGCCGACGCGCCGGCGTTCGTCGTGAATCGTGTGCTCACGCGCCTGATGAGCGTCGTGCTCGACGCGCTCGAGCGCGGCACCGACCCCGACGAGGCGGACGAGGCGATCCTCGCGCTCGGGCTGCCGATGGCGCCGTCGGTGCTGCTGCAGATGGTCGGCCCGCGCGTCGCCAACCACGTGCTCGGAACGCTGCACGACACCTACCCCGACCGCTTCCCGCTCTCACCCACGCTCACCGGCTATGCCGAGGGCCGCGATGAGATCGTCGTCCGCGAGCAGGCGCCGCTCTCGCGGGAGGAGCTGCTCGACGCGGCGCTCGAGGCGCTCGCGGACGAGATCCACCACCTGCTGGCTGAAGGCGTCGTCGCCGAGGCCAAGGATGTCGACACGGCCCTCCTGCTCGGCGCCGGCTGGCCTTTCTGGCTCGGCGGGATCACCAAGTACCTCGACCAGACCGCGATTTCGGAGAAGATGTTCGGGCGTCCACTCGCCGAGGCCGGCGCGGGGGCGCCCGCAACATGAGCGACAACTGGCGTATCCGAATCGAGCCACGCGAGGCCGAGCACGGCGAGACGCTGCTCGAGCGTCTCGGGCTCGACCTCGGCTCCGACGAGGCGAAGCGTCTCGCCGAGGAGCTGCAAGGACATCGCCTGGCCGTCTCCCGCGACGACGACACGATCTTCGTCTACGCCGAGACCCAGCCGCAGGCCGAGCAGGCGCGCGGGATCGTGGAGGCCGAGCTGGCCGAGGAGGGGCTCGAGGCCGGCATCGAGGTCGAGCGCTGGCTCGCCGAGGAGGAGCGCTGGTCGGGCGAGCCGCCGCAGGGGACGTGGGAGCAGGAGGAGCTGGAACGGAACCACGCACCGTGGGAGATGCGGGTCGAGCTTCCCTCGCACGGTGAGGCCGACGACCTCGCCGACCAGCTCGAGAGCGAGGGCTACGACGTCATTCGCCGCTGGCGCTACCTGATCGTCGGGACTGCTTCCGAGGAAGACGCCAAGGCGCTGGCGCAGCGCGTCCACGGAGTGGCCGAACCCGGCGGTCAGGTCGTCTGGGAGGTCACTCCGCAGAACCCCTTCGCCGTCTTCGGCGGCCTCGGCGGCTAGGCCGCCGGCCTCAGGATCGGCTATGCTGCGCTGGCGACGCTCGCCCACGGGAATGCACGCGAGCGCGCTCTCTCACAGAGATTCGCGGCACGGCGACGCGCCGCAGGTATGCAGGAAACGACCGAGCAACCGACGCTGGCGCCGGAGGCTCCGGACGGCCTAGCCGCTTCCGCCCTCCAGGCCGAAGCATGGGCCGGGGAGCCCTTCCTCCATCCGGACGAGGATCCGGCGGTCGCGCTTGCGCCGGAGACGGCCAGGCGGCGTGCGCTCGACGACGCGCTCGTGGAGATCGAGGCAGGCGAGGCGGAGCCTTCCTACGAGTGGAAGATCCGCTACGCGCTGATGCTCGGCCTCGAGCGCGTGCTCAGCCAGAGCCCTCCGCGGCTCGCCTCGGGCACGGAGCTGCGCCGCCACCAGATCGACGCGCTCGCCGGGATGCTGACCGAGCTGATCGCGGCGACCCAGGTCGAGGCCGAGCTGAATGGCAACGGCAACGGCGAGACCGCGGTCGCGGAGCCCGAGGCGGACGAGGAAGAGGAGGATCTCGGCGTCCACCTGGAGGAGCGGGCCGACGAGCTCGCACTGCCCGAGGAGCATCACGGCAAGGACCCGGGCGCGAGCAGGCGTTACCGCTTCCGGCACCCGACCGCTTCGGGCAAGACGATCGCCGCCGCGGGCTTCGTCGAAGCGGCGCGCACGCTCGGGGTGCTGATCCTCACCCATCGCCGGCTGCTGGTCTCCCAGTTCCACCGCGAGCTGAAGACGGAGGGTTACGGCGGCCGCTTCGAGGACGCGATCCTCAAAGGCACGACGCCGAAGCACAAGAGCCCGGTGACGGTTCAGACCTATGCCTGGTTCGCCCGTCATCACGGCGACCTGAACCCCGCGGCGTACCAGCTCGTGATCGCCGACGAGGCACACACCGCGCTGGGCGAGAAGACGAGCCAGGCGATCCGCAGCTTCTCCGACCCGATCTACATCGGCATGACCGCGACCGAGCAGCTGATCGCCAAGCAGGTCTCGGACGTCTTCCCGGCCTCGATCGACGAGCTGCCGCTCGGGGACGCCGCCCGGCGCGGCCTGATTGCGCCGCTGCGCTGCCTGCGCGTGCCGCCGGCCGCCGCGATCTCTTCGGTCCCGATCGTCGGCGGCGACTTCGAGGAGCGTGCCCTGGCCGCCGTGCTCGACCACCAGGCCTTGAACCAGGCGGCCGCGAGCCTGTACCGCGAACGCTTCGAGAACACGCCCGGGATCGTGTACGCGGCCGGGGTCGACCATGCCTACAACCTGGCCAAGGAGTTCCGCGCGGTGGGCCTGAAAGCCGAGGCGGTCAGCGGCAAGACGCCGCCCGTGCGGCTGGCGGAGACGCTGGCCGCCTACGAACGCGGAGAGATCAACGTCCTGATCAACGCGATGTTGCTCGCCGAGGGGTGGAACTCGCCGCGCGCGACCGTCTGCATGCACCTGGCGCCGACGGCCTCGCGCCGCGTCTACCAGCAGCGCATCGGCCGGATCATGCGCATGCACCCACGCAAGGAGGCCGGCGTCGTGATCGACTTCGTCCCGAAGGGCGCAACGCACAACGAGCGCGTCGTCTCGCTGCACAGCCTCCTGGACGCGGACTTCTATCGCGAAGGCGCGCGCGTCACGCCGGCCCCGCGCCGGCGAGTGCAACGGCGGGCCAAGCGAAAGCTCTCGCCGGCGCCGTGGCTCGTGCCCGTCACGCCGGACGTCAAGCGGCGGCTCGCCGTGATCGACCGCGAGTGGCAGCGGGTCGACCCGCGCTTCCTCGACGACGACGAGCAGCTGTACTGGGCCACGATCGCCGGCCGCGCCGTCCGCTTCGACGAGCGCGTCGAGTTCGTGAAGAAGTTCACCGAGGGCAAAGCGAACCGCGGCGCGCTCGAGCAATTCCTGAACGCTTGCGCCGCCGAGAACCCGAATCGCCGTCTGCGCTTGACCGCGCTCGCCGACCGCGTCTCGATGAAGGTCGACCGGGCGAGCTTCGACGACCTCGTCACCCTCGTCACCCAGGCGCCGACCTGGGAGAAGGACCGCGTGCAGGGCGTGCGCACGCTCCTGCGCGCGCTCGGTGACGAGAAGGTGGACGCGCCGGAGCAGATCCTCGCCCGCTGGACGTGGCGGCTCGCGCGCGCGACCCGGAAGGTGCAGGACCGCCGCGCCAGCGCCGAGTTCCCCGAGGCCAAGCGCCTGCTCGGGGCGCTCGCCAACTCCCGCGGCCACAGGCACGAGGAGAACGCGGCCAAGCTCGTCAACGCTGCGCTCGACCAGACGCGCGAGGTCGGCGCTGCCCTGCTCGCCTCCGCCGAGGGCTACACGCCACGCGCAAACCAGCTGATCGACGCGGCCCGCGAGCGGCTCGGCGCGATCCAGGAGGTCGCGAACGCGCTCGCCGACAACCTGCCGGCCCCGAAGGCAGCGGGCAGCCGCTCGCGCCGCCGGCGTCGGAAGCGCAAGAAGAAGGGCCAGGCGCAGGGCCAGTCCCAGGGACAGAGTCGCCAGCAGAAGCAGTCGCAGAACGGGCCGAAGCCGACCGCCGAGAAGCCGGCGCAGGAATCCGCGCCGGCCGCCGAGTCGTAACGCCGGGCGTCCACCCGAGACTGCACCCATAGCGCATGGACGGGCGCTTCCTGATCCTGCTCCCGATTGCTTTCGCCGCGGGGATCGTGACCGCGGTCTCACCGTGCGTGTTTCCGGTGTTGCCGATTCTGTTCGCAGGGGGCGCGACCGGCGGCAAGCGGCGGCCTTTCGCGATCATCGCCGGCCTCGTCGCGAGCTTCGCCACCTTCACGCTGATCGCCACGTGGCTGCTGAAGCAGCTGCACCTGCCGCAGGACTTCCTGCGCAACCTCTCGATCGGCCTGCTGCTGCTGGTCGCGGCGACGCTGATCGTCCCGCAGGTCGGCGCGTGGGTGGAGCGGCCCCTGGCGCGGTTCAGCCGGCGCAGCCCCGGCGGCGACCTCGGTGGCGGCTTCCTGCTCGGCGCGAGCCTCGGCCTTGTGTTCGTCCCCTGCGGCGGGCCCGTGATCGGCGCGATCTCCGTGAACGCCGCCCGCCTGGACATCGGCTGGCAGACGGTCGCGATCACGGTCGCCTACGCGCTCGGGGCGGCCGTGCCGATGCTCGCGGTCGCGATCCTCGGGCAGAACGCAACCCGACGCCTGCGAGGCGGCGCCGGCCGGCTCCGGATGGCCCTCGGGGTCGTGATGGCTCTCGCAGCGCTCGCCATCGCCTTCGACCTCGACCGCAAGCTGCAGACCTGGTTCCCGGACTACACGCACGCGCTCCAGCGAGTCGAGCGCAGCTCCTCTGCGCGCGACGAGCTCTCGCAGCTGCAGCGCCACGGCAAAGCGCGCTTCGACGAGTCAGATGCCGCAGAAGGCTCGCTGAACGACTACGGCGCCGCGCCCGAGTTCGCGGGGATCTCCGAGTGGTTGCACTCGAAGCCGCTCACGCTGCAGCGCCTGCGCGGAAAGGTCGTGCTCGTCGACTTCTGGACGTACTCGTGCATCAACTGCCTGCGCACGCTGCCGCACCTCGAGGCGTGGGACAAGCGCTACCGCAAGGCCGGGCTCGTGATCGTCGGCGTCCACACGCCCGAGTTCGCGTTCGAGCACGTGCCTGCGAACGTCCGCGAGGCCTCGCGCAAGCTCGGCGTCCGCTATCCCGTCGCGATCGACAACGACTACCGCACCTGGTCGGCGTACCAGAACGATGCGTGGCCGGCCGAGTACCTGATCGACAAGCGCGGCCACGTGCGTGAGATCAAGAAGGGCGAGGGCCGGTACGACGAGACCGAGCACTCGATCAGGACGTTGCTCGGCGAGCCCGCGAGCGCGCAGCTCGCGATGGTCAAGGACCGGACGCCGCAGCACCTGACCACGCCGGAGTCCTACCTCGGCTGGGAGCGGCTCGACCGCTACGTGGGCACGCCGCTCTCCGCGAACGTGCCGGTGCGCTACCGCTTCCCGCGCGAGATCCCGCTCAACGACCTCGCCTACTCAGGCGTCTGGACGGTCGAGCGACAGCGGATCCTCGCCGGCCGCGACGCGCGGCTGCGGCTGCACTTCCTGGCCCAGAACGTCTACCTCGTGCTGAGCGGCCGCGGGCACCTGCGGGTGATCGTCGGCGGGCGGCCGGTCAAGACGATCCGCGTGCGGGGGCTGAGCCGGCTCTACACGCTGCTGCACTACCGGGGCCTGGCCGAGGGCGCGCTCGAGCTGCGCTTCACGCCAGGGATCGCGGCGTACGCCTTTACGTTCGGCTAGCGAGGCGCCGCTACTGTTCGTGGGCGGCGTCTTCGCCGTCCTCTTCGTCGCGCTCCTTGAGGAAGCGCGTCAGCTCAGCGGCGAGCGCGTCGCCGGACGGCAGCTCGGTGGCGTCCTCGAGCTGGTCCGACCGCCGCTCGAGCTCGTCGACGTATGCCGCGGTCTCCTCGTCCGAGGCGACGGCTTCGCTGACCTGCTCCTCGTAGTTGCGCGCCGCCTCTTCGAGCTCGTCGGCCTCGATCTCGATCCCGAGCACGGTGCCGAGCCGCTCGCACAGCGCGAGCGCCCCGCGCGGGCTCGGCGTCAGCGAGACGTAGTGGGGCACCGCCGCCCAGAGGCTCGCCGACGGGATCCCGCTCTTGCCGCAGACGTCGTGGAGGACGCCGACGACCCCGGTCGGCCCCTCGTAGCGCGAGGAGGAAAGCCCGAGCCGCTCGACCAGGTCCTTGTCGCTCGCGCTTCCGGTGACGGGCGCGGAACGTGTGTGCGGCACGTCCGCGAGCAGCGCGCCGAGCGTGATCAGGAGCTCGATCTCGAGTTCGCGCGCCAGGCCGACCACGAGGTCGGTGAACGTACGCCAGCGCAGGTTCGGCTCGATCCCGAGCAGCAGCACGATGTCGCGGTCGAGGCCCTCGGGACGGGCGTGGTAGAAGACCGTCTCGGGCCAGTCGATCCGTCGGGTGAGGCCCTCCTCGAGCGAGACGTGGGGGCGAGTCGCCTGGAAGTCGAAGAAGTTCTCCGGATCGACTTCCGCGAAACGCTCCGCGCCCCAGGTCTTGGCCAGGTAACCCGCCGCGAGCGAGGCGGCCTGCGCCCCGTCGTTCCAGCCGCGGAAAGCGGCGACGAGAATCGGCCGCGTGAGCTCCGGCCGGTGGTCGATGCGAAGCTCGTCCGCCACTCGCTCAGTCTACGTGCGGCCTGCGGCGAGAGCGGCCGGCGGACGCCACAGAACGGTGACGAAGGCCACCAGCAGCGCCCACACCGCGGCCGCGAGCCCGACGTGCACGAGCACCAGCGGCCAGGGCAGGTGCGTCCGGTACTGCAGCTCGCCGAGCGCCATCTGCGCCAGCAGGACGCCGAAGACGGCCAGCGCGAGCGCGAACAGCCGCGGCCAGCGCTGCCGCTGCGAGGCGAGGTAGCCCAGCACGAAGACGAGCCCGAGCCCGAAGACCGCCACCGCCGTCGCGTGGACGTAGATCAACGGCTCGAGCCGCCAGAGCCGGTCGACGCGCTCGGCGCCGCCGCCCGAGTGCGGCCCGCCCGCCGTTGCGAGCGCACCCGTCACGAGCAGCACGCCGGCCGCCGCGGTCACGACGAGGGCGCCGCGCCGCAGCTCGAGCGGCGCGACCGGCTCGGCTCGGCCGGAGCGCAGCGCCAGGGCCTCGAGCGCGAGCACGACCGCGCCGGCGAGGAGTGCCATCGAGAGCAACAGGTGGGCGGCCACAACGGGCCAGTGCAGGTCGCTGTGCACGGCCAGGTAGCCGAGCGGCGCCTGCGCGAGCGTCCCGACGAAGATCGCGAGCGCCAGCCACCGCGCCCGCCGCGAGAGGCCCGGCACGAGGAACGACGAGAGCGCGGTCAGCAGCACGAGCACGATCACGACGCCACCGAGCGCGCGGTTCCCGAACTCGATGAAGGCGTGGTAGTCCTTCGCCGGCAGCGGGTGGCCCTGCTCGCAGCCGGGCCAGTGGCGGCAGCCGAGCCCGGAGTCTGTCACGCGCACGGCCGCGCCCGTGACGACGATCAGCCACAGGGCGCCGAGCGAGACGAGCGTCAGCTGCAGGAACCGCGCCGGCGAGAGCTCGATCCGCCTGAGACGGGCGGTGGTGGCCTCCACGCCGTGAAGGTTAGAGAAGCGGTTCGAGCAGGGCCGGGTACCCGTCCGCGCCCTCGAACGGGGTCGGGCGGGAGCCGAGGAAGAGCGGCCGGTCGGCGGCGTTCAGCAGCACGGGCAGCAGGTCGGGCCCTCGCAGCTGGCCGAGGATTCCAGCGGCGAACGGAAGCTCGCCGAACTCGGTCACCGTGTCGGCCCGCACCCCCGGCCCGGCGACGAGCAGCGGCACCGGGTCGCCCGAGTGGATCACGTCCGGCGAGGCAGGCGTGGCGTGGTCGCCGGTGATGCAGACGATCGCGCGATCGGTCGGAAGGTCTACGAGCGCAGCGTCCAGCTGCTCGATCGTCGCCCGCTTGACCTGCGGGTCCTTGGTGTGGCCCGCGGCGTCGGTCGTCTTCTGGTGACAGAAGACGAACGTGTCACCGGAGTCGAGCCGCTCGCGGGCCAGCGCCACGCGGCCACGGAGGTCGCCGACCGGGTCGTCCGTCTCGTGCGCCTCCACCGGCTCGAGCCCGAGCGCGATCCCGAGGCCCCGCAGGAAGGCGGAGTCTGCTGCGAAGGCGCCGCCGACGCCGTGGCGCTCGAGGAAGCTCGGCACAGGCCGCGGCCGGCCGAACCACTTCAGCGTGATCACGTTGAAGCGCTCGCCCTCGAGCCGGCTCATCACCTCTCGCGTCCAGGCTTCACACGCGCTCGCGGTGCGCTCGGCCTCCGGCACGAGCGGTTGCGGCCGCAACATCGGGTGCCACGCGCGAAAGAACGTGTCGCTGTCGGTTACTCGCTCGTCGGCGCCGCCGGAGATCCGCAGGATCGCCTCGCCCCGCCAGACGTGCGCCAGCGAGAAGGTCAGGCCGTCGACCTCGATCTCGTCGCAGCGCGCGACCAGCTCCTCGGCCAGTTCCGAGTCCCGGCCCCGGTCGGGCCGCCCGGTCGGCCACCAACCATCCTCGCGGCGCTCCGCCGGCCGCAGCGCCGCATAGGCGAAGACGTGCTCGCCGCTCACCTCCTGGCCGCGGCCGAGCGCCTCGAAGACCGCGCGGCCTGGGAATTCGTCGGGCCGGTAGCCGAGCATCGACCAGTGCGCGACCTCAGACGACGGTGCCCGCCCGGGGCCGACGGCGTAGAGCAGCCCGCACGATCCGCGCGTCGCGAGCACGTCGAGGTTGGGCGTCTCCGCAGCCTCGTTCCCGGTGACCCCGCCGAGCGACTCGTGCGCCCGGTCGGCCAGCCCGTCGAGCAGGAAGAGGACGATCGGATACACGGCGCGGAGGCTAACCCGCGCCGTGTATCCGCAAGCGTGTTACCGAGGCGTCTTGACGACGACGGTGCGGCTGAAGCCGTCGAGATACCCGGCGCCGACCTGGTTCAGCGACATGAAGATCCGAACCGCGAAGCGATGGCCGCGCGGCAGCCCGAGCAGGAAGCGCTTCGACGAGCTCTTGCCGAGAATGACGGGCCGGACCTTCACCCACTCGTGGAACCGGGTGAACTTCTGCAGGTAGGCCTTCTTGCCGGCGAGCGAGCGGTCGGCCTTGATCTTCACCGAGCCCCAGCGCTTGTAGGCGCCGAAGGAGACAGCCGGCCGCAGCTGGACGCCGATCTGCTGGCTGACCGTGCTCTTCCAGTGCGCCTGGTAGTTGGTGAGCAGCGTCGGCTTGACGACGACGTCCCAGACACCGTTGGTGCCGGTCAACAGCGTGGCGATCTGAGTCTGCGAGGCTTGGCCGTACGGCTGGGCGAAGACGGTCACGGTCTCGCCGGCCTTCCCGTTCGAGACGACGCCCGAGATGTGCGTCGACTGGCCGTAGTCGAGGATCGGCACCGCGGCGCCGATCGTGATCGCCGGCGGCGGCCCGTTGACGACGATCTTGCCGGTCAGTGCCGGGTGCAGGGCATCGTGGTAGCGGAACGTGCCGGCGGTGTTGAACGTGTGCGTGTAGCTCTTGCCGGGCGCGATCGTGGGCGAGACGAAGCTGCCGTTGTTGGCGACGACCTGGTGGCTCTTGGTGTCCTTGTTCGTCCACTTGATCGCATCGGTGGTCGAGATCGTGCGGGTGGCCGGCATGAATGCCGTGGCCGTGATCGAGACGGTCTTGGTCACCGTCGACGCCGGCTGCGACGCGCCGGTGATGGCGAGCGCTAGCCCTGCGACGGCGGCGAGAACGACGGTGCGCATGTGAAACCCCCTGGGTTGCGGCGATTGGCTACCCGTTCAAACGCGCCGGCTGCTGAAAAGTTCTTGCCCTTTACAGGACTTTTACACCGGAACGCGTTCGAGCCGCCTGAGCACTGCGGCGACGCCCGGCGGCACCAGCTGCTCCCAGTTTCCGCCGTCGCGGAGAGCTGCACGCACGTCGGCGCCCGAGAGCTCCTTCTCGGCTCCCTCGTCGAGCACGACCACTTCGTACCCGGCCGCGTGCAGGCGCTCGAGCTTCGTCCCGCCCCAGTCCGAGAAGAGCCGGATGTACTGGACGACGTCGGGCGGCACGTAGGCGTCCCACAGCTCCGGCTCGTTGACCGGGAAGGGGATCACGTGCAGCCGCTCCGGCTCGATGCCCGCGTCGGCCGCGGCTCCCTCGACCATGAGCAGCCGCTCGACGTAGCTGAACGGGTTCGACTCGGGCAGATGCCGCAGCGGATCGGCGGCCTCGGGCTTGATCCGCGCGGGATCGGGGTTCGTGATCCCGACGAACACCTCGTCCGACCGTTCGGCGGCGCCGCGCAGGTACTCGAGATGTCCGTTGTGAAAGGGCTGGAAGCGCCCATGGATCATCCCGCGCCTCACGGTCAGGCGACGACCACGCCCGTGCCCTCTTCGACCCGCCCGACCCTGCGGACGAAGAGCTTGCGCGACTCGAACTCGGCCTCCAGCGCGGGAGCGCGCTCGGCCGGGATCGAGACGAGCAGCCCGCCCGCGGTCTGCGGGTCGTAGCCGAGCGCGTCGAGCGCCTCCGGCACCTCGCCTTCGACCTCGATGTGGCGCGCCGCGAAGTCGCGATTGCGTGGGTCGCCGCTGGTGCGTACGCCCTGGCGGGCCGCGTCGAGGGCGCCGTCGATCGCCGGGAAGCGTTCCGACTCGAGCCGGATGCGGACCCCGCTGCGCTCGGCGACCTCGTGCACGTGCCCGAACAGGCCGAAGCCGGTGACGTCCGTTACCGCGCCCGGCTCGAGGCCGCGCAGCACCTCGGCCGCGTCGTTGTTCAGCGTCCGCATCCAGCGGATCGCGCGCTCGAGCTGCTGCGAGCCGGCCTGGCCGCGCTTGTAGCCGGACATGATCAGCCCGGTCCCCAGCGGCTTGGTCAGGAAGACTGCATCGCCCGGCCGGGCACCGTTCTTCGGCCAGATCCCCTTCGGGTGCACCGTGCCCACGACCGCAAGGCCGTACTTCGGCTCGTCGTCGCGGATCGTGTGACCGCCGGCGAGCAGGCCCCCAGCGGCGCGCACCTGCTGGTCGGCCGCGGCGAAGATCTCGGCCAGCATCTCCATCGGCAGCTCCTCCGGGAAGGCCGCGATCGAGAGCGCGAGCAGCGGCGTGCCGCCCATCGCGAAGACGTCGTTGAGCGCGTTCGTCGCCGCGATCGCGCCGTAGTCCCCCGGGTCGTCGACGACCGGCGGGAAGAAGTCGAGCGTGAAGATCAGCGCCCGCTCGTCGTCGAGTCGGTAGACGGCTGCGTCGTCGGCCGGAGCGAGCCCGACGAGCAGGTCCTCGGCCTCGGCCGGGACGAAGCCGGACAGCAGCTGCTCGAGGCGCGCGGCCGAGTATTTGGCGGCGCAGCCTCCGCAGGAGGCGAGATCGGTGAGCTTCACGGTGCCGGTGCTCAGGTTCACGGCGGCGTCTCCCTGAAATCGGTTGGCGGAACTGTAGGCGTCGTTCGGGGTTTCGTCCATGTACGTCGAACGGTTCGCCCGTATTCCCGCACCGGAAAAGGTGACGACGGCCGAAGCCGCCGTCACCTAGGGGAGAGGAGGAGCCTGTCGATGCCCCGCCCCCTTCGTGACGATCGGCTCGTTTCCTCTAGAGGTTCCCTGGAGTGCGAAGGATGCGCCAGAGCATGTAGAGCCCGAGCGCGCCCGAGAGCAGGAAGCCGACGAGCGCGACGGTATGGTCGACGCGCGCCATCAGGGCCGACGAGATCAGCAGTCCGACGACGATCATCGCCGCGCCGAGCCGGTTGATGAGGGAGCGCAGCATGTGCTCCAGATCATCGAGGCCGGTCGGCTCGACCCCGACCTTGAGCGTCCCGGTCTCGAGGCGGTCGGCGATCTGCGCCATTCGCCGCGGCACGCGCGCCAGCGAGCCGAACTGCGTGAAGAGCAGGCTGAAGAGCTGCTCCGGCTCGAGTCGCGACTCGGCCTCGCTCAACATCAGCTCGAGCGACTCCTGCTCAATCAGGGCGATCGGGTCGAGCGAAGGGTCGAGCGTCCGGGCGATCGAATCGGCCTGGGAGAGCGTCTTCCCGACGAGCGCGAAGCTCGGAGGCAGGCGGATCCCGTACTCCAGGCAGATCCGCTGCAGGTCGGCCAGCGCCTCGCCGGAGCGAATTCCGGCCAACGGGCGCCAGTGGTACCGCGGCAGCTTGCGGCGCAGCTCGTGCACGAAGCCAGGCTCGTCGGAGTCGAGCGTCGTCAGCGAGAGCGAGAGCAGCACCGCGGCGACATCCTCAGAGCGGTTGTGGGCCAGCGCGAGCAGCAGCAGCGCGAGCGCCGTGCGCGTCTCGTCGTCCAGCCGTCCGAGCAGGCCGAAGTCGAGCAGCGCCAGCCGCCCGTCGTCGGTCAGCAGGACGTTCCCCCGGTGCGGGTCGGCGTGGTAGACGCCGGCCTGGGTGACCTGGCGGATGTACGCGCGGAAGAAGTCGGACGCGAGCTCCGAGGCCCGCTCGGGTGGCAGGCCGTGGCCGGCGTCGAGCTTGCGACCGTGGATCCGCTCAAGCACGAGCAGCCGCTCGGTCACGTGCGGCCGGATCACCCGCGGGACGACGAGGTGGTCGTAGTCCACGAGCTGCTTCGCGATCAGCTCGGTGTTGTTCGCCTCCTCGACGAAGTCGAGCTCGGCGCGCAGGTGCACCCTCGAGCTCGTCCGCGAGCGCCCGCAGCTGCAGCAGCTGGGCCGTCTCCGAGCGGTTCTCCAGGAATTGCACCGAGGAGCGGACCAGGTCGAGGTCGAGGTCGACCTCCTCGACGATCCCCGGCCGCCGCACCTTGACGACCGCCTCGCGGCCGTCCGAGAGCAGCGCGGCGTGGATCTGAGCGATCGAGGCGGCCGCTAGCGGCTCCGGGTCGAGCTGCACGACCGCGTCGCCGACGTCCTCGCGGACCACGCGCTCGACGTCTGCGAACGCGAAGGGCGGAACCTCGTCGACGAGCTTGGAGAGCTCGTCGATGTAGACGTCCGGGAGCAGGTCCGGCCGCGACGAGAGCAGCTGACCGAGCTTGAGGAACGTCGTCCCGAGCTGCTCGAGCGCGCGGCGGAACTCGGCCGCGCCTTCAGGCGTGGGGGGTCGGCTGCCGGCGACACCAAGCTCGCGCAGGACTCGCGTCAGCTTTCGCCGGCGCGCGACGCCGACGACTTCGCGGGCACGCCGCGCGCGGTCGAATCCGGGGGCCATCCCTAGCTTCTTCCCCGCCCGCAGAGGCGCGGCAAACGCCTACGGGAAGTGCGACCGGATCGCGGCGGCGAGCTCGGCTTCGGAGACGGAGCCCTCGAATTTCGCCTTCACCCGGCCGTCGCGGCCGACGAGGAAGACCCAGGGCTCGGACGCCAGGCCCCACTGGCGCATCCAGCGGTTGTAGCCGCGCCCCGGGTCGTTGTCCTGGAAGACCTCGACGTGGAGAAAGCGGATCCCGCTGGCGGCGAACTGCTTCCGCGCCGCCTCGACCACGTCGACAACCGGGCCACAGGTGCGGCTGGTGCAGAACTTCGGCGTCGCGAAGGTGACGACGAACGGCGCGTGCGCCGCGAGCGAGTCCGCGATGGAGTGACGCAGCAGCGGCAGGTCCGGAGGGCTGCTCGTGGTGATTCGAGCGGTCGGCGCGGTCGCCAGTGTCGGCGTGTCCGAGCGCGGGGCGCGGTCGCCGACGGCGACGCTTCGCGAGCGCGCGGACACGTCGAGCGCGCCGAGCGCCTGCAGCTTCGCCCCGACCGGCTGGGCGACCAGCCAGTAACGGCCTGCGCGCGGGATCCTCAGGTGCGCGACGTAGATGCGCGTCACCCCGCCGAACGCAGGGTCGGAGCGGCCCGGGACCCCGATCGGCTCAAGCTCCGCGCTGACCCGTTCGAACGGGCTGCTCGACCGGCTCCGCGCGACCCAGACCGTTGCCGACGGGCGCTCGACCGGCTTGGCGTTGCTCGCGATCACGAGGAACGGAAAGCGAACCTCGCCCGGCACGAACTCGGAGGCGCCGGCGGTGACGCCGATCTCCGGACCGGGACGTTCGAGGATCGAATCGAGAGTGTGGCCACCAGCACCAGAACCGCCGCAACCAGCGCCAAGAGCCGCTACCGCGATGAGAACGGCGACGCGGCCCACGAGCCGAGTCTAGCCGGGAGGTGCCACCCGAGCCGCCGTTCGTGTGAGACCGCTGAGCAGGAGCGCGGCTCGACACGGGCCGGCTGCGTTCGGAGCCACTCAGACCCCGCTCCGAACGCGCCTGGGTGGTCTAGAGCTCGAACCAGCTGCAGCCCTTTCCAAGGAAGAGGTGCAGTCCGCGTGCGTAGCCCGCAGACGATGCCATCAGCACGGACACCGTGACCACGAAAGAGATCATGCGCGCCTTGTACATATTCACCTCCTTCGACTCCTTAGAACCGGACATCCTGTAGCGCCTCGGCAGCACGCCGGTACAACCCGGCGGCCTCTGGCTGATTGTTCCTTCGGATCTCGAGATCGCCCAGCGCGATCCACGCAGCCGCTCGATGGCCGATCGACTCCAGCCGCTCGGCACTCGAGTCGGAGGCGCGGAGCCACTGCTCAGCCTCCTCGAGCTTGTCCTGCTCCATGAGCGCGCGCCCCAGCACGAGCTGGGTCGGCGCGATCTCGTGCAGGTAATCCTCTCGGTCGGTCACGAGCGACAGCGCGTGGCGCGACAGCTGCTCCGCCTGCTCCCAGTCGCCGAGGTGCAGGTGCACCGTGGCCAGGGAGCCTTCCGCCTGCGCGGCCGTCTCGACGCTGTCGACCTCGAGCGCCGCGCTGAACGACGCCTTCAGGTGCTCGATCGCCTGCTCCGGCCGGCCGAGCAGCAGGTTCAGCCCGCCGAGGTTGTTCAGCACGCCGGCGAACTTGCGGCCGTCGTTGAGCTCCTGGTAGTGGCCGCGGGCGCGCTCGGCATAGCTGCGCGCGAGCACCCACTGGCCCATCCGCTCGGCGACGAGCGAGGCGTTCAGGAACACGTCGGCCATCGTGCGGCGGTCGTCGAGCGCCTCCGCGAGCTCGAGCGCGCGCTCGACGTCCTCGCGGGCGGCCTCGAAGTCGCGCTGCTTGCGGTAGCAGAGCGCGCGGGAATGGAAGATCTCGGCGCGGAGCGCGTCGCACGGAAGGCCGGAGCCCTCGGCGAGCGTGAGCGCCTCGTTGAAGAGACCGAGCGCGGTGGCGTTGCTCGAAAGCTTGTAGCGGCAGAAACCCATGCGGTAGAGCAGGTCGGCCCGGTCGATGTCCGAGAACTCGGGCCGCTCGGCGAGCTGCCGCGCCCGCTCGAAGACCTGGAGACCGGTGCGGACGTCGCCGCGCTGGACGAGCGCCCAGGCCTGGCCCGAGAGCGAGCGAACCTCGAGGTCGACCGCGCCCGTCGCGAGCAGCGCCGTCTGCAGGTTGTCGTACTCCTCGATCGACTCGTCGTAGCGCTCGGCGTTCGTCAGCGCCTCGGCGCGGGCCAGCATCGTCTCGACGCGGCTGCGCTCGTCGGCGGAGACGCCACGCTCGAGGAAACCCGGGTCGACGCCCAGCTTCCCGGCGAGCCACTCGATCGTCTCGCGCGTGGGCCTGGTCTTCCCGCGCTCGATCTGGCTGACGTACTCCTTCGAGAAACGATCGCCGGCGAGATCGGTCTGGGTCAGCCCCGCGGCCACGCGCAGCTGGCGGACGCGCTCGCCGAGGCGGGCGCTACCGGGCTGGGCGGCGGGGCGAAGCTGGCGGGTTGCGGACATGCGAGAGGACATGGGCCTGCAGGCGAAGTCAAACCCATACTTGACTCATGCGCAAGTGGTCATTTCGGAATATCCCCCAAAAAGGTCATACGAAGCCGCAAACCCGGTGAACTGGGGGATCTGAAAATCACTTGACCGAGCTACTTGACGCCGGGTTGGGACGGGTCTATATTCCGACCACCTTGCACCCAGCCGGACGCCAGGCTTACGGGATGTAAGGGGCGCGCCAGAGAACGGCGACGGAAGGCCCGGAGGTAGTGGCTGGGCCGCAGAGCCAAGGCCTCCGGGCCGTCGCCTCTCAGGAAGGCCCGCAAAAACCAGAAGCCCCCGGAGCCGCAGCCGGGGGCTTTTCTTTTGTCTCGGTCCGGCTACGCGCCGGTCATCCAGGCGCGGCGGGAGTCGACGATCGCCTGGAACTCGTCGCCGACCAGGCTGCCGAGGCGGCGGTCGATCGTCGTCAGCAGCCCCAGCGAGATGAAGATCCACGCTTCGGCATCCGGGTCGCGCTCGGCCACGATCCCGCCGGCGAGCTGGGCACGGCGGATCACGTCGGCGACAAAGGTGTGCACCTCGCGCACCTGAGCGCGCAGCGCGCGGCGGATCTCGGGGTCGTCGGCGGCCTCCGTCAACGCCTGGATCCAGAGGTCGATGAGCGCGATGCGGGCAGCGCTCCGCTCCTCGAGGTAGGCCTTGCCGATCGCTCGCAGCCAGCTCGAAGGGTCCTGCTCCCGCTCGAGCGCCTTCTCCCAGAGTGCGCGCACACGCTCCCAGACGGCGTCCAGGCAGGCGAGGTAGAGCTCGCGCTTCGAGGCGAAGTGCCGGTAGAGCACCGGCTCGGTGACGCCCGTCTCGCGTGCGATCTGCGCCGTGGTCGAGCCGCGATAGCTGCTCTTGGCGAAGACCCGGCACGCTGTCTCGACGACCGCCTGGCGACGCTCTGGCCCCGAGAGGCGGGAGCTCACGCCGCGGCCTCGGCCGGCTGGCTCGCCTCGGCGTGGCGATAGCGCCGTACGAGCACGGCCGCGACGACGGCAGCACCGAGGCAGATCACTGCGCTGACCCGCATCGCGAAGGTCAGCCCGTGGACGAACGCCTCCGGCGGGCTCGCCCCTCCAGCAGCCGAGGCCGTGGCGCGGTTCGCCACGATCGCCCCGGTGATCGCGATCCCGAGCGCGACTCCGACCTGGCGGAAGGTGTTGAGCACGCCCGAGGCGACGCCGGCCTTGGCGACCGGGGCCGCGCCCATCGCGGCCGCCGACATCGGCGTCATCACGAACGACATTCCCAGCCCGCCGAGCAGGAACGCGGGCAGCATGTGCCAGAACGTCGAGTGCAGCGTCACCGTCGAGAGCAGCAGGCAGCAGGCGGCGACCACCGTCATCCCGCCGGCCATCAGCCAGCGAGACCCGACTCGGTCGGAGAGCTTGCCGGCGATCGGCGCGAAGACGACCACCATCAGCGTCCAGGGCAGGAGCGCCGCGCCGGCCTGGATCGGCGACCAGCCGCGGAAGGTCTGCATGTAGATCGGGAAGAAGACGAAGATCCCGAACATCGCGAGCGTGACGAGGATCGCGACGATGTTCGCGCCGAGGAAGGTGCCGTTCCGGAAGAGGGAGAGGTCGAGCATCGGGAGGCGCTGGTGCCGCTCCAGCAGCACGAACCCGACGAGCGCCACAGCCGCGACGAGGAAGAGGCCGACGATGCGGGCCGACGTCCAGCCGTACTCGTGCCCCTCGATCAGCGCGTAGACGAGCGCCAGCAGGCCGATGCCGGAAGTGAGCAGGCCGGGCAGGTCGAGCCGCTGCTCGTGTGAGGTGTCCTTCGACTCGGGCACCACCGTGAGCGCGGCGATCACGCCGGCGACCCCGATGGGGACGTTCACGTAGAAGATCCAGTTCCAGGAGATGTGCTCGGTGATGATCCCGCCGAGCAGCGGCCCGATGGCCAGCGCCATCGCGGAGACACCGGCCCAGATCCCGATCGCCATCCCACGCTCGCGGGCGGCGAAGGTGGCGGAGATGATCGAGAGCGTCGCCGGCATCATCAGCGCGGCGCCGACGCCCTGGACGGCGCGCGCCGAGATCAGCTCGGGCGCGCTCGACGAGAGCCCGCACGCGAGCGAGGAGAGGGTGAAGACGGCCAGGCCGATCGTGAAGATCAGCCGCCGGCCGAGCAGGTCACCGAGCTTCCCGCCAGTCAGCAGCAGCGAGGCGAAGGTCAGCGCGTAGGCAGCGACCGTCCACTCGAGCTCGGCGGTGCTCATCCCCAGGTCGGCCTTGATCGCCGGCAGCGCGACGTTCACGACGGTGTTGTCGAGCATGATCATGAAGAGGGCGAAGCAGAGCGCCCCCAACGTCCACCACCTGCGGTTTTCCTCCGCGAAGATCCTTGCGCGCACGTGCCCTCCAGCCAGTCGAAGTTAGCCGTCACTAGGTTAGCGCTCACTAGCAAACAGCGTCAAGTTACGCTTGGCCGCATGGAGGTGGTCTGGTCCCCGGACGACGCCACGCGTGAGCGTACGAACGCGCTGCGGCTCGCGCGGAAGCTCGGCTTCGAGGAATACCCCTCTCTGGTGCGCTTCTCAGCCGAGGAGCCCGAGCGCTTCTGGCCGGCGGCGATCGAGGACTTGGGGCTCGAGTTCTCGCGCCGGTGGGACGCCGTGGTCGACGAGTCGCGCGGGCCGGAATGGGCGACCTGGTTCGTCGGCGGCCAGCTCAACCTCGCCTGGAACTGCGTGCACCGCTGGGCTCGCGGTGAGCGTGCGGACGAGCCCGCCGCCGTCTGGCAGAGCGAGGACGGGCAGCGGAAGTCGCTCTCGTATCGCGAGGTCTCCGACCAGGTCACGCGGCTGGCCGAGGCCCTTGCCCGACTCGGCGTCGAGCCCGGCGATCGGGTGGCGATCTTCCTGCCGATGTCGCCGGAGGTGGCGATCGCCTCCCACGCCTGCGCCCACCTCGGTGCGATCCAGGTGCCGATCTTCTCCGGCTTCGCGGCACCCGCGATCGCGGCCAGGCTGCAGCACGCCGAGGCGAAGGCCGTGATTACCGCCGACGGCTCGCTGCGCCGCGGCCGCGAAGTGCCGATGAAGGCTTTGGTCGACGAGGCGCTCGCGGATTCGCCATCGGTCGAGCACGTGGTCGTCTGGCGCAGGCTCGGCGGCGACGTGCCGATGCAGGCGGGGCGCGACGTCTTCTGGGACGAGGCGCTGGAGGAGTCGACCGGTGAGCTCGAGCCGCTCGAGGTCGACTCGGAGCACCCGTACCTGCTCACCTACACCTCGGGCACGACCGGCGCGCCGAAGGGCGTGCTCCACGTGCAGGGCGGCTTCCTGGTCTCGATCACGCGCGAGGTCGCCTACCAGGCCGACGCGAAGCCGGGCGACGTGATCCATTTCGTCACCGACATGGGCTGGATCATGGGCCCATGGGAGGTGGTCGGCGGGATGGCGCTCGGCTGCACGATCGTCTTCGCGGAGGGCGCGCCCGACTGGCCTGCCGCCGACCGGCTCTGGGGCATCGTCGAGTCCGAGCGCGTCTCGATCCTCGGCCTCTCGCCGACGCTCGTGCGCGCCCTGATCCCGCACGGCGCCGAGCTGGTCGAGCGTCACGACCTCTCTTCGCTGCGGGTGCTGGTGACGACGGGTGAACCCTGGAATCCAGAGCCGTACCGCTGGCTCTTCGAGCACGTCGGCGGCGCGCGCTGCCCGATCATCAACTGTTCGGGCGGCACGGAGGTCGGAGCCTGTTTCCTCTCGCCCACGCCCGCGGCGCCGATCAAGTCGTGCTCACTCGGCGGGCCGGCGCTGGGCATGGCGATGGACGTCGTCGACTCCGAGGGCCGTTCCGTGCGCGGCGAGGTCGGCGAGCTCGTCTGCCGCCGGCCTTTTCCGGGAATGACTCGCGGCTTCTGGGGCGACCGGGAGCGCTACCTCGACACGTACTGGCGCCGGCTGCCGGGGGTCTGGGTGCACGGCGACTGGGCCTCGGTGGACGAGGACGGCTACTGGTTCCTCCACGGGCGCTCCGACGACACGCTCAACATCGCCGGCAAGCGGCTCGGGCCGGCGGAGCTCGAGTCCGCACTGGTCGCGCACCCGTCGGTGGCCGAAGCGGCGGCGGTCGGGGTGCCGCACGAGGTGAAGGGCGAGGTCGCCTGGGTCTTCTGCGCGCTGGTGCCCGGCGCGGAGCCGAGCGACGAGCTCGCGGGTGAGCTGCGCAGGCTCGCGGCCGAGGCGCTGGGCAAGGCGTTCGCGCCCGAACGCGTGTTGTTCGTCTCGGCGCTGCCGAAGACGCGCAGCGCGAAGATCGTCAGACGAGCGGTTCGCGCGAAGGCGCTCGGGGCAGACCCGGGCGACCTCTCTTCGCTGGAAAACCCCGAGACCCTGGAGGAGATCGAGCATGTCGCAGCCGGTTGACCGCCTCGACGGACAGGTCGCGCTCGTCACGGGCGGCGGTCGCGGGATCGGCGCCGGGATCGCGCGCGAGCTCGCCGACGCGGGCGCCAGGGTCGCGGTTGCCGCTCGCTCGAAGGACCAGGTCGAGCAGGTCGCGCAGGAGCTCGGCGGCCTCGCGCTCGAGCTCGACGTGACCGACCTGCAGGCGGTCGAGCGCGCGGTGGCGGAGACCGAGCGTGAGCTCGGGCCGATCGACCTGCTGGCCGCGAACGCCGGAATCGGCAGCGGCGAGGACGAGCTCGCGGAGAGCGACCCGGCCCGGTGGTGGCGGACGCACGAGGTGAACGTCCTCGGCGTCTATCACTCGGCGCGCGCCGTGATCCCGGGAATGCTCGCCCGCGGCCGCGGGCGGATCGTGATCACGGGCAGCGGCGCCGGCTACCTCCCCGGTGCGAGCAACACCGGCTACACGTCGAGCAAGGCCGCCGCCAACCGGCTGGCCGAGACGCTCGCGAACGAGCTGGCCGACACTCCCGTGCGCGTCTTCCTGATCAGCCCCGGGCTGGTCCGTACCGAGATGACCGAGGGGCACTTCGCCGACGACGCGCCGTGGACGCCCCCGGAGCTGGCGCCGCGGCTCGTGCGCGTGCTCGCCTCGGGGCGGGCCGATGCCCTCGCCGGCCGCTACATCCATGCCGAGCACGACGACATCGAGGACCTCATCAGGCGAGCCGACGAGATCGCCGAGAACGACCTGAACGCGATCCGGCTGAACCGCTGACGAAGTTTTCGACTGGTAGTCTAAAACCTGCCCATGCGACTCGCGCTCGCCCAGATCAACACCACCGTCGGCGACCTCGACGGCAACCGCGAGCGCATCCTGCAGGCGATCGCCGAGGCCAGGGGCGCCGAAGCCGACCTCGTCCTCCTCCCCGAGCTCGCGGTCACCGCCTATCCGCCCGAGGACCTGCTGCTGCGGCCAGGCTTCATCCGCGCGGCCGAGGAGTCGCTGCAGGAGATCGCCCGCGAGACCCGCGACCTGGTCGCCCTGGTGGGCTACCCCCACTTCGACCGCGATCTCTACAACGCCTGCGCGGTCTGCGCCGACGGTGAGGTGAAGGCGGTCTACCGCAAGCGCTTCCTGCCCAACTACGGCGTCTTCGACGAGGACCGCTACTTCGCCCCGGCCCGCGACTGCCTGCTGCTCGAGCTCGGCGGGACGCTCGTCGGCCCGACGATCTGCGAGGACCTGTGGCAGCCCGGCCCGCCGGCGACCGACCTGGCACTCGCCGGCGCGCAGCTGCTGACGAACCTCTCCGCCTCGCCGTTCCACGTCCTCCGCGATCGCGAGCGCGAGGAGATGTTCGCCACACGCGCGCGCGACAACGCATGCTTCGTCGCCTTCTGCAACGCCGTGGGCGGCCAGGACGAGCTGATCTTCGACGGCCACTCGCTCGTGCTCGACGAGGAGGGGCACGTGCTCGCACGCGCGCCCGGGTTCGAGGAGGCGCTGCTGGTCGTCGACATCGACCCCGCCGACGCGGTCGGGCGGCGGTTGCGCGACGTGCGCCGCCGGGCGCTCGCACGGGAGCGCGGCACCGCGCCCGACCTGCCGATCGTCGCTCTCGGCGACTGCCGCTTCCACGGCGACCGGACCGAGCCGTTCCTCGCCGAGCCCCTGGACGAGCTCGAGCAGATGCGCCTCGCCCTCGAGCTAGGCCTGAGCGACTACGTCGGCAAGAACGGCTTCGAGCAGGTCGTGGTCGGCGTCTCGGGCGGAATCGACTCGGCCCTCACCGCCGCGTTGGCGGTCGAGGCGCTCGGCGCCGAGCGCGTGCACTGCGTCTCGATGCCGTCGCGCTACTCGTCCGAGGCCACGCGCACCGACGCGCAGCGGTTGGCGGAGAACCTCGGCACCGACTTCCGCGAGCTGCCGATCAACTCGGCCGTCGACGCCTTCGAGTCGATCCTCGCCGAGAGCTTCGCAGGCCGCGAGCCCGACCTCGCCGAGGAGAACCTGCAGGCGCGGATCCGAGGCGTCCTGCTGATGGCGCTCTCGAACAAGTTCGGCTGGCTCGTGGTCGCGACCGGGAACAAGTCGGAGCTGTCGGTCGGCTACGCGACGCTCTACGGCGACATGGCCGGCGGCTTCGCGCTCCTGAAGGACGTCTTCAAGACGGACGTCTTCCGGCTCGCGCGCCACCTGAACGAGAGAGCTGGACTGGAGCTGATCCCCGCCACGATCATCGAGCGCGCGCCGAGCGCAGAGCTGCGAGACGACCAGCTCGACGAGGACTCGCTTCCGCCGTACACGGCGCTCGACCGGGTGCTCGAGGCCTATGTCGAGCAGGACCGCTCGCGCGAGGAGCTCTCGCAGGACGGCTTCGACGTCGACGTGGTCGAGCGGGCGCTCGCGTTGATCGACCGCGCCGAATACAAGCGTAGGCAGGCGCCGCCCGGGGTAAGACTGACGCCGAAAGCATTCGGCCGCGACCGGCGCACCCCGATCACAAACCGCTGGCGCGGGTAGTTCGTAACCCGTTCATAATTGAAAGGAGGCGTGGATGGAATGGGCTGCGCTGATCGCGTGGGTCGTGACCGCCGCCGGTGGTTTCGTCCTGCTCGCGATCTGGCTTTCGAGGGGCGGCATGCGGCAGGGAGGGGAGCCGGGTAGCCGGATCCGACCGCCGCTGATCCTCGGCCACTTTCTGCTCGCGGCAACCGGGCTGGTGATCTGGATCATCTACCTGGCGACCGACAGCGACGCACTCGCGTGGGTCGCGTTCGTGCTGCTCGCGATCGTCGCGGTGATCGGCTGGACGATGTTCGCGATCTGGTACCAGCGGCGCCAGCGCGGGCCGGCCGCGGCCACCGGCGTGACCGGGGAGCCGGGGTCGTCGGACACCCCCGCCGAGCAGCACTTCCCGGTGCCGATCGTGGCGGTCCACGGCCTGCTCGCGGTGACGACGGTCGTGCTGGTCTTCCTGACCGCAATCGGCGTCGGAGACTAAGAAGGCACCTGCGGCCGGCCGCACCCGCGCGGCCGGCCACTATTCATGTGCCCGACTCGAGCCGTACCTCGGCCGCGAGGCCCGAGAACCAGCGCAGCCGCTCGTTCCACGGCACGGCCGCGTTCGCCGGGGAGGTCGAGGGGAGCACGAAGAGGCGGGTCTCCCCGAGGCGCCGCTCCTGCGGGCCGAGCTCCGCGCGCTGGTTGAAGGCGCCGCGGTACGCCTCCTTCCCGACGAACGCGATCCAGGCCGGCCGCAGCTCGAGCGCCAGCTGCTCGAGGCGTTCCGCCGCCCCGGCGAAGTCGGCCCGGCGCAGGTCGCCCGAGCCGCGCGTCGTCCGCGGCGCCGCGTTCGTCAGGCCGATCCGGTCGCGCAACACCTCGAACTGCTCGGACGGCTCGTAAAGCCGCGACGTGAAGCCGGCTGCGTGCAGCAGCCGCCAGAAGTCGTTACGCGGGTTGGCGAAGTGCGCCCTGGCCGCGTCCGAGACGAAGCCCGGGTTGATCCCGCAGAAGACGACCTGTAGGCCAGGCCCGAGAACGTCCGGGACTGCGCTAGCGGCAGCGGGCGGCCGAGCGCCGCCGCGGCGAGCAGCGCCGCTCATGGCCCGACGGCCTCGGCACCCGGCGCAGGCCGATCACCCGGCGCGTGCGGCTCCAGCGCGAGCACGTCCTCACGCCGCCAGCTCCGCCTCGCGGGCGTCGAGCCGAACCTCGAACAGCCGCCGCAGCTCCTCACCGGTCACCCGGAAACGCGGCGCCGGCCGCTGCGACTCGAGCCGGACGACGCGGACCATCGTCTCGTCGACTCCGTAGCAGCGGAGGTAGCACTCCTCCTCGCTGAGCGGTCGTAGCCGGCGCACGGCCTGAGCCTATGCACGGGCCCGGACGGATCGACAGCGACGGGTTACTCGTACTGGAGCGCCTGCAGGACGTTCAGGCGAGCGGCCCGGCGAGCCGGAATCACGGCGGCAAGGATTCCGACCAGGATCGCAGCGATCAGGAAGTAGACGATCTGGATCCAGGGCACCGCGAACACGATCCCGGAGCTCGACAGCGAATGCGTCACGAGAGCCGCGAGGAAGACCCCGACGACCATGCCGAGCACGGCTCCCATCAGCGCGGTGACGATGCTCTCGTAGCGGATCATCATCCGCACCTGCCGCCGCGTCATCCCCACGGCGCGCAGCATTCCCAGCTCGCGCGTCCGCTCGAAGACCGTCAGCACGAGCGTGTTGATGATCCCCACGAGGCTGACGATCACCGACAACGCGAGCAGCGCGTAGAGCAGGTTGAGAAGCTTGTTGATGGGGGCCTCGAAGTTCGACTTGAACTCGTCGCGCGTCTGGACCTTGGCGTCGGCGAAGTCCCTGACCTGCTGCTCGAGGTGCGCCGTGTTCGCGTCCGTGACACCGCCCGGCGTGTTGGCGAGCACCATCTCGTCACGCGGACGGGGCGTGAACTTGTCGAACAGCGTGGTCGAGATCGTGATGTGCCCGAACGGGGAGCCGCCCTTCGGCTCGTCCCAGACGCCCTTCAGCTTCACGGTCGCCTTCTTGCCGCTCGGGAACTGGAGGGTGACCGGCGAGCCGAGGCTGAGGTGGTGGTCCTCGACGTAGTTCTTGCTCGCGAAGAAGCCGTCGTTGCCGAGCTTGCCCGGGACGCTGTCGTCGCCCTGCGTCCAGTCCATCGCGAGGGTCTTGTTCAGGTTCGGCTGCACCGCAGTCAGGTTGTTGTTGCCGCCGAGGTAACGCGCGGAGCCTGCGCGGATCGCCGAGACGTCGTTGATGCCCGGCTTGCCGACAAGCGCCTTGCCGGCCTCCGCGGGAATCGGCGTGAACGTGTTCGACGAGGTCAGCGCGTAATCGCCGACGAAGAGCTCGTTGACCGCGTCCTCGAACGAGCTGCGGATCCCCTGGCCGAAGATGGCGACGAAGGTGACGAGTGCGAGCCCGATCATCAGAGCCGAAGCCGTGGAAGCAGTCCTGGCCGGGTTCCGGGTCGCGTTGTCGCGGGCCAAGATTCCGGGGGCGCCGCCGATCGAGCGCGCCGGGGCGCCGAGCACCGCCGCCAGGGGGCGCACGACCTTGGCAGCGTTCATCGAGACCCCGAGGAAGAGCAGCAGCACGCCGATCCCGAGCAGCAGCAGTCGCGGGCCGGTTGCGAGGCCGCTTGCGAGCGCGCCCAGGGAGACCATCACGATCGCGAGGACGAGCACGGTCAGCGAGGTGACGGTGCCGTACTTGGCCCAGCGGGACGGCGGCAGCACCGAGCCTTCGCGCACTGCGGCGATCGGCGGCACACGCGTCGCGCGTCGCGCGGGCCGGATGCTCGCGAACAGCGTGACCAGCGTCCCGACCAGCAGGCAGACGATCACCGTGCGCATCGCGAACACCGTCGAGCCGTGCGGCAGGTCGATCCCGATCTTGACGAACAGCCAGTTGAGCAGCTTCGCCAGCCCGAGGCCGAGGAAGAGCCCGATCACCGAGCCGATCAGGCCGATCACGAAGGCCTCGATCACGACCGACCACATGACCTGACGCCTCGAGGCCCCGAGCGTGCGCAGCGTCGCGAACTCGCGCATCCGCTGGGCGATCGTGATCGAGAGCGTGTTGGCGATCACGAAGGCGCCGACGAAGAGCGAGATACCTGCGAAGGCGAGCAGGGCGTACCGGAGGAACGAGATGAAGCTGCCAGCCTCCTCCTTGTCCTTCTTCGCCTGCTCGCTGCCGCTGCGGACCTGCTCGGTCGAGCTCAGCAGGGGCTTGATCTGGTTGACCAGGTCCGGCTCCTCGACGCCGGGCTTGGACTGGACGCGGATCCCGTCGAGCTGGCCGGCCTTGTGGAAGAGCTGCTGCGCGGCCGGCTGGTCGAGGATCGCGAAGGTCGCGCCGCCGACGCTCACGTCGGGGAACTCGGCGATGCCGCTGATCCGCAGCTTCTTGGCCGGGCCGAACGCCTGCACCCCGATCAGGTCGCCGACGTCGAATCCGTGGCCCGACGCGGTCGCGTTGTCGATCACGACCTCGTCGTTCCCGTGCGGCCAGCTGCCTTCCGTCAGCTTCGTGGGGTTGAACGGCTGCCCGGCCGGCGTGACGGAGAACCCGAGCGACGGCGCTCCGCCGGTCGAGATCACCTTCCCGTCCTTCCCGATCAGCTTCAGCGTGTCGGTGGTGACGGAGCCGGCCGCGAGCTCGACGCCGGGGAGCTTCTGCACCTCGCCGAGCAGCGACTCGGGCATCGACGGCGGCTCGACCGACTCGCCGTCCGCGCTGTCGAAGGCCGCCTTGCCGGTGATCACCACGTCGGCGTTCTGGTACGACTGCGAGAAGATCGTGTCGAAGCCGTTGTTGATCGTGTCCGTCAGGACGTAGGTGCCGCTGATCATCGCGACGCCGAGGATGATCGCGATCGCCGTCAGGAGCGCGCGCACCTTCCGCCCGGCGAGGCCCTTCAGTGCGACGACCAGCATCAGCTCTGCGTGAGCTCGTCCATCGCCGCCATCACGGCGCCCGGTTCGGAGCGCGGCATGTCGCGGACGATGAGCCCGTCGGCGAGGAACAGGATCCGGTCGGCGATCGCGGCCGCGTACGGATCGTGCGTGACCATCACCGTCGTCTGAGCGAGATCCTCGACCGACCCGCGAAGGAGCTCGAGGATCTCGGCCCCGGTCTTCGAGTCGAGGTTGCCGGTCGGCTCGTCGGCGAAGACAACCGTCGGCTTCGAGATCAGCGCCCGCGCGATCGCGACGCGCTGCTGCTGGCCGCCTGAGAGCTCGGACGGCCGGTGCTCGCGGCGGTCGTCGAGCCCGACCGTCTTCAGCAGCTGCTCACGCCACTCCTTCTCGGGCTTCTCGCCGGCGATCGTGAGCGGCAGGACGATGTTCTCCTCGGCCGTCAGCATCGGGAGCAAGTTGAAGAACTGGAAGACAAAGCCGATGTGCTCGCGGCGCAGCTTCGTGATCGCGTTGTCGCTGAGCGCGCCCAGCTTCGTGCCTGCGATCCAGATCTCGCCGCTCGTCGGCCGGTCGAGCGCGGCCAGGATGTGCATCAGGGTCGACTTGCCGGAGCCCGACGGCCCCATCACCGCGGTCAGCTTGCCCTTCTGCACCTCGAGCGAGACGCCCCGCAGCGCGTCCACCGCGGTGTCGCCCTCGCCGTAGCGGCGGGTGATGTCTCGCGCGGCGACGACGGCGCCCGGCGCCTGCTCGGCGACATCGACAGTTGGTACTGCGGCGGCTTCCATGTGCTCCCCCTCGATCGGTCCCCTCGGTCTCCCCACCAGTGTCTCACCGAAGGTAGCAAGTGGCAACGATCGTTCGGATACCGTCCGTTCCGTGAGCGCGGTGGCTCTCGATGTGGCGGCGGTCCGAGCGCGGTTCTCGGCTCTCGAGAACGAGCTCGTCTTCTTCGACGGCCCCGGCGGCTCGCAGGTGCCGGACGAGGTGATCGAGGCGATCGCCGACTACCTCCGCACCTCGAACGCGAACGTCAGTGGCCCGTATTCGACCAGCCGCCGTACCGAGGCTCTCGTCGATGAGGCCCGCCGGGCAGGCGGGGAGTTCCTCGGCTGCACGCCGGAGGAGGTCGTCTTCGGCGCGAACATGACGACGCTCAACTTCGTACTCAGCCGCACGGTCGGCCGGGAGCTCGAAGCCGGCGACGAGATCGTCGTCACCCAGCTCGACCACGACGGCAACGTCTCGCCGTGGCTGGAGCTGGCGCACGACCTCGGACTGAAGGTGCGCGTGGCCGCGATCCGCGACGACACGAGTCTCGACCTCGACGACCTCGAGGCGCAGCTTTCCGAGCGGACGCGCGTCGTCGCCTTCCCCTGGGCCTCGAACGCGGTCGGCACGCTCGTCGACGTCGCGCGTGTGGCCGAGCTGGCGCATTCGGCCGGCGCGCTTGCCTGGGTCGACGCGGTGCACTACGCGCCGCACGGGCCGATCGACGTCGCGGCCGTCGGCGCCGACGTGCTGATCTGCTCGCCCTACAAGTACTTCGGCCCGCACCTCGGGGTCGCCTTCGCGCGGGCCGAGCTGCTCGAGCGCTGGCGCCCGTACAAGGTGCGCCCGGCCGCCGAGACGCCGCTCGGGCACAAGTTCGAGACCGGCACGCTGCCGCACGAGCTGCTCGCCGGCTTCGTCGCTGCGGTGGGGTACCTCGATTCGATCGGCTTCGATGCGATCGTCGCCCACGAGCGCGAGCTTGGCGAGCGCTTTCTCGCTGGGCTCCCCGCGAGCTGCGCGCTCTACGGCCGGCCGACGATGCAGGGGCGCGTGCCGACCTTCTGCTTCAACGTCGAGGGCCTCTCGCCGCTCGACGCGGCCACCCGGCTCGGCGAGCGCAACCTGGCGGTCTGGCGCGGGAACTACTACGCGGTCGAGGTGATGGAAAAGCTCGGCCTCCCAGAAGGCGCAGTGCGCGCCGGGATGCTCCACTACAACACGGCCGAAGAGGTCGACCGGCTGCTCGAGGCGCTGGGGTCGCTCTAGCCGCGACGGGTTAGGGTGACCGCATGGCGCGGCCCCCGGCCGACCACGCGCAGCCGCCGCTCGTGCGCGCGGGTGCGATCTGCGCGCTACTGGCGTTCGCGACGCTGCTGCTCGGCTGGACGCTCGGGGGCCTTGCGCAGCCCTCCGCGTACAGCTCGGTGCGCGACGACACCTCGGACCTCGGCGCGCTGACCGCCGCCAGCCCGTGGTTGTTCAACCAGCTCGGCGACAACCTGACCGGCCTGCTCGTGATCGTCTTCGCCGTCGGCCTCTGGGTTGCGCTGAGCCCTGACACGCTCGGTCGCCTCGGAGCGCTGGCAGTCGCCATCACGGGCGCCGGTGCCTTCATCGACGGGCTCGTGCGCCTCGACTGCCGCGGCATCGACGTCGACTGCGACAACGTCTCCTGGCACGCGCACGCCCACAAGATCGAGTCCGGCGTCACGGCGGCTGCGTTCCTGCTCGCGCCGTTGATCCTCGCCTTTGCCTTCCGGCGGATCCCGGGCTGGCGCGACGCCTGGCTGCCGCCCCTCGCGGTGGTGCCGGCGCTGATCGCCGCCAACGCCGTCTTCTCCGCCTGGGGTGACGGCGCCGCCACGCGCGCCGGGACGGCCGTCGGCTTCGCCTGGATGGCCTACATCGCCCTCCACCTACTGCGACGCGAAGCGCCGCCGGTCACGGCATGAGGCTGCTCGTTCTCGGCGGGACGAGGTTCCTCGGGCGCGCTGCGGTCGAGGCGGCGCTCGCGCGCGGGCACGAGGTGACGCTCTTCAACCGCGGCGAGACGAATCCCGAGCTGTTCCCCGAAGCGGAGAAGCTGCGCGGCGACCGGACGGCCGACCTCAGCCCGCTGGAAGGTCGCGAGTGGGACGCCGTGCTGGATCCCTCCGGCTACATCCCCTCGGTGGTCCGCGCCTCGGCCGAGGCGCTGGCCGACGCGACCGGCCACTACCTGTTCGTCTCGAGCGTCTCGGTGTACGCGAGCCTCGCCCAGCCGGTCGACGAGCACAGCCCGGTGGCCGAGCTCGGAGACCTCCCCGACGACAAGCTGACCGACGACTACTCGAACTACGGGGCGCTGAAGGCGCTCTGCGAGCAGACGGTCGCCGAGGTCTTCGCCGAGCGGCAGGCGAGCGTTCGGCCGGGGCTGATCGTCGGCGCCCACGACCCCACCGGACGCTTCACCTACTGGCCGCACCGGGTCGCCCGCGGTGGACAGGTCATCGCGCCGGCGCCACCCGAGGATCAGGTGCAGTTCATCGATGCCAGGGATCTCGGCTCTTGGCTGGTCGACCTGGCCGAGCGGCGGACAGCCGGCGTCTACAACGCCACGCACCCCGGCCGCAGCTGGCGCGACGTGCTCGAGACCTGCCGCGCGGTCAGCGGCGGCGACGCGACCTTGGAGTGGGTCCCGGCCGAGCTGCTGAAGCAGCACGAGGTCGGGGAGTGGATGGAGCTGCCGCTCTGGATCTCCGATCCGGATGCAGCCGCGATGCACGAAGTGAGCGTCTCCAGCGCGATCGAGGCGCGGGCTCACGTTCCGCCCGCTCGAGGAGACGGTGCGCGACACGCTCGAGCATGCCGAGACCGTGGAGGGCGTCGGCCTCACCCCAGAGCGCGAGGCCGAGCTGCTAGCCGCTCACTCGTAAGCCTCGCGAGCCCGGTTCCAGCGCGGGTCGTCGCGGCGGATCTTGTCCGGGTCGACGCCGCGCGCCTCTGCAAGATCGAGCGTCAGCAGCTGGAAGCGGACGATGTCGGCCACCGGGTGGACGGTCGGCACGAGCGTCGTCTCACAGCCGAGCTCCCGCAGAGCCGCGACCGCGCCCGCCGCCCGCTCGGCCGCCCGACCCGCGCCCTCGAGCACGAACGCGCGGACGGACTCGTCGACCGCGGCCAGGTGGCCGTGCAGCAGCTGCTCCGTGTGATGCGCCTCCGCCGCCACGTACGCCCCCTCGCGCAGCTTCAGCACCGCCTCCTGCGCGGTCGGCCAGTCGCGGCCCGCGCCGGCGACGAGGAAGCGTTCGTGTGAGCTCACCGGCTCGCGCTGCTCGAGCGCCTGCTCGACCAGACCCGGCAGGCCGCCGACGTCCTCGCCGTGCAGCGCCGCGATCGCCGCCACCGCGCACGTGTAGCTGGCCGTGTGACACCAGCTCTGCTCGACCTCCGGCGTCGCGACCACGACCTCGTCCGCGAGCTGACCCAGCGGGCTGTCGGGCTTGGCGGTCACGAGCCAGACGGGCCCGTCGAAGGCGCGTGCCGCCTCCAGCGAGAGCGGCGTGTCGCCCTCGTGGCTGACCACGAGGAGCGCATCCGCCTCGCGTGGGCGCAGGACGAGCTCGAGCGCCTGTTCTGCGCAGCCGCCGGTCTGCGCGGCGTGGAAGGAGGTGCCGCAGCCCGTGTGCAGCACGCGGCCCTCGGGCAGCCGCCGGTCGCCCGGGACCCCCCGCAGCCAGTCCGGCTGCGCGAGGATCGCGCGTCTCATCTCTTCCCCCGCCACGCGCGGAGCATCTAGCATCGCGGCGATGTTCGTGCACCGTGAGGCCGTCCGCTTCCGCGACCTCGACCCGATGGGTCACGTCAACAACGCGGTCTTCCTGACCTACATCGAGTCGGCGCGCGCCGCCTTCCTGCAGCATCTCGGGGCGGTGCAGACCCTGGAGGACCTGGCCATCATCGTCGCCCGGATCGAGATCGACTTCCGCGCGCCCGTCCGCTTCGGCGACGAGGTCGAGGTCAGCG
Source organism: uncultured Actinomycetes bacterium (assembly GCA_963763475.1). Lineage (GTDB taxonomy): Bacteria > Actinomycetota > Thermoleophilia > Gaiellales > Gaiellaceae > AC-32. The sequence continues at coordinate 230,584 of CAVXOR010000002.1, read as the reverse complement.
TTCGCGTAGACCGGTTCGGCGACAAGAGCTTCGACCTCGGGCACGAGCTGCGCGTCGGAGAAGAGCTGGTCGCCGAGGCGAAGACGGTGCTCGTGACCTACGACTACGAGCGCCGCGAGCCGGTCTCGATCCCCGACGAGTGGCGGGAGAAGCTGGCGGCGTGAGCGTCTTCCAGCGACACCAGCTCGACAACGGCCTGCGCGTGCTGACCGCCGACCTGCCGCAGGTGCAGTCGGTCACCTGCATGATCATGCTCGCCGCCGGCTCGCGCTACGAGACCCCGGACACGAACGGGATCGCGCACTTCGCCGAGCACATGTTCTTCAAGGGCACCGAGCGCCGGCCGACGGCACGCGACATCGGCATGGAGGTGGACGGCCTCGGCGGCGAGTTCAACGCCTTCACGAGCAAGGAGTACACGGGCTACTACGTCAAGTGCGCGGCCGACTACCGCGACCGGGCGCTGGACGTGCTGGTCGACATGCTCCGCAACTCGAAGTTCGAGAGCGACGAGATCGAGCGCGAGAAGGGCGTGATCGTCGAGGAGATGAACATGTACTACGACACGCCCCGCGACTTCATCGGCGGCGTCTACGACCAGCTCCTCTACGGCGACCAGCCTCTCGGCTGGGACATCATCGGCAAGAAGGAGACGGTCCGCGCGGCGACGCGCGATACGTTCCGCGGCTACGTCGACCGCTGGTACACGCCGGACCGGATGGTCGTCGGCCTCGGCGGGCGGCTCGACGGCGACCCGCTCGAGACGGTGCAGCGGCTGCTCGGCGACATCGAGCCGAAGGAGCCCGGAGCGCCGGCGGCAGTCGAGGTCGAGCCCAGCGCCGAACCACGGTTGACGATTCACCGCAAGGAGTCGGACCAGGCCCACCTCTGCCTCGGCGTCCGCAGCTACCCGCTCGACCATCCCGACCGTTACTCGCTGCAGCTGCTCTCGACGGTGCTGGGCACGGGCATGTCCTCGCGGCTCTTCACCGAGGTGCGCGAGCGGCGCGGCCTCGCCTACTACGTCTTCGCCCACAACCAGAGCTACACCGACGCCGGCTCGCTCTACTCGCAGGCCGGAGTCGACATCAACCGGGCCGACGAGGCGGTCGAGACGATCGCGCAGGAGTTCCGCCGTATCGCCGACGAGGCGGTTCCGTCAGAGGAGCTCGAGAAGGCGCGCGCGCTCGCCAAGGGACGCTTCGTGCTCCGGCTCGAGAACCCGCAGGGCATGACGATGTTCGGGCTCAGCCGCGAGGTGCTCGAGGGCAAGGCGGTCGAGCCGGAAGAGATCACCGCCGGGCTGGACGCGGTCACCGCCGAGGACGTGCAACGCGTCGCACAGGACGTGATCGCCTCGGGCGGGCTGAACCTCGCGCTGATCGGGCCGTTCGACGACGCGGAGCCGTTCGAGCAGCTTCTACAGGGTCGCTAGGTCTTCCTCGAGGTGCTCGCGGTCCTTGGCGCCCGCGACGGCACCCGCCAGCTCCCGGGCCGTCGCCGCGTGGCGCCCCGCCTCGTCCGCTTCGCCCGCAAGCGCATGTGCGCGCGCGAGCGCTTCGTGTGCGTAAGGCAGGTCCCAGTCCTCTATTGCGTCCGGATTCGACTCGCAGATCTCGAGGCAGCGGCGCGCGTGGTGCAGCGCGGGCTCGGCGCGGCCGAGCCCGCCGTAGACGCGCGACAGCTGCCATTCGCTCCGTGCGCGGTTCGCCGGCGTGCCGACCTGCATCCAGTGGTACGCCGACGCGTGCGCGGTGTGGATCAGCTCGTCATCCTGCTCGGAGGTCCGCTCCGGAAGCTCCATCAGCTTCCAGGCGCCGTTGAAGAGGTCGACGCCGAGCCGGCGCTCCTCCTCGGGCGTCACTAGTCCTCCTTGGACTGCTCGACGGTGGCCCGCTCCTGGATCTCGGAGACGACGGCCGGGTCGGCGAGCGTGGTCGTGTCGCCGAGCTCGCGCTTCTCGGCCACGTCACGGAGGAGTCGCCGCATGATCTTGCCGCTGCGGGTCTTCGGCAGCTCGGGCGTGAAGACGATGTTGGCCGGCTTGGCGATCGGGCCGATCTTCTCGGCGACGTGGCTGCGCAGCTCCTCGAGCATCTCGACCGAGCCGTCCTCGCCGCCTTTGAGCGTCACGTAGGCGACGATCGCCTGGCCGGTGCGCTCGTCCTTGCGCCCGCAGACCGCGGCCTCGGCGACGCCCGAATGATCGACCAGCGCGCTCTCGACCTCGATCGTCGAGATGCGGTGGCCGGAGACGTTCATCACGTCGTCCACCCGCCCGAGCAGCCAGAAGTCGCCGTCCTCGTCGATCCGGGCGCCGTCGCCGGCGAAATAGACGTCCTTGTACTTCGACCAGTACGTCTCCCGGTAGCGGTCGTCCGCCTGGTAGATCCCGCGCAGCATCGCGGGCCACGGGCGCCGCAGGACGAGGTAGCCGCCCCCGCCCGCGCCTACCTCGTTGCCCTGCTCGTCGAAGATCGCGGCGTCCACGCCGGGGAAGGGCCTGGTCGCCGAGCCGGGCTTGAGCGTGGTCACTCCGGGAAGCGGCGTGATCATGATCATCCCGGTCTCGGTCTGCCACCACGTGTCGACGACCGGCGTGCGGTCGCCGCCGATGTGCTCGCGATACCAGACCCAGGCCTCGGGGTTGATCGGCTCGCCGACCGAGCCGAGCAGCCGCAGTGAGGAGAGGTCGTGCCGCTCGGCGTACTCGGGGCCCCACTTCATATGCGTCCGGATCGCCGTCGGCGCCGTGTAGAGGATGTCCACCTGGTAGCGCTCGACGATCGCCCACCAGCGGTCCTTGTCCGGGAAGTTGGGCACGCCCTCGTACAGCACGCTGGTGGTGCCGTTGCACAGCGGCCCGTAGACGATGTAGCTGTGGCCGGTCACCCAGCCGATGTCCGCCGCGCACCAGTAGACCGAGTCGGGCTTGATGTCGAAGACGTAGTGGTGGGTCGAGGCGGTGCCGACGAGGTAGCCGGCCGTCGTGTGGGCGATCCCCTTCGGCTTGGCGGTCGTGCCGCTCGTGTAGAGCAGGTAGAGCAAGTCCTCAGAGTCCATCGGCTCGCAGGGGCACGAGGCCGGGTCGTCCGGCTCGTCCGCGACGAGCTCGTGCCACCACTGGTCGCGACCGGTCCAGTCGACGTCCCCGCCGGTGCGCCGCAGAACGACAGCGTGCTTCACGCCCGGCGCGCGTGAGAGCGCCTCGTCGGCGTTCCGCTTCAGCGGCACCTGGCCGCCGTTGCGCAGGCCCTCGTCCTGGGTGATCAGCACCTCGCAGCCCATGTCGTTCAGCCGGTCGGCGAGCGCGTCGGCGGAGAAGCCGCCGAAGACGACCGTGTGCGGCGCGCCGAGCCGGGCGCAGGCGAGCATCGCCACGGGCGCCTCGGGGACCATCCCGAGGTAGATCCCGACCGGCGTCCCCTTCTGCACGCCGAGCTTGCGCAGCGCGTTCGCGAGCTTGACCACCTCACCCTGCAGGTCGGCGAAGGTGATCGTCCGCCGCTCGTCCTCGGGCTCGCCCTCCCAGTGGAAGGCGACCTTGTCCCCCCGGCCGGCCTCGACGTGACGGTCGACGCAGTTGTAGGCGACGTTCAGCTTCCCGCCGAGATACCACCTGGCGTACGGCGGCTCCCACTCGTAGAGCTGCGTGAAGTCCTCGAACCAACTGACTCGCTCACGCGCCTCGGTCTCCCAGAACTCCTCGAAGTCCCGCTCGTAGATCTCGGGCTGGGCATTGGCGTGCGCGGCGAACTCCGGCGGCGGCGGGTAACGCCGCTCCTCCAGGAGGATCGTCTCTATGGCGTGGGCCACTAGGGCTCGAGGTCGTACGGGTAGTCCGTCAGCACCTCGGGCCCGCTCTCGGTCACGAGCACGAGGTCCTCGAGGCGGCAGCCGCCGTAGCCGTGCCGGTAGAGGCCCGGCTCGACGGCGATCACGTCGCCGGCGACGAGCTCGCCGGGAGTGCGTCCGAGGGTCGGCTCCTCGTGCACCTCGAGCCCGACCCCGTGTCCGAGCGAGTGGTAGAAGCCGTCCTGGAGGACCTCGCCCGGCTGCTTCGAGCGCAGCGTCGGATAGCCGTGCTCCTCGAAGACGTCGCAGGTGATCTTGAACAGATCGTTGCCGGCAATCCCGGGCTTGGCCGCGGCGACCGAGCGGTCGAGCGCCTCCTTGCAGAGCTTGTGCCACTCGAGCAGCTCCTCGGACGGCGTGCCGACGACGAACACGCGGGTCATGTCGGCGAAGCACCCTGAGTCGCGGTCGCGCGGGAAGAGGTCGAGGCAGATCGGCTCGTCGGGGGCGATCGGGCCGGAGCCCATGTCGTGGCCGACAGCGGTCTGCGGACCGTGCGAGACGATGAACTCGTCGGCAAAGGCGCCGTTGGCGGTGAAGGCCTGCTCGACCGCGAGCTTGATCCGCTCGCAGGTCAGCGGCTCGCCGTCGACCAGCAGGCTGCCGTTCTGCCGCTCGGCCGAGCGCAGCAGCTCGCGCGCGGCGTCCATTGCCGCCTCGGCCGCGTGCTGGGCGCGCCGTATCCCGGCAAGCTCGGCGTCGTTCTTCACGCGCCGGCGCCGGACGAAGTGCTGACGGTCGGCCGTGACCTGGATCCCGTTCGCGCGCAGGTGGTCGGCGACCTCGAGCGGGAAGGTCGAGGGCACGACCGCCTCCTCGACGCCGAAGCGCCTCGCCGCGCGCAGGATCACCTCCAGCTCGATCTCATCGCGCGAGAGGCCCTGCGCGTAGAGCTCGTCGATCCCGAACTCCTCGTAGGGCAGCACCTCGAGCTCCGGTGCGACCTCGCGGACGCGGTCGAGCTCGAACGAGCTGGCGACGATGCTGCGCGTGCCCTCCTTCTCCGAGTAGAGAAAGGGATCCGGAATCGCCAGCGGCACCTCGTGCCGCATCTCGGGCGAGCGCAGCGAATCGGCGTAGATGAGGACGTCTGCCACGGCGGCGAGGATCGTACCTCTAGACTCGCAAATGGTGGAGGAAGTGCTCCAGAAGGCCCAATCGCTGATCGCCGGCTACGACGACGAGCTGGCGCGAGAGGTCCCGCCAGGAACCGAGATCTTCGACGCGCACGTGCACCTCGGCCACGACATCGACGGCATGACCGGGGTCTACGAGGACCTCGGGCGCATCAACGAGCGCTACGGGATCTCGCGCTGCTTCATGTTCTGCATGGACGAGGTCGACCGTCACCCGGCCTTCCGGGCGGCCAACGACCGCACGCTCGCCTACGCCGAGCGCTCGGGCGGCCGCTTCATCCCGTTCGTGCGGCTCGACCTGTCCGAGGAGCCGATCGAGGAGGCGACGCGCTGCCTCGACCTTGGGGCGCGCGGAATCAAGCTGCATCCCCGGGCGCAGAAGTTCCTCCTGAACGACGAGCGGCTCGCGCCCGTGTTCGAGCTGGCGGCCGAGCGCGGCGTGCCGATCCTGATCCACGGCGGCCGCGGGCTACCGCCGATCGCCGACCACCTGCGCCGCCTCGTCGACACGTACCCCGGCGCCCAGCTGATCATCGCCCACGCCGGGATCGCCGACCTGGGGTCGCTGGCGGCCGCGTTCGGAGGGACGGCGGGCGTTTACTTCGACACGTCGGTCTGGAGCCCGATCGACCTGCTCAGCCTTTACCACCTGGTCTCGCCCGAGCAGGTCGTATACGCCTCGGACTACCCGTACGGCCAGCAGCCGAGCTCGCTCCTGATCGCGCTGCGCACCGCCCGGATCGCAGGCCTCGACGAGGGCCAGGTGCGCGCGATGCTCTACGGCACCGCGAGCCGGATCGCCGACGGCGAGCCCCCGCTCGAGCCGAGCGCGCCGATCGGGAGCAAGACGTTCTCGCAACCGCTGGCCTTCGCTCGCATCCATCAGTACCTCTCGATGGCGACGCCGCTGCTCTGGACCAGGCAGGCCGACACGATCGGCGTGCTCGGGCTCGCGCTCAATGCGACCGCCGACCGCGACGGGCACCAGGAGGAGCGCGACCGGATCCGCGAGCTGCTCGAGACGGCGCGCGACCTCTGGCGCGTGCTCCCCGACGTCGAGGACGAGGGCGAGCAGCGGATCGTGAGCCGCACGACGTTTCGGCTCGTCCACCTCGCGGACATCTTGGCGGTGACGTCTGGTGCTTAGCCTCAAGGTCAACGGAGCGGTGCTGGAGACCGATCCGCCGGTCGGGCGGACGCTGGCCGAGACGCTGCGCGACGACCTCGGCCTGACCGGCACGAAGATCGCCTGCGCCGAGGGTCACTGCGGGGCCTGCACCGTGCAGCTCGACGGCGTGCCCGTGCTCTCCTGCATCACGCTCGTCCACACCGTCGGCGAGCGCGAGGTGACGACGATCGAGGGTCTGCGCGATCACGCGCTGGTCGACGCCTTCGTCCGCGCCGACGCGCTCCAGTGCGGCTTCTGCACCCCCGGTCAGATCGTCTCGGCGGCGGCGCTCGTCGAGGCCGAGCCGAACCCGACACCCGAGCGCGTCCGCCACGCGATGGCCGGCAACCTCTGCCGCTGCGGCGCGTACCCACGAATCGAGGAGGCCGTTCTCACGTGGCGCGACTGATCCGGACCGAGAAGGAAGTCGAGGGCAGGTACACCGAGCAGTGGGTGGTGGTCGAGGGCGACGACGCGATCGACCAGTGGCCCCAGGGCCCCGGCGAAGTCGTCGGGCAGCCGGCGCCGCGCCAGGACGGCCACCAGCGCGCGCGGGGCCAGGCTCAGTACACGGCCGACCTCCAGCTCCCCGGGATAGTCCATGCAGCCGTGTTGCGCTCGCCTCACGCGCGCGCGCGCGTGACGAAGCTCGACCTGAGCGGCGCGCTCGAGCTACCCGGGGTGCTCGGTGCGATCGGCCCTGACGACTGCCACGTCCTGCAGACCGAGCCCGGCTTTCACGGCGCGCCGGTCGCGGCCGTGGCCGCGGACAGCTTCGGACGTTCCCGCGAGGCCCTCGCAAGCATTGCGATCGAGTACGAGGAGCTCGAGCCGCTGCTCGATCCGGAGGAGGCCGTGCGCCAGGGGTCGCTGCACGACGGCGAGCCCCGCCGCTACGAGCGCGGGGACGTGGACACCGCGTTTGCCGACGCCGACGTCGTGGTGGAGGCCGAGTACCACACGCAGACGGTGCTGCACAACTCGATGGAGACCCATCAGTCGCTCGCGCGTTGGGAGGGCGACACGCTCGAGATCTACATCTCGACACAGTTCATCTGGGGGATCCGCGCCTCGGTCTCGCAGCAGCTGGGCCTGCCGGCGGACCGTGTGCGCGTGGTCTGCAACTACATGGGCGGCGGCTTCGGGTCGAAGAACAGCCCAGGCGACTACACGTACATCGCGATCGCGCTCGCCGGCAAGACCGGCCGGCCGGTGCACTGCGCCCTGACGCGGCGAGAGGAGAACATCGCCACGGGCAATCGCAACGCAACCATTCAGCGTCTGCGCGCGGGCGCGCGCTCCGACGGAACGCTCGTCGCCCTCGAGGGCGAGTTCGTGAACGCCGTCGGCTGGGAGGGCTGGTCCGGCCCGACCTACGGGCCGATGGAGATGCTCTATGCCTGCGAGAACGTTCGCACCCTGACCTACGGCGCGAAGCTGAACCTGCCGCCGAACGCGGCCTTCCGCGCGCCCGGCTTCGTCGAGGGGACGTTCGGGCTCGAGTGCGTGCTCGACGAGCTCGCCGGGCGGCTCGAGCTCGACCCGCTGGAGCTGCGGCGCCGCAACCACGCTGACAAGGACCTCGTCGACGGTCGGCCCTTCTCGTCGAAGAACCTGCTCGAGTGCTACCGCCGCGCGGAGCCGCACTGGGCGCGGCGCGACGAGGTGCGAGCGCGCTCGGAGGGGCCGGTTCGCCGCGGAACCGGCCTGGCGAGCCAGATCTGGTACGGCGGGGGCGGCCCGCCCTCGTACGCGGGGGTGCGGGTCAGCTCCGACGGGCACGCCACCGTCCTGACGGCGATGCAGGACATCGGCACCGGCTCGCGCACCGCGATGGCGCAGATCGCGGCCGAAGAACTCGGTCTGCCGCTGGACCGCGTGCGCGTGTCGCTCGGCGACTCCGCCCGGGGAACCTACGCGTCGATCTCGGCCGGCTCCTCGACCATCCCGTCGATGGGGCCCGCCGTGCGGGCCGCCGCGGCTGACGCGGCACGCCAGATCCTCGAGATCGCCGCGCAGCGCTACCACCTCGAGCAGCGCGTGCTCTCGCTGAAGGACGCCCGCGTCGTCAGCGCCGACGGCGGCTCGTGGCCGATCGAAGAGGTGACGGGGCTGCTGGAGGACGCGCAGATCACCGGCAAGGGAGCTCGCGGCCCCAACCCGACGGGGATGCGCGTGCTCACGTTCGGGATCCAGGTGGCGGACGTCGCGGTGGACGTCGAAACCGGGGAGGTGACGGTCGAGCGCATTGCCGCGATCCACGACGTCGGGCGCGTGATCAACCCGCTCGGCGCCCAGAGCCAGGTGGAGGGCGGGATCATCCAGGGCGTCGGGCACACGCTCTCGGAGGAACGACTGATCGATCCGAAGAGCGGGCGCGTGCTGACGCAGACGCTCGACGCGTACAAGCTGCCGACGATCGCCGACGTGCCGGAGATGGTCGTCGATCTGCTCGACATCCCGGACGAGCACCTGACCAACCTCGGCTCGAAGGGCCTCGGCGAGCCGCCGATCGTGCCGACCGCCGCGGCGATCGTGAACGCGATCCGCGACGCGACGGGCGCCGACGTGCGCTCACTGCCGGTCACGCGCGAAGAGATGCTCCGTGCCCTGAACGAGGCGCGCGAGCGGGAGCGGAAGCTTGCGGCTAGTCCAGCCTGAGTCGGTCGAAGCCGCCGCCGCGGCGCTCGGCAACGGCTCGGTCGCCCTCGCCGGCGGGACCGAGCTCGTGCCGCTGCTGCGCTCGCGGCTCGTCCAGGCGGAGGCCCTCGTCGACGTCGGCGGGGTCGTCCCGCGCGGGGTGCATGAGGGCGGGAGCCGGATCGGGGCGGGCACGACGCTCGCCGAGCTCGAGGCCGACCTGGAGATCCCGGCCGCGCTGCGCGAGGCCTGTGCGCTCGCCGCCTCACCTCAGCTGCGCTCGATGGGGACGATTGGCGGCAACCTGCTTCAGGCGACGCGTTGCTGGTACTGGCGGCTGCGCTACCCGTGCTTCCTGCACGGCGGGTCCACGTGTCACGCGCGCGAGGGCGCGCACCGCGAGCACGCGATCTTCGGCAACGAGCGCTGCGCGTCGGCGCATCCGTCCGATCCTGCGGCGGCGCTGCTCGCCCTGGGCGCGACGCTCCGCACCGACCGCCGCTCGTTCCCCGTCGCCGAGCTCTACCGCCTGCCGACCGAGGACGACCGTGACGTGACCGCCCTCGAACCGGGCGAGCTGATCCTCGAGCTCGAGGTGCCGCGGCCCGAGGTGAGCACGTACCTGAAGGCGATGGATCGAAACCGCTTCTCGTTCGCGCTCGTCGGCGTCGCCGCAGCGCGCCTGGGAGCCGAGACCCGGCTCGCGCTGGCCGGGGTCGCGCCGATCCCATGGCTGCTCTCGGGCCCGGACGAGCTCGACCGCGCAACCCCGCTGCCGGGGACCGCGTACAAGGTCGACCTGGCGCGACCGCTCGTTCGTCGCGCGCTCGAAGCGCTCGGCTGATGATCTGGGCCGTCGTGCTGGCGGCCGGCGCGTCGAGCCGGTTCGGCTCGCCGAAGCAGCGCCTCCTGCTCGAGCCCGTCCTGGAACGCGTCCGCCGGAGCCGCCTCGACGAGCTCGTCGTCGTGCTCGGCGCGCACGAGCTCGATGTGCCGGCACGCACGGTCAGCTGCCCGGACTGGGAGCGCGGGCCCGGCGCCTCGCTGCGCTGCGGCCTCGACGCCCTGCCACCGGAGGCCGAGGCCGCGGTCGTCGTGCTCGGGGACGGGCCCGGGCTCGACCCGGCTGCAATCGACCGCGTGATCGACCGCTGGCGGGCCGAGCAGGCGCCGGTCGTGGCCGCGACCTACGGTGGCACGCGCCTCCATCCGGTGCTGGTCGCCCGCGAGGCGTGGACAGCGATTCCGGACGAGGGCGCGAAAGCACTCGACGCCGTCCTCGTAGCCTGCGACGATCTATCCCCTCCAGGAGACGTCGATTTCGCCGATGAATTGCCTGAGAGACTGAAGCCGTGGAGCTCGCCCGACCCCTAGCCGCCGACCCGCCAGCGCAGACCTCGCCGCTGACGTCGCTGCGCCTGCAGCGAAAGCTGACGATCGAAGAGGCCGCCAAGCGCGCGGCCCTGTGGCCCGAGCAGGTCGAGTGGCTCGAGGATGGGCGGCTCTACCGCTTCCAGGGCCAGGACACCGCCGTGCTCGCGCTGCTGCGCTACGCGACCGCGCTCGGGATCGACCACCGTGAGGCGCGCCGCCTCTCCGGGATGCCGGTCGAGCCGCCCGCCCCTCGGCCGGTCGGCCGCTGGATCGCCGCGGGCGCCGCGCTGGCGGCCGTGCTCGCGGTCAGCATCACGCTCGCGATTGCGCTCGGTGGCGACAACGGCCCCTCGGCGGCGGCGCTCCGCGCCTCCACCCTGCCGCCGCCCTGGAAGATCTCGATCGACGTCCTCAACGGCAGCGGCGACATCAACTACACGCGCCGAGTCGCGAGCCGGGTCGGCTCGTTCGGCTATCGGATCCAGCACGTCACACGCGCGAGCCGGTTCGACTACCGGGACACCTCGGTCTACTTCGAGCCCGGCGGCGCGGCGCTGGGGCAGCGTCTCGCCGCGCAGCTCGGCGACGTGCCGACGCACCCGCTCCCGGGCGGGACGAACAAGCGCCGGCTCGTCGTGATCGTTGGCCCCGCGCACGCGACCGGCTAGCCTCCAGCGCTCATGCTGGCCCTCCTGCTCGCCACGCTGGCGCTCTCGACCGCGCCGCCCCCTCCCATGCCTGCACCCACCTGGTCATCCTGGCCCGCCCAGGGAACCGTCACCTCCCCGTTCGGCGACGACGCGGGCCGCTGGCACCCGGGGATCGACATCGGGATCCTCCGCTCCTCTGCCGTGCGCGCCGCCGAGCCAGGGCGCGTGGTCGCGGCCGGGACGCCGCGCGGCTTCGAGGGTTACGGGAACGTGGTCGAGGTCGCCCTCGGCAGCGGCTGGGTCGCGCTCTACGCGCACCTTGCCGACTGGCGCGTGCACGTCGGAGATCAGATCGTCGCGGGCCAGCGCGTCGGGACCGCCGGCTGCACCGGGTGGTGCACCGGCACGCACCTGCACTTCGAGCTCCGGCGCCTCGGAAGGCCGGTCGACCCGCTGCGCTTCCGTCAGAAGAGCGAGGTGCGCAGCTCGGCGAGCTTCTGCTTCAGGTCAGGCGGCATCTCCTCGACGGCCGCCTGCCTGACGAACCGCCGCAGCTCCTCCTCGAAGCGATAGCGCTTCCGGCAGTATGAGCACCCGTCGAGGTGAAGCTCGGCCTCGGCGCGCTCGGCTTCGGACAGCTCCCGGTCGAGGTAGGGCTGCAGGAGCTCCTCGCACTTTTCACAGGGATCGACTTCCGCACCGTGGGCCATCAGGCGCTCCCCACCGCTTCGTCCGCCAGCTCGCGTTTCAGGATACGCCGCCCACGATGCAGCCGCGACATGACGGTGCCGATCGGGATCTCGAGGATCTGTGCCGCATCCGCGTAGCTGAAGTCGCCGATGTCGACGAGCACGACCACGTCGCGGAAGTCGTGCGGGACCGCCGAGAGCGCCGCGACCACGTCGTCCTGCGAGAGACGCTCGTCGACACGGTCCTGATCGACGTTCGGCTCACGGCCGGCCTGCTCGAGCCGGTTGTAGAGGTAGTAGTCCCCCTCCTCGAGTGGCTGCAGGTCGGGCGAGCGCTGCTGCTTGCGTCCGCGGTCGATGTTCAGGTTGGTGAGGATCCGCAGCAGCCAGGCGCGCAGGTTCGTCCCGGGCTGGAACGAGCGCCAGGCCCGAAACGCGCGCGCGTAGGTCTCCTGCATCAGGTCTTCCGCCTCCTCACGGGTGGACACCAGACGACGCGCCACGCGGTAGACCTGGTCTGCGAGGTCGAGCGCTTCCTCCTCGAAGCGCACCCGGTCGCGGGCCTCCTCGGCCAGCCTCCTGGGGTCCGCCTCCGGTGTGGTCTCGCCCATCGCGGCCACCCTAGCATCGTCGTTCTCGTGCCTTGGAACGCCGCCGGGCCCCCTGGCATTCCCGTTTCGCGCGGGTCGGGTCGGGTACTGGCCCCTCATGGAAAATTACGAAGTGATCGGTACTGATGACGGCAAGGTCGGCCACGTGGTCGCGGTCGAGGGCGACTTCCTGATCGTCGAGGAGGGCCTGATCCGCAAGAGGAAGCACGCGGTCCCGAAGGCGTTCGCGCATGCCGACGACCAGGAGCAGGTCGTGCGACTGACCATTTCCAAGGAGCTGGTGGAGGAGTCGCCGCCCCTCAAGAACGGCGACCTCGACCACGGGGCGATCGCCCAGCACTACGGCCTCGCCGAGGGCTATGGCCAACCCGAGACCCAGGGCTACGGCGAGGTGACCCCGGACGACCCGGCCTGGAGCGCGGAGCAGCAGGAGCTACGAACCGGTGTCGAGCCCGCGGCGGCGGAACGGGCCAAGATCCGGGAGGGTGAGAGCGAGGCGGGTTTGCGCGGCCGGCCGATCATCCCGCCCGACTCGCACGACCCCGTCTAGACGGTCTCGAGCTCCCGGAAGCCGGCTCTGGCCATCGCGGCCATGATCGCGTCGCGGTCGGTCTGCTCGTCGTTCCACTGCAGCTGGACCTGCCCCATCAGGTTCGCATTCGCGAGCTCGAGGCCGTCGTGGCCGCGCAGCGCACCGGCGAGCCGGCCGACGCAGCGCTCGCAGCGGATGCCGCTGACCTGGATCGTCTCGGAGCGGATGGCCATCTAGGCCGATCGTAGCGACCGCTCGGCGGTGTCCGCGGCAACCGCCTCGAGGCCCCGCTCCCGGCCGACCTCGAGCTGCCGGTCGCCCTCACAGCTGCGCGGGTCGAGCGCGCTCAGCGCCCCGACACTGCCGAGCTCGCGCACCGCGGGCTCGATCAGGGCCAGCAGCTCGTGAGTCAGCTCCTGGACGCTGACCAGCCGGTCGCCCTGCGGATGGATCAGCTCAGCCCTCGGCCCGAAGCGCAGGGCGGCCCAGCGGTTCTGCGCGTAGTCGCCGCGGTTCGCCGGCGCGGGCGCTTCGCCTTCGAGCACGGTCACGCAGAGAGCCTGCAGCAGGGCGCCGAAGGCGGCGGTGTGCTCGACCGAGGTCGGCTGGTCGGGCGCGCGCACCTCGAGCGTGCCGAAGCGCGGGTGTGGCCGGACGTCCCACCAGAAGCGCGTGTAGCCGTCGGCCAGCCCGATCTCGACGAAGCGCTCGACGAAGGCCTCCCACTCCGCGTACGAGCCGAACACGGGAGGGGCCGCGGCGCGCGGCAGCATCGCGAGCACCTCCGCCCGCGCGGACGCGAGACCGGTCTCCTCGCCTGCGAGGTAGGGAGAGTTGGCCGACAGCGCCAGCACGAGCGGCAGCCACGGGAGCACGCCCTCCAGGGCGCGCATGCATTCCTCCGGGCCCGGCACCGCCACGTGGACGTGCAGGCCGCAGACCCCCTGCCGCCTCGCCGAGACGCCCGCGTACTGGACGAACTCGAGGTAGCGCGGATCGGGCGCGATGTCCTGCGCCTGCGGAAGGCTGAACGGGTGCGTCCCGGCGGCCGCGATCCGCAGGCCGGCGGCGCGCGCCCCCTCGTCGGCGGCCGCGCGCAGCGCGCGCAAGGCCTCGAGTGCCTCCTGCGGACTGGCGCAGACCCGGGTGGCGAGCTCGACCATCGAAGCGAGCAGCTCCATCTTCAGCTCGCCCGGCAGCTCCTTCCCTTCGACCCCGGCCAGCAGGCCCTCCACCCCGGGCGCCAGGGCCAGCGTCTCGGCGTCGAGGATCAGCATCTCCTCCTCGATGCCGAGGGACCACGGGGAGCTCTCGCCGAAGTGCTGCTCGATCACGAGGGCGTAACGCTACGACTTGCGTGCGCGTCAGGACGCCGGTTACGTGGAACGCCAGCCGCGGAAGGCGTCGCGCAGCGCGTGCTCGGCCTCGGGCGAGAGCGACTCGGGCGTCAGCCGGCCGGCGAGCGCGATCGTCTGCCGGATCTGCTCGAGATAGGCGGAGCAGCCGGTGCAACGGCCGATGTGATCCTCGAAGCGGTCCGTCTCCTCCGCGGAGAGCGCGCCCTCGAGGTAGTCAGTCACGAGCTCGACGAGCTCCTGGCAGCTCAGTTGTTCGACGTCCACGCTCATGCCTGCTCCAGATAGGACTCCAGCGCCGCCCGCACCTTGGAGCGGGCGCGGTGCAGCAACACGCGTTGATTGGTCTCGCTCAGGTCGAGAGCGTTACGCACCTCTTCGCTCGACCAGCCCTCGACGTCGCGCAGGGAGATGACCGCGCGCTGCGTCGCGGGCAGCGCCTCGATTGCCGCGACGAGCCGCTCGCGCGTCTCGGCCGCGACCAGCGCCTCCTCGGGCCACGCCTCCGGCTTGACCGTCCAGTGTCCCGGCCAGCGCGGGTGCTCGGGGTCGAGGAAGCGATCGGCGTCGACGGCCGCCTCGGGCACACGAGCCGGGTCCTGCAACGCCGAGAACGGCAGCGTGCGCCCGTCGCGCAGGGCCCTCGTCTTGGCGATGTTGGTCAGGATCCGGAAGATCCAGGTCTTCAGCGAGGAGCGGCCCTCGAACCGGTCGAGCCCGTTGAGCACGCCCAGCCACGTCTCCTGCGCGGCCTCCTCCGCGGCGGCCTGCGTCGCGACGAACATGCGTGCCACGCGCACGAGCGACTGGTGGTACTCGCGGACGAGCGCGGCGAAGGCTTCCTCGTCTCCGGCGCGGAGCGCTTCGAGGAGCTGCGCCTCGGCTACTGCCACGCCAGGACTGTAACGGCGGGCTCTCAGGCGAGACAATCGCCTCGTGAGCGAGCGATTCGACCTGGTGGTGCTCGGCGGCGGCTCGGCGGCCCGCGACGCGGCGAACATGGCCATGCGCGACTACGACGCGCGCGTGGCGCTGGTCGAGCGCGAGCGCTGGGGCGGGAGCTGTCCCAACGTCGCCTGCTCACCGACCAAGGCCTATCTCGTCGCAGCCGAGCTGGCGCACGACGTCAACACGCGGGCACCGGTGCTCGGCATCGAGACGGGCCCGGCACGGGTCGACCTCACCCGCATCCGGGAGTGGAAGGAATCGCTGAAGAAGCCGCAGGAGCAGTGGGTGCGTGACCTCGAAGAGTCCGGGCTCACGACGGTCAGCGGGCAGGCGACGTTCACCGGGCCGCACACGCTGCGCGTCGGCGACCGCGAGCTGAGCGCCGACCGCTTCCTGGTCGCGACCGGGTCACGGACGGCGGTGCCGCCGATCGAAGGGATCGAGGAGATCGACTGGCTCGACCACGTCTCCGCGCTCGACCTGACCGAGGTGCCGCACTCCTTGCTCGTCGTCGGGGCCGGCGCGGTCGGGCTCGAGTTCGGGCAGGCGTTCTCGCGCTTCGGCTCCCAGGTCACGATCGTGGACGCGGCCGAGCGGATCGCGCCGCTCGCCGATGCCGACGCCTCCGCGACGCTCGCTGCCGCGCTGCAGGCCGAGGGGATCGAGCTCGCGACGAGCGTCTTCGTCCAGCGCGTCCGCCAGGAGGGCGACGAGGCGGTGGCGACGATCGCGCCGCGCGACGGCGCGGACCCGTACGAGCGCCGTGGCCAGCGGGTGCTGCTCGCTTCAGGCCGGGTGCCGAACGTCGAGGAGCTGGACCTCGAGGCCGTCGGCGTCGAGACGACGAAGAGCGGGATCACGGTCGACGAGCACCTGCGCACCTCGACGCCCGGCATCTGGGCCGCGGGCGACGTGACCGCCGTCGCGCAGTTCACGCCGATCGCCCAGTACCAGGCCCGCGTCGCAGTGGCCGACATGTTTGGCCAGGACGCGCCTGTCGCCGACTACTCCGTGCTCCCGACCTCGATCTTCACCGACCCGGAGCTCGGCAGCGTCGGTCTCACCGAGGAGCAGGCGCGCGAGCAGGGCCACGAGGTCGAGGTGGCGAGCAACGAGCGCGTCAAGCGGTTCCAGTTCGTGGGGGCCGAGCACGGGCTGTTCAAGCTCGTCTTCGACCGTGATAGCCGCAAGGTGCTCGGCATCCACGTCGTCTCGCGCAGCGCCGGCGAGATCGTGCAGGGCCTCTCGCTCGCCCTGCGTTTCGACGCGACCGTCGACGACCTGGCCGCGATGCACCACGTCTTCCCGACCTTCGGCGAGGGCGTCAAGGCCGCCGCCGAGCGCACCGTGCCGATGCTGGCCGACCTGGTCGACTCGGCCTTCATGGACTGACCGCTTTTCATCAAGGGGGCTCGACGGGACGATGCACAGCCTCGTGCCGTCGTGCCCTCCAAAAACAAGAAGGAGGCCGGGGCAGGCTTCCGGCCTCCTTCTTTCGATCCCGGCGCGCCGTGCTGGCGAACGGCGCGGCCGGGAACCGGGCCCCGAGGGTCGGGGCCAACTGGACGGGTCAGCTAGGGGAGAATGGCTGCCGTCCCAACTTGACTGTCACCGCGTGCCGCTGGTCTCCCCGGTACACCTCCAGCCGCGCGTCGTCTCCGGGCTGCTTCTCGCCGATCACGTCTCGGAGCTGGTCGAGCGAGTAGAGCGGCGTCGAGTCGATCTTCGTGATCAGGTCGCCGCCGAGCGGATAGCTCTCGCCGGCCAGGGTCGCGTTCCCCGTCCCGGCGCGCAGGCCGGCCTTCGCAGCCCCGCTGCCGGGCTGGACGCTGGCGACGAGCAGGCCGTGCGACGCGGGCAGGTGGAAGAGCCTCGCCGCGGTCGCGGTGACCGCCTTGACCGAGATCCCGAGGTAGGCGTGCTCGGCGTGCCCGGACTTGATGATCTGCGCCGCGACCGTCTTGACCGTGTTGATCGGCACCGCGAAGCCGATTCCGACGTTGCCGCTCGAGCCCGAGTCTCCCGCCGCGATCTGCGAGTTGACGCCGATCACGTTGCCGCGCGCGTCGAGCAGGGGGCCGCCCGAGTTGCCCTTGTTCAGGGCCGCGTCGGTCTGGATCACGTGGTCGATCGAGTAGCTGTTCGGCGCCTGGATCACGCGCTGCAGCGCGCTGACGATCCCGGCCGTGACCGTGCGGTCGTAGCCGAAGGGGTTGCCGATCGCGACCACCGAGTCACCGACGCGGACGGCGTCCGAGTTGCCGAGCGGGAGCGGCGTCAACGCCCGCGCATGGGCGTCGACCTGGAGCACTGCGATGTCGGTCGAGGGGTCGGTGCCGACGACCTTCGCCCGCATGCTCTCGTTGTTCGAGAAGCTCACGTCCACCGAGCGCGCGTGCTCCACGACGTGGTAGTTGGTGACGATGTGGCCGGCCTTGTCGATCACGAAGCCCGAGCCGAGCGCCTGCGACTCCTGCTGGGTGGGGAAGGCGAAGCCGAAGGGGTTGACGCTCGGCGTCGATACGACCTGGGTCGCGGTCACCTGGACGACTCCCGGCGCCGCGTGCTTGTAGATCGCGTTCACGGTCAGCGCACCGGTCTTGGCCGACTGTTCGCTCAGTGAGATCGGCGCCGGCAGTGGCGCAGGGATCGCGCGCACGGTGGTGGTCGTGTCGAACCCTCCGATCAGCGCTGCGCCGCCGAGGGCGAGGGCGCCGCCCAGCGCAGCTGCCGCCACCAGCCCGGCTGCGTAGATCACGCCCATGCGTCCTGCCACGAATCGCGTTATATCGACGCCGTGTTCAACCTCCGTTGCGTGGCGTTAACGCTCCGTTAAGCCGTCGCGTAACCGATCGGGGAGCTACGCCGTTACTCATGCGACAAACGACGAAGGGGGCTCTGTGTCGATCCTCTGGATCATCCTGATCATCGTGCTCGTCCTCCTGCTGCTCGGGTTCTTCTCGCGCGGCCGCTGGTAGGACTCAGCTGACGCACGATTAGGCCGCCCGGCACTTGCCGGGCGGCCTCGGTCCCGCGATCCTGATGAGGTGGATCGCGCGCGCGTCCTCGAGCTACTCGCCCAGGCCGACCGAAGGGCCGAGCTGCCCCGCATGGGCGGCATGGCCCGCGCCGACGGCGTGGTGATCGCGAGCGCGGACAACTGGGCATTCGCCGCCCGCGACGGCAGCGTGCGCGCGGGCTCGATGCCGAGGCCGCCCGAGGCGCTGCGGCAGGTGCCGCTCCTGCGCGGGCTGATCCGGTTGTTCTCGGCCCTCTCGCCGCTCTTCCGCGGCGCCGGGGTCGCCGGCCGCGGCGAGCGTGTGCTGCTCGTCGGCGCGCTGCTCGCGCCGCTCTCGCTGATCGTCCTCCCGCAGTCGGCCTCGCTGCCGCTGGGGATCGGGACGGCAGTCGTCCTGCTCGCCTGGATGCTGCGCGGGCGAACGCTCTTCCTGCACGGCGCCGAGCACCGCGCGATCGCGGCGGCGGAGGAGCGAAGCCTGGTCGCCACCTGGGCCGCCGACGTGAAGCCCACTCGCTTTGCGCCGCGCTGCGGGACGAACTTCGCGGCGCTCGTGATCCCGGTCTCGCTTCTCTTCGACCGCATCTGGCCGGTCGCACCGGCCCTCTACACGCCCTTCGCCGTCTCGCTGCTCTCGCTGGCGCTGACGATGGAGCTCTGGCAGATCGTGCAGACCTCGCGCTCGAGGTTTGCGCACGTGTTTCTCGTCCCCGGCCTCGCGCTGCAGCGACTGACCACGCGCGAGCCCTCGGACGAGGAGACGCGCCTCGCGCTGACAGCCGTCGCCGCAGTTCTTTCTCGAGAGCTCGCCTAGCTATCAAGCAAACGGCGCCTTCGCGCCGATACAGGACGTGCGATGCCGCCCGTCTACCGTGGCCAGTTCGGCAAGCCGCAGGCCGAGCGCCTGCTCTGGCGCGCCGGCTTCGGTCCCCGCCCGGGTGAAGCCGAGCGACTTGCGAAGCTGGGGCTGGAGGGTGCCGTGCACTCGCTCATGCGGCCTGGCCGCGACCGGCTGAAGGGACCGCGCCCGCACGACGACCGCGGGCGCAAGCTCTCGCCCTACGACCGCTGGGGTCATGACCAGCTCTGGTGGCTCGACCGCATGGTGCGCACGACCAAGCCCCTGCACGAGCGGATGACACTCGTCTGGCACGACTGGTTCGCCACCTCGCGCGACGGCGTCGGGCCCGCGAAGCTGATGCTGCGCCAGAACCAGCTCTTTCGCCGCCTCGGCCTGAGCTCGTTCCCCGGGCTGCTGACGGAGGTCACGCGCGACCCGGCGATGCTGCTCTGGCTCTCGGGAGTCGACAACGAGAAGGGCTCGCCGAACGAGAACTACGCGCGGGAGCTGATGGAGCTCTTCACGCTCGGCGCGGATCGTGGCGCCTATACCGAGCGCGACGTGCGCGAGCAGGCCCGCGCGCTGACCGGCTTCCGCTACACGTGGAGCGACTCGCTCGGCCCGGTCCGCTTCCGGTTCGACCCCAAGCGCCACGACACCGGGACGAAGCGGATCTTCGGCAAGCGCGGAAGCTTCGACTGGCGCGACTCGTGCCACCTCTGCGTGCACCACCGGCTCCACGCGTCGTTCTTCGTGACCAAGCTCTGGGGCTACTTCGTCCCGGTCGCGCCGACCACGGGCACGAGGCGCTCGCTGGAGCGGCTCTACGTCTCCAGCGGCCACGAGATCGGCCCGGTCGTCGCGGCGATCCTGCGCCACCCTGCGCTCTACACCGGGCCGCGCATGGTCAAGTCGCCGGCCGTCTACCTCGCCGGCCTGCTGCGCGGGCTCGGCCGCGGGGTCGACACCGAGGCCTGGACGTGGCTATTGCAGCTGGCCGGCCAGCAGCTCTTCTACCCGCCGAACGTGGCTGGCTGGGACGACTCGCGCTGGCTGGACACGGCCACCTTCCGCGCGCGCTGGGAGATCGCGGGCTACGCGATCCGGCCCCGGGTGCTGAAGGAATCGGCGAAGCACGTTCCGGGCGAGGCCGACAAGCTCGTCGCACGAGCCCACGCGCTGTTCGGAGGCCCAACGCTCACCGGGCAGACCGAGGCGGCGCTCTCCCGCTTCGCCAAGCGCGCGCTCCACGATGCGAACGCGCACTGGAAGAAGCAGCAGTACCCGCCCCTGATCGAGAACGCGCTACGGCAGCTGCTCGCCACCGCCCCCGACCTCCAGACCTGCTGATGAGCCGCTCCTGCCATCACTGCGACGAGTTCTCGCGCGCCTCCCTGCTCAGGCGCGGCGCCGCCGAGGCCGGCCGCGGCCTGCCTGCGATCGAGCCGGGCATGCCCGCGCCCGCCGGCACGGGGCTCGACCGGCGCAGCTTCGTCTCCGGCGCGCTCGGGCTCGCGCTGTCGGTCTACGGCCTCGGCAAGCTGGGCCTGTTCGAGGACGGGATCGCACAGGCGGCCTCCGGGCCCGCGCAGCCCGTGCTCGTGTCCGTCTTCCTGCCGGGCGGCGCGGACTCACTCTCGGTGCTCTATCCCGCGCTCGACCCGAACTACCGCAAGCTCCGCCCGACGCTGGCGCTGCCCGAGGCGGCCGGCCCGGTCTTCGCCGAGGACACCCGGCTGCACTGGCACCCGAAGCTGCAGCCGCTGGCGACGCTCCACGGTGAGGGCAAGGTCTCCGTCATGCCCGCGGTCGGCTACGCGCACCCCGACCAGTCGCACTTCACCTCGCGCCACTTCTGGGAGGTCGGCGCCACGGACGCGCGCCTGGCGAGCGGTTGGATGGGCCGCTACCTCGACCACCACGGCACCAACGACAACCCGCTTCAGGGGCTGTCCCTCGACTACCAGCTCCAACCGGCGCTGGCGTCGACCAAGGTGCCGGTCGCCTCGCTGGCGGCGCCCGACGAGTACACCTTCTGGGCGCCCGGCGTCTGGGGCGAGGTCGAGAACCGGATGCTGGAGACGATCGGCGCGCTCGGCGCGCGCCGCTCCGACCCCTTCCTGAACCAGGCCGCGAAGGCCGTCAAGCAGTCCGACCGCCTGCGCCGGCAGCTCGCCCCGTTCGCCAAGAACAGCGACCAGGGCTTCGGCAGCCCGGTCTCCTACCCGGACGACGACAGCGGCTTCCCGCGCCAGCTCGCCGGCCTTGCCGCGATGCTCGCCGCGAACCTGCCGCTGCACTGCGTCGCGCTGACGGCGCCCGGCGAGTACGACACGCACTCCGACCAGCCGCAGGCGCTCGCCGACGGGCTCGACCTGACGGCGCGCACGCTACTCGCCTTCCAGCGCGACCTCGAGACTCGCGGCCTCGCCGACCGCGTGCTCACCCTCGTCTGGTCGGAGTTCGGCCGCCGCGGCGAGGAGAACGGCAGCGACGGCACCGACCACGGCGCGGCCGGCACGGCCTTCCTGATCGGCACCCGTGCCCGCGGGCAGATGGTCGGCGAGTTCCCCGGCCTTGCCAACGGCCTCGATGACGACGGCAACCTGAGGCCGACCTCGGACTTCCGCGGCGTCTACTGCTCCCTGCTCGAGCAGTGGCTCGGCGCGGACGCCTCGGCGGTGATCCCCGGCGCGGGCTCGTTCGCACGATCGGCGCTCGTCTCGTGAGCAAGGCCGTCCTGACCGCCATCCTCGGGCTCGCGCTCAGCTGGCACCCGACCCCGGCGAGGCTCGGCGTCGGCGCGAGCGAGTTCCACCTGACCCTCTCTCGCCCGAGCGTGAAGGCGGGAGTGGTCGAGATCGAGCTGCAGAACGACGGCCAGGACCCGCACGACCTGCGCGTGCGCCGCGTCGGCGGCAGTCACACCTTCTCGATCCCGCTCACCGGCCCGGGCAAGCGCCGCTCGGTCGAGATCCACATGCGCCCGGGCCGCTACCGGCTCTGGTGCTCGGTGGCCGACCACCGGGCTGTCGGCATGCAAACGCTGCTGCGCGTGCGCTGAGAGACTGGGCCCATGCGTGAGCGCCTGACCGTCGCCTGTGCCCAGGTCGAGCCGGTGATCCTCGACCGCGACGCGACGATCGAGAAGCTCGGCCACACGACCGCCGAGGCCGCCGGCAAGGGGGCGCGCCTGGTCGTCTTCCCGGAGGCCGTCGTGCCCGCCTACCCGTCCTCGATCTGGGCGAAGGCGCTCGCCAGCTGGGACGAGGAAGGCTCGAAGGAGGCGTTCGCCCTGCTGGCCCGCGAGTCGGTCGAGGTGCCGGGCCCGGCTGAAAGGCGCCTAGGCGAGCTCGCGCGCCAGCACGAGCTCTGGCTCGTGACCGGCGTGACCGAGCGCGACCCGAGCCACCCGGGCACGCTCTACAACACGCTGCTCTTCCACGGCCCCGACGGCGAGCTGGCGCTGAAGCACCGCAAGCTCGTTCCGACGAACCACGAGCGCCTGATCTGGGGCCCGGGCGACGGCGAGGGGCTCGAGGCGGTCGAGACGCCGTACGGCCGGCTCGGCGGGCTCGTCTGCTGGGAGAACTACATGCCGCTCGCACGCTTCGCGCTCTACGAGTCGGGGATCGAGCTCTACGTCGCCTCGACCGCGGACGACAGCGAGGCGTGGCAGTCGACGCTCGTGCACATCGCCCGCGAGTCGCGCTGCTTCGTGATCGCGCCCTCGCACTTCCAGCGCGCGGCGAGCTACCCCGACGACTTCCCGCTTGCGCGCCTGCTCGAGGGCGTGGACGTGATCGGCCGCGGCGGCTCCGCGATCCTCGGCCCGGACGGCTCGTACCTGGCGGGCCCACTCTGGGCCGAGGAGGGCGTCCTCTACGCGGAGCTCGATCCGGCGCAGCTCGACGGAGCGCGGCAGCGCTTCGACCCGGCCGGGCACTACCACCGCCCGGACGTGCTCGGCCTCGAGCGCCGCTCGTAGCTCCCAAGGGTTTCGGTTCGCACAGCCGGGAACACCGGACCGTGAACGATCGAAAGGAGCCTCGTGGCCGAGCTCGTTGCCGATTTCACGCTCAAGCGCCTCCGCGAGTGGGGCGTCCACCGCATCTACGGCTACCCGGGAGACGGGATCAACGCCTTCCTTGGCGCCTTCGACCGCGCCGAGGGCGACCCCGAGCTGATCCAGGTCCGGCACGAGGAAATGGCCGCCTTCATGGCGTGCGGCCACGCGAAGTTCACCGGCGAGGTCGGCGTCTGCATCGCCACCTCCGGCCCCGGTGCGATCCACCTCCTGAACGGCCTCTACGACGCGAAGCTCGACCACGCCCCGGTGGTCGCGATCGTCGGGCAGCAGGCGACGGCCTCTCTCGGCGGGAGCTACCAGCAGGAGGTCGACCTGGTCACGCTCTTCAAGGACGTCGCACACGAGTTCGTGCACATGGCGACCGACCCGGCGCAGATCCGACACCTGGTCGACCGCGCGATCCGGATCGCGCTCGACCAGCGGACGGTCACCTGCATCATCGTCCCGAACGACGTCGCCTCAGAGAAGGCGGTCGAGCAGCCGCCCCGCAAGCACGGCACGATCCACTCCGGGGTCGGCTACTCCCGGCCGAAGGTCGTCCCGGAGGACGGCGACCTCGAGCACGCCGCGACGGTGCTGAACGAAAGCGAGAAGGTCGCGATGCTCATCGGCCAGGGCGCGACCCACGCCGCCGACGAAGTCGTCCAGACCGCCGAGACCCTCGGCGCCGGCGTCGCCAAGGCGCTGCTCGGGAAGGCCGCGCTGCCGGACGACCTGCCCTTCGTGACCGGCTCGATCGGCCTGCTCGGGACGAAGCCGAGCTGGGACCTGATGGCCGGCTGCGACGCCCTCCTGATGGTCGGCTCGAGCTTCCCCTACTCGGAGTTCCTGCCCAAGGAGGGCAAGGCGCGCGGAGTCCAGATCGACCTCGACGGGCGGATGGTGAGCATCCGCTACCCGATGGAGGTCAACCTGGTCGGCGACGCCAAGGCGACCCTCCAGGCGCTGCTCCCGAAGCTGGAGCGCAAGGAGGACCGCTCGTGGCGGGAGGAGATCGAGCAGGGCGTGCACGACTGGTGGGAGCTGATGGAGCGGCGCGCCCACCTCGAAGCGGACCCGGTCAATCCCCAGCTCGTCTTCCACGAGCTCTCGCAGCGCCTGCCCGAGGGCGCGATCCTGACCGCCGACTCGGGCTCGGCGGCCAACTGGTACGCGCGGAACATCAAGCTGCGCAAGGGGATGATGGGATCGCTCTCGGGCACGCTCGCGACGATGGGCCCGGGCATGCCGTACGCGATCGGCGCGAAGTTCGCGCACCCGGAGCGCCCTGTGTTCGCCCTCGTCGGCGACGGCGCCTTCCAGATGAACGGGATGAACGAGCTGATCACGGTCGCCAAGTACTGGGAGCGCTGGAGCGACCCGCGCTTCGTCGTCCTCGTGCTGCACAACGACGACCTCAACCAGGTCACCTGGGAGCAGCGCGCGATGGAGGGCGACCCGAAGTACGAGGCCTCGCAGGTGCTGCCCGACTTCCCGTACGCGCGCTACGCGGAGCTGCTCGGCTTCAAGGGCATCCGCGTCGACGATCCCGACGCGGTCGGCTCCGCCTGGGACGAGGCGCTCGCGGCCGACCGGCCCGTGCTCGTCGAGGCGATCACCGACCCCGAGGTGCCGCCGCTGCCGCCGCACATCACGCTCGAGGAGGC
The DNA here is from genome assembly GCA_963763475.1 of uncultured Actinomycetes bacterium. Lineage (GTDB taxonomy): Bacteria > Actinomycetota > Thermoleophilia > Gaiellales > Gaiellaceae > AC-32. Next base: position 206,030 of record CAVXOR010000002.1, on the reverse strand, counting down.
GCGGAACTTCATGCGCTCGCTGCGGCACGACCCCGATCGCGGCGCGGTGATCAAGGAGTCGTTCAGGCAGAAGATCGAAGAGCTGATCCCGGGACGGTGAGCACCACCGAGACGCGCCCCGGTGTGCAGGCGCCGGTCGAGAGCCTCGAGGTCTCGACCTTCACCGTGCCCACCGAAGAGCCGGAATCGGACGGCACGGCGGAATGGGACTCGACCACGATCGTCGTTGTCGAGGCGCGTGCAGGCGAGCAGACGGGCCTCGGCTACACCTACGCGCCGGCAGCGGCCGGGAAGCTCGTCGACGAGAAGCTCGGCGAGCTCGTGCGGGGCCGCGACGCGCTCGCAGTGGCGGAGTGCTGGGAGGCGATGGCGGTCGCTTTGCGCAATGCCGGCCGGCCCGGGATCGGCTTCTGCGCGCTGTCCGCGGTCGACCTCGCGCTCTGGGACCTGAAGGCGCGCTTGCTTGGCCTGCCCCTGGTCGACCTGCTCGGCCGTGCGCGTGACGAGGCTCCCGTCTACGGCAGCGGCGGCTTCACCTCCTACTCGCTCGAGCGGATCCGTGAGCAGTTGTCCGGCTGGGTCGAGCAGGGCATCCCGCGCGTGAAAATGAAGGTCTCGCGCGAGCCCGAGCGCGACCCGGAGCGGCTCGACGCGGCGCGGTCGGCGATCGGCGACGACGTCGAGCTCTACGTCGACTCGAACGGCGCGCTGACGCGCAAGCAGGCCGTGCGCTGGGCGGAGCGCTTCGCGCGCGATTGGGGCGTCACGTGGCACGAGGAGCCGGTCAGCTCCGCCGACTTCGAGGGTCTGCGCCTCGTGCGGGACCGCGCGTCGCTCGACGTGGCGGCGGGTGAGTACGCCTACGTGCCGGCCGACTTCCGCAATCTCGTCACCTGCGTCGACTGCCTGCAGGCTGACGTCACCCGCTGCGGCGGGATCACCGGCTTCCTGCGCGCGGGCGCGCTGGCCGCCGCCTTCGGGCTCGAGCTCTCCGCGCACTGCGCGCCGAGCGCGAGCGCCGCCGCCTGCTGCACGGTGCCGGCCTTACGACATCTCGAATGGTTCCACGACCACGTCCGGCTCGAGCCGCTGATCTTCGATGGTGTGCTCGAGCCGGTCGACGGCGCCCTGCGGCCCGACCGCTCGCGCCCCGGCAACGGCCTGGAGCTGAAGCGGGCCGACGCGCAGCGGTACGCGGTATGAGCGGCACGGTCGACGTCCCCTCGCAGGACCCGCGCTTCCGGCTGCCGCCGGTCGGGCGAGAGCCGGTGGACGCTCGGGCGCTCGAGCACGACCTGCGTGAGGCGATCGAGGGTGAGGTGCGCTTCGCCGCCGGCGACCGCGCGCTCTACTCGGCCACGGGCGCGAACTACCGCCAGCTGCCGATCGGCGTCGTGATCCCGCGCTCGACCGACGACGTCGTGGCCGCGGTGCGGCTCTGCCGCGAGCGCGGCGCGCCGCTGCTCTCGCGCGGCGGCGGCACCGGCCTCGCGGGCCAGACGACCAACGTCGCGGTCGTGATCGACTTCTCCAAGTACCTGAACCGCGTGCTCGAGATCGACCCCGAGCGCCGGCTCGCGCGCGTCGAGCCCGGCCTGATCCTCGATCACCTGCGCGACCAGGCCGAGCAGAAACACCAGCTCACGTTCGGGCCGGATCCCTCGACGCACGAGTACTGCACGCTCGGCGGGATGATCGCGAGCAACTCCTGCGGCGTGCGCTCGATCATGGCCCAGTTCTACGGCCCCGGCCCGCGCTGCTCCGACAACGTGCACGAGCTCGAGGTGCTGCTCTACGACGGGCGCCGGCTGCGCGCGAGGGAAGGCACCTCCGGCGACCCGGAGATCGACCGGCGCCTGCTCGAGCTGCGCGACCGCTACGCCGACCTGATCCGCGAGCGCTACCCACAGATCCCGCGCCGCGTCTCGGGCTACAACCTCGACGACCTCCTGCCGGAGAAGGGCTTCAACGTCGCTCGCGCCCTCGCAGGGACCGAGAGCACCTGCGTCACCTACCTCGAGGCGACCGTCCACCTGCTGCACAGCCCACCCCACCGCTCCTTGCTCGTGCTCGGCTACCAGGACGCGCCGACGGCCGGCGACGCCGTGCCGCAGGTGCTCGCGCACAAGCCGCTCGGGCTCGAGGGGATCGACGAGATCCTGATCGACGACATGACCCAGCTCGGCCAGCACGTGCACGACCTCTCGCGGCTGCCCGACGGGCACGGCTTCCTGCTCGTCGAGTTCGGCGGCGAGTCCAAGGACGAGGCCGACGACAAGGCGCGCAAGCTGATGAGCGAGCTGAAGGTCGGCAAGGACGGCCTGCGCGGGCTGAAGCTCTACGACTCGCCGGAGCAGGAGGAGCACGTCTGGAAGGTGCGCGAAGCAGGCCTCGGCGCGACGGCGTTCCTGCCGGGAAAGGACGACACCTACGAGGGCTGGGAGGACTCGGCGGTGCCACCCGAGCGGGTCGGCGACTACCTCCGCGACCTCGCCAAGCTCGCCTCGAAATACGGGTACGAGAGCGCGATGTACGGGCACTACGGCAACGGCTGCATCCACGCGCGCTGGAACTTCGACCTCTCCAGCAAGCCCGGCCTGGCCAAGTACCGGGCCTTCGTCGAGGAAGGGGCCGACCTGGTCGTCTCCTACGGCGGATCGATCTCCGGCGAGCACGGCGACGGGCAGTCCCGTGCCGAGCTGCTGCCGAAGATGTTCGGCGCGGAGCTGATCGAGGCGTTCCGGGAGTTCAAGTCGATCTGGGACCCGGACTGGAAGATGAACCCGGGCAAGGTTGTCGACCCCTACCCGCTGGACTCGAACATCCGGCTCGGCCCGGACACGTTCAACCCGCCGCAGGTCGACTCGCACTTCGCCTTCCTCAAGGACAGGGGCTCATTCGCCCACGCCACCACGCGCTGCGTCGGCGTCGGCAAGTGCCGGCACACCGACGGCGGCGTGATGTGCCCCAGCTTCATGGTCACCCGCGAGGAGATGCACTCGACGCGCGGGCGGGCCCACCTGCTCTGGGAGATGCTGAACGGCGAGGAGCTGACGATGTGGCGCGATGAGGCGGTCGACGAGGCGCTCGACCTCTGCCTCTCGTGCAAGGGCTGCACGAACGACTGCCCGGTGAACGTCGACCTGCCCGCGCTGAAGGCCGAGTACCTCTCGCACCGCTACAAGCGCCGGCTGCGGCCGCGCGCTGCCTACGCCTTCGGCCTGATCGACCAGGCCGCGCGCCTCGCATCGCAGGTGCCTGGGCTCGCCAACGCCGCGACGAAGACGCCGTTCTTCAAGCTCGCCGCCGGGATCCACCCCGAGCGCCAAGTGCCCGAGTTCGCGCCGGTCACGCTGAAGCGCTGGTTCGCCGAGCGGCCGCTGATGAACGGCGGTGGACGGCGCGTGCTGCTCTGGGCGGACACCTTCACCAACTACCTCGAGCCCGAGGTTGGGATCGCTGCAGTCGAGGCGCTCGAGGAGGCCGGCTTCCACGTGGTCGTGCCGCAGGGCCACCTCTGCTGCGGGCGGCCGCTCTACGACTACGGCATGCTCGACCTCGCGGAGTCGTACCTGCAACGGGTGCTCGCGACGCTCCGGGACGAGATCCGCGCCGGCACGCCGGTCGTCGGAATCGAGCCGAGCTGCGTCGCCGTTTTCAAGGACGAGCTGCTGAAGCTCTGGCCGATGAACCAGGACGCGCAGCGGCTCTCCAAGCAGACCCACCACTTCGCCGAGTTCCTCACCGGTTGCGCCGACGGCTGGGAGCCGCCTCGCCTCCATCGACGCGCGCTCCTGCACGGCCACTGCCACCAGCAGGCGACCGGCGGCACCGGCCCCGACCAGCAGCTGCTCGAGCAGATGGGCGTCGAGGTCGAGGTGCTGGACGCGGGCTGCTGCGGGATGGCCGGGGGCTGGGGCTACGAGAGCGGCCACTACGACGTCTCGGTCGCTTGCGGCGAACGGGCCTTGCTCCCGAAGGTGCGCTCGGCCGCGAACGACACGCTGCTCGTCGCGGACGGCTTCTCCTGCCGCTCGCAGATCGAGCAGGCCTCGAACACCGAGCGTCGGGCGCTGCACGCCGCGCAGGTGCTGTCGCTCGCGCGAGAGCACGGCCCGGCCGGCCCGCCCGGCCCCCGTCCCGAGCGAGCCGCTGCGCCGCGTCCCCAGCGCGGCAGCCGGGCCAAAGCGGCGTGGGCCGCAGCCGGGATCGCCGCAGCCGCCTGCGCCGCCCTCGCCAGCCGTAAATCGTAATACGACGCGTTTAGCCTGACCAGCTCCGGCAAAAATCGGAGACGCATGAGGCTCGGGGACGCGTTCGCTCGCTGGCCGGTCGTCCGACAACTCACGGAGGGCGACCTGCTCGGCCTGGGCAAGGCGGCGCAGTCCGAGCGCTCGAGGGCCCTGCGACCCCGGCTCGAGCGAGCCGACCACGTCGTCCAGTCGATCTGCCCTTACTGCGCAGTCGGCTGCGGCCAGCTCGTGTACGTCGAGCGGGGCGAGGTCAGCCACATCGAGGGTGACCCCGCGAGCCCGATCTCACGCGGCCGCCTCTGTCCCAAGGGCCAGGCGTCGAAGTCGTACGTCCAGAGCCCGCTGCGGGAGTACAAGGTCAAGTACCGCCGGCCGTACGGCAGGCACTGGGAGGAGCTCTCGCTCGACCAGGCGATGGAGATGATCGCCGACCGGATCGTCGAGACGCGCGCGGAGAGCTGGCAGGAGCAGACCGACTCGGGCTCGCCGGCCAACCGCACGCTGGCGATCGGCAACCTCGGCGGCGCGACGCTGGACAACGAGGAGAACTACCTGATCAAGAAGCTGTGCGTGGCGCTCGGGATCGTGCAGGTCGAGAACCAGGCCCGCATATGACACAGCTCCACGGTCCCCAGTCTGGGGACCTCGTTCGGACGAGGCGGTGCGACGGACTTCCAGCAGGATCTCCAGAACTCCGACTGCATCGTGATCATGGGCTCGAACATGGCCGAGAACCACCCGGTCGGGTTCCAGTGGGTGATGGAGGCCAGGGAACGCGGAGCGCACGTGATCCACGTCGATCCACGCTTCACGCGCACGAGCGCGATGGCCACGAAGTGGGTCGGCATCCGTGCCGGCAGCGACATCGCCTTCCTCGGCGGGATCGTCAACTACATCCTCGAGCACGAGCTCTGGTTCGACGAGTACGTCAAGCACTACACGAACGCGCCGGTGATCATCGACGAGCAGTTCCAGGACACCGAGGACCTGGACGGCTTCTTCTCCGGCTGGGATCCCGAGGAGCAGAAGTACGACCCCACCTCGTGGCAGTACGCGGGCATGGAGGTCCACGGGTCGGCCGGGCAGCGTGAGACGAAGACGCGCGGCGAGCAGTCGGGCCACGGCGGCCACGGCGGCGGGCTGCACCACGGCGAGCCGCCCGAGGAGGACCCGGAGCTCCAGCACCCGCGCTGCGTCTTCCAGCTGCTGAAGAAGCACTACCGCCGCTACACGCCAGAGTTCGTCGCCGAGAACTGCGGCTGCAGCGTCGAGGACTTCCTCCACGTGGCGAAGGCGCTGACCGACAACTCCGGCCGCGAGCGGACCTCGGCCTTCTGCTACGCGGTCGGCTGGACGCAGCACACGGTCGGCGTCCAGTACATCCGCACGGCGGCGATCATCCAGCAGCTGCTCGGAAACATGGGCCGCCCGGGTGGCGGGATCGTCGCCCTGCGCGGCCACGCCTCGATCCAGGGCTCGACCGACATACCGACCCTCTTCAACATCCTGCCCGGCTACCTGCCGATGCCCCACACCGAGTTCTACGGGGGGATCGACGAGTTCATCGAGGCGAACACGTCGCCGACCGGCTGGTGGGGCCACTTCGACGCCTACTGGGTCAGCCTGATGAAGGCCTACTTCGGCGAGCGCGCGAGCGCGGATAACGAGTGGCTGTTCCGCCGGATGCCGCGGATCGACGACGACAACGGCGTCTACCAGACGACGCTCGACATGATCGACGGCAAGGTCAAGGGCTACCTGATCGCCGGCGAGAACCCGGCCGTCGGCAACTCGCACTCGAGCCTGCACCGGCGCGCGCTGGCGAAGCTCGACTGGCTAGTCGTGCGCGACGTGGTCGAGATCGAGTCGGCGGCCTTCTGGTACGACAGCCCCGAGATCGAATCGGGCGAGCTGAAGACGGAGGAGATCCCGACGGAGATCTTCTTCCTGCCGGCCGCGACGCACACGGAGAAGGACGGCTCGTTCACGAACACCCAGCGCCTGCTGCAGTGGCACTGGCAGGCGGTCGAGCCCAAGGGCGACTGCCGCTCCGAGCTCTGGTTCTACTTCCACCTCGGCCGGCTGATCAAGCAGAGGCTGGCCGAGTCGAAGGAGCCGCGCGACGAGCTCGTCAAGGCGCTGCGCTGGGAGTACCCGACGCACTCGCAGATCCAGGAGCCCGACGCCGAGGCCGTGCTCGCCGAGATCAGCGGCTGGGACAGCTCGAGCGGCGAGTTCCTAGACGGCTATCCCGAAGCTAAAGGCGGACGGCTCGACGGTCTGCGGCTGCTGGATCTACTGCGGCTCCTACAAGGAGGGGATCAACCAGACCGCGCGCAAGAAGCCGCACTGGGAGCAGAGCTACGTCGCGCCCGAGTGGGCCTGGGCGTGGCCGGCGAACCGTCGCATGATCTACAACCGCGCCTCGGCCGATCCCGACGGCAAGCCCTGGTCGGAGCGCAAGCAGTACGTCTGGTGGGACGCGAAGGAGAAGAAGTGGACGGGGCTGGACGTGCCCGACTTCCAGGAGGACAAGCCGCCCGACTACGTGCCGCCCGACGGCGCGAAGGCCGAGGACGCAATCGGCGGCGACCACCCGTTCATCATGCAGGCTGACGGTCGCAGCTGGCTCTTCGTCCCCCAGGGCCTCGAGGACGGCCCGCTGCCGACTCACTACGAGCCGCACGAGTCGCCGTTCGAGAACGCGCTCTACTCACAGCGAGCGAACCCGCGCCGGCAGCAGTTCGACCGGCCCGACAACCCCTACAACCCGGTCGGCAGCGAGGTGTACCCGTACGTCGCGACCACCTACCGGCTGACCGAGCACCACACGGCCGGCGGCATGTCGCGCTTCGTGCCGTACCTTGCCGAGCTCCAGCCCGCGATGTTCTGCGAGGTCAGCCCGGAGCTCGCCGCGGAGGCGGGCCTCGTGCACGGCGGCTGGGCGACGATCTACAGCGCGCGCGGAGCGATCGAGGCACGCGTGCTGGTGACCGACCGGATCCCGCCGATCGAGGTGCAGGGCCGCACGACGCACCAGGTCGGGCTGCCCTACCACTGGGGCTCGCGCGGCCTCACGACCGGTGGCTCCGCCAACGACCTGACCTCGATCGCGCTCGACCCGAACGTGCACATCCAGGAGGTGAAGGCGCTCTCGGTCGGGCTCAAGCCAGGCAGGCGCCCGCGCGGCAAGGCCCTGCCCGAATTCGTCGAGGAGCTGCGCAACCGTGCTGGATAGTTACGGCGCCGAGGCGCAGGAACGGGTCGGCTTCTTCACCGACACCTCGGTGTGCATCGGCTGCAAGGCCTGCGAGGTCGCCTGCAAGGAGTGGAACCTCGTGCCCGAGGATGGCCTCGTCTGGACGGGCGAGTCGTACGACAACACCTCGGAGCTCGGCGCGAACACCTGGCGGCACGTCGCCTTCATCGAGCAGAACGAGCCGTTGCGCGACGAGGGCGAAGTCGACGCCCTGCGCTGGCTGATGAGCTCCGACGTCTGCAAGCACTGCACGCACGCGGCCTGCCTCGACGTCTGCCCGACCGGCTCGCTCTTCCGCACCGAGTACGGCACCGTCGTCGTGCAGGAGGACATCTGCAACGGCTGCGGCTACTGCGTGCCCGCCTGCCCGTTCGGCGTGCTCGACAAGCGGCACATTCCGCGCCACTCGGACGACCCGCCGGCGGAGATCCTCGGCCTGCAGCTGGGGAAGAAGGAGGACGGCCGCGTCTGGAAGTGCACGCTCTGCTACGACCGGCTGAAGGGCGGCCACGAGCCAGCCTGCGCGAAGGCCTGCCCGACGGACTCGATCCAGTTCGGGCCGCTCGACGAGCTGCGCGAGCGCGCGGACCGGCGGCTCGAGAAGCTGCAGACGGAGAAGTGGAACGGCGCGCGCCTCTACGGCCACGACCCCGACGACGGCGTCGGCGGCTTCGGCGCGTTCTTCCTGCTGCTCGACGAGCCCGAGGTCTACGGGCTGCCGCCCGATCCCGTGGTGACGACCCGCGACCTGCCGGAGATGTGGAAGACGGCGGCGGTCGCCACGGGAGCGCTCGTGCTCGCGGTCGTCGCGGGCTTTCTCGGAGGCTCGCGCTGAGCTCCTACTACGGACGGCCCGTGCTCAAGGAGCCGGTCTGGCAGCCGGAGGTCGCCGCGTACTTCTTCACGGGCGGCCTCGGCGGCGCCTCGTCGGTGCTGAGCCTGGTCGCCCGCCTCTCCGGGCACGAGCTGCTGGCCCAGCGGAGCATTCAGATCGCCTCAGCGGCGGACGCCGTCAGCCCGGTACTGCTGATCGCCGACCTCGGCCGGCCGGAGCGGTTCTTGAACATGCTGCGCGTCTTCAAGGTGACCTCGCCGATGAGCGTGGGCAGCTGGCTCCTCGCCTACTCCAGCGCCGCGAGCTCGGTCTCGGCCTTCCTCAAGACGGTCGGCCATCTACCGCATGTGGCGGAGCTCGCTCGTACGGCCTCGGCGTTCTCGGGCGCACCGCTCGCCGTCTACACGGCGACGCTGATCTCCGACACCGCGATCCCGGCCTGGCACGAGGCGCGCCGGGAGCTGCCGTTCCTGTTCGGCTCGAGCGCGGTCGCCTCGGCCGGCGCGGCGGCCGCGATCGCGGTCCCACCTGCCGAAGCCGGGCCCGCGCGGCGGCTGGCCGTGGGCGGCGTGCTTGTCGAGAACGCGGTCTTCCAGCTGATGGAGAAGCGGCTGGGGATGGTCGGTGAGCCGTACTCGACCGGGGAGGCGGGCAAGTACAAGAAGGTCGCGAAGGCCTGCACGCTCGGCGGCGCGGCACTTCTCGCCGGGCCGGGGCGCCGGAGCCGGCTCGCGGCAGCGGCGGGCGGAGCGCTCGTGCTGGCCGGAGAGGCCGCGGTGCGCTGGTCGGTCTTCAGGGCCGGCTTCCAGTCGGCCCGCGACCCGAAGTACACCGTCGAGCCCCAGCGAGCTAGAGCCGACGCGGCTCGAGCGGCTCCTCGCCCTCCGCGCTGACGCGGTAGGCGCGGGAGCCGTCGCGCGAGCTGACCACCTCCGCGAGCTCGGTGCCGTCGAAGCGCAGCGCCACGCAGTCGTCGGCCGCGAGCCCCGGCGGGAAGCCCTCGTCCCGGACCAGGCGCGTGTAGACCGGCCGCCGCTCGCCCTCACCGTCGTAGTGCGGGCAGGCGCTGCCGGCCAGGAAGCCGAGCCCGTCGCGCATGCCCTCGAGCCGCGGGCCGAACGAGTCGGTCACGCCGGCCTCGAACCAGCAGATCATCCCGGCGCTCCAGCCGGCGAGCACGACGCCTGCGTCCCACGCCTCGCGCAGGATCGCGTCGAAGCCGTGGACCCGCCAGATCGCGAGCGCGTTGGCGGTGTTCCCGCCGGTGACGTAGATCGCGTCCTGTCCCAGCGCCAGCTCCCGCAGCTCCTGCGGCGGCCAGGGGAAGAAGGACAAGTGCGAGACAACCGCGCGGCGGGAGAGCTGCTCGTAGATGTTCAGCGTCAGCTCCGCGTTCTCGGCGACGGCAGTCGGCACGACCAGCACGCGCGGCCGCTCCGCTCTGGTCAGATCGAGCCAGTAGTCCTCGAGCGGCAGCCGCTCGTCGTCCTCCCACGAGATGCCGCCCATCGCGACGATCGTCCCGGCCATGGCCGAACGGTATCGTCGTCGCCATGCCCGACCCGTCGAGACTTGCCCTGTTCGTCGGCGCCGCGCTGCTGCTGCTCGTCGTGCCCGGGCCGTCGGTGCTCTACATCGTCACGCAGAGCGTCTCGCACGGGCGGCGCGCCGGGATCGTCTCGGTGGCCGGGATCACGACGGGCACGCTCGTCCACATCGTGGCCGCGACAGTGGGACTCTCGGCACTGCTCGCGTCCTCCGCGCTGGCCTTCGACGTGGTCAAGTACCTCGGCGCCGCGTACCTGATCGCAGTCGGCGTCCGCCGGCTCGCGGGCTGGGAGCGCGAGAGCGTCCTGCGCCCCCGCGACACGCGCGATCTCGGCCGGCTCTACCGCCAGGGGATCGTGGTCAACACTCTCAACCCGAAGACGGCCCTGTTCTTCCTCGCCTTCCTGCCCCAGTTCGTCGACCCGGGGCGCGGCATGCCCTGGCTGCAGGTCCTCGCGCTCGGACTGCTCTTCGCCGCGCTCGGCTTCTGCAGCGACGGCGTCTGGGCGCTCGTGGCCGGCACGCTCGGCGAGCGCCTGCGCCGCAGCCGCCGCTTCCCCGCGGTACAGCGCTACGTCTCCGGCTCGGTCTTCGTCGGTCTCGGCGCGGTCGCCGCGCTGACCGCCCCGGTCAAGCAGAACTAGCGTTTACGCGCCTGCGTCCGGAGGTACCGAGGGCGCGTATGGCGATCGAACTCGGCTACGCGCTCTCCTCGGAGGAGCACGGCCCGAACGACCTCGTGCGCAACGCCCGGCTGGCCGAGGAGACGGGCTTCACCTTTGCGCTGATCTCCGACCACTACCACCCCTGGGTCGACGCGCAGGGCCAGAGCCCGTTCGTCTGGAGCGTGATCGGCGGGATCGCGCAGGCCACCCAGAAGCTGCGCCTCGGCACGGGCGTGACCTGCCCGACGATCCGGATCCATCCGGCGATCATCGCCCAGGCCGCGGCAACCTCGCAGGTGATGCTGGAGGGCCGCTTCTTCCTGGGCGTCGGCACCGGCGAGGAGCTGAACGAGCACGTCACCGGCTCCGTGTGGCCCGGCCCGCAGAAGCGGCTGGAGATGCTCGAGGAGGCGGTCGAGGTGCTGCGCCTGCTCTGGCAGGGCGGCTACCAGTCGCACTACGGGACGCACTACACCGTCGAGCAGGCGCGGATCTACACGCTCCCGGACGAGCCGCCCCCGATCGCGATCGCCGCCGCCCAGCCGAAGGCCGCCGAGCTGGCCGGCCGTGCCGGCGACGCCCTGATCGCCGTCTCGCCGGAGAGCGAGACGGTCGAGCAGTTCGAGCAGGCGGGCGGGAAGGGCAAGCCGCGCTACGCGCAGGTGACGGTCTGCTACGCGGAGAGCGAGGAGAAGGCCAAGAAGACGGCGTACGAGATCTGGCCGAACGGCGGGATGGAGGGCCCGCTCGGGCAGGAGCTCGCGATCCCGGAGCACTACGAGGCCGCCGCGCAGCTGCTCACCGAGGACGACGTCGCCGAGACCGTGATCTGCGGGCCCGACCCGGAGCGCCATCTCGAGGCGATTCGCGAGTACGAGCAGGCCGGCTTCACGCACGTCTACGTCCACCAGGTCGGGCGCGACCAGGAGTCGTTCCTGCGTTTCTACGCCGACAAGGTGATGCCCGAGCTCTAGCCGAAGCCGCCGGACTCGGTCCGGCGGACGGGGCCTCCGCCGGGCCCCCGCAGCGGGTGCGCTGCCGAGCGCAGCAGCTGCTCGCAGACCCGTTTCGCGATCAGGCCCGCCAGCACGGGCACCACGAACACGGCCACCTGGTAGACGTGGATCTGCAGCGTGTAGCTGATGTGCATCTCCACGAAGACGCGGTCGGAGGAGCCTGCGAAGAAGATCATCCCGACCCAGGTGAAGAAGCCGACGCCGACGCCCGTGCGCCAAGGCTTGTCGCGCGGGCGGTCGAGCAGGTTGTGGTAGCCGCGGTCGCCCGTGATCCACCGCTCGAGCGAGGGCCACGTGAAGAGGGTGGCGAACACGACCAGGGGGAAGAAGACGCCGCCCCAGAAGGCGTTCGGGATCAGCGTGTAGTCGCCGATGTGCGGCTCCCAGCCGGGCATCAGCCGCAGCGCCCCGATCAGCCAGCCGAGGTACCAGTCGGGCTGCGCGCCGTTGGTCGAGAGATCCGGGCGATACGGGCCCCACTCCCAGACCGGGTTGATCTGCACAAGCCCGCCGAGCAGGAAGAGCACCGCCGAGACCGCCAACCCGAGCCCGATCGTCCGGAAGACGTACCCCGGCCAGAGCGGCGTGCCGACGACGTTGTCCTCGCGTTCCCGCGAGCCGCGGAACTGCGAGTGGTGCGTGAACACGATCGTCAGCAGGTGGACCCCGAGCAGCACGCCGATTGCCACGGGTACCAGCAGGACGTGCGCGATGTAGAGGCGCGAGAAGAACTCGGTCGCGCCGGGAAACGGCCCGTGCCAGATCGCCAGCGCGAGGTTGCCGCCGACGAACGGGATCGCCAGGACGATCGAGTAAGCGATCGCGAGGCCCATCCCGGAGAGCAGGTCGTCGCCCAACGAGTAGCCGGCGAAGCCCTCGAACATCGCCAGCGCGAGCATGAGCACGCCGGCGTAGTAGGTGAGCTCGCGCGGCTTGCGGAAGGCGCCCGTGAAGAAGACGCGCAGCAGGTGGAGTGTGATCGCCACCAGGAAGACGTCCGCCGCCCAGTGGTGCGTCTGCCGGATCAGCAGGCCTGCCTTGTAGCGGAACGAGATGTCGAGCACCGAGCGGTAGGCCTCGGAGACGTGCTGGCCGCGCAGCGGCGCGTAGGACCCCTGGTAGACGACGTCGCGGGTGCTCGGGTCGAAGAAGAGCGTCAGGTAGACGCCGGTGCCGACGAGCACGACGAAGCAGTAGAGCGCGATCTCCCCGAGCAGGAACGACCAGTGGTCTGGAAAGAGGTAGCGCAGCAGCTTCTTCAGCAGTGGCGCCTGGCCGGTGCGCGTGTCGACGAAGCGGACGAGCCGGTAGATCACCCTTCCTGTACTCCCCACCACGATGGTCCGACCGAGCCCGACATCGGCCCGGCCGCGCGCAGCTCGCCGCGCTCGTCGACGGCGACCGGCAGCTGCGGCAACGGACGGCCGGCCGGTCCGAAGATCACTTCGCCGCCGGTGGCCGGGTCGAACGTCGAGTAATGGCATGGGCAGACAAGCGCGGGCCGCGGCACGTTCACGTCGTAGAGCGGGTAACGGAACATCGAGACCGCGCAGCCAGCGTGCGTGCAGATCTTCGAGTAGGCGAGGATCCCGCTCGGCGCCCAGCCAGAGCGGTCGCGCGGCAGATCGAGCTCGTCCTCGTGCAGTCGGACGACGATCAGCGAGGCGTCGAGCCGCTTGCGGTTGACGCCCTCGGCGTAGGCAGGCGTCATCGAGCCGACGGCGATCTCGTCGGCGCGCAGCGGTCGGCCGGCGTCGTCGACGAGCCTGCGTCCTCGGCTCCAGGCCATGCGCCGCAGCTGCGCGACATCGAGGAACGGCCCGCAGGAGGCCAGCGGCACCAACAGGGCGCCGACCACCGTCAGCCCGGCGACGCCGGCCGCGCCCTTGAGCAGCCTGCTGCGGGTGATCCCCTCGTCCGCCTCCTGCACGTAGACAGCGATGTCGAGGTCGTCTCGGTCATGGTCGAGCGAGGGCCGCAACTCCTCCTTGCGCTCCTGGGGCACCAGCGTCTTCGCCGTCACGATCGAGCCCAGCGCGAGCAACGCGAACCCGAGGCCGAGCAGCACGCCGAGCCACTGCGTGTCGGCGTCGAGCGCGTAGACCGCGATGAACCCGGCCGCCGCGGCAGCGGCCAGGAGCAGCGCCCAGAACACGGCCAGCTCCGCCCAGCGCGGGGCGCGATGAGGCGGCAGAAGCTTCGGAGCGCCTCGCATCAGCGCTCCATCCGCTCCCCGATCAGCCGCGAGACGAGCAACAGCGCGCCCCCGGCCAGCAGCCACGCGACCATCCCCTCCGGGACCGGGCCGATGTGACCGATGCCCCAGCCGCCGTCGTCGGGCGGATCCTTCACGACCTTCTGCACGTAGAGCGCGATCGAGTCCAGCGTCTTCCCGTCGATCTCGTTCCGGTCGAAGGCCGGCATCAGGTACGGCCCCACCCGCACGGCCTCGGCGAGCTGCGTCGGAGTCGTCTCGTCGAGGGCCGGCGGCGCCGCGCCCGGGACGACCCCGCCCCGGCCGACGATCTGGTGGCAGCCGGCGCAGTAGACGGTGTAGGCGTGCTGGCCGGTCGAGAGGTCGCCGTGCTCGGGGTGCACCTTCGGGATCTGCGGCCCGCCGAGCGAGCCGATGTAGTGGACGAGGGCCCGGATCTCCGCGGGCGGGTAGGCCGGCTGGCTGCGCAGCGGTTGCTCGCCGGTGGCCACGTCGAGCGGCATCCGGCCGGTGGAGAGGTAGAAGTCGGCCGCCGCGGCTCCTGCGCCGTGCAGGTCGGGCCCGACGCCGGGGACGCCCCGCGCAGAGAGGCCGTGGCACGAGGCGCAGCCTTCGACGAACAGCTGCCGCCCGTTCGGCTCCGCCGCCGCGGCGCTCGGCAGCGCCAGCACCAGGAGGACCAGCGCGAGCCGCCTCACGCGCGCCTCCGCTCGACCCGCAGCTCGTGCACGAGCCCGCCGAGCCCGACCACGAGCAGCCCGAGCCCGGGCAGGTAGAGCCACGGCCCGAAGGGGACGCCGAGGGCCGCGACCGCCGCCCCGGCTGCAACCGCCACGGTCGCGTAGCTCGAGTCGGGCACGTATTCCTCCGCCGGGAGCGGCGGCCGCCAGAGGTAGTAGCCGGCGAGCAGCGCCGTCACCACGGCCGCGCTGCCGAGCGTGGCCCAGTAGTACGGATTCGTCGAGAAGACGAACTGGATGCAGGTCAACCCCGCGAGCAGTCCGGCCCAGACGAGCAGCGGCGTCCAGCGGCGCTGCATCACTTCCGGTCGTCCTGCAAGTCGAACAGCGGCGCGAACGAACGGATCGGTGGCAGCGACTCGAAGTTCAGCCGCGGCGGCGGCGAGGTCGTCCACCACTCGAGCGTCGCCCCGCCGAACGGGTCGTTCCCCGCAGGCACGCGTCGCCTCAGCGACCACCAGACGTTGACGAGGAAGACGAGCACGCCGAGCGCGATCACGAACCCGCCGACCGTCTCCACCACGTTCAGCGCCGTGAAGCGCGAGGGGTAGGTCGCGACGCGCCGCGGCATCCCCTCGAAGCCGAGCACGAGCATCGGGAAGAAGGTCAGGTTCGCCCCGACCACCATCAGGACGAACTGGAGCTTCCCGAGCGACTCGCGCAACAAGGCGCCCGTCACCTTCGGGAACCAGTAGTACGCGCCGGCGAAGAACGCGAACAGGCTGCCGCCGAAGAGCGCGTAGTGGAAGTGCGCGACGTAGAAGTACGAGTCGGTCAGGTGGTAGTCGAGCGGCGGCGAGGCGACGATGATCCCGGTCAACCCGCCGATCAGGAACAGGAGCAGGAAGCCGATCGCGAACAGCATCGCGGTCGAGAAGACGATCGCTCCGCCGACCATCGTCCCGATCAGCGCGAAGTACTCGAGCCCGGCGGGGACGATCAGCATCGTCGAGGTCAGCGAGAAGTACTCGTTGTTGATCCGGCCGGTGGCGAACATGTGGTGCGCCCACACCGACATCGAGAGCGCCGCGAACAGCAGGATCGAGAACGTGAAGCCCTTGTAGCCGAAGAACCTGCGGGCCGAGAAGGTCGAGACCACCTCCGCCGCCATCCCGACGAAGGGGAAGAACATCACGTAGACGACCGGGTGGCCGTAGAACCAGAACAGCAACTGGTAGGCGACCGGGCCGTAGTGCCGGTCGAAGACCCCACCGTGCAGCCGGTCCCACTCGAGCGCGGCCATCGTCCCGAGCAGCACGGGGAACGAGGTCAGGGCCATCAGGACGGTCGCGAGCATCGACCACGTGAACGGCGAGAGCCGCGACATCGTCATCCCGGGCGCGCGCTTGCGGACGATCGTCGCGAGCAGCGAGCCGCTCTGGATCGTCACCCCGAGCACGGACAGGAAGACACCGCAGATCCACATGTCCTGGCCCTTGCCGGAGGTGTTGGTCGCGTCGGAGAGCGGATAGGTCGCGAACCAGCCAGCCCTGGCGGCGCCGTGGTCGACCGCGAAGCCGAGGTACATGATCACGCCGCCGGCCACGTAGAGCCAGAGGCCGAGCAGGGCGAGCCGCGGCCAGGAGAGCTGGGCGGCGCCGATCTGCAACGGGATCAGGTAGAGCCCGACCGCGAGCGCGAGCGGCGTCACGGTCAAGTAGATCATCCCGGAACCGTGGATCGTGAACAGCTCGTCGTAGCTCTGACGCGAGACGATCTGCATCCCGGGCTCGGCCAGCTCGCTGCGCATCAGCAGGGCCGCGATCCCGCTCGCCACGAAGAAGACCAGCGACGCGCCGAGCTGCATCAGCGCGACCCGCTTGTGGTCGGTGCTCGCGATCCAGCCGACCAGGCCCGTGGCTCGCGGACGCTCGAGGGCGACGCTCGTCATTGTCCGGCCAGCCACCGCTCGAAGCGATCGGGGCTCTCCGCCACGACGGTGAAGTTCATGTCCGTGTGGTGGAGGCCGCAGAACTCGGCGCAGTGGCCGGCGTAGACGCCTGGGCGGCCGACGGTCAGCTCGAAGCGCGTGTCGGCGTCGGGCCAGGCGTCACGCTTGAAGCGCAGCGCCGGCACCCAGAACGAGTGCACGACGTCCTGTGAGCGCTCGACGAAGACGAGCGGCTCGCCGACGGGCAGGTGCAGCGACGGCGGGTGCCGGTCGTCACCGACCACGCTGACGCCGCTGCCGGGATAGCTGAAGCGCCAGCCCCACTTGAACGCAGTCACGTGGATCTCACGCTTCGGGCTCGAGGCGACCGCGTCGACCCGGTTCTCGGTGGTGAACGTGCGCGTGACCAGCACGGCGACCACGACGACCAGCACCAGGGCGTAGACGAGCTCGACCACGTTCGCCTCGCTCTTGCCGGACGGACCGTGTCCGGGCCGCGCGCGGTAGCGCCAGGCGGCGAAGAGGACGACGCCGAAGACGATCGCCGCGGTCACGATCATCACCCACTCGTAGAGCGAGAAGAGGCTCGTGAACTCCGCGCGGGTGTCCGACGCGAGCTGCATTCAGGCGCGCGGCTCGGCGGCTGCGAGCTCCCTCGAGGCGCGCTCGAGGTCCTCGACCGCCTTCGCGACGGTGCTTTCGACGACGCTCAGGTCGATTCGCTCCGGCGCAGGGCCTTCGGCGGCCGCGTCGATCCGGCGGCGGAAGAGCCGCCGCAGCGCCCGCAGGTGGTCCTGCACCTCGTGCACGCGCGCCTTCTTCCCGGTCGGCCGGGCCTTGAACGCGACTTCTAGAGCAGGTAGTCGAGCGCGAGCCCGAGGCCGAACAGGAACGCGGCCAGGCCGCCGAGGAAGAACGAGGTGTTGACCGCGGTTTGCCGCGGCACGTTCGGGTGCGGCCCGTAGCCGGCGCCGTAGCGGTAGGAGCGGCCGACACCGGTCCCGCCCAGCAGCGCCAGCGCGCCGACGGCGGCGCCGGCGAAGTAGAACGTCGTCGGCAAGATCTGCTCGAACGACTTGTCCCAGTGCCGCGCCACGAGCCAGGCGATCAGGACGACCACCCCTGCCACGGCGCCCAGCAGCAGTGACAACCGCAACAGCCCGTTCAGGATGACGCCGCGCCGGGTGGTCGGCGCGTGGCGCTCCCGGCGGCGTCGAGGCGGCTTCTCGACCTTGGTCGGATCGGGCGGCTGGTAGTCGAACATCTCCTTCAGCTCGCCGCTCAGCGGGGTCAGCCGCTCACGTCTGCGCCGCTCCTCCATCGCCGGATACAGTGCCGGTCCCGGGGTGCCGCGGCAAGCGGCTGAGATCACACCCGTCGAACCTGATCTGGCTAACACCAGCGAAGGGAGCGGATGGAACGCGAGACACCGAGCTGGGGGATCACGCCCGTGCCGGAGCGCCTGCGGGTGCTCGGGCTGTTCGACCTGACGCTGCTCTGGGGGAACCTCTCCGTCAGCCTGCTCGTGATCGTGGCGGCCGCCGGCCTGGTGCCGATGCTCTCGCTGCCGCAGGCACTGCTGGCGATCGCGATCGGCGCGGTCGCCGGGAACGTCCTCCTCGGCCTCGCGGGCGCGATCGGCGCCGACGCTCGCGTCCCCGGGATGGTGGTGCTGCGCGCGCCGCTCGGGCGCCGCGGCTCGTACGCGCCGACCGTGCTGAACGTGGCCCAGAACCTGGGCTGGTCGACCTTCGAGCTGATCATCATCTCGACGGCGGCCGCGGCCCTCTCTGAGCGCGTCTTCGGCTTCCGCGAGCGCTGGCTCTGGGCGCTGCTGTTCGGCGCGATCTCGCTCCTGCTCGGGCTGATGGGGCCGATCGGTTTCATCCGCCGCTACCTGAAGAAGTTCGCCGTCTGGGCGGTCGCGGCCTCGATTGCCTACCTGACCTGGTGGGTGCTCGACAAGGCCGACCTGCACGCACT
Source organism: uncultured Actinomycetes bacterium (assembly GCA_963763475.1). Lineage (GTDB taxonomy): Bacteria > Actinomycetota > Thermoleophilia > Gaiellales > Gaiellaceae > AC-32. Next base: position 187,625 of record CAVXOR010000002.1, on the reverse strand, counting down.
CTGGAACCAGGACGGCACGGGCGGCGTCTCGCTCGGCCAGGGGATCGACCTGGTGATCGCCAACATCGTCTCCTGGACGCCGCTGGCCGCCGACTACACGCGCTTCGCGCGCGACCGACGGAGCGCCTTCTTCGGCGCGGGGGTCGGCTACCTGCTGCCGACGCTGTGGTGCTTCGGGATCGGCTCGCTGCTCGTGCTCTCCCGCGACCTGAGCGAGCCGACGCAGATCCCGACCGTGGTCGCGACCGGCAGCGTGCTCGCGGTGATCGCGCTGCTGATGCTGACCGTGGACGAGAGCGACGAGGCCTTCGCCGACATCTACTCGACCGCCGTCTCGCTGCAGAACCTGCTCCCGCGCGCCTCGCAGCCGGTGCTGATCGCGCTCGTCGCTACGATCGCCACCGTCGGCGCGATCGTGATCGACCTCGGCAACTACCTGACCTTCCTCTATCTGCTGGGCTCGGTCTTCGTGCCGCTGTTCGCGGTGCTGCTCGCCGACTGGCTCGCACGCGGCTCGCACTACTCCGAGCGCGACGTCTTCGAGAGCCGAGGCGTCCGCTGGCCGCTGCTCGCCGCCTGGGCAGCCGGGTTCGCGCTCTACCAGTGGCTCTCTCCTCAGGGGCCGAGCTGGTGGGTCGACGCGGTCGAGCACCTGAGCCCCGGGCATGCGCGGCTGACGGCCTCGCTTCCGAGCTTCGTGCTCGCCTTCTGCCTGACGCTGCTCGCGACCCGGATAGATTCGCTCCGTGCGGGCGCTCGCAGTCGTCGGGAACCTCTCGCTCGACCGCGTTGACGGCGGCGAGCCGCGGGTCGGCGGAGCACCGTTCCACGCGGCCCGCGCTCTACGCGTGCTCGGCCGACCTGCGATCGTCGCGGCCAAGGGCGCCGAGGCCGACCGACGTGCGCTCCTGCCGCCGCTCGTGCGGCTCGGGCTGCCGGTGCTGTGGCGCGGCGGCGACACGACGGCGGCGTTCTCGTTCCGCTACTCGGGCGACCTCCGCTCGATGGTGGTTGATTCGCTCGGCCCGCAGTGGACGGCGGCCGACCTGCGCGGGCTCGAGCGGGCCGACCGCGTGCACGTCGGCGCGCTCGGCCGCTCGGACTTCCCGCCCGAGACGCTCGCCGTGCTGGCCCGCGACCGGCGGCTGTCGTTCGACGGGCAGGGCCTGGTGCGGCCGGCGCGGACGGGACCGCTCGCGCTCGACGCCGACTACGACCCGGAGGTGCTGCGGCACATCTCGGTGCTGAAGCTCGCCGAGGAGGAGGCGCGGGTGCTGGTCGGCGAGCCGGATGCCGAGGCGCTGGGCTCGCTCGGCGTGCCCGAGATCGTGGTCACGTTCGGCGCGGAGGGCTCGCTGGTCTTCGCCGAGGGCCGCCTCGAGCAGGTGCCCGCCCGGGTGGTCGGAGGCGAGGTCGACCCGACGGGCGCAGGCGACGCGTTCACGGCTGCCTACCTCGTCTCGCGCTCGACCGGGTACGCGCCGGTGCCGGCGGCCCGCCGAGCGGCGGCGCTGGTTGCGAGCCTGCTCGGCCGGCGGCTCTCGTGATCGCGCTCGTCCGGACGGTGGACGGCGTCTTCGAGGTCGACCTCGAGGAGGACGTTGTGCTCGGCGCGTCTACTGCCGTGGTGGAGCCGCAGGAGGTGCCGCTCTCGCTGCCGCTGGTCGTCGCCGCGGCCGCCTCGGGCTCGACCGTGATCGCGGTGATCGACCGCCGCCCGCCGCTGGCGATCTCGAACGACGCCGGCCGCACCTGGCGCGAGGCCGGCGGCGGCCTCCCGCCGGGGCGGGCAGTCGCGATCGCCGCAGACGACCCCGACCACGTCGTCTACGCCGCTCGCAACCGGCTGTACGAGTCCAGCGACGGCGGCGTCTTCTGGCGAGCGCTCACGCCGGAGCTCCCGGAGATCGAGGCGGTCGAGCTCAGGGAAGCCTGAACTCGCCGCGCGCGACGATCACCGCGCTGCCGCCCACCTCCACGCGCTCGAGCTGCTCCTCCGAGCCGTCGGCCCGGGCGACCAGCGTCGACGGGCGGCCGATCTCGACACCCTGGGTGATCTCGATCTCCTCGCCGAAGCCGATCCGGCCGTGGCGCGCGAGGTGCACCGCGAAAGGCCCGGCGGCCGAGCCGGTGGCCGGATCCTCGGCGACGCCGCCGCCCGGCGCGAACATGCGCGCACGCCACTGCTTGCCCGAGCCGGCGAAGCAGTAGGCGCCGAGCAGCCCCGAGAGGTCGAGGAGCGCCCCGAAGTCCGGCCGCAGCGCCTCCAGCTGCTCGACCGAGCCGAGCCCGACGTAGACGAATTCCGCCCCGTTGTCGTAGTGCTCGACCGGCAGCTCGGACCGGTCGACCCCGAGCGCCGCCAGGAGAGCCTCGGCGTCGCCGTACGGCCGCCACGCCGGCAGCGGCTGCACCATGCGGCCGAAGACGATCCGCTGGTCGTCGCGCTCGAGCGCGACCGGCACGATCCCCCGCAGGGTCTCGAGCTGGAGCTCGGGGGCCTGCAGCGGACCGGCCAGCACGAACGCCGTGCCGAGCGTCGGGTGGCCCGCAAAGGGCAGCTCGACACTCGGCGTGAAGATGCGGATCCGAGCGTGCCCGCCGGCTTCCGGCGGAAGCACGAACACCGTCTCCGACAGGTTCAGCTCGCGCGCCAGCCGCTGCATCTCCTCGTCGTCGAGCCCGCGGCCGTCGGTGAAGACGGCTAGCGCATTCCCGGCGAGTGGCGTGTCTGTGAAGACGTCCGCCACGACGTACCGAAAGGTGCGCACGGGGCGCAGACTATGCTCCGCGCCGTGCGGCTGGTGATCGTGCGTCACGCCGAGGCTGCGTCCGGAGAGCCGGACGAGCTCAGGCCTCTCACCTCGGAAGGCCGCGACGCGGCCCGAGCACTCGGGCAGCGGCTCGCGAGCGAGGGCGTGCGCCCGGACGCGGTGCTGACGAGCCCACTGCTGCGTGCGCGCGAGACCGCACAGGAGCTGGCCAGGCCGACGGGCCTCGAGGCCGAGCCCGACGAGCGGCTCGCACCCGGGGCGACCGCCGAGGCGGTGCGCGCTGCGGTGGAGGAGCGCGGCGAGACGGTGATCGTCGTCGGCCACCAGCCGGACTGCTCCCGCATCGCGGCCGCGCTCGCCGGGGGCGACGAGCCCCCCTTCGCGCCGGGCGGGATGCTCTCGATCGAGCTCTCGTGACCGCGATCGCCGTCCGCGGGCTGCGCAAGTCCTACGGCGCGCTCGAGGCGGTGCGCGGAATCGACTTCGAGGTCCGCCGCGGCGAGGTCTTCGGGCTGCTCGGCCCGAACGGCGCCGGAAAGACGACGACGGTCGAGATCCTCGAGGGCTATCGCAGGCGCGACGCGGGCGAGGTCGAGGTGCTGGGCACCGACCCGGCCCGCGCCGGCGGCGAGTGGCGGGAGGAGATCGGCGTCGTGCTGCAGTCCTCGGCCATGTACGAGACGCTCACGCCCGCGGAGATGCTGCGCCTGTTCGCCGGCTACTACCGCAAGCCGCGGCCGGTGGACGAGGTGATCGAGCTGGTCGGCCTACAGGAGAAACGCGACGAGCGCGTGCGGCGGCTCTCGGGCGGCCAGCGGCGCCGGCTCGACCTCGGGCTCGCGCTCGTCGGCGACCCGGAGCTGATCTTCCTGGACGAGCCGACGACCGGCTTCGACCCTGCCGCGCGGCGGCGGGCCTGGGAGACGATCCGCGGCCTGCGCGGGCTCGGCAAGACGATCCTGTTGACGACGCACTACCTGGACGAGGCCGAGCAGCTTGCCGACCGCGTGGCCGTGCTGGCCCAGGGGCAGATCGTCGCTTCGGGCGCGCCGGCCGACCTCACGGGCGCGGTGCCGGCGACCGAGATCCGCTACCGCGAGAACGGCCGAGAGGTCGTGCTCGAGACCGCCGAGCCGACGCGCGTCCTGAACGAGCTCACCGGCCGCGCCCTGGCCGACGGCCGCGAGCTCGAGGGCCTCGTCGTCCGGCGTCCGAGCCTCGAGGAGGTCTACCTGAGCCTGACCGAGGATAGCCCCGAGTGAGGCTCTTTCGGCACGAGCTGAAAGGCGAGCTGCTGCTCTACACGCGCAGCCGCGAGCTGGCCTTCTTCACCTTCCTGCTGCCGATGATCTTCTTCGTCCTGCTCGGCTCGACGTACGGGGACGACACGGTGGACGGGGTCAAGGGGTCGCACTTCCTGCAGGCCGGGATGATCGGCTACGGGGCGATCTCGATCGCGTTCGCCGGCCTGGCGATCGTGCTCGTGATCCGCCGCGAGTCGGGGATCCTCAAGCGGCTCCGCGCGACGCCGCTGCCCGCCCCCGCGTACGTCGCAGCCCTGCTGACGGCGTTCATCACGGCTTTCGCGGTCGAGGTCGCGGGGCTGATCCTGCTCGGCAAGGTGCTGTTCGGAATCCCGGCTCCGGACCGGATCGGCTCGCTGGTGCTCGCGCTGCTGCTGGGTGCAATCGCCTTCTGTGGGCTCGGGATCGGCGTGGCGGCGCTGATCAAGAGCGCCGAGGGCGCCTCGGCGGTCGTGAACGCGATCTACCTGCCGGCCTCGTTCATAGCCGGCGCCTTCTTCTCGCCCGAGCACTTCCCGCAGGTGCTGCGCGCGATCGCCGACGTGCTGCCGTTGACCTACTTCCTGCGGCTGATCCGCAACGTGATGCTGCACGACCAGCCGATCTGGACCCAGGGCACGAATGTGGCCGTGATAGCGGCCTGGGGGCTGCTCGGGATCGTCTTCGCTGTGCGCTATTTCCGCTGGGAGCCGAGCGAGGGTTAGGTTTCGCGGCCCAGCGGCAATACGAGTTGCAATGAGGGTCGAGCCGCAGCTTGCATTCTGCGTGCGAGAAGTCGAGCCCCCAGGGGTCGAAGTGAGAGTCAACTTCGGCATCTTCGCGGGGCGCGGGGCCACTGCCGCCGAGATCGACGAACTCGCCAAGTCGCTCCTGCCGAAGGTTGGCGAGGTGGCGATCGTGGCCGAGGAGCGGCACGAGATCGGCGAGGACAGCGAGGCCTCGCTGAACCAGGTGCGAATCGAGGTCTCGCCCGAGCATCTTCCCGAGGACGAGCGCGAGCTCGACATCCTCTGCGGGCGCCTGGTCGAGTCGGCCGAGCAGTGGGCCAACGCGTGCATCGCCGAGCGGCACGCGGACGTGTCAGAGCTCTAGCTCTCTCGCACCCGGCGGTCGATCGTCACGCGCGGGCCAGCCGCTTGCGCGGCGTGCGCCCGGCGCGGGCTGCCTGCAGGCCGAACCGGACGAGCGCGCGCGGCATCTTCTCGGCGCGGGCGACCGTCTCGTCGAGCGCGGTCACGAACCAGTCGAGATCGTCCTCGTCGACGACGAGCGGCGGCAGCGCCTTGAGCACGTTCATCCCATGGCCGGCCACCTGGCTGAGGATGCGGTGGTCGCGGAAGAGCGGCACCACGACGAGCTGTGCAAAGAGCGCCGGCTGGATCCGTTCCAGCAGCTTCCACGTGCGCGAGCCGCCCTCGGGCTCCTCGAACTCGATCGCCCACATCAGCCCGAGCCCGCGCACGTCCTTCACGACGCGCGAGCGCTCGACCAGCGGCCGCGTGCGCTCGAGCAGCTGGTCGCCGAGGCGGGCGCTGCGCTCGACGAGTCCCTGGCTGTCGAGCTCCCGCAGCGTCGCGAGGCCGGCGACCATCGCCAGGTCGTTCGGAGCGAAGGTCGAGCCGTGGCTGACCGCGTTCGGGAGCGAGTCGAAGACGCCCTCGTAGACCGCCTCGCTCATCAGCAGCGCGCCCACCGGGACGTAGCCGCCGGAGAGCGCCTTGGCGACCGTGATCAGGTCGGGCGCGAGGCCCCAGTGTTCGAGCGCGAGCAGGCGGCCCGTGCGGCCGAAGCCGGTCTGCACCTCGTCCACGCAGAAGAGCGTCCCGAACCGGCGGCAGAGCTCCTGCGCTCCCTCGAGGTAGCCCTTCGCCGGGAGGTTGACGCCCTTGCCCTGTACCGGCTCGACCAGGAAGAGGGCGACGTCCTCGCGGGCGAGCTCGCGCTCCAGCGCCTCGAGGTCGTTCCAGGGCACGCGCTCGAAGCCGGGCAGCAGCGGGCCGAAGCGCTCGGTGAACTCGGGCTCCGCGTTCGCGGAGAGCGCGCCAAGCGTCAGCCCGTGGAAGCCGTGCTCGGCCGAGAGCACGCGGGAGCGGCCGGTCGCGGCCCGGCCGAGCTTGAGCGCCGCCTCCACCGACTCCGCCCCGGAGCTCGTGAACAGGACCTTCTCGACCGAGGCCGGCGCGCGCCGCAGGAGCTCCTCGGCCAACAGGGCGGGCAGCGAGTCGACCCCGAGCTGGGTCGAGCCGGGCCGCTCGAGCTCGAGCGCCTCGACCAGCGCCTCCCGCACGCGCGGGTTGTTGCGGCCGACGTTGAACATCCCGAAGCCGCCGAGCACGTCTAGGTAGCGGTTGCCGTCGTCGTCCCAGAGGTGCGCGCCTTGCGCGCGGGCCCAGCGGCGGTCGAAGCCGATCGTCCGCAGCAGCTTCACGAACTGCGGATTGACCGTCTGCGCGTGCAGGTCGAGCGCCTCGGCGCCGCGTTCCTCGACGAGCTCGCTCAGCCAGCCCACGGCGGGATTATTCGCTGTGCCGCTCCCGCCAATGCTCTCGAGGCTCCGGGTCGCGAGCACCAAGCCAGGGGCCGCACTCGTCCGCGGCCAAGGCTGGTTGCCTTGGCAAGGACGAGGGTGGTTCCTGGCGCCGCGTGATCGCGGACCGGAGGCCGACGCGCATGGGCGGGATCGGCACTCGCGCCGATCAGCACGCCGCCGGCCACGATCAGGATCGCGCCGGCCACCAGTCGCCGCCCGACCAGCTCGGTGCGCCGCAGGAGCAGCGCCGAGAACGCCACTCCCCAGAGCGACTCGGTCGCGACGAGCGGCGCGACCACGCTCACGCGGCCGCGGTAGTACGCCTGGAAGAGGGCGGTGTAGGACAGCCCGAAGAGCAGGCCGGCCGGCAGGAACGCGCGCAGCGTGGTGCCGTAGCCGCGGGCCCACGCCCCTCGCCGACTGATCAAGAGGTACAGGGCGACGGTCGCCGTCCCAGCGAGCAGCGAGACCGGCGCTGCAACGAGCGCATCGACGGTCGTGTCCCTGGCGATCGCGCGCAAGACGTTGTCGCGCACTGCGAAGAGCACGGTCGCCCCCACCGCGAACAGGACGCCCAGTCGCCGGAAGTCCTCCGGCCGCACGCGCTCGTTCGCCAGCGCAAAGCCGCCGGCGACGATCAGCGCCGCCCCGAGGAGCAGCGCCGCGCTCACGGGCTCGTCGAGGAACGTCAGCGCGATCGCCACCGCGACGAGCGGCGCGGTCCCCATCAGCACGGAAGTTCGTGCCGCGCCTGCCTCGCGGACAGCGCGCACGAACAGGATCTGCGAGAGCCCCGGCGCGATCGCGCCCGCGACGAGGAACGGCCAGAGCTCGCCGAGGTCGAAATCGGGCCTGGCGGCGAGCGCGATCGCCCCCGTCACGCCGAGCGCGACCGTCGACATCGCGAGCGAGCCGAGCTCGGGATCGTCGTGGCTGCGAAGCGCGAACCGGACGGCGACCGCCATCGCGCCGAAGAGCGCGGCCGAGAGGCACGCGAGGAGGACTGCCGCCACTCAGGCGGTGGCGTGAATCGGGCCGCTGCGCTCGACGAGGCGCCCGCCCGCGCGACCCGCGCGAACGGCCAGCACCTCGGCCAGGATCGAGACCGCGGTCTCGGCCGGGGTGTGCGCGCCGAGGTCGAGGCCCGCCGGGCCCGCGAGGCGGTCCAGCTGCTCCTCGGTGAGGCCGGCCTCGAGCAGCCGCTCGCGCCGCTTCGCCTGCGTTCGCCGCGAGCCGATCGCTCCGACGTAGAAGGCGTCGCTCGCGAGCGCCGCGACCAGCGCGGGCACGTCGAGCCGCTCCTCGTGCGTGAGCACGACGACCGCAGCGTCGGCGTCGGCGGTCAGCTCGTCAGGCCAGGCGACCGTCAGCTCGTCGGGGCTCGGCAGGCGCTCGCGCGTGACGAGCGCCGGACGCGGGTCGATCACCTCGGTGCCCCAGCCGAGCGCCTTGGCCGCGCGGCAGAGCTCCTCGGCCGTGTCGATCCCGCCGACCACGACCAGGCGCGGTGGTGGGCCGAGCACCTCCGCGAAGACCTTGACTCCGTCGAGCTCGAGCACGCGGCTCGGGCCCGGCGGCACGTCTGTGTCGACTCGCTCGCCGGCGCGCTCGCCCTCGAGCACCGTCAACGTGGTCGACGGCTCCTCGGGAAGCTCGCCTTCGAAAGGCTCGACGAAGACATCGATCTCTCCGCCGCAGGGAAGGCCGACCGACCACGCCAGCTCGTCCTCGATGCCGTACGTCAGGAGGCGCGGCGTGCCGTCGGCGAGCACGTCGGCCGCGGTGACCGCGACGTCGCTCTCGACACAGCCGCCGGAGACCGAGCCGAACAGCTCGCCGGTCTCCGACACGGCCAGCTTGGCGCCGACCGGCCGTGGGGCCGAGCGGCGCGTGGCCACCACGGTCGCCAGCGCGACGCGGTCACCCCGCGCCCGCCAGCGCTCGATCGTCTCGGCAAGCTCGCGCACGCGCCCAGCGTACCGGGCACGTGCGCGCTTGCTGCTAGGCGGCGGGAGGCGCGGAGGACGGTGGCCCGAGCCGGTCGCGGAAGCCGAAGCCGTGGTGGCGTGGGAAGCGGTCGGGCAGCTTGCCGTTGACGAGGTGATCGAGCCGCTGTTCGAGGTCGGCGAGAACGCGCTTCTCCTCGGCCGCGGAGAGCCGGCCCGCCTTGACGGCGGCATCCAGGTGCTGCTCGGCGTCCTTCAGCAGCGCGTCCTTCAGGCCGTTCACGGACTTGCCCTGGGCCTTCGCGAGCTGGGCCAGGGTCTTGCCGCTCTCGAGCCGGTTGTGCAGCTGCTCCTCGGTCAGGCCGAGGTAGCTCGCCGCCGCGTCGAGCCCGTGGAAGAACGGATGCGGCGCACCGAAGCCGTGTCCGAAGGCAGGTGGCCCGAAGAGCGGGAAGTCGTCGGACTCGATCCGCTGCTTCAGCTCCTCGCCCTGCTCCTTGGTCAGTCGTCCGGCGGCCACGGCAGCGTCGATCCGGTGCTCGAACGCCTGCTTGAGCGCGGCGCTGAGCTTGCTCGGCTCGACGCCGAGGTTCTTCGCGGCGTCGTTGACGATCGCCTTGCTCTCCTCGCCGGGAGAGCTGGCCGTCAGCTTGGTCGCCGCGACGCCGGCTCCGGCGCCGCCGACCGCGAGCGCGGCCGCGGCTCCCGCGAGCACCTTTCGTCTCATTGCCATTGCGTTCTCCTTTCGGTCGGTGCCATGCCCCGAGGAAAGCAGCCGTCGCTGAGAGCGGGCTGAGAGGACGCTGAAAAGTCGCTAAGACCCGGGGCGGCTGCCGTTCAGCCGCAGGCGCATCAGCGTCCCCCCGCCCTCGGGCCGCTCGGCGACGATCGAGCCGCCCTGAGACTCCGCCACCTGCTTGACGATCGCCAGGCCGAGGCCGGAGCCGGGCATGCCACGGGCGGTCCTCGAGCGATAGAAGCGGTCGAACACGTAGGGCAGATCCTCGTCGGCGATCCCGGGGCCGTGATCCCGCACCGAGATCTCACCCTGCCGCACCGCCACCTCGACCGAGCCTCCGGGCGGGCTCCACTTGGCCGCGTTGTCGAGCAGGTTCGCGACCGCACGCTCGATCGTGGAGGGCGCGCCGTGGACAACCGATTCGTCCAGGTCGGTCTCGAACTCGATCCCGGGCCGGTTGCGCCGGGTGCGCTCGATCGCGTCGGCGGCGACCAGGTCGAGGCGTACGTCCCGCGCCGGCTCGGTGACCGCGTCCGGCCTCGACGCTCGCGCGAGCTCGATCAGCTCGCCGATCAGCGCCGTCATCTCGTCGATCTGCTCGACGATGTCGCGCAGCAGCTGCTCGCGTGTCTCCGGCGCCAGCTCGTTCCCGCGCGCGAGGACCTCGATGTTCGTCTTCAGGCTGGTGAGCGGCGTGCGCAGCTCGTGCGAGGCGTCGGCGACGAGCTGCCGCTGCGCCCGGCTGGAGTCCTCCAGCGCGCCGAGCATCGTGTTGAAGCTGGAGGCAAGCCGGCCGAGCTCGTCGTGCCCGGTCGAGGTCGACTCGATCCGCTGAGAGAGGTCGCGTGTCTCGGTGACGGCCTCGGTCGTCTCCGTCAGCCGCCGCACCGGGGTCAGCGCCGCCCGGGAGACGATCAAGCCGAGCGCCGCGGCGACGCCAATCCCGCCGACCGCGATCAGGATCAGGAAGAGCGTGATCCGGTGCAGCGTGCGGTTCACCTCGGTGAGCGGCCGTGCGATCTGGACGGCGTAGGGCGTGGCCGGGATCGTCAGCACCCGGAACTCGGTGTCCTGGTAGCGCCGGTTGTCGTAGTAGAGCTCCTGCTCGCCGCGCGCCGCCTGGTGGTCTTTCGCGGTCACGGGCAGCTTGTACTGGGCATCGGGCTCGGCGTAGGGCGCGCCGGAGATCGGGACCGCCTGGACGAAGTCGCTCTGGACGCCGACGTGCGGCCCCGGCAGGTGGAGATAACCGCGCTCGATCTCGGGCTGCGGGCCGTTGGCGATCTCCACCGCCCGGTTGTGCAACGCGCGGTCGACCTCGCCGAAGAGCTCGTTGTGCACGACGACGAAGACGACCACCGAGGCCGCGACCACGGCGATGCCGACCGCCGCGGCGGCCACGAGCGCGAGCCGGGTGCGAAAGCTCATCCCTCGCGCAGCGCGTAGCCGACGCCGCGGACCGTGTGGATCAGGCGCGGCTTGCCGCCGGCCTCGGTCTTGCGCCGCAGGTAGCCGATGTAGACGTCGAGCGAGTTCGAGGCGAAGCCGAAGTCGTAGCCCCAGACGCGCTCGAAGATCAGGGAGCGAGTGAGCACCTGCCGCGGGTTGAGCAGGAACAGCTCGAGCAGCGAGAACTCGGTGCGCGTGAGCTCGATCCGCTCGCCGGCGCGCCTCACCTCGCGCGTGCCCGGGTCGAGCTCGAGGTCGGCGAAGCGCAGGACCTCGCCGGAGCCGTCGCTCGTCCGCCGCAAGAGCGCGCGCACGCGCGCGAGCAGCTCCTCGAGCGCGAACGGCTTGGTCAGGTAGTCGTCGGCGCCCGCGTCGAGCCCCTCGACCCGGTCCTCGACCTGGGTGCGCGCGGTCAGCATCAGGATCGGAAGCTTGCTGCCCTTGCGGCGCAGGGTGCGCGAGACCTCGAGCCCGTCGACGCCGGGCATCAGGATGTCGAGCACCATCGCGTCGGGCTCGGGGTCGTCCTCCAGCCGCTCGAGCGCCTGCGCGCCGTCCTCGGCCAGCTCGATCTCGTAGCCCTCGAGCTCGAGCGCCCGCCGCAGCGACTCGCGCACGGCCCGTTCGTCGTCGACCACCAGGATCTTCACGTGCGCATTGTCGCGCGGAAACCTGAAGGCCGTGTGAGAAGCCCCTGCTCAGGGGCCGGTCTTAGGAACTTCTTAGGTGGTCCTCACGTTCTGCTTAAGCTCGCGTCGCAAGATCACAGGCGTCATCGATCAAGGGATCCCCCAAAACCCTTGTGCGACGAGAGGCCCCGCTCAGGCGGGGTCTTTTGTTTTCTCACAGACTTCTTAGCGACGTTTCAGGCGGCTCTTAGCCGGCGGTTGCTTTCATGGTCTTCGACAGAACTACTCAACGGAAGGAACCTCCCCTGATGCCTCGCCGCTCGCGCCCAACTCTCATCGTTGCGTCTCTCCTCGCAGCAGCCTGCCTCGGCGCGGGCGGCGGGGCCGTCGCCTACGCGACGCTCCACGACAATGGCACCGACACCGTCGTCAGGCAGGTCACCGTGCAGGAGGCCGATTCCGCTTCGGCGGCGCCGCTGTCGGTCAACCAGATCTACCGCGGCGCCTACCGCGGCGTCGTCGAGATCGTAGTCACCGAGTCCGGCTCGAGCTCGCCCTTCCCCGGCGGCGGCAGCCAGCCGCGGCAGGCACAGGGCTCGGGCTGGCTCTACGACTCCGACGGCCACATCGTCACGAACGACCACGTCGTCGACGGCGCGTCCTCGATCAAGGTCCGCTTCTGGGACGGCAAGACCTACTCGGCGACCACGGTCGGCACCGACAGGTCGACCGACCTGGCGGTGATCAAGGTCGACGCGCCAGCCTCCGAGCTCCATCCGCTCGCGGTCGGCGACTCGAAACAGCTTCAGGTCGGTGACGGCGTCGTCGCGATCGGCAGCCCGTTCGGGCTCGAGGAGACGGTCACGAGTGGGATCGTGAGCGCGCTTCACCGCGCGATCCAGGGCCAGACGAACTTCACCATCAACGACTCGATCCAGACCGACGCCGCGATCAACCACGGCAACTCCGGCGGTCCGCTGCTGAACACGCAGGGCCAGGTCGTCGGCGTCAACGCCCAGATCAAGAGCGACTCGGGCGGCAACGAGGGCGTCGGCTTCTCGATCCCCTCGAGCACGGTCAAGACGGTCGCCTCCCAGCTGATCGCGAACGGCAAGGCCGTGCACGCCTACCTCGGTGTCCGGATCGACTCCCAGGCCCCGACCGCCCGCCTCGCGGGAGTGCCCGACGGCACGCCGGCTAAGAAGGCCGGCCTGAAGGCCGGTGACGTGATCACCGCCGTCGACGGCACGGACGTCGCCAGCGGCGACGACCTGAGCCGCGCGATCGACGCCCACAAGCCGGGCGAGAAGATCACCGTCACGTACACGCGCGACGGCTCCGAGCACAGCGTCGAGCTGACGCTGGCGACTCGCCCGAACTAACCGCTTCTACACTTGGGGGCGCACTTCGGTGCGCCCCCGTAGCTCAGTGGAAGAGCAGCGGTTTCCTAAACCGCGTGCACAAGTTCGATTCTTGTCGGGGGCACTTCTCGGTAAGGCCACGTATCGCTAGTCCTGGGGCCTTGGTCTTCGATACGCCCTCGGATGCCGACATCGGCTGAAGATTGCCCAACGCCGCCTGGCCGCCAAGTCGACTGGCGCACCTGGCGCGCGCGGGTGGGGCGGCTGGATCGCACTGTGGTGCGCCCGCTGCCCTGTGTCAGCGCCTTGCACGGTCGCGGCCAGCGTAGACCCGCCCTGCCTCGCATGTGGCGCGAGGTCGGAGACTCGGGTTGTGCCCCGATGGCCGCGCGGCGCGAGGAGCGTGGACCTTGGCTGGACGACCACGAGAGGAGGACGCATGCGGGGAACATTGGTATGTGCCCTCACGGATGACGCAGACAGCGCCGCGGCGCTCGCTCTGAGCGCCGAGCTGAGCGAGCGGATCGGCCTGCGCCTCGTGCTGAAGCTGTTCGCCTTCTCGGGCAACTCGGTCGCGAACGGCGCGAGCACCAGCGAGAGCACGAGCGGCTCGCGGCCGGCGCTGTCGGCAACGTGGAGGCGCTGCTCGACGAAGATGTGCGCGCCGCCGACGATCGTGCCGAGCGCGACGACGAGCTGCACGATGACAGTCGACCATCCGGGGATCGCCCCGGGTGGTGTCCATCATCAGCGGCTTCAGGGCCTCTCCGGACTCGACCGGCCCGCTTGCCGGAGCGTCCACGCGACGTAGAGGACGTACGCCGCGACGAGCGCGACGGCCGCCGCGATCTGGAGCGCTTTGGGCGCGCCGAGCCCGACCGCAAGCCCGATGGCGAAGCAGCCGAAGGCGAGGTCGCGCTCGAGGGTCGGGTCGGAAGTAGACGTCGAGCGACAGCTCCTGCGGCCGGCGGCCGCGGTAGAGCAGCGCGGCGACGGCGACGAGCGCCATCGCCATCGTCGCGAGCAGGAGCGGCGCCCCGATGATCGCACCGACCGCGACATCTTTCGAGCCGCGCTCGGCCCCGATGATCGCCACGATTGGGATCCGCGACTCGGGCAGCGCGGTCGCGACTGCGGCGAGAACCCTTCCGACCGCCCCCTGATGTCTTCCGGTGGCGACAAGAGCAGTTTCGTCAACTGGGTTACTGCCGGGCGGAAGCGGACGAGCTCGCTGCCTCTCGGGCAGACCTCGGGCAAGCCCGGCACCTGCTCGGGAGCGGTTGCCCGCCGCAGCTCGCGCTGCGGATCCTCTTTTAGTAGGTCGTAGCCACGGTGGCAATCTCGCCTCAGCCTCACGAGCGGCGAGCGCGAAGATCTCGGTGCGCTACCGCTGAGCGAGGTGAGGCTGCAGCCCAGCGATTTGGGGGTAGCACCAACGCAGCCCGGGCTCCCTGGCGGGTTCAGGCGCTAGTGGAGCGGCGCACCGTGCGCCAGCCCGCGCTCGACGAGGTTCTCGTCCAGGCGCTCATTCGAGCAGCGGCAGGCGCTACAGCGGAGCGAGCCGAGGCGAAAAAGCGACTCAGGTAGTGGATTGCCGCACGCGAGGCAGAACGCGTAGGGCTCTAACCGCTCGTACTCCTGTCGATTTTCGGCCCAACTGGTCAAGGCGCCGCAGCCCCTCCCCTTCGTTCGGAGCCTAGGTCGATGCCGCAGGGCCGGGAATCCCTCATTCGAGGGAGAGCGCTCCCCGCTCAGGCGCAACGCTTCTCAGACGAGCCCAAGTCCCTCGCGTCGTCCACGACCAAGACCTGCGGTCGGTCCGCGTGGTCATCTCGGACAACGATCGCGCGCAGCGTCCTCGTGCCGAGATGAGTACTGTCGCCGGCGCTCCAGTCCGGAACGACGCTCGACAGGGTCGACGGCTCGGCCGGCGCACCGTCCTCTGTCTCGAGCCTAAATAGGAAACCCGGCGGGAGCAGTCATCCGGAGTAGTCAGCCAGCGCCGTCCCTATACCGAACCGCATAGTCGCCAGCGAGCGCTTCGCCGCCACCCCGCGAAGCGATATTGAGCTTGCGGAACACGCTCGTCAGCGCAGCGCAACTCCCAGTCAGGTGCGATCAGTGCTCGGTCGCGCGGCAGGAAGCTCGAACACGAACGTCGATCCTCGATGCGCCCCAGGCTGTACCCAGATCCGACCCTCCATCTCGTGCACAAGCTCTTGGCAAATGAACAAACCAAGCCCGGTGCCGCCGACCCCTCGGGTCAGGTGCGGGTCGAGCCGGTGGAACTTTTCGAAGATTCGCGCCTGCTCATCAGGCGGAATGCCTATCCCTTGGTCAGCCACGGCAAATCTGACGCTGCCGTTCGAGGCCTTGACCGCGACGTTGATCCGTCCACCATCGGGCGAGAACTTGACGGCGTTGTCGAGAAGGTTGACGAGGACTTGCCTGACGCGCTCGGGATCGGCGAGGACCTTCGGCACCGCAGTCACAGGCTCGAGTTCGATCGACAGCGCCGCCGGCAGGTGTAACCGCGCCGCCTCGATCACCTGCTCGACGAGCGGCGCCGGCTCGCACTCCTCGAGCTTCAGACGCGCATGGCCGGCCTCGAAGCGGCTCGCCCATACGACCTGATCAACCAACCGCGCGAGGCGGGCGGACTCGGAGAAGACCACCGACAGCAGCGCGTTGCGGTGAACGGGCTCGAGTTCTCTCTGCTGAAGGGTCATCGCAGCTCCATAGACCGACGCGATCGGGGTCCGCAGCTCGTGAGACACGATCGCGATGAACTCGTTCTTGAGGCGGTCGAGCTCACGGAGGCGCTGGAGCGCCGAGTGCACGCGCCGCTCGTACAGCGCGATCGCGACGAGTGGCGCAGTCAAGGCCACGCTGATGAAGGGTGATTGGTCCCAGAGGACTACGAGGATCGCCGCGAGCGACGCCATGATCATGAACGGCGCCGCGGTCGAGTAGGTCGACCGGGCGTAGACGCGCAGGAACGGCTGGGACGTCGCCTCCGCGAGCACGGCCGACAGGAGCGTGATGTCGACGAGGTAGAAGGCGGTCGACGCGGCCGCTGCGGCGAGCACGAGTGCTCCCAGGCCCTGACCCCCGATCGGCGCGGCAACCGCCCCAGCCGCACCCGCCGCGAGCGCGTAGAGGCCGGTGTTGAACAGCACCTTCCTCGGTGGGCGCCGATGAGCCGTCTCTACAAGGGCCATCGTGAGGGAACCGACGATGCTCGCCGCTGGCCACCCGTAGATGACACCCGTTCCGACGATGAAGATGCTCGCAAGCGAAGTTCGCCCAGCGGCGACTCCCTCGATCGGCACTGGAAAGGCCTCAGCTAGCAAGGCCGCGCCGAGAAGCGCCACCGAGCCGACGACTAGAGAAACGTCGATGCCGCTCGTCGACAAGACATAGACCGCTGCGAGGACGAGCGCCTGCCCGGCCACGGTAACCGGCACCGTTGCGAGCGGGACGTCGCTCGGGATGTGTAGCCGGTCCCGGAGCGCGCTCAACGCCGGACGTCGCGCTGCGCGATCCACGGCTCTTGTTGTCCCCGTGCCGATCTTCGGGCCTCCCGGCGGTTCCTGGTAGATGTGCTGCGGCAAGAAGCGCTTTGGCGCCGGTCGTCGCTCCCGACCGACTATAGAGCAGCACATCGCGGTCGAATAGGCTGCGCTGCCGCGGCCAGCAAGGAACACCAAGGAGCGAACGCGCGCTTCGCCACCAGTGGATAGAGCCGTCAAACGGAACCTGCTGCGATCATCTCCGCGCTTCCGGCGGCTCTGGTTAGCGCGAACCTTTTCCAACGTCGGCGATGGCGTCGCCTTCGTCGCGCTCGTCCTTCTGGTGCACAACCGCGAGGGGAGCGGCTTCGCCGTCGGGATGCTGCTGCTCGTCCAAGCCGTGCCGCGGTTCTTCGGGCCGGTCGCGGGCACGATTGCCGACCGGGTCGAGCAGCGCTCGCTGATGATCGGCTGCGACGTAGTCAACGCAGCGATCTTTGGCGTCATCGCGCTGACGACCCCATCCTTAGCCTTCCTGCTCGCGCTTGCAGGCACCTCGTCCTGCGTCGACACGGTGTTTGCACCGGCCGGCCGGAGTGCGCTCCCGGCCCTCGTGTCGCGCGATGAACTCCTGCAGGCAAACGCCCTTCTCGGGACCGCGTTCAACCTTCAGCTTGCGGTTGGCCCGATGGCCGGCGGATTGATCGTCGTAGCACTCGGGCCGAGCGGCGCCCTCGGGGCGAATACCGCGTCGTTCCTGATCTCTGCCGCGATCCTGACGCGGCTGCCGCCGCTTCGCGCCGAAAGCAACAGCGAGGAAGGTCGCGGGTTCGTAGCTACCGCAAGGGACGGCTTGCGCTTCGCCTGGCAGACGCCCGCCGTGCGGACAGTTGCACTCGGGCTCTTTTTCGCGGTCGCCTTCGCGGCGATGGACAACGTCGCTCTGGTCTTCCTCGTGCGTGACACGTTCGGTGCGGGCGCGCTTGCCTTCGGTCTGCTCAGCGCGGCCTACGGGGCCGGCATGGTCGCCACCTCCGCCGGACTGTCCGTTCGGCCGTTCGGGTGGTCAGCGGGAGCGTTGTTCGTGCTCGGCTGGTTGGTCAGTGGCACCGGGATCCTGCTGACAGGGCTCGCCCCCGGTCTGATCGTCGCCGCGGTCGGGCAAGTCGTTGCCGGCATCGGTAACGGTGGTGCGAATATCGGTATCGAGACGCTCATCCAGCGCATCGTCCCACGCCAGTTGCTTGGCAGGACCTTCGGAGTCGCGTTCACGGCCGGGTTCGCAGGCAGCACCGTTGCCTACCTGATCAGCGGCATGCTGCTGGACATCTGGTCGCCACGCGTCGTCTTCCTCATCGGGGCATCAGGCGTCTTCGTGGTCACCGGCGTCTTGGCGACCGCCGTGCGGCAGCACCTTGGGGAGAGGATGGCCCTCAAGTGACCGGGGGTGACTGCCGATCCTTGACCTTCTGCACCAATCCCGGCATGCTGAGTGTCGTCACCCGATTGGAGATCTCGTGAGTCGCTTGTTTTTGTTTCGGGTCGTCTGCGCCGCATCCGTCGTCTTGACGGCAGCGGTGAACGGCGGTTGGAAATGGCATTAAGAACGACAGCACCTGACCGCGCGCCCGAGCGCGGCGGGTGGTCCTGGGACTAGAGCCGGCCCAAGGCTCACCCCGAGCGCCGTCAGGGGCGCGACGTCTGGCGCCGCTCCGGCGCCCGGCGAAAGGCAAAGCGGGTTCGGCGTCAAGCTTGTTCGCGGCCGGCACAGCGAGGAGTTCCTCGACGAGCTGACGGCGTTCCCGCACGGGTCGCACGACGACTGCCGCGGTGGTGGTCATGAGGCCTTCCTCTCTACGAAGTGATCGACGGCGTCGCGGAAGCGACCCGCTTGACTGTCGAAGGCGACCTCAACCTCGTCGTGGCTCGCGTGCATCTCGATAGCGGCTCTTGACAGACGCCATTGCTCTTCGTCAATCGCCCTCCGGTTCGCTTCGAGCTCCTGGCGGGATGCGCCGCGGTCTCGAAGCTGTTGGCGCTCCAGCACGAGCTGGCGAAGGCGTTCCATGATGGGTTCGGTCGGGTTCATCAGGGTCTCCGTGGGTGGTCGGGCGGCCGCCCCCGGAGGGGCGGCCGCTGTGGGCAGGAGTTTGGTTAGGCGGCCTCGCGGGCGGGACGTGCGCTGAGCTTCGGCTCCTCCGCCGCGGGCAGCTCGAGCTCATGCCGCGGAAGCAACCGGTCGAGCCAGGACGGCAGGTACCAGTTGTGCTCACCGAGCAACCCCATCACGGCCGGAAGGAGCAGCCCGCGCACGATCGTTGCGTCGATGAAGATCGCGACCGCGAGACCGACGCCGAGTTGCTTACTCGAGACTACCGAGAGCGTGGCGAAGGTCGAGAAGACCGCAACCATCACGATCGCCGCACTCGTGATCACGCCGGCTGAATGGGTGATGCCGCGCCGGATCGCCTCTCGCGTCTCCAGGCCGCGGTCATATCCCTCGCGGATCTGGCGCGATTGGGTCGGACACACCCTCATCGCCTTCGGATCCCTTGCGGTAATCGCCTTCACGAACGGGATCACCGAACTCGTTTTCGCGGCCCTCTTCGGCGGAGCGCTGATGATGGCCCTCGTCGGCTGGATCGTTGGCGACGTTCACGCGCTTCCGTGGCTATGGGGCTCGATCGGTGAGCAATTGACGGAAGAGACCCTCGGCGGCCTCGACGCTCAGTGGATCTGCGAGCACGATCTCCCAAGCAAGCGTGGCAATTTCGATCACGTCCTAGTCGGAGCCCCGGGGGTCTTCCTGCTCGACACGAAGCGCCTCAGCCAACGGGCTGTCGCGGGCGAGGATCGCCTGCGCGCCGGTCGATTCCATCATCTTGGAGCTGCGTCCCGTGCTGCTGCTGCCGAGCTGGGGGAGCAGTTCGAGAGCCTCACGGGGCGGCGGCCCTGGGTTCAGTCGGTGGTCGTTGTCTGGGGCGACTTCCCCCAGGGCGAACACGAAGAGCGACACGTGATGTACGTACACGGCACCAAGCTCCTCCCCTGGCTCCTTGATCGACCGGCGAAGCTCGACGCTGAGAGACTGCAGGTTCTCGGCGGGGCGCTGCCCCGTCTCCGCCAGGGAAGCAGCACCCAGGGCAAAGAAAGCACGAGGCGGCCGTTCTGAGGAAGCGACCGACGCGCCTGCCAGTCGATCCAACTACTACCTGCCGCCGCACGGGCACTCTGGAGCTCATCTCCTGTGCCAACGGAATGGCGTACGAAGGCGACCCACCTCGTCACTCTTGAGCCCGCGCAAGCCACAAGGTTAATCGAACAAACGGCCACTCCTAAGAACGTTCGTGGTCGCCGAACGGTCTAAATCAAGGCGGCTTCCGAGATCAGCGCTGCCGCCTGCTCCGGCGAAAACTGGTCCGTGTTGAGGACGAGGTCGTACTGCGTCGGCAGCTCCTGCTCAACCGCATGGAAACGCCTCAGGTAGTCGGCGCGGCCGGCGTCCGCATCCTTGATCGCTCTTGCCGCTTGGGTCTCGTCCAGCTTCTCGGCCTCGGCGACCCTGCCCGCACGGGTTGCCGCTGACGCTGTTACGAGCACGCGGAGTGCATCCTGACGACCGGCCAGCGCATGAGAGGCCGCGTGCGCCACGATCACCGCCTTCCCGTGTCCGGCGGTCTCCTCGATCGCCTCGCGGATGTACGCACGCAGCTCGTCGCTCGTCGTCGCGACCTCGACGGCTCCGTAGGAACCGAAGCCGGTCATGGCCCAGGCCTCGCCTCCTCCGACTGCGAGGTCGTCGAGCACGCGTGCGAGCCAGGACTTCCGCCGCTCCTCGTCGGCGATCTCCGAGGGGTCGACGCCTCCCCGAAGCGCCGCCTGCGAGACAAGATCCTCGTCGACGTAACGGAAGCCGAGGCGCTCGGCCACGAGACGCCCGACCTCGTTCCCACCGGCGCCGGTCGCATGTGAGACGCATACGACGCTGGTCTTCATGGCGCAGGACGCTAGGAGCTCCGGGTGCCCGCGTCAAGCCATGAGATCGAGCAGTCAGACGAAGTTGGCTGGAGCGATAGCCAACCTCGGCGCGGCCTCGATAACGACCGCTCGATCTCGAGCGATATGAACGCTGACGTGCTCAATGCGTGGGGCATATCCGAAGGACTCAACGTCGGCCCCTTCAGCCGTACGCAAGCCGAATTCCTTCAGCACCACCGCACGCACGTGTTCCGTGGGTAACCCCGATCCGAGCAATCGTCGGCGGTAGAAGGCGACGGGAAACGATTCGCCGAGCCGCACCCGCGACAACCTTCGCTCAGGGCCGTGAACCGAGGGCGGCGGTTGCCGAACCGCTTGCACTCAGCGCGGACCGGGTTGCCGGAACCGCTTGCAGGCACGTGTCACTGACCTCGGAGTAGAGCAACTCTGGCCCAGACGGTGGCTAGCTCTTAGGCGACGCGAGTTGTCAGGGAATGATGTTCTGGTTGAGCCGGAAGGCGTTGTCCGGGTCGTATTTGCGTTTCAGGTGGGTGAGGCGGTCGTAGTTGGGGCCGTATGCCGCTCGGACTCTGCTGGCGTCGTCGTTGTCGAGGTAATTGACGTAGGCGCTATCGGTCATGTGGGGCCGAAGCGATTCGTAGGTCTCCTGTGCCCACCTGATCCCGGCTTCGGTTTCGGCTGGGTCGCTCCACTGCGAGAGGATGATGCAGTCGTAGCCTGTTTGGCGGTGCGGGAAGGCGGTTGCGGACGCATCGACGCGTACCGCTGCTCCATGGAAGTGCTCTACGACTAGGAAGCAGAGCGCGGTCGGGGCGTTCTGATAGGCGTCGATCAGCTTCGTGGCCACCTGCTCGTTCAGTTCGGTGAAGAAGGCGGACTTCCAGTAGTTGAAGGACCCTCTCTGGAAGGCATCGTCGAGGAGCGTGTTGACCACCGGGTAGGGGATCCGCTCGATTAGATCCATCGCTGGAGGTCCGAACTCCCGAACCGGCTTGACCTCGGCCTCGGCTTGCTGCTCGTCCTCTCCGGCATGGCAGACGGCTACGCCGCAGAGCTTCGTCCCCGAGCCGTCCGGTGCACTCCGCAAGGCGAGGAAGGCGCTCAGGTCGTCGGGGAGCGACTGCGTGTACTCACGGTAGAAGGCGAAGACCTCCGCTGTTGCTGCGAGCGGATGGACGGCGGCGCCGCCGAGCACGGTCCGCAAAGGGTGAGCCCGGTAACAGAACTCGGTCACAGCACCGAAGTTCCCGCCGCCACCGCGAATCGCCCAAAAGAGATCCGGCTCGGTCTCCTGACTGGCTTGCACCACCTCACCTGAGGCGAGAACAACCTCGGCGGAGAGCAAATTGTCGATCGCCAGCCCATGCTTCCCCAGCAGCCACCCGATCCCCCCGCCCAAGGTCAGGCCGGCGATGCCAGTCGTCGAGACCAGCCCGCCGGTGGTAGCGAGACCATGCGCGTGCGCAGCCTCGTTCAGTTCCCCCCAAGTCACCCCGCCTCCGGCAGTGATCGTGCGACTCCCCGGATCAACCTCGATCTGCTTCAGCAATGCCAGGTCGATCATCACGCCGCCGTCCGTTACCGCCTTACCGGCCACGTTATGGCCACCACCACGAACCGAAATCTCCAAACCGGCCTCGCGCCCCAGCCGCACCGCCGCTACCACGTCGTCGGCCCCCGCACAGCGAACAATCAAGGCCGGATGCTTGTCCACCAGACCGTTATGAACTCGGCGGACCTCGTCGTAGCTCGCATCTCCCGGCGCCACCAGCGCACCAGCGAACCTCGCCCGCAGATCCTCTACCTCGAGCATCGCCCTCACACCCATGCACCCCCTTCCCTGAAACGGCTTCAGCCCCCAGCCCGAGCCGTTCCCGCGATCATCGCTCACAGCCGACCAGCCGACAAGCACGCCTGACTCAGGGATCATTCCTGAACACTGGCCCAGGCGATGTACTTCGTCTCAGCCGGGGCGACGGGCGAAGAAGACGAACTCACGCCCGGGCCTGTCCGGGGGTACCGCTTGACCGCACCGTCGACGTCCGCGTGCGCCGGCTTTGCGAGACGATCGACACCGGGCCTCGAAGCGCACGTTCATCCAGACCCGTTACGGTGTCTACAGCCTGGAGCCGGTCGAGAAGTAGCCGGAGCCACCGGCAGCGCCACCTCCCGTTGCCGAACGCGAAGACGACTGCGAAGCTTGGATGGCGATGATCTGCGCAAGCTGCGGGAGCGAGAACCGGGAAGGACGGAAGTTCTGCGCCGAATGCGGGCACGCACTTGCGGCGCCTTGCCCCGCCTGCGGGACGCAGAACGAGGCGGGCGAGCGGTTCTGCGGCGAGTGCGGCGCGCCGCTCGAAGGGGCGCCGCCGGAAGCGCCGCCGACGAAACGCGAGGCGCCGAGCGCGGAGCGGCGCCTCGTCTCGGTCCTGTTCACCGACCTCGTCGGCTTCACGACGCTCTCCGAGCACAAGGACGCCGAGCAGGTACGCGAGCTCCTCTCGCGCTACTTCGACACCTCCCGGCGGATCATCTCGCTGTACGGAGGGACCGTCGAAAAGTTCATCGGGGACGCCGTGATGGCGGTCTGGGGAACGCCCACGGCCACCGAGGACGACGCCGAGCGCGCCGTCCGCGCCGCGCTCGACCTGATCGCGGCCGTCTCAGTGCTCGGGCAGGAGGTCGGCGAGGAGGAGCTGCGAGCTCGGGCGGGAGTGCTTACCGGCGAGGCCGCGGTCACGCTCGGGGCCGAGGGCGAGGGCATGGTCGCCGGCGATCTCGTCAACACCGCGTCGCGCGTCCAGTCGCAAGCGGAGCCCGGCACGGTCTATGTCGGCGAGTCGACCCGCCGGGCGACCGAACAGACGGTCGTGTACGAGCCGGCCGGCTCGTTCGAGCTGAAAGGCAAGGAAGGGCAGGTGCCGCTCTGGCAGGCACGGCGAGTCGTCTCCGGCCTCCGCGGCGCGCTCAAGTCGGAGGGGCTGGAGGCGCCTTTCGTAGGACGCGACCGCGAGCTTCGCCAGATCAAGGACCTCGTCCACGCCTGCGCCGAGGAGGGAAAGGCGCACCTCGTCTCCGTCTCCGGAATCGGAGGCATCGGCAAGTCCCGGCTGGCGTGGGAGTTCTACAAGTACTTCGACGGCATCGCCGAGACGATCTACTGGCACCGCGGGCGCTGCCTGCCCTACGGCGAGGGCGTCACCTACTGGGCGCTTGCCGACATGGTGCGCATGCGCTGCTTGATCTCGGAGGAAGAGGACGCGGAGTCTGCTTCCGCGAAGCTCCGCGCGACGCTCGACGTCCACATCAGCGACCCGGAGGAGAGGACGTTCGTCGAGCCCCGGCTCGCGCACCTACTTGGGCTCGGGGACTACCACACCAGCGACCGAAACGACCTGTTCGCCGCGTGCCGCCTGTTCTTCGAGCGGCTGGCCGACGCTTATCCGACGGTGCTCGTGTTCGAGGACATGCAGTGGGCCGACGAAAGCCTGCTCGACTTCGTCGAGTACCTGCTCGACTGGTCGCGCAACCACCCGTTGTTCGTCGTCACGCTCGCGCGGCCGGAGCTGCTCGAGCGGCGCCCGACCTGGGGGGCCGGCCAGCGAAGCTTCACCTCGCTCTACCTCGAGCCCCTCCCGCCGCCCGCGATGGAGGAGCTCTTGAGCGGCCTTGTGCCCGGCCTTCCGCAGAGCGTTCGCGAACAGGTGCTCGCCCGCGCGGAGGGCGTGCCGCTCTACGCGGTCGAGACGGTGCGGATGCTGCTCGACCGCGGCCTGCTCGTGCAGGAGGGCGCGACCTACAGCCTGGCGGGAGAGATCGAGCAGCTCGAGGTCCCGGAGACGCTGCACGCCCTGATCGCAGCCCGGCTCGACGGCCTCACAGCGGACGAGCGGCGCCTGCTCGACGACGCCTCCGTGCTCGGAAAGAGGTTCGCCAAACCCGCGCTCGCCATCCTCTCGGGGCTGGACGAGACGCAGCTCGAGCCGCTGCTCGCGTCGCTGGTCCGCAAGGAGGTGCTCGGCGTCCAGGCCGATAGCCGCTCCCCGGAGCACGGGCAGTACGGGTTTCTCCAGGACCTCGTGCGGCACGTGGCGTACCAGACGCTCTCTAAGCGTCAGCGACGGGCGAAGCACCTCGCCGCGGCCGAGTACCTGACCTCGGAGTTCTCGGGCGAGCAGGACGAGGTCGTCGAGGTGATCGCCTCGCACTACGTCGACGCGTATGAGGCGCTACCGGATGCCGACGATGCGCTCACGATCAAGCAGCGTGCGCGCGACGCGCTGGCTCGGGCCGGAGACCGGGCCGCGTCACTGGCGGCCGCCGACAAGGCGCGTCGCTATTACGAGCAGGCTTGCGGGCTGACCGACGAGCCGCTCGAGCGCGCTGGCCTCCTCGCCCGCGCCGGCGAGATGGCGGGCAGGGCCGCCGACCTCGACGCGGTGCGGGCGCTCTACGAGGAGGCGATCGCGCTCTACGAGTCCGCCGGGGACACGCACGCCGCCGCGCGGGTGGCCGGGACGCTCGGCTCGAGGTTCGCGTTCGGCGGACGGCGCGACGAGGCGGTTGCGCGGGCAGAACGAGCGTTCGAGGTGATCGCGGGCGATGAGCCGGACGAAGACCTGGCGCTGCTGGCCGCCCAACTCGGCCTTGCCTACTGGTTCGGCGGCGATCTCGAGCGCGCGGCCGAGCGGTCGGAGTTCGCGCTCGACATCGCCGAGGCCCACCGGTTCATGCGGCCGCTCGTGATCGGCCTCCGGGGCAAAGCGGCGGTCGCCTGGAGCCGTGGCCACGGCGAAGAGGCGCACGCGATCTCGCGGCGTGCGCTGGAGCTCGCCCTCGAGAACGACCTCGCCCAGGATGCGAGGGTCTCCTACTTCGTCCTCTCGGACAACCTGTTCCGCGAGGACCGTTACTCCGAGGCGCTGGACTACCTCGAACAATCGCTCGCACTCTCGCGGAAGCTTGGTGACCGGGCCTCGGAATGGGCGGTGCTCGCAGAGATGACGTACCCGCTCTACATGCTCGGGCGCTGGGACGAAGCGCTCGGGGTGATCGAGGAGCCGACCGAGGAGCAGACCCAGTCAGGGGGGGTGCTGCTGAGCCTGCTGACGTCGATTCTCGAGGTGCACCTCCAGCGAGGGCAGCTGGAAGCGTCCCAGCATGTGTTCTCGCTGTTCGCGCACATCGAAGCCTCGAGCGATGTCCAGGAGCGGTCGTGTTTCCTCAGCGCACGGGCTTCGTTGAACATGGCCGAGCAGCGGTTCCCGGAGGCACTCGCTGACGCGGAGTCCGCGATCGAGACCGCGCAGACCCTCGGGCCGGGACAGCAGGCCGCGAAGCAGGCCTTCCTCGCGGCGCTCGAGGCGACCCTTGCCCTGGGAGAGCACGACAAGGCACGGGAGCTGATCGCGACCGTGCAGAGCGCGCCCGCGGGCAGGCGAGCGCCGTTCCTCGACGCGCAGGCTCTCCGTTTCCGGGCGCGTCTCGAAGGCGACGAGACGGCCTTCGCGGCGGCCGAGAGGCTGCTCGAGGAGGCGGCCTTGCCCTTCTGGCTCGCCGTCGTGCAGCTCGAGCACGGCGAGCTGCTCGTCGAACAGGCCCGCCCCGACGAGGCCGCGGCGCTGGTCTCCGAGGCACGCGCCACATTCGATCGGCTCGAGGCGACGCCCTGGTCGGAGCGCGCGAGGGAGGCCTCACGGGAAGGGCGAGAGCCCGAGCCCGTCGCCTCCTGAGCTAGTCAAGTCCAGAACCCTTGGCCTCGCTTAAAGGCCAATGCACGGCACCATCGCAAACGTCGGGTAGCGCTCGAACACGGGTAGCTGTGACCAGGACGGCCAGCTGCGCGAGCGTACTCTCACTCGACCTGGATCTCGCCCCCGGGGCATCCAAGAGCACTCCTTTACGGCTTAGGTCGAACTGACAAGAGCATTCAGCTCGGCGGAGGCTCTTCGGTCGATCGGTCGGGAGGCTCGGAGGCCGGTGTACTTCCTGGTCCGCTGCCCGCGGTAGGAGGGGACGTAGGCGGTGGCCGGGGCCTGCGCGCGGCAAGAACGATCAACGCGGTGCTTCCTCCAACGACGAGCACGCCCCCGATGAGCAACCCCATCGCAACCCAGATCAGGAAAGACAGCTTGGCGCCGAGATCGACGTCGGCAGCGACGCCACGCGAGCCATCGGCATTCATGAGGACGACTGACCAGTCCCCGTCGCGCACCTTCCACGTCAGCGTCTGTGTACCCACCCCGGAGGCGGAGGCGGCCCAGAAGGTCTGCTCCGTCGGCGGCACTTTCGGCGGGCCCCCCGAGACCGAGAGGTATCTAGCTCGGAAGGGGTCGAAGTCGATGTCCTGGACGTTCGCGTGGGCGACGGTTCCGAGGTACCTGGCGACCTCCGGCTGCGGCCCGATACCGATGAAGAGAGTCTTGTCGCCGGAGCTCTCGCCGCGGATCCGGACCTTGCCGAACCAGGTCTCGTTCAAGACCCAGCCCTCTCCGTCGGTGTCGACCTCGAGCCGCGTGCGCGTCAGCGCGTAGGTCGGTGTCGCAAACCGCTCGGTCGGCGTCGTCAGGTAGCCGTCGTCGCGCTGCGTGCGGTCGGCGTAAAGCAGGAAGCCTCCCCCTGCCAGAACGGCGATCCCGAACAGGACGCCGATGCTCCCGAGGACTATGAGGATGACGCGACCGGCACTCACCGCACCCGAGGTTGACCGATGGGCAGGCAAGACGTCAAGCGCGGGCCCGGCGGCGCGCCAAAGCTGCCTTCGGAGCGCACCGCCGGTGGAACTCACCGCCGAGACACGCTAGATCGTCGAACATGATTCCTGTTCCGGCGACGGAGTCGCTTACCCGCCGCTGCGAGCGGTCGGCGACGCGGGATTCACGCTGACGAGTTCGTAGGCGTTGACAGGTCTAGCGAAGCCCTTCAGGCGTTGCTCGGCTACCGGTCGCGCTTTGATCCGCCCTTCGAGTGCAGCGAATGCTCGTTGGCTCAACAGAATTTGCCCGGCAGCGGCCTCGTCGCTGAGGCGGGCGGCGAGATTGGTGACACTGCCGAGGGCACCGTAGTCGTACCGGCCGGGGAAGCCGATCCGGCCCAGAGTCGCATGACCGACCGCGACTCCAGCGCCCAGACCGAGTTGATACCCCCGTTTTCCCCACGCGGCTGCGAGCTCGCCGACCCGGTCGCGCATCGCCACGGCGAGCCTCGCCGCCTGAAGCTCATGTGCCTCTAGGGGCACCGGATCGTTGAAGAAGACGAGCAGCCCGTCGCCGGCAAAGTGCTCGAGCGTTCCGCCGTGGGCGGAGATGAGCGCGCCCGCGGCCTCGTGGTATTCGCGTACGACGGAAAGCAGCTCCTCGGGCTCTGCTGTCTCGGTGAACGCCGTGAATCCCCTCAGGTCGAAGTAGACGACGCTGATGTGCGCCCGATGGCCTTCGAGCAGGCGTGCTCCATCCTCGCTCGAGACGACGGAGGCAACCTCGGGCGACAGAAACTGTGCGAGTTCGCTCTTCTGCCGCTCGACGGTCTCAAACAGCTTCGCATTCGTAATCGCGACGGCGCTTTGATCGGCGAAGGTGGCCATCAGCTCGATCTCGCGGCCCTCGAACGCCCGTGCCTCATACCTTGCAACCCCAATCACGCCGACGAGATCGTCCTCGACGAGCACCGGGAGGCCGAGCAGCGTCCGGAACTCGTCGAGCTGGGCACTCGGATGGTCGTATGCAGGATCCGCGTGGACGTCGGGGATGTGCACCGGTTTCTTCGTCAGCGCGACGCGGCCGGTGCAGCTGTTCGGATTTGGCCGATCAGGGTGCTGACGCTCATACTCGACGACGGCCTCCGGCTGACCGTAGTTCGCGCTGGCGCGAAACTGCTCACCTTCGGCCAGATAGACGAAGCACGAGTCGGATGCGCACAGCCTGGCCGCCGTTTCGACGATGCGGTCGAGGATCGGCTGCAGCCGTAGCCCCGAGCGACTCATCACCCTCAGCACATCTGCGACAGCCGCGTAGCGACGCCTGAGATCGTCGAGTTCGCGGCTTGGCTGATTCAAGACCTCTCCCTTTGTCGGGCGCAGGTGCGTAGTCGCGCGCAGCTGCGAACATGATCCCATCAGAACGCCGCAAGCGAAGCGACGGCGGCAGCCTAAGTCGTGAGCGATCCGAGCCCGGTCCCCTAAATGGCTAGAGCGGCATCGAGCGACCAGGTCGACCGCTAATCAGACGCTCCAGCGCTCGCGACTCTGCTCGCCGCAGCGTTACCGGCTTCTGCTCCGAAAGTGCCCGTTCCAGAATCACGCCAAGGTCGTTAAGTGTCGAGGACGAACCAGCGCCGGCCAGCGCTCTCTGGCGCAGCTCGCGGACAACGGTTTCTTCGAGTGCGAGCTTTCGCCCGTTTAGATCAAACTCGATCATCCGCAGAGACCCCGAGGCGACTCTACTCATCTAGAGCAGCTCCAGCTTCGCGACCGCCGAATTTTCGACGCCGACCTGAAGGCCGGTCCCATGCAGCTGGGCTGAGGGTGGCTAGTGCCTATCAGGCAGCGTCGCGGCGCGGCCAGCCGAACGGGGCAATCCGCCGCCTCAACCCCTGCACAACGACTGCTGGCAGCTCTACCTTCGAGAACTGCTCGTCGCTCGCTCCTAATCGACGCCATCGGCTGCCGGGCTGGCCCTTGAGTCCTTGACGCTCTCCAATGACGGTAACCGACCACTCGAGCACCTCGACGTACTGGCGGCTCAGCACTCGCATGGCCTCTTCGAACCCGTCCAGCAGAGCAATCCTCTCTGCACCTTCTCGATCGTGTGGCCAGCTCCGAAGATGGTCCTCGGCTGCTGCGATCCAAACGCTCTCGACCCTGGGGAGAAGCCCGTCGATTGTCTGGGCGAGCTTTGCCTCCACCAACACCGTCAGCCCATCCAGCCTCGTGTGGTCCGCTTCGGTAACGCGCAGCGCAAGCCAGGCAATCTCGCGTGCGATTCCTGGCCACGTCCCGCCACGCAGGAAGCAGCGCAGCGCCCGCTCGATTACCTCGTCAAGCGCTTGCCGGCCACGCAGCTCGGGCGTTGACTCGCTGGGCATGCCTCCTCGGGAATCTTCACCGCGGCATCGGATGCAGGGAACGGGCGCGAAGAGGAGAGCATTCGTAGCGTCGGCCGACACCCATCTGCTGTAGCGCCACCAGCGAAAGCGTCGCGAAGGTCGGCCGCTCGCCCTACTTCTTAGGAAGATAGCCTGCGCGCTTCCACATCTCCGCATTGCGCGGGCTATTGATCAGATTGGTGATCAAGGTACGCATGTCGAGAGCTTGGTTGTCCAGTTTGGCAAGGGCGTCCCAGTTCTTCACGTACGTACGCCAGGTTGCGCTCGGGAGTGAGGTGTATCGCCTCATTCCACGTGCTGAGTTGAGGGGCCAAGGCACGCGCTTCAAATTGGCCCGGTACGCAAAGAGAAACACTTGCTGGCGCGGGGTCAAGTTCTCCTTGAACCCGGGCGTATTCCATATCTCGATCGCGGATAGAGGTGATCAACCTCAGTTTCACCGTTGAAGGGTAGGAAGAACTCCCCATCGATGTCTCCTGCTGCGGTCGCGATGTAGTCGCGCGGGCGTGTCTAAACATCGACCCCAACCAGGTGTCAGCAGGGATACAAGTGCACTGTCACCAGGTGTGCGTGCTGGCACTCAGCGCCGGCCGTTCCGGCGCACCTGAGCGAGCACCGCGGCTCCCTCATTGATGCTGTGTACTGCCTCGACCAAGCCCTTTCCCGTGGCGAGTCCGGAGGACGGCGCTGTGATCGCGGCGGGCATGAGCGCGATAGTTGCGTCCAGTCGTAAAAGGGGGATGCCGAGCAGGCGCGCGCGGACGGACGCCTGAACAAGTCCACCCTCCGAGAGGCGTCTGCTTGGATCGACCGCTGCGGTTAGTCCGGTCGTAGCCGGCCTTTCGAGACCGCGCTGACCATGACGTCGGCTCACGAAGCCTTCCCCTCCTGGCGGCGCCGAAGCGAAGAGATGGCGGCGCTTCCCGCCGTGAGCGCGGCCAGCCCGCCGGCAATCAGGCCCCCCTTCACGAGTGTGCTCCGATTCACGCGGCCGCTCACAGCGCCGAGGGGATTGCTGACCGTTTCGCTGACCGTTTCGAGAACCCGCTCGGGTTCGCCTTTCCTATCAATGAGTTTCATGATCTCGCTCCTTGTTCGCCCGGCGAGCGGCTTTCGTGATCGCGTCGACGAGCTCGTCCTTCGTCATGCTCGTCCTGTTCTCGACCCCGATGCTGGCCGCGAGCTCAACGAGTTCGGGCTTCTTGTAGGCATCCAGTCCGCCATTGACGGTCTCGCGATCGAGTTCCCGCGCGGTGTGCCTGGCGGTTGCCGCTGCTCGCTCGCGCAACTCCTTGGCCGCGTTCATGCGCGCCTCGGCGTCCCTCGCCCTCTGGTTTGCCTCGCTCTGGAGCTGCTGGGCCTGCCGGTTCGCTTCCTGCGCCGCTGCGCGCGCCGCCGCGGCGGCCTCCTCGCTCAGCCGCCTTGCCTCCGCCAGCGCCTCGGTTGCATCCTCGACGAGCTCCTCCGCCCGACTCTGGGCGGCCTCTGCATCACTCTGGGCCTCGGCGACCTCGTCCTCGACCTCTTGCTGGAGGTCCTGCCGCTGCTCTTCGGCATCCGCCTCGGCCTCTTGGCGCTCGCGCTTGACGAACTCCTGCGCGGCTTTCTCCGCCTCTGCGACGCGTTGCTTGACCTCGCGGCTCGTTTCACGCTCGACTTCCTTGATGCGGGCGTCACCGCGCTCGCTCACCGCGCGCGCGTGGTCGGCGCGCTCCTTGGACAACCGCGCAGCCTCGACTGCTCGCTCCTCCGCATCCCTAGCGCGCTCCGCGGCGTCGTGCGCGCGCCTCGCGCGAATCTCAACCGAGTCGCCCATGGGTGCGGCATCGACAACGGCCGCCGCCATCTTTCGGCCCTGATCGCGAGCGCCGGTGGCGACATCATCCGCAGGCTTCAGCGCTCGGGACAGGAGCCAGACGGCATTCGACGGCATCTCCCGCACTCCAGTTCGCGTGCGCTCAAACATAAGCCAGCTCCTTTCAACAAAACATGCAAATTCCGTTACGCCCGCCTGCCCTTTCGCAGCCTGACGAAAACTTCGCGCCCTGGGCCTCGGACGTCGCCTTCCGCACGTGGAGCAAGCCGGACGGCAGGCGGCGCTTGTCGCAAGCGACGAGGACAACCCGCCGTCCTTGGGCTTCAGGCGTGTGTCCACGTTCTTGAACTTCGGGTCAGCGATCAGGCGGTACTGGCGTTTGCGCGGGCCGTGTTCAGGAATGTCTCCCGAGGCGAGGGGCTCGCCACAGCGACCTGCCCGGTCCGACCGGACCACCAAGGCGCGCGCCCTCGACCTAACGCGGTTTTCAGGCAGCGCGGGCTGCCTGGCCCGGCTACTTCTTCGCCTTCTTGGCCTGCCGCTTCTCTTTCAGCGTCTTTTGAGCCGGTTTCTTTTCCATGCTCTTCTTCGTGTTCTTGTCCTTGGTCGCCATGTTTGACCTCCTTGTGGGTGCCGGTGAGGCAGTCAGCCGTGACCCAGGATGTCCGTCACCCTCGGGTATAGCTTCATGTGCGCCGCGGCTCTGCCGGACGCATCGTCGCGCTTCCATCTTCGTCTACTTCAACTACGTAACGTCCGGGGTCTGCGCCGCTTGTGAACCGTTTGAGACCTTTCGGGCGTCGCGAGATGATCGCGTGGGTGTCCGCGCGGGTCTCGATCACGTAACCCTCTTCGACCTTTTGGTCAAGGAACGTGTCGAGGGCCTCCCTGCGCGTGCCTAGAGGATCGACCTCACCCACGAACGCGAGTATCGCAAGTCAGGCTTCTCCGCCGACAAGGAGAAGGGCGACTGAGCTGCAACGACCTACCCCGGGGGTGGTCTTTACGAACGCGACTAGCTTTCGCGTGGGCCAGTGTTCAGGAATGACGCCTGACGCGATCAGCCGAGCCAGTGGTTGGCAGGATGTTCGCCAAATGGGAGACGGTGCCGCGATCGATGCCAGGAAAACCCTGGAGCAGCTCACTTCCGCCGTGGAGAGTCATCTCGGGACAGACCTGCTGGGGTTGTACCTGTTCGGTTCGCTTGCAGCAGGTGGGTTCTACCCCGGCAAGAGCGACCTCGACCTAATGGCGGTCACCGCGGCGTCGGTCGAGGAGGGGGAGCAACTCGATGCGCTGCGAACCCTCCACGATGCATTTGTGTTCGAGCGGCCCGCCTGGGTTGAGCGCGTCGAGGTTTCCTACGTGGCTCTCGACGTCCTGCGAACCTTCGGCGATCGCCCCAATGGCCGCGTCGCCGTGATCTCCCCCGGCGAGCCGCTCCACATCCGAGACGCAGGCTTTGAGTTCACCCTTGACTGGCACAGCGTCTGCACGCAGGGCGAAACAATTTTCGGGCCTCGGCCGCTTGATCTCGGGCCGAAAGTCAGCCTCGGCGCGTACAGACGGGCAGTGGAAGCGCTGCTGAAGGAGTGGCCGAGCAGAGTTCGCGCGCCGTGGGTCGCCTACGTTCCCGCCCATCAGGGATACGTCGTCTTAACGCTCTGCCGCGCCCTCTACGGACTCGCGACAGGCGAGCAGGCTACGAAGGAGGAAGCAGCGGCTTGGGCCGCGGCCAGATACCCGGAGTGGGCGAGCTTCATCAACGAAGCCCGTACCAAGTACCGCGCCGATGTTCACGACGCGCACCGTGCACTCATCTCATTCGCTGATCACGCGGTCGCACAGGCTGAAAACCTGGTCCAGTAGCGGCGCCGCAAACTTGCCTGGGCCAGTGTTCGGGAATGTCACTTGATCACCGCTGGATCGAGAACAAGACCCTCTTGCCGTCGCGCGAGAACGCAGGCGTGTCAGTCCTGTAGCGCGAGGGCGCGTTCGAGAGCCGCGCGGTCGGCGGGCTCGCCGTGCGTCGGCAGCACGAACTCCACTGGCTTGTCGAGCAGCGGCCTCAGCCCGGCCGCGACCTGTTCTACCGTCACCCCTTCCGGCAGCCAGCTGGCGGGGATCTCGAGCCCGTTGCCCAAGTCAATCAACGTGTCGCCGGCGATCACCGCGCGAATTCGCTCGATCCAGAGCACGAGGTCGAGCTGGCCTTCACGGCCGGGATATGCCTCCATCCCGAACAGCGAGTCGCCGATTGCGTAGCGCGTCGCCGGGACGAGCTGGTCTTCGGGCCGATCGGGCGCCGGGGCCCACACGGGAAAGCCGAGGGATGCGGCGTCGCGCTCGTGCCACGTGGAGGTGAGTAGCGTGACCACCTCGCGCGATCCGAATAGGGCGCGAACATCGTCCGGAACGGCGATCGGGTCGATGAGGATCAGCCGCTCGCCGTCGTCGATTGCGTACGCCGAAACCGGCCCTTCCCATTCGGGATGCGTCGCGGACCAGTGGTACACGCCCTCGGGAAGCATTCTCGGATGCTAAGGACTACCGACTCCTCACGCCCGACAACCGCTCCCTGGTCGAGCGTGCTCTCTCTCGACGGACCGACCGGCGACGGGACGCTCTGGGACGGCCTTAGGCGGCCGACGGCAGTTACGGCCGTGCCCGCCAGTGGAGGGCGGGCACGGCCGAATCGTCTTACGGGGTTCGAGCGAAGAAGGCATCTTCGCCATGGCCGCAGCGGCCCGCGAAGCACGCCTCGACTCGGAGATCGGTCCAGTAGGAGACGACGCCCCCGGCCGCGCCGGGAACGATCGCGATGTTGCTGTAGTCGCCGATAAACGCGTTCGCGAACGGGAAGTTCGGGTTGAGCGTGGCGGCGAACCAGCGGTTGTCCCTCGTCGGGTCAGACAAGGCCGTTGTCACCTGCGTGGTCCCGAACGCGAGCGATCCGGCGGACGTCTCGGTCGCCAGGGTGTAGCCGTACAAGTGGTTCGCGGCGTCGTACTGACGGTCAAATGTTCCGATCCGCAGCTTGCCGCTGCCGTCGTAGGCGCCCCAGGGCATCCACTGGTCGCGCGCGAGCGTGAGCGCCACCGGGGCCGACCAGGTCCGGCCGCGGTCGAACGACTGGCTCACGATCACGTCCGAGTTTGTCTTGGCGACATACGGATCGGTTGGGGCGGGAAGCGTGCTGTTCCGCATGTCCGACCACACGACCGCAAGGTGCTGTGCGTTCGTCGGGTCGGCGGTGATGTTGCCTGCCGCCCATGTGCGGAAGACGCTGTCTTGGTACGTCTGACTGCCAAGCGCGATTGGGTAGTCGGTGCGGCCGTCGATGGTCGTCGCGACCTTGAACGGCCCTGCAACCCGCGCGCCCGTCGCCGGGCTGACCTCGACCACCTCGTAGTCGTCACGGCCTGTCGTGAGATCCGTGGTGTTCAGGAAGGCGACGTAGATGCGTCCGTCGGCCGCCACGGTCGGCACCGATACGAACGCCTGGTTCAGGTCGCCCGAGATCAAGACGGGCTTCGACCACGTTGTGCCGAAGTTGTGCGTCACTGACGCGAAGATCTGGCCGGTGAGCAACACGCCCTTCTGGCCGAGCCGGAAGTCGCCGAACGTGACAATGGCGTTACCCGCGCCCCAGGCGGCGATGTACTCCTTATCGAGCAGATGGCCGACGCTCCCGAAGCTGCCCGAGCCGGTTGCGATGCGGACGCTGTCCCACGTCTTGCCGCCGTCGCCGGAGTTCGCGACGACGACGTCAGGGTTGACCGCATTGACCGGCCCAGCGAAGCGGAACCCAAGCGTCGCGTAATAGGCGTGGCCGCTCGCGTCGAAGGCCACGGCCGGATCGCCTGTCGCCTGGTACGCGGAGTTGGCGGTGATTGGGTACTCGGCCCAGCTCCTCCCGCCGTCGAAAGTCACGTGCGCACGCGACAGGATCGTCTCGCTCACGTGCCCACCGGGGTTAAGACCGAGCTGGTAGTCGTTCGCGCCGCCGATGAGATTCTGCGTGTTCGTCGGATTGACCGCGATCGACGTCTCATTGTGCGGGTTGACGCCCTCGCAGTCGGTGTTGACATTCGCCGTGGTCTGCGTGGGTGTGGTGCAGATCGCTGTCCCCGTCTTCGTCGCGGGTGCCGTGCCGAAGACGGCACGCGTCACGGGCGCCGGCGCGTCCGTGACGTTGTGGACGAAGTCGATCGGCTGGAAGTCGTCGCTGCGCGCCGCCTTCACTCCGACCGCGAGTGCGACGGCAAGCACCGCCCCGACCGACACAGTCATCAACCACTGTGGTCGCTCCATCCCCTCCTCCTTTGTCTCGGTGACCCTCTCTGGGTGGGCCGGATCGGCGGGGGTATGCCCGTTCTTGACCAGCCCAACCGGGCCACTTCGCACACCGGCCGGCTTCCTGATCCACCACTCGCCGCGAGCAGGGCCTCCCGGTTACTCCGGCAGACCTCGGGTGCCCGCTTCGCACCGAACTCGTCGGTTACCCCATAGGGCCGACCAGACGGATCCCGTTAGCTCGGGTACGGGTCGTTGACGCTGTCGCCGCCGGAGACCGTCTCCCACATTCCGTTGCCGCAGGACGGGCACGGCGGAAGGTGCTTCGTCGAGCTCACATCAAGCTCGTTGCCGCAGTTCGTGCATTGGTAGGTGCCGGCGGATACGTCGCTTCCGGCAGGAACCGGATTAGCCATAACTCTCCCTCCTTGGAGGTCTGAATGCCGTGAGTTCTTCTCTTCCGCAGGCTCGTGAAACACACGGCTAGACAGGCGTCCGTCGACGCCCGTTGCCTGGTGTTTATTCGCGGGTGGCGCGGGCTGAAGGAGCCCGAGGGCTACGCAGCCGAGACGCTCGGCGAGCGAGCAACCGGACTGCATGACGAGACGAAGTGGTCGGTGCTGACGACCGAGTTCTGGGCGATGGTCGGGGTCATCCTCGGCCGACCCGCAGTTCGAGCGATAACTGGGTGCCTTGGGCCAGCGTTCGGGAATGTCACCCGAGGTCTACGCGCCACACGGAAAGCGCGCAGGTGGTCGAGGAGTAGGCCGAAGGAGTCGACTTGACGCGGTGGTTGCGGGAGCGCGAGCGAGGTCGCTCTCTCCCGCAACCCCTGGCGCTTCGAGCTAGGCGGAAAGCAGCCGGTCAAAGAAGGATCGATATCGGGTTAGGGCGACGCGGAGGTCCTCCGTCGAAACGTCATCGCCGCTGTCCCACTGACCCTCGAGCCGCTCTCGCTCGGCCGAGAAACCGGCTGCCAGCCTCTGCATTAGGTCGGCGACCAGCGCGTCGGCCTGCGCGACCGACTCGCGCGGTTCGTCGACGAAGCTCACCTGGATCTCCTCCCAACGCGTGGTGAAACGCTCGGTTTGGTCGTCGGGCAGCAGCGGACCCCGCTCTCCGGCCGGCGAGTCGGCAGGCGAAGGCTCGGGCTCGGCCCCTGCAGAGTCCGTTCCTCGCTCGGCGAGCACGTCCTTTGCCGGGTCGTCACTCTCGGACCGCCCGCGCGTCATCGGCGCGTCCGCGGGCTCCGTCTCGCCGGGCGAGGCTCCAGAACGGCTCGGCTCCCTGATGTCGTCCTGATCCGATGTCTTCTGTTCCGTCTCGGCGGGGGCATCGGATGCGGTCGTGTCCGACCTCTCAGCGAGGTCGCGGGTGCTCAGCTCTCGGTCTCCCATTTATCGCTCCACCCTCTCTTCGCTTGGCTGACTGTCGACTTCCTCGATCGGTTGGTCGCTTTGCCGTTCGCGCGCGGTGGGATCGTCGGCGGCCGGCTCCACTAGTTCGTCGAAAAGAGCGTGATAGCGTCGCATCGCCTGACGCAGATCCTCTGTCGAGCCGCTGCCGTTCGCGCTCGACTGGGCGAGCCGGTGACCTTCGCGGTAGTTCTCGACCACCTGCGGATGGTCGACCGAGACGTCCGCGGCCCGCTGCTCGAAGTCCTCGACGGGGTAGCCGCGCTCCGACATGACCGACTGAATCAGCTCGTCCGCCCGGGCTACTGCTGCACTCGGCTCGTCGACGAACTGAGACTGCACGCCTTGCCATGCTTCCAAGTAGCGGTAGCGGGCTGCCGACGGAAGCGGCCGGATCTCGAGTTTTCTTCGGCGCTCCTCGCGCGCCTGCAACTCGGCCTCCGCCTCGCGCTTGGACTCCGCAGTCCCGACCGTCCGGTCGTATTCCGGTCCGAACTGCTCCTGCAGCTGGCCCGTTCGCCTTCGGGCCAGGGCCTGCCAGACGACGATCGCGAACACGACGACTGCTGCGAGAGCGATCACCGCCCAAACCCATGAGGGCATAAGCACACCTCCTTGTCAGGTGCAGCGGCGTGATGCCGATGCGCACGACTTCAACGCCGACGGGCCGACGGCGGATACGCACAAAGCTCTCGCCTGGCCTGGGCCAGTGTGCGGGAATGTGAGCCGACGACTCCGTGCTTCGGGCTTAGTGCGACCAGACCTCGTGCGAAACCAGGCGGCCACTGCGGTCGTAGCCGTTCACTGCCTTGATGACGTCGATGCAGCCGTTGCGGTTACGGCAGACGTAGAGGAAGCCGTCGTCCCGTGTCAGGCGCACAGGCGTCCATCGTGAAGAGCCTCTTCCCCGGTTTGCTCTTTCTCGAACACGCAACCCGGCAGCGTCGGTCGGCACGGCTACGTGGGGGAGCGCTACGCTCGCCGAGTCGTTACTCCGCTCCTCCTGCCTCCCCGGGCGTCTGCTATGAGGAGCGTCTCGACCGCGCTCGGTCGCCCCTTTTCCGGCGAAGGCGCTTCGATGTTTAGGCGCGCAGCCCAAGGACAGACCGCTCTGACCACGGATCTGGTTCGGAAGACTTCAGGGGTCTGTCTGTATCGGTGACGGTGGTGGAGGAAGGGTCTAGTTCCTCACCGATAGCTACTCCACAAGGGGAGGCAGGGCATGGCAGCAACAGAGACTGCTGAGCGGCGCCGCATGGCGTCGTCGTACATCGACACTCGCCTGGCGCGTGGCGACGAGACCAAGAACGCGCTCAAGACGACGGAGTTCTCCGCGATGGTCGGCGTCATCGCGGCGATCCTGATCGCGGCCTGGGTATCCGACTCGCTCAACGACGTGCGCGCCTGGACGCTCGTCGCCGCGGTCGCGATCGGCTACATGCTCAGCCGCGGGCTGGCCAAGTCCGGCAGCAAGTACTTCGGCTCTGAAGACCCGATCAATCGCGACGATCGCTAGGAGCTGACTTAAGGCTGGGCAAGAGACGACGTGGGCGGGCGCGCGACGCCCGCCCACGTCCCAGCCTCTCGAACCGGCCGAGGCATCGTCGTCGTTCGGGCATAGTCCTCCCGTGGAACAGTGGTATCGAAATGCCCTCGTCTACTGTCTCTCGGTCGAGACGTTCATGGACAGCAACGGGGACGGTGTTGGCGATTTCAGCGGTCTCCGCAGGCGACTCGACTACCTCGAAAGCCTCGGCGTCGATGTGCTCTGGCTCGCCCCGATCTACCCGACACCGAACCGTGACGACGGCTACGACATCACTGACTACTTTGGCGTCGACGGGCGGCTGGGCTCGAGCGGCGACTTCGCCGAGTTCTTGCTCGAGGCGGAAGGTCGCGGAATCCGTGTGCTCCTCGACCTGGTCGTCAACCACAGCTCGTCACGTCACCCTTGGTTCCTGAGCGCCAAGGAGGGAAAGGACGCGCCGTATCACGACTGGTACGTCTGGTCGCGAAAGCGTCCACGCGCCGAGTACTCGGGGGTTGTCTTTCCCGGCGTCCAGAAGACGACGTGGACGTATGAACGTCAAGCGCGGTCCTGGTACTTCCACCGCTTCTACGACTTCGAGCCTGACCTGAACCTGGAAAACCCCCGCGTCCGCGAGGAGATTCACCGGATCGTCAGCTACTGGTTGCGCCTCGGCGTTTCTGGTTTCCGCGTCGACGCTGTGCCCTTCCTGCTCGAGAAGCCACAGCCAAATGGTGGCTCACCGCAACTCCACTTCGAGTATCTGCGCGAGTTGAGAGAGGTTATTCAGTGGCGCCGTGGCGACGCCATCTTGCTCGGGGAGGCGAACGTCGTGCCCCGCGACGACAAGCACTACTTCGCCGGCGGCGCCGGACTCAACATGATGTTCAATTTCTGGGTCAACCAGCACCTGTTCGCCTCGCTTGCGACAGCCGACGCGCGGCCCCTTGCCTCCGCGCTCAGAGCGACGCGAACGATTCCGAAGAACGCGCAATGGGCGTTCTTCCTGCGAAACCACGACGAGCTCGATCTGGGACGGCTGACGTCGAAACAGCGCAACGCGGTCTTCTCGCGCTTCGCTCCAGAACCTTCGATGCAGCTGTATGGACGCGGCATTCGACGGCGGCTGGCACCAATGCTTGGAGATCAGCGCCGACTTGAGTTCGCGTACAGCTTGCTCTTCGCGCTTCCCGGAACGCCGATCCTGCGGTACGGCGAGGAGATCGGAATGGGCGAGAACCTGCGGTTGAAAGAGCGCGATGCGATCCGCACACCGATGCAGTGGACTAACGGCCGCAACGGTGGCTTCTCTACAGCTGAGCGCCTCGTGCGTCCGGCAATCGATCGCGGGCCGTATGGCTACGACGCGGTCAACGTCGAGGAGCAACTGCGTCAGCCGGGCTCACTGCTGCGTTGGATGACAGAGATGGTGCGCGTGAGGAAGGAATGCCCTGAGGTCGGCGCCGGCGATTGGAAGCTGTTGCCTACCGGTGACCATCACGTTCTGGCACTCCGGTACGAAGGCCGGGGTTCTGCGGTTGTGTCCGTCCATAACTTCGACGAAGAACCGCGCGAGGTGAAGCTCGATCTCAAAGCGCCCGAAGGTGAGCGCTTGCGCAGCCTGCTCGGCAGGGAAGATAGCCACGCTGGCGATGGTCGGCACAAACTGCGGCTCGAGCCATTCGGCTACGAGTGGTATCGCATTAACTGATGTCGTCTTCGGCGTTCGGATGATCGAACCATGGCCGCGCGTTCTCTTCCTCCTTCTCGCGAGCCGCGGTTGAGCAGATTGCCTCTCGCTTTCCAAGCATTTGGGCCGTGCATGAGGCATGAAACGGCCCTTGCCGCGAATCCAGTCCGAGGCGCGGAAGCTCTTCGGGCAGACGCCGACATGCTCACGTACGACGAGCTTGCCCCGGGGCGATCGGACAATTCTTAGAGTCCAACTACGCGTCGGCCCTGTCACGCACACCATCGCAGTCGCTGGGCTGCCACAACGCGGCGGTCACGCTAGGCGATCGACAGAAGACGGGCCCATCGTGTTCCGCCTGAGCTAGGAGCGGGCGTAGGTCGCGAGAATCGCTCCCGTCGTCGTCACCTGGCTGTCGACGAGTCGCAGTGGCCGGAGCTTGCCGTCGTCCGCGAAGAGGCGCTTCCCGCCGCCGAGGAGAACCGGGTCGACCATCAGCCGAAGCTCGTCGACGAGATCGTGCTCGAAAAGCGTTCCGAGCAGGTCGAGGCTGCCGATCACGTGGAGGTCGCCGCCGTCCTCCTGTTTCAGCGAGGCCACGGCCTCGGGAACGGAGCCCTCCAGCACTGTCGAGTTCTCCCACTCGAGCGGGTTCCCGAGCGTCGTCGAGGCGACGTGCTTCGGCTTGGTGTTCAGGGGCTCGGCGATCGCTTGCTCCTCCTCGGGCGCGTTCGGCCAGTAGGCGGCGAAGATCTCGTAGGTGCGGCGGCCGAGCAGGTAGGCACCCGCCTCGTTGATCGCGCCGAGGACGCGGTTCATGGACGGGTCGTCCATGTACTGCATGCTCCAGCCGCCGTGGGCGAAGCCGCCGCTCGTGTCCTCGTCCTCGCCGCCGGGTGCCTGAGCGACGCCATCCAGGCTCAGAAACTCGTTGACGACCACCTTGCGCATGTCGGTCTCCTTTCGTCGGGCTCTCTGGTTGTAGACCGCGCTGGGCCGCGAAAGTGATCGGTTGGCGCGTTTCGGAGGATCCTCTCAAAGCTGCAGAGCGTGGTTACCATCACGTTGGTGACTGCAGGATGCCCGACTGCTGCTGTCCCGAAGAGCCAGGCGGGGCTTGTTATCTCGAACCGGTCACTGAAGAACTGAGCGACTGGATGCCGACCCACCGAGCATTTCCCCACGCTCATAGCGAGAAGGGCCACAGAAGTCTCGACACGGTCCTTCCCACCGGCCGGTCTCAAGCCGAAGGCACCACTTTGGCTTGACAGGTCGCGACTACTGTTGTTGTCAATATAGCTAACAGGTAGCTGGACGCGCACTTCGGGTGAGCGTCCGGCAACTACGCTGCAAACGCGCTGCTTCTACGCGATGGCACGGCGTTTCCTAAACCGCGTGCGCTGGTTCGATTCCGGCCGGGGGCACTCCGCTTGTTCTCGCCGGAGACTCACCCTAGGCTCAAACGGTGATTTGTCCGGCTTGCGCGCGCGAAAATCCAGGTGGTTTCCAGTTCTGCGGCTTCTGCGGGGCGGCGCTCGCCGAGGCCGGGCCTGGTGCGGGGCTCGAGGAGCGAAAGGTCGTGTCGGTGCTGTTCTGCGACCTCGTCGGCTTTACGGCTTCGGCGGAGCACGCCGACCCCGAGGACGTGAGCGCGCGGCTGCGCCCCTATTACGCTCGCGTCCGGAGGGAAATCGAGCGTTACGGCGGCAACGTCGAGAAGTTCGTCGGCGACGCGGTGATGGCGGTGTTCGGGGCGCCCGTGGCGCACGAGGACGATGCCGAGCGGGCGGTTCTGGCCGGATTGCGCGTGCTCGAGGCGATCGCGGAGTTGAACGCGGCGCAACCGAACCTGGACCTGAACGTGCGGATCGGGATCAACAGCGGGGAGACGGTCGTCGACCGCGGCGCTCGCCCGGAGCTCGGTGAGGGCATCGTCGCCGGCGATGTCGTCAACACCGCCGCGCGGTTGCAGTCCGCGGCGCCTGTGGGAGGAATCGCGGTCGGTGAGCTGACCTATCGCCAGACCGAGCGCCTGTTCGACTACGAGCAGCTCGAGCCGGTCCAGGTAAAGGGCAAGACCGAGCCCGTCGCAATCTGGCGTCCGCATGCGGTCCGGCAGCAGCCCGTCGCCGCGCGAACGGGAGGCCTGGTCGGCCGCGAGGCTGAGCTGGAACAACTCCAGCAGGCGCTGGAACGCACGCTCCGCGAGCAGGCCGGGAGGCTGCTGACGGTCGTCGGAGAGCCGGGGATCGGAAAGAGCCGCCTGCTCCTCGAGTTCCGCGCGCAAGCGGAGGGTCTGCCGGCTCCGCTGATCTGGCTGAGGGGCCACTGCCTGCCCTACGGAGACGGGATCGCATTCTGGGCGCTCGGCGAGATCGTCAAGGCGCATGCCGGCATCTTCGAGTCGGATACGGCCGAGGCTGCAGCCAACAAGCTGGACGCGGTCCTTCCGGATGTAGAAGAGCGGGCGTGGCTGCGGGCCCGGTTGCTGCCGCTGCTCGGCATCGATTCAGGGCAACCCGCGAGCCGAGAGGAGTCGTTCACCGCCTGGACCACCTTCCTCGCGGCGATCGCAGGCGAGGGTGGGGTGATCGTGATCGAGGACCTGCACTGGGCCGACCTCGCTCTGCTCGGCTTCCTGTCGCAACTGGACGAGCGAATCGGCGGGATACCGCTGCTCGTCATCTGCACAACGCGCCCAGAGCTCCACGACTGCGGATCCACGTTGGCAGAAGGCGGCGATTCCGAGACGATCACGCTGGCGCCGCTGTCCGAGCAGGAGACGGATCAGCTCGTCTCGGCGCTGATCCCGCAGAGCGTCTCCGAGCAGACGCGACGGGCGATCCTCGAGCGCGCGAACGGCAATCCGCTGTTCGCGGAGGAAATGGTGAGGCTCCTCGCGGACACGAACCTGCTCGGGCAAGGCCTTGCAGACGTCCCGGTTCCCCAATCGCTCCAGACGCTGATCGCGGCGCGCCTGGACACGCTGCCTGCGGACCGCAAGAGTTTGCTCCAGGACGCTGCAGTCGTCGGCCACGTCTTCTGGCCGACGGCGCTTTCCGCGGTCGGCAGCCGCGACGGCGACCACGTCGAGCTCGGCTTGCGGGAGTTGGCGCGCAAGGAGCTCATCCGTCCTTCCGAGGATCGGTCGATGGAAGGGGAGTCGGCCTACGCCTTCTGGCACATCCTGGTCAGAGACGTCGCCTACGCGCAGATCTCGCGCACTGGGCGGGCGAACCGCCACCAAGCTGCGGCCGAGTGGCTCGAGCAAAGAGCGGGTGGGCGTGTGGAGGACGTGGCGCAGGTGATCGCGCACCACTATTTGGCGGCGCTCGACCTCGCTCGGGCGGCCCGGCTGGATGAGCGCGTCGAGGAGCTCGAGGAAGGCGCGATCCGCTATCTGCCGCTGGGCGCGGCACGAGCGCTCCCGCTCGACGTCGAGAGCGCCGAGACCGCCCTGGCCAAAGCGCTGGAGCTCGCTTCGGCGGATCATCCGGCCCGCGCGATGCTGCTCGAGCGCTGGGCCGAAGCGGCCGAGCAACAGGGGCGCATCCA
This sequence comes from uncultured Actinomycetes bacterium, assembly GCA_963763475.1. Lineage (GTDB taxonomy): Bacteria > Actinomycetota > Thermoleophilia > Gaiellales > Gaiellaceae > AC-32. The sequence goes on along the minus strand of CAVXOR010000002.1, from coordinate 143,980 downwards.
GGAAGCGAAGTCTGCGCTCGAGGAGGCGATCGACCTCTACGACGAGCGCGGCGACGAGGTTGCCAGAGGGCGTGCCCTGACGGTGCTCTCCCATCTCCTGCAGCGGCTCGGCGACCGGCGCCGCGAGGACGTGATGGCAAAGGCGCTCGAAGTGCTCGGCGAGCAGCCTGCCGGCCCGGAGCGCGTCGCCGCCTACTCGCAGCTGGCCGCCCGCCGCTACGTCGGTGGCTCCTACCGGGAGTCGATCGCGGCGGCCGACGAGGCGCTCGCTCTCGCCGGCGAGCTCGGGCTCGACCCTCCGGCCCGTGCGCTCGGATTCCGCGGTGGATCCCGTGCATGCCTCGGTGAACGGGAAGGACTGATGGACATGAGACGAGGGCTCGAGCTCGCGCTCGAGCAAGGCAGAGGGCGCGACGCCGCGGTGGTTTACGCGAACCTCTCGATCGAGCTCCACCAGTACGATGGGCCCCAGGCGGCACTCGACAAGTGCCTGGAAGGGACGGAGTTCTCGGAACGCCGCGGCATCACCGCGTTCACCGCATCGCTTGCGGGCCAGAGCACGAACTACCTGCTAGAGCTCGGTCGGGTCGACGAGGCGTTGGAGCAAGCACGTGAGGCGGCCTCCCGGGCGGAAGCGGCCGGAGCAGTCCCGGAGCTGATCGAGACCCGTTCTGTGGAGCTTCGCGTGCTCGCCGAGCGTGGGTTGCTAGACGAGGGCGGCCGGAGGGCATCTGACGCGCTGATCGCAGCGGCGCGGAACGCAGGCGAACCTCAGCAGCTTGCATCCGCCCTGGCCGTCGGCGCGCTGGTGCACGCAGACCAGCCGGAGAAGGCGAAGGATCTGCTGGTTGAGCTGGAGCGAATACCCGGCCTCCATGCCGATCAGGCGTATGTCACGCAGCTGACCGAGCTCGTCCGCGGTGCAAATGCCGTCGGCGATCGGGAGCTGGCGGCTCGGCTCATCGACGGCGTCGAGGATCGCATCCCACTGTTCGCGCACACCCTCTGCGCGTGCCGGGCGCAGCTCGCCGAAGCGGGCGGCGACTATGCCAAGGCCGCCGCCCAGTACGCCGAGTCCGTCGAGCGCTGGCGCGCGTTCCGGCGCGTACCCGAGGTTGGGTACGCGCTACTCGGCCTCGGTCGGTGCCTGCATAAGTCCAGTCGCGACGGAGCGGGCGCGCTCAGTGAAGCTCGGGAGCTCTTCTCCTCGCTCGGCTACGAGCCCGCCATGGCCCAGACCCGAGCTGGACTAGGAGAACCAGCGGTTTCCTAACCGCGTGCGCATGTTCGATTGGCGCTCCTTCAACCACTCGCAACTCTGGTGACATTCCCGCACGCTGGCCCAGTCCACGTTTCACAGTGCCTGGCTGCGCTGTGTTGCACGTCGGCAGAGGGGCGGTTAGCCTCACTCAGGAAGGCATGAGGCAGGTGAGGGCGCACCGGCGAGCCGTGCTGCTCCTAGCAGGCGCTATCTTCGCGCTCGCTAGCAGCCTTTCGCTCGCGATGGCTGCGGCTAGCTCTAGCTCCTCGGCGCCGCTCGTCATCGCGGTCGAGGGGCCCCAAAGCGGGGCGCAGGCGGCAAACGGCGTCGACCAGCTCCGTGGCGTCCGTCTGGCTGTGAACCAGCTGAACGCGCGCGGCGGGCTCTGGAACGGCCGCAAGGTGACGGTCTTCGCGGCCGACGACAAGGCCGACGCGGCGAACGCGAAGGCCGTCGCGCGGCGGGTGATCGCGAAGGGGATCCGCTTCGTGATCGGCCCCTACAACTCGTCGGTCGGCATCGAGAACCTACCCCTCTATCGGCGAGCCAAGGTCCTGCCCCTATGGATGACCTCGCGGGACGAGACGGCGGGCGTGGGCGCGACCGTCCAGCCGATGAACACGCAGATCGCTCCCATCGAGCAGCGCTACGTGAAGGGCTTGGGCGCGAGGCGCGTCGCCATGCTCGTGGACGACACTCCCAACGGCGCCTTCACGAAGGGCATGGCCCAGCGGCTGCGGGCGGCGCTCGAGCGGGACGGCACTTCCGTGACCTGGACCTCGGTTCTGGAGGCGACCGATCCTGGGGCGACGAGCAGTTACTACGCCGACCGGGTGGCGGACGCGCTCAGGTCGAAGCCGGATCTCGTCTACGTCAGCACGTACTTCCCGGCAGGAATCCAGATCGCCAAGGCGCTCACCGCGTCCGGAAGCAGACCTCGATGCCTGATGGGTCTCGCGAACGTCGACAACGGCTTCGTCGCCAAGACCACCCTCGCCGAGGCGCAGCGGTGCGTCTTCAGCGGCGTGCCGGCCGCCACCGAGATGCCGTCGGCCAAGACGTACGTGCGTCATTACCGCGCGACGTTCAGAAAGACTCCTGGGGTCTGGGGCTCTTTTACGTACGACTCCGCCAGGATTCTCTTCGCAGCGATCGACCGGGCCAAGAGCTACGGCTTCGCAGCCGTGGAGCGTCAGCTCCGAGCGACCAAGGGCTACCGGGGCGCCACCGGCCGGATCACGACTAACCCGAAGACCGGTTACCGGACGAACGTTCCCGTAAGCATCCTTCGGGTCGACAACCGAAAACGGTTCGTAATCGCAAAGTAGGCTCGTCTCAGCCTCGAAGCGAACGAGAACCACGTGTAACTCCCAGGTAATGGACCCGAGGCCCGCGCCTGCCGGCGCGGGCTCGCTGGAGGGGTGTCGTTAGCGGGATTACTCGGGCGTGCGGGGCTGGGATCCCGCCTCGAGGGATCGGTGGTCTGCGGCGGTCAATACCGTCTCGCAGTGACTGCAATCGGTCGAGCCCGCTAGCCGCCTCGTGCTCATCCAGCACATGCACGATCGCATGCGCGACCTGGTTCGCGAACGCCCCGCGCTTCGGATCTCGTTGGCGAGGTCTGAAAGGGACTTGGACATAATCACGCCTTCTCGTGCGCCACACGCGTGGCTCCCCGAGCGGATTCGTCACGGTCAAAGAGCTCTGGGTACCTCTCGCTACGACCTCCCGAGCAGGTCCCGTGATGCTTCCCTCACACGCTCAGGTCGATGAACCGCGCGATCGACCCGAGCACGATCAGGATGCCGGTGACGACGAGGGTGTAGCGGGCCGCGGGCGGACTGAGCTGCGTCGTGATGCCCAACAGGAAGAGCGCGACCGTGAGGATGACGACGACGACCGTGTAGTCGATTCCCCGGCTCTCGGCGTGGTGGGCGCGCTCAAGATACCCCGCGGCGCTCGCGTCGAGCGCGCTCGCTCGAGCGGCCAAGACGTTCCGATAGCGCGGGTTCGAGCCCGTGAAAGGAGAGATCGGCCGCGAGGGCGCTGGCTGCCGCTCCCACCAGCGCACCGCGGCCAGGAAGGCGGGCGTGTAGAGCGAGCGGCGCAAGCGGGCGATCGTCTTGGTCCTCCCCTCGGCGCGGTCGCGCTCCAACTCGAGGAACATCTGCTCGTCGACCTCGACGACCGCCGCGGCCCGCAGGTCGAGCTTGTGCGCGGTCGAGAGAGTCTCGGCCGAGCGGTTGAAGTAGTGGTCGGAGTCCTTTGCGGCCACGTCGGCCTTGTACGCGCCCCAGGCGATCGCCATGACCGTGACGCCGAGGAGCGCCACAACGACGAAATCGAAGCGGCTGCGAATCCAGCCGTGGTGCCCCGAGAGGTGGGTTTGCTCGCGCGCGTGCTCCACCGGCGCGACCCTACCGGCTCCCACTTCAGTCGTAAGGAGGGCGGGGAGCACCCGAGCGCGTAGCCGACGTTCACGTCCTCTAGTGAGCGGACTTCGCACCATAGGGTTGATCGTTCGTTGAGATTAGGCGTAGCCGCGTGCTCGTTCCGCGGCGGTCTCACGCGTCGCGGTTAGGCGCGGTTGACCCGAGGCTGCCCAAACTTAGACGGGTGCTGGTGATCGGGCGTCGAGCCGCTCGAGCCACAACGCGGCTCCGAGGCCCTCGAAGATCTGCCGCGCCTCGCCTAGCAGCGGCTCCGCCTCGTCGACGCGACCGACGCTCGAGCGCCACTCCGCGTGCTCGAGCAGCACGACCGCCAGCCAGAAGCGCGCCGCGACCTCGCGCAGTAGCGCCGCCGCCATGCCGAACCGCTGCTCGGCGGTTCCCTCGTCGAGGGCGGCCGCCGCGGCGTGGGCGTCGTAGCGTGCGAGCTGCCCTTCAACGAACGGCCCGCGTTGCGCGGGGCTCAGCCCGCGGATCCGCTCGAACACCTCCCGCACGCAACCGACGTCCCCGGTCGCGACCGCCGCCTCGAGCGCGCCCGCAAGCGCCTGCTTGAACAACGGATGGTGCGCGCCGAGCGAGCTCCGGGACGAGTACACCTCGGCCGAGGCCTCGAGCGCCTCCTCCCAGCGGCGCTCGCCCCGCGCAAGGGCCGCTCGGCCAATCTCGATGCTCGCCCGCTCCTGAGCTTCGGCGCGCACCTCGCTCGGAGCGTGCTCAAACGTCCTCCGCGCGTCGTCGAGGCGGCCGCGGGCGACGTAGATCGGCACCATCACCGACACCAAGTCGAGCCGCAGGCTCCAAGTAAGCGCGTCCCAGCTCCGCTCCTGCAGCTCCTCGAGCGGCGCCTCGACGCGGTCCCACTCGCCGAGGAAGAGTCGGTTGCCGCGGAGGTGACCTTCGAACGCCTCCTCCCACTGGCGGTTGCCGCGGCGCCTGGCGAGGTCGCGGCCGAGCTCGTCGAGCCGCGACGCCTCCTCGATGCGGTCACGGCCGGCCGTCAGGAACGAGAGGTTGAAGTATGCGCGGAGCGCGTCCTCGGCGAGGTCGTGCTCGAGCGCGTGGTCGAGCGCGTGGCGCACGAGCGCGAGGCCCTCCTCGCGGCGACCCTGGAGGGTGACGATCAGTCCCTTGGTGTTCAGCGCGTCCGAGACGACGGCCGGCACGAGCAGCGACTCAGCTATTTCGAGCGCGAAGTCGAGCGGCTCGAGCGCACCGTCGAGGTCGTCGAGGAGGAAGCGAAAGCGCGCGAGCTGCGCCGCGAGCAGCGCGAGGTCGGCGTCCGGCTCGTCGTGCCGCAGCACCTCGTACGAGCGGCCCATGCGCTCGACCGCCTCGTCGACCTGGCCGTGGTTGAAGCAGGCGATCGCGAGCCGCGCCTCGCCTCGCGCGGCCGGGTGCGTCAGCCCCTGCCCACTCCAGAGCTCGATCGCGCGTTCGAGGAGCGGGATTGCTTCCTCGCCGCGACGGTCGTCGTGGGCTCGGATCCCCGCGAGCTCGAGGAGCTCGGCCTCACGCGCGCGGTCGTCGGTCAGCTCCGCAGCCTGCTCGAAGTAGCGCTGTGCCTGCTCGTTAGCCGCCAACGACCCCGCGCGCTTACCCGCGCGCGTCAGTGCCTCGCACGCCTGCGCTCGGATCTCGGCCGCGTCGTCGGCGCCGGGGTCGGCCCGGTAGGCATCGAGGTAGTGCGACGCGATCACCTCGACGATCTCCGTCTCCTCCGCGCCCCAGCCGTGCTCAAGGTGGCGCGCGGCCGCGAGGTGCCGCGCCTTCTGCTCCTTGCGCGAGAGCGTGTCGTGGGCGATGCGTTGGACGAGCGCCTGCAGGAAGCCGTAGTTGCCGCGCTCCGGCGAGCGCGGATCGGACTGGACGGTGAGCAAATCCTTGCGCACGAGCGAGACGAGGATCGGCTCGAGTTCCTGTTCCGAGATCCCGGTGAGCGCGGCGAGGCCCGGCCTCGTGAAGGTCTTCCCCAGTACCGCCGCGTCGTCGAGCACGCGGCGCTCGCTCGGCCCGAGATCGTCGAGGCGCGCTGCGATCAGCGCGTGCAGCGTCTCGGGCACCTCCAGCGAGCCGACGTCTGTGGCCGCAAGGTATCGGTCGCCCTCGCGGCGGACGAGGCCACGGTCGAGCAGCATCCGGACCGTCTCGACGGCGTAGAGCGGCACCCCCTCGGCACGCTCGCGGATTCGCACCCGGAGCTCGTCGGGCAGCCCGGGCACCAGTCCAGCGAGAAGCGTGTCCATCGCTTCGTCCGCGAGCGGCTCGAGGGTGAGCGAGGTGAAGTCGCGCCTCGCGCCGGCCCAGCGCGGGTGCCTCTCCGTCAGCTCCGGCCGCGCGAGCGTGAGCACGAACAGCGGGTGCCCGCGCGCCCAGTCGAGCAGGTAGTCGACGAAGTCGAGCAGCGCGGGGTCCGCCCACTGCAGGTCCTCAAAGACGAGCGCAACGGGGCCCTGCTCGCCGACGCGCTCGAAGAACAGGCGCCAGGCGGCGAAGAGGTCGTCGCGCGCAAACGACTCCTGCTCGGCCGCGCCCAGCAGCTGCGCGAGTCGGGGCTCGACCCACGCGCGCTCCTCGTCGTCTGGGAGATAGGCCTCCATGGTGGAGCGCAGCTTTGCCGCGACCGTTTCGAGGCTCTCCTGCTCCGTGATTCCGGCCCGCATCCGGACCATCTCCGCTAGCGCCCAGTAGGCGACTCCGTCGCCATAGGCGAGGCAGCGTCCGCGGTGCCAGTACACATCGCCGACGAGGCCGTCGACGTACTTCTCGAACTCCCACGACAGGCGCGTCTTGCCGATCCCGGCGATTCCGCTGATCGAAACGAGGCGCGCGCGCCGCTCTTCGGCCGTCGCGTGGAAGAGCTCCTTGACGAGGCGCAGCTCGCCCTCCCGGCCGACGAAGGGAGCCTCGAGGCCGGTCGCGCGACCCTCGCCGCGACGGGACGCGATTACGCGCTGCGCCTGCCAGAGCGCCACCGGCTCCGCCTTGCCCTTCAGCGCGTGTTCCCCCGCGGCGTCGTACGCAATCGCCGCGTCGCTCGCCCGCCGCGTGCGCTCGCCGACGAGGACCGTGCCCGGCTCAGCGAGCGACTGGACGCGTGATGCGGTGTTGACGAGGTCGCCGGCGACCATCCCCTGGCCCTCAGCGCCGACTGTCACGGCGGCCTCACCCGTGACGACGCCCGCGCGCATCGCCAGGTCCGGTGCCCCCACCTCGTCGCCTAGCGCTCCGACCACCTCGACGAGCTCAAGGCCGGCGCGTACCGCCCGCTCCGGGTCGTCCTCGCGTGCGACCGGGGTCCCCCAGACGGCCATCACGGCGTCGCCGATGAACTTCTCGATCGTGCCGCCGTAGCGCTCCACGACCCGGCGTGCCGTCTCGAAGTAGCGCGAGAGTAGGTCGCGCACCTCCTCGGGGTCGCGATCCTCGGAGAGGGTCGTGAAGCCGACGAGATCGCCGAAGAGCACCGAGACCAGCCGCCGCTCAGCCTGCGCCGCGGCGGGGCGCCCGTCGGCGTCGAGGGCCGCCCCGCATTCACCGCAAAATCGATCGTCGGGGTCGTTTGCGGCCCCGCACGACGGACACGGTCGTGCCAATTGCGCCCCGCAGCTCGAGCAGAACTTCCGGCCCTGGCGATTCTCCGCTCCGCAGGAAGTGCAAGTCATTTCGGGTGGCTGTACTCCATCGCTCCTCCTCCGTCCTTCGTCCGCGGAACCTAACCCACTTGGTGACGTGACGAGTGAGCCGGAGAAGCCGCCTATGGGTGTTCGTTCCGGCAGTCTGGTGCCTCAGGGTTCAGGAATGTTCCCCGAAGATCGCGCTCTGAGATGAAAGGCGTGTCGTTTCCCGTAACGCTTCCCCCGATCGACCACTTGGCCCTGCGAGTACGGGACGTGATGCGCAGCTGAACCCTTTACGAGCCGGCCCTCGAGCCGTTCGGAGTGGAGGTAGTGGAGAGCTCGCGGGGGGCCTGGCTTCGCCATCCACGGCGTGTCCCTAGAGCCTGCGCGGGTGTAGGCTGGAGGGAGGCGGGCCGCACCTTCGACTCGTTAGACGTCGGAGACCAAGAAGGGATCTCGTGAGGCCCGGATTCCCAGTTCCAGCTGCCGACATGCCAGGAGTTAGATGACCTTCTCGGTGCGACGGTCGAAATCGCCTGTGATTGCGGACGAAGCGGCTGCGGCGAAGTCATTGCCATGCCCCGGAGCCTGTACGAACGCGCACAAAGGCAGCGGCGATCGCTGCTTGTGCCCGGTCACGAGCTGCCAGGCACCAAACTGGGCCGCTACGACGCCTTCGTGGTCGTAGTCGAAGAGGGGCCCGCGACACGCAGGGACCGAGACGTAAGCGTTCGCAATAGCTAGGTGCCAGGAAACAGCACCCCGCTGCGTCGGCGCCTAGCTGAACGAGGGCGACTCCCTGATCTGACGTTCGCGGGACGGGCCGAGTATGGCAGCCCCGCAAGAACCACGAAAGTCGATGCGAAACGCATAGGCCCGGCCGCTCCACGTACGGTGAGTCCGCCCTCTGCGCACAGGCGAGCCGGCTGACCAAGTCCGATGGATTCGCCCTGCGAAAACGAAGCTGCCTGCGCCAGCGTTCGCGAATGTCACTCGACGTTCTGGCCGCACTGCTTTCTGAGCGTCTCCGGCTCTAAACTGCTGATTCAGAGTGAGGGGTCGCGAAGAGACGGTCTGTCCCACAGGCGTCACCGATGTCTATTACTCGCACCGGTTGGCCAGCGGCTCCATCTCCCGCAGCTGAGAAAGCTGCTTGAGCGCGTTCGTCTCGAGTTGGCGCGCCCGCTCGCGCGAAAACCCGAGTCGACGACCGATCTCGGCCAGCGTCTTCGGCTCGGTGCCGTGGAGACCGAAGCGGAGCGCGATCACGGTGTGCTCGCGCTCACCAAGCAGTGCCAGGGCGTCTCCCAGCGCCTCGTGGCGGAACGTGCTGTCCACTCTCTCCTCCGGCAGCGAGCCATCGCCGGCGATCATGTCTCCGAGGAGGGCATCCTCCCCCGCGACGAGCGGTTGATCGAGACTGGTCGAGGTGCGCGCCGCCGACTCGACTTCGAGCGCCTCCCTAAGCGAGAGGCCTGCTCTTTCGGCCACCTCCTGCAACGTCGGCTCTCGCCCGAGCTCCACCGAAAGCATGCGCTCCGCCCGGTCGAGATGCTGTCTCCGCTCGACCATGTGCACCGGCATCCGGATCGTGCGGGCCTTGTCTGCAAGCCCGCGCGCCACCGCCTGGCTGATCCACCAGGTCGCATACGTGGAGAACTTGTAGCCCCGGCGCCAGTCGAACTTGTCGACCGCACGCATCAGCCCCAGCGTCCCGTCCTGGATCAAGTCAAGGAAGGGGAGTCCCTGGTGGCGATACCTCTTGGCGATCGAGATCACCAGGCGCAGGTTCGATTCGATCATCGTCTGCCTCGCGCCCGCATCGCCGCGTTCGACCAGCTTCGTCAGCTTGACCTCCTGGGCCGCGGTCAAAAGCGGGGTGCGGCCTGCATCACGCAGGTAGAGGTCGAGCGAATCCGTCGGCGCCTCGTCGTTCGACATCAGATGTCCTCTCTCTGGACCGGAAACCGGTCGCAACGAGTAGAGGAGCCGGCGACTTCCAGATGGGCTGGCTTTTCGGCGTCCGCTACGACTGCTCGCCGTGGCCTGAGCCTCTAGTCTACTCAGTCGCCCCGCGACGCTGATTCGTTGTCCTCTCCCTCCTGGTCAGGGCCGCCAGGTCAGACCCGACTGGCGAAACTACTCTTGCCGCCAGAGGAAGCCGTCGTCTTCGAAGTCATTCACGGGCGGGGGCTCCGAGAGGGTGGCGGCATACAAGCACGCGTCGGGCGGTCCGATAGGCGTCAAAACTGTCGATAAGCGCCGCTGGGACAGGTCACCGAGATTTGCAGGCATAAGGGGAACGGAGGTTTCCCACGCTTCCGGACGATGCCTGTGGGTCATCGTCCTGCCATTTGCGGGGAGGACCACGCGAAATACACAGGCTGGGGAGAACCTGTGGAAAACCGTGGACATACACAACCGTGGACAAACCACGGACCGCACGCCGCACCGCTTTGGGGCCGGACGAAGCTAATGCCTCGTCAATCGACGGTCAAGCGCCCTGGTCGCAAAGACCGTGTATTTCGCCAAACCCTGCACACAGACGCACTTGCCTCCTCGTGCTATCGGTGGAACTAGACCCTCCTCGCACGTGACCCGATCCGATAGACCTCTGAAAGCCTCCGACCAGATCCGTGGTCGGATCCGTCTGTCCCTGGCGGGCACGCCTAAAATTCACTCCAACCAGGTGGCACCGAGGGCTCGGCAGCTAGCGGTTGAGCGCGTATTCAGAGCCGAAGCGTAGGACGGTCTAAGCGGCTACCATTCTCATCTCCCGGGCATGCGCTCGGGCTATCGGGGCGGTGATGGAAGAGATTGTGAAGTGCCCAGCCTGCGGCGAGGCGACCGGGATTCCGAGGTGCATTTCCTGCGGCGCCGAGCTCCCCGTTGATGAGGCGCGTGACTACGTTGCGAGTGACCGCGATCAGGCGGCGAGCGATCGCGACCAGACCGGGAGTGATCAGGACCAGACCTGGTCTGATCATGACCAGACCGCTAGTGAGCGTGACCAACGGAGCGCGGACGAGGATCAGCAGGCCGCCGACGATGATTTTGCCGCCGGCGGTGACGCAACTACCCACCACCGAAGTGCACTGGCGCGGGAACGATCCGGCCAAGATCGTTATGCCGTTTCGGATCTGCGCGCCGAGAGCGCAGCCGCGAGGACGCAAACGGCGGCCGATCGTGATCGGGCTGCCGAGCGTCGCGATCGTGGCGCAAAGGGTCGTGACGCGCTGGCTCGTCTGCACGACCTGGACGACGACCCGGACGCGAGCCGGGAGGACATTCTCCTGCGGGCCGAGCGCGACCGGGCGCGGGCGGCGGCCGATCGCGCTAAGGCAGCGGACGACCGGACACGGGCCGCCTACGACCGGCAACAGGCAGCCCGTGAACGCGCCGAGGCGCTTCGCGACCGCGCCAAATCTGCCGACGACCTGAAGCTCGCGACGACGGACGAACTGACGGGCGCCTGGACGCGAAAGTTCGGTCTCGAGGAAGTTTCGCGTGAGCTCGAGCGTGCGCACCGTACCGGGGCCACGCTCGTGCTTGGATTCGTAGACGTCGACGGTCTCAAGACCGTCAACGACGCAAAGGGTCATCTGGCCGGCGACGCGCTACTGCGCCTACTCGGCGAGCTCCTTCGCGCGAACGTCCGCCCTTACGACGTGATGGTGCGCTTCGGCGGAGATGAGCTGCTCTGCGCAATGCCGAACCTCAACGCGCACGAGGCGAGGGCACGGTTCGAGAAGATTGCCGCAGCATTGGCCGCAGTCGACGCGGATCACTCGATCACGTTCGGCATTGCCGAGGCCGAGCCCGCGGACAGCCTCCAAGACCTGATCGCCCGCGCCGACGCCGACTTGATCGAAGTGCGGCGTTCAGGCACGAGCTAGGGAGGCTCGAAGCGGGGCGGAACTCTCGCAAACTGCGGGAGTTCCGCGGCATCCGCGGGGCGCACCCCATGCCTCGGCTGTACGTTGACGGTGGCCTCAGTGAAGCAGCCCGAAAGACCTGTGGACGAAATGGTCCGACGCCGACTCCGTGCCGCGATCGTCGCCGAAGATGGCGACGAGGAGCAGCTGAACGGCGTGATCCGCATGCTTGGAGCCGTGGCGCCCGAGAACGATCAGCTCCCCGTGCTCCCAGGCAACTTCGGCGCGGCTGAGCGTCACGTCCGAAACGGCCCCTAGGCGCAGCCGGAGGCTGAGCTTAGGCTGAAGGACGGGCCAGGTCGCGTTGCAGACGTTCGGCTCGCCACCCGGCATTCTGGCGCGTTGGGCGTCGGCTGGGCCAAGTGCGGGAATGTCCCCTGAGTCCAGGGCTTTTGCCGATGCGCCATCGCTAGGAGGCGATCGACAATCTGCCAGTAACCGAGGAGTCAACGTGCTCAAGTCGGCCTGGATGAGAGATCCGCGATTCGACTTCCCGGTGCTCAGCGTCGGCTGTCTCGTCACAGCGGGCCTTAGCGTGGGACTAGCTACGGCGTTGTTGGAGGTCTCACGCGCGACTCCTGGACCGAATGTCGGCCCGACGGCGGCCACGCTCAACGACGCCTTCAACACCCTTGCAGGGGCCGCGCTAGGGCTCGCCGCTGGAAGCGGCGTTGTCGCGACGTTCGTGCGCCGCGGCTCCCGGGTGACCGCAGGACTCATCGCGGGGTTCTTTGCCTACGGGGCCGTGTTGATCCCCGTGATTGTTGCTGCGAGGCCGAGCGATGAAAGCGGCGGAGACGCCCTCGAGACCGCGCTTCTCGTCGGCGTCCCGCTGGGGCTCGTCGTGATCATCGCGTCGCTGGCCGGAGCGAGGCTCGGGACTCGACGCGCGACGAAGATGACGCGCAGGCGACGGCGCACGAGGTCGGGCAGTACGTCTCCGTAGAAACATCGCTTGCTTGCGCCAGTGTTCGTGAATGACGCCTGACGGCTACCGCGAGCGGCTCTAGCCCCAGGGCAGCCGTGACCAGTACGACGGCCGCTCTCGCCGGAAACGCTCGGCCGTCGCATATACCTGCTCCGGATCGGATGTCTCTTTCTCCACACTCGCGCCGTAGCGCGCTGCGAGGTCCGACACGGGATACCGCACTTCCGGGCTTACGTGCGCGCCGACCATCAGGACTACACACGGCGCGTCGCCAGCTCCCACGAAGGCATGCTCCGTCCAGGGAGGTGAATGGAAGAAGTCCCAGGCTCGAAGGAGTCGCTCCTCGCCCTCGACGAGCAGCCTGCACTCACCGACCAGAACGAGGAACGCCTCCTGGTTCGCCTCGGCGTGATAGACGATGCTCTGGCCGGTCTCAAGGACGGTCAGATTGATCCCGAGCTGCGCGAACTCGATCGGAGGCTCGCCGTACTCGTTGGCGAACCAACACGCCGAGCCCCTCGTCTGCGACGAGAACCACTCGGCATCGCGCACGTTGACGACAAACCAGCCCTCCGTGACGGGGGCAAGCCCGGAGCCGGCGTCCTCAAGCCTCGCCTCGTTCACGCAGCAGATTCTCGCAGTTCAGCCGGCGGCTGTCTCGCCTGGGCCAGCGGGCCGAAATGTCACCCGAGTCGGGATAAGCGCCGGCGTGCCCTGCGTCGAGCGGCCGACGGCGTCAAGCTCTTCCGGGCGTCCCGAGCCACTGCGCGATGTAGCCAGCCACGTGCCGGTTACGGACGAGCTGCCAGTGGTCGAAGCCAGGAAAGTGGTGCTCATCCGAGCCATAGAGACGGGCGATCTCTCTCCCGCGTTCCTCCGGGAAGTTGTCACCGTAGATGACCAGCGACGGGCAAGGAAGCCGTGGCACTGAGATGCCGCGCTTGCGCTCCGCACGCGCCCGCGAGGATTCGCTGCGGGCGGGGATCTCGGCAGGGAAGAGGCCGTACACAGCCTCGGGGTCGAACACGCCATCGGTGACGTCGGCCGATCTGTCGAAACCCTGCACCTCGGCCGGTGGGCTCGCTTCGACAAGCGTCACGCTGTGCGGTGTGAGTGTCTGTGCCGCTTGAAGGACGACGAGGCCACCCATGCTCCAGCCGCAAAGCGCTACGGGCGCCGGCAGGGACCGAGCCCTCTCCACGACGACTCGCCGATAGTCGTCGTGTGATGCGATGCCGACGTCGAGACCGTCCTGCAAATCCACTGCGCAGACGCGCATGCCGGGGAAACTCTCGGCCCATCCCTCGTAAACCCACGGCCCGCTCCCCGCGCCATGAACAAGCACGAGTGACGAGGGAGCTTCCACGCCAGCAGTCTGACAGCGCACACCTGCTCGGGCGTCTCGGGGCGGGTGCTCGATTGGGCCAGTGTTCGGGAATGTCACCCGAGCGAAAGTAAGGCGCGGCTGCCTAGCTGCCTGAGGGCCCCCAAGCTGGCTCGAAGTAGTTCTTCAGCAGTACGCGGCGCAATCCGCTCTGGGTCGCGACTGTCGAGACGCAGGAGCGGCTCCCGCAGCGTCCCCAAAAGGCGATCGAATCCCCGTTGGGTGACCACGTCGGCCCACCTTGCCGCTCGGGGTTGTAGGGCAGGCGAACGAGCGTCCTCCGCTGTCCCCCCTGCGCATTAGCTACGACGATCTCTCGCACTGCGCGGCCGGCCCTGTGGTCAACCCGCACGAACGCAAGTTGCTTCCCGTCTCGAGACCAGGCCGGGTAGATCAACTCGTCATCATGGGCACCCTTGCGCGGGCGGACCAGCACCTTGTAGCCGCTGCCGTCAGGTCGAACAACGGCCAGTCGTCCCCAAGGATGGGGGCTTTGCCCAGTCCAACCGAATGCGATCGTGCGCCCGTCCGGAGACCAGGAGGGATGAATTCCCTCGGTTGCTCCCCGACCGGCACGTAGGCGTCGCAGTCCGCTTCCGTCTGTGTTGACGATCCACAGGCCGGTGCTCCCGCGGCCCTGCACTCCTCCGCCGAACACGATCTGGCGGTCACCAGGTCCCCAGCTCACGCCTGAGCAGTCGGTAGTTGCCTGACCGACACGGCGCACGTCGCTGCCGTCGCTGTTCATCACGAACAGCGGGCAGACCCAGGAGCCTTCGATGCCCGCCGCGCGCGCGAACGCGATGCGCCTACCGCTGCGCGACCAAGCGGGGGCACGCCCCTCTGTCAGCGGCGCGAGGCGGCCGTTGGGAAGGCGTCGATAGATACCGCTGGCCGTCGGAAGACCGACACCGACGACGGCCAGTGAACCCCGATTCGCTGCTTCGTTCTGCGCGGTAGCCGACCCCAATCCCGCTGAACCGATGAAACATGCAGCGGAGGCCGCAGCGAGGACGATAGGTATGACACGTCTACCTGGGGGTCCTAGGCAACTTGAGCCACTTCTCACTAAGTGCTAAGACGTCCTAGTTCCCGAAATGTTGCCGCACTACCGGCGCAACGCCTCTCCGTTGGGCCAGCGTGCGGGAATGTCCCCCGAACTTGTCAGCCGACGTCTTCGATAATCCGGACCAGCTCGTCGAACCGGTAGCCGTGCTGGCGTGCGAAGCCGACAAGCTCCCTCGCCCGCAGTACGACCGCACCATGCTCCGGAGTGCCCGCGACGGTCACGCTTCGCCCCCACCGGAAGTCAAGAAGGCCTTCATCGCGTAGCTGACGAAGTGCGCGCAGCACGGTGTTCGTGTTGACGTCGAGCACGGCTGCAAGATCCTTTGCGGGCGGCAGGCGTTCGCCCGGTCTCGCCTCGTCGTCGGCGATCGCGCGCCGGATCTCGGCGGCCACCTGCTCATGCAGCTCCGTCGGCTCTTGGCGGCTAACCTTGACACGAAACATGGTGCTATTCATAGTAGCGTCATCCGATGAGCACAACATTTCTGGCTCGCCAGAGAGAGGAGGAAATCATGCGGCGACTTATCCTCGCGGTGTTTGCAATCGCCGCCGTCTCGTGTGGACTTGCTGCGGGAGCAGCAGCCAATACGACGCAGTTCGTGTCGATGACGTTGGCGGAGCCGATCCATCCGAGCATTACCTGCCCGGGCTTTCCTGATGTCGCATGTGGGGCAGGCGAGGTCGTTCCGCTTGGCCGAGTGAGCGAGATACTCGTCTTCGGCGCAGGTTGTGGCGGAGCCTGCGACCTCCGCACGATCAAGCTCGCGGGCGGCTCGCTGATCCTCGAGGAGATTGTTAGCGGTGTGACTTGCCCCGGAGGTGTGTGCCGACCCGGCCCGCTCGAACTCGGTAGCGGCAACCTCACCGATACTGTCGTCGGTGGCACCGGGATTTTCGAGGGTGCGACGGGAACGCTGACAGGCACCGTGCGTTTGGAGGGAAGCAACGCGCGTCCAGCCGGGACGAGCATTGTCAAGCTCTCAGGGACGATCCACTACGACCCGTAGGAAACGTTGGACGAGCGGGTCTTTTCAGGCGCGCTCGTCGACCCCACCCATTCGTTGGGGGTGGCGCCTACGGTCGAGTCCCAGTCCGAGGAGTTGATCTCGCCTGGGCCAGTGCTCGCGAATGCACCCTGAGCGCAGTGGCTGGCGATTGCCGACGCGCGTGGCGATTGACACGAGTCCGGCGGCAGTTCATTGTTGCTCCGACGCTGCCGTGGCGGCACGTACAGCTCCCTGAACCGTCGGAAGCTGATTCTGTTCGGCGGCATTTCTGCGGAAGGAGAACAAGATGGTCAGGTTGGCGCTCTTAATTGCGGCAGTCGCTGTCTCACTCGGCATTGCGACGGCGGCAACTGCTAAGGGCTTGACGCCGAGTACGCTGATCAATGCGGGCTGGACATGCTTCAACGATCCGGCTAACCCACGAATCGTGTGCAGTGATCCCGGCCATGGTCGGCCGGTCATACCAGCCCCTCCCGACCGTCCAGCGTCGTACAACTTCAAGATCTTCTCGCTCGGCGGGACGTTCGTCGGCACAGTGCATCTCATTCGCGACGACCTCTACCAGGGTCAGCCGTGCCCACAGACAGGCGGCCTGTACTTCCATATCGCAGTCATCGGCTACTACCGGTGCGAACACTTCTAGGCGTCCGCGCGCGAGGCGCAGTTGGACAAGCAGGCGGCTGCAACCGCGCATCGCTGGGCGTGAGCCGCCGAAGCCGACTCCGGCACCGAATCGAGGCGAATGGGCGCGCCATGCCCACGTCGAAATAGTTGACCTTCGTTGGGCTAGGAGGACATCGGCTGGGCCAGTGTGCGGGAATGTCACCCGAAGGCTTTGGGCCGACTGTGGCTACCCGTCTACGTGATCGAAAAGCCGCTAGTGGCGGGGGCGACCCTCGTCGGCTCCTGGGACGTAGCCGGGCGGCGCGCCGTGGGTTGGGATCGGGCTGCTTGGCCCGCCTTTATGGCCGCCTCTAGCCGCGAGCGAGTCGGGGTTCTCGGTCGAGCGCCCGCGCTCCACTCCGAGGTCGCTGCGATCGAACGGCAGAAAACGGAACTGCTTGAGCCTCCGGAGGATTCGACCCATGCCCGGATTGTAGAGCCTGCCGATCAGATCAGTCCCTGCCTGGCGTGGGCCAGCGTGCGGGAATGTCACCCGACGAAACGAGTCGACTCCTGGAACCGACGGTGTCCGCGGCGTAACATCCTTACATGGCGCTCCTGTTCATTCTCTTGTCACTGCTCATGCTCGGGTTCGGGACAGGGTCGTCTTCCACGGGCGTGGGGCACGTCACACAAAGCTCGTCGGCGACTGGAAGCGCGAGTGCCACCGGAACCGCGTCCTCGACCGTCATTCACCGCTCCGTCGAGACAACGAACGGCGTGACCCAAGGGAGCTGCGTGGTCGTGACGTGGAAGGCAGGCGGGCCGACGCACCGCCGGCCGTGCCATAAAGCACCCGCCAAGCCGTAACCGCCAGGGCGAAGGAGCCCTTGCTTGGGCGAGCGTTCGGGGATGTCCCTAGAAGGGCCGTGCTGACGCGCCGGGCCAGCCGTGGCCGGGCCGGTCCGAACCGGTCTCTCCTCGGGGGCGAATCAGTTGCAACCAACCGAGAGGAAGCTTTGATTCGGAAACGTCTCTACATGTACATCGGGCTGATGATCGCCGTTGCAGCCGTTCTGAGCACCGCCGCGTTCGCCGGTGCGGCCAAGATGCGATTTGGAGCGACGCTCAACCCGATTCCGCACAACATGGCCGCCGACCACGGCTCGAACGTGACCGGCAGGGCAAGCCTCAAGGTCGACGGTACTCGAGTGCACGTGAACATTCATGTCCGCGGGTTGACGCCGAACCTGCCGCACGCGATGCACATCCACGGCATCCTCGGGGACGCCAACGTCTGCCCGCCGGCCTCTGCCGATCTGAATGGAGACGGTCTCATCAGCCTTGAAGAGGGCGCACCGTTCTACGGCCCGATCGACACCTCATTCACCAAGACCGGTGACACCTCGGCGGCCAGCGGTCTTGCCCTCGAGCGCTTCCCGGTCGCCGACAACAACGGCAACCTGAACTACAACCGCACCTTCACCATCCCCCAGAACGTCCTCGATAGCCTCGGCTCGCTGCACATCGTCGTCCACGGACTGGCTCTGGACGGAAACTCATCCGGCTCCGTCGGCGGTTACGACACGCTTTTCGAAGCGGTCCTTCCCGTCGCCTGCGGCACCATCTCCGGCAGGTAATTCACCCTCAGCGGTTCGTCTGGGCGCCGAGCGTTTAGCGTCCAGACGAATTCGTTCGTTTGGGCAAAAGAGCGTCTCGTTCGCGCAAGCGCCTTGGGCCAGCGTGCGGGAATGTCACCCGTCGGCCGTGCTCGGGAAAAGCGGTGCTATGTGGTGTCTGTCTCCCGGACCTTCGCGCTGAGGGGCTGCAGGCCGCGCACAACGGAACCCTCGAGACAGCTTGGATCTGCCGCACACCTGCCGGTAGCCCACCAATGAAAAGCGTGCGGGCGGCTTCGCTCAGCACGATCTCGCGGCGCTCCCGCGGGTTAGAACGGTGGACGGCGCCTTCGATGTGCGCCAGTTGATCGATCAAGTCGCGGACAGTGACGTCTTCGCCATTGATCACCATCACGCGTCGAGCAAGCAGCTGATCGCGCATTGCATTGGTCGGGGCCATCAAGCCCGGTGGGTGGTCTAGCTCGGGGTCGATCGCGTCCTCCAAGGAGTAGAAAACAGGTCCGTCACTCAGGATCACTTCTTCATAGCGCGTCGGCCCGTTGATTCGGAAACTGAGCCTCAGCCGGTGCGACGCGTTGACTTGATCGACGAGAGGGTGGGAGTCGAGGAGGAGCTCTGCAACGCCCGCCTGAGTCAGAAAATTTCAGCCTTGAGCATTTCTTGAATGGGGGAGCCAAGGCCTGGCATGCCCTATCGTCCTCTCGCCCATCTTGCCTCTTTTGTTACAAAGTCCCAGATCGGGAGAGGGCTCCTTCGCACGCTGGTTCTACGCTCCTTCTACGCACAAGCCAGGGCGTTTCCTAAACCGCGTGCGCAAGTTCGATTTTTGCCGGGGGCACCTCCCCGCAGGCAGCCGAAATCCGCTTGCGAAGGCGGAAAACGCACCTGCGAGCTGCGAGCGGCTAGCGCGCGCCGCCACGGCTCACCAGCCGGTGTCGGGCGTCCGCGAGGGCATCAGTGTGATCTCGTCCGCGGCGGCCCGGTGGGCGACCCGCGCCTGCCCTGCCTCTTGCGCGGCGCTGCGAAGGTTCCCGAGCACCTCGCGCAGGTTGAGCGCCAGCGCACGGCGTTCGCGCTCGATCCGCTCGACCTCGTGATGCAACACCTTCTTCGCCTCTTCCTCCTGTTGCAGCCGTTGCCGAAGCTCGCGTTCCGTTGTCTGTGCTCGGTGCTGGATGGCATCCGTGCTCGCACTGAGCCTCGCAAGCTCCCGCTCAGCCGCCTTGGCTCGACGACGTGCTTGTCGGAGCTGCTGCGAAAGCTCCTCGGCACGGGCGTCCGCTCGTTGTCGGTGCACCTGCTCGCGCGCCCGCTCGGCTTGCGCCCGGACGAGGGCCTTTGCAAGAGAGTCGACGTCCGTCGCCAGGAGCGACAGCTTGCGAGCAAGGTCTGGCTCGTGCATGAACGGCCCCTGTTCGACTTACCGCTCGAGTCCCCTGCAACTGCTGGCGAACTCGAATCAAGAGCTTCGCCGCCTCTAGCTAGCGGCTGCGTAGAACTCGGCCGATGAGGAAGCCGGCAAGCAGGAGTTGGGCAGAAGCAGGGATACCGCCGCTCCGGTGCCAGCCGCGGAAGCGGTGGCTCGGGAACACCTTGCGTCCGCCCGGGCGCGGGAGTCGGAAGACGTGCTCCACGTCAGGGCAGGAAGCCGCAAGCGCGCCGCTTACCGACGGGTCAAGCGGTCCACGCACCGCGGCAAGGAGCAGCACGGCTGCGATGCCCGACCCGATCTCGAAGGCCCTGTCCGGGATGTCCTGATGCGGCATCCGGTCTCCCGCCAGGTGCAAGAGCAGCCCGACCGGTAGTGAGGCGAGCCTCGACCGAACGACAGCGCCGGCAGCGGCGCCCGTTGCGACGTGGAGTGAGACGATCAGGTCGCTAACCGTACCGCGGCGCCTGGAATCTCGGATTCAAGCTGCTCGTCGGTAGTCCGATCGACCTCGCGCCCCCGACCGTCGCGGCCAGCCGGGGCGGGGGAAAGGATTACAGGCGGTAGAGCGCGAGCGCGTTCTCGCGCAGGATGAGCCGTGCGTCCGCTTCGTCGCTGAGCACCGTGGCGAGTGCGTCGCGCCACCAGGTGGCCGCCAGGAGATAGAGCTCGGGCGTCCGGGCGGCGTCCGAGGCGTAGAGGAGCTTCGACAGGGGGGCGAGCTCCAGCGCCTCTTCGAGCGCGACGGCGGGACGCGACACGTGCGGGATCGTGAGCGAGAGGTCGAACCAGACGTTGCCGTACACGTGCGCGAGCCAGCCGGCCTCGCGCACGAACGGATAGCAATGGAGGAGCACGAACGGCGTGTCTGCGAAGCGCTCGACGAGCGGTTTCAGGTAGCCGGGGTCGGCGCGCCACAGATGGAGGTCGGAGTCGCCGAAGCCGCAGTGAACCTGCACCGGTAACGGATCGTTAGTCGCCTCGTTCGCCTCGAGCGCGGCGACGACGTCGTCGGACACGCGGTCGAGACCGCCGCGGTATGCGGCGATCGTCTTCAGCGCGACGAAGCCATGCTCGCGCGCGGTCGCCGTCTCCGCCGCGGCGCGCGACCCACGCGTCTCGAGCCTGAGCACCGGGAGCGCGCGGCAGCCGGCGAGTTCCCCCATCTCGAGCCAGGATGTGCCGATGTCCTCAGGCGGGTAGCCGTCGTCGACAAGGAGCAGCTCAGTGTTCGTCGCGCGCAGCAGCGCGGACGCGTATTCCGCGGGGTCGGTCGCGAGTCGGTGCTCGTAGACGGCGCGCTCCTCGGGTTCGACGCCGAACCGCTCGGCAAGCAGTCGTATCGCGCGACGGTAGGTAAGGCCGGTGGCGATGTGTGGCCACTGGCGCGGGTCGGGGCTCTCGGAGAAGAGGCCACGGAACTCGTCGAGGGACGCCGGAGGCGCGCGCAGGATCCCGTGCGCGTGATGATCGACGAGCGCGACCGCGCTCAGTACTTCTCGAAGTGACCCTGCTGCTCGAATGCCGCGTCTCCCGCAGAGTAGGCCGTCCATTCGGATCGCCGGACGGCGAGGTAGGACTCGGCCAGGACCGAGCCGAGGTCGGAGAGGAGGAGCGCGTCGGCCGCAAGCGCGTCGAGAGCCTCGGCCTGCGTCGCCGGCAGCCGCACGATTCCCCGGCGGTCACGCTCGTCGTCGGGGATCGTCGCCGGATCGACATCGACCGGCTCCGGGAGTTCGAGGCGACGCTCGAGCCCGTCGAGGCCGGCGGCGAGGAGCCCGCCCACCGCGAGGTACGGATTGCAGCTCGCGTCGCACGCCTTCAGCTCGGCGTTCGTCGACGCTTCCTCGGTGCCACGGAACGTCGAGGCGACGCGGACCGGCGCCTCGCGGTTGTCGAAGCCCCAGCAGATGAACGCGCCGGCCCAGTACTGCGGAACGATCCGGTGATACGAGTTGAAGCTCGGCGCCGTGAGCGCGCAGAGCCCGGGAAGGTGCGCGAGGACGCCGGCCAGGAACGACCGGGCGTCGTCAGAGAGCCCGTCTGCGCGGGTGCCGTCGTAGAACCGGTTGCGCTCGCCGTCCCAGAGCGAGAAGTGCACGTGCCCGCCGTTGCCGGCGTTGTCGGGCCAGGGCTTCGGCGCGAGCGAGGCGACGAGGCCATGCCGCGTCGCGACGGCGCGGATCGTCTCGCGGACGAGAAGCTGCTCGTCCGCGGCGACCGTCGCAGGCGCGTGCCCGGTCGAGATCTCCTGTTGCCCGTGACCGAGCTCGGTGTAGTACTGCTCGAGCGGAATCGACTGGGCGTCGAGGGCCGCCGCCAGGTCGTCCGCATAGTCCTGCGCCGCCGTTGCCGAGATCGTCGAGAAGCAGAGCCCGGAGTCGATCGGCACGTAGGCGCCGTCGACCTTCGTCGCGAGCGAGAACTCGTTTTCGAACGAAGCCCGGAGCACGAGCCCGCGTTCGGCGAGACGGGCCTCCATCCGCTTCAGGAACGAGCGCTGGCACACCGCCGCCGGGACGCCGTCGAGCCGCACGTGATCGGTGAGCACGGCGCCGGTGTGCGGCGCGTACGGCAGCTCCCGGAACGTGTCGAGAGCGGGCACGAGCCGGATCTCGCCCACCGGGCCCATGCCGGGAACCGGCTGCAGCTGGTCGAGGCCGTTCATCGCCTGCATCGCGACGGTGAGCCCGATCCCGGCCTCGAGCCGGCCCTCGAGGCCGTGCCGCGCCGAAGACTTGGCGCGAACCGTGCCGTCGTTGCCGCACCAGAGGAAGCGGACGAAGCGGAGACCCGCCTCGTCCACGCGCTTTGCGATCTCCTTCGCCGTCACGCGGGCGAATCGTCGGCGTCCGGTGCCCGCACGTCAAGCAGCCTACGCCGTGGGAGCGGCTCGCCTCCTGGCCTGGCAAGACGCCGTCGTCAACTCGCCCGGGCCGGGTCGAAGCTGTACGGGCCATCCCAGGAACACACGGGGTAGGCCGGACACGCGACTGCGAGCGGTCCCGTGCGGAACTGCCTGAACTCGCCGGTCCCGCCGGAGAACGTGACCGTGCCGGTGAAGGTCGAAAGAGCGAGCACGACGTGCCCGAACGCGTCGTTGTTGCCGGGACCGTCGATCACGAGGTCGCTGTTCAGCACGCCGGTGGCGAAGTTGACCGCCGAGGCATAGACGACTCTCGAGCCCGGCCTGATCGTGTTGATGCTCGAGGACGTGATCGTGCAGAAGGAACCGGCCCCGCCGGTGTAGTGCGAGCACTCCTTCGTCACGTGGAGTGCTCCGCTCCGCGGCGTAGCGGAACCGGCCGTCACCACGATTCCGGTGGCGGCGAGAGCCAACAGCAGTGCAAACGCGCGCTTCATGACCTGTCTCCCTTCTCGGTGGGACGTGGTTGCTCGGTGCCGATCTCCTCGGCGGCAACGATCCGTGCGAATGGCACACCTGCGATCTCGTTCGCGTCCCTGACGGCGTCCGGCGTGTCGGCCTCGAAGCGGCAGAAGCAGGCGTCGTCGGCAGCCACGTACGTCGAGCCGAGGTGCGCGGCCGTTCGCCGTTGTCTCCGAAGCCGATCGATTGCCGCTTCGATCCATGCACGGTCGCGGCCCGGCAGGTAGCGCTCCACGAGGTAGGTCGGCATCGCCGTCCACGATCCCGCGGCCGGCGGCCTCTATCAACCGCACGAACTTGTGGATTTACGCGCGTGTCGTTGTGGCAACGTGCGCCGCCAGCTCCGTGCGCGAGGTTACGCCGAGCTTGCGGTAGATCTTCGACAGGTTCCACGCGACCGTGTTCGGGCTCAGGCTCAGCTCGGCGGCAACCTCGCTGTTCCTGCGGCCGGCGGCAACGAGCTCGACGATCCGGCGCTCCGTCTCCGACAGCCCGTCGGCCGATGCGGTGCGCCCGCCGATGCGCCGAAGCTCCGAGCGCGCCCTCTCCCCCCAGACCCGAGCGCCGAGCCGCTCGAAGATCGCGGCGCCGGCCTCGAGGGTCTCACGGGCAACGCGCTTGCGCTGCGCCCGACGCTGCATCGTCCCGAGCGCGAGGAGCGTGCGCGCGAGCTCGAAGGGGTTCACTCCTTGCGGCGGCTCCGGCGCGCGCGCCGCAGCCTCGAGGGACAGGATCGCGCGCTCGTGATCGCCCTGCGCGGCGAGGAGGAGGCCACGATTGCGCAGCACGAGCGGGCGGAGCGGAACGTCACCATCTGCTGCGCGGCGATCGATCTGCGCGAGCAGCCGCTCCGCCTGCCGAAGGTCGCCGGTCACAACGAGAGCCTCGATCGCAGCCGAGCCGACGAGCTGGGCCTGGTACCCGTCGGGCTCGCCGACGTCGCGGAGAAGCGGGGCTGCGTGCTGCCAGCTCGCCGCAGCGTCGTCGCCCGACAGTTCGAGGACCGCGAGCGCAATCCGCAGGCGAAACGCGCCCCATCTGAACCTGCCGGCGTCGAGGACGTGCAGCAGCTCCGGAATCGCTTTGCGCGCCTTGTCGGTTTCACCTCTGTACGCGTCGATCTCCGCAAGGATTCCAACGCAAAGCGTCTCGAACACCTCCAACCCGATCTGACGCGCCAGCTGGATCGCCTCCTCGCACAGCTGCGCAGCCGTGTCCCAGGCGCCGCATGTCATCTCCGTCTGCGCCCGGTGGAACAGGCACCTGACCACATCCGGGTCTGCGCGCTCTCCCGCCTCGGCGGTCAACGTGCCCCACAGCTCGCGTGACTCGTCGTGCTGATCCGAGCGGCCGAGAATGAGCGCGCGCGTCACGCGCGCGGGCGATAGGCGCATCGGCAAACCGGCATGCCACGCCCAGGTCGACCAGCGCGCGGCCGCATATCCGTCACCTGCGAGGGTCTGCTCGAGCTCAAGCGCACGGTCGAGGAGGTCGTCCCGAATCGCACCCGTGCGGGCGAATCGGTTCTGGGCCACGGTTGCCAGGGCGAAGGCGAGCGTCGCCGGGTCTGCGAGCTGCTCGGCGAGCGCAAGGGCGTCGTCGGCGTAGCGGGTCCCGGCGTCGTTGTCCCCCTGGAGCTGGGCCATCCAGGCGAGCTCGCAGAGGATGTTCACGTTCTGGCCCGGCGCGAGGCCGGGCTCCTCGAGGGCGTTCTCCAGGAGCCTCACGGCCACGTGAAAGCCTTCCTTCATCCCGCGTGCGGCGGCGAGCTGGGTGAGTGCCTCGGCTCGGATTCCGCCGGGCCTAGCGGAGCTGACCACTTGCTCGAGCAGCAGCGCGGCCTTGTCCATGTCGCCCGCATAGCGAGCGTGCTCCGCGGCGGTGATGCGGCGTCGGTTGCTGCTTTCGAGCGCAGCCGCCGGCGTGAGCTCGACCGCGCGTTCGGCGAGCTCTGCCGCTGCCTGTGCAGCGCCCCGCGCACGCGCGTGCGTCGTTGCCGCGTCGAGCGCAGCAGCGATCTCCTCGTCGCGGCCGGTAGCGGCGATCGCGAGATGGCGAGCGCGCTCTTCGAGATCGACGTCCAGGTCCGCGAGGCGGCGGTGGAGCCGACGCCTTCTGTGAAGCGGCATCGCCGCGTAGCACGCAGGGGCCAGGAGTGGATGCGTGAAGTGAATGCGGTCGCCGTCGAACTCGACGACGCCGTGTTTCTCGGCGGCTTCTATCTCGTCGACGACACCAGTCGCGAGCGGCTCCAGCAACGTCACGGTGGGAGCCGAAACGGCGGCGACAGCGGCGAGCGTGTCGAGCACGCGGGCCGGCAACGCGCGCAAGCGCTCCGTCACGAGTGAGCTCAGGCTCTCGGGGAGCGGGACGCTCGCCAAGTCCAGGCGGATCGCGCCCCGGACAATTGCGCGTCCAAGCTCGAGCGCGAAGAAGGGATTTCCTCCGGCGACCTCGTGCACCCGCAGCAGCTCGGGTCGCGCCAGGTTGAGACCAAGCCGACCCCAAAGGAGGCGATGGACCGCACCCACGGACAGAGGCTCGACCCCGAGCCGCTGGAAGGCGGCGAAGGCCCGGTCGAGCTCGAGCGGCACTGCAACGGGCCGTCCGCGCGTGGTTGCGAGAACGCCCACCGGCTCCGCGCCCAGGCGCCGCAGCATGAACGTCATGACCTCGGCCGAGCTCGCATCGACCCATTGCACGTCGTCCAGAGCGAGGAGAAGCGGCCGATCCTGAGCAAGAGCGCGCACCACCGAGAGCAGCGCGAGCCCGAGCAGCCGCACCTCCGGAGGCGGCCCGTGCGGCTCCCGCATCAGCAACGCGGTCTCGAGCGCGCGCCGCTGAACGGGCGCCAACTCCGGCAGCGCCTCCTCGACCACCGGGGCGAGCACGTCGCCGACGGTTGCGAACGCGATCTGCGTCTCGGAGTCGGTCGAACGGGACGTGAGGACGCGGAAGCCGCGTTCCCGCGCGAGCCGGTCCGCCTCCTGCCAGAGCGCGGTCTTGCCGATCCCGGGGTCACCCTCGAGCAGCAATGCCTGGCCACCGGCCGGCACGACGCCCAAGAACGCATCGAACGCCTCCAACTCCTCGCGCCTGCCGATGATCTCGACTGCCATCGCACCTGTCCCCCGTGAGGCACATCACGACTCCGGTTCCCGGCCTACGTCCGGTCGGCTCGCAACTGACCGGAACGACCGGCGCCTCCGGATTCTGGACCCCAGCCGCCCGGGCCACAAGAGACCGCCTCTACGGCGCGGTCGAGGCCCTCTGCGTAGCGCTCCCACAGGCGTGTTCTGGCGTACCCTCGGCCGTACTCGTCCGGGGCCACGCTCATGCAAATCGTTGTGGCCTAGCGGCGCTTCACGCGTTTCCAATGACTTGAAAGCGTCCAGGCGTCGAACGTGGGCGCTCCAGATCGCGGACCGACAGCCTCACGTAGTCGAGGCCGTCGACATGTTGTGCATAGGGACGGGGCGTGGTCACCGTCCTCGGTTCGATTCTTGCCGACGGCATCAGTCGCGCTCGATCGTGCTCAGGCGCGCGATCGAGTACAGCGCGAGGTAGCTGACCAGCAGGAACGACGTGAACAAAACCGTCAGGCCGATGGGGCGCGGATGGCTCAGGGGATGGAGCAGGCCGCTGCCGATCTGGTCGCCGATCGGCGCGGGATGCACGACGAGGTCCCATGAGTTCCAGCGCTGTACGCGACCGAGGTAGATGCCGAACGAGCTCAGCGCCAGGACTGCGACGACCAGCACCCACGCGTCGAGCACGCCGACGAGCCGCCGCGCGACCGCATGCACCAGGAACAGCGAAGCCAGCCCGAGCAGCAGCCCGAGCCAGGCCGCGGCCGAGAGAAGCAGGACGTCGTAGAGCATCGGCACCTGGGCGCCGTGGCCGATGTGCTTCAGGTCCGTGATCAGGTACGGCGCGTTCGGAAAGAACGCGAGCCAGAGCAGGCCGAGCGGCGCAAGCACCCGCCACGAGGCGCCGGCGCGGGCCCGCGCGTAAAGCACCAGCGCGAGCAGGAACGGGATCCAGGCAAGGAGCAGGTTCCACGTAAGCCCGCCGTGCGCACGGGTGCCCGTGTAGAGGATGCGGACGGCGAGCATCCCGAGCACGAACAGCGAGAGCCCGGCGAGCGATGCCACGGCTGCGATCCGGCGATCACTGAACGAGGCTCGCAGACGGTCGACCACGAGCCGAGCTTAGCTGCGATGCACGGCAGCGACCGCCTCGAGGCGGGGTTCACTCCGAGGGCGGGCAGGAGATGCCTGACGTGGTTCTTCACCGTCTCGGCCGCACGGGTGGGGAGGTTTCCGGCTTCTGCCGCGCGCACAGAACAGGCGCGTGGACGACGAGCAGATAGCCCGAAACGATGCGATCTTCCGCGCCGCGAACGAGCGGATCGAGCGTGCGGCGGCCCCGTTCGCAGGCACCGATCCGGTGCCGTTCATCTGCGAGTGCGCCGAGCCGCGGTGCCGGGACGTCATCCGGCTTACCCTGGCGGAGTACGAGCGAGTGCGCGAGCACCCGACGTGGTTCGTGGTCGTTCCCGGCCACGAAGCGGGCCCCGGCAGCGCGGCGGAGATCGTCGAGGACAGTGACGGACACCAGGTCGTCGAGAAGGTCGGGCGCGCCGGCGTGGTCGCCGCCGAGCTCGACCCTAGGGGCGACTGATGGACGAGCGGGCGCGACGGGTCGGGCTCAACGAGGCCATGTTCCGCACCGTGAACGACGAGGTGCGCGGGTTGAACGACCGCTTCTCGGTCGTGGCGGACCCGATGCGGGTCGTCTGCGAGTGCGGCAAAGGGGACTGCACCGAGCACCTCGAGCTGCGGGCGACGGACTACGAGCGCCTGCGGCGTGACCCAACCCACTTCGCGATCAAGCCCGGCCACGAGGTCCCCGACGTCGAGGCCGTGCTCGAGCGGCATGACGGCTACCTGGTCGTCGAGAAGCGACCCGGGGAGCCGGCCGAGCTCGCCCGCAGCACCGACACTCGCGACTAGCGCCGGCCGATGCGGTAGACGACGCCGCGACCCCAGTCGGCGACGAGCAGGCCGCCGGTGTGGTCGACCAGCAGCGCGAGGGGGTGGGCGAAGCCGGACGCCAACGTGGTCACCCTTCGCGCCGTACCGTTCGGCTTCAGGTCGACCCGCACGACGCGCCGCCCGAAGCGGTTGCTCAGGTATTGGCCCCACTCGGCCACGAACAAGTCGCCGCGCCAGAAGGCGAGCCCGTCGGCCGAGGCGTGGGGCTCGAGGTACGCCGCGGGCCGTCTGACGCCGCCGCAGCTCCCGCTCAGCCGCAGTCTGTGGGCGTTCGGCCAGCAGCGAGGCCAGCCGTAGAAGGCGCCCGGCTTGACCACGACGACCATCTCGGCCGGCTCCGGATCGGCCTTCGTGCCGAGCTCGTCCTGGCCGTTGACCGACGCGTAGAGACGGCCCGTGCCGGGCTGGAAGGCGAGGCCGTACGGGTTGCGGAGGCCGCGCGCCACAACGCGCAGGCCGGAGCCGTCCGGCCGCAGCGAGAGCACGGTCGCGCTGCGGGCGTCCTTCTCCTTGCAGGCGTCGCAGGTCGAGCCGCTGCCCCAGTAGAGCCGCTCGCCGCCGGGGGCGACGACGACGTTGTCCTGCTGGTGCTCGCCGAACGGGATGCCCTTGACGATCACGCGGCGATTGACGAGCCGTCCACCCCGCAGGGTCAGGCGCTCGAGCCGCCCTTGCTCGGAGACGAACAGCTCATGCCTTCGCCAGGCGAGCCCGAGCGGGACCCGCAGCCCGCGGACGAGCACCCTCGGCCTGCGCGCCCCGCGCCTGATCGCGACCAGCGTGCCACCGTTCTGGGTCACGTAGATCCGGCCGTCCGGTCCGTACGCCATCGCCGTCGGCTGCCTCAGCCCGCTCGCAAAGATCCCGGCCCGGAACCCGGGCGGCACGGTGATGCCCTGACTCGTGCCCTCGGCAGGAAGGCTCGACAAGGCCGCGAGCACGAGGGCGGACAGGCCGGCGAGAACGACTCGGCGCAAGCGTCAGGTGCGCCGCGTCGCTACCCGGAGCCGGTTGCCGTCCAGGTCCTCGAGGGCGCACTCCCGGCCCGCGAGCCCTTCCTCGTCCACCGGGACGCCGAACTCTTCCGAGACGCGGTCGATGTCGTTGACGTAGAGGTGGATCAGCGTGTTCGGCCGCGCGTCGCCCTTGTGCTCCGAGAGGTACAGGCGGACGTTGCCCCGCGCGACGGAGACGAACCACGGAAAGCCCGGCTCGAACTGGTGCTCCCACTCCTTCTGGAATCCGAGCCGCTGGTACCAGGCGACGGCGCGAGTCGCCTCCTCGACGTACAGGACCGGCACGACCTCCTCGTCCACGCGGCCGAGATTAGCGAGCCGCCGACGCTTCTCAGAGAGAGACCGTGACTCGGAGGAACGTCGCCGGGATCGACGTCGAGTCCTCTGCCCCGCTCGTGTTCTGCTCGTCGAAGAGCGCGCGGAGCTCAGCGTCCAGCTCGGCCTCGCGGCCGTTGGCAGCGGCGGCCGCGTAGGCGTTCATGGTCGGCCCGTAGTAGTCCTTGAACTCGGCCAGCAACTCCGACGGCGGACCGGGAAAACTGAACGCGTAGGTGGCTCGCTCGAACGAGAGCTGCTCTTCGGGCACGCCCGCGTCGCCGAACCGCTCGATCACGTCGGCCTCGACGCCCCAGGTGATCGGGCTGACGAACCCGTCGGGAGGCGGCGGAGAGTACGCAGAGCTGATCCTGAGGATCTGCGCGACCAGGGTGGGGTCGCCCGGAATCCAGTTGCCCATCACGATCCGGCCGCCGGGCGGGGTCACGCGAACCATCTCCTTGGCCACGTCCGCGGGCCTGGGAGCGAACATCGCGCCGAACATGCTGACGACCAGGTCGAAGCTGTCGTCGCCGAGCTCGTTCAGGTCGGAGGCATCGCCCTCCTGGAACCGGAGATTCGTCAGACCGAGGGCCCGCGCGCGCTCGTTGCCTGCCGCCACCAGGTTTTCGGCGATATCGACGCCGAGGACGTTCGCGCCGAGTTGAGCGGCGGGCACGGCAGTGGTTCCGTCACCGGAACCAAGGTCGAGCACCTCGAGCCCGGGCGTAATGCCCAGCGTCGCCACGAACGCCTCGCCGCTCTCGCGCATGCTCGCGGCGATGCGCGTGAAGTCGCCCTTCTCCCAGAGTGCCTTGTTCGGGTTCACCGCCGGGGCCGACATGAGGCCGACCCTTTCACGTTCCGCCGCCGGGCGCTACCGACCGGCGGCCAGCTCACGTGCTGCCTCGTCGAAGACCTGCGTGTGCAGGTCGACGTCCGCCTCGGTCGTGTCGGGCGACATCAGCGCCATGTTGTGGAACGGCGTCAGCAGGATTCCGCGGTTGAGTGCATAGAGGTGGATCAGCCGATCGAGCAGCGGGTCGCCGCCGGCCGCGGCGTCGCTGCCGGTGACGGGGCGCTCCGGCCGGAAGAGGTATTCGACCCGGCAGCCGAGGCGCGTCACGTGCCACGGAAGGCCGTGGCGCTCGATCGTGGTCGCGACGCCCGCCTCGAACCGCTCGCCCAGGGAGATCATCCGCTCGAAGGCGTCGCCCGTCAGCACCTCGGCGAGCGTCGCCCGCGTGGCCGCTAGGGAAAGCACGCTCGCCGCCACCGTGCCTCCGATCCCGCCGGTGTCGGCCCGCTCGTCTGCCGGCAGCAGCTCCTCCAGCCGCCCCGCGAGCTCGGCGGAGAAGCCGTAGGCGGCTACCGGAATTCCGGCTCCGATCGACTTCCCGATCGTGAGCAGGTCGGGCTCGAGGCCGTGTGCTCTCGTGTACCCGCCCGGGCCGGCGCAGAGCGTGTGGGTCTCGTCGATGATCAATAGCGTCCCGCTCTCCCGGGTCGCAGCCCTCAGCCGCTCGTGGAAACCCGGCTCCGGCAACACGATGCCGATGTTCGTCAGGGCCGGCTCGGCGAGGACGCACGCGACGTCACCGTGGGCGAGCTCGCGCTCCAGCGCCTCGGGGTCGTTCCACTCGACCACGCGCGTGGTCTCGTCCAGCGGCACCGGCGGCCCCACGTTTCCCTCGCGCGAGACGACCGTGTCGCCGTCGAGTCCGACGAACGTCTCGTCCACCGAGCCGTGGTAGCACCAGTTGAAGACGAGGATCTTCGGCCGGTCGGTCAGCTCGCGGGCGAGCCGGATGGCGAAGCGGTTCGCGTCGGTCGCGGTCAGGGCGAACTGCCAGCGGGCGAGGCCGAAGCGGCGCGTCAGCTCTCTGCCGACCCAGATCGCGTCCTCGCTGGGCAGCATCAGCGTGATTCCCCTGGCCGCCTGCTCGGCGACGGCGCGCACCGTGGGCTCCGGCGAGTGGCCCGTCATCGCGGCGGTATCGCCGAGGCAGAAGTCGACGTACTCGTGCCCGTCCACGTCTGTGAAGCGCGCCCCGTGCGCCTCGGCGGCGAAGACGGGGAAGCCGCCGGGCCAGCGGATCATCCATGGCATCGGCACGCCGCTGAGCAGCGACTCCCGTGCCTCGAGCGCCAGCTCGCGAGAGCGTGGGTGCTCGCGCTCGAAGCGCTCGAGCTCCCGCTGCAGCAGGCCCTGCGCGCTCACCGGCGCACCGCGATCATGGCGACCGCGCTCACGGCCGCCCAGCCTGCCAGGTACAGGAAGGCCACGCGCGGGGAGACGAGCGTCCAGAGCGCGCCGGCGACCGCCGAGGCGGCGAGGTTGCCGAAGCTCTGGATCCCAGCGAGCGCGCCGAACGCCGAGCCGCGCAGGTCGGTCGGCGCGAGCAGGGCGACGGCCGCGCTCTGAGCGGTCTCGACGCCGCCCTTGCCGATCCCGGCGAGCGCGAAGCAGACGGCCAGCAGCGCGAAGCCCGAGCCGGAGAGCGTGAAGCCCAGGTAGGCGGCCAGCAGTGCGAGCGCCCCGGTGACGAGCACCGAGGTCGCGCCGCGGCGGTCGGTCACGTGCCCCGCGGGCACGCTCGTCACCATCGCGGCCGCGTTGTAGACGGCGTACAGCACGACCGCGAGCTGGACAGCCGAATCGTGA
Organism: uncultured Actinomycetes bacterium; assembly: GCA_963763475.1. Taxonomy (GTDB): domain Bacteria; phylum Actinomycetota; class Thermoleophilia; order Gaiellales; family Gaiellaceae; genus AC-32. Next base: position 112,214 of record CAVXOR010000002.1, on the reverse strand, counting down.
CCGTGCGCGGGCTCGAGCAGATCGGTGGCGCGCAGGATCAGGAGCGTCGCGGCCGCGTTGCCCAGCTCGAAGGCCGTCACAGCGACGAACAACCGACCGAGGCGGCCGCGCAAGACGGGCCGGATCCGGATCCGCAGCGGCGGCCGCTCATGCCGCTCGAGCCTGGGGGCGGACTTGATCGCCACGAAGACGGCAGCAGCGGCCATCAGGCCCGGGATCACCGAGAGCAGGATCGCGTCCCGGACCCCGACGAGCGAGACGAGCAGCAGCGCGAGCAGCGGCCCGGCGATTGCGCCCGCGTTGTCGAGCGCCCGCTCGAACCCGTAGGCACGGCCGAACGCCTCGGGCTCGACCACGTCGGTCAGCAGCGCGTTGCGGGAAGGCGTCCGCAAGCCGCGCGAGATCCAGGCACCGGTCCGGAGCACCGCCACCTGCCAGACCGAGGTAGCGAGGCCGATCAGCGCGCTCAGGATCGAGGTCGCGGTGTAGCCGCCCATCGCCGTCGCGCGGCGGCGGGCCGGGTCGTCGGCGAGCGCCCCGCCGGCGACCTTCGCCACGCCGGAGAGCCCATCGGCGATGCCCTCGATCGTCCCGAGCGCGGCGGCGGGCGCGCCCAGCGTGGTCGTCAACAGCGCGGGCAGGAGCGAGGTCGGCACCTCGTGGCTGACGTCCGAGAAGAAGCTCGCGAGCCCGATCCCGGCGACACCGCGGTTCAGCCAGCGAGGGCGGAGCCTGGCTCTCCCCTCGCCGCCGACCACGCGACGACTCTACAGTCCTCCCGTGCCCGACGGCCCTCCCGACCCCCGAGGCCCACGACCGCGTGAGCTGGGCGTCCGCATCGGCGAGCTCGAGCCCGGCCCGAGCAGCTCGATCGCCGACGTCAAGGGCATCCGCGTCGGCCACGTGACCGTGTGGCGCGACGAGCCCGTCGCCCGCACCGGCGTGACCGCGGTCGTCCCGCCGTCGCTGCCGCTCCCTGCCGGGGTGGCCGTGCTCAACGGCGCCGGCGAGCTGACCGGCTCCCACGAGATCCGCGAGTGGGGCGTGCTCGAGACGCCCGTCTACCTGACTTCGACGCACGCCGTCGGCCGCGTCTACGACGGCGCGATCGAGGTCGCCGTCCGCGACGACCCGCTCGTCGGCGTCGAGGAGTTCGTGATCCCCGTCGTGGGCGAGTGCGACGACGGTTGGCTCAGCGACGCGCGCACGGTTCACGTCGAAGACCGCCGACGTGGCGCACGCCGTCGACAGCGCCAGCGGCTGGCCCTTCTCCGAGGGCGCGGTCGGCGCGGGAACAGGCATGAGCTGCCTCGGCTGGAAGGGCGGGATCGGCTCGGCGAGCCGACGCGTCGGCGAGCACCTCGTCGGCGTGCTCGTGCTGGCGAACTTCGGCTCGGCGCGGCAGCTGACGATCGCCGGAGTCCCCGTCGGCCGCCTGCTCGCCGGCGACGAGCTGCCCAAGACGGGCGGGAGCTGCATCGCAGTCGTCGCGACCGACGCGCCGGTCGGGTCCGCCTCGCTCGAGCGGGTCGCGCGCCGCGCCGGCCTCGGCCTCGCGCGGATCGGCTCGGTCGCCCACCACGGCAGCGGCGAGATCTTCCTGGCCTTCTCGACCAGACGCGGAGAGCTCGAGGGGCGCGCGCTCGACCCGCTCTTCGCCGCGACCGTCGAGGCGACAGAGGAGGCGGTGCTGAACGCGCTCTGGGCTGCGCCGGACGTGACCGGGCGCGAGGGCCGCCTCCGTCGCGGCCTGCCCCACGAAGAGGTGCTCGAGCTGTTGCGCGAGCACGGAGCGCTGACGTGAGGATCCTCGTCGTCGGCACCGGCGGCGTCGGCGCGGCAGTCGCCGCGGTCGCGCAGCGGCGCGGGTTCTTCGAGCGGATCACGTTCGCCGACCTCGACCCGACGCGACCGCACGCCCTGGTCGACCGACTCGGCGACGAGCGGTTCGCCGCGGCTCAGGTCGACGCCTCGGACACCGCGAGCGTGGCGAAGCTCGCCCGAGAGGCCGACGCCGTTCTGAACGCCACCGACCCGCGCTTCGTGCTGCCGATCTTCGAGGCGGCCTTCGAGAGCCGCTGCACCTACCTGGACATGGCGATGTCGCTCTCGGGGCCGGAGACGCTGCTCGGCCAGGAGCAGCTCGACCAGCACGAGCGCTGGGCCGAGGCGGGCCTGTTGGCGCTGGTCGGGATCGGCGTCGAGCCCGGCCTCTCGGATGTCTTCGCCCGCTACGCGGCCGACCACCTCTTCGCCGAGATCGACGAGGTGGCCGTTCGGGACGGCGCCAACCTGGCGGTCGAGGGCTACGAGTTCGCGCCGACCTTCTCGATCTGGACGACGATCGAGGAGTGCCTCAACCCGCCGTTGATCTGGGAGCGCGAGCGCGGCTGGTACACGACCGAGCCGTTCAGCGAGCCGGAGGTGTTCGACTTCCCCGAGGGGATCGGCCCGATCGAGTGCGTCAACGTCGAGCACGAGGAGGTCGTGCTGGTGCCGCGCTGGGTCGAGTGCAACCGGGTCACCTTCAAGTACGGGCTCGGGGAGGAGTTCATCGGCGTGCTCGAGACGCTGCACAAGCTGGGGCTCGACTCCAAGGAGCCGATTCGCGTCGGCGGCGTCGAGGTCGCTCCGCGTGACGTGCTCGCCGCTGCGCTACCCGACCCGGCGACCCTCGGCGAGCGGATGCACGGCAAGACCTGCGCAGGCACCCTCGTCACCGGCAGGGGCAAGGACGGCGGGCCGCGATCGACCTACCTCTACCACGTCTCCGACAACGACCAGACGATGCGCGAGTACGGCTCGCAGGCGGTCGTCCTACAGACGGCGCTCAACCCCGTGGTCGCGCTCGAGCTGCTCGCGGACGGCGCGTGGAACGGCAGTGGTGTCCTCGGCCCGGAGGCCTTCGACGCCGTGCCGTTCCTCGACCTGCTCGCCGCGTACGGCGAGCCGCACGGCCAAGTCGACCGGTGAGCGAGACGGCCGAGGCCCAGCCGGCACGCACTCCGGCCGCGTGGCCGGTCGCCGCGCTCGTGCTCGGCGCGGGGCTGCTCGCGCTCCTGTTGTTGCATCCGGGAATCGACGAGGCGTGGGAGAACCATCCCGCGCACTTCTGGCTCGTGCTCGGCGCGGCCTCGGTCAGCGTAGGCCTCGGCTACGCGGTCGGGGCCGCCGCCCGGCGCCGGCGAGACGCGCGCCTCTTCCTGGTTTCGCTCGCCTTCATCTCGGCAGCCGGCTTCCTCGGCCTGCACGCCCTCGCGACCCCAGGTGTGCTGCTCGGCAAGAACGGGGGCTTCGAGCTGGCGACGCCGTTCGGGCTCGCGGTTGCCGGCCTCTTCGCGGCAGCTTCGGGGCTGCCTCTTCGGCCCGCGGCGGCCGAGCTTGTCTTGCGCTGGGCCCGGGCGCTGATTGCGGCGCTGGCGGCGCTGCTCGCAGTCTGGGCGGCGATCTCGCTCTCGGAGCTGAAGCCGCTCGCAAGCGAGCTCGACGCGGAGCAACTCGACGGCTGGCAGATCACGCTGGCTGTGATCGGGGTCGTGCTCTACGCGACCGCGGCGGCCGGCTACTTCCGGCTCTACCAGCGCCGCCGCGCGCCGTTCCTGCTCGGCGTCGCTCTCTCGTTCGCGCTACTGGCCGAGGCGATGCTCGTGATCGCGTGGGCTCGCAACTGGCACGCCTCGTGGTGGGAATGGCACCTCCTGATGCTGATCGCGTTCGTCACGATCGCCGTCAGCGCGCGCGGCGAGTGGCACGAGGAGCGGTTCAGCCCGCTCTACCTCGACGAGACGCTCGCCCACACCCGTGAGGCGACGATCCTCTTCGCCGACCTGCAGGGCTTCACGTCGTTCTCGGAACGGACGACCCCGGCGAAGGTGGCGGCGATGCTGAACGGCTACTTCGGGAAGCTCGTGCCGCTGCTCGAGCAGGACGGCGGCGTCGTCCACCAGATCGTCGGCGACGCGGTGATGGTGATCTTCAACCAGCACGGCGACCAGCCCGACCACGCCGCGAGTGCCGTGCGCACGGCACTCGCGTTCCAGTCCGCCGCGAGCGAGATCGCCTCTGGGCACCCCGAGTGGCCTCGCTTCCGCGCCGGCGTGAACAGCGGCGAGGTGCTGGCCGGCCTCGTCGGCGGCCCGAGCGGCCACCGCAAGCACGGCGTCGTCGGCGACACGGTGAACCTGGCCGCGCGGCTCGAGTCGGTCGCGCCGGTCGGCCAGGTGGTCGTCGGGGCCGAGACAGCGGCCGCTCTCCCGGCTGGCGCCGTGCTCGAGCGGCTCCCCCCGCTCGAGCTGAAGGGCAAGGGGGAGCCGGTCGAGGCGTTCGTCGTGCATGCGCTCCGCGCCGGCTAGCGCGGCGGCGCGCGCTGTAGCTCAGGCAGGCTCGTTCGGATCCTCGTCGGCGGCCAGCTCCACCGAGCCTTCCAGCGTCTGCTGGAAGTGGCGCTGCTGGATCGGCTCGACCCACCGCACGAGCTCCTGCAGCCCCGGCACCTGCGCGCGCTCGTTCATCGTCCCGACGACCTGCCAGTGCCCGACCTCGCCGGCCTCGGCCATCGTCAGGAACTCGAACCCGTCGAGTGCGTCCGCGTCGTCGCCGAGGTAGGTCTTCATCATTTCGACGGCTTCCTGCTTGGTCTCACGGGCCTTCTCGAGGATCGCGGTCTTCTTGCCGTCGAGGTCGGAGGCGAGCTCGGTCGTCCGCTCCTCGGTCTCCTTCGCCTCCTTGGCCATTCGCTGCAGCGTGGCGCGCAGATCGTTGTGCTCGCCCTCCTCCTCGACCAGCTTGTCGACCTTGGCGGTCGCGTCCTGGGCGGCCATCGCCAGACCCAGCACCTCGCCGATCTTGCTCTCGAGCGCGGTCAGCTCTGCCATCAGTCCCCTCCTCGATTCGTTTGCGGAAGGACGGCTACCCGACCACCTGGGAGCGAAACCGGGGCTGCCGATATCCTCGTGACCGCTTGACGGTCGTGGGTCTCCTCCGCTTCGCGCTCGCCGCGGTTCTGCTCGGCTCCGCCGCGGCCAAGCTCGCCTCCGGCGGGCGTGGACGGCTCGCGCTCGCGAGTTACGGGCTCCATGGACGAGTCGCGGCGGCTGCCTGGGCGGGGACGATCGCGCTCGAGGCGGTGCTCGGGATCGCCGTGGCCACCGGGCTGCCGGGCGCTGCGGAGGCAGCTGCCGTCCTGCTCGGCCTCTTCACCCTGCTGCTCGTCGCCGCGATCGCGCGTGGGCGTGCCGGCCGGCCGTGCGGGTGCTTCGGGAGCCGCTCGCGGATCGGCTGGGGCGCGGCAGCGCGCTCGGCCTGCCTTGCGCTCGCGTTCGCCGTGCTGCCGTTCCTGCCCGATGCCTCGCTCTCGACCGAGGGCTGGCTCGGCGCCGGCCTGGCGGTCGCGCTCGTCGGCGTTGCGGCGCTGGCCGTCGCGTTGCTTGCGTTGGCCCGCGAGGTCGGCGAGCTACGGCTCGCGGTTGGCCCGCAGGCCGCGCTCTCGCTCGACCACGAAGGCCCGGAGCTCGGCGGGCGCGTCGGGCTGATCGAGCGCTTCGAGGGACGCGCGCAGCTGGCGGTCGCGGTCTTCACCTCGGCCGGCTGCTCGCTCTGCGCGGCGCTGGAGCCGTCGTTGCGGTTGCTCGCTCGCGACCCCGATGTCGAGCTCCGGCTGTTCGACGAGCACGAGGACGCCGAGGCCTGGGAGTCGCTCGCCGTCCCCGGCAGCCCCTACGCGGTCGTGATCGCGCCCGACGGCGAGGTGCTCGCGAAGGGGACCTTCAACTCGCTCTACCAGCTGGAATCCCTGCTCGGCCCGGAGATGGTGCGTGCTTAGCGAGCACGTCGCGGGGGCGACCTCGCGACGCGGCTTCCTGGCGCGCACCGGACGACTGCTGCTCGGGCTGGCCGGCGGCGGCTACGTGCTCGGCGCGATCCGCGCGCAGCAGGCGGAGGCCTACCACTTCTGCGGGCACATCTACACCACCGGCTCGTGCCCGCATCCGACCGGATTGCCGCGGATCGACGCGAAAGGCTTCCCGCTGCGCGCGGCCGACGGCGAGCCGGTGGACGACCTCGGGCGGGCGGTCGACAAGCTCGGCCGGCCCGTCGACGCCCGCGGCGCCCTGCTGCGCGACCCGGACGGAAACCCGCTGCCGCCCGCGCCGCGAACGCGTGTGTGCGCCAAGGCCGGGCGGGAGTCCGGTTTCCACGGGCAGGTCGACGGCGCCTGGTACCGCTGCTGCAACGGCCACGTCCGCAAGCTCGTGGACTGCTGCGGCTACACGCGGTACCGGATCAACGGCGACTACGCCCTGACCGGCTACTGCTACAGCGGCCGGAAAGTGTTCTGCGTCATGTACTACGACACGAAGGTCGCGTGCTGACTCCGGCGCTCGTCCTGACCGCGCTGCTCGTCGGCCTCGCGGGCGCCTGGTCGCCCTGAAGCCTCTCCATGGTCGGCACCGTGCGTGCCGCACGCCATCGCGGAATGGCCAAAGCGGCGTACGCGTTCGGGCTCGCGCTCGGGGCGGCGGCGATCTTCGTGGCGCTCGGTGCGCTCGGCTCGGCGGTCAGCGGGCGGGTTGTGGTGCTCGCGGCTGTCGCGGTCGCAGTGGTAGCGGTCGCGAGCGACGCGCTCGGCCTGCGGGTGCGCCCGCAGATCCGCTTCCAGGTGCCGGAGCCGTGGCGGCGGACGATGCCACTGCCGCGCGCGCTCTTCCTCTACGGCGTGCTGCTCGGCACCGGCCTGACGACCTACGTGCCGGCGACCGCCGCCTGGGCGCTGCCAGCGCTGAGCCTTGCGCTCGGCGACGTCGAGGCCTCGCTCGCGATCGCCGCCGGATTCGCAGCCGGCCGCGCGCTCCCCGTGCTCGTGCTGAGCGAGACCGCGATCGCCGAGCGGCCGCGGGGCCTGCGCCTGGTGCGGGTGCTCGCGGCGGCGGCGCTGCTCGCCGCGCTCGTCGCGGGCCGGGTCGAGGCGGCCGGCACCGTGGTCTCGCCCGGCGGCGATCCCAGCGCGACCGGAGCCGAGCTCGCGTGGCAGCAGCCAGGGGTCGGCGGCTTCCTGCGGCGCGACGCCACGACCACGCAACAGCTGGCCGGTAACGACCCCGCGATCGGGGCCACCTTCGTCGCCTGGCATGTCGGTCCGGCGTTGACCGTCGCCGACCGCGCCACCCTCGCTTCGATCGTCGAGGAGACCGTGCCGGGCCTGCAGAAGCTCGCCGTCTCGCGCAGCTGGCTCGCCTACCGCACGCCGACCGAGATCCACGTGCGGCCGGTGACCCAGCTCGGGCCGGACAAGACCGTCGAACGGGTGCGGCAGCCGGGGTCGCTCGGCCGGCCCGCCCTCGGCGTCGACCTCGTCGCGTTCCACCGCGCGACCGCGACCGGCAGCTGGATCACGGCGGTGAACGTCGTCTCCGGGAAGCGCCTGCGGTTGCGCTACTCACGTGACGCGCAGCTGCTGAACCCGTCGCTGTTCGCGGGCCAGCTCCTCTACGTCCGCTCCTCGCGCTGCTCGCAGCAGCTCGTGCTCGGGCCACTTCGCAGCAGACGCGACCGAGTCCTCTACGAGCTCGGCCCGCTGGCCGGACAGGACGCCGGCCACGAACGTCACCACACGAGCCAGGGCGAGCACCTCCCCTGTCCGCACAAGCCGCGGGTGACGTCGAAGATGCTCTGGACGACCGCGCTCGCGCGGACGACCGCCTACGTGACCGTGCTCAGGCCCGCCCGCGGCGGCCGCACCGTGCCGACGCTACTGGCCGTCGCGCGGCGCTGACGTGTAACGCTCGGGCCGGATCGGCGACAATGCCGGCGTGGGAATCATCTCGCGCGGGTTTCGTGGACGGCGCCAGGACGGGCCGCCCGAGCGCGTCCCGCCCGGGCAGTACCTGACCGACGACTTCCCGGTGCTTTCGGCCGGCCCGACGCCTCACACGCCGCTCGAGGAGTGGACGTTCGAGCTCCGAGGCGGCGCGGACACGGTGCGCTGGACCTGGGAGGAGCTGCAGGCGCTGCCGAGCGAGGAGGTCACGAGAGACATCCACTGCGTGACGAAGTGGTCGAAGCTGGACACGGTCTGGGAAGGCGTCTCGGTGGACACGCTGCTCGAGGCGGTCGAGCACGACGCCGAGTACGCGCTCGCCTTCTGCGACGGTGGCTACACGACCAACTTGCCGCTCGAGGACCTGACCGGCGGCAAGGCCTGGGTCGCCTACACCTACGACGGCGAGCCGCTCGAGCCGGAGCATGGCGGCCCGGCCCGGCTGCTCGTGCCGCACCTCTACTTCTGGAAGAGCGCCAAGTGGGTGCGTGGGCTGCAGCTGCTCGAGGAGGACGAGCCCGGCTTCTGGGAGCAGAACGGCTACCACCTGCACGGAGATCCGTGGCTGGAGCAGCGGTACTGGGGCGACTGACGTGGCTCGAGGCTGCCGTGGCCTCGATTCGTGAAGAGACGGCGCGCGTCAAGACGCTCGTGCTCGGCGTCGACGGCTGGGCCGAGCACCGCGCAGGCCAGCACCTCGACGTGCGGCTGACGGCCGAGGACGGCTACCAGGCGCAGCGCTCGTACTCGCTGGCCTCGGCTCCGGGCGAGCCGCTCGCGATCACGGTCGAGCGGCTCGAGGACGGCGAGGTCTCGCCATACTTCGTCGACGAGGTGCGCGAGGGCGACCGCTTCGAGGTGCGCGGGCCGATCGGCGGCTATTTCGTCTGGGACGGCGACGAGCTCGAGCCGGTGCTGCTCGTGGCCGGCGGCTCGGGAGTCGTGCCGCTCGCAGCCATGGCGCGGCAGCGCGCGCGGCTGGGCACGCAGACGCCGATGCGGCTGCTCTACTCCTCGCGCAGCTGGGACGAGGTGATCTACCGCGACGAGCTCGAGACCCTCGGGCTCGAGGTCGTGCACACGCTCACGCGCGAGCAGCCTCCGGGCTGGGAGGGTTACGCGCGGCGGATCGACGACGAGCTGCTGCGCGAGGTCGCGTTTCCGGCATCCGAGAGCCCGCGGGTCTACGTCTGCGGCTCGACCCGCTTCGTGGACGCGGCCGCCGACGGCCTCGTGCGGCAGGGCTACGACCCGCTCTGGATCAGGACCGAGCGCTTCGGAGCGACCGGCTGATGGAGACGCGCGTGCTCGACGGGAACGCGATCGGCGGCCTGCTGCTCGAGCTGTTCGGCACCGAGCTGACCGCGGCACCGTGTGTCTGCGGCAGCTGTGGCGCACGCGAGCAGCTGGCGCGGCTCGACGTCTACGCGGACTGCCCGGGCGTCGTCGTCCGCTGCCGCCACTGCACCGATGTGATGATCACGATCGTCCGCAGCCCCGCCCGCACGTGGGTCGACCTCGGCGGCACGCGCGGTCTGGAGCTGTAGGCTCGGCCAATGCGACGGCGGCTGGAACGGGCGATCCTCGGCGCGCTGATGAGCATCGTCGCCTTCCTGGTCGAGCGCCGCCTCGTGAAGGCCATGTCGAAGCGCCGCTAACCCAGCGTCATCGATGGCGCGCCCGCTTCAGCGGGCAAGGCGCGAAGCCGCGGGGCGGCGGCTGCACTGCCCGCGTGATCCCGAGGGCGAGCTTGAGCGAGGCAAACTTCGAGTAGCCGCCGCAGTCGGCCTCGACTTCGTCGAAGGGACGCTGCCACGGCGCACCCAGGTCGGACTGCTGCGAGTGCGTCAGCTCGTGGCCGAGGACGAAGATCCAAATTCCGAGCAGCCCCGGCTTCGCCGTGCGCCAGCGCTCGAAGGAGAGACACGCCCGTGAAGGGAGCGCGACCTCGCGCTGCTCGTACCGCCAAAGCCCGTAGATATCTGTCTCGTGCCCCTTCTCGTCCGGGTAAGCCGAGCTGACGAGCGCCGCCCAGTCGCCGCGGTCGTAGCAGGCGACCGTCGCCCGGTACGGGGCTGCGGCTCGGTCTGCTTGCGGCGAGCCGTGGACGGCGGTCGCCGCCGTAGCCGCCAGCACGAGCGCGCAGCCGGCGATCGCGGCGAGCGTCGCGGCGAAAGATGAGAGGGCCGCGGCTAGGCCGCGGCCCTCTCGCCGATCGCTCAGTTGCGCGATACCGGCAGCCCTTGGCGCTGCCACTGGTTCTGATCCGTCTTCGCGCGGTTGGAGACGTCGGTGTAGGCGTCCGACGTCGCCGTCTGAGTTGCCATGTTCGGGTAGTTGCCGTAGATGTTCCCGCCGGCAGTCGAGCTAGGCGTGTTCGAGTTCACCGCGTTCTGGTTGCTGAACGCGGCGCCCGCGGCCCACTGGTCGGTCGAGGCCAGCTGCACACCGAGCTGGGCCCCGCCGGCTCCACCGGAACCGGCGGAGTGGCCGTCATGGCCATCGTGCTTGCAACCGCAGTCCTTGCGGTCCTTGCCGCCGATGTCCTGCTTCAGGCCCTGGTCCTGATCGGTCTTGGCCTTGTTGCTGACGTCGGTGTAGGCGTTGGACGTCGCCGTCTGCGTCGCGCTGCTCGGGCCGGAGTAGACGTTCCCACCGGCGATCGAGACGGGCGAGTTGCCGTTCACGGCGTTCTGGTCGCTCTTGGCGATGCCGAGCGCCCACTGGTTCGTCTCAGCGGACTGCACACCGGCCTGGAAGCCGCCCGCTCCGCCGGAACCGGCGGAGAAGCCGTCATGGCCGTCGCGCTTGCAACCGCAGTCCTTGCCGCCCAGGTCCTGATGCAGCCACTGGTCCTGGTCGGTCTTGGACTTGTTCGAGACGTCCGTGGTGGCGTTCGAGGTCGCCGTCTGCGTCGCCGAGCTCGGGCCGGAGTAGATGTTCCCACCGGCGATCGAGACGGGCGAGTTGCCGTTCACGGCGTTCTGGTCGCTCTTGGCGATGCCGAGCGCCCACTGGTTTGTCTCAGCGGACTGCACACCGGCCTGGAAGCCGCCCGCTCCGCCGGAACCGGCGGAGAAGCCGTCATGGCCGTCGCGGCCCGTCTTGTCGCAACCACAGTCCTTGCCGCCGATGTCCTGCTTTAGGCCCTGGTCCTGGTCGGTCTTGGCCTTGTTGCTGACGTCGGTGTAGGCGTTGGACGTCGCCGTCTGGGTCGCCGAGCTCGGGCCGGAGTAGATGTTCCCACCGGCGATCGAGACGGGCGAGTTGCCGTTCACGGCGTTCTGGTCGCTCTTGGCGATGCCGAGCGCCCACTGGTTTGTCTCAGCGGACTGCACACCGGCCTGGAAGCCGCCCGCTCCGCCGGAACCGGCGGAGAAGCCGTCATGGCCGTCGCGGCCCGTCTTGTCGCAACCACAGTCCTTGCCGCCGATGTCCTGCTTCAGGCCCTGGTCCTGGTCGGTCTTGGCCTTGTTGCTGACGTCGGTGTAGGCGTTGGACGTCGCCGTCTGGGTCGCCGAGCTCGGGCCGGAGTAGATGTTCCCACCGGCGATCGAGACGGGCGAGTTGCCGTTCACGGCGTTCTGGTCGCTCTTGGCGATACCGAGCGCCCACTGGTTCGTCTCGGCGTTCTGGACACCCAGCTGGAAGCCGCCGGGGCCGCCGCAGCCGGCCAGGCACGAGCCCCCGCCGATGTTCTGGCGCAGGTGCTGGTCCTGGTCGGTCTTGGCCTTGTTCGAGACGTCCGTCGTGGCGTTCGACGTTGCCGTCTGCGTCGCGCTGCTCGGACCGGAGGAGACGTTCCCACCGGCGATCGAGACGGGCACGTTGGCGTTCACGGCGTTCTGATCGCTCTTCGCGATCCCGATCGCCGTCTGGTCGGTGTTGGCGCTCTGGACACCGGCCTGGAAGCCGCCCGCCCCACCGCAGCCGGCCAGGCAAGAGCCCCCGCCGATGTTCTGGCGCAGGTGCTGGTCCTGGTCGGTCTTCGCCTTGTTCGAGACGTCGGTGGTCGCGTTCGACGTTGCCGTCTGCGTCGCGCTGCTCGGGCCGGAGGAGACATTCCCACCGGCGATCGAGACGGGCACGTTGGCGTTCACGGCGTTCTGGTCGCTCACGGCCGCACCGGCCGCCAGCTGGTTGGTCTGGGCGTCCTGGCTCCCGGCCTGGAATCCGCCCGCGCCGCCGCAACCGAGCTTGCAGGACCCGCCGCCGACGTTCTGGCTGAGGTGCTGGTCCTGGTCGGTCTTGGCCTTGTTCGAGACGTCGGTAGTGGCCGAGGAGCTCGTCGTCTGCGTCGCCGAGCTCGGGCCTGCGTTCACGTTGCCGCCCGCGATCGAAACCGGGACGTTGGCGTTGACTGCGTTCTGGTGGCTGGCGGACACGCCGAGTGCCGTCTGGTCGGTCTGGGCGTTCTGGACTCCGGCCTGGAATCCGCCCGCGCCGCCGCAGCCGGCGTAACAGCCGCTGCCGCCGATGTTCTGGTGCAGGTTCTGGTCCTGATCGGTCTTGGCCTTGTTCGAGACGTCGGTCGACGCACTCGAGGTGGCCGTCTGTGTGGCCGAGCTCGGACCGCCGGTCACGTTACCGCCGGCGATCGAGACGGGCACGTTCGCATTGACCGCGTTCTGGGTGCTGAGCGCCGCGCCGACCGCTGTCTGCGTCGTCGTGGAGCCCTGCAGCCCAGCCTGCGCACCGCCCGCACCGCCGCCGCCATCGGCGAGCGCCGGGGCGGCCGTCGCCAGGGCGACGAGCGCTACGGCCATGCTCAGTAGCTTGGGTTTCATTCGGATTCTCCTTCGTTGGCATGTCGGAACTGCGCGCCGCGCAGACGGCGCGCCACATAGGCCGGTGAAGGAGACTCAGCCGGGGTGCCAGACCGCGAGCACCACCCGCCTCGGCTTCCGGAACGCCAATCGCGGAAGCAGACGGGAGGTGAAGGGAAAACTTGCGAGCGCGAGGGCTGCTGCGAGCGCCGCGACGAGCAGCGGCGCGAACGATCCCTGGCTACCTGCCTGGCCCGGCGAGGTGAAATCGGGTGTCGGCCCCGGCGGAACCGGCGGCAGCGGGTTCCGTGGAGGTGCTCCGGCAGGAGCGGTGGCGGACGAGTGGCCTTCGCGCGCGCTGCGGGCGCTCGAGCTCACCACCGCGGACGCGTGAAGCGCAGCCGGCGTCGGCGCGGCCGCCGCTCCCGGAACAGTCCCCGGGTACGTGCCTGGGGTTCCCGGCGGGCGCGCAACGCGCCTGCGCGGCGCGGCAATGCCAGCCGAGGCAGGTGCCGCATGGACGCGTCGCGGCGCCGTCTTGGGTTCCTGCGCAAGCCCGGAAGCCGGCGCCGGCACTCCGGCCGCCGCGAGTGCCGGAGCCACGGCCTCGCTGGCCAGACCGGACAGCGCCGGAGCTGCAGGAGGCGCGGTCGGAGGCGCGGCTGGAGCCGAATTGGTCGCCGTCGCCGCAGGGGCCTCCTGGGCGGCGGCAAGCGCCTGCTCCACGGCAGGCTGCACCGCCGCTGTGGTCCCTGGCGCGACGGCCTCGACCTGCGCAAAGGCGGAGTTGACGGCCGTCGTCACGTCGGCCACCCCGGGCGGAGAGCCTGCGGCCCGGGCGAGTCCGGGCGCGGCCAGCGCACCGCAGGCAGCTCCCGCCAGCACCCAAATGCGAAGTGAAAAAGGCTTGGTTGCGCGCTTTCGCAGCGAAATCGTCCAGTCGCTGGTCATCGCCAGACCCGCGCCCGAACCGTCGGCACGTAGGTCGAGCCGACGCCCAGCAGGACGGCGAGCACGACCGCCAGGAGCGCCACGATGACGGCGGTCGAGATCTCGTCGGCCTTGTCAACCTGAATTGCCGGCGTCGCTGCGAGGCTCCTGCTGACGAAGTGCGCCGCGCCAGTGCCGGCACGTGCTGCGGCCCTTTCGATACGTGCCGGCACCGGCGTCACCGACGGCCGACTCGTGCGAGCGCTCGGAGTGCTTGCCGAGCGCTGAGCGGCGAGAGTCGCCTGTCGGGGCGCAACTTGAGGGGCAGCGGCCTGGTTGGGCTCGCTTGCCTTCCGAGCCTGAGTGGCTGTTGAAGGCGTGGCGCCCGCAGCCGCGTTCGAGGCGCCGGCGCGGTCACCGGACGGGCTCGACACGGCGCCGACTCGCATGCGCGTGCGCTCCGGAGCGGGCGTTGCCACCCTCAGAAGCCGAGGCACGGCAGGAGTCGTCGCAGGAGGCCCGCTTTGAGCCCGGGCCGGCGGGGTGCCGCCCGTACTCGTTCCGTTGCCGGACGGGCCGGTCGCACCAGCCCGATCTGCCGGATCACTCGACGCACCTTCGCCGACCCCTTGCTGAGTCGTCGCGGTGTTCGTCGCAACGGCACCCGCAGCTGCCGTGTTGCTCTGTGAGATCACGTCGTCACCCGGACTGTTGATCCGGATGATGACGACGATGTTGTAAACGTTGTTCTGGGCCGCGTTGGCAACCGCGGTCGCCGCCTGCTGCGTTGCCGCCTCGAGCGACGGTGCCTCGCCAGAGCTCGCGGGCTGCCCATTCGGCGCCTCGCTCGACGCGCCCGCCGGCATACCGGAGACCGCGGAGTCGGGAGTCCCAGTTTCGGCTACCGGAGCCGCTTCGGCGACGGCCGTGGCCACATCTGGAAGCCCCGCGGGCGAGTCGGACAGCGGATCCGACCCGCCCGCGAAGGCGTTGCCTGTCACGGCGAGTGCGAGCGCCGTGACCCCGGAGATCGCGAGGACCGAGGAGGCTCGCCGGTTGAGCCGGCAAGTACGACGTCGGGTCAGGGTCGTATCGGGAGTCGCCATCTCTCGCGTCTGAACGTAACAAATTCATTAGCCGAAATGCAACTCCTCTATGCAATAAATTTTAGGAGACGGCTTGACGGTCATATTATGCACTGTTTTTCCTCAACGAATATCTGGACGATTTAGGACTCGCGGTTGGACGAAGCGAGAGAATCCACCCAGCCATCGGCGAAAGAGGCTGAAAATCTGACGTTTTCAGTTGCCGAGATCGGACATCTGATTGCTTGTCCGAACCTCGACCAAGAGAAAAGCCGAGATCGACTCGACGAGTTGACGTGACAGGTGGAGTGGGGCTACAGTGCGCGGTTCCGGTCGCCTAGGGGAGGGCGCGGTGCCGCAGCAACGCTCTACCGACCATTTCGAGCTAAAGCCAGCCCAGCAACGAGTTCTCGGCGTCCTGAAATCCGAGGGTGCCTCCCGGCTCACGCGTGCCCGCTACGAAGAGCTCTCGGGCGTCAGCCGCTCGCAGGCGGCCTATGACCTCGCTGAGCTGGTCGAGCACGGCATTCTCGAGCGCCTCGGCAGCGGCAGGGCGACGCGGTACCGAATCGTCCATGTAAGCGCTCCGGGCCGAAGCGGTCGCCGCCGCTGGACGCCGGAGCGCATTCGGACGGGGCTGGAAAGCTTCTGCGACGGCCGCGAAACGTGGCCGTCCGCGACGGAGTTCAAGCGGGCTGGGCACTTCGATCTCTACGTCGCCGCAAGCCGCTACGGCGGGATCCGGTTCTGGACGTCCGAACTCGGGCTCACGCGCGAGCCGAAACCGGTGCCACCCGCGACCGCGCCGCGGCGCAGGAGGTTCCGGCCACGGCTGCAGTGGGTCCCGGCCGCTGCGGTAGCGGCGCTGGCACTCGCGCTCGCAGGCGGCGGGCACATCCAGCTTTCGACAGGCGGAGCCGTCGTCGAGGCGGCGGCGCCGCAGCTGCTCGCAGCGCCGAGCTTGAAGCCACCGTCGGTTCGACCGCGCGCGCAGCACGCCGGGCCGGCGCGGCATGCGAGGCCGGCTGCTCGCCCGGCCCGCACGACGCCTGCGCAGGCTTCGACCGCGACCTCGTCGACCCAGCTGGCCGCGGTCCAATCGACCGCGCAGGCCCAGACGTCCACGCCTGCGCGAACGACCTCTTCGACACCTGCTCGGACGACTTCATCGAACCCGGCGCCGCTTCCCGCGCCCGGCGGCAGCCCCCGCCGCCCCTTGCCCCCGCCCCCGCCCGGCAGCTGACCAAGGAGATCCGCCATGCATCGCCGCCCAATGCGCCCGTCCTCTAACCGAATCGGCTTCAGCATCTGCCTGCTCGTGGTCTCCCTGCTGGCAGTTTCGCTTCCCAGTTCCGCTGTCGCTGGGACTCCTCAGATCACGTCATCCATCGACGGGATTCAAGGGTCAAATGGTTGGTGGCGAGGTAGCGCCCGGGGGAACTCTGTCGTTCTCCACTGGACCGTGACCGCTGATCCGCCGTTGCTCAACTCCAATGGTTGCGAGCCGGCTATCACGATCCCCGGTCCGACGCAGGGCAAGACGTTCACATGTAGCGCTACTAATGCCGACGGCACAGCTTCCAGTCCAAAGACCATCAAGATCGACGCCGCCCCTCCGACCAGCCTGACGGCGAGCTTCGCCCGAGGCGCCGACTTCAACGGTTGGTTCAACCATCCTGTTACCGTCGTCTGGCAGGGGAGCGACGCGACCTCGGGAATCGCATCGTGCTCGACGATGACGTACGCCGGTCCCGATCAGATCAGCGCGGCGGTCAACGGGGGCTGCACCGACAATGCCGGGAACTTCGCGCCAGCGCCGGTCTCGATCAACTACGACGCCACGGCGCCCGTTCTTGCAAAGGCCTCCGTCGATAGCCGGAACGGCGCAGACCTCGTCCTCTGGACGTCGTCAAGCCCATCGGACTCCGCGGTCGTGCAGCGGTGGCCGCGAGGTGGCAAAAAGCATCCGGTCGTCTTCCGCGGGGCCGGCGGCAGCTTCATGGACAGGAAGGTCGCACCCGGGCTCGAGTACAGCTACGCGGTGCAGACCTTCGACCAGGCGGGCAATGCCTCCAAGCGACTCGTCGTGGCCGGACTGCCGAAGATCCTGACGCTGAAGAAGCTCCCCTACGTGCCGCGCGTCTCGGAGCAGCCGATCCTTCGCTGGCCTGCCGTGCGCGGTGCGACGTACTACAACGTCCAGCTCTACCGCGGGTCGAAGCGCGTCTTTGCCGCGTGGCCGTTGAAGAACCACCTCGGTCTGCCGGCGAGATGGAAGTGGGCGGGCAAGTTGCGCCACCTGTCTCCGGGCCGCTACCGCTGGTACGTCTGGGCAGGTCTCGGCAAGCGCTCGTTCGCGCGCTACCGGACGCTCGGCGACGCGCAGTTCATCGTGCCGCGCCACTAGCGGGGACGCGGTCGGGCGGCCGCGAACGACGGCTCGATTGGTAGCTAGACGCGGCGCTTCGCCAGGTCGAGCAGAAGCATCAGCGCAAGCACGCCGCCCACCGCGCCGAGCGTGATCGGCACCCAGCGGGCGACGTGCACCGCAGCCGCCGTCGCGCCACAGGCGACCAAGGCCGAGCCGGCCGTGATCGCCAGGGCCAGCTGCCGGGCCACGATCCTGATCGTCAGCTCGAGCGGTTTGATCCCGCGGATGTCGACCTGCAGCCGCTGGCCGGGTCGCGCGCCGCTGATCCGCTCGAACGACTCGACCAGCCGCTCGCCGCGCACCTTCAGCTTCTGCACGTCGTAGAAGAGCCGCTTCGGGTCGGCGCCGGCCTGGGCGCGCGTGAGCAGGTTCTTCATCAGGAAGCGCCCCACGATCGAGAACGGGTCGAGCTCCGGGTCGAGCTCGGTGGCGGCGAGCTGCATCTGGGCCAGCGCCTTGCCGGTCAGGACGAGCGGGGCGGGCAGGCGGACCCCGTGCTGGGTCGAGGTGTGCGCGATCTCCTGCATCAGGGGGCCGAGCGAGATCTCGCCGAGCGAGGCGTGTCGATAGCGCTGGAGCAGGTGGGTGAGGTCGACCTCCAGTCCGGCGGCGTCGGCGTCCTCGGCCTCGGGGCCGGCCATGATCAGGACGACCTCGGTCAGGAACGGCACGTCCTCCTGCCAGAAGGCGAGCAGCAGCAGGAGCAGCTGGCCGCGCATCTCGGGCGAGAGCTCGCCGACCATGCCGAAGTCGAGAAAGTAGATCTGCTCGTCGGCCCAGAGCATGTTCCCGGGGTGCGGGTCGGCGTGGAAGAAGCCCTCGACGAGGATCTGCTGGTAGTAGCACTCGAGCAGCTGTCGGGCCGCCTCCGCGCGGGCCGGGCCCTCCGGGATCTCGCGCACGGGAACGCCGGGAATCTCCTCGAGCACCAGCAGGCGACTGGTCGAGAGCTCCTGGTAGACGCGGGGAGCGGCGAGCCGCGGGAAGGCGGTGAGCGCGGAGCGCAGGCGCTCGACGTTCTGGGCCTCGAGCTCGAAGTCGAGCTCGCGCCGGAGCGAGTCGGAGAGATGCTCGATCGCAGCCGGCAGGTCGACGATCTTGCGCAGAGCATCGCGGTTGCCGGTCTTCTTGGCGAACAGCTCGAGCAGGCTGAGGTCGCGCCCGATGTCCTCCGCCGCGGTCGGGCGCTGCACCTTGACGACCACGCGCTCCCCGTTGTCGAGCACGGCGCGGTGCACCTGGCCGATCGTCCCGGCGGCGAGTGGCTCGGCCTCGATCGAGGCGAAGACGTCCTCCCAGGGCACGCCCAGCTCCTGCTCCATCACGATCACGACCTCGTGCTCGTCGAGCGGGGTGACCCGGTCCTGCAGCGCCGCCAGCTCGGCCACCGCCTCCGGAGGGATCAGGTCGGGCCGCGTCGAGAGGATCTGGCCGAGCTTGGCGAAGGTCGGGCCGAGCTCCTCGAGCGCCTCGCGCAGCCGCCGGGCGCGCAGCTCGGGTGGGTCGTCGTCGCGGCGCGACTCGTTGAAGCCGTACTTGCCGAGCACCTTCGCGATCCGCGCCGCACGCCCGAGCAACCGCTGGTCGGCCGGCGCGCTCACGAGTCGTCCTGGTGCGTCTGGACGATCACGACGGTGCAGGGCGCGTTGTGCGAGACCCGGTTCGGGACGTTGCGCAGCAGGAACTCCCGGCGCCCGCTCATGCCGACGCTTCCGACCACGAGCACGTCCGCCTGCTCTCGCCGCGCCGCCTCGACGATCGCCTCGGCCGGGTCGTCCCCGGAGACGACCGCCGAGCGCTTGCGCTCGCCGGTGAGCGTCTCGAGGTAGCCGGCCAAATCCTCCGCGGCTTCCGTGCGCGAGCCGTCGTCGCCGATCAGCACGCGCAGGACGAGCAGCTCGGCCTCGTAGCGCTCGGCCATCTCGGCAGCGAAGCGCACCGCGCGCTCGGCGGTCTCGGAGCGGTCGGTCGCGACCAGCACCAGCCGCACCTCCTCGCCGCCACCCTTGCGCCGCAGCCGCATCAGGCCTCACCGCCAAGCGCCTGCGGGAGCTCGCTGCGCGAGCCGATCCCGAGCTTGCGGTAGACGTTGCTCAGGTGGACCTCGACGGTCTTGGTGGTCACGAAGAGCGCCTGTGCGATGTCCTTGTTGGAAAGCCCCTCCGCCGCGAACCCTGCCACGCGGCGCTCGCTCGCGGTCAGCGACTCGACGCCGGAGAGCAGCAGCCGGCGCGGCCGCGCTCCCGTCGCCGCCAGCTCCTGCTCGGCCCGCTCGACGAGCGGCAGCGCGCGCGAGCGGACGGCCAGGTCGAGCCCCTGCTTGAGGAGCTCGCGCGCGTCGGCGCGCTGGTTCGAGCGCCGCAGCGCCGCGCCCAGCTCGACGAGCGTGCGGGCCCGCTCGAGCCGCGCCGAGGAGCCCTCCAGCACAGCGAGCGACTCGCGCAACGTCTCGATCCCCTCGGCGCCTCCCTCCACCAGGCCGCGAGCTCGAAGGGAGACCCCGATCGGCCTTGGCGCGCCCCACTCGCGCGCCAGCTCCACCTCCTCGCGCGCGAGCTCAAGTGCCTCGTCCCGCTGGCCGAGCCCGAGCAACGCCAGTGCCAGGTGCGAGCGCCAGGCGAGCACCGCGGGGTTGCGGATCTCGAAGGCCTCCATGCAGCGGCCGAGGCGCCGGAAGTCCGACGCGGCGCCCTCGAAGTCCCGCCGCGCGTAGCGCAGCCAGCCGCGCGCGCCCATGAAGAAGATCAGGTGGCCGCTCTGGGCGACCTCCTCCTCGAGCCCCAGCGTTGCCAGCGAGGCCTCCGCCTCCTCGAGCTCCCCACGATTCGTGAGCACGTCGGCCAGGTAGGAGTGGAAGTAGATCGCGCCCTGCTGGCTCGGCAGGTAGCTGACCAGCTCGTCCGACTCGCGCAGGTCCTGCACCGCGCCTTCGAGGTCACCGCGCTGGGCCAGCGCCAGGCCGCGAAAGCAGAGCATGTTCGAGAGCGTGACCAGCTCGCCGCGCTTCTTCGCCGCCTCCATCACGGCCTCGAAGAAGCGGTCGAGCTCGTCGTCCAGCTCCGCGTACAGCAGCGCCGTGACCGCGCACGAGATCGCCACCGAGGGCATGCTCTCGATCAGTGGCGCGAGCATGGCCGGCTCGGCGAGCGCCGCCATCCGCTCGCGGCCGAAGCCGCGCCGGGCATCGAAGTAGCGGAGCGTCGCGAGCACCACCGCGCGGCCGATGTCGCCGGTCAGCGCGTCTTCGTCCGCCTGATCGAGCAGCGAGCGTGTGACCTGGTAGACGTCCGAGTCGAAGCCGGCCGAGTTGATCAGCTCCGCTTCCAGCATCTCCCGCAGCTCCGGCTCCTCGCCCTCCAGCCGTTCGATCGCCCGCTTGAAGACCGACACAGCCTCCGGCCCGCGGTTGAGGCGGAACAGGGAGCGTCCGAGTTGCAGCGCGAGCCGGGCGTGGCGCAGCGGCTCTTCGGTTGCGGAGAGTGCTTCCTGCAAGTGCCCTGCTGCCGCGAGCACGTCCACGCGCTGCTCCGCCAGGCCGAGCTCGGCGAGCGTGTCGACCCGCGTCTCGTGAGACGGCGGCTCGGCCAGCGCGCGCCGGAGCTGCCGAACGGCGACCTCGGGCGCGCCGCGGACGAGCGCGCGGTCGGCGGCCACGCGCAGTGTCTCGACCACGAAGGGGTCGCCCGAGGGCGGCAATGGGTCGAGGTGCGCTGCGACCCGTTCGGGCTCGGCATGCGCGGTGTCGAGCAGCTCGGCGGCGCGGCGGTGCGCGTGCAGGCGCTGCGCCGGTTCGATCGACTCGTAGACCGCGGCTCGCACGACCGGATGGGAGAATTCGACTGTCGGCGTCGTCACGCGCAGCAGGTCGGCCCGGTCGAGCCAGGTGGCGGCGAGCGAGGCTAGGTGGGGGTCCTCGATCCCGGCAAGCGCGGCGACGTCGCGCTGCTCCGAGTTGTCGCCCAGCACGGCAGCAGCGGTCGCGAAGCGCCTCGCCTCCTCGGGCAGGCGTGAGAGCCGCAGCGTGACCGCGCGAGCGACCGGCTCGGGGCCGATCTGGCGAGGTCGATGCGCGTTCTCGGCAATCGGCTCGACGCCCTCGCCGTGCAGCGCGGCAACCAGCGCTCGCACGAAGAGCGGATTGCCGCCGGTCGCCGTGTGGCACGCCGCCGCGAAGTCGGGATCCGGATTGCGCCCGTACTCCAGGGCCACCATCGCCTCGACCGCGGGCTCGCTGAGCGCGGTCGGCCGGATCACGAGCACGTTCGGGTCGGAGATCAGCTCGGTCAGAAGCTCGGTCTCGACCGAGACCTCGGGCGGACGTGTGCCCAGGACGACGAGCAGCGGCAGCCCCTCGAGCCGGCGGCTGAGGAAGGAGAGCCAGCGCAGGGTCGGCGCGTCCGTCCAGTGCAGGTCGTCGATCACGATCGCGGTCGGCCCTCGTGCGGCGAGGTTGGCGGCGAGCCAGTAGAGCCCGTGCATGACCGCGAAGGAGATGTCGCCGCCGGCCTCGCCGGTCAGCTCCTCGTCTCCGAACAGGCGCTCGGCGAGTCCGGCCGTGCCCGCGAGCAGCTCTTCGCGCTCGTCGGGCGGCAGCGACGCGAGCAGCGGCTCGAACAGCTGGCGCACGATTCCGAAGGCGAACTCCTGCTCGAGGTCGGCGCTGCGCGCGACGAGCACTTCGAAGCCGGAACCGGCGGCAAGGTTGCGCGCCTCGGCGACGAGACGCGTCTTGCCCATCCCGGCCCGGCCCTCGACCGCGACCACGCGCCCGGCACCCGAGGCCGCCGCGTCCACGGCCGCGTTCAGAGCGGCCACCTCGACCTCGCGCTCGAGCAGCGGCGTGCTCGAGACCGGGACGTCGGTACGACGCCGCGGGATTCGCGGCCGGGCCTTCTCGCGCTCGCGTGTCGAGAGCGGCGGGAACTTGAGCGCGAGGCCCTGGATCTCGAGCTGGAAGAGCCGCTCGGGCCGGTCGAAGTCCGGCAGGGGCGTGGGCCCGAGGTCGCGCAGGCCGAGGCCACCCGGCAGCTCGTGGCGGACGAGGTTCGCAGTCGTGCTCGAGAGCAGCACCTGCCCACCGTGACCTGCGTCGCCGATACGCGCCGCCTGGTGCACGGCGAAACCGACGTAGCCGTCCGTGCCGACGCTCGCCTCGCCGGTGTGCAGGCCCATGCGCACGCGGACCTCAACCGACTCGGGCCAGTCGTTCGTGGCCAGCGCGCGTTGTGCGGCCGCGGAAGCCTCGATCGCCGTGCCTGCGCTGCGGAAGACGACGAAGAACGAGTCGCCCTTGGTGTCGATCTCGATCCCGCCGCCCTCGGAGAAGGCCGCGCGCAGAAGCCGGTTGTGGGTCGCGAGCACCTCGCCGTAGCGGTCACGCCCGAGGCTCTTGAGCAGGCGAGTCGAGCCCTCGATGTCCGTGAACAGGAAGGTCACGGTCCCCGTGGGCAAGGCGGTGGAAGCCTCGCGTACTGCTGGTGTGCTCAGTTTCGATCCCTTTCGAAGCCCGGAATCCCCGATTGTAGAGCCAGGCAGCGAAACCCTAGGGGTCGGTTTAGGGGTGCCCCCAATGCGAATGGCACACGCGCGCGAGCAGGATGGGCCTGTACTCGCCACCTACCGGGAGCAGCCATGTCCAGCAGCGCCGAAGCAATCCACGAGGAAGAGCCCGAGACCGAGGATCCCGAGGGCGACATCGACGATCTCCCGCGCCCGGCCCGCGTCGGGTTGCCGCGCTAGGATCACTCGCACGGGGTCGATCGACGGGAGGAGCCCAGGATGGACGTGATCGCAGGGATCGACGCTGCTCGGGAGCGCTGGAACGTGCTCGAGCATCCGTTCTACACGCGCTGGGAGCAGGGTGAGCTGACGCGCGAGGAGCTGGCCCGGTACGCCGGCGAGTACCGGCACGCGGTCGTAGCGCTGGCGCGCGCGGCCCGCACGGCCCGTCTGCACGCCGAGGAGGAGGCACAGCACATCGCGCTCTGGGACGACTTCGCCTCCGCCCTAGGCACCGAGCACCACGAGCCCCTGCCGCAGACGCGCTGCTGCGCCTCCGCGTGGGCGGCGGCCGACGACGAGCTCGGCGCGGCCGCGATTCTCTACGCGATCGAGTCGGGCCAGCCCGCGATCTCCGAGACCAAGCTCCGAGGCTTGGTCGCCCACTACGGCTTCTCGGAGGACTCGCCGGGTGTCGAGTACTTCGCCGTCCACGGAGAGCGTGACCACGAGCATGCCGCCGAGGCCCGCGACGCGCTCGGCGACACCGACGACGAGCGCCTGGTTCACCTGGCCGAGGCCGCGCTCGCGGCCAACTGGGCCCTGCTCGACGGCGTCTCCGCCTGAGCCTTCACACGCCGAGGCCCGGCTGTTGGCCGGGCCTCGGTCGTCAGAGCAATCGTCGGCGAGTTAGTGCTTGGCGCCCTTCTTCAGCGTCCCGGCGATCGCCCCGCCGGGGAACGTCACCGTGTGGACGTTGACGTAGAAATCGCCCGGGCTCGTCAGGATCGACTTGACCAACGCTCGCGGAGCGTCGGCACAGCCGGCGGCGGTGCCGGTGAACGGCGTCGGCAGAGCCAGCGGGACGGCGATCTGCGTCGCGTTCGGGCCCGTCCGGTAGTGGATGTGCGAGGCGGTGACGTCGGCGAGACCGGTCACCGTCAGCCGCCAGCAGATCCGGCCTTGACCGGGGTTGGAGCGCGCAACGAACGAGCCGCTGCCGAGCGTGTTCGGCGCGACCGGGAGCAGGGTCGCGCTGATCGGCCGACCGCCGCGCGTCGAGCTGAGGCGCTGGGTCGGGCAGGTGCCGCCGACGGGATTGATGATGTCGGCGTGGTGGCCGACGGTGTGCGCGCGGATGAGCGCCTTGTTGGCGGTCACGATTCGCACGTAGGGCTTCTTGGCCGTCGCGCTCGTCGCGTGGCAGATGACCGTCTTCTGCGCCGAGGCCGTCGCCTGGGCGGCATAGGCCGCAACCGCCAGCAGCGCGACGACGAACAGCAATCCAGAGCGTTTCATGGTCGATTTCCCCTCCTGCGTGGTTTAACCACCAAGATGTCCCCGGTTGCAGGGAAAACTCCCGGGGTGCTCGACCGGCTTTACACCGTTCTTACAGTCGGCCGGCCTCGATGATCCGCTCGAGGAACTGCTGCGTCCGCGGCTGCTTCGGCCGGGCGAGGAGCTCCTGCGGCGGCCCTTGCTCGAGGATCCGGCCGTCGTCGAGGAAGCAGACCCGGTTCGCGATGTCGCGCGCGAAGCCCATCTCGTGCGTGGCGATCAGCATCGTCATCCCGCCTTCGGCGAGCTCGCGGATCACGTTCAGCACTTCGGCCACGAGCTCGGGGTCGAGGGCGCTCGTGACCTCGTCCAGCAGCATCAGCTGCGGCCGCATCGCCAGCGCGCGCACGATCGCGACCCGCTGCTGCTGGCCGCCCGAGAGTCGGTCCGGATACTCGTCGCGCCGGCCCTCGAGCCCGAAGCGCGCGAGCAGCTCCAGCGCCCGCGCCTCCGCCTCCGCCCGTGGGAGCTCGAGCACGTCGCGCGGCGCGAGCGTCACGTTGCGCAGCACGGTCATGTGCGGGAAGAGGTTGAACGCCTGGAAGACGATCCCGATCCGGCGGCGGACTGCGTTGACGTCGGCGCCGCGACGCGTGACCTCCTCTTCGCCGAGGAAGATTCGGCCGGAGTCGAGCGGCTCGAGCAGGTTGACGCAGCGCAACAGCGTCGACTTGCCCGAGCCGGACGCGCCGATCAGGCAAACGACCTCGTGCTCCTCGAGCTCGAGGTCGATCCCGCGCAGCACCTCGTGCTCGCCGAACGACTTGCGCACTTCTTCGAGCCTGAGCGCGCTCATGCGAAGCCGCCGGCGGCCTGGCGCTTCTGCCGGTCGCGCGCGATCAGCCAGTCCGTCAGCCGCGCGAGCGGGATCGTGATCGCCACGAACAACACTGCCGCGGCTAGATAGGCACCGTAGGTGAAGGTCGCGGCCGAGTAGATCTGCGACTGGTTGAAGGCCTCGATCACGCCCAGCGTCCCCACGAGCGCGGTGTCCTTCTGCAGCCCGATGAAGTCGTTCAGCAGCGGGGGGATCACTCGACGGATCGCCTGCGGCAGGATCACGCGCCGCAACGCCTGGAAGCGCGAGAGGCCGAGCGAGCGCGCGGCGGCCTCCTGGCTCGGGTGCACGGACTCGATCCCGGCGCGGTAGACCTCGGCGACGTAGCCGCTGTAGACGAGGATCAGGCCAACGCCCGCCCAGAACACCCGCGAGCGAGGCACGCCAGTCAGCTGCAACGCCGGTGCGCCGAAGCCGAGCAGCGCGATCACCAGGATCGTGGGCACGCCGCGGGCGAGGTCCGAGTAGATCACCGCGAGCGCGCGAAGCGGGAAGAAGACAGGCCCGGGCAGGCTCCGCAGCACCGCGATCACGAGCGCGAGGATGAGGACGAACACCTCGCAGACGAGGAAGATCTTCACGTTCAGGACGAACGCCCGGGCGATGTCCGGGAACGAGCTCGAGATGTCGCCCCAGTCGAAGAACGTCCGCTTCACCTCGGGCCAGCCCGCCGACTGGGTGACGGCGACGATCACGATGGCCAGGAAGACCACCGTGCTCACGAGCGCGATCGCAACCCCACGCGCGCCCTCGCCTTCGAAGTGGAGCCCGCCGAGCAGGCGCGAGCGGCGCTCTACTTCAGGATCGGAGCGCCGGTCGCCTTCGCTAGCCACTGCTGCTGAAGCTGCTCGAGCGTGCCGTTGCTACGAAGCTCGTCGAGCGCCGAGTTCACGCACGCCCGCAGCGAGTTTCCCTTCTCGAAGACCATTCCGAAATGCTCGCCGCCCGGCTCCGCGGGGAACTGGCCGAGCACCTTCCCGTTCGGCA
Source organism: uncultured Actinomycetes bacterium (assembly GCA_963763475.1). Taxonomy (GTDB): domain Bacteria; phylum Actinomycetota; class Thermoleophilia; order Gaiellales; family Gaiellaceae; genus AC-32. The sequence goes on along the minus strand of CAVXOR010000002.1, from coordinate 86,305 downwards.
CCTGCACGGCCGTGACGTAGAAGGCCGTCGGTAGGTCGACCACGAGCCCGTCGATCTGCTTGTTCTTCAGCGCCTGCACGGCCCCGGTGTTCGAAGGGAAGACGGACGGCTTCTTCGTCGGCTGGATCGTGTCCTGGATGAACTGGTAGCTCGTCGTCCCGAGCTGCGCGCCCAGTTCGTATGGCTTCAACGCGGCGACGCTCTTGGCGGAGGCGATCGGCGTGCCCTTGTTCACGACGACCGACTGGTTGACGTCGTAGTAGGAGTCGCTGAAGTCGACGACCTTCGCGCGCGCTGGCGCGAACGAGACCTGGTTGATGTCGAAGTCGAACGACTTCGGCCCGGGCGCGTACGAGTTGGCGAACGGCACGTGGATCCACTTGACCCCAGACTTGTCGAACCCGAGCTGCTTCGCGACTGCATAGGCGACCGCGCTCTCGTAGCCCTCGCCGCTGTTCGGGTCGCTGACCTGCCACGGCTTGTGCGGCGTCCCGCCGAACCAGGGCGGGAAGGCCGGGTTGTCCGTGCCGATCGTCAGCTGGTCGGGCGTGACGAGGTTCAGGTCGTCCTTGTTCGAGCACTTGCTCGCGGCAGTCGAGGTCGAGCCGGACGAGCTCTCCTTCGTCGAGCCGCAGCCGGCTGCGGCGAACGAGAGCACGGCCAGCAGCAGCGCTCCCGCCGCGAGGAAGATGCGCCTCTTCCCGGTCACTGCGCGTGAGGCTAACACGGCGCCTCGACGTGCCAGCGGCCGCACGATTCCCTCACCCCGGTCTTACAGATCCATCACGCGGCGCCGTTAGAACATGCACGTGAGGCAAGCCGCGCTGTCCAGGACTACCGCCGCCGTGCTCGTGGTCGCCGGCCTGCTGCTCGTCGCATTCGACGGATCGGCCGCGACCCGCTCCCACATTCTCCAGAAGTCGACGCCGGGTGAGATCGAGTCCCTCGCCATGGACGGCTCGCGCATTGCCTTCGACGTCAGCGCCGAGTACAGCCGCGGACGCTGCAACGCGGTCTACGTCTGGAACGTCAGGCGTCAGACGACGACCCGCGTCAGTGGGCGCCAGACCTGCGGCGCCGACAACACGAGCACGGGCGCCGGCGTCCGTGAGCTTGCCCTGGCCGGCTCGCGCGTAGCCTGGATCGTCAACCAGGGCGGCAATAGCGAGAGTGGCGACTACCTGTACACGGCGCTCGTGGCACGCCCGGGCGAGCGCGTGCTTGCGTCCGCCTTCCGCACCGGCGACGTGAGCGGCATCCTGACCGGCAACTGGCTGGGCGGCCTCGTCGGCGCGGGCTCGTTCCTGGCCGTCAACCACTGGGCGACGGACTCCCACGGCGAGATCACCACCGCCAGCCTGGAACGGGTGGGCGCGCGGGTGAGCGATCTGGCCCACGGCGAGGCGACGATCACAGCCCGGTCGACGGACGGCCGGCAGCTCGCAGTCCTACGGGCGGCCGAGGGCACGGTCGGGATCTACTCGCCCCGAGGCCAGCTTCGGCGGACGGTCGTCCCAAGCTCGGCGCAGGAAGTGGCATTGCGCGGCGACTACCTCGTCGTCCTCACAAAGGCGTCGACACTCGAGGTGTACAACTCGCACTCGGGCCGGCGACTGCACACCTGGCACGCGGTCGGCGCAGCCCACCTCGACGTCAGCAGCGGCCTCGCCGCATACAGCGCCGGACGCATCGTGCACGTCGTGCGGCTCACCACCGGGAAGCCCGTCTTCAGCGCGCGCGCCGCCGCGACAGTCTCCGCCGTGCAGCTAGAGCCGAGCGGGCTCGCCTACGCGTTCCGCGGGCCGGCCGACACCGGCCGGATCGTGTTCGTGCCGATCAGCCGACTGCGCTAGGCCGCGACGCCCGTGAACTGCGGGATGACGTCGCTGCCGTAGGCGGCGAGCGTCTCGTCGGCCCGCTCGGTCATCAGGTAGATGTCGAACTGGTCGACGCCGATGCCCTCGAGCTCTCGCAGCTTCTCGGTGATCTGCTCGGTGTTGCCGAGCACGCAGAAGCGGTCGCAGATCTCGTCGGTGACGAACTCGCCGTGCGCCGCCCCGACGCGGCTGTGGTCCTTGTAGTCGTAGAACTCGCGGGCCTTGACGAAGTCCGTGAGCGCGCTCGGGATCTCGTCCGAATCCTCTCCGTAGCGCTCGATCAGGTCCATCACGTGGTTCGAGACCATCGCCGGGAACCAGCGCACCTGCTCGCGGGCCTCGGCGAGGTCGTCGGAGACGTGGCTCGGCGCGCAGACGATGCACTGGAGCGCGTCCGGGTCGCGGCCGGCCTCCTCGGCGGCCTTGCGGGCGGTGCCCATGATCCACTGGATGATCTGCGGGTCGGCGAGCTGGATGATCACGCCGTCGCCGACGCGGCCTGCGACACCGAGCGCGCGCGGCCCGTAGCCGGCGACGTGCATCGGGATGTCCGGCAGCTCGCCGCGCACCCACTCGAGCTTGAGCTCCTTGCCGTTCCACTCGACCCCTCGGCCGTTCATCAGGCCCTTGATCATCACGAGCCGCCGCTCGAACTCGTCCACCTTGACTGGCTTCAGGCCGACCACGCGGCGCGAGGAGTCGCCGCGGCCGATGCCCATCACGGCGCGGCCGTTCGAAACGTCGTGCAAGGTCGCGTACCAGCTGGCCGTGATCGTCGGGTCACGGATCCCGGGGTTGGTGACGCAGTGGCCGAGCTTGAGCTTCTCGGTCTGCACGGCGGCGATCGGGAGCAACGCGTAGCTCTCCTGCCAGAGGATGTGGGAGTCGTACGTCCAGCCGTACTCGAAGCCGTGGCCCTCGCCGTTCTGGAACACCTCGACGAGGCGCGTGTAAGGCGGATCCGGCAGAGCCGTGACGCCGAAGCTCAGCATGTGCTCCTCCTCCCGGTCGCTGGCAGGGAATGAGCATATCGCCGCCTCCAGGTCAGGACGGTGCGCGGCGTAGGACGGACAGCTTCGATGGACGCACGGCCACAGACGCAGCGATCCACGCGACCGCCACGGCGGCGAAGCCGGCTCGCCCTTCGTCCGGAAGAGCGAAGGTGAGGCCGACGAGGGGCGTTCCGACAAGGATCACGAAGGTGGCGCAGCTGTTGACGAATCCGGTCGCGGCTGCGGGGCGGTCGCGGCGGATCAGCTGGGCTCCGGCGAAGGCGGGGGCAAAGGGTATTCCCGCCGACAGACCCAGCAGCGCGGCGCCGACGACGCGCGCGGCAAGCGGGAGGTCGAGCAGGAACAGCACCGTCCCGCCGGCAGCGAAGAGCATGCTCGCGCAGACAAGCCGGGCGGCGCTCTGCGGGAATCGCTCGACGAGCCAGCCGCCGAGCGGCCGCGTGATGAGCCCGGCCAGCAGAGTCAGCGCGGCGACCGCCCCCGCCAGCCGCCGCCCGTAGCCGTCGTGCTGGAGCAGGGCGACGGCCCACGTGCCGGCGATGACGCTGAGCCCGAAGGACGCCGCGTGGGCGACGGCGAGCGGGTAGAGGCGCCGGTCGTGCACGATCTCCGACAGGCTCGTCCCACCGGTCCCATCGCGCCTGCGCCGAATCTGATCACGCGGAGCGAGCGGCATGCAGACGAGCACCGCTGACGCGAAGACGAGCGCGGTCACGTATGGGGCCCGCCAGTCGAGCGCGGGCGTGGCGAGCGGGACGATTGCGATCGCAAGCCCTGCGCCGCCGATACCCGAAGCGCCGTATAGCCCCTGGGCACTCGGTGTGCCGACCGTCGCGCGCACGTAGTCGCTACCGGCCACGAAGCCGATGCCGGTCCCGACGCCGGTGACGAGGCGCGCCAGGATGCCCAGGGCGAAGGACGGAGCGATCAGAGCGATCGCGTTCCCAAGCGCGGCCGCGCCGAGCGCGAACATCCCCAGCTTCCGTGCGCCGCGCCGGTCGACGAGCCTGCCACCCGGAATCTGCAGGGCGAGATGGGTGACGAACAGGGCCGTCGCCAGGAACCCGATCGCTCCCAGCCGAACCCCGTATGCCTCGGCGACGACGTCGGCCGCCGGACCGACGTTTGCAAGGTTGTAGCCAACTCCTGCGCCGAGCGCCACGCCCGCGACGAGCGCCGCCGGCCTCACATGCAGAGCCAGCCGCCGTCGACCGCGAGGTTGGTGCCGTTGATCGCTTGGTTCTCGAGCAGGAAGCGTGCGGCGCCGACGACCTCGGCCATCGTCACCAGGCGCCCGATCGGCGTCCGATCGACGAGCAGCTGCATCCTCTCCGGAGGCATATCGCGCCACTGCGGGCTGTCGCCGACGATCGCCGGGTGCATCGCGTTCACGCGGATCGGCGCCAGCTCGATCACGAGCGTCCGCACGAGGGCCGTGATGCCGCCGTTCACCGTCGTCACCGTCGTCGACCCCGGGTACGGCCGGTCACGAGCGAGACCTCCGTAGATGAGGATCGACGACTCTGGCCGCAGCCGCGACCCGAGCGCATGGATCACCTCCGTGTAGCCGACGAGCTTCAGCGTGACCAGCCGCAGCGCCGCTGCGATGTCGTACTCACGCACCGAGTTCGTGTCGCGCTCGATCGCCGCGAGCACGAGGTGGTCGACATCGCCCACGCTGTCGAGGCGCTCCGCGATCGTCTGCGGTTCGGCGAGGTCGAAGCCGACGCCGCTCGTGTTGCCACCGATCTCCTGCGCCGCGGCCTTCGCGCGCTGGCCTTCGCGCCCAGTCACGACCACGTCGCGCCCCTCGTCGGCGTACGACTGCGCAAGCTCGCGGCCGAGCCCCTGCGTACCCCCGACGATGACGACGTTCCCAGTGCTCATCAGCTTCTCCTTCGCGCTGCGGTCGGGAAGGGCTCGGCCCCAGGAGGGCCGAGCCCGGCTCCGGCTCAGACGGCCGCCGCGGGCGCCGCCGCCCACTCGGGCAGCAGCTCGCCCTCCGACAGGATGTGGTTCCTCGACTCGTCGAGCTTCGTGAAGACGTTGTCGAGGTCCGCGTCGACGAGCTCGCCGTTCCGCTTGACCGCGCGGCCGGCGACGAAGACGGAGTCGACGTTCGACGTGTCGGAGAAGACGACGATCGTGCCGATCGGGTCCACCATCGGCGCCGTGTTGATCGCCTTCGTCTTCAGCAGGACGATGTCGGCCTGCTTGCCCGGCGAGAGCGAGCCGGTCTTGTGATCGAGCGCGCAGGCCCGCGCACCGTCGATGGTCGCGAACTCGAGTACGTCGCGGTGGCTGACGGTCGGTGCGAACGCCTCGTCGGGGGTGTCGGTGAACTCGAGGATGCGGTCGTACGCAAGCGCGGTCCGCATCTGCGTGAACATCTCGCCCGGCACGCTCGAGACGACGTCGACACTGAGCGACGGCCGGACGCCACGAGCGAGCAGCTTGCCCGTCGGCGGCGGCCCGTGCCCCATCAACATCTCGACGTAGGGCGCAACCGAGGCCTTCCCTTTCGTCTCGGCAATCCAGTCGAGCTCCTGGTCGGTCAGGTCGGTCATGTGGATGTAGCAGACATCAGGCCCCATCAGCCCGAGGTCGTGCATGTCCTTCACGGGCTCGTAGTGCAGGTTGTGGAGCCGCATCCCGACGTGGACGCTGATGAGCAGATCGAGCTCACGCGCGAGCTCCCAGTCGTGCTTCGCCACGTCGAAGTTCGAGTTGCCGGGCTGACGGGCGGCCATTGCGAGCGTGAGCAGGCCGTCGTCGGACGAGAAGTAGGTCTCACGGATGCGTCGGATGTCCTCGGGGTGGTTCAGGTCGCTGAAGGACCACCACTCGCCGCCGGTCGGGACGCCGTGCGCGTAGATCGCGCGGATGCCGGCGTCCTTCAGGCCCTGGATCGCAGCGTCGGAGTGGTCGGGCGTGTTGTTGATGTGTGACCAGTCGAGGAGCGTGGTGACGCCGGCGTTCAGTGCCTCGAGCGCGCCGGCGTAGTTGCCGATGTGGACGTCCTCGGGCCGGTAGTGGCCGCCGACGCTGCCGAGCATCACGGCGAAGTAGTGATCGAGCGTGCAGCTCGGCAGGACGCCTCGGACAGGCGTCTGCCAGGTGTGCCGGTGGGTGTCGACGAACCCGGGCATCACGATCATCCCGGTGGCGTCGATCTCCTCCGCGTCGGAGACTCCGAGCTGCGAACCGACGTCCACGATCACACCGTCCTCCACGAGCACGTCTCCGCCCGGGATCTCGCCGAAGGCGGGATCCATCGAGACGATGAAGCCGTTCCGGATCAAAAGGCGTTGCGAGCTCATACCGCTCTTCTCCTTGAGTCGCGAGACACGGGCTGCGCGGTCTGACGCCAACGCATGTGCAGCGAGCATAAACGCGAGTCAAGCGAGCAGTCAATGGATCGCGCCAGGCGTTAAGCAGGAATGAACGCAGTGACGCGTTCGGGTCATTCCGTCCGGTGATGGTTGACACTTTTGATCGCACGTGAGCAGAATGAACGCCTGTCGGTTCAGCTGCAGAGGAGCAGGTGAACGCGCGCGGTGTGACCGGGGGCGCCGTGCCGCATGAGGGTCGCCTTTTGAGGTCCCTACTTGTGGACGCGCTCGTCGGGGCGCGGTTTTTCCCGATCTGGATCGCCACCGGGGTCCTGATGCTGGTCGCGGCGATCATCGCGCCCGCGGCGCTACAGAGCACGTCGTGGGCGTTCGTCCTCCCATACATGACCGTGCTCGCGATCGCGGCGCTCGGCCAGATGCTCGTCGTCATGCAGGCCGGCATCGACCTCTCGACCCCGGGGGTGATGTTCCTCGGCGGCTACCTGATCGTCGGCGTCGGCCACCATTCCAACGGCCGCCTTGGGATCGCGATCCTCGCCTGTCTCGGAGTCGGCGTGCTGGTGGGGCTGATCAACGGAATCCTCGTCGGGATCCTCCAGCTCAATCCGCTGATCGTCACGCTCGCGGTCGGGGAGATCGTGGTGGCGGAAGGCCTCCGCTACGCGAACGGCCTGGCAGAGGCCGAGGTACCTTCGCGGCTCGCCTCGTTCGCGCAGAACCGCCCCTTCACGATCAGCGCGGTCTTCTGGACGGGCGCTGCGATCACGCTTGTCGTCGCGCTGCTCCTGCGGTACACGGCTCCGGGGCGACGCTTCCAGGCGGTTGGCGCAAATCCACGAGCCGCCTGGATGGCCGGCATTCACGTCCGGGCTCACGTCGTCTTCGCCTACACGGCGGCCGGCACGCTCTACGCGCTCGCGGCGGTCCTACTCGCGGGGGTCCGCGTCAGCATCGACCCGGCGTTCGGGGCGTCGTACCTCCTGGCGCCGATCGCCGCCGTCGTCATCGCCGGCGCGTCCCTCTCCGGGGGGCTCGCGAGCGTGATCTCGACCTGGGTTGCGGCACTCGCGCTGACCCTCTTGAACCAGATGCTGCTCATCCGCGGCCTCTCCGCGGGCATGCAGTTCGTCGTCTTCGGCGCGGCGATCATCGTGGGAATGCTGATCTCCGGAGACAGAATCGCGTCGCTCCTCGGTCGCTTGCTTCGACCGCGAGCTTCGCCGACACGCGTCGCCCCGGCGCTCGACCAAGACATGAGCTGACGGAACGAAAGGAGAAGGAAGATGCATGTACCGAAGGTCAGCGAGGGACGGCGATGGCGACTGGGCCTCGGCCTCGCACTCCTCGCGGTGGCGCTCGTCGTCGTCGCAGCCGCCCTCGGCGGCACCAGTAGCACGGGGTCAGTGACATCGACGAAGGCGATTGGCAAGAGCGGTGCCTACGGCGAGGTCTACAAGGCCGACCCCAAGCTCCTCAAGAAGACGCTCTTCGACGCCAAGCTCCTGCCACCGAAAGGAATGCCACGCAACATCGCGCTGGCCGCCCTCGGCCGTGCTAGCAAGAAGGTCAACTTCAACCTGGCGCTGAAGTGCTGGAAGAACGACGGCTGCAAGACCGGCACGGGAGGCAAGCTGACCGTCGCCTACGTCGAGCCGTTCGGCGAGAACGTCTACCGCCACATCTCGAAGATGGAGTTCATCCTCCAGGCGCTGACGTACAAGTCGATCGGAAAGATCATCTACAGGAGCGCCCACTCCGATCTGAACCGGGCGCTCTCGGACTTCCGCGCGATGATCGCCCAGCACGTCGACGCGATCGTCACGTATCCGGACTTCGCCGACGCCGAGCTGCCCGTGTTCAAGGAAGCGGCGAAGGCACACATTCCCGTCACGACCTACGCCTGGGGGTACGTGAGCGGCCCGGGCAAGAACTACACGACCGTCGTGGGTGAGAACGTCTGCAAGCTCGGCCGGGCGTACGCGAAGGTCATGAACAAGTACGTCAAGTCCGGCGACATCGCCTTCCTCGGCGGCTTCCCCGGCAACCCGCTCTCGGCGGGCTGGCAGAAGTGCGAGAAGCCGGCGCTGAACAAGAGCATCCACGTCGTGGCGAGCGAGCCCACGAACTGGGACGCGTCGAAGGTCCAGCAGGTCGTCTCAGGGATCCTTGCGGCCCATCCCAAAATCAAGGGCTGGAGCTACGAGTACGGGCTCGGCATGGCCCAGGGCGCGTTCGCCGCGTACAGGGCAGCGGGCAAGCCGTTCAACGCGGTACTGACGCTCAGGACCGACGATGTCGGCATGGGCTGCGCGGCGAAGAAGCTGCACAACCCGAAGCTCAGGGTCTACTACTACACCGCAGGCAACTCGCAGATCCGCGTCGCCCTGACTGCGGCGATGATGAAGCTCAAGGGCGCGAAGATCCCGCCCAAGATCGTGTTCCCGATCCAGCTGCAGAACGAGGCCAAGCGCACCGAGTGCGTGAAGGGCTACCCGACGGAAGCGTCGGCGACCTCGCTCGTGCCGCTGAAACTGCTGCACCGGATGTACCCGTAATGGAGCAAGCCAGGAAGTAGGAGATCCTGAGTCACAAGGACGATGTCGACTCCCGGGCCCGAAAGCCCCGTCGTGCTGTCCCTGCGTGGCGTCTCGAAGGCGTTCGGAGCGGTGCAAGCGCTCCGCGACGTCGAGCTCGAGTGCCGCGCGGGCGAGATTCACGCGCTCGTCGGGGAGAACGGGTCCGGGAAGTCGACGTTGCTCGGGATCGCCAGCGGCTTCCTCGCGCCTGACGCCGGCACGGTCGAGATCGGCGGCCGCCGTCGCAAGCGCGGATCTCCCGCAGAGGCCCGCAGACTCGGGCTCGGGATCGCGTATCAGACCTACTCGCATCTCCTCGACCTCTCGGTCGCGGAGAACCTCTATCTAGCCGTCCCGGCCGCCGAACGGCCGACGTACGGGCGGATGGAGAGGTGGGCGGCCTCGACACTCAAGGAGTTCGCGCTCGACGTGCCGGTGAAAGCAAGCGTCGGCTCGCTCTCGCTCGCGCAACGACAGCTCCTGGAGGTCGTCAAGTCGCTGCTCGCGAAACCGAAGGTGCTCCTTCTCGACGAGCCCACGACGGCACTCGGGCCGCAGGAGGTCGAGCAGCTGATGGCGCTCGTGCTGGATCGGAGCCGAGCCGAGGTCGGCATCGTCTACGTCAGCCATCGGCTCCCTGAGGTCCTCGGGATCGCCGATCGCATCAGCGTCTTGCGCGACGGCGTGAAGCAGGGAACCTTCGACGCCGACGGCATGACGGAAGAGGTCCTGGTCGCCCACATGATCGGACGGCCGCTGCAGCTCGCCTTCCCCGAACGCAACGCCGACGAACGCACCCCAGAGGTACTGCTCGACATCTCCGGCCTCCGCGGCGACCGCTTCGGCCCGGTCGACTTGAAGGTCGAGCGGGGCGAGATCCTCGGGCTGGCGGGCGCCGAGGGAAACGGCCAGGTCCAGTTCCTGCGTGCGCTCGCGGGCGTCGAGCGTCCGGCCGGTCGCGCCTCGTGCGACGGCGTCGAGCTGAACGCGAAATCACCGCTGGCGGCACTGCGCGCGGGAGTCGTCCTCTTGAGCGGCGACCGCATCGGCGAATCGCTGTTCCCGGTCCTGAGCGTCCGCGCCAACACCACCATCCAAGTGCTCCGCTCGCTGGGGCGGCTCGGATTCCTGCGGCGCCGGCGTGAACGCCGCACGGTCGACGAGATGGCTCGCCGTCTGCAAATCCGCATGGCTTCCACCGAGCAGCCGGTCCAGTCACTGTCCGGCGGCAATCAGCAGAAGGTCTCGCTCACGCGGCCGTTTCTCCGCGGGAACGTGAAGGTCATCCTCGCCGACGAGCCGACGCAGGGCGTGGACGTCGCGGCGCGCTTCGACATCTACGACGCCCTGAGAGCGAAGGCGAACGACGGGGTGGCCCTGATCGTGAAGTCGAGCGACCCGCTGGAGCTCGCCGGCCTCTGCGACCGCGTCGTGGTGATGTCGCGCGGGAAGATCGTCGACGAGATCCAGGGCGAGGAGCTCGGCGAGCGCCGAATCGTGGAGGCGATCGTCGGCGGCCGTGTCCTGAAGGCCGGAGCCGGCGCATGAGGTTCCGCGGTTGGATTCCCCTCGTCCTGCTGGGCGGGCTGATCCTCGCGGTCAGCGCCTACACGGCCGTTCGTCAGGACGCCTTCCTGACGCAGTACAACCTCAACAACCTCCTGCTCGCGACGATGCCCCTCGCTTTCGTTGCGATCGGCCAGACGAGCGCAATGCTCGTCGGAGGGTTCGACGTCTCCGTCGCCGCCCTGATCACGATGTGCGTCGTCACGGCGTCCTTCACGCTGAAGCCCGACGAATCGACTCTGTCCCTCTTCCTCGGCTCGCTGGCGATCCTGGGCGTCGGCCTGGCGACCGGCATCTTCAATGCCTCGCTGATCCGACTGTTCCGACTGCCTTCGATCATCGCGACGCTCGGCACGCTCAGCATCCTCGAGGGTGCGTCGCTCCTTCTACGCGACCATCCGGAGGGCACGATCAACAGCGACGTCATCGACGCGCTGACGACGACGCGCTTCGGATTCATACCGGTCGCGTTCATCGGGGTCGTCCTGCTCGTCGTCCTCGCCGACGTCTGGCTGTACCGGACGCGCACCGGGATCGCGGTGCGGGCGGTGGGCCTCGACGAGACGTCCTCGCGCCGACTCGGGATGTCGACCGGCCTGATCGTCTTCGCCGCGTTCGTCGTCTGCTCGGTGATGGCGTCGGTCGCCGGCTTCTTCTCCGCGGCCCAGGTCCAGATCGGCTCGCCCATCGTGGGCAACTACGCGCTCACGAGCATCGCCGCGGCCGTCCTCGGCGGCGCGAGCCTCGCAGGTGGAAGAGGGTCCTTCGTCGGCACGCTGCTGGCAGCGCTCTTTCTTTCGCTGATCGAGAACGTCCTGCCGCTCTTCCAGCAGCCGACCGAGTACGCGCAGATGACGATCGGCCTGCTGATCCTGCTGGCGCTCGTGATCTACCAAGCGCCTGAGCTCATCGGCCGCCTCCGCTCCGGCTGGCGGGGCGTCGGCCGACTGCAAACAGGCGAAGGCGAAGCTCCGGCCGGCTAGTCGCGCGAGGGCGCCTCGGGCCGAGACGGCGTCGCCATGCGGGGATCGGCCGTCCTGCCGATCACGACCCAGATCGCGTGGGCCGGCTCGCCGCCGATCGCCCAGAGACGGTGCGGCGAGCTCGAATCGAACGCGATCGAGCCACCGGGACCGAGCTCGTACTCCTCGAAGCCGACGCGCACGCCCAGGGTGCCGCTGCTGACGTAGCCGTACTCCTTGCCGCCGTGCGTCGTCAGCGCATCCTCGGGACACGACGCGGCCCCGACCGGATAGACGACGTAGAGGAACTCGACGTCCCGGTCTTCCTGGGACGTCAGTCGCTCCCAGCGCACGCCCGAGGCAAGGTTGAGGACCGGTCGCGTCTCCGGGCGCTCGGCGAGACCGCTGTTCTCGCGCAGCCGAGGGACGACGCGATCCCCCGACGCCGAGTCACCGAAGACGTCGCTCATCGTCATGCCGAGCTCGGTTACCAGGGCGTAGAGCGTGCTGACGGATGGGTTCACGCGGTCGAGCTCGATCTGCGAGACGAGGCTCGGCGAGACGCCGACTCGGCGGGCGAGCTCGCGAAGGCTGATACCGAGCCGCTCGCGCTGGGTGCGGAGGCGGTTTCCGACCTTCGACGCCTCGACGGCGCGGTCGAGAGGCCCCGAGCTCGTAGCGGGATCGCTCATCGCAGGCGGCGCCGGATCTCTTCTACGATCCGCTCCGGGCCGGGCAGGAAGGCGTCCTCGAGCGGCGGGCTGTACGGAATCGGCGTGTTCGGCGTCGCGATGCGCCAGGCGTCGTCCAGGTAGCCGAGGGCATGTTCGGTCACCGTCGCCAGGACCTCCCCGGCCCAACCGCCCGTGAGCGGCCCCTCCTCCACGACGGCCATCCGTCCCGTCTTTCGCACCGATGCGAGGACGGTGTCGGCGTCGAACGGGCGGAGCGTTCGCAGGTCGATCACCTCGGCCGACACCTGGTCCTCCGCCAGCGCCTCTGCCGCCTGGAGGCTGTCGTGTACGCCCTTCATCGCCGACACGAGGGTGACATCGTTGCCCTCGCGCAGCACCCTCGCCTCGCCGAGGGCCGCCGACGCGCCGTCGACTTCACCCTCGAGCGAGTACAGGCGCTTGTGCTCGAAGAAGAGCACAGGATTGTCGTCGCGAATTGCCGCCTTCAACAGCGCCTTCGCGTCTGCCGGGGTCGACGGCCCGACGATCTTCAGGCCCGGTACGCCCATGAACCACGACGCAGGCATCTGCGAGTGGATTGCGCCGAAACGCCCACCGGCGCCGACGACGGAACGGATCACGATCGGCACGCTCACCTGCTCCCCGGTCAGGAACCAGTACTTCGTGGACTGGTTGACGAGGCTGTCCATCGCCAGCGTCAGGAAGTCGCCGAACATGATCTCGACGACCGGCCGCAGTCCGGTCACCGCCGACCCGAACGCGGCGCCGGCCAGGGCCAGCTCGGAGATTGGCGTGTCGAAGACCCGCTCCGGCCCGTACTTCTCGTACAGCCCCGGTGTCGTGGCGAACACGCCTCCGGCAACGGCGACGTCCTCGCCGAAGAGGATCACGCGCTCGTCGGCCGCCAGCTCCTCGTCGAGCGCGTCACGAATCGCGGTCCGAAATGGAATCTGCGTCATGACGTGCCTCCGGCGGTCAGCACGAGCGGCCGCTCGAGCAGCTCACGTAGCCGCGAGAGGAAGCGGGCCCCGTCGGCCCCGTAGACGACTCGGTGGTCGCAGGTGAGCGTCACGGTCATGAGATCGCCTCGGAGGCCGCCCACCGCGAGGATCGCAACCTGCGGCGGGTCGATGATCGCGGTGAACGACGAGATGCCGAACATGCCGAGGTTGGAGACGGTGAAGGTCGCGTCGCGGAGCTCGGCCGGCTGTAGCGAACGGCGCCGTGCGGCGTCAGCGAGGCGCCTCGTCTCGGCCGCGATCTCGTCCAGCGGCCGGCGATCGGCGTCGAACACCACGGGCACGAGCAGCGCGTCGTCCGTCGCCACGGCAACGCCGACGTTCACGCGCGAATAGCACTCGACCTTGCCCTCCACGTACGACGCGTTGAAGCGTGGGAGTTCCCGCAGCGTCCGAGCCGCCGCCGCTACGACGAAATCGTTGATCGACGCCCCCTCGACGCTTTCCTCCCGCGCGCCGGCTCGTAGCGAAGCGATCAGCGACATGTCGACGTCGGCGGACACCGAGAAGACGGGGATCGTGGTCGCCGAATCGACCATGCGACGGGCGATCGTGGCCTGCGTCGTCGTCAGCTCGAGCGTCTCGACGGCGCCCTTGCCTGTGACGGCCGGGCTCGGCGCGGTCTCGCCCCCCGCTGCTGCGGCGCGCTCCACGTCCTCGCGCGTGATCCGTCCCCCGGGGCCGGTTCCAGCGATGCCATGGAGGGAGATCCCCAGCTCGACGGCCGAGCGACGGGCGACGGGTGTGGCGTTCGGTCGCTCGGGACGCGATCCGTCACCGCGAGGAGTCTCGGCGGGAGCCGGCTTCGGGTCCGCCGCCCTGCCCGGTTCCGGCGCCGAGCGTGCCTCGCTTCCGTTTTCGCTGCCGTTCGTGAGCGTGGCGATCGGCTCGCCGATCGCCGCGCTTCCTCCTTCCGGCACGAGGATTGAGTCGAGCGTGCCGGCGGCTTCGGCCTCGTAGACGACGGTCGCCTTGTCCGTCTCCACTTCGATCAGCCCCTGTCCTCGCTCGAACGTGTCGCCCGGCGAGACCAGCCAGCGGACGATCGCGGCCTCGGCCATCGAGTCGGAAAGCTTGGGCATCGTCAGCTGCCGAGCCAACGCGCCGGCCTCAGTCCTTGAACTCTCGTGAGTGGAGCTCGCTCGGGAACGGCGCGGCCAGGCCGCGCTCGCGCATCCGCTCCAGCTCGTCGGCCAGTTCCTGCTGGATCTCGTCGAGACTCGCCGCGTCCACACCCTCGGCCTCTAGCTGCCCCCGGAGAAGGACGAGCGGGTCGCGCGCCTTCCACTCGTCGAGCTCCCCTTCCGGCCGATAGGCCCCGGGATCGCTGCGGGAGTGGCCGACGTAGCGGTACGTCAGCGCCTCGACGAACGCCGGCCCGTTGCCGCCACGAACGTGCGCGAGCGCGCGCTCGGCGGCTCCACGGACCGACCACACGCTCATGCCGTCGACCGTCTCGGCAGGAACCTCCATCACCTCGGCGCGCGAGCGGATCTCGCCTGCCGTGACCGAACGGAACGGTGTGTACTCGCCGTAGCCGTTGTTCTCGCACACGAGCAGCAGCGGCAGCTTCAGGACCTGGCAGAAGTTGAGGCACTCGAAGACGTACCCCTGGTTCATCGCGCCGTCGCCGAAGTACGCGACGGCCACGCCGCCCGTGGTGCGCTTCAGCCCCAGGGCAGCTCCGGTCGCCGCGGCGATGCTGCCGCCGACGATCCCGAACGACCCGATCAGCCGCTGGGCGAGGGCGTTGACGTTCATCGAGCCGGCCCGGCCGCCGTTGATGCCCGACTCGCGCCCCAGCATCTCGTCCAGGAGCCGCTGCGGGTCGACGCCGAGGGCGAGGGCGTGGCCGTGCCCGCGGTAGGTCGCGGCGACGCGGTCACGCTCCTCGAGCAGGCTCGCGACGCCGGTGGCGATCGCCTCCTGGCCGGAGTACAAATGCGTCGTCCCGTAGACCTCGCCCTTGAGAAAGAGCGATTGGACAAGATCCTCGAAGCCGCGGATGAGCAGCATCTGACGATAGATGTCCGTGTAGAGAGCGAGATCCTCGAGCACGCCGCTCTGAGGTTTGTCGCTGACGTGGCTCACGCGGTGCCGACCCTCGCTTCCAGCCGCTCGGCGAGGTACTCCCAGTCGCGCTCGTGCCGGTACGAATGCCGTGGCGGCGGCCCCGGCGCCGAGGTCTCGAGCCAGCGCACCGGCGCGCCCTGCGTTTCGTAGAACGCGTGGACGCAACCGGTTGCTGTCCAGAACACGTCGCCGGGCCTGAGCGTGTAGCGCTCGCCGTTTGCGACGACGTCGACCTGGCCGTCGAGGATGTAGTACGACTCCTCGAACGGATGATCGTGCGGGTGCACGAGAGCTCCCGGCTGGTACGAGACCATGAACATCGTGTGGAGCTGCGCGTCGAGGCGCTGGTCGACCAGCATCTTCACCGCGATCCCGCTGTATGCGAGCACGGCCGTGGCCATGCTCGCGGACACGGTCGGCGCGGCGAGGGCCATGCCCCTCTTCAGGAGATCGAGGTCCATCTCGCCGTCCGTGAGCAAGAACAGATTCGCGTTGCGAGGGTCGCGGACGTCGAGCGCATCGGCCGCACCGTCCGGCGCGCTACCCAGGAAGAAGGTGTCGCTTCCGTCCGTCCGCGGACGCGGCGCGGCCATCTCGAGCCAGAGCCCGCGCCCATTGGTGCGAAAGGCGTGCGGCACGCCGACGGGGACGACACCGCACGCACCGGGCCTCAGCGCGACGCCGCGACCGTGCAGGTAGAGCACCGGCTCCCCCTCGAGCACGTAGAAGCTCGTCTCGTACGAGTGGACGTGCTCGTCGACCTCGCCGTCGATCAGCGAGGCCAGCGTCAGCGCCATGTGCGTCGAACCGAGAGTTCCGCCGACGAACCGGCACGTGGTGAGGCCGCGCGATCGGCCTGGCAGCGCCTCCGTGAGCTCCACGTCCTCGCGGCGGACTAGACGGTAGCCCGGCATTCCGTCGGCGAGCTGGCGTGTGCCGGTGTCGGAGGTCACCGTGGGACGCTCGTAGGCTCGACGACGGCCGAGGCCGCGACGCCGTCGGCGATGGAGGGCGAGCCGTCGTGCCGACCGTCGTCGTCGCTCGCCACGAGGTCGGCGCCGCGCACGTAGGTGCGGCCGGCGACCAGCAGCTCCTCGGCCGGGAACCGCGTGATCACGTCGCACCCCGTCGCCGTCACGACGACCTCCTCCTCGATGCGTGCAGCCGAGCGGCCGTCGGTCGCCGCGCAGTACGTCTCGAGTGCGAAGACCATGCCCTCCTCGAGCCCGACGGGATGCTCGAGCGAGTGGACCCGAGAGATCATCGGCGACTCGTACAGCCCGACCCCGATGCCATGACCGAACTGGAGCCCGAAGCACGTCTCTTCGTCCGGGAATCCCAATTCCTTCGCCGTGGGCCAGACCTGCGCGATCCGGTCGGTCGTCATCCCGGGTCGAACGAGCTCGATCGCCGAATCCAGCCATTCCCGGCATTGCCGGTACGCATCGAGCTGCGAGTTGCTCACGCCTCCGACGTTGAACGTGCGGTAGTAGCACGTTCGATAGCCCATGAACGAGTGGATGATGTCGAAGAACGCTTGGTCGCCCGGCCGCAGAAGCCGATCGGAGAAGACGTGTGGGTGCGGGTTGCAACGGTCACCGGAGACGGCATTCACGGCCTCGACCTGCTCGGAGCCCATCTCGAAGAGGAGCTGATGTGCACGTGCGACGATCTCGTGCTCGTAGACGCCGGGGCGCAGCATCCGGTAGATCTCGTCGTAGACGGCGTCGACGAGGCCTGCGGACTGATCGAGCAGCGCGATCTCCTGGGCGGTCTTGATCTTCCGCGCCTCGAGCATGACCTGCGAGCCGTCCGTGACGTGCACGCCGGCGCGCTGGAGTGCCTCGATCGTGACCAGATCGGCCATATCGACCCCGAGCGGCTCGGCGTCGAGCCCACGCTCACGCAGCTCGTGCGCGATCTTCGACCCGAGCCTGTCGGGGATCCCGGTCTCGACCGGCATGGCGCCGCGCATCGGTGCAACCCCGGCGCGGAAGTTCTCGGCCGGGAGCCACGGCGCGAACAGCTGGTGATGGCGCGCGGCGGAGCCGAAGTCCCAGAGGATCGGGTCGGCGCCCCGGGCGAGCAGGGCGAAGCGGGCGTTCTTGTCGCGCGCCCACTCCCCGATGTGCGTGCTGGTGACGTAGCGGATGTTGTTCGGGTCGAAGAGGAGGACAGCGCCCAGATCTGACGCCTCGAGCGCTGCCTTGGCGCGGTCCAGGCGGTCTTGGCGCAGGCGCGGGAAATCGATGCGCTGCTCCCAATCCACCGCCCGCGTTGCGTCGGGGGAGCCGACGGATCTCGTGTTCATCGCACGACCTCCTTGCTCGCGGAGTTCCGCAGCTGCAGGTAGAGCGCAATGAAGTCGTCGTCTCCGTAGCCGCCTTCGATCGCCGCACGCAGGAGCCCCTTCAAGTGTCGCGCGATCGGAAGCTGCACGCCGGTCTCGTCCGCCGCCGCGAGCGCGAGATCGATGTCCTTTTCCATCAGCGCGGTCGTGAAGGTCGCAGAGAAGTCGTCGCTCAGGAGCGGACCAGTCTTGTACTGGACGAACGGCGCGCCCGCCGCAGAGCTCCCCATGACCTCGAGCAAGGCTTCCTTCGAGACGCCGGCGGCTTCGCCCAGGACGAGCGCTTCGGACATCAGCTCCGCCAGGCCCGCGATCATCAGGTTGATCGCGAGCTTGACTGTGCGCGCCTGCTCTCCGTCACCGACGTAGTGGATCGTCGGTCCTATCGCCTGGAGAACCGGCTCCACGCGGTCGAGAGTGTCACGGTCGCCCGACACGATGAACGTGAGGTTTCCGGCGCGCACCACGGACGGATTGCCGCTGACCGGCGCGCGGAGATACGCGACCGACGCCTCCTCCGCAAGCGAAGCGATCCGCGCCGACGCAGCCGCCGAGACCGTGCTCGTGTCGATCAGCACCGTGCCGGGCCGCGCGGCGGCGAGGATCTGCTTCGCCACCTGCTCGAAGGCCTCGTCGTTGGGGAGCGAGGTCACGACGGCGTCGACCTGGGCGAGGAGCTCCGAGGGCGTCGCCGCGACGAAGGCGCCGCGAGCCGCGAGGGCGTCTGCCTTGGCGCGAGTCCGGTTGTAGACGCCAAGCCGGTAGCCGGCATCCAGAACTCGCTCTGCCATCGCCGTGCCCATGTTGCCCAGGCCGACCAGCCCCACGATGAGACGCGCGTCCTCAGAGGTGCGCACTGTCCAGTATGAATAAACGAACGGCGACGCTGGGTCAAGGGAGATAGCGGAGAAACTGCCGTATTGGGCCCGTCTGTACAGCGCTACCGGACGCGGAGTGGCCTGCTCAGCCCGCGACGCGGGCGATCGTCCTGTCGACCAGGCGGTCGAGGGCCTGGACCGACAGCTCGAGGTGCGCTTCCTGCGTGTCCTCGAGCTTCGTGTGCGAGAGGCCGCGCAGGCTCTGCACGAACAGCATCACCGTCGGCACGCCGGCACGCCCGATCTCGGCCGCGTCGTGCAGCGGCCCGCTCGGCAGGCGGTGCGACTGGCCCGCGACCTCCTGGACCGACTCGTCCGCGAGCTCGATCAGCGCCTCGTCGAACAGGATCGGCTGGATGTTCCAGATCCGCTCCCACTCGACCTCGACGTCCTCCTCCTGCGCGAAGCGGCGCGACGCCGCCTCGGCGTTGCTCAGCATCTCCGCGAGCTGGCTCGCGTCCAGGTGCCGCTGGTCGAGCAGGCACTCCGCCGTCTCGACCACCGAGGTGACGATCCCCGGCCGCGTGACGACGCCGCCCATCGTGCAGACCGCGCCGCCACCGACCCGCGCGGCGATCTCGCGGAGCTCGAGCTCGAGCTTGGCCGCGCCGGCCAGCGCATCGCGTCGCTTGTCCATCGGCGTCGAGCCCGCGTGGGCGGCCTGGCCACGGAAGGTGACCTGGTGGCGCTCGACGCCGAACGTCCCCAGCACGACCCCGAGCGGCAGATCCATGGACTCGAGCACCGGCCCCTGCTCGATGTGCAGCTCGAGATAGGCGGCCGCGTTCTTCAGCTGCGTGCGGGCCTCGAGCGCGCGGTCGAGCTCGACACCGTGCGCACCCAGGGCCTCGGGCAGCGCTACGCCCTCCGCGTCGCGCCGCTGTCGCAGCTCGTCCTGGTCGTCCATCGAGCCGCCGGCGGCCGAGGAGCCGAACAGCGAGCGGCCGAAGCGCGCACCCTCCTCGTCGGCCCAGTCGACCAGCCGCACCGTCGTCGCCGGCTGCCCGTCCTCCGCGAGCCGCCGTAGCACCTCGACCCCTGCCATCACGTTCAGGCAACCGTCGAGCCAGCCTCCGTTCGGCACGGAGTCGATGTGCCCGCCGATCAGCACGGCCCGCTCCGATGAACCGCGCAGCGTCCACCACTGGTTGCCCGCCTCGTCGAGCTCGTGCTCGAGCGGCAGGCCCTCGAGCTTCCCCCGGAGCCACTCGCGCGCCTGCGCCCAAGTGTCGGTCCAGGCGACCCGCTGCGCGCCGTTCTCGTCGCCGGTCAGCTCGCGCAGCTCCTTCAGCTCGGCGACGGTTCTCGCAGGATCGAGCGGCACGGCGCGATGCTAACCGGCGCAGCCGAGTGTGGTAAGCATCCGCGAATGGCGTCGATGGCCGTCGACCGGACGACGACACCGAGGATCGGGGCGGTGCACGGCGCGCGGCGCGTCGCGCTCGTCGTGGCCGGAATCGCCGCCTTCTGGGCCCTCTGGGAGGCCTACCGCTGGATCGGCGAGTCGCTCGGGATCACGTGGCCGTTCGCCGTGAACGAGGTGAACATGCCGCACATCCACGACATGCTGAACGCGTTCACGGAGCCGCTCCAGCCCGGCGGCCCGCCGCTGATCCACTACGAGTGGCAGTGGGCGCTGTTCACCGCCAAGGAGGCGCTGCTGGGCTTCGTGCTCGGCGCGGCGATCGGTTTCGGACTGGCCGTGCTGCTGGTCCACTCCCGGATCCTGCGGCGCGGGCTGGTGCCGTACATCGTCATCTCGCAGACCGTGCCGATCCTGGCCGTCGCGCCGATGGTCGTCGTCGGACTCGGCCAGAAAGGCGTCTCGCCCTGGATCGCGGTGTCCGTGATCGCCGCCTACCTGACCTTCTTCCCCGTCGCGATGAACACGCTGCGCGGGCTGCTCTCGCCGGACCGGCGCGACCTCGAGCTGATGCGCTCCTACGCGGCCGACCGGCGCTCGGTGCTCTGGAAGCTGCGCGTACCGGCCTCCCTGCCGTTCGTCTTCTCGGCCCTGAAGATCTCGGCGACGGCCTGCGTGATCGGGGCGATCATCGGCGAGACGCCCGCCTCGATCCAGGACGGCCTCGGCGGCGCGATCGTCAACTTCAACCAGTACTACTCGACCGGCCCGGAGCGCCTCTGGGCGACCAACATCGTCTGCGCGCTGCTCGGCTTCGGCTTCTTCGGCGTGATCGTGCTGGCCGAGAAGCTCGTCCTGCGGCGCGCCCCGGAGCACATCGCGTGAACGATCGGCCCGCCGTCGCGATCCACGGCCTCTCGAAGCAGTTCAAGGCAGGCGTGACCGCGCTCGCCGGGATCGACCTCGACGTCCAGCCGCGCGAGTTCGTCTCGCTGATCGGCCCCTCGGGCTGCGGCAAGTCGACGCTGCTGCGGATCATCGGCGACCTGATCGAGCCGTCCGCCGGCACGGTCGAGGTGAACGGCAAGACCGGCCCACCGCGCGCGGCTCGACCACGACTACGGGATCGTCTTCCAGGAGGCCGTGCTCTACGACTGGCGCACGGTCTCGAAGAACATCGCGCTGCCGCTCGAGCTGCTGCGCTGGAGCAAGGAGAAGCGGGCCGCACGCGTGGACGAGCTGCTGCGCCTGGTCGAGCTCCAGGGCTTCGAGGACCACCACCCGTGGCAGCTTTCCGGCGGGATGCAGCAGCGCGTCGCGATCGCCAGGGCACTCTCGTTCGATCCGGCCCTGCTGCTGATGGACGAGCCGTTCGGCGCGCTCGACGAGATGACGCGCGAGCGGCTGAACCTGGAGCTGCTGCGGATCTGGGACGCAAGCGGCTCGACGATCGTCTTCGTCACGCACTCGATCCCCGAGGCCGTCTTCCTCTCGACGCGCGTGGTGGTGATGTCCGCGCGGCCCGGCCGCGTCTCGGCGATCGTGGACGTGGACCTGGCCTACCCGCGAACGGCGCGCACGCGTGAGGAGCCACGCTTCTTCGAGCTGGTGACCGACGTGCGCGAGCGGCTGGCCGGCGGCGAGGTTGCGGCGTGAGCGCTGCCGCGGTGCAGCGCCGCGTGTTCGACTGGGGCCCGGCCCTCGCCGTTTTCGTGCTCGGGATCGTGCTCTGGCAGGCACTCGTGGTCGCCCTCGACGTGCAGGACTTCCTGCTGCCCAAGCCGACCGAGATCGCGAAGACCTTGTGGGACGAGCGCAGCTCGCTCTGGCACGCGGGCATCTACACCTTCAAGGAGGCGCTCGGCGGCTTCGCGCTCGGCTCGAGCCTCGGGATCCTGAGCGCGCTCCTGTTCGCCAACTTCCGGTGGCTCGGGACGGCCTTCATGCCGTTCGCGGTCGCCGCCAACGCCGTCCCGATCATCGCCTTCGCGCCCATCTTCAACAACTGGTTCGGACTGCTGAACCCGTTCTCGAAGATGGCGATCGCTGCGGTGCTCTGCTTCTTCCCGGTCATGATCAACACGCTCCGCGGTCTCACCTCGGTCGATCCGCGCGCGATCGAGCTGATGCGCTCCTACGCGGCCGGCCAGGTGTCGATCTTCAGGCGCGTGCGAATTCCGGCCTCGCTGCCGCACATGTTCGCGGGCCTCAAGATCGCGAGCGTGCTCTCGATGATCGGCGCGATCGTCGGCGAGTACTTCGGCGGCCCGACGACGGCGCTCGGCGTGACGATCCTGAACGCGTCGGCGTACTCGAACTTCACCGTCGCGTGGGCAGGGATCGTGCTGGCCAGCGCGTTTGGGATCCTCTTCTACGGCGCGGTGGCGGCGGTCGAGCGCCTCGCCACCTCGTGGGATCCGTCGCGGCGAGACTTCCAGACGGAGTGAGGGCGGGTCAGAATGGCGCGAACCGGATCGAGGTCGACACGAAAGGGGAACGGATGAAGCGCAGGTTCATGCTCGGAGCACTCGTGGTGCTCATGGGCGCGCTCGTCGCCGGCTGCGGCGGCGGCAGCAAGTCCTCCGAAGAGGGCGACAAGGGCGGGGGCGGGGCCAAGACGAAGGTGACGCTGCAGCTCAAGTGGGTCACGCA
This sequence comes from uncultured Actinomycetes bacterium, assembly GCA_963763475.1. Lineage (GTDB taxonomy): Bacteria > Actinomycetota > Thermoleophilia > Gaiellales > Gaiellaceae > AC-32. Next base: position 63,928 of record CAVXOR010000002.1, on the reverse strand, counting down.
GGCGCAGTTCGCCGGCTACTACGCGGCGAAGGAGAAGGGTTACTACGACGAGGAAGGTCTCGACGTCAACCTCAAGGTCGGCGGGCCGAGCATCACGCCCGAGCAAGTCGTCCTGGGCAAACAGGCCGAGTTCGGGATCGACTGGCTGCCGAGCCTGCTGGCCTCGCGCGACAAGGGCCAGGACCTCGTCAACATCGCGCAGGTCTTCGGCAAGAGCGGCATGACCGAGCTGACGTGGAAGGACTCGAACATCACGTCGATCGCCCAGATGAAAGGGCAAGAAGGTCGGCGTCTGGTGCTGCGGCAACGAGAACGAGCTCTACGCGGCGCTGAACAAGAACAACATCGACCCGAAGACCGGCGTCACGATCGTCAACCAGCCGTTCAACATGGATTTGTTCCTCAACCGGCAGGTCGACGCGGCGGCGGCGATGACCTACAACGAGCTCGCCCAGGTGCTGGAGACGAAGAACCCGAAGACCGGCAAGCTCTACCAGCCCAGCGACATCAACGTGATCAAGATGAACGACGCCGGCACGGGCATGCTGGAGGACGGCATCTTCGTCCGCGGTGACTGGATCGCCGACAAGGACAACGCGAAGACTGCCAAGAAGTTCCTCGCAGCCAGCTTCAAGGGCTGGATCTACTGCCGTGAGCACGTCTCCGAGTGCACGCAGATCGTGCTCGACAACGGCCCCACGCTCGGCAAGGGCCACCAGACCTGGCAGATGAACGAGATCAACGCGCTGATCTGGCCCTCCAAGGAAGGGATCGGCGTGATGGACAAGGAGGACTACGAGCAAACGGCGGACATCGCGAAGCAGTTCGGCGTGATCAGCAAGGAGCCGAGCTCGGATGCGTACCGCACCGACCTGGCGCAGGACGCCGTGGACGAGATCTCCGCCGAGGGCGCGGACGTCAACGGCGACGACTACCAGAAGCCTCCCGTCAAGGTGACTCCGAAGGGCGCGTAAGGAGTTCGGCCGGGGCCTCCTCCGGGAGGCCCCGGTTTCCTCTAGATTCGCGGCGAGCGAGACGAGGAGGCCCGGATGTCAGTTCTGATCAAGGGCGGCCGGATCATCACCGCCGCCGACGACTACGTCGCCGACGTGTACGTCGAGGACGAGACGGTGTCGCTGATCGGCGAGTCGCTCGAGATGAGCGCCGACAAGGTGATCGAGGCGGGTGGCAAGTACGTGCTGCCGGGCCTCGTCGACCCGCACACGCACCTGGACATGCCCTTCGGCGGAACGGTCACGATCGACGACGTCGAGTCGGGCCAGACTGCCGCGGCCTTCGGCGGGACGACCACGCACGTCGACTTCATCATCCAGCCGCGGGGCTCCAGCTTCGCCGACGCGATCGCCGACTGGCGCTCGAAGGCCGTCGGCAAGCAGCTGATCGACATGGGCTACCACATGGCCGTCACCGACCTGGACGAGGGCGGCTCGCTCGAGGAGCTGGCCACGCTGCCCGACGAGGGGATCACCTCGTACAAGCTCTTCATGGCCTACAAGGGCGCGCTGATGGTCGACGACGAGACGCTCTTCCGCACGATGGAGGTGGCCTCGCAGACCGGCGCGCTCGTGATGGTGCACGCCGAGAACGGCGACCTGATCGACGTGCTCGTGCGACAGGCGCTCGAGGCCGGGAACACGGACCCGCTCCACCACGCACTGACCCGACCGCCGGAGGCCGAAGGCGAGGCGACCAACCGGGCGATCCAGCTCGCGCATGTCGCCGGCGCTCCTCTCTACGTCGTGCACGTCACCTGCCGCGAGGCGGTCGAGCCGATCGCGCGCGCACGCGAGGCCGGCTGGGACGTCTGGGGCGAAACGTGCACGCAGTACTTCTTCAACTCGCTCGACGACATCGCCAAGCCCGACTTCGAGGGCGCGAAGTACGTCTACTCGCCGCCCGTGCGCGACAAGTCGAACTGGGACGTGCTCTGGAACGCCGTGAGGACGGACGCGCTCTCGGCGATCTCGACCGACCACTGCGCCTTTCTCTGGGACGGGCAGAAGACCCTCGGCAAGGACGACTTCTCGAAGATCCCGAACGGCGGCCCCGGGCTCGAGAACCGGCTGCACATGATCCACGAGTTCGGCGCGCGTGCCGGCCGGATCTCGCTGAACCGGATGGTCGAGCTGCTGGCCACCTCGCCGGCGAAGCTGTTCGGGCTCTACCCGAAGAAGGGCACGGTCGCGGTCGGCTCCGACGCCGACCTGATCGTCTTCGACCCCGAGCGCAAGCACACGATCACGGCCGCGAACCAGCACTCGAAGACCGACTACAACCTCTACGAGGGCACCGAGGTGACCGGGACTCCAGAGGTCGTGCTCCTGCGAGGGAACGTGCTCGTCGAGGGCGACGAGCTGGTCGCCTCGCCGGGGATCGGCCAGTACGTCGCGCGCGCGAAGTTCGGCCAGGAGCTTCGCGCCAAGAGCACAGTGGCCTGAGCGGAGGGCGGGCGCGAGGCCGCCCTCCGCCCGGGCTGCGTCAGAGGGTCGGTGCCACCTCCGGCGATTCCCGCGGCGCCAGGATCGGCCGCAGCACGTAGTAGAGGCCGCCCGAGACGACGAACGCCGCCAGCCACGAGATGTCCGTGTTGTTGGTGGCCTTCGCGATCGGGCCTTGCATGAAGTCGACCAGGCCGTATTCCCACGCCCAGCCGGCGATGAGCCCGGCGATCGCCGCGATCACGGCGGCCCAGTTGACGTCGCCGTAGATCGACTTCTCCGGGTCGGCGTACAGGGCGTCGACGTCGAGCCGCCCGCGCCGGAAGAGGAAGTAGTCGATCAGCATCACGCCGCCCCAGGCCGAGATCCAGACCACGACCGAGGCCAGCCAGTTGTCGAAGTCGTGTGCGAACTTGTCGCGCTCGATGAACGCGATCAGCGTCACCAGACCGACCAGCGAGACAACGATGGTCACGATCCAGCGCTTCACCTTGAGGTCGAGCGACAGCGCCGCCAGCGACGCCGAGTAGAGGTTGAGGATGTTCGTCGCGACCGGCCCGTGCATGACCACGAACAGCACGAGGATCGAGACGCCGGTGCCGAACGCCGCGCTGACGATGGCCGCCGGGTCGCCGTTCTGGGTCGCGCTCGCCACCGACGCGCCGACGAAGGCCAGCCACACCGTCGGGATGAACACGCCCAGCGACGTCGACCAGAACACCTTCCGGTCCGGCGTCCCCGGCCTGATGAAGCGCGTGTAGTCCGACGACCACGTCAGCCAGGTGATCCCCCAGCCGACGCCGATCGCCGTCATCAGCTGCGTGATCGCCGTCCACTTGTCGCCGCCGCTGACGGTCGAGTGACTCCAGACGACGTCCGTCTTCGTCCACGCCAGGATCGAGATCACGATCATGAACGCGGCCGCGACCGGGACGGTGTACTTCTCGAACGTCTGGATCAGGTAGAAGCCGACGATCGCGATCACGACCTGGACGGCCATGATCCCGATGCCGACCGCGTACTTGGTGCCGGTGCCGGGGTTGTCGTAGCCCATCTCCTTGAAGATGCCGAGCACCAGGTCGAGCACGACCCAGGTGTTCACGCCGAGCCAGCCCATCGTCATCAGCATCTGGGCGGTGGCCGGCAGGTACGCGCCGCGACGACCGAACGCCGCCCGCGAGAGCACCATCTGGTTCACGCCGGTGCGGCTGCCCATGATGCAGAAGAGTCCGAAGAGGGCGCAGCCGATGATGTTGCCGATGACGACCACCAGGATCGTCTCGATCAGGCTGAGGCCGAGGATGATGCCGAGCGCCCCGAGCACCCAGTTGATCGGCGCGATGTTGGCGCCCGCCCAGATCCAGAACTGCCGCAGCGGCGTCGAGTCGCGATCCGCAGCGGGGATCGGCTCGATGCCGTGCTCGTCGAACTGAATCTCGGCGTCGTTCCGTACAGCCTGCTCCATGCTTCCTCCTATCTGAACAGACCGAATTGCCACCGGTGATTCTCAGGGTTCGATAGGACGTACGGCAAGACCCTGGAGGGTCGTAGAGTCCGCATCGTGCGGCTGATCCTCGAGCGCGGGCTGGTCGACTCCGGCGGCGGCGATTTTCGGCGGGGCGACGTGTTCGTCGACCGAGGCCGGCTGGCGGCCGAGGCGCCGGAGGGCGCGGAGCGGGTCGACTGCTCGCGCTTCCTCGTCGTCCCGGGGATGGTCAACGCGCACAACCACTCCAACGAGAACTGGTTCCGCGGCATGTGGGACAACCTGCCGCTCGAGCCCTGGATGCTGTTCTCGTACCCCGCGCTGGCCGCGCCCGCCCAGTCGCCCGACGAGATCTACCTGCGAACGCTGGTCGGGGCGATCGAGCAGCTGCGCTCCGGCGCGACCTGCGTCGTGGACTTCATCTACGAGCTCGACGGCTTCACGACCGAGTCGCTGGAGGCGGTCGTGCGCGGATACCGCGACGCCGGGCTCCGGGCGCTGATCGCGCTCGGGATCGGCGACCGTGCCTACCACGAGACGGTGATCCTGGAGGAAGGGCTCGTCTCGGCCGAGCTGATCTCGCGGCTGGAGGCGGACAAGCCACCGTCGTGGGAGGAGTGGGAGCGGTTCTGCCGCGACGCCGTCTCGCGCTTCCACCGGCCGGACGAGGGGATCTCGATCGGGCTCGGGCCGTCGGGGCCGCAGCGCTGTACCGACGAGATGCTCACTGGGTGCGCCGCGCTGGCCGACGAGCTCGACCTCGCGATCCACATCCACGTGCTCGAGACGAGGATGCAGGCCGTCTCCGGCCGGCGCATGTACGGGAAGACGCTGGTCGAGCACATGGACGCGGTGGGCTTCCTCTCGCCGCGGGTGTGCTTCGCGCACGGGATCTGGCTGACGGAGGGCGACATCGCGCTGGTGCGCGAGCGCGGGGTCTCGATCGCGCACAACCCGGCCTCGAACCTGAAGCTCGGCAGTGGGCTCGCGGCAGTGCCTCGGCTGCTCGCGGAGGGCGTGAACGTCGCGCTGGGCACCGACGGCATGTCCTCGAACGACGGGCTCGACATGTTCGCCTCGCTCAAGCTCGCCTCACTCGTGCACAAGCTCTGGGGGATCGACTACCAGCAGTGGCTCGGAGCGAAGGAGGCCTGGCAGCTGGCGACCCTGGGCGGTGCCCGGGCCGCCGGCGAAGCGGATGGGCTCGGCCGCATCGAGCCCGGCCGGCGGGCCGACCTCGTGCTGGTCGACCTCGAGTCGCACGTGTTCACGCCGCTGAACGACCCGCTCCGGCAGCTCGCGTTCGGCTCGTCGACGCTGGCCGTCGACTCCGTGCTGGTCGGCGGCGAGTGGCGCGTGCGCGGCGGCCGGGTCGACGGGCGTGGACGAGGCAGACGTCCTCGCGCGCGCGCGAGAGACCGGAGCCGAGATCGTCGGCCGCTTCGACGAGGCCTTCGAGCTGGGGCAGCAGCTGCTCGCGTCGCTACGCGGTGGGTGGCTCGAAGCCCTGGCGACCGACGTCGGGGTCGAGCGGAAGCTCGCCCTCTAGCGCGTCTGCGGGAAGCCCAGGTCGACCTTCGAGGTCGCCGGGTCGGGCCAACGCGAGGTGACGACCTTGCCCTGCGTGTAGAACTGGATCCCCTCGGGCCCGTAGATGTGCAGGTCGCCGAAGAGCGAGTTCTTCCAGCCGCCGAAGGAGTAGTAGGCGACCGGTACCGGGATCGGGACGTTGACGCCGACCATGCCGGCGTTCACCTCGAACTGGAACTGGCGGGCGACGCCGCCGTCGCGCGTGAAGATGGCGACACCGTTGCCGTACGGGTTCTCGTTCACCAGGCGCACGGCCTCCTCGTAGGTGTCCACGCGCGTGATCCCGAGCACCGGCCCGAAGATCTCGTCCTTGTAGACGTCCATCTCAGGCGTGACCTCGTCGAGCAGCGTCACGCCGAGGAAGAAGCCCCCAGTGCCATCCGGCCCGGTTTCACGGCCGTCGGTGACGACCTTCGCGCCCTCGGCGGCGCCCTTCTCGATGTACGAGGCGACCTTGTCGCGGTGCTCGCGCGTGACCAGCGGCCCCATCTCGGAGTCCGGGCTCATCCCGTCGCCGACCTTCACCTTCGGCAGCCGCTCCTGGATCGCGCCGACGAGGTCGTCGGCCGCATGGCCCACGGCGACCAGCATGGACACGGCCATGCAGCGCTCCCCGGCCGAGCCGTAGCCGGCGCTGACCGCCGCGTCGGCGGCCATCTCGATGTCGGCGTCGGGCAGCACGATCATGTGGTTCTTCGCCCCGCCGAGCGCCTGCACGCGCTTGCCCTTCTTGGTGCCGGTCTCGTAGACGTAGCGGGCGATCGGCGTCGAGCCGACGAAGCTGATCGCCGCGATCTCGGGGTGCTCCAACACCGCGTCGACCGCGACCTTGTCGCCGTGCACGACGTTGAAGACGCCGTCCGGGAGGCCGGCCTCCTTCAGCAGCTCGGCCGTCAGCATCGAGGCCGACGGGTCCTTCTCGGAGGGCTTCAAGACGAACGTGTTACCGCACGCGATCGCGGGCGCCCACATCCACATGGGCACCATCGCCGGGAAGTTGAACGGAGTGATCCCCGCGACGACGCCGAGCGGCTGGCGGATCGAATAGACGTCGATTCCAGTCGAGGCCTGCTCCGAGTAGCCGCCCTTCAGCAGCTCGGGGATCCCGCAGCAGAACTCGATCACCTCGAGCCCGCGCGCGACCTCGCCCTTCGCGTCGGAGAGGACCTTGCCGTGCTCGAGCGTGAGCAGGCGCGCGAGGTCGTCCGAGTGGTCGTGGACGAGCTCGCGGATGCGGAAGAACAGCTCCGTGCGGCGCGAGAGCGACATCGTGCGCCACTTCTCGAAGGCGCGCCCTGCCGCCTGGACGGCCGCGTCGACCTCTTCGGCCGTCGCGAAGTCGAGCTCGCCACTCTGCTCGCCGGTGGCCGGGTTGTAGACCGGGCCGCTGCGTCCCGAGGTGCCCTCGACGCGCTGGCCGTCGATCCAGTGCGAGATCCGCGCCACCTCGCCAGACCGCTCCTCCGTGAACTGATCCGCTACCTCGGTCATCTCCAGCCTCCTTCGAGTCACGAGCAGACTAGCGCCGAGGCGTCGCTTGCGATGCCGCTTTCAGGTGGTGGCGGCTTGGCCGCCGCAACCGTCTAACGCAGCGCCTTGGAAACCACCGGTAGGAAGCGGCTTCAACAAGCGGCTAGGATCGCGTCGTGGCTGTCGAACAGGGCCTAGACGCCAGGCGGATCCAGGAGCTCGACAAGCAGCACGTGCTGCACTCCTGGTCGGTGCAGAACCAGCTCAGCCCGCCGGTGATCGCAGGCGGCGAGGGTCGCTACTTCTGGGACAGCGAGGGCAACCGCTACCTCGACTTCGCCTCGCAGCTCGTCAACGTCTCGATCGGCTACCAGCACCCGAAGGTCGTGGCGGCGATCAAAGAGCAGGCCGAGAAGCTGACGACGATCGGGCCGCCCATGGCGCACGAGGCCCGCTCCGAGCTGGCGCGCCTGCTCGCCGAGGTGACTCCCGGCGACCTGACGATGAGCTTCTTCACCAACGGCGGCGCCGAGGCCAACGAGAACGCGATCAAGCTCGCGCGCTGGTACACGGGCCGGCACAAGATCGTCGCCCGCTACCGCTCCTACCACGGGGCGACCGGCGGCGCGATCACGCTCACCGGCGACCCGCGCCGCTGGCCCGCCGAGCCGGGCATTCCCGGCGTCGTGCGGATGCTCGACCCCTACACCTACCGCTGCCCGGCCGGCCATCCCGACCCGTGCCCGGTCTGCTCGGGCGCGCCGCACCTCGAGGAGATCCTCCAGTACGAGGGAGCGGAGAACGTCGCCGCGGTGATCATGGAGACGATCGTCGGGACGAACGGGATCATCGTTCCGCCTGACGGCTACCTGCAGTCGATCCGCGAGGTCTGCGACCGCAACGGGATCCTGCTGATCTGCGACGAGGTGATGGCCGGCTTCGGCCGCACCGGCAAGTGGTTCGGCGTCGACAACTGGAACGTCGTGCCGGACATCATGACCGTGGCGAAAGGGATCAACTCCGGCTACGTGCCGCTCGGCGCGATGATCATCAACCAGAAGCTCGCGGACTGGGTGCAGGACAAGTACTTCGCGGGCGGGCTCACCTACTCCGGCCACGTGCTCGCGTGCGCGTCGGCGATCGCCTCGATCGAGGCCTTCCAGGAGGAGGGCATCGTCGAGAACTCCGCGGCGATGGGCGAGGTGCTCGGCGAAGGCCTGCGCGGCCTGTTCGAGAAGCATCCGTCGATCGGCGAGGTGCGCGGCAAGGGGCTCTTCTGGGGCATCGAGCTGGTCAAGGATCGTGAGACGCGCGAGCCGCTGGTTCCGTTCAACGCGGCCGGCGAGGCCGGCGCGCCGGTGGCGAAGCTGGCCAAGGCCGCAATGGAGCGCGGGCTGTACCTGATGACTCACTGGAACGTGATCGTCTGCGCGCCGCCCCTGACGATCACGCGCGAGGAGCTGGACGAGGGCCTGGGCGTCCTCGACGAGGTTTTGGCGCTGGCAGACTGAGGTACCCTTTGTCCCTCGCCGCCGAGGGGGCCGCCATTCCCACTGTCACCATCGAAGCTCCGACCGCAGGCGCCGCCACGCAGCTGGTCAGCGACTTGGTGCCGTTCGCCCGTACCGACCTCGTTCCACTCGCGGACGAGCGCTGGGAGATCCTCGTCGAGAACAGCACCGAGGACGAGCTCGACGCGGTGCTGCTCGCGGTCGCGCGCTGGGCCGCCGCGTGTGAGCTCGAGCCGGGACGCGTACTGGTCGACGGGGAACCCGTCGAGCTGCCGGCGGCTTCCGGCTCGTAGCGCCCGGTCGTTCGACGGGACTGTCCCCGCGCCTACCGGAACGGACAGGGCGGAGGTGCAACGAGGGTTTGACTTCTCGTCCACAGGGCGGCCTGGCTCCGAGCCTTGCGGCATGCTGGTGCGACGGACGACGCTGCGAGCTCGAAAATCCCTGCTCGCGGTGTCCGCTTTCGCGCGCCGTCAATCCTCGTGGATGAGCGGCAGGCCCGTCGCCACCACGCGACGACCATCTCGCTCGTACACGACGTCAACGCTGTCGTTCTGCCGGTACGTGCCTGCGACGCCGAGGAAAAGGGAGAGCCAGCGCCAGAAGCCGAGTCGCCCCTCTCGGGCGAGCCGGCGGTCGAAGACGAGCTCCCCACCCTCGCGCCGGAAGTCCCGTCCCGGCTGCTGGACGACCCCGTTGACGAAGACCTCGAAGCTCTCCCCGATTCCTCCCGGTAGTTGCACGCGCGTCCGCTCGGGCACCCCTCGTAGAATGCCACCGCCTGTGCGCCGCCTCGTCCGAGTCCTCACCTGCCTGACCGTTCTCGCGCTGGTGGCCGTGTCACCTGCAACCGCAGGCAACGGCGGGCTCGCGCCTCCGTCGCCTGCCTCGCCGAACGCCAAGAACATCCGCGACATCTACTGGCTGATCCTCGGGATCACTGGCGCGATCTTCGTGATCGTGATCGGGACGCTGCTGGTCTTCGTCGTCCGCTACCGCAGCAAGGGCCGGCCGCGGGAGCTCGAGGGCTCGCAGGTACGCGGCCACAACAAGCTCGAGCTCGCCTGGACGGCCGGGCCCGTGGTCGTGCTCGCGATCATCGCCGGCTTCGTCTTCTGGAAGGTCTCCGACATCGGCGCCACTTCGAGCCTCCCCGAAAGCCAGGCCAAGGACGAGATCACGATCGAGGGGCACCAGTATTACTGGGAGTTCACCTACCCGAACGGCGCCGTCTCGGTGGACACGCTGCGGCTGCCGTACAACCGCGCGATCCGGCTGACGATCCGCTCCGACGACGTCGACCACAGCTGGTGGATCCCAGCGCTCGGCGGGAAGCTCGACGCGATCCCGGGCAAGCTGAACCACATGACCCTCCGCGCGACGAAGCTCGGCACCTTCCCCGGCCAGTGCGCCGAGTTCTGCGGCCTGCTCCACGCCGCGATGGTCGCGAACGCCGAGGTGCTCCCGGCCGACGAGTACGACTCCTGGGTGAGCGCACGCGCGAACGACGGGCTCGCGCTCGGCAAGGAGACCTTCGTCGGGGTCTGTGCGAAGTGCCACGGGCTCGCCGCGTCGGGCGGCGTAGGCCCGAACATCTCGCAGAACCCGTTGCTCGGCGACGAGGACGGCATCTCGAACGTGATCCGCCACGGCACCGGGAAAATGCCAGCGGTCGGCAACGACTGGTCGGAGGAGCAGCTCGACGCGACGATCGCGTACCTCCAGCAGCGCTTCAAGCAGGGAGCAAGCGGTGGCGGCCAGGGCTGAGCGTCCCCCCGTCTCGCTGGTCGTCTCGCAGGGCCGCGTCTCGAGCTGGCTGACGACAGTCGACCACAAGCGGATCGGCATCCTCTACATCGTCACGAGCCTCGCCTTCTTCCTGGCGGGCGGCGTGCTCGCGCTGCTGATGCGAGCCCAGCTCGCGACGCCGAACGAGCACCTCGTGACGCGCGACAGCTACAACGAGCTGTTCACGATGCACGGCACGACGATGATCTTCCTCGTCGTCGTGCCGATCTGGGCCGGGCTCGGGAACTACCTCGTGCCGCTGATGATCGGTGCACGCGACATGGCTTTCCCGCGCCTGAACGCGCTCTCGTACTGGCTCTTCCTGTTCGGCGGGATCATCCTCTACTCGAGCTGGTTCGCAGCCGGCGGCGCCCCGCGCGCGGGCTGGACGGGCTACACGCCGCTGTCGGAGGCTGCCTACACCCCAGGGAACGGGATCGACCTCTGGATCCTCTCGCTCCACGTGCTGACGCTCTCCTCGCTCGCGGGCGCGATCAACTTCCTGGTCACGATCCACCGGTTGCGCGCGCCCGGGATGTCCTGGATGCGCTTGCCGCTGTTCGTCTGGTCGATGGAGGTCTACGCGGCGCTGCTCGTGGTCGTGCTGCCGGCGCTCTCAGCGGGGCTGACGATGCTGCTGCTCGACCGCCAGGCCGGCACCCACTTCTTCATCCCCGCCGAGGGCGGCAGCGCCGTGCTCTACCAGCACGTCTTCTGGTTCTTCGGCCACCCCGAGGTCTACATCATGATCCTGCCCGCGATGGGGGTGGTGTCGGAGGTGATCCCCGTCTTCTCGCGCAAGCCGATCTTCGGCTACACGGCGATCGCGCTCTCGACGGTCGCGATCGGCTTCTACTCGATGCTCGTCTGGGCCCACCACATGTTCTCGGTTGGCATGCCGGGCTATTTGCAGGGCTTTTTCATGATCTCGTCGATGATCATCGCCGTGCCGACCGGGATCAAGATCTTCAACTGGCTCGCCACCACGTGGCGCGGCAACCTGCACTTCGACACGCCGATGCTGTTCGCGCTCGGGTTCATCGCGATCTTCACGATCGGCGGCCTGTCGGGGATCTTCGTCGCCGCCTACCCGTTCGACTGGCAGGTGACGGACACGTACTTCATCGTCGCCCACCTGCACTACGTGCTCTTCGGCGGCTCGATCTTCGCGATGTTCGCCGCCTTCAGCTACTGGTGGCCGAAGATCTTCGGGAAGATGCTGAGCGAGCGGCTCGGGAAGGTGAGTTTCTGGCTGATGTTCGCCGGCATGAACCTGACCTTCTTCCCAATGCACATGCTCGGCCTGCTCGGGATGCCGCGGCGCGTCTACACGTACCACTACGGCGGAATCTGGGAGTGGTACAACCTGATCTCGACGATCGGCTCGGGGATCATGGCGCTCGGAATCCTCGTCTTCGCCTGGAACGTGCTCAAGACGGCGCGCTCCGGCGCACGGGCCGTCAACGACCCCTGGCTGGCCGACACGCTCGAGTGGTACACGACCTCGCCGCCGCCGCCGCACAACTTCGACCGCGTGCCCTACGTCACCAGCGCCCGTCCGCTGCGCGACCTGCGGCGGCGAATCGCGGAGGCCAGTGCCTGAGCTGCGCCCCGGTCCCTGGCTGCGCCTGACCGCGATCTTCGCGGCCGCCGCGTGTGCCGCCGCGGTCGTGAGCGGCGCGCTCGAGCTCGGCGCCGCCCACCGCGGGCTCGCCGCGCTGGCCCTCCCGCCGCTGACCGCACTCGTGGCTGCAGCCTGGGTCGAGCACCGGCGGCTGCTCCTGCCCTCGGTCACCGCGCTGGTCGCGTTCCTGACGGCCGCGCTCGTGATCTCGAAGCCCGCCCACCTCGCGCTCGCGGGCCTCTCGCTGGCGGCCTCGCTCATCGTCGCGGCCGAGACCTTCCGCGGCGAGCCGGTCCCGGCCGCGCCGTGGCGCGACTACATCACGCTGACCAAGCCGCGGATCATGACCCTGCTGCTGCTGACCGGGGCCGCCGGGATGTTCGTCGGCGCGCAGGGCGTCCCGCCGCTCGACACATTCGCGATCACGATGGCCGGCCTCGCGCTGGCCTGCGGCGGGGCGAGCGCGCTCAACCACGTGCTCGACCGCGACCTCGACCGGCTGATGAGCCGCACGGGGCACCGTCCCGTCGCCGAGGACCGCGTCACGCCCGGCCGCGCGCTCGAGTTCGGGCTGGCGCTGATGGCGTTCTCGTTCGTCCTGCTGGCGTCGTTGGTCAACGTGCTCACCGCCGTGCTGGCGCTCGTCGGCGGGCTCTTCTACGTCCTGGTCTACACGCGCTGGCTGAAGCGGACGACGCCCCAGAACATCGTAATCGGCGGCGCCGCGGGGGCAGTCCCGCCGCTCGTCGGCTGGGCCGCCGCGACCGGCAACCTGACCCTGCCGGCGCTGTTCCTCTTCTTGATCGTCTTCTTCTGGACGCCTCCGCACTTCTGGGCGCTCGCGCTCGTGATCAAGCGCGACTACGCGGCCGCACGCGTGCCGATGCTGCCGGTCGTCCGCGGCGACGACGAGACCGCGAGGCAGATCGTCTGGTACTCGCTCGTGCTCGTCGCCGTGACGCTGCTGCCCTTCGCCTGGCACACGGCCGGTGCGGCCTACCTCGCCGCGGCGGTGCTGCTCGGCGCGATCTTCCTGCGCTTCGCCTGGCGCCTGCGGCGCGAGACGACCACTGCCCGGGCGGGCGCGCTGTTCCGCTACTCGCTCCTCTACCTGGCGCTGCTGTTCGTGGCGCTCGCGATCGACCCGCTGCTCTGATGCCCGAACACGGGCCTGAGTTCGAGCGCGAGAACATGAAGCTGGGACTGCTGCTGTTCGGGCTCTTCCTGGTGCTCGTCGCGGCCACCTTCGCGGTGGGCTTCATCTACCTCGCCGTCTTCTGAGCGAGCCCGAGGGCATCTTCCTCGCCCGCCCGCCGGAGCCGGGCGAGGGGATTCCGCTGGCGGTCAAGGACCTGTTCGACACGGCCGGGCTGGTCACGACCTACGGCTCGATCCTGTTCGCCGACCACGTCCCGCGCGAGAGCGCCGAGGCCGTGAGGCGGCTCGAGGCGGCGGGCTATGCGAACGTCGGCAAGACCAACCTGCACGAGTTCGCCTTCGGGACGACCTCAGAGAACGAGCACTTCGGCCCCGTGCCGAACCCCCGCTATCCGGGCCGCGTCGCGGGCGGCTCCAGCGGCGGCTCCGCCGCGGCGCTGGCGGCCGGGCTCGCCGACGCGGCGCTCGGCTCCGACTCGGGCGGCTCGATCCGCATCCCGGCGGCGTGCTGCGGCGTCACCGGCTTCAAGCCCACCTGGGGACTCGTGCCGATCGACGGCTGCTTCCCGCTCGCGCCGAGTTTCGACCACGCCGGCCCGATGGCGCGTGACGTCGACGGCTGCGAGCGGATGCTGCAAGCGCTCGTGCCCGGCTTCGAGGCGACGCAGCTAGAGCTCGAGGACGTCGAGATCGGCGTCGCCTGGACCGAGCTCGCCGACTCGCTAGTACGCGCCCGCGTCGAGGCCGCTGCGGAGCGCTTCCCGCGGCGGCGCCGCCTCGAGCTTCCGCTCGGCGAAGACTTTTACGAGAGCTTCAGCCGCGAGGTCGCCGACGTCCACCGTGAGCTGTTCGCCGAGCACGCCGACGATTACGGCGAGAACGTCCGAGCCAAGCTCGAGCGCTGCCTCGCCGTCACCGACGCCGGGTACGAGCGGGCGCGCGAGCGGCGGGAGCGCTACCGGGAGCAGCTGGCCGAGGCCGCGGCGGGCGTCGACCTGGTGCTGACGCCGGCGCTCGTCTGCGTCGCGCCGGCCGCGCCGGCAGACGAGCTCGCCCTGCGTGGCCGCCTGACGAAGCTGACCTACCCGTTCAACGCGACGGGCTGGCCGGCGGCGGCGATCCCCTGCGGTCCCGCCGAGGACGGGCTGCCCGCCTCCGCGCAGCTCGCGGCTCCACCCGGGCAGGACGCCCTCGTGCTCGGCGGCGCCAGGGCGCTCGAGCGCTCGCTGTCCCTCGATTGACGTCACTCGAACGAGGGAGCTCTGTAGTCAACGGGCCTGCCGAAACCTGTCCGGATGTCTCGCGGCCGTCTCTCCCTCGCGTTCACGCTCGCCGTCGGCCTCGCACTCGCAACAGGCGCCCATGCCGCGCTTGCAGCCGGAGCGATCGTCCAGCGCCCGACGAGTGGCGGCACATACTCGTTCGGGACGCCTGAGGCGACGCCGTACGTCGGTGCTCGCGCGGTCGTCCACTACGTCACGAGCGGCCCCGACGCTCCGGCGCTGAACGACGACAACGGAAACGGCTATCCCGACTACGTCGAGCACGTGGCCGGGGCCGCGGATGCCGCGCTCGCCTACTACCAGCAGCACGGCTTCAAGCTTCCCCTCGCCGACGCGGCCGGGCCGGACACGAAGCCCGACATCTACATCGACTCACTCCCGCCGGGGACATTCGGCCTCACCTTCGGTGAGCAGACCGGCGAGGGCGGCAGCTTCGTGCTCGTCTCGCCCCGCCTCGACCCGAGCGTGCCGAAGGCATTCGGCGGCCTCAACCCCACCGTCGCCCACGAGCTCTTCCACGTGGTGCAGTACTCGTACGTCGTCAGCGGTCGGCTGCCGAGCTGGGCCGCCGAAGGAAGCGCCGTCGCCATGTCGATGCTCGTCTTTCCCGCGATCGAGGACGTCGTCGCGACCGACTACCTCGATAGGTGGCTGAGCACTCCATGGCTGCCGCTCTACGACGAGCGCTTCAGCTGCGAGCACTGCTACGGCGGCGCCTGGTGGTGGCTGTATCTCTCCGGGCTCAACCGCGACGTGCTGCCGCGGTACTTCGCGAAACTCGAAGCCGACGACCGTAGCGGCGTGACAACGACCGTCATCGGCGTGTCCCAGCTCGACGCTGCACTTCAGGCCAGCGGTGCCGGCAAGCTGTTCGACGTCTTCGCCAGGTTCTCGCTCGGCCTGTACCGCCAGGCGCTCCCGGTCGGACGAGCGGTGACGCTCCGGGCATCGACGAGAACGCGAGTGACACGCGTCTTCGGCGTCTACGGCCTCTCGACGCACTACATCTCGATCGCGGTTCCGGCCCGTTCCCGCGGAGTCGTCGTGGCCGTGCCCTACGGGAGCGGGCCGGCGCCGAGCGTGACGATGGTCGTCGGCGGTCCCAGGGGACGTCGCGTGATCGGAAAGCGCGTCCGTCCGGGAAAGGGCGTGCTGCTCTCCACGATCTTCCGCAACTCGGCCGAGCGGAAGAACGTGACCCTGATCGTGACGAGCGGCCACCTGAATGGCGTTGAGTACCAGCTCGGCTATACCGCCGTGGGGCCGCACGGCCGGCTCCCCGGCTGGATCGCGTTCTAGGCGCGTTCCAGGACTCTTCGGTCCGACCGCCGCCGTGCCGCGCGCGCGGTGGCCAGCCCCGCGAGACCGAACAGGAGCAACGGGCCCGCGACGACCAGCGCGTAGAGCAGGAACTGGAGCTCGCGCAGGAGCACGCCGCCGGCGTCGTCGAGCGTGCGGTGCAAGCGGCCCGGCGCTGCAGCCGCCTCCTTCGCGGGCGTGGTCAGGACGAGCACGATCCGCGCGAGGCGGGCGCTGCGCAGGAGCTTCCGGTGCTTCGCCTCCAGGGTCTTCAGCCGTGCGCGGAGCGCCGGCGCCTCTTCGGCGCTCGCCGCCTCGAGCTGGTGCTTGAGCCTGGCGAGCTGGCGCGATTCCCGATCGGCTCGGCGTGTGACATCGAGGATCCCGGTCTGCTGCTGCAGGATCGTGCCGAGGCCGGTGAGCGTCACGAGCGCCGACTGCACCTCTCCGACGGGCACACGCAGCACGACGCGCGAGCTCCCGCGCTTGCCGGCGCGGGTCGAGTAGTCCACCGAGCCGACGAAGCCGCCGAGGGAGCGGGCGAGCGCGATCGCCCGCCTGGTCGCGCTCGAGAGCGCCTCGACGTCCTTGACCCGCAGGCGCAGGGTCGACTGGTAGCGCTGGAGCCGGGCCGCGCTGGGCGCGGGCAGGGCCGCTTGGCGGAAGGTCAGGCGGTCGCCGGTGGCCTTCTCCGCGCGGCGCTGGGTTGCCGCGCCGCCGGCCGTCCCGGCCGAGCTCTGTGTGACGGTCGGGTGAAAGCCCTGTGCAACCTGCTGCTTGCTCGGCTCGCTTGTCAGCCCGGCGGCGACCAGCGACGCGAGCAGCGCCGCGGCCGAGAGGCCGAGCACGAGCCGGCGCGACGGCCAACGAAACGACCAGCGCGGCCCCGCGGGCTCGACCGGCCCGAGCGCAGCGACACGCTCGCGCAGCGCCGAAGAGGCGACGGGCCGGGAAGCGCGCAGCTCCTCTGCGATGCGGTCGACGTCTCCGACGAGCTCAAGCGGCGACACCGGCGCTCACCTCCTTCTCAAGTTTCTGCAGGGCACGGCTCAAGCGCGTCGAGCAGGCCGTGGTGCTGATCCCGAGCACCCGTGCGGCCCCCTCGCCGTCTAGCTCGAGCACGACCCGCAGAGCGACCACCTCGCGCTCGGCAGCCGAGAGCCGCGCAAGCGCACCTTCCAGCTCCGGGGACAGGCCCTCGCCGAAGACCTGCGCAGGCTTGCCGAGGTCGGCGGCGGCGTAGCGGCCTTCGCGCCGGCGGCGGCGCGCCTCAGCGCGAAAGTGGTCGAGCGCGGTCGAGCGCGCGAGCTGGCAGAGCCAGGTGCGAGGCCCGGCGCGCCTAGGGTCGAAGCGGTGCCACCGCTCGAGCGCCCGCGCGAACGTCTCGGCGGTCAGCTCCTCTGCGGTCGCTCTGTCTCCGGTCAGGTACACGAGATAGGCATGAACGTCGTCGAGGTGGCGCTCGGCCGCCTCCGCGAATTTCGTCTTCACGGCGTCCATACGCCGCACAGCCCCTCCCACGTCACATCACGCCGCTGCGGCGCGAGCGGCCTCCTCGTAGACCCGGTCGCGCGCGAAGCGGTCGAGCTCGTCACTCAGCAGGTCCGACGGATCGGGCGGATCGCCCGGCGGGAACGGCGCAGGGTCGCCGTCCACCTTCACGCCTTGCAGCCGGTCGGACTGCTCGTGCTCCAGCGCGACGTCGTGCCCGAGCCGCGAGCGGAGCCAGCCGGCCAGCAGGTTCGCCTGCGCCTCGGTGCCGGTCACCTCGATCGCCTTGACGTCCGCGATCCCGGGCCAGAGCGAGGCGAGCTGCGGGCGCCAACGGCTCGTGCGCGCCCACGCGATGTCGGAGACGACCACCCGGTCGAAGATCTCGGCCAGCTCGGCGTAAGGAGCGGGCAGGCCCGGCCACTCGGTGCTGTCGACGATCAGCCGGTCGACCACGTCCACCAGCTCCTCGAACGGGCGCTCGCCGAAGGGCGGCAGCCCTCGCCAACGCAGGAAGACCGGCAGGTCCGGGAGCAGCAGCGGTTGGACGACGCTCGCGGGCACCTCGGCTCGCGAGCCGCTGAGCCGGACGCGGATCGTCTCGACGCAGACCTGGCGGCCCTGGCCCGATGGGTAGTTGATCACCTCGGCGTTCGCCTCGAGCCCGTCCTCGGCGTCCGGGTCGGGCACGAGCACGATCGTGCGCGAGGGATGACGGTCGGCGAGACCTGCGAGCACGTCCTCCGCCGCCTCGACCCACTGGGACGGCACCCAAGCGATGTGCGTCATCACGCTCGTCCGCTGGATCGGGTCCCCGGTCGCGGGGTCGATTCGCCGCCGGGCGAGCTCGCGGTCGATCTCGGAGATCGTGCCTAGCGCCGTCGCCACTTGCGGCCGTCCCGCTTCATGAGCTCGTCCGCGCCCGCCGGCCCCCACGTCCCCGCCGCGTAGTTCGGAAAGGAGGGCCGGTCGCGCTTCCAGAACGCGACGATCGCGTCCACCAGCGACCACTGCTCCTCGACCTCGTCGGCGCGGGTGAAGAGGGTCGCGTCGCCGAGCAGGCAGTCGAGCAGCAGCCGCTCGTACGCCTCGGGGATCCCGGTGCGGAAGGTCGGCCCGTAGAGGAAGTCCATGTGGACCGTGCGCAGCATCATCCCCTGGCCTGGGACCTTGGCCGCGAACTCGAGCGAGACGCCCTCGTCCGGCTGGATGTGGCAGACGAGCACGTTCGGTCGCAGGCCCTCGTCGTCCACGATCTCGAAAGGCGGATGGGGCGCGCGCTTGAACTCGATCGCGATCGTCGTCTCGCGCCGCGCCAGCCGCTTGCCGGCCCGAACGTAGAAGGGCGTGTCGGCCCAGCGCCAGTTGTCCACGTACAGCTTCGCGGCGACGTAGGTATCGGTCAGCGAGTCCGGCGCGACCCCCTCCTCCTCGCGGTAAGCCGGCACTTCCTCGCCCTCGACGTGCCCGCGCCCGTACTGGCCGCGGACTACGTGCTTCGGGCCGGGCGTGTGCAGCGCGCGCAGCACCTTGACCTTCTCGTTGCGCACGGAGTCGGCTGTGAAGTCGATCGGTGGCTCCATCGCCGTCAGCGCGACGAGCTGCAGCAGGTGGTTCTGGAACACGTCGCGGATCGCGCCCGCCTGCTCGTAGAAGCCCGCGCGGCCCTCGATCCCGATCGACTCGGCGACCGTGATCTGGACGTGGTCGACGAACTGGCGGTTCCAGATCGGCTCGAAGATCCCGTTCGCGAAGCGCAGCGCGAGCAGGTTCTGGACCGTCTCCTTGCCGAGGTAGTGGTCGATGCGGAAGATCTCGCTCTCGCGGAAGTGGTGCCGGATCTCCTCGTTCAGCGCCTGGGCGCGTGGCGAGGTCGCGGCCGAACGGCTTCTCGACGATCACGCGCGTCCATCCCGTCGGTCGAGCGGCGCTCGCCGATCTCACGGAGGAGCGTCGCGATCGCGTCGGGCGGGACGGCGAAGTAGTAGACGCGGTTGCCCGCGGTGCCACGCTGCTCGTCGAGCTCGTTCAGCACCTGGGCGATGCGGTCCTCGCCCTGCTCGTCGGCGAAGTCCGTCGCGACGTAGCGCATCCCCTCCGCCAGCCAGTCCCAGACGTCCTGCTTGAACTCGTCACGGCCGAACTCCTGGACGGCGTGCTTCATCCGCTCGCGGAACTCGTCGTCCGACTCCTCGGTGCGCGCGACGCCGACGACGCCGAAGCGCTCGGGCAGCAACCGCCGTAGTGCCAGCGAGTAGAGCGCCGGGAAGAGCTTCCTGCGCGTCAGGTCACCCGAGGCGCCGAAGATCACGAGTGCGCACGGGTCGGGCGTGCGCCGGAGCTGCAGCCCTTCGAGCAGTGGGTTCTCCTGTTGCTGCTGCGGCTCGGCCGTTTGCGTCATTGCTCGGGGCTCTTCTCCAGGTGGCCCCCGAATGCCTTCCGCATCGCCGAGAGAACGCGGTTGCCCCAGTCGGCCTCGCCGCGCGAGGCGAAGCGGTCGAACAGCGACGCCGCCAGCACCGGCGTCGGCACGCCCTCCTCCACCGCGGCCTGCACCGTCCAGCGCCCCTCGCCGGAATCGCTCACGCGGCCGGCGTAGTCGTCCAGGTTGGGAGACTCGTGGAGCGCCTGCGCGCCCAGGTCGAGCAGCCACGAGGCGACTACGGAGCCGCGGCGCCAGAGCTCGGCGACGGCAGGGACGTCGAGCTCGTACTGGTAGTGGGAGGGGTCGCGCAGCGGCGTCGTCTCCGCGTCCGTCTCCTGGGCGTGCTTGCCGATGTTCGCGTGCTTGAGCACGTTCAGCCCCTCGGCGTAGGCCTGCATCAGGCCGTACTCGATCCCGTTGTGGACCATCTTCACGAAGTGGCCGGCGCCGTTCGGACCGCAGTGCAGCCAGCCCTGCTCCTCGGGCGCAGCCTCGCCGTCGCGGCCGGGCGTGCGGCCGGCGGCCTCGATGCCCGGGGCCAGCGCCTCGAAGACGGGCACTAGCCGGCCGACCGCCTCGTCGTCGCCGCCGATCATCAGGCAGTAGCCGCGCTCGAGGCCCCAGACGCCGCCGCTGACGCCGACGTCGACGTAGTGCAGGCCGCGCGCGCGCAGCTCTTTGGCGCGGCGCAGGTCGTCCACGTAGTACGAGTTGCCACCGTCGACGATCGTGTCGCCCTCCTCCAGGCGCGGTGCCAGCTCCGAGACCACGTCGTCCACGATCCCGGCCGGCACCATCAGCCAGACCGACCGGGGCGCGTCGAGCTGCTGCGCCAGCTCCTCGAGCGAGGACGCGGTCGCCTCGACCTGCGGGTCGAAGGTCTTCAGCTCGTGGCCGGCGGCCTCGAGGCGCTTCGTCATGTTCCCGCCCATCCGGCCGAGGCCGACCATTCCGAGCTGCATCAGATCTCCTCCAGTCGGATACGGACTATGCGCCGTTCGCGTTCCTCGAGCGAGGCGAGGTCGCCGGCGGCCTGCGAGTGGATCAGCCGCCGAAAGCCGAAGTCGCGGCCCGGGATCTTCAGCTCGTCACCGGCGTCGTCGACGACCTGGACGAAGAGCCCGGTGTTCGGCCCGCCCTTGTGCAGCTGGCCGGTCGAATGGAGGTAGCGCGGCCCGAGGCCGTGGGTGACGACACAGCCGGTCTCCTCGCGGGCGCGCGCGAGCAGCGGCTCCAGCTCGGCCTCGCGCTCGGGATCGACGAACGCCTGCACCGCGACGTAGTCGCCCGGCCGCACCTGCGCGAACAACTCCTCCAGCGAGCCGCGCGGCTCGACGTCGGGCTCGCCGCTCTCGAGCACGTCGTTCGTCTTGTCCTTCGCGGCCTGGACGTTCGGCTGGTCGAACGGGTTGATCCCGAGGATCGAGCCGGCGACGGCGGTCGCGAACTCCCAGCGGTAGAACTCCTGCCCCAGCTCGTACGGCGCCGGCAGCCTCACCTCGGGCGCCTGGCGGTCGGGGCCGCCGGGCGACTCCTCCGGCGCGGGGATCAGGCCCTTACCGCCCTTGCCGGTCGACTCGGCGAGCAGCTGCTCCGCCCAGAGCCCGAAGCCGCCCGGGTTCGGGTTGATCGTCACCTTGTCGCGGCCCTCGGCCCAGCCGTTGCCAAGCTCGAGCCCGAGCTCGAGGCCCGGATTGCCCTCCTCGCCGTGACAGGCCTCGACCGTCTCCTCGACTCGCTCCAGCAACCGCTCGAGGTCGACGCCCATCAGCGCGGCAGGGACGAGGCCGAAGACCGAGAGCGCCGAGTAGCGCCCTCCGATCGTGGGCTCGCCGTCGAAGCTCGCGCGGAAGCCGCGCTCCTTGGCGAGTTGCTCGAGCTCGGAGCCGGGATCGGTGATGGCCGCGAAAAGCTCGCCGCGCTTGCCGGCCCGCTCCCAGAAGAAGTCGAGATGGCAGCGCGTCTCGAGCGTCGTCCCCGACTTCGAGGCGACGATGAAGAGGGTCGCGTCGAAGTCGAGCGTCTCGGCGGCGCGGCGGATCGCCGCCGGGTGCGTCGTGTCGAGCACGTGGAAGCCCTCGGCGCCGAACGTGCGCTTGATCACCTCGGGCGCAAGGCTCGAGCCGCCCATCCCGAGCAGCACGAAGGTATCGATCTGCCCCGGCGCGGCAAGCTGCTCTACGAACCGCTGCAGGTCTCCGAGCCGGCTGCGCATGCGCATCGGCTCGTCCAGCCAGCCGAGCCACTTGGCCTCGTCGCTGCCGGTCCAGAGGGTCGGGTCGCGCTCCCAGATGCGGGCGACGAGCTCTGCCGGCGCGACCGTGCTCATGCCGCCTCCTGCAGGAAGGGAAGCACGAGCTCGTCGAACTCCCGCGGCCGCTCCATGCTCGGGACGTGCGCCGTGCCGGCGATCCGCGCCGAGCGCGCGCCAGGGATCTCGCGCGCCAGCCGCTCGGCGATCGCGTGCATGTCCGGCTGGTCCTCCTCGCCGACCAGGACGAGTGTCGGCACCCCCACGTCGCCGAGCCGCTGCAGCAGGTCCTCGACGAGCAGCTCCTCCTCGTCCTCCGTCAGCTCCCGGACCAGCTCGTAGGCCCGCCGCTGCATCTCGCCCACGCGGGCACGCAGCCCGGGGTCGACTTGCTCCGGGCTACGCCGGGGCCCGTCGACCCACGTCTGCAGGCTCACCTCGACCGCAGCCTCGAGGTCGCCTGCTTCGAACGCCGCTTCCTCCTTGGCCCATTCGGCACGCAGCTCCTCCGACCACTCGTGGCCGGGCAGGCCTGGGGCGACGAGCACGAGCGCCGAGACCAGCTCGGGACGCGCGAGCGCGACCTCGAGCGCGACGCGGCCTCCGAGCGACACGCCGATCAGAGCCGACCGGTCGAAGCCGTTCGCCTCGAGCGTCTCGATCACGTCGCGCGCATGGGCGAACGGCCCGGGCGCGAGCGGCGTCCGCCCGAAGCCGCGCAGGTCGAGCCGGAGCACTCGGAAAGACTTGGCGTAGCGCTCCCACTGCTCGTCCCACATGCGGCTGTCGCAGATTCCCTCGTGCACGAGCGCGAGCGCCGGCCCCTCGCCGGCGACCTCCGCGTAGATCGCCACGTGCGCCGGGCCTAGGCCGAGACGAGCTCGCCGCGCTTGGCCTGGACGCCGTCCATGAGCTCCTTGAAGGAGTCCGCGAACTTGTCCACACCCTCGCGCTCGAGCGTCGCAACGACGTCGTCGTAGTCGACCCCCGCCTCGGCGACCCGCTCGAACACCCGCTTCGCCTCGTCGACGTCGCGCTCCAGCGTGAGCGCCACCTCGCCGTGATCCTGGAAGGCGCGGATCGTCTCCTCCGGCATCGTGTTCACCGTCTCGGGACCGATCAGCTCCTCCACGTAGATCACGTCGCGGTAGTCGGGGTTCTTGGTCGACGTGGAGGCCCATAGGCAGCGCTGGCTCCGCGCGCCCTTGGCCTTCAGCGCCTCCCAGCGCTCGCCCGAGTGGAGCTCCTTGTAGCGCTCGTAGGCCAGCTTCGCATTCGCGACCGCCAATTTGCCCTTCAGCTCGTCGGGCGCACCGGCCTCGTCGAGCCGCCGGTCGGCCTCGGTGTCGACACGCGAGACGAAGAAGCTCGCGACCGACGCCACCGGGCCGGGATCGCCGCCGCTCTCGACCAGCCGCTCGAGTCCGCGCAGGTACGCCTCGACGACCTCCGCATAGCGCTGCAACGAGAAGATCAGCGTCACGTTGATACTGCGGCCGCGGGCGATCATCTCCTCGATCGCCGGCAGACCGGCCTCTGTGGCCGGGATCTTCACGAAGCAGTTCGGCTTGTCCACGAGTTCGTGCAGCCGCTGCGCCTCGTCGATCGTGCCCTGGGTGTCGTACGCGAGGTTCGGGTCGACCTCAATCGAGACGTAGCCGTCTTGGCCCGCGCCCTCGTCCCAGACCCGCCGCAGCAGGTCGCAGGCGTTCTTCACGTCCTTGACCGCCAGCCGCAGGAAAACCTCCTTGGGGTCCTCCTCCGCGGCGAGCACCTCCCGCAGCTGCTCGTCGTAGGCATCGCCCTCGGAGATCGCCTTCTGAAAGATCGTCGGGTTCGAGGTCACGCCGACTACGGCGTCCTCGTCCATCATCCGGGCGAGCTTCCCGCCCTGCAGCATCTGCCGCGAGAGGAAGTCGATCCAGACGCTCTGGCCGAGCTCAGAGAGCTCTTGCAAGCGCGACTTAGCCATAGGTTGTCTCCCTTTCCATCTCCTCGATCTTCTCAAGCCTCTTGACGTAGCGCTCGCCGCCGTCGAAGCGGGCGGCGAGGAAGGCTCGCGCCAGGTCGGCGGCCAGCTCCGCGCCGACGACCTCCGAGCCCAGGCAGAGCACGTTCATATCGTCGTGCTCTACGCCCTGGTGCGCCGAATAGATGTCGTGACAGATCGCCGCGCGGACCCCGGCGAGCTTGTTCGCCGCGATCGACGCGCCGACGCCGGAGCCGCAGACGAGCAGCGCGCGCTCCGCCTCGCCGCCGCGGATCGCCTCCGCGACCTCGCGGGCCTTGTCCGGGTAGTCGACCCGCGGCTCCGTCTTGTCGGTGCCGAGATCGAGCGTCTCGTGCCCGAGCGCCGCCAGCTCCTCCAGCAGCCGCTCGCGCAGCTTGACGCCGCGGTGGTCGAAGGCGACGGCGACTCGCATAGGACCGTTACGTTACCCCGCATGGAAGGGCCTGAGCTCTGGCGTGAGCTGGGACAGCAGCTGCGGGTCGACTCGATCCGCGCCGCAGCGGTGACCAAGTCCGGCCACCCGACCTCGTCAATGTCCGCGGCCGACCTGATGGCGGTCCTGCTCGCCAAGTACCTGCGCTACGACTTCGACGAGCCCGACAACCCGGCTAACGACCACCTGATCTTCTCCAAGGGCCACGCCTCGCCGCTGCTCTACTCGGTGTACAAGGCGGCCGGCGCGATCACCGACGAGGAGCTGCTCACCTTCCGCGCCTTCGGCTCGCGGCTGCAGGGACACCCGACCCCGGCGATCCCGTGGGTCGACGTCGCCACCGGCTCGCTCGGTCAGGGCCTGCCCTTCTCGGTCGGCGTGGGGCTGGCGGGCAAGCAGCTCGACCGGATTCCCTATCGGGTCTGGTGCCTGTGCGGGGACAGCGAGATGGCCGAGGGCTCGATGTGGGAGGCCTTCGAGCACGCCGCTTTCTACGGGCTCGACAACCTGATCGCGATCATCGACGTGAACAAGTTCGGCCAGCGCGGCGAGACGATGCACGGCTGGGACCTCGACTCCTACGCCAACCGCGCGCGCGCCTTCGGCTGGCATGCGATCGAGATCGACGGCCACGACGTCGACGCGATCGACCGGGCCTACGGCGAGGCCGTCGCCCAGCAGGGAACGCCGACGGTGATCGTCGCCCGCACCCTGAAGGGCAAGGGCGTCAAGGCAGTCGAGGACAAGCCGGGCTGGCACGGCAAGGCGCTCGACGACCCGGACGAGGCGATCGCCGAGCTCGGCGGGGAGCGCGACATCGTCGTGGACGTGGCCAAGCCGGACGAGGCCGAGCAGCACCGCTTCGAGGCCGGCGGCGGCGAGCTGCCGACGTGGGAGCTCGGCGAGGAGGTCGCGACCCGGCGGGCCTACGGCGACGCGCTCGCGGCGCTCGGCTCGATCCGTGGCGACGTGGTCGCGCTCGACGGCGAGGTCTCGAACTCGACCTACGCCGAGATCTTCCGAGACGCGCACCCCGACCGCTACTTCGAGATGTACATCGCCGAGCAGCAGATGGTCGCCGCCGCGGTCGGGATCCAGGTGCGCAAGTGGGTGCCGTTCGCGTCCACCTTCGCAGCGTTCCTGTCCCGGGCCTACGACTTCATCCGCATGGCCGCGATCAGCCAGGCGGACATCCGGCTCTGCGGCTCGCACGCCGGCGTCTCGATCGGCGAGGACGGGCCGTCGCAGATGGCGCTCGAGGATCTGGCCATGATGCGCGCCGTGCACGGCTCGACCGTGCTGTACCCGAGCGACGCGAACCAGACTGCGAAGCTCGTCGCCGAGATGGCCGACCGCGAGGGGATCGTCTACATGCGCACCACCCGTGCGGCGACACCGGTCGTCTACGGCGCGGACGAGGACTTTCCGGTCGGCGGCTCGCGCGTCCTGCGCGAGGGCGACGACCTCGCGATCGTGGCCGCCGGGATCACGCTGCACGAGTCGCTGAAGGCTGCCGAGCAGCTCGCCGGCGAGGGAGTCGAGGCGCACGTGATCGACCTTTACTCGGTCAAGCCGGTCGACGCCGAGACACTCCGTGCCGCGGCCGAGGCGACCGGCGGCCGGATCCTGACCGTCGAGGACCACTGGAGCGAGGGCGGGATCGGCGACGCGGTCCTCGAGGCGCTCTCCGACGACGAGTCTCCCGCGCGCGTGGTGCGGCTGGCCGTGCGCGACATGCCGGGCTCGGGCAAGCCCGCCGAGCTGCTGAACGCGGCCGGGATCGACGCCGAGCACATCGTCGAGGCCGCGCGCTCGCTGGTCGGCTCGGCCGTTCGCGCCTAGGGGAGACGCTCGTAGAGCGCGCGTTGCCGCTCGCGGGCAGCCGCGTAGACCTCGGTGCGCTCGAGGTCTGGCTCGAAGGTCTTGCCGAGCGGCGCCGGGTCGGGCTCGGCGCTGAGCCGTTCGAGCACGTGGACGGCCGCGCCACGGGCAGAGCCTTCCTCGACCCCCGAGGCCGTGACCGGGAGCGCGAGCACGTCGGCGAAGACCTGCAGCCACCACTCGTCCTCCTGCAGGGCGCCACCCGTGCCGACCACCTCGCGGACCTCGGGCAGCCGCTCGGCGATCTCGGCCACGCGATAGGCGATGCCTTCGAGCGCCGCCTGCCGGACGTCGGCGGCGTCGGCCTCGAAGGTGAGACCGGCGATCGCGCCGTTCGCCCGCGGATTCCAGCCCGGGCTGCGCTCGCCGCCCAGCAGCGGCAGGAACGTCAGGCCGTGCGAGTCGGGGTCGCGTGGCTCGTGGCTGTCGAGCTTCAGCGTTCGCTCGAGCCACCCGAGCAGGTTGCCGCCGTCGGAGATGGAGCCGCCCTCCACCACGCGCCCCTCGTCGAGCAGATACGAGAACAGGCCCTCGCGCGGCGCCGGCTCGCCCTCGCGCACGACGCGGTAGGCACCTGACGTGCCGATCATCAGCGCGGCCCGATCTGGCGTCACACAGCCGGAACCGAGGTTCGAGCAGGCCCCGTCACCGAGCGGCGGGTAGCTCGTCCCGACCGGCTCGTCCGTGAGCGGCGGCAAGAGCTCCTCGCCGATGCCGAGCTCCTCGAGCAGCTCGCCGTCCCAGGCGCGGGCGCGCAAGTCGAGCAACCCGCTGCCGGAGGCGGTCGAGAGCGTCGTGCGCAGCTCCCCGGTCAAGCCCAGAAAGAGGTAATCGCCGAAGGAGACGATGCGTCGCGCCTCCGCCAGCGTGCCTTGCTCGGCCAGCCAGGCGAGCTTCGCCGGCCAGTAGCTCGGGTGGAGCACGCAACCGGTGCGCTCGTGCACCGCCCGCTGGTCGAGCCTCTCCGCCAGCGCCTCGGCCTGCGCCGTGGCGCGGCGGTCCTGCCAGAGCAGGACGGGCGTCAGCGGCTCATCGTGCTCGTCGAGCAGCAGCAGGCTGTGCCAGAAGCAGGAGCTCCCGAGCGCGTCCGCGGCGCCAACCTCGGCGAGAACGGCCTCCGCAGCCTGCATCAGCTCGGCGGCGTCGAGCTCGGCCGAGCCGTCGCGAGCGGTTCGCGCGGTGTACTGCCGCTGTGCGCACTCCCCGAGCGCGCGACCGCGCTCGTCGTAGGCGCAAGCCCGGGTCGAAGAGCTGCCGACGTCCAGCGCGAGCACCCGCATACGCTTAGAGCATGCCCGTCGTAACCGGTGCCAACCTGCGCAAGGAGATCGCCGGCTCCCTGCTCTTCGAGGGCGTCTCGTTCGCCGTCGAGCGGCGTGACCGCCTCGCGCTCTCCGGCCCGAACGGCGCCGGCAAGACGACCCTGCTGCGGATGCTCGTCGGGGAAAGCGAGGTCCACGGCGGCGAGCTCTCGTTCGCCAAGAGCACCCGGATCGCGCTGCACGACCAGCGGCCGCCGCTCGACCGCGGACTGTCGCTGCGCGAGTACTCGCTCACCGGCGCACGCGACCTGATCGAGACCGAGGAAGAGCTGACCAGGCTCGAGCAGGCGATGGCCTCAGGCGACCACGACGACGCGATCCTGCGGCGTTACTCGGAGGCCCAGGCGCGCCTCGAACACGCGGGCGGCTACACCTGGCGCGACCGAGCGGCGGCGACGCTGCGCGGGCTCGGCTTCGCGGAGCGCGACCTCGACCGTCCGCTGACTACCTTCTCCGGCGGAGAGCTGACACGCGCCTCGCTGGCGCGCGCCCTCGCCGGCGACCCCGACCTGCTGTTGCTCGACGAGCCGACGAACCACCTCGACGTCGAGAACCTCGAGTGGCTCGAGCAGGAGCTGCAGGGACTCGACGCGGCGGTGATCCTGGTCGCGCACGACCGCTGGTTCCTCGAGGCGGTGACGACGGGGGTGCTCGAGCTGGAGGCCGGCCGCTCGCTCTTCTTCCCCGGGCCCTGGCATGTGTGGCGGCTCGAGAAGGCGGCTCGTGCCGCCCACGCCGCGAAGACGGCGGAGCGGGTCGGAACGGACATCGTGCGGCTCGAGCGCTTCGTCGAGCGCTTCCGCTACAAGAAGAGCAAGGCCAAGCAGGCGCAGGCGAAGCTGACGCAGATCAAGCGGCTCGAGACCGAGCGCTCGGAAGCGCGGGGCGAGCTCGAGCTGCTGACGCGCAAGAACCGCTCGCTCGGCTTCGAGTTCCTCAAGCCGCCCCGCAGCGGACGGACGGTGGTCGAGGCGAACGCGCTCGGCGTGGCCGCGGGCGACAAGCACCTCCTGACCGACGCGACGTTCGCCGTCGAGCGCGGCGAGCACGTTGGTCTCGTGGGAGCGAACGGCTCCGGCAAGACGACGCTGCTCGAGACGTTGCTCGGCGGCCGCGAGGCCGTCGCGGGCTCGGTGCGGATCGGGCACGGAGTCGTCCCCGAGTACTTCTCGCAGCACGAGGTCGAGCTCGACGAGCGAGGCAGCGTGCTCGACTGCGCGCAGCGGGCGACGGGACTGCCGCGGCCGCAGGCGCAGAACCTGCTCGGCCGCTTCCTCTTCTCCGGCTGGGAGGCCCACGAGAAGCCGGTAACCGCGCTCTCCGGCGGCGAGCGGCGCCGGCTCGCGCTCGCGCTGGTCGTCGCTTCCGGGGCGAATTTCCTCGTGCTCGACGAGCCGACGAACCACCTCGACCTGGAGAGCCGCGAGGCGCTCGAGGCTGCGCTCGACGCCTTCCCGGGCACAGTGCTGCTCGTCTCACACGACCGCGCCCTGCTCGACGCGGTCGCGCACCGGCTGCTCGCGATCGAGCACGGCGCGCTGCGCTCGTTCGACGGCGGCTGGGCCGAGTACGCCCAGCACCGCGCCGAGCCGGTGGAGGCTGCTCCCGAACCGCGCGCCCGCAAGGAGAAGCCGAAGCCGGAGCGCGAACAGGCCCCGCGCCCGAGCGAGCTCGAGCAGCTTGAGGGCCGCATCTCGCGCCAGGAGGAGACGGTCGCCGGCCTCGAGCGGCGCCTCGCCGACGACTGGTCGGACGTCGACGCACTGGCGGCGCACCGCCGGGCGCGAGAGGAGCTACAGAGCCTGATCTCGCGCTGGGAGCAGCTGTTCGAGGAGGCGCAGGCCTAGGTTCGGGCAGCCCACTGGCGCGCTGCGCGGCGGTTGCGGTACCAGATCGTCACCCCGATCGCGATCGGCGCGAGCAGCATGAAGGCCAGCAGCGCGATCGGCACTGCCCACCAGAAGGCGCTGGGCTTCGGCGTCTGCGTCACGGGCTCCGGGGCAGGTGGAGCCGCGGTCTTGCGGGCCTTCTGCTTCGAGCGCTTGGCGGCCGCCTCGGCGCGCGCGGCCTGCTTCTTCGCCTTCGCCTTCGCCGCCACCGAGAGCGCGGGCGGGCCGTGGAACTTCTTCGGCATCCAGTAATCGACGCGCCAGTTGCCGTCGTGCCCCTTGACGAGCTCGACGTCGGCCGTCATCGCCGACCAGCCCGAGCCCGGCTTCGGGAAGAGAAAGACCTCGAGGCCGACCGTGCCCTTGTACGAATACTCGACGAAGCTCCAGCGGCCGAGGCCGCGGTTCGCCGCCGGGTACGGCACGACGGGCAGGTCGCCTCGCGTCCACTGCTTGCGGGTGAAGCCCTCGCGCAGGCTCGGCGCCGAGATCTCCCAGGAGCGCCCGACGTCCTGGCGGTCGACCGCGGTCAGGACGAACTCGCTCAGCACCTTGCTCACCTTCTGCTGATCCTCCTTCGTGAACCGCGCCGGCTTCGGCTCGGCGTTTCCGGGCTCGTTCACGAGCGGGCCGTTCGCGTTGCCAGGATTCCCGGGGTCGGAGAAGTGGACGCCGAGGAAGATCAGCGGCGCGGCGACGCCCGCCAGGAAAGCGATGCGGACCAGGCGGCGACGGCGGCGAGGTGACGAGAAGAGATCCACATCGGCATTGTGCCGACCGCCTCACTCCCCTCGTTCGAAGGTGGCGACGACCGCCTCGGCCACCACCTTCATCGGTCGGCCCGAGACCTGGCTCGCCTTGCGCAGCCGCGCGAACGCCTCCTGCTCGGTCAGTCCTTCGCGCTCCATCAGCAGGCCTTTCGCCCGCTCGATCGACTTGCGCGACGCGAGCGCCTCGGCGAGCGAGTCGGCCTGCTCGCGCAGGGCAGCCAGCTCTTCGTGCCGCGCGCGGGCCGTGTGGATCGCGGGGAGCAGGTCCTGCTCGCGGAATGGCTTGACCAGGTAGCCGAACACGCCCGCCTCGATCGCGCGCGATACGAGCTCCTCCTGGCCGTACGCCGTGAGCATGACGATCGGAATCGGGCGCTCCTCGAGGATTCGGCGCGCCGCCTCGATCCCGTCCAGGCGCGGCATCTTCACGTCGAGGACTGCGAGGTCGGGCTGCTCGCGGCGCGCGAGCTCGACCGCCTCTTCGCCGTCCTTCGCCTCGGCGCAGACGTCGAAGCCGGCCCGCTCGAGCAGCTCGCGCAGATCGAGCCGGATGATCGTCTCGTCTTCGGCGACCAGGATCCTCATCGCGCGGATCGTAGACTCCTCGCCGTGAGCGCCTGTTGCGGCCCTACCTACGACCGGTTCTTCGGCGCGAGGCAGGCACGCCGCGATGCGAAGCGATACCGGGCGCACGGGCTCGACGAGACCGCGCAGCGGCTGGTCGACGAGCTCACCCGGCGCGGCGTCGACGGGGCGAGCGTGCTCGAAGTCGGCGGCGGCGTGGGCGGCGTCGATCTCGAGCTCCTGGCCCGCGGAGCGGAGCGAGCGGTGGTGGTCGAGCTGTCGAACGGCTACGACGAGGAGGCGCAGGCCCTCGCGGCGGAGGCCGGGGCCGAAGCGCGAATCGAGCGCCGTCACGGCGACTTCGCCGAGGAGGAGGCTGCGATCGAGTCGGCCGACATGGTCGTCATGCACCGGGTCGTCTGCTGCTACCCCGACCCCGAGCTGCTCGTCGGCGCCGCTGCCCGGCACGCGCGGCGGCTGCTGGCCCTCAGCTTCCCCCGGGACACGTGGTGGATGCGGCTCGGACTGGCTGCAGCGAACGTGTGGTTCCGGCTGCGAGGTGGGATCCGGACCTACGTCCACCCGCCGGCAGAGGTCGTGGCGATCGCCGAGGCGGCCGGATTCACGACCGTGCTCGACGAGCGCTCGACCCGCATCTGGCGCGTCGCGGTCTTCGAGCGCCGCTAGCGCCGCCACTTACTTGTTCACGCGCGCGCCCCACCCTCGGGTGGGGATGAGAGCTCCACCCGCCGCCCGCTGCGAGCGTACCGCTGAAAGCGTCACGTGTCTGTGACGTGGCAGTGCCGGACGGGTGACGCTTCTTCCCGGTCAGGCTCAGGCGGGGAAGACGACCTCGGCGCGCAACCCGCCGTCCGACTCGAGCGCCAGCGTTCCGCCGAGCTCGTCGCGGACGAGGGCTCGCACGATCGAGAGTCCAGTCCCGGAGACCGGCTCGCCGTCCACACCGGCGCCGTCGTCCGCGATCGCCAGCAGCACGTCGCCGTCGCGTCGCGAGAGCTCGACCCGCACCGAGTCGCCGCCGTGCTCGAGCGCGTTCTGCAGCAGCTCCGAGAAGACGAGGGCGAGCGCCGTCGCACGGTTGCCGGCCAACTCGACCGGTTCCAGCGTCGCCTCGACCGCCTTCGAGGCGCCGAGGCCCTGGACGAGCATCGCCCGCAACCGGTCGAGCAACTCGTCGAGCGCGACGTCTTCGTCACGCCGCTCGGTCAGCACCTCGTGCACCGCGGCGATCGCGAGGATCCGGTTGACCGAGTCGTCGAGCGCCTTGCGCGCATCCACGTCGTCCGCCCGCGCCTGCAGGCGCAGCAGCGAGGCCACCGTCTGGAGGTTGTTCTTCACGCGGTGGTGGATCTCCTGAGCCAGCACGCCGCGCATCACCGCACGCCCGTGCTCGAGCGCCACTGCCGCGTGGCTGGCGATCGAGGCGAGCAGCGCGCGGTCGTCGGCGCTGAACGGCCGGTCGCGGTCACAGACCAGCTCGCCGACCTGCCGTCCCTTCCACCGCAGCGGCACCCGCACCGCGTGGGCGCCGGCCCGGCCGTCGGGCCAGACGACCTCGCCGTCCTCCAGCACGAGCGCGGCTCCGGTCGCCCCCAGCGCGTCGACCGTCGCGGCGACGATTCCCTCCAGCGACTCCTCGAGGTAGAGCGACTCCGAGACCGCTTCCGAGATGCGTGACAGCGCTTCGAGCTCGACCACCCGCCTCTGCGCCTGCGCGTAGAGCTTCGCGTGCTCGATCGTCTGCGCCACCTGTGAGGCGATCGCGACGAGCAGCTCGATCTCGGCGCCGGAGAACTCGCGCGCCTCACGCGTGCGGAGGTTCAGCGCGCCTTCCAGACGCTCCCGCGCGAGGATCGGGACGGCGAGGATCGACTCGTATTCGTCCTCGGGCAGGTTCGGAAACGCCTTGAAGCGCTCGTCGAGGTGCGCCTGCGACGCGATCATCACGGGCGCGCGGGAAGCGGCCGCGGTCCCGGTGATCCCCTCGCCGGGCCGCATCCGCGGGCGGCCGGTCATCTCCTCGACCCGTGTGCCGAAGGTCGCACGCAGGACCAGCTCGTCCGCCTGCTCGTCGTAGAGGTAGACGAAGCAGGCATCCGCACCGAGCGCGTCGGCAACCTCACGCGCGACGAGCGAGAGAACCTCTTCCAGGTCGAGCGTCGAGTTGACGGCGGCGATCGTCTGGGTCAGCAGGCGCAGGTGCCGCGCGGTCTCGTCCACGCGGCGATTGTAGGTAGCCGCCCCGCCCCGTAGGCTTGCGCGCCATGAACACCTACCAGTGGCTGCTGGTGTTCCACGTCACGGGCGCGTTCTTGCTGCTCGGCGGCGGCGCGATCGCGGCGGCGCTGAACCTGTCCGCGCTCGGACGGGAGCGGCCGAGCGAGATCGTGCTCCTGTTCGGCCTGATCCGGATCGCCGTCGTGGCGATCATGGCGGGCACGCTGCTGGCCTTCGTGTTCGGGCTCTGGCTGGTGCACGAGGCCGGTTACGGGTTCGGCGACGGCTGGGTGATCGCAGCGATCCTGCTGCTGATCCTGGCCAACGCGCTGGGCGGGGCCGGCGGCAAGCGCGACGACGCCACGGCCAAGCTCGCGCGCGAGCTCGCCGCCTCCGGCGACGCACCGAGCCCGGAGCTGCGGGCCCGCGTCCGCGACCCGATCTCGCTCGCGCTCAGCTACGGCAGCGGCCTCGTGCTGATCGCCGTACTCGCCCTGATGATCTGGAAGCCGGGCGCATGATGCTGGCCCTGATCCGCCCCGACAGCTGGAACCTGCCGCTTTTCCTGCACGTCCTCGGCGCGACGGTGCTGTTCGGGACGGTCGCCACCGTGGCGATCGCCGGATTCGCAACGCGCACACATGCCCAGCACACTCAGCTGCTCGCTCGCGTCGCCCAACGCACGTTCATGCTCGGCATCGTCCCTGCCTACATCCTGATGCGCGCGGGCGGCCAATGGATCGACAGCAAGCGGTTCCCGAACGGGGACGAGCCAGGCTGGGTCGGCATCGGCTTCCTGATCTCCGACGCAGGTGTGATCCTGCTGCTCATCGTCGGGATCCTGCTGGCGGTCCGGCGCCAGCGCGTAATGCTGGCCGTGCCCGTCCTGATGGCGATCTACGTGGTCGCGCTCGGCGTCGCGTGGGTCGCGATGTCGGGCAAGCCCTAGAACGACCGCGAGCTGCGGTTGACCAGCAGCTCGCAGTCGGCCGTCAGTTGGATCTCGCCGGCCGCAGAGCCTGGCGAGATCGAAGCCGATTCTCTCATGGTGGGAGGGCCTGATGGAATAGCGCAGTCGCTATTCGCCGAGCCTTCCTACAGCACCGAGAGGTAGCGCTCCATCTCCCAATCCGTGAGCTGGACGCGGTAGTCGTCCCACTCCTTGCGCTTCAGCTCGACGTAGCGGTCGAAGATGTGCGGGCCGAGCGCCTTGCGCGCCAGCTCCGAGGCAGCGAGCTCGTCGATCGCCTCGCCGAGGGTCTCGGGCAGTGAGACGATCCCGCGCTCGCGCCGCTGCTCGGGAGTCAGGTGGTAGAGGTTCGTCTCCATCGGCTCGGGCAGCTCGTAGCCCCGCTCGATCCCCTCGAGACCGGCGTGCAGCAAGGCCGCGAAGGTCAGGTAAGGGTTGCAGGCCGGGTCGGGGCAGCGGATCTCCGCACGGGTCGCCTGCTCCGAGCCCGGCTTGTAGAGCGGGATCCGGATCAGCGCCGAGCGGTTGCGCTGCGACCAGGCCACGTACACCGGCGCCTCGTAGCCCGGCACGAGCCGCTTGTACGAGTTGACCCACTGCGCGAAGACCGCCGAGATCTCGCGCGCGTGACGCAGCTGGCCGGCGATGAACGCCTTGCCCGCCTCTGACAGGTGCCACTGGTCGTCGCCGTCGAAGAAGGCGTTGCGCCCGTCGCTGAAGAGCGACATGTGCGTGTGCATGCCCGAGCCGTTCTCGCCGAAGATCGGCTTCGGCATGAACGTCGCGTGGAAGCCGGCCTTCTTGGCGACCTCCTTCACGATCAGCCGGTAGGTGACGGTGTGGTCGGCCATCGCCAGCGCCGGCGCGTAGCGCATGTCGATCTCGTGCTGCGAGGGGCCGACCTCGTGGTGGACGTACTCGATCGGGATCCCGACCGTCTCGAGGGCGCGGACGGTCTCCTGGCGCAGCTCGCTGGCGGCGTCCATCGTGGTCATCGCGAAGTAGCCGCCCTCGTCCAGCGTCTCGGTGCCCTTGTCGTCCTCGAAGAGGAAGTACTCGAGCTCCGGGCCGACGTTGAAGGTGTCGAACCCGGCCTCGGTCATCCGCTCGAGCGCGCGACGCAGGACGTAGCGCGGGTCGCCCTCGTAAGGCTGGCCGTCGGGCGTGACGACGTCGCAGATCATCCGCGCGACCCTGGTCTCGCCCTCCTTCCACGGCATCGGCGTGAACGTCTCCGGGTCGGGGATCGCGACCATGTCCGACTCTTCGATCGCGTTGAAACCGGTGATCGACGAGCCGTCGAAGCCCATCCCGTCGTCGAGGGCAGCTTCGATCTCGCTGGGCGTCACCGCGAAGCTCTTCAGGTGCCCCTCGATGTCGGTGAACCAGAGCAGCAGGAACTCGATCCCCTCGTCCTCGATCCGGCGGAGGACGCGCTTCCGCGCCTCCGGATCGCTCGTCGCCCTCGGCTTGCTCTCGACCTGCGCCACGCTCACTCCTCTCTGAAATACGAAAGCCCCGGACGCGAACCGCGCCCGAGGCCACCTCGCCTCGCGAACGCGGTCAGTCTACAACAGCGGCGGGGAGCTCCTCGAGCTCCGGCTCGCGGCCATGGTGGACGATCGCGCGGCCGAACAGCCCGAGCGCCGGCGCGATCGCGAGGGCGCCCACGGTGAGCGCGGCGCGAATGCCGCGGACGTTGCCGATCCAGCCCAGCACCGGGCCGCCGCCGGCCTGCCCGACCGCGTTCGCCTGGCCGGTCAGCGAGAGCACGGTCGCCCGCACGCTCGAGTCGGTGATCTGCTGGTTGAGCCACGTGTCCCAGAGTGGCCCTGCCATGTTGCGAGCGAAGAAGACGCCCAGCAGGCCCGCGATTGCGAGCCACACGGAGCCGGTCAGGGCGAACACGAGCATCGCGACCAGCTCCATCAGCACGAACGCGAAGATGAACTGCGCGACCGTCTGGCGACCGCCACGCTCGACGCGCTTGATCAGGCTGCCGATCGCGGCGACGTTGAGGATCATCCCGGCGAGCCAGAAGCTCCCGAACCAGACGACCGGGTCGAGGTGGCCGATCGCGGGTAGCCCGACGTCGCGCAGGAAGTGCGCCTCCTTCAAGCGGTCGAATGCCTCCGCCGAGGCGCCCATGAAGAGCTCGGCGCCGATCAGGAGCACGATCACGGGCGCGGCCCAGGCGTAGCGCACGCCGGCCGTCGCGGTCGTGCGGAGCTCTGAGAGCGCGGAGCCGCGCTCGTGTCGCGGCCGGCGCCGGAAGCCGGTCTCCGGCATGAACGCGATCGCCGCCAGCCCGCAGGCGATCGTGAACACTCCGCCGAGGATCACGCCGGCCCGCAGCGAGACGACGCCGACCGCAACCTGGAGCAGCAGCCCGACGATGGCGCCGGCCTGGCCGTAGCGCGCACCGCGCAGGAAGACGGTTGCGACGTTCTCCACTCCCACCTCGTCCGTGATCCAGGCCTCCTCGGCGCCGCTCGTGAAGGTGTACGCCAGGCCCCAGGCGGCCCAGAGCGCGATGATCAGCCACGGCGCCGAGACGAGCCCGACCGCAACCCAGGCGACCCCCGTGCCGAGGTAGCCGATCACGAGCGAGAGCCGGCGGCTGTAGGTGTCGGCGACGACACCGGTCGGGATCTCGAACAGGAAGACCGCGCCCTCCATGGCCGTCCCCATCAGCACGAGCTGGAGCGGCGAGAGGTGCAGCTCGCTGACGAGGTACACGGACATCACGACCCAGGTGGGCAGGTGCAGGCCGAAGCTCAGGCCGTAATAGACCGTGGTTGCCGGCAGCCGCCTCAGACCGGCCCCCGCACGAGGATCGGCCCGTCGCGCTCGATGTAGCCGAGCTTCGCCTTCTGCCGCCGCAGACCCGTGTTCGAGACGCCGGTGGTCGTGACGAGCTCGTCGTACCCGTGCTCGGCCGCCCACGCGGTC
This sequence comes from uncultured Actinomycetes bacterium, assembly GCA_963763475.1. Classification (GTDB taxonomy): domain Bacteria; phylum Actinomycetota; class Thermoleophilia; order Gaiellales; family Gaiellaceae; genus AC-32. The sequence continues at coordinate 27,063 of CAVXOR010000002.1, read as the reverse complement.
TGCGCGCGGCCGAGGGCGGTCGCGAGGCCGCGGCGGCGGTGCTCGGGCAGGACGCCGGTGAAGCCGTGCTCGAGCTTCGTCGCGTCGCCCATGGTGCTCAACGTCGCGTAGCCGACGACCGCCCCGTTCTCGATCGCAACGTGGGCGGCAGCGGCTCCGACGAGCTCGGCCTCCACCCAGTCGTCGAACGCGCGGGCCTCGGCCGCGCCGGCGGTGGGCATGTCGGGCACGGCGGCGACGGAGACGGCGTAGGCCCCGACGCGATGCTCTTCTCCGAGCTCGTAGATCCCTTCCGGGATGGCTCCCTCCCCCGGAACCACCCGGCGCGTCAGCTCGACCTCGCGTCCCACCTCCTGAAAGCCACGACCGGAAGCGAAGAGCAACGAATCGTCGTCACTGGGCTGCACGTACCCCCAGGCCGAGACGTGGCCCAGCTCGCGAGCCGCCACACCACCACCTGCTTCGACCAGGGCGGTGCCGATGCCGCTGCGCCGGCGCTCGGGCAGCACGCGCACCATTAGATAGGCGCTGCCGACCACGCTCGAATGGCTGACGTAGGCGTACCCGCCGTCGGGATCGAGCAGGAGGCGCTCCCGCACGGCGCGGAGCTGCTCGATCGTCGGCGACACCTCTTCGACCGCGCCGGCGATGCGCGCGCAGAGCTCGAGGTCGGCGTCGTCGGCGACCGGACGAATCATCCCGACCGCTTCAGCTTCCCGTGCTTCTTCGCGTAGCGCTCGCCCGTGCGGAAGGTCCAGAGCCCGAGCGGCACCGACACGGCGCCAATCACGAGCAGCGCCCAGATCTCACGCCACAGGTCGGTTATGCCGGCCCCGTTGATGATCGCGGCTCGACAGCCGCGCAGCGCATACGTGGCGGGCGAGATCTTCGCGAGCCACTGCATCCATTCAGGCAGCACCGAGACCGGGTAGTAGACGCCCGAGACGACCAGCAGCAGTCCCTGCGCGACGAAGCCGAGCTGCGTGCCCTTCTCCGGCGAGATCAGCGGCAGGACGGCGGTCATCATCCCGATCCCGATGAACGAGATCGAGGCCACAACCAGCAGCACGAGCGCCGCGACGTAGTCGGCGTCCGGCAGGTGCAGGCTGAAGAACGCCGCCACCACGCCGAAGAGCAGGATCGCGCGCACGACGCCGTAGCCGATCGCGAACAGGCCCATCCCGAACAGGTGCACCGGGCGCGAAAGCGGCGCCATGAAGGTGTACTCGATCGTCCCCTCCCAGCGCTCCCAGGCGACGGTCTCGGTGAGGATCTCGAAGATGATCCCGAGGTAGGCCCAGATCACGGCGCCGACCAGCAGGATCGTCGTCACCTTCTCGACGTCGATCTTCCCGCCCACGGCCGGGATGCCCTTGGCGATGAAGACGATCGTGAGCGTGTTCGCGACCGTCCAGAGAAAGAACGCGACGTCCCACCAGATGTAGCGCTTGACCAGGTAGATGTTGCGCTCGATCACGCCGCTGAGCCCGACGAGCTCGTGGCGCAGCGCCAGGTTCATGGTTCGCATCTAGTCCTCACCTCCGTCGCCGTTCTCGAAGGCATGGCCGCTCGCGGCAAAGAACGCCTCCTCCAGCGTGGTCGAGTCGTACCGGGCCTTCAGCTCGTCGGCCGGCTCCAGGCAGAGCAGCTGGCCGTTGTCGAGGATCCCGACGCGGTCGGCGAGGGTCTCGGCCTCGGCCAGGTCGTGCGTGCAGAGCAGGACGGTCGCGTCGTGCTCGGCCCGCACCTCGCGGATGAACTCCTGCACCTCCTGCTTGGAGCGCGGGTCGAGGCCGGTGGTCGGCTCGTCGAGCAGCAGCAGGATCGGCGCCGTCAGCAGCGCGCGGGCGAGCGCGACCTTCTGCTGCATCCCGCGCGAGAGGTTCTCCATCGGCTCGGTCCGGCGGTCGGCGGGGAAGCCGACGCGGGTCAGGATCTCCGGGATCTTGTCCTTGGTCTCGTGCGGCCTCAGGCCGTAGAAGCGCGCGGCGTAGCTGAGGTTCTCGATCGCGCTCATCTTCTTGAAGAAGCTCGCCTCGACCGAGACGCGGTTGACCATCCGGCGCACCGCGCGGGTGTCCTTGAACGCGTCGTGGCCGAAGACCGTCGCGGTGCCGCCGTCCGGGAGCAGGAGGGTGGAGATTCAGCCGGGCGAGGATGGGATTGACGATGCGGGCGCCGGTGCCCTCGGCGACCTCGTGGATCAGGCCGCGCATCTCGCGCAGCAGCCAGTCGCCGAAGTTGACGCCCACGGGGTTGAGCCCGCCGGCCAGCGCTATTCCTTTGCGCATCAGATGGGCCAGACAGCGCTGTCGCTTCTTGAACGACCGGTACGCGGCGTAGCCGTCGCTGACCAGCCAGCCCAGGAAGGCGTCGCCGATCAGATCGCGGATCTCGTCAGCCTGGCGCGAGCCGATGTGGAAGATGGCGGTGCTCGACGACAGCACGACCCACAGCCAGCGCAGGCGGCCGTGCTGCCTCCACGGCGTCTCGTCGGCATGGATCACGCCGGCCTGACGCAGGTCGCCGAGCAGATCCTCGACGACCGGCTCGCAGGCGACGCCGACCTCCCGGATGCAGCGGTCGAGCGTGCCGACCGAGAGCGGCACGCCGAACCAGACGGCCAGGAACTCGCGGATCTTGGCGCGTGACACGTGGTAGCGCACCGACAGGGCGGCGATGAAGGTGGCCAGGGCGGGACCGACCAGGCAGGCTTCGCTCAGCAGCAGATCGCGCGAGCGTCCCGGCACCGTCGACAGCACGCCGACGCCGGGCCGGGCGGCGGTCCGAACACCGCAGGCACACTCGATCGCATGATAGCGGTGCAGGACGCAGGCGATCCGGATGCCGCCGGCCGTGCGCTCCAGGTCGAGCACGAAGTGGGCGCTGTGACCGCTCTGGCGGTCCCACATCTCGAACGGCGTGGCGCACGCGGCGCAGAGTGTCGGGTAATGGTTCTCGACGGCCTTTTCGGACGTTGCTTGACGAGCAGAACTTCCGGTACAGCTACCTTCAGGGGAAATCGGCGCGGGCAGCCCGGCGGGACGTCGGTGCGCCGCCCGGCGGGGCAGGGGAACCTGCGGCGGAGCGGGGGAGGGGACATGGCGGACGGCGAGGTTTTTACGGCGGCAACAGGGCAGGGGCTGGTGGTGTCGACCGGCATCCTCGGCGACCTCGTGCTGCCTGAGGGCGCGTTCGATCCGGGCCGCGCCGACGAGATCCGCGACGCTCGCCGCCCAGGCCGCCGTCTACGCCACCCAGGCGCGCGGGCCGGGCACGCTGCGCGCCTACCGCTCGGCCTGGCGCCAGTACGACGCCTGGTGCACCCGCCTCGGGCTGCCGGCGCTGAGCGGCGATCCCCGGCTGGTCGGCATGTACCTGACCGCCGCGGCCGAGCGCCTCGCCGCCGCCACCCTGCAGGTCCACCTCGCCGCCATCGTCACCGCCCATCGCCTGGTCGGCCTGTCGCTCGACCCCGGTCACCCGAGCATCGCCCTGCTGCTGGACGGCATCCGCCGGCGCAAGGGCACCCGCCCGGCCCGCCAGGCGACGCCGATCTCGCCCGCGATGCTGGCCCGCATGGTCGGCGCCCAGCCCGGCACGCCGCTCGGCCTGCGCAACCGCGCCATCCTGCTCGCCGGCTTCGGCGGCGCCCTGCGGCGCTCCGAGATCGTCGGGCTCGACGTCGGCGACCTCGAGTTCGTCGACGGCAGAGGCGTCGTGCTGACCGTCCGGCGCTCGAAGACCGACCAGCACGGGGCCGGGCAGGCGGTCGCGATCTGGCGCTCCGACGACCCCGACCTGTGCGCCCCCACCGCGCTGCGCCGCTGGCTGGAGCACCGGGCCGCCCGCCACGCCGACGATCCCCTGTTCGTCGGCCTGCGCGCCGGCGGCGTCATGACCGCCACCCGGCTGTCGGACAAGGCGGTGGTCCGGCTGGTCAAGGACACCGCCGAGGCGGTCGGCGACGGTGATCCGGGGCTGATGGAAAGAACCTTCGGCAACCTCGCTGTCAGTGTCCAGCGCTCCTACTCGGGCCACAGCCTGCGCGCCGGCCTCGCCACCGCCGCGGCCGAGGCGGAGCTCCACGACGTCATGCGCCAGACCCGCCACAAGTCGGTCGAGGTCGCCCGCCGCTACATGCGCTCCGCCGACCTCTGGCGCAACAACGTCACCGAGAAGGTCATGCGCCCTCGAACCTGAGGACGGGGAGGTCAGTGCGGCGGCCAAAGCAAAGCTGAGATCGCAAAGGAAAAAGGACACACCTGCCCGCAGCTGCGTCCGCCGAAGTCGCTTCGGCCCGGCGGCTGATCGATTGGACGGGCCTGACAATCCCGATGTGCTATACAGACGCCGGATAGCCGCATGGGCGAGCTTTGATTCTGTTCGCAATCATACAAGGACTTCCATCTTGGACGGTGTCGTAGCATTTTATGAAAAGCCCTGTTGTCCGCCATTTGGGAAGCTCTGTGGGGTTGGTCACAGTAAGGGCAGCGATCCAATTTACGCATGATCATGCGGGCGATGCGGTGACGTAGCGAGGCGATGGAGTATGGATTGTGCCGCGCCATCCGTGTCGGCTTCGGCGGGGCGCGGAGGGGGGAAAAGGCTTCGCTCGCACACGAGGAAGCCGTAAGCCGCCAGACACAGGGTGACATGGTGATTGAAGCCGCGCCAGCCGCGGCCCTCGAACTTGGCCAAGCCGACCTCCTGCTTGAGTTCACGATAGTCCTGCTCGACCCGGTAGCGGCCCTTGACGTGCCGGACGAGGTCCTCGAGCGGCGTGTCGGCCGGCAGCGAACTGAGCCAGAAGCGCCGGTCCTTGGCAGCCTCGGCGTCCTGAACGATCAGCCATTCCTCGGGATCGAGGTGGTCACGGCGCTGAGTCGGAGCGACCTGAACCCGGCGCGCCGCGAACCGCCCGCTCAACTGTCCGGCCGATCCTTCGCGCCACGAGACGGGGCGCCAGTGGTGCGGCTCCCACGCGCTGGCCAGGACATCGACCCGGACCGCGCCCGCCTGGACCTTGACGGACCTGGTGCGCCCGTTGGCGGGATCCGCTGTGGCGGCCGGCACGACCGTGGTGTTGCTCTCGATCCCGAGCGCATAGCTGAGAGCGAGGTCCCTCAGCGCGTCGCGGAAGCTCCGGGCGCCGCCGTAAGCGGCATCGGCCAGCACGATCCCGCGCGGCAGGCCGGCGGCAACGGCGTGGCGGATCTGATCGATCGCCATCTCAATCTTGGTGCGGAACGTGAGGTGGGGTGGCACCCCGGCATGCAGACGGCGTTTGCGGTCAGTCCTCGGGCAGGTAGAGATCGCAGGCGACCGGCATGCTGACGGCCTCGGTCGCCAGCGACAGGCTGACCAGCGACTGGCAGTTGGCCGTCGTGCCGACCAGGCCCGAATACTGGATGGCGACCCCGACCGATGCCGGCCGCTCTTGAGCAAGGTCGTGTCATCGACGATCCAGTGCTCAATGGTGCCGCGCTTCTGCATCGCCGGCACGACCCGACCGAGCACCCGCTCCCGCACGGGGCCGTCCTTCCAACTGGCTTCGCTGACGAAATGTTGGATCGATTGGTGCCGGCGCGAGACATTCCCGCTCTCCAGACGCTCGGCGATCGGCTCCATGCTCTTGCGCTCACCGGGTAGCAGCAGCCCAGTCATGTAGTCGCTCAGCCCGCGCCGGCGCGCATCGTTGCCCACAACCGTGCCCAGATCCTCGACATACTCTTGGAAGCGCCGCTCCATCGCGGCGTCGAAATTCGGTCCTTCGCTCATGCCAATGAGATACGCATCAGCCAATCCAGCGCAATCCATCAGCCCCAATTTTGTAGGATTGCTGTCATGACGCAGCCTTCTGACCGAGAACCAGGGCCCGATTGCTCCGACCCGGCCGCGGTCGGTTTACTTTGATGTCGTTGTCGAGGCAAAGAAGCCCGGCTTTGATGCCGACAGCTTCCGCCAGGGTCTGCAGGAGGCGCTTGTCCAGGATCCCGACCTGCTGGCGCTCGGCCGCAGGCAGGGCGGCTTCAATGACCATGCCCGGTTCGTCGGCGTCGGTGTCGAACAGGCTGTGGCGGTTGCTCCCGCGGCGGCCTACCGGGTGCGCATCGACTTCAAGCCCGACGGCTGGATCGACCGCGACGTCGTCGACGCCATCATCGCCGACAACGTCAAAGCGGAGTTGACGCTCTCCTGAGCCGGCGACGCATGCCGGAACGTAGCAGACCAGACGGTGAGGTGCGGTGGCGAAGTCATCCGCCATCATCGCCCTTGCCCGGACCGCCTGGCTTTCACCATCCGCGAGCATTCGGTGACAGGTCCGATGGTCCCGCACTGAGCTGATGGGCACGGCTTTCCCACAAGCGCCGTGCCCGCCGCCTCAGCCGCCGTTGAGCGCGTCCTTGACGGCCTTGGCCGCCGTGAACTTAGCGGCTTTCGAGGCTGCGATCGTGATCGCCTCGCCGGTCTGGGGATTACGGCCCTGACGCTCGCCGCGCTCGGAAATCCCGAAGCTGCCGAAACCGGAGATGCGGACCTCGTCGCCCTGCGTCAGCGCCTCGGTGATCGTGCCGACCAGCGCCTCCACCGCCTTGCCGGCGTCAGCCTTGGTCAGGCCGGCACGTTCCGCCACGGCCGCAGTCAGCTCTGCCTGGTTCATGAGTGTAACTCCTCCTTCAATACCTTGCTCAAACGAGCGCCTAACCTTTTCTGTGTCATTAAACAGATTTGATAACAAGGAAAAATCGCTGCCCGGGGTTCGTGTCAGGAGGGAACTCTGACCATAGTTGAACGAACGGCTTCGCCGAGGAGGAAGCAAGCGACGGCTTGGTCTGGAGGCGCCGAATTATTTGGTCGTGGGGATCCGGGAGAGCGTGCTGGAGGAGACGACACTGACGCCGTTGCGTCCGGACCTGATCGACGCCCTGACCCTGGCGGGCTTGGCACTCCGACCCTCAGAGCCCTTATCCTCTCGCGCAACTCGGCTTTGGAATGATACGCTCCAGCCCGTGGTTCACCCGGCTCCGGACGTCAGTGTCGTCCGCAGAACGCCTCAGTCATTTTGGTGGTGATCAACTTGGAATTGTCTTTGTGGCAATTTGGCCACTCTGTAAGTGATTGAGGGCGCAGAAAACCTGGAACCTGATTTTTCCATATAGCAGGATCCGTGCCAAGCACGTTGAAGTTGCCGCCCCGTCCTCTTCCCGCCGCTCCACCGCGTTCGTTCAACCGAGTTTCTGCATCGGCTGCGCGACGCAGAAACTCTTAATTCGTTTTCACAATTCCTTGGCCACGCGTCCTGCAACCAGGAAGATGCATGCGGCCTGGAGCAGTGACTGGATGATGAAGCCGAGGCGGTCGTAGCGCAGAGCGAGGCGCTTGTTCTCCAAAACCCAGGCATTGCTGCGCTCGACCGGCCAGCGCCGCTTGCCCAATCCTGATCCGTGTGGCTGGCCGCGCTTATGGATGCAGGGTTCGGCGCCGAACTCCCGGCAGAGATCGCGATGATGCTCGGCATCGTAGCCTTTGTCGGCGAACACGGTCCGGATCCGCGCCATGACGGCGAAGGCGGCCAGGAACAGCCGCTCGAACACCAGAGTGTCATTGACGTTGGCCGCGGTGGCCGCGCAGGCGACCGGCACGCCGTCGCCCATGGTCGCGATGTGGTACTTGGTGCCCCGCTTGCCTCGGTCAGTCGGATTGGGCCCGGTCAGATCACCACCGCGCTTGGCCCGCACCGAGCAAGTATCGAGGATCAGGGTCGGGTCGCCGCGCAGCATGCCGACCAGGACGGCATGAACCTGCGCCAACACACCGATGCCCGCCCACTGCTCCAGATGGCGGCGCAAGGTCGAACCGCTGACCTTGCCGGCGGTCGCCGTCAGGCTGCGCCACGGCGTGCCTTCCCGGAGAAACTGTCGCAACGTGGCCACCACCCGAACCGTCGCCGATCGGGGATGACCACGACCTCGCTCCTGCGGTGGCGTACAGAAATCGATGACTGTCGCGATCAGGTCCAAAAGCCTGAAATCCAACTACCTTCTCCCATGTCTGACACGCCAGACATGGTCATTTCAGATCGATAATGCTCCGCATCGGTGCTGCATAACCGCCATACCCTCGAACCCGTCAGCCAGAGATCCAACAACTCACGGTATTAGTGGTGGCTCTTCCTGGGTTCCGGGGTGATGGACGTTTGATCATGCGACCAGGGCGGCAACGAGGGCACCGAGCAGGGCTTTGCCGCGCTGGCGGGTATTGTGGACGAATTGAAAGAAGCCCAGATAGACGGGCAGCTTCTCCTGGGAAATGCCGCGGTGCGGGCGCAGCCAGGAGCGCAGCAATGACCAGAACCCTTCCAGAGTATTGACGTGAACTTCACAAAAGCCGTCGCCATCCTCGTCGCGGGCGTATTCGCCGCGGCCATGGCAGACCGTTCTGTGCTCGTAGCCCCAGGCCGTCAGGCGGGCATAGATCGAATATTCGTCCGTGTGGATGCATGAACCCGGGGCGACCACACCTTCGATGATCGGGCGGATAGTTGTCTGTTGAACGTTGGCCAGCATGTGAAGGACCACCTCACCGCCGCGCTGGATCAGGCCAAGGATCGGTGGCTTCTCCTTCTCCAGCGTGCCACGACCGGGCGCGCCTTTCAGGCGACGGCGCCGTCCAGACCGGTTTTTTTGGCGACGGCGGCCGGATTGCCCTTGTGCCCGGCGACGACATAAACCTCATCAGCCTCGACCGTGCCCTCCAGCCTCACGGCCGGCATCTTGGCGACGAGGCCGGAGCGCACCTGTTCGGTCATGGCCTGGACATCGTCCTCGTTCAGATCCAGTTCGTGGGCGATCTGCCGGTTCGACAGGTTGAGCCCCAGGAAGTAAAGGCACAGTAGCCAGACCCGAAGCGGTTGGTGACGTCCGGCCAAGACAGTGCCAGTCAGATCATCGAAGCGGCTCTGGCACTGCTTGCACCGATAGCGCTGCCGATGCCGCTGCGTGTCGTCATGCCCGTGGCGAGCCACCGAGGCGCTGTCACAGTGCGGGCAGCGGACACCAGCGGGCCACCGATGCTGGCGCACCAGCTCGTAGCATTTCGCGTCGTCGATCAGCGACGTGAGGTTCACCAGGGATGACAAGGACATGAGAAGCACCGGGATCGATGGAAAGGTCTCCCCTCAACCAATCTCCGCGCACCTCATCACGCCCAAACCTCCACCACCCCGAAACCCAGGAAGAGCCTTTAATTTTTCCTTTTCGCCAGCTTCTCCTGAAGCGCCATGACCGCCTGTTCAAAAGTCTCGCCCAGCACGAGTCCCTTCGGCTTCCGTGATCTGATAGAAGAGGTCGTAGGCTTCTTTGGTGACTTTCAGGTTCAGCTGAATGTTCCTTCCTGTCCGATGCCGGCGTTGCTCACGTTTCTGGTTAGTCAGCGATTGGACACTGCCTTTTGCAGGAGACGTCAGATGATCCTTGATGGCGGCTCCCGACTCTGCGGCTTGGAAAATTGGCTTTCTCCGAAACCGCCCTCACCTCTTCGGCGGGCGGAGCATCCTTCGCGGGTCCCGGCTTGGGCGTGAAGCTGGGACACGTCCACTGGATCATCGTCGCCCTCAAAGACGCTTCACGCGTTCCTTCGCCATATTACGCTACCTCCGCTTTCTTCGACCGGTTTGGATTTCTTCTCAAACTGAGCAATCACCTCGGCCATGAAAGTCGCGGGCATTCGCTGACCGCGCCTTTGATATTGCTTACCTGCCGTGGATCAAGCTCAGATAGCACGCCTCCAAACGAGAAAATCGAAGCGAAACGCCTCTCGCTCCAAACATCTGCGTCTGGAAAAACGGGGATGCCGGCATCGACGAACTGGCTCTCGGACGCTCTTTTGGGGTGCGCGGCCGGATGGCCGCGCTGGTGCGCGTAAAGAGGATGATCGCTGGAATAGGTGCGCTTGAAAGCTTTTTCCTGGGATTTCACGAGCCGGATGGCTTTCACCGCTTCTGCGGCATCAAGCTGAGAGCCTTGGGTAGGGATGATCACCAGATCCGCCCGGCTCATCGCATAAGCGACCATCAGCGAGGCCGTTCCTTCGAGATCCACGATCACGAAGGCCGTTTGCTGCTCGGCCTGTTCGATCACCTCGATGACCGTGTCTTCCGTCACATCGCTTTCGATCGTCAGCTTCTCTGGCTTGCCAGGCCGCTTGGCCCATTGGGTTACCGGCTTGTTCGGATCGGCATCGATGATGGTGACGGTCGTTCCGTGCTGGGCAAGCTCTGGAGCCAAGTATGACGGCGGAGGTTGACTTGCCGGCTCCTCCCTTCGGACTCGCGAAAACGATCGTTGGCATACAGGAATCTCCAGAAGCTGATTGGGATAAACGATAGAGGATAGCTTCCTGGTACTCAATGGAATTCGGAAAGCTACTAGCTACCAAACAGGTTTCAGAAAGCTACTGTGACTTATTGTTTCGTTGCACGAGAGCAATGAAGGATCATTGATAGTTTGGCGCCATAAACGCAAAAAACTATTGAAGAACTATCATAGTTTATGAATAGTTCGTTGAACATTCTTGGAAGGTGTCTCATGTCGCACAACGCCGTCACCGTCTTCACAGCTCGTGGCCCAGCTGTCATTTTACGAGAGGGAGGCACCCAGGCATGGGTGCTCGATCCGAAACGTGTCCGTCTCTGCGAGTTTGCCGTATGCACGCAAAATCGTGGGTTCAAGGATGACTGGGGGCAGGCGACCGAACCCCATCAAGCGGCTTTTATGGTCGGACGCATCTCAGAAGTCGTCCCGACTCCAGAACCGGGCAGACCTGGGCGCTGGCTCATCCGGTTCAGTGAATACGCCGAAGTCCAGATCCCCAATGTCTGGCCAGGCGCCCGTAATCCGGTGTGGTACACCACCCTGGAAGACCTGGGGATCGATCTGGCTTCGCTCACCTTCCAGCCGATGCCCGAGGCGGAGGTGACATCGCTTTCCGAGCAGCCTTCAGCCCCGGTGCGCCCGCTTAACCTCATGGAAGCGAAGCAAGGCCTGGCGGCGTTCTTCGGAGTGAACGTGGATGATATCACCATCACTATCAAGGGATGATAGACCGGGCCGACAATGCCAGCCCTAGCATCTGTCTGGTTTCAGATAGCTATCGGATACCTGGCAAGTGCCTGATAGCTATCTGGTACTAATTAGGTTGATGGTAGCTATCCCATATCTGACATCCGATGGAGCGGGTGTCGCTATCGCGCGCTGGCAACCGGCAATTCATTCCACCGGGTGGTGTAGCGTGGCGAATGATGATCGGCACGAAGCTTCCACGGACGCTTGATGCCTGCACTCGCGGGGAACACCGTATTCGCACCATACCGGACGTTCAGACCATCCATGACCTTCATAAGCTTTGTCTGACGCTCACGACAGCGTGTTGCACGGAGGAGGAAGAGGCAAAGAAGCCCCCATTCCCCACTGTTGATCATGCGACGCGGACGGAGTTCGGGCGGTCGAGCATTCGGTTGAGGACCTCGGCCGCAATGGCGACCTCGGTGGCCCGGGCCTCGTCGCTGTGGAAACGCAGCCCGTCACCGATGACCTGCTTCCAGCGCGCGAATTGGCCCTCGACCCCGGCCCTTTGATTATAGCCGCTGTCGCGCTGCCAGGCCATTCGCCCTGTCCCGGCGATCGCCTGGATGTGGCCGTCGCGCTGGGGGTGTCGGCGGTGGCGCTGAGCACGGCATCGGCACGCGGTGGGACGACTATCACTGCATCTGGATAGCGCTCATCCAGGGCGGTGTACACGCCGGTTCGGTCATAGCCGCCGTCGCCCAGGAAGACCTCCACCGCGTCTGTGATCTGGTCGAGCAGGGGCTCGACCTGCGAAGCGTCATCGACGTCGCGTCAGGATGGAAGCGACGATCCGGCCAGTCACCGCGTCAAAGCCGATGTGCAGCGGAGCGCCGCTTGCTGGTACCGTGCTTCTCGACCAGCCACTCGCCCGGCCCGCCCAGCTTCAGGCCCGAACTATCGACCATCAGGTGGATCGCCCCGCCGGTGGCGCGGGGCTGCGCCGGCAGTTCCAGGCTCTGTGCCCGTCGGCTGAGGGTGGAATAGTCAGGAACGGGCAGGTCAACGCCGAGCAGCTGGAGGATGGAGCCGATCAGTCCCTCGGTCTGGCGCAGCGGCAGGTGGAACACTGCTCGCAATGTCAAAGCTGTCGTGATTGCCAGATCAGAGTAGTAAGGCTGACCACCCGGCGTGGTCCGCGGCATGGCTTTCCAGGCGGCGATTGTCAACGGCGAATGAAGTTTCGACAACTTGGGCGAAGTAAAATCCCGCAGTTTGGACGGGCGGTGATCAGCCGGCAGGGAGATCGGAACTCCTGTCTTTGGGCGGGCGACCGCGGCGCCGGGAGGAAGGCTGCGGGGGTGCGAGCGGTCTGACGCGGAGGTTTTCCGGGATCAGGTCGGCGTGCTGGCGGAGCCTGTAGCTGGCGCCCTCGATCTGGACGACGATGGCATGGTGCAGCAGGCGATCGAGCAGCGCCGTGGCGACGACGGGGCTGCCGAAGATATCGCCCCATTCGGCGAAGCCGCGGTTCGAAGTCAGAATCATGGCGCCGCGCTCGTACCGGGCGTTCACGAGCTGAAAGACCAGATTGCCGCCCCCGGCGATCACGGGCAGGTAACCGATTTCGTCGATGATCAGCAGTTGCGGCCGGCACAGGAAGCGGAGGCGTTCGCGCAAGGTGCCCTCCCGCTCCGCCTTGGCGAGCGAACTGACGATGTCGGCCAGGGTGGCGAAGTAGACCGAACGGCCGGACTTGACAGCCTCGACACCAAGAGCCAGCGCCAGGTGGGTTTTGCCGCACCCCGGTTGCCCAATGAAGTGGACGACCTCATGGCGGTCGATGAACTCGAGCTGGGCCAGGGTGAGGATGCGGTTGCGGTCGAGCGAGGGCTGGAACGAGAAGTCGAAGCCGGTCAGGGTCTTGAGGGTGAGCAGCCGGCCCATCTTGAGCGCGGCCCGGACGCCGCCGACCTTCGCGCAGGGTCAGTTCCTCACCCAGCAGCGCCTCCAGCGCCTCCGGCGCGCCGATCTCACCGCATTCCAGGCGGCGCAGGACATGATCGAGCACCTCCAGCGCCCGCGGCATTTTGAGGCCGACGAGGTGGCAGCGGATCCGGTCAACCAAGCCGGCTGGGGAGGTTCCGCTCATGACGATGCCCCTCCGTCGGCGGCAAGTCGACGCCCAACCGCTTCGTAGAAGGCCAGCGGCCGCGGGGTGACGACGGATCCCGGCGGCACCGGCGGAGGTGGCGGCTCGGGTGGTGTCGTGCTGTCGACCGGCGACGGTGCTGTGCGGTGTCCGGCGGCGATCCGCCGTTGGCCGCGCCCCTCCAGCACGGGATGGGCGGCGATCAGTTCGCCGTCCTCCAGGATGTTGATCGTGCCGGCGAGCGTTTGGACCTCGACGACACGCCGCCGGGTGCCGTCGGGCACGGAGTAGAGATTGCCGCCGACCGAGACCATGCCGTCGCGCGTGATCCGGCGGTCGAGTGTCAGGACGGCGTTGAAGGGACCGGCCGGCAGAGCCTGAAGATGCGGCTTCTCCTCGGCGAAGTGCTCGGCGACGATCCTGCCGGTGGTGGCATGTCGGCGGGCGTTGGCGACAGTGTCCAGCCACTGCCGGAACTGCGCGTTCAAATCCTCGAGGTCACGGAAGGAGCGGCCGAGGAAGAAGTCCTCGCGCACATAGCGGAAGGGGCGCTCGACCTTGCCCTTGGTCTTGGCGCGGTAGGCCTTGCAGGCCTTGGGCACGAAACTGTAGTGCGCCGCCCGGTCCAGGAGTTTGGCGTTGTAGACGATGCCGCGCTCGTCGACCTCGCCCAGCACGCGGTCTTCATGCGGTCGTACAGGATCTCCGCCGGGACGCCGCCCAGCGCCTCGAAGGCGGCGATATGACAGCGCAGCACCGTCGCCAGGTCCTGGCGCTCGACGAAGCGGGCCCACATCAGGCGGCTGTGGCCGAGCACCAGGGAGAACAGCCAGACGATCCGCTCCGCTTCGGGCGTGTCGGTGAAGGTGGTCCGGAAGTGGGCGAAGTCGACCTGGGCCTGTTTGCCCGGCGCGGTCTCGAAGCGGCGCTCGAACGGCGGCGGGGCGGCGGGCCGGATGGTGCGCAGGAAGTCCTTCAGCGCGGTGTAGCCGCCGGTATAGCCGCGCTCCTGGATCTCCCGAAGCAGGCGGCTGCCGTTGAGATCGGGAAAGGCGGCGATCCGCTCGCGCAGATAGGCTTCGACCGGGGTGATGATGGTCGGCCGCGGATTACGCGGGCCATAGCGGGGCGGCTCCAGGCCGCATTTGACGTACTTGGCGACAGTTCCGCGATCCATCCCGGTGCGCCGGGCGATCGCGGAGAGGGAGAGGCCCTGTCGATGAAGATCCAGGATCATTACGAGTTCCCCGAGTGTGACCATCGCCGCCTCCCCTCCAGTTCAGACTGAAAGGATGGTGCACGATGGTCCGACCTCAGCAGCCGATACTCCGGAGGCCGGAAAGTTGGGTCACCTGCGGGATTTTACTTCGCCCGATCTGTCGAGTATTCACCCGGCGTCTACAGCGATGGCCTCATCCGTAAACCACACGGTCAGACTGCCCCGCTGCCGCAGCGCCTCGTTGTACGCTGCCCAATTCGTCACGCGTCGCTTCGGTCGTGGAATATGGTGGCGGCGTTGTATTTGTGCGGCATGAAGGCGAGATCCGGAGCATCGAAACAGATCGCCTCCTACGCCATCCGGCACATCCGTGCAACACGCTGCCGCCCGCCACCACGGCACCAGATCGGACGGCACGCTGCGCCATTTCGCGCCATTCTGATGCCGCCAGACAATCGCCTCGACCGTCTCGCGCAAGGCGACTGGCTCCGTCTTGCCCCGCGGACGGCACTCATCGATCAGCGGCCCCAGCACCGCCCATTGTTCGTCACTCAGGACAATAAGTCTGCTTTGCTCAGTCATTCCAGATAGATAGGCACAGTGATCAAGCCATAACAGGGCCTAGCATTACAGTTGCGCTGGTCCCTTTCTGACGAAAACTAAGCATCCCTCATCCTGTTCGGCTCCGTACGTTGTGCCTCTTTCCGCCCGAAGACGCACGACGCGTACGGAGCACGTACAGAATGAGAGGGATGCTCTTTCCGTCAGAAGTGGGACCGGCAACTGTAACGCCAGAAACAATACCGTTGACTTTGGGCGTTTTGGCTGTTGAAGACCGCAGGAGGAACCTCTGCGGAGTGCCCTTGGATGTCTCGGAAACCGACGTGTTTGCCGCCCGGTACGCGGATCAGCGATCTTGTCACCTTGGGGGTGCTGACGACCACGGTACCGGGCGAGTTGATTGATGGCGTGCTGGCAGATACCGGGCGGCAGAGCCGCCGCTACCGTCAACTGCCGGCCCGTTTGATGGTCTATTATGTCATGGCCCTGGCGCTCTATGCCCAGGCCTCTTACGGCGAGGTCCTGCGCTGCCTGCTGGAGGGCTTGCGCTGGTTGCGCCTGAAGGGCCTCGATCCGGCTTCAGTGAGCAAGTCGGCGATCACCAAAGCCCGGATCCGGCTCGGGATCGCCCCGCTGAAGGAATTGTTCGAGCGGGTTGCCCAACCACTGGCGGAACCCGGCCTGGCGGGCGCCTGGTACCGCGGCCGACGTCTGGTCAGCCTCGACGGCACCACCATTGACCTGCCGGACGCGCCGGACCTGGAGCGGCGCTTCGGGCGTCCAGCGGCATCACGCGGCGCCAGCAGCTTCCCTCAGGTGCGCCTGCTCGCCCTGATGGAGACCGGCACGCACGCGATCTTTGCCGCCGCGATCGGTCGCTACGACACCAGCGAAGTCCGGCTGGCCCCTGTTCTGCTGGAGCGGCTGCGCTCCGGTATGCTGTGTCTGGCCGACCGGGCCTTCGTCGGCTTCGCGCTGTGGCGGACGGCGACGGCCGCGGGCGCCGACCTGGTGTGGCGGGTGCGCTCCAACCAGGTGCTGCCCTGTCAGCGTCGTCTGGCGGACGGTTCGTACCTGAGCCGCCTGTATCCGTCCCCCACGCAGCGCCGCCGCGACGACGGCGGAAGTCCGGTGCGGGTCATCGAGTATCGCCTCGACGGGATTCCGGATGCCGAACCGCTGTATCGTCTGATCACCACCCTGCTCGATCCGGCCGAGGCGCCGGCGGCGGAACTGGCCGCCCTGTATCATGAGCGTTGGGAGGAAGAGAGCGCGTTTGCGGAATTGAAGGTCACGTTGCCGGGCAAGCGGCTGATGCTGCGCTCCCACCGTGCCGACCTGGCCGAACAGGAACTCTATGCTCTGCTGCTCGTCCACCTGGCGCTGCGCCGGCTGATGGTCGAGGCCAGCCGCAAGGCCGGCTGTGATCCGGATACCCTCTCCTTCATCCATGCCGTGCGAGTTGTCCGGCGTCATCTTCCCTTCCACGCCGCTTTTTCCCCCTCGCCAGCGTCGGCGTATGACGGAGGTCATCCTGATCGAGATCGTCGCGGTGCCCGCCGAACGCAGCCGCGGCCGGCATAATCCGCGCGTCGTCAAGCGCAAGATGAACAACTTCCCGACCCGGAGCCGGTGCGCCGCCAGCGCCGCCCCGTCCCAGCGCTTCCGCTACGATGAGCACATCGTCGTCGTCGCACCATCCGAGCCGAGTGCTCCCACGACAACTGATCACCAGCAAGCGGTGCCTACGACCCGCCAGACAGAGCCTGTGCAAACCAGCCGCCAAACATTCTGGCAAACCCAGGTTCAAGCATGGCGGGCCAGCGGTCTGCCGCGTGCCGCCTACTGCCAACAGCAGAACCTGTCACCACGAGCCTTCAACGCGGCCGTCGCCCGCCTGCGCCAGATCCTCCGTCCTGAACCGAAAACAGCCGCCAATTCAGCTTAAGTCAACGGTATTGGGGCTTAACGTTCGCTGTGAGGCAACGGCCACTATCGGGTAGCATTTTTATTGAGGCAATGCGCGGTGCCATTGCCATATCCGGGGTATGCTCCTATGATCGATACCAATGGTATAGACTGGAGGGCTCGATGCCAGCCGAGTTCGCAAAACTGTTCGCCAACGGTCGCAGCCAGGCTGTCCGGCTTCCTCGCGATTTCCGCTTCAGCGGCACGACTGTCCGGGTGAGCCGCCACGGCCGCGGCGTCCTTCTCGAGCCAGTGATCGAGAACCCGACCGACTGGTTCGCCGAAATGGACAAACACGCCGACGACACGTTCCTGGAAGAGGGGCGCGACCAGCCGCCCACTCCCGAGCGGGACATGTTCGACTGATGCTGCTGCTCGACACGAATGTCTGCATCTCGCTCATCCGTAGCAGGCCACATCAGGTCCGGGAGCGCTTCGAAAGAGCACTCTCCGGCGGACAGGTCATGAGCGTCTCAACGATCACCATCTTCGAACTCTGGTATGGCGTTCCAAAGAGCGCCAAGCCGGGCCACGAACAAGACACGGGTCGAAACCTTTCTGGTCGGCCCGTTCACCATCCTGGACTTCGACGCCGATGACGCCGGCGTCGCGGGACTGCTCAGGGCCAAACTGGAAAAACAGGGCCAACCCATCGGTGCCTACGACCTGTTGATTGCGGCCCAGGGAGTGCGGCACGGCATGACCGTCGTCACCAACAATCTCAAGGAATTCAAGCGAGTGCCGGGATTGTCGCTCGAAGACTGGACCCTATAACCCTCCCCCTCATCCACAAGCCCTTCCCAGTTGAACGAACGGCTTCGCCGAAAGAGAGCATGCAGAACGGGACCGTCAAGAGAAGCTATGGGGCGAGCGACGAGGTCTGAGAGCCTCACATGATGGTGTCTCCGTCAAGTGCGGAGTGAGTTTCTTTTTGCTGTGCATTTTTTCGGTCGAGGGGGTGCGGCGAACCCTGCGTTCTGTAGATCCAGCCCGTCAATGAACACGAATCTTGCGCAGTCCATCGATTTGGCAGGAAACAGCAGGTCTGCGTCCTTCATTCCGATGGTGGAACGGCGATTGGATGGGAGAGCAACAGAAACCGTGGGGCAATTCAGGCTGCGGCAGCCAATGGGGTGGGCTGGACATCGTTGGCGGGCACGGCCGGATACCAGGATGTGAACAGGTCATGGAGCGTACCGTCGAGGGTTCGTGTTCGAGTTTGCAGGAGCATGAGCTGCCCCACGGTTTCTGTTGCTCTGGATCCCGGCCGCTTCCAGCAGACGGTGGATCCAGAAGCCGTCCCGACCGGCCTCCTGGATCACCACGAGCCGCAGCGTTGGCTCAGTTGGTGCTCAGCCTTGTCCTTGATCTGCGCCAACAAGGCGAGCAGGGCCGCGCCGTCACCCCCGGCCACGGTGTGTTTGGAAATCTTCTCGCCGCCGGGCAGGTTGATCCCAACCAGCCAAGTCGACCGGCTCAGCTCAAGGGCAACGCAGATCGTTGTTTCCTGGGGCTGGACGGGGGACGGGATAAGGGGGGCAGTGTCACAGGTCATCGCTGGCCTCCTGAGTTGGCTCCTCGCGACTTCAGCTTACCAGTCCTCGGCCGTGCTTCACCTGCATGGTATCTCTCAGAGATCCGCAATAGCTGTAGCGCCTCGTAATTTTGATTAAGCTCGACATATAGGGAACATAACAAGGGTCGATTGCGATACCTACTATGCACAACTAATAAGTGAGATTCCACTAAGTTACCGACATTGAGTTAACACTGTTCGCATCAGACACTCCTCTGCTTTGATTCCGGCTGGCATAACCAGACATCACGTCAGAGACTATCAATGAGGACAGCAGCCATTCAACCTGTTACCGGGGGTGCGAGCTGGTTGAGGACGCCGGGAAAGCGCCAGCTCCGCAGGTCTCGCGGGCGGCGGTTCAGGTCATGATCTTGCCAGGGGTGGGCCGTTCGATGATGTGCCAGTCGATGGATCGAAGACTGAGTGCGGTGCCATTCATGCATCAATTCAACTCCAGTTCGTGCGGGTTGGGGCTGAATGCGATCCGCATGGCGTGGCGAACGCTCGCAACCGCCCTCGTCGCCGGCGCGCTTGCCGGCTGTGCCTCCTCCGCGCCGCAATCGCCCGCGACGGAGCTGGACTACAAGAGCAGAGCCGTGACGCGCACCGACGGCGGTGTGCGGGTGTCGACGGCGGTCCTGTCGACCGACGAGAGCGCGACGGTGTACGGCGTCCCGCTCGCGAAGAAGGCAATTCAGCCCGTCTGGATCGAGGTCGAGAACCACGAAGAGCAAGCCTACTTCCTGCTGTCGCCGGGGCTGGACCCGAATTTCTTCCCGGCATCCGAAGCGGCCGAAGCGCTGGCGTCGGGCAGCTCGACGCGAGCAGCAGGCAGCGCTCGACCAGCGCTTTCGTCAGCTCGCGTTCCACAATCCAGTCCTGCCCGGCGCGACGACATCGGGGTTCGTGCTGACGAACCTCGACGAGGGCGTGAAGCTCGTGCAGCTCGACCTCGTCGCGAGTGGGCGCGTGCGGACATTCTCGATCCTCACGGTCGTGCCGGGCTTCCGCGGCGATTACAAGGTGAGCGAAGTGTTCCGGCGCGAGATCTATCCGCCCGAGCAGATCGTGAACTACACGGATGACGCCGCCTTCCGTGCGGCGCTCGAGACCCTGCCATGCTGCGCGACCAACAGCGACAATACGAAGAACGGCGATCCGCTCAACCTGGTGATCGTGGGTGGCCTCGACGATGCCTTCCCCGCACTCGTGCGGCGCGGCTGGCGTCCGACCGAGGAGAAGTGGTCGGGCTCGGTCTGGCGGATGGTGACTTCCGCGCTGTCCCGAGAGCGCTATTCCTATGCGCCGGTGAGCGATCTCTACCTGTTCGGCCGCCCTCAGGACATCGCGCTGCAGAAGGCCCGCGACAACATTCACCAGCGCAATCACCTGCGGCTCTGGCTAAGCCCGATGCGCTACCACGGCAAGCTGGTGTGGGTGGGCCAGATCAGCCGCGACATCGGCAGCCGTCTCACCATCCATTCCCCGACGCTGACGACGCACAAGATCGACCCCGATGTCGACGAAGCGCGCGCGGCGCTCGTGGAGGACATGGCCTATTCGCAGAATCTTGCGCAGATCGGGGGCGTGATGGGAGTCGGGGCCGCTCCCGCAGGGCGCCCCGCGCGAAAACCTTACCACCGATCCGTACTACACCGACGGGTATCGTGTCGTGCTGCGTGTTCGACCGCAAGCCGACGTCGCTGGCGGAGATCGAGAGCCTTCCCGCGGGCAGGCGCCGATGCATGAGCGGGTTGCCGCCTCGTGTCCTTCGCGCGTTCGTAACGTGCTTGTCACTCGCCCTTGCCGGCTGCGCGACGTGGCAGGCTCCCGCCGACGTCAGCGATGCACCGCTGCGCAGCCGCGCCGTGACCGAGGCGCGGCACGACGTGCGCGTGAGCGCGGCGGTGCTGGGCGCCGCAGACACCCGGCGCATGCTCGGCGCCGATCTCGACAAAACCATAATTCAGCCCGTCTGGATCGAGGTCCAGAACGGAACCTCGCAACCGCTGTGGCTGCTGCGTTCGGGCACCGATCCGGACTACTTCTCGCCGCTGGAAGTCGCGTGGTCGCTGCACACGCCGCTCGCCGGCGACACGAACGCGCAGCATCAACGATCATCTCGACAGGCTCGCGCTCAAGAACCCGATCGACCCGGGAGCGACGCGCGCGGGAATCCTCTTTACCAACCCCGAGCGCCTGACGAAAGTCCTAAACGTCGATCTGCTCGGGAAGAAGGACGCTGATCCCCTTCTCGCTGTTCCTGCCTGTGCCGGATGACGCCGCGGGCACGGGCTCGGCGCTCTTCCGGTATCCCGATCCGCAGATCATCGAGTATACCGACCATGGCGCGCTCCGTGCGGCGCTCGAGCGGCTGCCATGCTGTGCGACCGATGCGCGTGGGTCGGCGCGGGGCGATCCGCTGAACGTCGTCCTCGTCGGCGAGCTTGCCGACATCGGGGCCGCGATGGTGCGCCGTAACTATCGTCGCGACGCGCGAGCGGATGACATGGCGCAGCAGGTCTTCGGACGCCCGCCCGACGTCGTGCTGCGCAAGCAGGCACAGGCGGGTGCGCCGTCCACTTCGATGCGAGTGTGGCTTGCACCCATCCGCTTCGAGGGTCGTTCCGTCTACCTCGTGCAGGCTGGGCGGCCGGTCGGCGGGCGCTTCGCGCCCCGCGGAGCGATCGGCATCGCCCTGCATGACGACGTGGACGAAGCGAGAAACCTGCTGATCCAGGACATGATGTATTCGGGTGGTCTGGAGAAGCTCGGGTTCGTGACCGGTGTCGGTGAGGCCTCCGAGACGCAGCCTCAAACCGCTGTTGACGGCGCGGGCTACCACACCGACGGCCTGCGCGCGGTCCTGTTCCTGGCAAAGCGGCCGCTCAGCCTTGCCGATGTGGAATTTCTCCGCTGGGTTCCGTACCTGGAGCGGCGTGAGGCCCCTGCGAGCGAGGAGAACGGCAATGCCCGCCAGCGCCCCGGTCGTTGAGTCGCGTGTAGCCGTCGCCTCGTTGGCGATGGCGGCGTGCGTCGCACTCGGCGCGTGCGCGACGCGCCGCCGCTGATGCCGTACTCGACCGACACGCCTCCGCTCGTGCTCGCGCCCGCTTCCGAGGCGGGCGTGCAGGACCAGCGGGCGCGCTTCCGCGAGATCTACTGCGCCGTACTGGAGGCGCGCGGACGCGGGCTTCCCGATTACCGACCTTGCGAGGACGCGCTGACCCGGTTGGCATCGAGCCCGCGAGCACCGGCAAACCCGTCGATCTCGGCCCGTCGAAGCGGCGCCTCATCGCGGCGGTGGTGCGCGGCATCGGGTACGAATGCTTCGAACCGTGGCTGCAACCCGCCCGGCACCGTCGCGCAGCACGTGCGCCAGTTCGGGTACGACGCGTTGCAGCTCAAGGTCGATGCACTGTCGGGCACGGAGAACAATGCGCGCCAGATCCGCGACGCGATCATGGCCATGCCGTCGGACGCGGGCGCGCCGCGTCTCGTGCTCGTCGGCTATTCGAAGGGCGCTCCCGACATCCTTGAGGCGGTGGTCACATATCCGGAGATCCGGAGCCGCGTCGCGGCGGTGGTCAGCGCCGCCGGCGCGGTCGGCGGCTCGGCGCTCGCGAACGACGCCGAGCAGTACCAGGCCGACCTGCTGCGGTACTTTCCCGGAGCGACCTGCGGCTCGGGCGATGGCGGCGCCGTGGCGAGCCTGCGGCCCGCGACCCGCAAGGCATGGCTCGCACGAAACCCGCTTCCTCGCGAGTTGCGCTACTACTCGCTCGTCACGTTCCCGCAGCCGGAGCGGATCTCCTCGATTCTCGCCTCGAGTTACGACAAGTTGGCCCGCATCGACGCGCGCAACGACAGCCAGGTGATCTTCTATGACCAGGTCGTGCCCGGCAGCATCCTCCTGGGCTATCTCAATGCCGACCACTGGGCCGTCGCCGTGCCGATCAACCGCACGCACGCCACGATCGCCTCGATGTTCGTGACCCAGAACGCTTACCCGCGCGAGGCTCTCCTCGAAGCGCTCCTGCGCTTCGTGGAGGAGGATCTGGCGACGCGGCCGCGATGACGGCGTTCCTCCTCTTCGGCCAGAACTAACGAAACGCGCGGAATTGACGCATAGGCGGATCAACAAAGAACATCGGCCTTTCGGGAGGTGCCCGAAAACGAATTGGCTGTCCCGAAAATTAACGGCGGGGATCGGGCGCGATGGAGGCAGGTGGTCATGCGGCGACCTTTGGCCGGAGGAGGACGTCGTATCCGAGGTTGTTGAGGCGCCGGACCAGGTTGGTCGTGGTGCGCTTGCGATGCCTGCTGATCGAGGAACGCCTCTCCGAGTTCCTTGAAGGGAACGGTTTTGGCGAGCATGTGGAACACGGCGACCAGGATCTTGTGCGCGATGGCCATGGCGGCCCGCTAGAGAGCCCCGGCGCGCCTTCAGCCGGTGGTACTTGTCCTTGTAGTAGCTGCCCTTGGTCCGGGCGGCGCAGACCGCGGCCTGAACGGTCGTCTTGAGGTGAATGTTGCCCTTGCGGGCGGCCGTGCTCTTCTTCTTTCCGGCGCTCTCGTGATTGCCGGGGCAGACCCCGGCCCAGGCGGCCAAGCGCCTGGCGTTGCCGAACACGGTCATGTCGATGCCGATCTCCGCGATGATCGCCACGCGCGATCCGGTCGTCGACACCGGGGATCTGCCGGAGCAGGCGCCGCTGCGCCGCGTAGGGCTGGGCCTTCTCCTCGATGCGCTCGTCGAGCGCGCGCAGATCCGCCTCGATCGCCTCGACCCGCCGGAGGTGGAAGGCCAGCAGGTAGCGGTGATGCTCGGTCAGCCGGCCGTCCAGCGCCAGGGCCAGCGGCTCCAGCTTGCGGCGCAACTTCCGCTTCGCCAGGTCCGCCATCTCCTGCGGCGTGGCGGTGTTCTCGATCAGCGCCTTCAGCATCGCCCGGCCGGAGACGCCGAACACCTGGCTGACCACGCTGGCCAACTTGATGTTCCAGCAGCTTGAGCGTGCGGTTCTGCTCGGTGGCCAGCGCCTCGGACAAGGAGCGCCGAAGCCGGACGAGGTCACGCAGGTCGCGGATTGGCGGTGGTGGCACGAAGCTCGGCTTGACCAGGCCGTGGCGCACCAGGTCGGCGGTCCACTCGGCATCCTTGACGTCGGTCTTGCGCCCCGGCACGGTCTTGATGTGATGGGCGTTGGCGACGATCAGCTCGAAGTGGCCTTCCAGGATGGTATGGACCGGCTTCCAGTAAATCCCGGTGCTCTCCATGCCGACATGCGTCACGCCGTGGCCCTTCAGCCAATCCCGCATCGCCTCCAGATCCCGCGTCATCGTCGAAAACGTCCGGATCTCCTTGTGCGGCTTGCGGCCGGCCTCGCCCGATCAGCACACAGGCGACCACCGTCGCCTGATGGACGTCGAGACCGGCACAGCGTTCGATGATCGCATCCATCATCTCCTCCGTGAAGCTGTTGCCGTGGCGATCGCCGCACCGCAAGTCAAAGACAGAAGCTCGTGCTGGCCCGAACCGGGTCGCGACTCTCGGTGATGCCTGGATGCGGTGCCGGTCAATCTCTTATGCGGGATTGGATCACCTGCCAAAACCCGACCTCCCTGCGATCGCCGTCTAGATAGATCGACACTCTCGGCGACCATCACCAGCGGCTTCACCATATTTTCGTGAACCGGTGGTGCGCGCCCGCGCGCTGGGAATCTCTTGTCGGGTTTCGGGGTGATGGGGAGCGGGCTCAGGCGACCAGCGCCTCGATCAAGGAGCCGAGCAAAGCCTTTCCCCGTCTGCGAGCATTGTGAACGAACTGGAAGAAGCCGAGATAGAGCGGCAGCTTCTCCTGCGAGATGCCGCGATGCGGCCGCAGCCAGGATCGCAGGAGCGACCAGAAGCCCTCGAGGGTGTTGACGTGGACCTCGCAGAACCCATCGCCGTCCTCGTCCCGGGCGTATTCGCCTCGACCATGACAGACGGTCTTGTGGCCGTAGCCGAGACCAGGAAGCCTGGCGTAGATGCTATACTCGTCGGTATAGACGTTCGAGCCTTTGGCGACGGTCTTCTCGATGATCGGATGGATGGTCGCTTGCTGGACATTGGCCAGCATCCGGATCACGACTTGGCCGCCGCGCTCGATCATGCCGAAGATCGGCGGCTTCTCCTTCTCCAAGGTGCCGCGACCGCGGCCGCCCTTCAGTCTGTTGCGCCGGCCTTCGCGTCCTTTGGCCCGCACCGCCTCGGGATTGCCCTTGTGCCCGGCGACAACGTAGAGCTCGTCGAACTCGACATCGCCGCTCAGGACGACGTCGGGCGTCTTCGCCACGATGCCGTGGCGCAGCACCTCGGTCATGGCCTGGACGTCGCTCTCGCACACACCCAGTTCGTGCGCGATCTGACGGTTCGACAGGTTCACTCCCATGAAGTACGAGCCCAAGATCCAGGTCGAGACCGGTTGATGATGTCCGGCCAGAACGGTTCCCGTCAGGTCATCGAAGCGATACTTGCAGGTCTTGCACAAGTATCGTTGTCGGCTTCCGCTCGCGATCGTCATGACCGTTGCGGACCACGCCTCGGTCACGGCAGTGAAGGCAGACAACGCCGTCCGGCCATCTCAGCTGACGAATGACTTCATAGCACTTCGCTTCATCGAGCAGGGTCGTTACAGCGGTTTGCGACTTGAACAGAGAGTTCGGTTGATCAACTGCCGTGACGCTCTCGGTTCTGAGCGAAACAGCGTTCATCCTGCCGCGGCCGGGCCATCTGTGAGTTGGCTGCCCTGTAGCCACAATGCTCGAACCAGCCTCGGGCATCCTCGGTGTAATTCTCTCCCATGCCACGGGAATGGCTTGAGCGAGGGCCACCTTTGTTCGGGCGCCCGCGGTCCGCAGGATCGTCTTGATCTTGGACCAGCACTCTTCTATCGGCGACCATTCTGGTGAATAGGGCGGCAGGTAGACAACTGAAAAGCCAGCCTCTTCCACCATCCTCTTGGCCGTTCTATTATGATGAGCTTTGAGATTGTCCAAGATGATGACTGCATCCGGTTTATGGTGGTGGAGATCGGGCCTCAAGGATCCCCTCATTTTCAGGCAGTGCATTCACCTGCGTGATGTCGCAGTATTGCTCAACAGAGGCAGCTATGTAGAGCAATATGATTGACGGATCGAAGCGTGGCTTGATGCAGGTGAAGAATGTTCGGAACTTCCTCGACAGTGTTCTTGATGAAGACATTCATACGAAGCGGATCGCTTCTCTTGCCAATGCCACCCTTGGGGTGATGACGGGCGCCTCGTTGGGCGTCGCGGTGATCGGCAAGTCTTTGGCTCAGGCCCGCGGCCTTCTGCCCAAGCATGCCGTCAAGCAGGTCGACCGGCTGCTGAGCAATCCCAGGATCGAGGCCTGGGATGTCTTTGCCAGCTGGGTCCCGGAAATGGTCGGACCCCGCACCGACATCGTGGTGGCGATGGACTGGACCGACTACGATGCCGACGGACAGGCCACCCTGGCGCTCAAGCTGGTGACCCGCCACGGCCGGGCAACGCCGCTGATCTGGCTCAGCGTTCACAAGGACGAGTTGACAGACGCGCGCAACGCCTACGAGGACGCCGCCGTGCGCCGGCTGGCCGAGGTGCTGTCTGACGACGTCAAGGTCACCCTCCTGGCCGGCTTCGCCGACACCAAGCTGTTCGGCTTCCTTGACGAGCTGGGCTTCGACTACGTCATCCGGCTGAAAGGCAACACCAAGGTCAGCGCGGCCGACGGGCCGACCCGTCCAGCCGGCGAGTGGGTCGGCCAGGGCGGTCGGGCGCGCAAGCTGCGCGATGCTGCGGTCACCGAGGCGCAATACCCGGTCGGCGCCGTCGTGTGTGTGCATGCCAAGGGCATGAAGGAAGCCTGGTGTCTGGCGACGAGCAACGCCGCAGCAAGCTCACGGCAGATTATCGAGGCGGATTCAAGTTCCGTAGCGAACACCCTCCGCATTTGGTGACGTGACGGCGTTGGCGGCCTTGTCCACCAGCGCGGCGAACACCTCGTCGGGGGTCGCGAAGCCGAGCGTCTTGCGCGGCCGGCTGTTGAGCCGGGCGGCGATCGCGTCGAGTTCGGCCTGCGAGAACACCGACAGGTCGGTGCCCTTGGGCAGGTACTGGCGCAGCAGGCCGTTGGTGTTCTCGTTGGAGCCGCGCTGCCACGGCGCATGCGGGTCGGCGAAGTAAACGCGCAGGCCCGTGAGCGCGGCCAGTTCCTTGTGGCGCGCCATCTCCTTGCCCTGGTCGTAGGTCAGGGTGAGGCGCAGCGGTGCCGGCACCGCCAGCAGGCCGGCGGCGAAGCCATCGCGTGCCGTCTCGGCCTTGGCGTCGGTCAGCTTGACCAGGACCAGCTTGCGGCTGGTGCGCTCGACCAGCGTGCCGACCGAGGAGCGGTTGCCGGCCCCCTTGATCAGATCGCCCTCCCAATGTCCGGGCACCAGGCGTCCCTCCACCTCCGCCGGCCGTGCGCGGAATCGTC
>CAVXOR010000001.1:0-532365 GCA_963763475.1 uncultured Actinomycetes bacterium | reverse complement strand
GCAGGTAGTAGACCGCGCCGACGCTGCGGTTGAAGAACTCGTTCTCCCAGACCATGTGCGGGTCGCTGCGACCCGACCAGATCACGACGGCGTCCTGGCCCGAGCCGAGTGCCTGGTCGACCCAGTTGTGGGTGGACTGGATCGACTGGTCGGCGAACGCCGAGGTGCCGTGCGTACGCCCGACGACGGCGCTGATCCCTGCGACCAGGTAGAGCGCGACGAGCAGCGGCAGGAGCCTCGCCAGCCGCGGCTTGCGCAGCAGCACGAAGAGCGCGGCCAGGACCATGCAAATGAAGGCGACGCGGGCCACCACGTGCGGCACCGCGACGAGGAACTTGCCGTCGATCCGCGACCACATGAGGAGCCCGAAGCTGTCCGGGATGATGTCGTTCCGGATCAGGCTCGTGAACGGCAGGGCGAGCGGAAGCGCCCCGGCGACCGCCGCGGCCGCGACCGTCACCCTCGCTCGCGTGGGCAGACGTCCCGCGGCATAGGCCGCGAGCGCGACGATCAGTAGCGGCAGCGCGTAGAACGTGTACCGGTCGGAGATGCGCGCGGTCGAGTGGGCGTCGAGGCTTCCGACGCCCGAGACGAAGGTCGCGGCGACCAGGAGCAGCCAGGCGGTCATCGACACCGCCACGGCGGCGAAGACACGCAGCGTCTGGTCGCCCCTGACGAAGACGCAGGTCCCCAGCACGAGCAGGGCCGCGAACGGCAGCACGCCCGAGTAGAGGTCGAGCTCGGCGGTGTGGTAGAGCAGCCAGCGCGCGACGGCGGTGACCGAGTAGTGGTGACGCCAGACGATCTGGGTCTCGCCGAAGAGCGCGATCAGCGTCCGGCCGTGGGCGGCCTCCCAGGCCGCCAGCGCGACGACGGCAGCGCCGAGAGCCGCGAAGGTCGGCAGGAACTCGGCGAGGCGCTGCCGCACCCGCTTGCCCTCGGCGACGCGGTCACCGGCGACCACGGTCGCGATCGCGCTCAGCAGGGCCGGCACCAGCGCGACTGCCGCCGGCCGCGTGAGGAGCGCGAGGCCGACAAGCCCGAGGGCGGCCAGCTGCCTGCCCACAGTCGGGCGCTCCAGCATCGCGACGACGACGAGCACCGTGGTCAGGAAGAGCGGCAGGAAGAGGCTCTCGGTCATCACCATCCCGGCGTAGCCGAGCGACGGCACCAGCAGCGTCAGCGCGGCCGCCGTCAGCGCCCACCCACGGGTCACGAGCCGACGGGCGAGCAGATAGGTCGGCACGGCCGCCAGCGACATCAGCAGCGAGTTGATGAACCGGATCGCGAGGTATGCGTGCGGCACGCTGTCGAAGAGCGCGTAGGCGGGCGAGATCAGCAGCGGGTAGAGCGGGCTTAAGCCGAGTCCGGGCACGTCGCGGATGGCGAAGCTCCCGGTCGCGGCGAAGCTCTTGGCGAGCTCGGAGTACTTCAGCTCGTCCGCGAAGATCCACGGGACGGGGATCAGCCAGGTCAGCGCGAACCGGACGAGCGTCGAGATCACGACGAGGCCGGTCAGCCAGGCGACCGCCGGATGGGCGATCGCGAGGGTCCGTCGCCGTGGGCTCGCAGTGGCGACCGCTGCCGGGGTGTGGGCTTCGCTGATCACCGTGCCGCCGGAGCGGGAGCCGCGGCTCGACGGGCTGAGGGACGGCGCAACCGCCAACCGCCCGACATGCTCACCAGCAACAGCGCGCAGGCCGCGGCCAGCGCCAGGGCGATCGACGCGGCGTGGCCGTGACTCTGGCCGTTCGTGCTCGAGAACCAAAACGGCAGTGGCAACAGCACCCACGCGGGCGAGAGCCGCGACCGCGCCAGCGCGAGCGGCACTAGCAGCAGCACGAAGTAGTGCAGCCAGACGATCGGCGAGAGCAGGAGCGACGCCGCGATCGCGAGAGTCAACGCGTCGCGGTCGCCTTCACGCCGCCGTGCCACGAGAAACATCCCGGCCAGGACGAGCGCGCCGAGCGCCAGGGTGACCGCGCGCGCGGTCGACGCGGGTAGGCCCAGCGAGAGCCCGAGCGCGATCGGCGAGTAGCCCTCGGCCTGCTCCGCGTCGGCGAGCAGCCGCAGGAGGTGCGGGTAGTCGCTCAGGCCGGCAAAGCCCAGCACCGCCCACGAAACGAAGGTGACGAGCGCCCCGCCGATCGCAGCCGCTGCCGCCGCTGCGAAGCGCCGGGTGGCGACGAGCCACAGTGCGAGCGGCCAGAGGAACACCTTCAACACGACCACGCCTGCGACCGCCGCGGCAACGCGGGGCCAGCTGTCCCGGTAGCGCCAGGCGAGCGCAACGCCCAGGGCCAGCACGCAGCTGAGCGTGCCGTTCGTGATCGCGCTCACGACGGGCGCGAAGAGCACCGCGGCGCCGTAGCAGCGCCAGTCGCGCACCTCGAGCACCCACAGCGTCGACAGCAGGCACGCGACGAGCAGCGCGAAGAAGAGCCCTGCGGCCAGCTGGTACGGCAGCAGCGAGAGGGGCGCGAAGGCGAGCGCCGTCTCGGGCGGGTAGACGAACGAGCTCTGGTGGGCCAGCAGCGACGGATCCGGCGGCGGATACGGCGAGTGGCCCGCGAGCACGTCCTTGCCCGCATGCCAGAAGACGCGGAAGTCCCAGAAGTAGTGACGGGTGCTCTTCGTGGCGAGCAGCACCACGAGCCCCAGCGGAATCGTCGCGAAGAGGACGCGATCGAGTGCGCGATGGAACCCTGCCGCAGTCGGAGCCCGTTCGCCCATGGCTAGAAGCTGACGAAGTCCGAGCCGCCGAAGAACAGGGACAGCACGGCGCCCAGGGCCAGGAACGGGCCGAGCGGGATGGTCTCCTTGCGCGCGTCGAGCCCGCGCCGGGAGATGATCACGAGCCCACCGATCCCGGCCGCGAACATCCCCAGGAAGATCCCGAGCACGACCGCCTTTCCGAGCCCGGCGCCCAGCAGGAGCGCCAGCTTCACGTCTCCGAGGCCGAGCCCCGCCCGGTAGGTGATGTACGCCAGCAAGAAGACGAAGCCCGCGCCGAGCGTCGCGACGATCCATTCGACCGCCTGGCTCGGGAAGAACGCGAGCTGGAGCGCGAGCACCACGACGGTGGCGGGCAGCACGATCCGGTTCGGGATCCGGCGCTGCTCGATGTCGATCACCGAAAGCACGACGAGGATCACGACGAACAACGCCGAGATGAAGGCGCGCGCCGTGACTCCGAAGTCGACAAAGCACGCGGCTGCGAGCCCGAACGCGACGCCGACCGAGAGCAGGTCGGGTACGTGCGTCTCGCGGGGCGCCGGGAGCGACGACACGGGCTGTGCCTCGGCGCTCACTCGGCCACCCCCGCCGCCTGCAGGCGCTCTCCCACGCGGAGGCCGACGCGCTCAGCTTCGCCGGCCGGCAGCTCGAGCACCGACCGGGCACGCATGCGCGTCGCGGCGCGCCAGGGCCGCAGCTCTCGCACGACGTCGACCACGGCGTGGTCGCGGTCGAGGAAGACGGCGTCGATCGGGAAGCGCATGAAGAGCGTGTGGATCGAGAAGCTCGGCTTGAGCAGGAGGCCCGTGCCCGCGTCGAGCTGGCTCCTCCCGAGCAGCCCTCGCGCGCGTGAGACAGGACCGGCGGCGATCTCGCACCGCTCGCAGACGACCCGGCCGCCCTCACCGTGCATCGTCACTGTGTCGGGGCGGCGCCGGCTCATTTGTGCAGCGTGTCCATGATCGAGTAGATCGCCGGCGCCAGGATGATCACGAAGATCGCTGGGAAGATCATGAACACGAGCGGGAACAGGATCTTGATCGGCGCCTTCTGCGCTCGCTCCTCGGCCAGCGCCCGGCGCCGCTTGCGCATCTCGACCGCGACGTTGCGCAGGATCTGACCGATCGAGACACCGAGCAGCTCACCCTGCAGCACCGAGCGGATGAAGGAGCGCAAGCCCGGCGTCTCTGCGCGCTGCAGCAGGTGCGTAAGGGCCTCGTTCAAGGCGAGGCCCATCCGCTGCTCCTGCATCGTCAGGCGCAGCTCCTCTCCCAGAGGGCCCCCGATTCGATCCCCGGCGATGCGGAGCGACTCGTTGAAGCCGACGCCTGCCTCGATCGTCACGACCAGGAGGTCGATCAGCTCGGGAAGCTGGGTGTCGATCTCCAGCTTCCGCCGGCCGGCGCGGCTCCGGACGATCCAGAGCGGAGCCATCCAGCCGATGAAGATCGACAGGATCACCACGATCACCGCCAGCAACGGAGGTAGAGAGGCAGTCACGGCAGCCCAGCCCCCGAGTGCAGGGAGGCCGATCAGCGAGATGGCGCGGTACCCGATGAACTTCCGCGGAGTCACCGTGTAGAGGCCCGCACCGACTAGCTCCGTCCGCACTTTCTCGCTGTCCAGCTGATTGAAGCGGCCTGCGACGAAGCCGCCGATCCGCGTGACCACGTCCTCGTCCGTGGAGCCCGGGCCGGAGTCGACGAGCACGCTCTCGGTGCGACCGCTGAAGCCGTACACGTCGATGCTCTCGACGTTGGCGGCCGAGCGGACGCGGGCGAAGTTCAGCGCACGCAACCCGAGCACGACGGCCAGGGCTGTCAGCCCGAGCCCGATGATGAGCAGGATCACCATTGCACTACACCTTGATGTCCACGATGCGCTTGATCACGAACGAGCCGCCGACCACGAGCAGCGTCGCGAACACGAGCAGCACCCGGCCGGAGGTGTGAACGAACAGCGGGTGCAGGTAGCCCGGGTTCAAGAGCGAGATGGCGATCACCAGCACGAGCGGCAGTGACGAGACGACCCAGCGAGACATCCGCCCCGCTGCCGTCAGCGTCTTGATCTGCCTGCGCAGATCCTGCCGTTCGCGAACGGTCTCGACCACGCGCTCGAGCACCTCGGCCGTGCTACCGCCGGTCTGCCGCTGAAGTGCGGCCACCAGCGCGACCTGGGCGAGATCCGGGTTGTTCATCCGCCGCGCGACGGTGTCTAGCGCGTCTTCGAGGGGCCGGCCGAGCTGCTCGTCGGCCACCACGCGGGCGAACTCCGACTGGGCCGGCTCCGGCGCGTCGTCGACGACGACCGAGAGCGCCCCGACGAAGCTGTGGCCCGCGCGCAGCGCCGACGCGAGCACGGCGAGGTTGTCCGGCAGCTGCTCGGCGAACTTCGCCCGCTTCCGCTCGACCTTGCGACGGACGTACGTCCACACCAGGAACGGCACGAGCAGCCCCAGCAGCACGGCGAAGAAGCTGAAGAACAGGGCCACGAGCCACATCACCACGACCATCGCGACCAGCGTCCCGATCGCCAGCCGAGTCGGGCTGGTGCTGATGTCCGCCAGCTCGACCTCGGCCTCCCACCGGTTCCAGAGCCGGGACTTCTCGATCGTCGAGTCGGGCCCCTCGGGACGGAGATCGCGTGAGGAGGACGTCAGCGAGGTCCCGTCCGAGGCCTGGGCGAGCGAGACGAACTCGGCCAGCCGCTTCTGCAGCGTGCGGCCGCGCGGCTTCAGCAGCGCGTAGAGGCAGAAGGCGAACAGCGCGACCGCGAGCAGCCCGAAGATGAGCATCGTGAAGCCCGACGTCCAGAAGCCGACGCCGGCGCCACGGTGATAGCTCACGACGACTGGCGGCGGAATCGTCGGCGCGGCGTAGCCGGCCCGTGCGGTGCCTGCGACGCCCTTCACGCGCACCGAGACGTGGACCTTCGAGCCGAGATCCTGCAGCGACCGGTACTGCAGCAGGTACTCCTGCGAGAGACGAGTACCCAGCTGGTCGTAGATCTGCGAGAGATCCTTGGCCGACGAAGCCTCGGAGAAGTCCCCCGCCGTGCCAGTCGCCAGGCTCCGCAGCGTCGTCGGGTCGAACTGCCCCGATCGAAGGCCGATCGCAAAGACACGCGCGTGGGCCGCCTTCGCGGCTTCGACCACGTCGTCGCGGGACGCCGCGCTGCCGGTGTCGGCGCCGTCGGAGAGGACGACCACCGAGCCGGCCGTGATCTTGGCGGTCTTCAGCAGCGAGACTCCCTCGGCCACCGCGTCGTACAGGTGCGTGCCGAAGGCGAGCGTCGGCTGATGCGCCAGCGCCCGCACGATCTCGCCGGTCTCGGTCGTGAACGGCTGCTCGACCTTCGTGTCCTTGTTGAAGGTGATCACCGCCACCTGCTGGGTCGACGTGTGGTGGTTGACGAACACCTGCGCCGCCTCCAGGGCGGCCGCGATCGGCTTTCCCTTCATGCTGTCGCTCGCGTCGAGCACGAGCACGACGCCGAACTGGCTCGAGCTCGCCGCCGTTGCAGGGACGACCGTCACGCCTGTGACCGGACGGCCGTTCTCGCGCACACGGAGCTGTGACGCCTCGAGGGGCCGAGGCGACGGAAGCGTCAGCACGAACACGCGGTCGGGGAACTGCCCGCCCGCGGCTTCCGCCAGGGACAGGCGGTGGTTGGCCGCAGAAGCTGGAGCGACCGTGAGGACGACGGCGCAAAGCGCCAGCAGTTGGCTCAGCTGGAGCCGCCGCCTCACGGCCGCACCCCTTCCGAGGACTCGGGCATGCGGCCCTCACGGAAGAGGCCTATCGGCAGCGCGATCCCGCGCCGCTCGAACTTGGTCAGGAACGTCGGACGCAGGCCGGTCGGGCAGAGGTTGCCAATCACCATCCGGTCGGTCGTGACCTGCTCGACCTGGAACCGGAACAGCTCCTGGAGCGTGATCGTGTCCGACTCCATCCGCTGTACCTCGACGATCGAGGTCACCCGGCGCGAGCCGTCCTCGAGACGCTCGAGATGGATGAGCAGGTCGAGCGCCGAGGCCACCTGCTGGCGGATCGCCCGCATCGGCAGGTCGTAGCCCGCCATCAGCACCATGGTCTCGATCCGTGCCAGCGCGTCTCGCGGAGCGTTTGCATGGACGGTCGAGAGCGAGCCGTCATGGCCCGTGTTCATCGCCTGGAGCATGTCGAGTGCCTCGGCCCCGCGGACCTCCCCCACGATGATCCGCTCGGGCCGCATACGCAGCGAGTTCCGGACCAGCTGGCGGATCGCGATCTCGCCCTCGCCTTCGATGTTCTTCGGCCGCGCCTCGAGTCGCAGGACGTGCCGCTGGTTGAGCCGCAGCTCGGCGGCGTCCTCGATCGTGATGATCCGGTCGGAGTCCGGAATCGAGCTCGAGAGCGCGTTCAGGAACGTCGTCTTGCCGGTGCCGGTACCACCGGAGATCAGGACGTTCAGCTCGGCGCGGACGCAGCGGTCGAGGAACTCGACGACCTCGGTCGACACCGTTCCGAGGCGCACGAGTTGGGCCATGTCGAGCCGTTCGGCGCTGAACTTCCGGATCGTGACGAGCGGCCCGCTGAGCGAGAGTGGCGGCAGGACGGCGTTGACGCGGCTGCCGTCGGGAAGCCTCGCGTCGACCATCGGGGACGACTCGTCGATCCGGCGGCCGACCTGGGCGACCATCTTGTTGATGATCCGGCGCAGGTGCGACTCGTCCTTGAAGCGCACGGTCGTCTCGTAGAGCCGGCCCTGGCGCTCGACCCAGACGTCGAATGGCCCGTTGACCATGATCTCGGTCACGCTGTCGTCGGCGAGCAGCCGCTCGAGCGGGCCGTGACCGAGGATGTCGTCGGCGATCTCAGCCGTGACGCGGTCACGATCGTCGCGGGCGATTCCGCTCTCGCGGGAGAGGTGGCCCCGGATGTCGCTGACGACGCGCTCCCGCAACGCGGCCGGGTCGATGCTGACGTTGAACAGCTGCGGGCCGAGGTCGCTGATGACGGCCAGATGCACCCGGTCCTTGAGCTCGGAGAAGGGGTCTTGGCCGGTCGTCGGCGCGACGGTCGGCGCGGTGAGCAGGCGCTCGTGGAGTTCCATCAGCTCCTCCTCAGGAGGGAGCGAATCCCTCCGTTCCCGTTCGTCGCCTGCTCGGGCGGCGGGACGAAGCTGAAGTAGCTCACGAGCTCCTGGAACGCCTGCGCGGCCGAGGATCGCTCGTGGGCGAGGATGATCGGCGCGCCCTCGTTGACGGAACGCGCGATCTCGCGGTCACTCGGGATCATCACGTCGGGGGTCCGCCCGATCACCGCCGTGACGTCCTCGCGCTCGATCCCCACGTGACTGTCGGCACGGTTCAGGACGAGGCACACGCGATCCCGCTCGTAGCCCATCAGGTCGAGCGTCTCGAGGCCCAGCTTCGTGTTCTTGAGCGAGAGCGAGTCGAGCATTCCGACCAGGCACAGATGCGATGAGCTGTCGATCGAGGCGATCACCTCGGGCGTGAATCCCGGAGGCGTGTCGACGACGACGTAGTCGAACGAGCGCCTGAGCGACGCGTAGACGTCGCGCAGGAAGTCCACGGCGACCACGGTCGCGTGATCCGGCCGCGTCGGAGCGAGCAGCAGGCGCGCACCCGAGCTGTGCCGGGCGAGGTAGGCCTCGACCTTCTCGGCGTCCACCGAGCCGCCCGACTTCGCCAGGTCGTAGATCGTCCGGTCTGGCGCCACGCCGAGCGCGAGCCCGGCGTCGCCGAACTGAAGGTCGAGATCGACCAGCACTGCCGAGTAGCCCTTCATGGCGAGCCCCACCGTGAGGTTGGTCGCCGTGACGGTCTTGCCGCTGCCGCCCTTCGGCCCGAGGATGCAGATCATCGGCCCGAGGGCGACCCCTGTGGCTAGCGCGGAGCCCTGCTTCCTGGCGATGGCCTTCTGCAAGGTGAAGCGCACCTGGTCCGGCGTCTGCGGGAGCAGGACGATGTCGTCGGCTCCGGCCTCGAAGAGCCGGCGGACGAATCCGTTCGCCGGGCCGTCGCTGAGGATCACCACCGGCCGCTCCGGCTGCTGCTTCGTGGCGGCGTCGATCAGGAACAGCGCGCGGTCGGAGTAGCCGTGACAGCTGATGACCAGCAGATCCGTCGTCGTCTCCTGGAGGATCCGCCAGGTCTCGTCGAGGCCCTGCACGAGACCGACGATCTGGATCTCCGGGAAGTTCTCCGGCAGCGAAGCGCGAACCTTGTCTGTGTCGACGCCTTCGTCGAGCGCGACGAGCGTCTTGACGATGTCCGCCATCAGTTGCCTCCCGGAACGGTCGGCCCGGTCAGCAGGCCCTGCAGGGTGGTCGCCTTCGAGCTGATCGCGCCGCCGTTCGTCGCGGGCCGCAGTACGACCCACACCTTGCCGTTGTCCGACGCGAACGCCAGGCGGCCGGCCGTCGAGGGCGAGACGCGAAGCGTGATGGCGCTCGCCGTCTCGGTGGAGCCGCTGAGCCCGCCGGCAGCGCCGCTGCCGGACCCGCTCAGGACGTAGACGTTCTGCAGGATCGGCTTGATCACGCCGCTGAGATTCGCGTAGACATCGACCCGGTCGCCGGGCACGACCGTTCCGATCATCCCGTGGACGCCGTCGATCGGAATCGAGATCGCGCGCTGCTTGCCGGTCAGCCGCGAGCCGAGCGTCGCTGCCGCGGTCGGGGTGAAGTCGGCGAGCGTCAGCTGCTGCCCCGGGTAGATGTCGGCCGTTGCGACCCGACCCTTCAGCAGCGCCGGATCGGTGATCGCCCCTTCCTTGACGGTGTCCTTCGCGACCTCGGTGGCCTCGAACCCACCGCCCGTCCCGAGCACGTCGCCCGCTGTCCCCTGCGGGATCAGGTGCTTGGCCACCAGCACGGGCACCGGCGCGCTGGTGCTCCTGATGCTGCTCCGGTAGTGGCTCAGGTAGAGCAGGAGGATGACCAGCGCCAGGATGGCCGCGAAGGCTCCTGCCCCGATCGTCCCGCCGCGGGTCGAGAAGAGCCGGCTTGACGAAATTCTTCCTGCGAACTCAGACACTGGTGTTCCCTCCCTATTTCGTGAGGACGAGGACGCAGCTGCCGAACGACGTGAAGTCGCACGACGTGCCTGTCCCGCCCCCGCCAATGGTGTCGACGTATTTGATGAAGTGACCCACGATCCAGCCGCCGGTCTTGGCCGGCACCGGGTCAGGGTTCGGCAGTCCGGGGACGCCGGAGCAGGGATCGCCCTGCCCGCCGCCGTTCCTGCTCCACCCGGTGACGTAGAAGCTTGCGAAGTTGGTGATCGGGACGACCTGGGTGCCGTTGCCGCTGAAGGCGCCGAAGGGCGTCACGAAGACGGACATCAACCTTGGGTCGCTCGGCGCGATGTCCTCCGGAATCGTGATCGTCCCGTCGCCGTTCGAGTCCTTCCAGTGGATCGGGCTCGTGCAGACAGACGGGCTGAAGCACTTCCCCTGGGTGCGACAGAGCATCCCGTCGTCCACCTGCCCGACCGAGCCGCCGGTCTGGGTGACGGTGCAGTCCCACGCGGCGCTCTGCGGAAAGTTGTAGAAGCTGGCGGCGTTGCAGGCCGTCCCGGTGTTGATCGTGTACTGCGGCGTGCACCCGGTGGCAAGCTCGTCTCGAAGGTTGGGCTTGCTCGGGTCGCAGTCGATCGCCTGCCCGTTGCTGCCCTTGCTCGTCACCTTGAGCGCGACCGGCGGAGCGGTGGGGCTGCTCTGGTTCGCCTGCAGGCTCGGGGTGACGCCGATCGTGACGCTGAAGCTGTGCACGCCGAACTCGACCGAGTTGCCGAACTGCTTGAGCTCGTTGTCGACCCGGACGTAGCGGACCGGACCGGAGGTGTCGAGATCGGCCGAGAACGAGCGCTGCGCCGCGAGAAAGGTTCCGTCATGCGAGCCGCCGCCTGAGCCGGTGCCCCAGTTGAGGTCGATGGCGTGGCCGAGCCCGTCCGAGGGCATCAGCGGGACGGTGGTCGTCGTCGTGAAGTAGCCGGCGTTTGCCCCGGTGGCGTTGTAGGTCATGGGGCAGCCCTTCGGATTCGGGCCGCTGTTGGGGCAGCCCCAACCCGCCACCTTGAGCACCGCGAGCGTCGGAGAGACGGTTGGGTTCGCAGCGGCCGTGCCGAAATCGACCTTTGCCTTGACGCCGACCGTGCAGGCGCTGTGCAGGAGGAAGTACGGGCCCGACCCATCGGTGCAGCCGGCGTTCATCAGTGTCACGTCACGCAGGATCGGCGCCGTGACGCTTCCGGTGCCGGCAGGCGAATAGCCGTGCACGAAGTCGAGGCCCGTCGCCGCCGGTGACGTTGCCCGAGTTGTCCTGCGTGATGGAGTAGCACTCGACGAGCACCTGGTTGCAGATCGCCGTGAGGGTGCCTCCCGAGGGGGTCCAGCCCGCCTTGCCGGCTAGGGCGATCACGATGCCCGTGTTGGCGTGGGTGATGTTCAGGCTCAGCGCGGTTGTCGCGACCCACTGGTAGTCGTTCTCCCCGTTCAACGACACCGGCGTGGCCGGGCTCTTGGTGAGCGACTGCGTTCCAAGTACGGCGTTGGCGTTGCTCTCGTCGATGAAGATCGCTGCGGCCGCGAGCGGGTTGTTGTCGGGCACGCCGACCGGCAGAGACTTGCTGCTCGACCCCTTCTGCTCGATCTGCACCCTTGCGCGCGCGTTCACCGTCGGCACCACGCGGCCCCCTAGGAACCAGGGCAGGTTGGCCTCGGTGAGCTTGACGTCGACCATCTTCGCGTCGCAGGCGCCGGCCTCGACGGTGTCGTCCGCAGGCGGACCTCCAGCGGCGAACAGCTTCCTGTTGATGCGAACCGTGACCGTGCCCTGGTTCGTCCCGCCGATCTGGAGGTTGTAAGGCTGCGAGGTTCCCGGGTCCCCGGCGTACTTCCGCGCCTCAGCCTCGATGGCCGCGTTCGCCGCCGACGGGATCCCAAAGCACCCGTTGAAGAGCCCGCCGCCGGCGAGCGCTCCCGCGTCCGCCTGGGTCTGAAGGTGACGCCGGTGCTCGAACCAGTTCCCGGCATCGATCACCAGGCTCAACGTGACCGCGACGAGCGGCATCCACAACGCCGTCAGCACGAGCACGCCGCCGCGCTCGGAGTCACGAAAACGCTGCAGGGTGATCGTCACGCGTAGCACCCCGCGGTGTAGGTCGGCTTCGCCTCGAGCCGCATCGTGGCTTCGCCGGTGAGCGTGGTCGTGCCAACCGAAAGCTTCTGACCGATCAGCGGCAGCCACCGGTACGCGGCCGTGACGGTCACGCGGACGGGATCGCCGATGAGCGGGCTCGTGTGGCCGGACACCGGCGGAAAGCTGATGCACACCCTCGCCTTGGCCGGCAGCGAGGTGGTGCCTCCGTTCCGGAGCTCCCGCGTGTCGGCCTGACACTGGATGTACTGTTGGAGCGTCGACGCGCTGGTGCCGTCCGAGCACACACCCGGCGCCGCGTCGACCACGGCCCAGCGTGCACCGGCGCTCGCGAGCTGCGTCTGGTCGATCCAGTAGTTGAAAGCCTTGCCGAAGTCGAGGATCCCCAAGAGGATCACGAGCAGGATCGGAGCGACGAGTGCAAACTCGACTAGCGCGACTCCTCGTTCTTCGCCCGCACCGCATGCCCGATTCGGACGCATTTCTCCCTCCTGCGGGTTGGCCTCCCAGCTCGAGGATTCGAGCTGGGAGGCCTTCCTCGCCGTTTGCTTTCCAGCTCCCCGGCTAGTGCACCGGGTCGAGGTGGTTTGCGACGGTGTTCAGTACCGCGGTCACGTTCGTGCCGATCAGGCCCAGGGCCGTGATCGCCACGATCGAGACCAGGACCAGGATCAGGGCGTACTCGACGAGCCCCTGACCCTCTTCGCGCCCGACGAGCGCTTTGACCTTGTCGACGAACTCCCTCATGTCGCTCCCTTCCGGGCTCAGAGCCCTACGGGAGGTCGAGAGCGTTGGCGACCGTGTTCAGAACGTTGTTGACGTTCGTGCCGATCAGGCCCAGGGCCGTGATCGCGACGATCGAGACCAGGACCAGGATCAGGGCGTACTCGACGAGCCCCTGACCCTCTTCGTTGTTCCAGAACGTCTTGAGCTTGAGAAGCAGCTCGGCCATCTGTGATTCTCCCTTCCCTCGTTTGACTCTCCCCCGGCTCCTCGCATCCGACGAGGCGCCGGCCGTGCTTTCCGTCGCTCTCCCGTGAGATCACGCGCGCCTCAGCGGGTGTGTTCGATCACCCCCTCGCGAGGCGCAGCCGCAGGTCGCGTCGCGATCCCTTCACGGAGCTTCCGACCCGCTGTGGGCCGGCTCGATTCGAGCAACGATGACCTCCTCCCCAGGATGGCCATGGACTTCATAAGCGAGTCCGTGGAAAGATTCTGCGCCGGAATCGAGCCGCCCCGAACCCGCTGAAAGGGGGGTCCTGGCCAGCCTTTCGGGCCGACCTCCGCGCACGGCCCCCCGAAGCAGCTAGGGAAGCCTGACCTTTCGACCGTTGGACATCGGTCCCCGATGGGATTCGATGAGCGCATGGCCGCCCGAGCCGAGCAGCCGCTGGAGACTGCGGTCGGATCTTTCGACGCCAGCTCGAAGTTGCGGCTTTGGCGTGCTTGGCTGGAACGGGAGGCTTTCCCGGTCGTGATCGCGGCGCTCTACGGTGGCGTGCTGCTGCTCGTGCTGCCGGGAGAGCTGGTGCAGGACAGCTGGTCGACGCTCGTGAGCGGCCGCGAAATCGTCGGCCACGGCCTGCCGCAGCACGAGGCGTTGACGGTGATGGCACACGGCGCGCGCTGGATCGATCAGCAATGGCTCGCCCAGCTCACCTTCTACGAGCTCTTCCGGGCCGGCGGCTACCGCCTAATCCTGCTCGTGCATGCGCTGCTGGTCTTCTCGGCCTTCGCGCTCGCTCTCGTGGCGGCGCGGCGGCGCGGCGGCTCGCCGATCGCCGTCTTCGGAGTGGGTGCGCTCTGCTTCTTCGTCGCTCCCTGGGCCTGGCAGCTGCGCGCCCAGAGCTTCGCGCCGCTGCTGTTCGTGGCCGTCCTGTGGCTCCTGATCGAGGACTCCCGGCGGCCCTCACGACGCGTGCTCGCGGTCCTGCCGCTGCTCGCGCTCTGGGCCAACCTGCACGGGTCGGTCGTCCTCGGCGCGACGCTGGTGGCGATCTACGGCGTGGGGCTCCTGCTCCGGCGACGTGACCCGCTGACCGGTGCCGCTCTCGTCGTGCTCGCGCCGCTTGCGGTCCTGTGCTCGCCGTACGGCGTCTCGCTGGTCGGCTACTACCACCACCTGCTCGTCGACCCGCCCTTCGGGCGACTCGTGAACGAGTGGACGGCCCCGACCCCGAGCGCGATCACGGCGCTCTTCTACGTACTCGCCTTCGTGACGGTCTGGGCCTTCGGCAGGCGAGGCTCGGCGCTCACGACCTTCGAGCGACTGGCCCTGCTCGTCACGCTCGCATCCGCCCTGCACGCCACGCGCAACATCGTCTGGTTCGGGCTGACCGCGCTCGTGCTGCTGCCGGTGCTCCTCGACCGCGGCGAGCGCTCGGGGCTCAGGGCGAATCCCGCGGCCAGAGGCGGCCTCGCGCTCGCACTCGTTGCGCTGGTCGTGGGGATGGCCGTCGTGGCGGCGGCCAGGCCGAGCAGCTGGTACACGCACCTCTGGCCGGACCGCGCGCTGGCCGCCGTCTCGAACGCGACGCGCGACCCGGGGACGCGCGTGTTCGCGAGCGACCGCGACGCCGACTGGCTGCTCTGGCGGCTGCCGCAGCTGCGAGGGCGCATGGCATACGACGTGCGCTTCGAGCTGAACACCGCCGCGCAGGTCAAGTGGCTCCAGCACTACTTCGCCCGCATCGGCCCGAACTGGCAGTCCGCTGCGCGGGGATACGAGGTGATCGTCCTCGACCGGAGCGTGCACGAGAAGGTGCGGCGCTCGCTGCTCGGGGACAACCGCCTCCGTCAGATCTACCTCGACCACGACCTGGCCGTGCTCGTCAGAACCGAGGGTTGATGCGCGTCCGGCTGACCGAGGCTCGGCTCACAGAGGAGCTCACCGTCGCACTGCGCGAGGCCGGTTGTGTCTCCGTGCCAGGCGATGGCGGGGTGCTAGACGTCGGCCTTCCGACCGCTCGCGATGGCCGCGAAGAGGCGATCGAGCTGGCCTTCTTTCTCAAGGCCTGGCAGGCGCGGTGCCCCTCCGGAGCGATCGAACTCGAGGCCTGAACATTTCCGCGAGATCGTGGCTACCCTAGGAGCAGGCATCACGAAGGCCCAGACTGGCCGCCCCGGTCTAAATGCTCCGGATCCAAGTACACAACGACTCAGACGCGCTCGGTGACCTCCGCCAGGCTCTTGCGGAGGCCGACTGCTCGGTGACTCAGGTCGGCGAGGACACGCTGCTGGTGACGAATCCGCTGGCCGTCGACGAGACCGAGGCGCGGCTCGAGCTCGCGTTCTTCCTCAGCGCGTGGCAGGCGAAGACGCCTGGCGCCGAGTTCGAGCTCACCTAGCGATCAGGCGACTTCGAAGAACGGATTGACGACGAGCCCGTGCTGGTAGGCGAAGCGTGTCGCCTCCGTGCGGTTCGAGACGTCGAGCTTCCGGTAGATGTTCGTCAGGTGGAACTTCACCGTCTGCTCGGTGATGAAGAGCTCCGCCGCGATCTGCTTGTTCGACTTGCCCTGGGCGAGTGCGCGCAGCACCTTGAGCTCCGACTCGGTGATGCCGGCCGTCTTGGCGGCGTTCTCCTCGCCGGAACCGCTCGCCCCGACCACCTGGAAGACGGTCCCGCCGGCGATCTGACGGAGCGCCGAGGCAAGGTCGCGCGGGTCGACGTGCTTCACGACGAACGCTGCGGCGCCCTGCTCGAGCGCGGTGCGGATCTGCTCGGGCTCGTCGATGCCCGACAGGATCACGACCTTGACCTTCGGGAATCGCTCCCGGATCTTCGCCAGGCACGCGAGCCCGTCCATCTGGGGCATCCGGATGTCGAGCAACACCAGGTCGGGGCGCGTTCGGTCGATCAGCGGCAGAGCCTCCGTCGCCGAAAGCGCCTCCCCCACCATCTCGATCCCCTCCGCGTCGTCAAGCGTCATGCGGATCGCATCGAGCATCAACTGGTGGTCGTCGATCGCGACAACTTTCAGTTGTCCCACGCCGCAGAACCTCTCTTTTTTGTCGCCCTCCGCCCATAAGAGGACGTTTTGACAATGCTCTCCGCGCCGCATGTTAGGCGCCTTTGACCCGTTTGTGAAGATCTGCGGAAAATCCGGGCCGCAGTGACGGAAAGAAAGCGGTCGTACCCTAGGACCGGAAACCGGCGCCGCTCGCCTGCGCGAGGCGGATCATCCAGACGCCCACGAGGAACTCGTAGACCAGCACCGGGAAGGCGACGCCGAACACCGCGGCCAGGCCGGCGGCCGGCAGCTGGCTGCTCGTGACGAAGGTCATCGCGGGCCCGACGAAGTAGACGACGGCCAGCGCCAGGACGATGTGGACGAGCAGACGCCGCATGCTCCAGGGCATCAGCTTCGGCATGCGGAAGTCGAGCCAGAGCGCGATGGCGCCGGCTCCGACTGCCAGGCACAGGAGGAAGGTGTGGACGGTCAAGAGCTCTCCTTGCGGTCGAGATCGTGTCGTCTCACAGAGACGTCTTCC
The DNA here is from genome assembly GCA_963763475.1 of uncultured Actinomycetes bacterium. GTDB lineage: Bacteria > Actinomycetota > Thermoleophilia > Gaiellales > Gaiellaceae > AC-32. The sequence goes on along the minus strand of CAVXOR010000001.1, from coordinate 515,970 downwards.
AGGCGATCAAGAAAGCCAAACGCAGACACGAGAGCCCTATCGGCTCCACGCTAGCAATGCTGAAGTGCCTCCCGTTTCCCGAGCGCCCAAGGGTCTGTGCTTTTTCGGTCGCGGCCGCCCAAATCCTTGTGCCGCATCGCGCCTACGCCGGCGGCGAGCGGTAAACGACGCCTCCGGGGACACGCTCGACGGGCCGCGAGCCACGGAGGGGCGGTCGACCGTGTAGAGATCGCTCTCACGGAACGCGAGGACGAGCGAGCCCGCGAGGAGGACGGGGAGCGCGACACCGACGGCCCTGATGCGCCCGCGCGGCCACGTGCGCAGCGCCAGTCGTATCAGCCCGGTCAGGCCGGCAGCGGCAAGGAGCAGCAGGAGCGGGAGCAGGAAGAGCCAGGTGCGGACGAACGGCGGCACGCGGTGACTGACGGTGACCGAGACGGGCACGACGATCGCGATCGCAAGCCAGAGCGGCGCGCGCGTCCGGGCTACTCGCCGGTGCAGCACGACCGCGGCGAGTGCCGCCACTGCGAACAGCCAGCGACGCGCCCCGTAGCCGAGGCCGAAGGCGTGCCACACGTACGACGAAGCCGGGCGGAACCGTCGCCTCGTTGTAGTTGAATCCGTACTGGCCCCACGCCGGCTGGTAGAGCACCCACGCGATCCCCGGCGGTTACGAGCAGTGCGTTCTCCAGCGACACGACTGCGAGGAGCCGGCCGGCGCGCGGAACGTCGCTGCGCGCTCTGTGCGCGCGTCGCTTCGCTGATGGCGACGCGGCCTCAGAAGGGTGTCTACCTGCGAGGTGCTCGGTCACGCACGTGGTGAGCGTTCGCCATCCGGCCTAGGAAACGGTGAGGCGCCTACCTTCGAGCGCCACCTCTACCGCGTGACCTCGGCGATGACACTCTTGCGCTCGGAAGCCCCGGCAAGTCGTAAGAGACCAGAGTTACCAAGCGTCTCCGATTCTCTTGCAGGCGAGAACGAGTCCTAGTTTCCACGGCCTCAGTCGCTTGAGGGCTTCGCCCAGTGGTCGATGCATCTCGAGCACTTGAGCACCGAATGGGTGGCCGAGACCACGCTTCGAGTCGTCGCCCTGCGAGACCTGGAGCGGGATGCGCCGCGGTAATCGTCGTCGAGGAGACCTAGCGCAACTCGTCGCCCGAGCGCTCGGGCTCACGCGTTCCGAATGAACACGTTGCCTCGGGCTCCGGGTCGGCCTCGACCAGCTCGGCCAGCTTCGCGTTGGCCTGCTCGTCAGTGCGGATGCCAGCCACGACGACCTGACGGCGCTCCTTGTCGAAGATCGGGTACGGCATCGCCGCGCGTAGATACCGCGGCCGTCTGCAGCTAAAACGGAGGCCAGTCTGTCGAGGACTAGGCGGTGAGCACCGGAAGGTTCCGCACACCCTATGGGGGATGAGAGTCTGGGCCGTCTCGATCGTTTTCGCGGCACCCCGCCCGCCGTGATCTTCTATAAGCTCCCGCCGCCCAGAACCGAGACGAAGAGGAGAATGCCCCCCAGCTCCGAATCGTTGGCCATCGTGGCTTGTCAAGAGCCACTGCTAGAGGAGCACATGGACGTAGTGCGGCAGGTTGCGCGCTCCGTGCGCCGTCGGCTCCCACCCCACTCCGTCGATCTCGAGGAACTCGAGGCGGACGGCTTCGAAGGTCTGGTCCGCGCGATGCGGGACTACGACGCGACGAAGGGTGAACTCGCTCCTTGGATCGTCTTGCGGTGCCGCGGTGCGATGCTCGACGGGCTGCGGCGGCGGATGGCAAACGGCAGGTCGACGCTAGGCGCGGGCACAGCGCCGCCGGTAATGGTCTCCCTCGAGAGCGAGCAGGCAGGAGGCAGGTGCCTCGGGGAAACCGTTGCGGATCCGCATGCGGCAACGGCGGAAGACGTCATCGAACGCGTCAGCTCTGCTGAGGTCGCACCGGCGCTCGCCTCGCTGCCGCACCAACACCGCAGAATCCTCTTCGCCCGCTTCGTCCAACGTCGGACGCAGAGCGACGTCGCCGCTGCCGAGGGAGTCTCGCGGAAGACAGTTGCCCAGTTTGAGTTCCGCCTGCGCCACCGACTGGGCGGAAGCCGAGGCTCTGACGAACGGCCGCTCACGCCGAAGGAGTTGAAGGTGCTCCGGCTCGCGGCCGAGGGCGCAACGACCGAAGAGACCGCGCAGCGCCTGCACAGAGCATCCGAGACCGTGAAGTCGCAACGGGGCGCGATCATCACGAAGCTCCGAGCGCGGAACCTGGTTAACGCTGTGGCGATCGCCTACCAGCGCGGGTTGCTGCACTAGTGGGGCGCGACCGCCGTCGCGTCGTCTAGAAGCTCGATTATGTGCGTGTTCGGCCGGACTCTCCCGGCGATGGCCGCCGGCAGTGGCGGCGCTGGATGTGGCGCGTCGCTACCTCCGGGCCGCGCGCGTCAATCGAACTTTCCTATTCACTCGGGCCGAGGACATCGTCGATGAGACGGCGTTTGCGTTTCAGTCACTCCGCTTCTTCCTCGGGCTCGAGCAGCCGCTCGAAGAGTCGTACTCGCTCTTCGAACGCACCGGCGAACGAGACTCGCCTACAACCTCTGTCGCCGGACGCTCGCGAGCCGTGCTCAGAGCGGGTGAGGGTAGCGACGACTTGTTAACTCTGAGATCAACCCGTCCAAGTCGCCGAAGGCACGGTCGCGAAGAATCAGCCGCGTCTGCTCCTCGGCGAATGCATCCTCGTGGCGCGACGTCCAGAAGCGGGCCCGACGGCTCCCCGCTCCCTGATGATAGACAAGGTCTCCGTAGACACCGCCCATCAGGAAGTGGTAGTTCACCTTGTTAGAACGGCGGAGAGGTGCGATCCGACCACCCTCTGCTAGAACCGCCTGCGTGAGGCCCTGACCAACATCCTTCCCTTCACCGAACGAGACACCGAGTCGTTTCAGGTCCAGCCGTCTCGCCGCGAGGCAACTGACGTGGATGAACGGGCTGATCGCATCCTCCATCTCGTTGCGGTAGATGCCCGCGAGGGTTGCGCCGCCCTCCAATTCTCCGATGAGAACCTCTAACCAGCCGTCCGCGACGGGAAACGCGTCGCTGTCCAAGGTGACGACGAAATCGACGTCGTCGCTCAATCCGCCGAGAAGCATGTCGAGCGCGACTGCGTGGGGAACGTCGACCGACGGCCGACCGAGAAGGTGGCGAGAAAACCCGCTCCGAAGGCGCTGGGCTGCGCCTCTCGGCAACCCGTGGTCGCGGTGAACGCTGACACACTGATGGCCCGCCATAGCGGCTGCGTGGGAGCCGAGTCGGGAGTTGTCCCAGATCTCGACGGAATAGTCGAGAGTGGCGGTGTGGCGCTCGATCTGTCGCAGGCAGATGGCAATCCAGGGGAAACGATCAGGCTCGGCAGTATCGAACGTCCCCCACTGGCTTCCTCGGTCGAAGCCGTTGACGATGAGAATCGCAACCCGCGACAAGTCGCTAGGCGTCCGGTCTCTGCCGTTTGTCGAGATTGGTGGGTCCATCCCAGTCCAGAACTCCCATGGGTCGAGCCCGTCCTAGTTGTGTGAAGCGATCGACCGTGACCAGGTTGCGGTTTGATTGAGGCTGAGGTCGCAGAGCTTCACGCATTCCGTTTGTGCCGACGTTCGTTACCCCAGTCCCGTTTCTCCCTTGCGTGACTACACGCTTGTGGGACGAGTAACTCAGCGATCCGCCGCCCATGCCGGGTTGCCCCTGCGAGCGACCCGACGAATAGTCCAGCTACGGCGAGCTGCCAATTCACGTCGACGAATGAGCCGCGCGCTGGGGTGAAGTGGCCATTGTGGTCGCCGCCTACCGGTGAACTAGCCGGAACGAGTGAGCGCTCGTGCGCACGTAGAGAACAGCGAGCGACGCGTTCCCGCGGCGGACGATGCACGACAGATGTGTCGCCACGCGAAGCGGTGAGCACCGGATCGACACTCGGGCCCGGAACAGCCGCGTTGCCGGATCCACGAATTGCCTTCCGCGGGCTCCAAGCCGTTCAAAGAAGAGAGGCGAGTTCAGGACGTTGCGCTCGGCCCTGTTCGCCAGACGGCGCGTGGCCGGCGGTACCGTCGCAGTCGTCGCGCGCTTCGGCCGCGGCGTCGTCGGACGCGACGTCTGGACGACACTCTTCTTCGGCGTCGCCGCGCGTGTGTGTGGCGGTCGCTCTCGCGCCGGGCGGGCCGTCGTGGGCTTCGGCGTCGCCGCGCTCGCGTGGGGCGGTCGCTTGCGCGCGGGACGCGCCGTCGTGCCGATGCTCGTACTCCCCCGCGCGGTTGTCGCGACGCCTCCGCCGTGCGTGAGCGGCTCGAGCCTTGGAGCGTCTCGCGTCGTCGATAGCAGAGCTACGGTCGCGAGGATCACGGCCGCTCCGGCCGCTGCTCCTGCCGCTGCCCAGAGCGGGAAGGCACGACCGCGGCCTGGCCGTGTTGCCGCCGCCGCCACGGCAGCGACTGGTTCATCACGCGTGGGGCGGCGCAGGGGCTCCGCGGCGCGCGGAGCGGCAGTCGGGAACGTTCGCGCGTGTGCGAGTGCGAGCTCACGCAACTCGGGTGAGACGAGGACGAGCTCGGGGCTGAGCGCCTTTGCCGAATCGAGTGTGGATGGCGTATGAATGGCCACGCCTCGCAATTCTGCAGATGCGTCACGACGTACGCCGGTTCAGGAGCGGAAGCCGAGATCGCTCATTCGCCCGCGAACCTGAAAACGTCGCGTACCGTCAGGAGCAGGATCTTAAAGTCGAGCCACGGCGACCAGTTCTCGATGTAGTAATTGTCCCACTCGACGCGGTCTTTCAGCGAAGTCTGCCCCCGGAGCCCGTGCACCTGAGCCCAACCGGTGACCCCCGACTTCACTCGCAGGCGCTCGCCGTACCGGTGCACGTCCTGCAGGAAGATCTGAGTGAACTCGGGTCGCTCGGGCCGTGGCCCGACGAGGGTCATATCGCCACGAAGGACGTTCAAAAACTGCGGGAACTCGTCGAGGGAGCTCTTCCGTAAGAACTTGCCGACTCGCGTCCGGCGGTCTTCGGCCGCGATTCCGCCCGGGGCTGTATCCGGCGCGAGGTCGGGGAGCGATTCATCGGCGGCGCAGCGCATGGAGCGGAACTTCAGCATCTCGAACTCCTCACCGTCGAGCCCGATACGCGGCTGCCGAAACAGGATCGGCCTGCCGAGCGACAGGTAGACCGCGACGGCGCATAGCAAGAGGATCGGCGAGAGGACGATGAGCGCGAGCGCAGCGACGACCTTGTCGGACGCGTACTTCAGACGAAACTGCCACCCCAAAGGATCGACCTCTTGCACCGAGAGCAGGGGCACGCCCCCCAGATGGTCGACCTGAATCCTGCCGGTCATCTTCTCGAACAACCTTGGCACGACCGAGACGTTGACGCCGAGTTCGTGACAGCGGCTCATCATGCGGAGGAGCACGTGGTGCGGCGCCGTCGAGAACGTGAAGATCACGTGCTGCACAGCGTGACGGTGGACGATGCTCTCCAGATCCCAGCTCGCACCGAGGACGGGAACCGGAGCCGATTCGGGAACCGGAGCCGATTCGCCCTCGCCCATCAGCGGTGCCTTGTCGACGAAGCCGATCGGGTGAAGGCCGAGCTCTGGTCGCGCGAGCAGACGGTTCGCGACCAGATGGCCCACGCGACCGGCGCCGACGATAAGTGTGTTGCGAGTCGCTGTGCCGGCTCGGCGCGCGCGCACTTCGAACCTCGCCTGAGCGATCCGCGCAGGTATGAGGAGCGCGGTCGCAGTCAGCCAGACCGTGAGCGTCTGCGCGGCGACCACCGGATTGTCCGTCGCGATTACGCGCAGCGCAAGGAGCGCCATCGCTGCGAGCGCAGTCACGAGCGCGAGATCGCGAATGAGGTTCAACACGTCGAGCTCGAGTTGGTTCCGCGAATTCAGCAGCCGGTCGAAGAGGAAGACGAGGCCGCCGTAGAAGAGGACCCAGCGCATGTCGGCCTCGTGCGCCACGAGGCGGGCGACGACCCCGGCGATCGCGATGGAAACGGCCAGGAGCGCGATCTCGACGAAGACGGGCCTCGCGGAAGCGTCTCGTCGCGGCGACACAACGTCGAGCGCGCGACTCTGGTCGCTGACGACACCGTGTGCCTCGACTGGAAGCCCCGAATCGATCGCCAGTAAACGCGTATCTAGTGCATCGTGCGGCGCCGAGGTTGCGTCCGGCGGCGCGGACGCGACCGTCACCTCGGACATGACCATATTGATCCCCGCGCCCGCAGACGCGCTGCGCGGGCCCTCGCCCGACGCCCAAGTTCGCCGCAAACCCGAACCTCTCCCCTAAATTGACCGCAGAGCCCTCGAAAGTGCTTAGGCCAGTCAATCACCCGCCCCCCGAGCTGTCAACGCCGGGACGCGACGAGGGGCTCCTAAACGGCCCGCGGAGAGACTGCCTCCTCGGGGAAGGAGTCGTACGGCGGTCCGTTCACGTGCCAGAGTACGGTGCACCGCCGCCCGGAGCGGTCACCGGGTCGCCGAACGGGGCCGGCGGCGGAACGCTCGCCACCCTGCCACGAGTCCCGTAGGCACGCCCCGAATGAGCGCGAGCCTCGCGTCCGGCCACTCGTCGCGACCGCGAACAACGAGTGCCGCCGCCGCGCGCGATGCGCGGTAGACGTCGCGGGCGAGGAATCGAGCGACCGTGAGGTCGCCGGCACGGAGGTGCTTGTAATAGAAGATGCCCTGGCCGCGCGCATAGCCGCGAAAGTGACGCCGCAGCTCTGCAGGTGTGCGCCATGCGTGATGCCAGATGAGAAGCTCCGGGTCGTAGCGGAGCGGCCGACCGGCCCGTAGCCAGCGATAGCAGAAGTCGTTGTCCTCGGCCAGCCTCACGCGTTCATCGAAGCCGCCGAGCTCGAGGAATCGCGAGCGAGTACATGCCATGTTGCAGCCGAAGAGAACGTCGTAGTGGAGAGTGCCGGAGTACTCGCTCGGCTCCACGGCACCAACGAGCGACGGTACGGCGATCGCGTCGCCCACCGGCAGCACGCGCCCCGTCACGATCGCGTCGGGGTCCACCGACAGATGCCTTGCTGCCGTCTCGACCCATGTTTCGGCAACGGTGCAGTCGTCGTCGGTGACGAGCACGAACTCGTGCTCGGCGGCCCTCATGCCCTCATTGACGGCGATGCTGCGGTCTCGTATGGCGCAGTCGACAACGCGTGCGCCCACGTCCGCGAACCGTTCGACAGCAGCGCGCACGTCAGCGCCGCGGCTTTGGTCGACGACGAGGATCTCTGCGGCACGGGGCGAACACCGCGCGAGCGAATCGAGGCAGTTCGCCAGGAGCGACGCGCGACCGATGGTCGGGATCACCACCGACACCGGAGCCGTCCCCGCGTCCGGAGCGCCCATCGCTCCGAGTTTACTGCGGCGGCGAGAACGGCTCGCTCGCGGGCTCACGCGGGGCCGTTCGAGCGCCGCGCCTGCTTCTGCCGGCGGAGGCGGTCACGCACGGCACGCGTCGAGGATCTGACGATGCGGCTCGGCGCGCTGTCGAAGAGCGGCTGGTACGCGTCGGTCAGCTTCAAGAGAAAGATCGAGAGTTCGTCCTTGCCCGTGATGAGGGATCGCTTGAGCTCAAAGCGATCCCAGCTGCCGAGCCCTTGACACGTCACTGCTGCCTCGAACCCTCCGCTTTCGACGGCCGCGCGAGCCGCAGTGCCATAGCGGCAGAACGGATACGCGAACGTTCGCACAGCGACGCCGAGCAGGCGCTCGAGCTCGCGGCGGCTGCCGACAACCTCGTCGAGGCAGGCGGCGTAGTCGAGTTGCGTGAGATCCGGATGCGTGATCGTGTGTGCGCCGATCTCGACGCCGGCCGAGGCGACGTCGCGAAGCTCTTCCTCGTTCATCATCCTCGCTCCCGATCCGACCGCCATCCACGGATTCGGCTTCCCGACGAGGCCTGTCACGACGTACACCGTTGCCGGAAGGCGCAGCTCGGCGAGGATCGGCAGGACGACGTCGTGGTTGTCGTCCATCCCGTCGTCGAAGCTGAGCGCGGCGAGGCCGGCTGGCGGTTCCTCGCCTTTGCACCGCGCTGCGAACTCCGCGACGGTCACAAATTCGAACCCGGCGCCGAGCAGCAGCTCGAGCTGTGCGCGGAAGGCATCCGGTCGAACGCGGAGGAAGCCGGGATCGATTCGGGTGCTCGTCGGGCCGACGCCGTGGTAGCAGAGGATCACCGATCGCCGCGCGCGCAATGAACCCGCTGCCAGTCGTAGCGCCCGCGCCGACACGGTCGAACGCTAGTTGACCGCCGGGCGGGCGAGCCGCCGGAGTGCCGACCGTGCCGAATCGCTGCGCAGCGCGACCGCCGCCGCGGACCGTGCCGCGGTTCCCCGGATTCCCCGTGCGAGCGCGAACGTCTCCACGTTCGGGTCACCGTCTGCGAGCCGCTGCTTGAAGCCCTCATCGCCGCGCAGCAGGCGGTATTCGGTCATGCCGTCCTCCGCTGCCTCGCGAATCGAATGCGCAAGCAGGACGAGGCCGACGGATGCATCGCGGAGGGACGGATCCCTCCCCGCTTGGTAGTACGACTCGACGTCTGCAAACCGAAACCCGTACCACGCCGCCACGGGCCGATCATCCAGGTCGAGGAACCAGAGCCGAAGCCATCCGCGCTCGTAGGCGAGAGGCGCCAATTCGCGGTGGAAGGCCTCGAAACGCAGGAACGCCGACCCACCGGCGCCCCAACGCGCGCGATGCAGCGCGAACATCGACGTCAGGTCATCCTGCAGCGTTCGCGTTGACGCGAGGCGGAACCGCACCTCGTGCCGCCTACGAAGCTGGCGTTCCCGCCGCCGGATCTGCTGGCGGAGGTTCGAGCTTCGCCGCTCCAGATACGCGTTCCAGCCGCCTGCAAGCGAGATCGTGGGGCTTGCCTCAACACGGAGTGGACGCTGCCGGAGAGCCTCCCCCCATCGCTCCCCCCCGGGCAGCAGCTCGGCCAGGACAAAGTCGATCGACGCTCTCTCGACGACGTGCCGAAGCGCAGCTGCCGCGGCAGCCCGACCCGGGGGTCCGCAGATCGGGCCGAGCTGGTCGGCAGGACCGTGACCGATGAACCGCGCGACCTTGACCGGACGCCGCGACCACACGTACAGGGGCAACAAGGCCGTCGTCTCGTCTCCGTCGCGGCAGGCGACGACCAGTGGGCGCTCCGCGCGACCGAAGCGACGCCACCACGTCTCTGCCCACTCGATCGTCGAGAAGACATTCCGGCTCTCGTACGCCAGCCGCGACCATGGCTCGCGTACGGCCTCGAACGAGTCGAGAATGAAACTGTGCGGCCCCGGTTCGCTCACCGACGAAGGGCGGCCGAGAGCCGCCCCGCGATCGGAATCCGGTGTGCGATCTGCTTCCCGTGCACGAACGTCGAGGCGGCAAGCCGTCCCGTTGCGGAAGGCGAGAAGGCGCGGAACGACACCTGCGCGTGCGAAAGATCTGTCCAGCGCTCCTTCCAAGCTTCCTCCGTGCCGAGCAGCTCGTAGGTCTGGAGTTCGTGCGCGACGGCGCGCGCGACCATCGTGTACGCGAGCAGCTTGCCCGGCGAGAAGCGCTCGAATGCCGGGTCATAGCCGATCTTGAGCGAGTAGTAGTGTGAACCCAGCTCGAGGTCGAACTGGAACGCGATCGCCTGCCCGTCGAGGCGGAGAAACGCGAGCCTGAGCCAGCCTGCATCGACAGCCCATCGCGCGAGTTCACGGTAGAAGTGCGTCGTGTCGTCTCGCGCGGCGATCGCCGTACGACGCTGTCCCTTCCAGCTCTGCGCTTCGACGTCGAGTCCCTCTGTGAGCAGGTCTTCGAGGCGCGCGTGCCCGTTCGAAACCTGGACGCTCACGCTTCCGCTCTCGCATAGGCGGCGCAATCGCCGTTGGACGTCGTGGCGTAGATTCCGGCTCAACTCGCTCTCGTGCCGACGGAGGTCCTGAGCGAGGCGAAGGTACGGCGCGCCGCCCGTCGGCTGGACGTGCGTCCTGTAGCCGTGTGAGGCAGCGGCGTCGCCGAGCGCATGCAGCGCCCAGCCGTCGGCGTCGACGGGACGGATTGCGAGGTGTCGCGGCCGCGTGTCAAAGAGCGAGGTCGTGAGCGCCCTCGCCGCCTCCTCGTCGAGCGCGACGATGTCGAAGCCCGGTGTGTGCGCATTCGTGGGAGCTTCCCAGCCACCGCGGCGAACCTCCATTGGCAGCACTCCGACGAGACGGCCGCCGCGGCGTGCGGCGAGGACGCGTAACGCCCCTTTGCCGAACGCGGTTCGCCACGCGCGGTGCCAACCGGGGTAGAGGAACGGCGGCGCCCGGACGTGATCAGCGAGCTCTGACCACTCGCCTGCGAGCGGGTCGAACGTGTCAACGGTGTGGACGCTCGTCGCAGACATGGAGTTTTCGCGACCGGCGTCCGACATGGTCGCGGCTTTTCTCGGGCGGGTCGAGTGTACCCATGAGTCGCGTCGTTCACCGGCGGGGGCGATACCGTTTGGTGCGTGGGCGTAAGGAGTGCGTCGCTCCTCGTCGGCGACTGGCCGCCGGAGGGGCTCGAGCGCGTCGGCAGCTGCCCGGCGTGCGGCGACACGCGCCGATGCCTGCTGTACGACCACCTGACCGACCGCACGTATCGGAGCGCGCCCGGCCGCTGGTCGCTCGTTCAGTGCGAGGGCTGCTCGTGTGCGTATCTCGATCCGCGGCCCACCCGTGAGGCCGCTCCGCTTGCGTATCGGACGTACTACGAGGGGGCCACCGAGCCCCAGTCGGAATCTCTGCAGCCGGCCTGGCGGCGGCTGCGGCGCGCGTTGCGAAACGGATATCTGAATTCGATGTACGGGTACAGCGCTCGTCCCGCCGTCGGAATGGGACGCTTCGTTGTTCCGCTTCTCCCGCGGTACCGCGAACTGGCCGATATGCACGTCCGGCATCTCAAACTTCCGGATCGGCGCCCGACGCTCCTCGACATCGGCTGCGGTGAGGGCGAGTTCCTCGCAGAGCTGCAGTCGCTGGGCTGGTGGGTGGAGGGGATCGACCCCAGCGAAGCCGCCGTCGCGGTCGCGCAGGCCCGCGGTGTCCACGCGACCAGCGGCACGCTCGGCGACATCCCGCTTGAGACGGGATCGTTCGACGCGATCACCTTCCGCCTCGTCTTCGAGCACATCGGTGATCCTGTCGTCGCGCTGGCGGAATGCCGCAGGGCGCTTCGCAGCCGCGGGATTCTGTGGATAGCGACGCCGAGCCTCGACTCAGAAGCGCACCGACTCTTCGGGCGTGACTGGATTCACCTCGAGCCGCCGCGTCACGCCATCCTCTACACGAGGCGCTCGCTGACCCGACTACTCGGGGAGTCCGGATTCGACGTCGTCACCGTGAAACCGTTGCGCCAGGCGCGCTGGTCGTTTCGGCTGAGCGCGGCCCTTGCGAGCGGGCTCTCTCCTTTCGAATACGCGCCACCGCTCTCACGGCAAGCGGCTGCGCGAGCGGTTTTTGCAGACCTGGAAGCGCAGCGCCGCCCCGAGAAGGCGGACGTGATGGTCACCATTGCACGCGCTCGCTAACAGGATGCTTCGGGCGTTGGACACGCGCGGCCGGAGGGCCGTGCTTCGGCTCGTCGGCCTCCCGCTGGGGATGGTGCTCGCCCACTCCGCGCGTCTCTCCGCTCGCGGGGCCGGCGTTGCGCTCGTCTATCACCGGGTGGGCGATCCCCCCGGTGACCGGCGACGCGAGCTCGTTCCGGCGCTCGGCAGCCGCTTGTTCGCGCGGCAGGTGCGGCGCCTCGCCACCCATTGCGAGATCGTCGCGGCGGCGGAGCTCTTGCCGACGCTTCGCCGGCGCCGTCGCGGCGCCCGTCTGCCCGTCGCGATCACGTTCGACGACGATCTGACGAGCCATGTCGACGTCTCCGCACCGATCCTCGCGGAGCTTGGCGCGACTGCGACCTTCTTCGTCTCCGGTGCGTCGCTCGCCCGGCCGTTCCGGTTCTGGTGGGAGCGCTTGCAGGCGGCAGTCGACGAGGAGCGGGATCTCGCCGCGCTCGGGCTCCGCGTCGGGCGACACAGCCGGGCCATTCACGCGGTCGGCCTGCGGATCCAGAACCTGCCACCGCACGAGCGCGACGACGTTGCAGCGAAGCTCGGCGAGCTCGTCGGGGCCGATCCGAACGACAGCGGCCTCCGCGCCGAAACGCTCGAGCGGTTAGCTCGGGGCAACGTCGAGATCGGATTTCACACGCGACGGCACGACCCGTTGCCGCTGCTCGAGGACGCGGAGCTCGCCGAAGCGATGCGTGCGGGGCGCGACGAGATCGAGGGCCTTGTCGGCCGGCAGCTGCGGACGATCTCCTACCCGCATGGCGCCGCCGACGTGCGCGTAGCGGACGCCGCGCGGGGCGCCGGATTCGCGTACGGGTTCACGGGCGTGCCCGAACCGGTGACGGTCGACGCCGACCCGCTGCTCCTCGGGCGCGTCTCGCCGTCGTACTACTCGGCCGGTGAGTTGATGTTCGACGTTGGCTGGACGCTTTTCCGCGGTGCGTTTGCACGGTAGCGCGCGAGCCACGCGGGTTCGAGCCCGTTCGAAGCCGGCCGCCCGGAAGCGCCGAGAGCAAGCCTGCGAAGCGCGGCCGCAGGCCGTTCGCCGAGCGGCGTTACGAGCGCGCGTCCCAAGCTGCCGATGTCTCGGTTCCGGCCAGCGCTGCGGAGATAGATCGTCGTGGCGCGTGTGCGTCGCCCGGCGCGCCGGTGCCCGAGCGCAACCCAGCGGCTGAAGATCCGCCTGTCGATGGCGACGCCTGCGGCCGCCCGGGCGGCGCGATGCTTCCGTTCGACGTACTCGAACTCGGCGAAGACATCGTCCTCAGTCGTCAGCAACATGCTCCGACGATGCTCGATGCAACCGACGAGCACCTCCTCGCAAGCCGCGGCGCGGCCTGCCTGCGACAGCCGGATCCACAGATCCCAGTCGGTGAGCTGGAAGAGGTGCTCGTCGAATCCACCCAGCCGCCGGAGCACATCGGCCCGCGCGACGACGTTCGAGCAACCGCCCCAGACCACGTTGCGCTGGAGGAGGACCGACGGCAGCGTCGTCGGGTCCGCCGGGGGGAGCGAGTACACCCATGCCCGGTCCTCATCGAGCGCCGCGGCTCCACCGTAGGCGAACACTGCGTCGGCGCACCTCGCGGCGTGGATCTGCGTACGCAGCTTGTGCGGCGCCCAGACGTCGTCGTCATCGAGCAGCGCGATCCACTCGCCACGCGCCACGGAGATGCCCGTGTTCCGCGCCTGCGCAACGCCCCGTGTCCGGTCGTGGCGCACCACCGAGACTCGTTCGTCCTCGACGCCCGCGAGCCGCTCGACGGTCGTGTCCGTCGAGCCGTCGTCGACGACCACCACCTCGAGCTCGACGTTCTCCTGCCCGAGCGCGGCCGGGAGTGCCGCCGTCGACAAAAGATCCCAGCGGCTCCGCGTCGGGACGACGACGGTGACTTCAGGTCTCGACGCCACGCGCGGGCCGCCTCGCCGTGACTAGCAGGTTCATCGGAAGCGTCAGCGTGCTGCGTGCGAGACGCTGCTCGGCGCGGTCGAGGGCAAAGCCGATGCCGTTCACGAGCAGGTAGAGCCCCGCGAACGCGGGGTGGGCGACGCGACGAAGACCGAAGCGCTCGGGAACGTGCCATTCGCCCATGCTCGCCATCAGGCCGGTGAGCGTCGCCCAGGAAACGGCACGGCCACCGTTCTCGACGAGTGTCACATCCTCCCAGTCGGCGAACAGGCGCTCGAGGGACGGGCCCGTGAAACGATGCTCCGGCACGGTCCGGTCGTACTCCCAGACGAGCGGCACCGAGACGAGCGCGTAGCCTCCGCGCCGGAGCACACGGCGGAGCTCGTTCGCGCCGGCCTGCGGATCGAGCAGGTAATGGAACCCCTCGACGCACATGACGAGGTCGAAGGACTCGTCGGGGAACGGGAGGAAATCTGCGGAGACGACGTCGGCCACGCCGTACGGGTTGTCGGGGATGTCGAATCCGACGATTCGCGCAGACGCCGGGAGCAGGTCGTCGTACGGCCGCGTTCCGCAGAAGAGGTCGAGCACGTCCTCGGCGTCCCGGCCGACACGCGCGAGCGCCGCGCCGAGATCGTCGACCAGCCGCTGCACGTGCAGGTAATCGAACTGCGTGGGGCGCGGATGGCGACGCGTGCGACCCATCCGCGCGACGACCTCCGGAGCGAATCGCTCCACTCCCCAGCGGGGACGCGGCTGCTCGCCTGCCCCGGTGGCGTGGGCGTCGATGGGCGCCCGCTCCACCATTCCTCCCGTCGCCGGCCGTGCTCCTGCGATCAGGCGACGATCCGCTGAACCGGCGGCTCGTCCAGTGGCCGTGACATCAGCGAGTAGAGGCGCTTGAGACCCTCCTCGAGCGAAACCTTCGGCTCCCAACCAAGGACCTGCGAAGCCCGCGTGATGTCGGGCTTGCGCACGTTGGGATCGTCAATCGGAAGGGCCTCGAAGATGATCTCGCTCGTGGAGCCCGTCACCTGGATGATCTTCTCCGCGAGGGCGACGAGCGTCATCTCGTCCGGGTTTCCGAGGTTCACCGGGAGGTTCTCGTTGCTCTCGGCGAGAAGGACGAGGCCTCGAATCAGATCGTCGCAGTAGCAGAAGCTCCTCGTCTGGGATCCGTCGCCGTAGACGGTGACCGACTTGTTCGAGAGCGCCTGCCGCATGAACGTCGGGATCGCCCGTCCATCGAACGGCCGCATCCGCGGGCCGTACGTGTTGAAGATCCGGGCGATGCACGTATCGACGCCCTGCTGGCGGTGATACGCCATCGTCAGCGCCTCCGCGTACCGCTTGGCCTCGTCGTAGACGCCACGCGGTCCGATCGGGTTGACGTGGCCCCAGTAGGTCTCGGGCTGGGGGTGAATCTGCGGGTCGCCGTACACCTCGCTCGTCGACGCGAGCAGGAAGCGCGCTCGCTTGAACTTCGCAATCCCGAGCATGTGGTGTGTCCCGTACGAACCGACCTTGAGCGTGTGCAGCGGCAGTCGCATGTAGTCGATCGGGCTTGCGGGGCTCGCGAGGTGGTACACGAAGTCGACGTCCTCGTCGACGAAGAACGGCTCCGTCAGGTCATGGTTTACGAAGACGAAGTTCTCGTCGCGGATGTGCCGCAGGTTCGTCAGCGAGCCCGTGTCGAGATTGTCGACGCAGATCACCCGATGCCCCTGCGCGAGGAGGTAGTCGCACAGGTGTGACCCCAGGAAGCCGGCGCCCCCCGTAACGATCGCCGTCGCCATGCCCGGATGGTAGTCCAGGCAAGGCGTTCTGCCTAGTTGTGGGATCCACGGACCTGTGCGACGCGACCGCCCAGGCGTGGGAGCGGTAGCCGTCCGAGCGGATCACGTGCCACAGACGCGAGGGTTGTCCTCCTACGCGGGTCGTGCCATCCTTGGCGGACGGAAGTCTGCGGCTACGCACTAAGGGGACGTTTGGTCGCCGACCTCCTCGTCGGTCGCCGACACCTGCTCCTAGCCGCTTGCCTTCTCGCCGGCGCGCTGCTCGTCAGGCTCGACGGGATCGCGCGACCGTCGGTCTCGACGCGCGAGATGCATAACGCCCTGCTCGCCCGCGAGTACTACTTCGGAACCGGCGCCGGGCTCCCCCTCTGGAAGCAACGCGTGCTCGCCGAGCTTCGCCAGTCCGTGCAGCCGGTCGAACCGCCCGTGCTCGACCATTTCGCCGCCCTCGAGTACCGCATCATCGGCGGCGAGCATCTGTGGGCGCCGCGCCTGATCTCGGCCCTGCTCTGGGTGCTCGGCGGTGTCTTCCTCTATCGCATCGCGTTACGCGTGACGAGCGGCGCGGGCGCGCTCGTGGCCGTCGCGCTCTATCTCTACTGGCCCTACGGCGTCGTGATGAGCCGTCTCTACTTCCCCGACCCGATGATGATCGCGCTGGTTCTCGCGGGTGCGCTCACAATCATCAGATATTGGGAGCTCGAGTCGCGCGGCCGTCTTGCAGCCGCCTCGGGCGTCGCGGCGCTCGCGACAGCCGTCAAGCCGGGTATCGCGCTCGTCTTCCTCGTCGCGCTGTTCGCCGCGATCGCGGCCTCGCGCGGATCGCTCCGGGACGCGCTTCTGCGCGGGCGACTGCCGCTATTCGTCGCAGTGGCCGCCGCGCCCACGCTCGCCTACTACGTCTACGGCTCGTATGTCAGACACTTCCTCGCGTCCGAGGGCAACGCAGGCGGGCGACTCCAACCGCACCTCGTCGCTTCGGCGCATTTCTGGAGAGGGTGGTGGGCGCAGCTTTCGACGGTGCTTGTGTTCCCGCAGCACCAACGTGTGGTTGCCGTAATACCGCTCGTCGCTGCGGTCGCCGGTCTGATCGTCATCCGGAGCGTGCGTGGACGCGCCATCGTCGGCGGCCTCGCGATCGGCTACGTCGCGTACGCCTTCGCGTTCGCGGGCTTCACGGCCGACAACGCCTACTACGCCCTGCCGCTGATCCCGGTCCTCGCGCTCGCCATCGGCGCGCTTGTCGGCTTCGCCATCGAGCGCAGCACCGCGAGGGCCCGGGACTCCTTCGTCGTCGTCGTCGCGACAGTGCTCGCGATCGTGGCGGTCGGCAGCTACAAGAGCCTGCCGGCCGCCGGGAACCCGAGCGCGATCGCCGACTACCGTCGCATCGGACAGCTTACCCGGCACACGACGCGCGCCATCATCGTCGACGAGCGGCTGCGCGCACCAGCGATGTACTGGGGTTGGATCGTCGGTTATTACTGGTACGAGCCGACGCCGGGGCAGGACTTGCCCGTTGCCGGAAACCCGTTCCAACCCGGGCTGCACCCCGCCGAGGCGGCATACCTCGTCGTCGTCGATATGCCGGAGCTGCGGTCCGAGCGGCGACTGAGGCTGATCACGCGTAGCCTTCCCGTCGTGGGTCGGACGAGCGGCTACGCGGTGTTCGACCTCCGCGGCGGCCGCGCGCTTGCCGCTGTGCGAGCCATGCGGGGATAGCGTGACGAACCGGAACAATCGTTATGCGCTCGGGTTCCTCGTGCGACTGCTCTTCAGGAAGACGAGGAACAGCAACCCGAGCGCGAATAGCGCCAAGACGACCAAGACCGCGAAGGCGGCAGTTTCTACGGTGGTCATCGATCGCGAGGTGCCGTGGCTTCGGTAGTCGACGTGACGGTCGAAGACCGTAGCAGCGCACGTGGCGTATCGCGTGCCGTTCGCATCGCAATCCCCGTCGTCGCGGTCGCGGCGGCGACGCTCCTCCACCTCGTCCGCCAGCGGGGAGTCCCGGTGTGGAACAGCCTTTGGGCCGAGGACGGGCGTGTTTTTTTGAGCGACGCCATCCGGAACTTCGGCGGCACTTTCTTCCAGGAGAACGGCGGCTACGTGCACGTCGTGCCAAGGTCGATCGCCGGGATCGTCGCGCAGTTGCCTGTACGAGACGCTGCGGCCGGGATGGCAGTCGGCGCCGCACTCGTGATCGCGCTCCTCGCCGCCTTCGTCTACGTAGCGAGTGCCGAGGTCCTGCGCTCACGGCTCGCAAGGCTGCTGCTCGCGGCTGCAGTCGTGTTCCTTCCGATACCCGGATCGGAGCTGCTCGCGAACGCGACCAATCTGCATTTCTACCTGCTCTTCGCATGCTTTTGGGCCCTGCTCTGGCAGGGAGAGACGCCATTCGCGCTCGGCACTCGCGGAGTTGTTGCGGCCGTCGCAGCACTCAGCGATCCCCTCTGCGCGCTGTTCCTCCCGCTCGCGATCGTCCCGCCAATCGTCCGCCGGAGCAGGCGCGCGCTGCTCGTTCCGTGCCTCTTCGGAGTCGCGCTCGTAGTCCAATTCGCGATCATCGCGGGCGGCGTCCGGCCGGAGCGGAACTGGGCCTTCCGTCTGGGCGCCCTGCCGGACATCTTCTCGTACCGGGTCGCCGGCGGCCTGCTCGTGGGTGACCGCTATCTCGGGCACGCTTGGTCGGCATACGGGCGCGGGTTCGCATACGCCGCTCTGCTAATCATCGCGGCCGCGATCGGGGGACTCTTGCTCGGGAGCGATCGCCGCCGCGTTGCGTTTTCGCTCCTCGCGCTCGGCTACGGCGGCCTCTTCTTCTGCGTCCAGCTCGTCGGGCGCGGCACTGCCGAACTCGATCCCGAGGTGCAGACAGTTCAGCTGAACGCAGCGCGGTATGTCCTTGTGCCCTTCCTGCTGACCACGGCAGTAATCCTCGCGCTCGTCGACGCCGCGCCCGAGATCCACCCCGGGGCCGTTTCGCGTTGGATCCGGTATGCGGGGCTCGTCTGGCTCGCTGCGCTTCTCGCCGTGAACTTCTCTCTCACGACCGACCGCTCGCGAGGGCCGCGATGGGACCGGCAACTTGCCGGCGCGCGCAGTCGCTGCGCACCGGGAGCACTCCATGTCAAAGTCCTCGTATCTCCCTCTCCACCAAACGTCTGGTACGCGACGGTTCCGTGCAGACGCCAGTGAGGCGGCTGCGGCGCGAGCGCGTCGCCGTCCGCAACATGCTTCACGTCTATCCCCTGTGGGAGCCTGGGTTCTGGGGCAGCCTCGCGACGGCGCACCGTGCGCAGCGGCGTGGTGCCATGCAGAAGCTGCGCGAGCTCGCTCCGCTCGTCGCGCTCGTCCGTCGCGAGGCTCCCGACGTCGTCGTGGAGATCGGCACCGCGCGTGGCGGAACGTTCGCTGCCTGGTGCGATGCGGCAGACCCAAGGGCGACGCTCGTTAGCATCGACTTGCCCGGCGGGCCGTTCGGCGGCGTCGACTCACCACCCGCAGATGACGCGACTCTGCGTCGTTACGGCCGGCGCGAGCAGGAGTTGCATATCCTGCGGGCAGACTCACATGACCCGGCAACACGTGCGCGGCTCGAGGAGATCCTATGCGGCCGCGAGATCGACTTCCTGATGATCGACGGCGACCACAGCTACGACGGCGTGAAACAGGATTTCGCGATGTACGCGCCGCTCGTCGGCGTCGGCCGTCCGATCGCCTTCCACGACATCGTGCCGCATTTGCAGGCGCCGGCGTGCGAGGTCGACCGCTTCTGGAACGAGATCAAACTGGGGCGGCCATATGTGGAGTTCGTCGACGTCGCTCCCGATGGTGCGAGGTCGCAATACGGCGGAATCGGCGTCCTCTACCGCGACGGCTGCGGTACGACCTGGCGCGGCCGTCGCGTATGCCAGAGTGCGATCGTTTCCCGGTAGCAGGCCTCTCGCCGCTCAGCGATCACGTCTGGCGCGCACGCGCGCTCGACGACAGCGCGCGCCTGGGCACCGGCGTTGGCGAGCGCGTTCGCGTCATCGACGGGGACGATCGCGCCCGCGCTCGTCCCGCGGATGAGCTCCGCGACGCCCGTCTGGTCGGTGCAGACAGCGATCGACCTGAAGGCAGCGCCTCGAGCCCCGTGTACGGGAAGTTGTATCGGCTCGGGAGCGCGACCACACGCGACATCGCGTACCACGTCGCCATCTCCGCGTGAGGGACGGACTCGATGAAGCGGCACGGAGCGCGAAGCCGCCGGCCTCCTTCCCGAGCCAATCGCGGTACGGGATGCCGTGGTGGAGGGACGAACGACCGATAAACACGACCTCGATCCCGGTATCTCGTCTTTGATGAGCGCCGCAGCTTCCACGAGTACCTCCGGGCCCTTCCTCCCCTCGAGGCGCCCGACGGCGAGGACGCGCGGCGGGGACTGCTCCGGCGGCTGCAGCCTGTCCCAGCGGCCGAGGTCGATTGGATAGCGAACGACGTCCGGCGCGGCATCGACCGCCCAGCGTTCGCTCATCACATCCTGCGCGAGGAGACGAGACGGGCATGTCACGACGGCCTCGCGCCGGACGGCGAATCGCTCGAGACGGTCGGCAAGCGTCGCGTCGAGGGTCCAGCGAAACGATTCGGAATTGTGTCGCTCTACGAGCGCGAGGGGCGTGTGCAGGTGCGCGACGAGAGGACGCGTTCTCAGCAGGCCGAACATCAGTCCTTCTGCAAAGAAGCCCGGCGCCTCGACTACGTCGATGCCGATTGCAACCGTCGGTACTCGCGGAATCGAGCGAGCGCACCCTCGAGCCGGAACGCGGTTCCGGGGAGACGACGCCTCACCTTCCGAAGGAGTCGCGGAACGCCTCTGAAGTGCAGTTCGACGCCGCGATCGCGGAAGTCCTGGTAGGGCTGTCCCTCCGCGCACGAGAGGATGTGGACCTTGTGGCCGCGGCTCACGAGCGCATGCGCCATCTCCTCGACGTAAGAGCCGATGCCGCCGCCGCCGATCCCGCCGCGTCCCGGTTGAGGCGGGTACTCGCGCGAGACGAAGAGGATGCGCAGCGGACGTGCCGCCGCACCGTCCATGCAGCTCACGCGTCGGGTGCGCCGCGCTGCCCGTCGACCGCAGCCGAGCGCGCCCCGACGCGCCAGACGACGCCCGGCTGCACGATCCGGTCGCGGTCGCTGAGCTCGCGGCGGTCGTCCGAGCGGGGCCAGAGGCGGAACCGAAGAACCTCCTCATCGGCGAATTCCTCGTACGGGGACGCGATCCTGACGGCGATGGCATAGTCGTTTGGCGCAAGCAGCGGCGGGACGACCAGGGAGACGTCCCAGATCCCTGGTTCGTCGGCGGGCGCCGTTCCGCCCGTGGCGTCCGACCAGCTCTCCTCGAGCACCCGCACACCACGGCTCGTCAGCACGGCGACGCCCACGTCGAGCGCACCGACGTTGCGCCTGACGGCGAAGCGAATCCGGATCGCGAAGGGCCGATCGCGGACGGGCGCGTCGACCTGCTCGCCGTGCTCGTCGGTTAGCCCGACCGACAGGAGCTGGACCTCTTTCTCCTCGTCGGCGGGGAACTCGACCTGCGGAGTCTCGTGCGCGCGCGCCGCGAGATAACGCTCGATGCTCGTAGCCGCCTCGCCGTCGTGGTAGATGCGACCGCCGTCGAGCCAGATCACCCGCTGGCACATCTGCGCGATCGCGCCGAGATCATGGCTCACGAAGAACACAGTGCGCCCCTCACGGGCGAACTGCGACATCTTGCCTAGGCAACGCTGCTGGAACTCTGCGTCGCCGACCGCGAGCACCTCGTCGACCGCAACGATGTCCGGCTCGACGTGAGCCGCCACCGCGAACGCGAGGCGGAGATACATGCCGGACGAATAGCGCTTGACCGGCGTATCGAGGAACTTCTCAACGCCTGCGAACTCGACGATGTCGTCGAATCGCTTCCTGATCTCCGCCCGTCGCATCCCGAGGATCGCCCCGTTGAGGAAAACGTTGTCGCGGCCAGTGAGCTCGGGATGGAACCCTGTACCCACCTCGAGCAGCGACCCGACCCGCCCTCGCATCCGCGCGGCTCCCCGCGTCGGCTCCGTGATCCGCGAGAGGACCTTGAGCAGCGTCGTCTTACCCGCGCCGTTGCGGCCGATGACGCCCACTACCTCGCCCTCGTCCGCCGCGAAGCTCACGCCGTCGAGCGCCCAGAAGTCGCGCGCCGCGCGCGATCGTCGCAGCGAGACCGCGTCGCGGAGCGTCGGGCGCCACGACTCGCCGATCCGGTACCGCTTGGCGACGTCGTTCACCTCGACCGAGCGCATCTAGATGAAGTCCGCAAAGTGTCGCTGGACGCGTCCGAAGTAGACGAGGCCGGTGAGCAGGACGACGAACCCCGCCGCGAGCGAAACGGCAGCCGCGACACCCGGTCGCGGTGTGCCGATAAGCGACCAGCGGAAACCGTCGACGACGCCTGCCATCGGGTTCAGATAGAGCAGCAAACGCTTCCAGCCGTGCAGGAGCGAACTCGGATACAGGACGGGCGTCGCGAACAGCAGGATCTGGAGCAGGAAGGTGAGTCCGTTCCGGACGTCGCGGTAGCGCGTGTTCAACGCCGACAGCCACACACCGAAGGCGAACGTCGTACCGACCGCGGCGGCGACCCAGAACGGGAGCAGGACGATCGCCGCCGTGGGGATGACGTGGAAGATCACCATGAAGACGCCGACCGCGACTACTGAGATCGCAAGGTCGATCAGGCCGGGCAGGACCGCTGCGAGGGGTGCGAGAAGACGCGGGAAGTACACCTTCGTGACGAGGTCGCGGTACTGCGCGAGGCTGTCTGCTGCCACCGTCGCGCCGTTCGCGAAGTAGAGCCATACCCCAAGGCCCGCGTACGCGAACACGGGGTACGGAATCCCCTCGCTGGGCACCTGGGCCACACGGTGCATCACGAGCGTGAAGATCGCCACGCCCGCGAGCGGCTGCAGGAGCGCCCAGCCGACGCCGAGGGCCGTCTGCTTGTAACGCACCTTGACGTTGCGAGCGGCGAGCACGAACACGAGCTCGCGCGACTCCCACAACTCGCGGACGTCTAGGCGCGGGCGCCACCGGTGCGACGGGGCGTTCTCGACCCACCGCTTGTGCGTGTGCGCCGGCGGCGGTTCCGCGACGTCCGCTCCCGAAACCGCCGTCCCGGGCGTCTGCGCGTGCCCCTCGGGCTCGACCACGCGCGTCAGCTCGTCCCTGCCGCTTCGGCCCGGACCTCGTCGTGGAGCAGCTCACGATCGATCAGGTCGAGCACGCTCTCATCCTGATGCACGTCGAACTTGCGCGCGTAGAGCTTCGGGGAGGCGCGCAAAGCGTCGATGTCTCGTGCCTCGAGGACTGCCGGCCGGCGACCTCGTTCCCAATCGATGTAGCGGAGATTGTCGTCGACGATCGTGTCTCGCAGCGGCGAGTTCATCAGAATCGTGTGGAAGAAGATCTCGTCGGGGATGTCGACGCGTCGGAAGAACGCCACGACGTCCGGGCGCTCGGCGACGAAGCCGCTCACGTATTCGATGCACTCGCGCGAGAGCGACCAGTACGCGCCGCCGCCGAACGGGCGCAGGCCCTCGGGGAACGCGCGCCTGAACGGCAGCCGTGCATGGTGTCCGTGGAGGCGAACGTGCGCATACTCGATCCGGTCGAGCCCACCGCGCGGGCTCCACGACTCGCTCGGCAGCGGGGAGACGGCCATGAACGACCTCGGACGCTGGGACTCGAAGAACCGGGCGATGTACCCGTTCGACTTGATCGGGTAGTCCTGCCCGGTGAGAAGAACCGCGTAGTCGAAGCCGGCGCCGCCCGATAGCAGCGCGTCGATTCCCTTGAGCGTCGCGCGGACGTGGCCAAACCCGCCCCAGTGGCACGTGTGGCGCTCCAGGAAATGGACGGTCGGCACATCGATGAGGCTCTGCATCAGTTCCTCGTACTCGTGATCGTCGGTCTTGCGATCGACGTGGACGAAGCAGGACGTGCCGTCCGCCTGAAGCCGGCGCACGAGGCGGGTGACCTGGTTCAGCCTGTGGTAGGCCGAAATGATGTATGCAAGTCTCACGTCGCTTCTCGCCGCCGCCTCCCGCCGAGCTTAGCGTGGATTTGCTGGGTTTTTCTCGACCGCGCCGACACGTCGGGGTCGGCGTCTCCGTCTACGGCCGCCGTGAGGCGCACAATGGGCCGAGTGGCCCCTAGGCGCGGCGTCGGAATCGGTGTAGCGTCCGGAGTCGCTGAACAGACGCCGACGAAGCTGCGGCCCTTCGGAAGGAGGCGGATGACTATGAAATTCCTCATGACGACGATCGCGTTGGTGGGCGCGCTTGCCTTTGCCGGCACGGCGATGGCGAGCCCGTCGAAGACGACGAGCATCAACACGACGCTCGCGGCCACGGGCTGTGGCATCGCGGGGACGGACTGCGGCGTCGGCGGCGGGGGTTCGTGTCTCTGCTTCGCGCCCTTCTGGAACTTCGGCGGCCGCGCCAACCTCTCGTCGCGGCTCGGGTCGTTCACATTCGCAGGGCTGTACGAGGAGGGCTACTTTCCGACCGATCCGGTCTCGGATCCTGCGTCGTATTCGGGGTCGTTCACGTACTACCGCCGGCTCGACCTCGTCTTCAAGGCGCCCAACGGAGACAAGCTGGTGCTCGAGTCGAGCTCCTCGTCGACGACCGCGCCGAGCACGACGCTCGCAGATGGCGGAACGGTAAGCGGCACGTGGACCGTCGACCGAGGGCACAGCACGGGGACGGTACTCGCGTTACAGCGGTTCCGGAACGTACAGCCTGTCGGGGACCGTGCAAGTGACGTACGAGTCGTTCAGCCTCGCGCTGATGGGGAGCTTGACTTTCAGCTGACGCTCCGGAGCGAGTAGAGCGCCGCGGACGACGAAGTGGCTTGCCGCATCGGCGCGTTGCTCGCAGCACGCCCCGGTGTACGAAAAGATCGGCATCGAGGTCAACGAAGCAGCGTCCGCCTAGGCGCGGCCACGCGACATCGAGATCGTTCGGGCTTGGTCGGTGCGCCGTCGGCGGAAGACAGTTGAGGCGTTGGCCACCGCTCGATGGGCTCGCCGAGCTGTGTGGCCTGTGAATTCGTCCGCAGGTGGTCTCGCCGCCCTAAGTCGCACTCCGAACGACGCTGATCCCCCGTTTGGGGGTGTCCGTCTTGCCGCTACGCCACGATGTAAGTCGGGTCAAGCGACGGCGCAGCGGCACGCCAGGACGGAGGAAGCGACGATGTCCGACTCCCGCACTGCCAGCAGCCAAAGCCTGAACGGCTCGAACCGGCGACGCCGCCTTCGCGTCGAGCCTTCCGCTCTCATCTTTCTCGCCGTGGTTGTGATCTTCGCGTTCCCCGGCGGCAGCGTCGCAGGCAACGGCCAAGGCGCGCCCGTGAAGTCGGCTCCCGTCTCGACGGCGCCGCCGACGATCAGCGGGTCGCCGGTCGTCGGTCAGACGTTGACGGCGAGCACCGGCAGTTGGAGGGGCCAGGTCAGCAGCTATGCGTACCAGTGGGTCCATTGCGACTCGTCGGGCGCTTGCTCGAAACTCTCCGGCGGGACGTCGTCGTCGTACAAGCCCGTCTCGGGCGACGTCGGATACTCGCTGCGCGTCAGCGTGACGGCGTCGAACAGGTACGGATCGTCCGTCGCGACGTCCTCGGCGACCGCGGCGGTGACGGCCGCGCCCACGACGTCTGCTCCGACGAATACGTCGTCTCCCACGATCAGCGGCACGACGACGGTCGGACAGAACCTTTCGTCGTCGACGGGAACGTGGAGTGGCTCTCCGACGTCCTACGCCTACCAGTGGGAAGATTGCGACTCGTCCGGCGCAAGCTGCGTGAAGATCAGCGGCGCGACGAGCAGCTCGTACGTCCTGCAGTCCGGCGACGCGGGCAAGACGCTACGTGCCGTCGTCACGGCAACGAACTCCGGCGGCTCGTCGTCGGCGACCTCGGCGCAAACCAGTCTCGTCGCCTCGAGCACAACGAGCACCACCGGGGGATACCCCGCAAGCTTCTACAGCGGCCCGGCCGGAACGAACATCCTCCTGCCGCCGAATGGCGGCTATCCGGCGAAGGGCGCGTGGATCGGCGAGGCGAGCGGCAACGGGCTTACCCAGGTGCAGAGCCGTGAGCAGTACCTCGGCCGCAAGTTCAACATCTACGCGTATTACGCGCAGAACCGTTGCGACCCGTATCCGTCGATCCTCGCGGATGTCGCCTCGTCAGGCCACATTCCGCTTATCTCGTGGTACCCGACTCCGACCTACGCGGATCAGATCATCAGTGGGCAAGCCGACAGTTGCATCAAATCCTTCGGCAACGCTATCGCCAATCAATCGGCAAAGGTGTTCATTCGACCCTATGTGGAATTTAACGGCGGTTGGCAGCCGTTTTCGAAGAATTCAGACGGTACGCGCGCCACCGCGGCCAAGAGAAGCAGATGTGGCAGCACACGATCGACGTCCTCCGTACCACGAACGTCTTCTCGAAGGCCTCCGTCGTTTGGAGTGCACAGCGAGGGCTACTACAACAACGGCGACGCGTGGAACAATCCGACTCCGTATCCCGGCGATAGCTACGTGGACTGGGTCGCCTCGGACGGCTACAACCACAACCTGTCGACGGCCTGGTGCGGCTTCCAAGGCCTGGCTGGTGCAACTTTCGCGGAATGTTTACTCACGGCTACTACGCGCCGACGTACACCCCGCGCGGTGTCGAGTACTCTTCCGGGGCAGGAAGCCGTATCTGGTCGCTGAGACCGGCTCGGTCGAGGACCCGAACACCCCAGGCCGCAAGGGCCAGTGGATGATCGACATGGGCAACTACGCGAAGACGTACATGCCGGGCCTCTACGCGATCGTCTACTTCGACGTGAACGCGCACCGGGGCCTGGAACCTCGACACGTCGACGTCGTCGATGGATGGGTTCAAGTCGTTCGCAAGCGACCCCTATTTCAACATCCCGAACCAGTAGACTCTACTTCCGCGCACGAAGACGTCCGCTAGGACTCGATCGTGCGCATCGCGTAGAACCGATGGTCTCTAGCCGAAAGCCATATAGGAGCACGTCGGCCCACAACGCGACTCTGCGACACTGGGATACCGAAGCCTCGCGCATACACAATCACGGCGTATGACACATTCTTGCCCCAACTCTATTACTCGGGTTGCAATGTTGCATTGGTGATGGCTTAGGAGCCGAGATTCGACACTAAGCGTCCCTAGTTCTGAACCAATCCATCGCATCGTTTTCTGTGAATAAAACGCGACATGTTCGGGGAGAGAGCAGTATCAGTGACGATGCCCCTCTAGCCGCCAGGGGAAGGAGCCAACGTCAGCAGTGACGATGACCCAAATACCACCGGGATTCAAACATTGTTGTGCGTCGCTAAAGAAGCGCTGCGGATCAGACACATGCTCTACAACGTAGAGAAGCGAAGAGCGTCATAGCGGCTCCGACCGACGACGTCGCCGAGCACCGTCCCAACGACATCGACACCGCGCAGCCTGGCGATCGACGCCGCTTCCGTGTTTGGCTCTACGCCGAACTTCTTCCAATCCTCGCTGAGCCACTCCAGAAATGCTCCGTTAAAGCAACCAACGTCGAGAATCGCGCGCCCGCGAGAGTGCGTTTGCAGGAGGTCGCGGACGACGTCGAAGCGTCGAATGAGAGGGTCGGGGTGCTCGCCCCAATGACTCGGGCGTGCCGCCTCATAGCACTTCAACAGCTTCTCCTCATCGATCGGTGGATCTTTGTAGTGCAGGCCGCAGTCGTCGCACGCGGCGAGGAAGAACTCTGCATCCCCAAGGCTGATGGGTACGCCCGCCACGGTCGGTCGAGGTGGGTGCAGGATGCATCCTTTCGTACGAACATTCTTCGATGTACAGAGCGGACAGCGCCGGGGGCGAAACGATTCCATGACTCCGAGGTGTATCAGCCGAGGGCGCTCGCGCTTGATCCCGCGACCGAGCTCGAGCGCTTACGCGATCGAACGCCGCGTGAACGCGCGAGAAAGACGCGGGACTGGCGTAGGACTGGCGCAGGATCGGCGAAGGCTCGGTACGCACGAACGGCGACGAACGCCGCTGCGTCTCCCTCCCGGCGGGCCCTCTCAGAGCACCCAACGTGAAGTCGGGGGAGAGTCCTAGCCGGAACATGAACGTCCCCTGGAGCGTAAGCATGAAAGTTGCGCAGGTCTGTGGTCTTGGTAGTTCAGGCTGTACGTATCTGAGCCGGTGTAGTGGCTGAATCGGCCGGTGCTTTGTGCTGGATCGACGCTCCATTCGCCGCCCACAGGATTTTCCCCCTAGACAACGGGCGGGGAACGCACACCGTTAATGGTCCTACGCTGCCGCAGTCCTTGCCGTGTATCGCATAGCGGGCTCCACTGCGATCCAGGCGGGGGCGTCGCGTCAAGTGGCTGATTGGCCGCCGCGCTAACGTGGCCAGCTAACGATGTCAGTGTTTCGAGAGCGCTACGAGGGGCGGCGCCCGCACCCGTGACGCGCGTCGTCCCTTTCGACTGGACGGCAGGTGGTCATCGGCCGATCTACGTCCGCCGCATGGTCGAGGCCCTGCGTACTTCTGCCGAGGTGTTGCTGGCGTTGCCACAGGCGACGCTCGACGCGGTCGAGGACGGCCCTCGATGTGGAAACGCTCACGCTCGGCGATGCCCGTCCTCCGCTCGGCGGCCGACTTCGACGCCATGGCGTGCTTGCGGCCGAGGCCGCACACTTTCGCGATGCGGCTTGCCGTGGAGACCGTGCGCTGCACCTCTACGCGGATCATGTGGTGATGCGCCTCGTCCTGGAGCGCCGATTCCCAGCCCCCACAAGTCTCCTCCTGTACTACCCCCGCGCCCACTATCCAGCTGCGGTTGGAACCGAGCTACCACCGAGCGATCGAGCGGTTGCCATAACGAAAGAGCTTGCAGTGCGCGTCTGGCGGCGCCGCCCGGATGCGCAGACTGTCTTCACGCTGGACGAAGTAGCGGAGCGTCCGGGTGGGCGTCCCGCGGCGGTGCGCCTGCGCGATGGCTTCCAGAGCCTCCGGTGGCCGCGCTCCCGGCGAACGAGCGACCACCGAAACGCAGCGGATGTGTCGTTTACGGCGCGCTCGCTGCGAGGAAGGGGATAGGGCTTCTCGCCCGAGCGTTCACCCTTGAGCCGACAAGCGTGAAGCTGGTGCTCGCCGGCACTCCGAAGAAAGCGTACCTGCCCGAGTTGGAGCATCACGCAATGGGGATGGCCGCGAGCGGGGTAGACGTCGAGGCTCAGCGCTCGCACGCACTCCGACTTCGAGGGGCTGCGTGTCCTCGCGAGTGCTAGACTGCGCGCTGCTTCCGTATCCCCGGCACGCGGGGATGTCACGCGTTCTCGTCGAGGCCTGCTCCGTTGGAACGCCGGTAGTCGCCGACAATTTCGGCCTTCTCGGCCACCTTGTTCGGACACATCGACTCAGCCTGACGGTCGATTGTGCGAACCCGCGCGCGCTGCGCGACGCCGCTCTGGCGCTGGCGGATCCGGCGCGTTCGGCGACGTACGCGGAGAATCTCCAGGCTTTTTGTTCACGCTTCTCGCCTCAGCGCTTCCCGAGAGTCTTTGTCAGCGGGCCTTGACCTTGTGTGATGCCTCGTTTGGGTCCTGCTCGCCTGCGGGAGACGGTGAACCGACTGCGCGCGGCCAACGAGCCGCACGCTCCGATAGCCTCAACTCAGGCCCGATGATCGCGGCGCCCGCCGGGAGACGGGCGCCAATCTCCACGCCTCACCCCGCATTCATCCGGCCGCAAAGAACCTCGTGTTCGTGCTGATCGTCGAGAACGGGCGGCGCCACTCGGCGATCTCACCACCCGGAGATGATCTCCCTTCGAGCATATACGGTTGAGTCCACGGTCGACCCAACGGCCACTTGATGCGACGAGAGGGTTGGTGTGGACGCTGATCAATCCGGCGCCGGGTCGCGAGGAGCCGCATCGCGCCAGCGGCCGCGTTCCCGATGCGGGTACAACACGTGGCGAAGGCGAACGGCCGACTGATGGCGGCGTCGGTGCGTTGGCTGATCGAATCGCGCGAACACACGAACTTCACCTACGACCTCACCCGCGGAACCTGAAGCACTTGGCTTGGTGGGTGGCGCTGCTTACCGAGCGACCTGTAGCCGATACCCGGCGGTACATCGCTGAGCTCGGCGATAACACCGGCCTACGAGACCACATCCTGACCGGGACCGCGAGCAGCGACCGTCGACGCCTGGCCGACAACGATGTGCGCTACGGTCGCCGCGTCGGCTGGTATGCGATCGTCCGAGCTCTCAAACCTGAGCACATCGTAGAAACCGGTACCGATAAGGGGCTCGGATCGTGTGTCCTCGCCGCGGCGCTGCTCCGCAACGACATCGGCAGGTTGACGACCATCGACACCAGCCCGGACGCCGGCTACCTGATCACCGGACGCTACGCCGAGGTCACGAATCAGGTGCGCGGAAACAGTGTGGAGGTGCTCCCGGAAGTAGCTCAGGTTGACCTTCTACTCCATGACTCGTGGCACGCCTTTGAACACGAGACAGCCGAATACGAGGCAGCTCACCTAACATCCCGTGCGCTGGTTCTGTCGGACAATGCACACTCGACCGACGCACTGCTGGAGTGGGCCGAGCGAACGGGGCGACAGTTCGCATTCTTCCACGAGGAGCCCGATCGGCACTGGTATCCAGGAGGAAGCATTGGTGCGGCGCGGGTGGCAAGTTGAGACCTCGGCAACGGCAGGGGTTCGCAGCCGTCTCAGGAACGCTCCGCCCCTTCGGAGCCAAGGCATCTCGTGCTCGGCCGCGCTGCCGTTCACGGTGGGCTGTGATTGAGTAGACGGTTGCGAAGCGCGACTCCGGGCTCGGTCGCAATGCTTTGGGAAGGTCGCCGCGAAGCAGCGCCGCGACGGCCGCCGCCGGTGGGTTGAGATCGCGTTGATAGGTAGGCGCGATGCCTCGAGAGAAAGAGGTTTCCTTGCGGGCGGAACCCTACTATCCTAGGTAGACTCGGACGGCGGTGAGGGGTACGACATGACGGTGAGCGGCAACCAACTTTCGACGCTGCACGATTATCTAGGCGTCCTCAGGCGACGCAAGTGGGTCCTCATTCCGCCGCTTGTTCTCGCCCCGGCCGTGGCCGTCTTGCTGGCCACGGGTAAGCCTGCGACATACCAGGCGTCAGCACAGGCTCTC
Source organism: uncultured Actinomycetes bacterium (assembly GCA_963763475.1). Lineage (GTDB taxonomy): Bacteria > Actinomycetota > Thermoleophilia > Gaiellales > Gaiellaceae > AC-32. Next base: position 485,379 of record CAVXOR010000001.1, on the reverse strand, counting down.
GTCAACCGCCAGAGCGTCGCCGCGATCGTGTCCGGCGTCAACGACCCGGTCCAGGCCGACTCGACCCGTCTTCTCACGACACAGGCACAGTTTGCGCGGCTTCCGGCCATCGCCCAGCGGACGGTGGCCGCCGTTGGGCTGAAGAACTGGTCAGCATCCGATCTCCTGGGCGAGTCGAGCGTCACCTCGACGGACGACAGCGACTTCCTCACCTTCAACGTCTCGGATCCAAGCCCAGCTCGTGCGCGTTTGTTGGCCACTGCGTACGCCAACCAGTATGTGGCATACAGGCAAGACTTCCAGACCACGCAACTCGAGACCGCGCTGCACTCGCTCCGCACCCGCATCGCACGTCTAAGGCGGGCGGGAGCGACGAACACAACGCTCTACGCCAGCCTCGTAGACCGCACTGGTCAGCTTGCAGCCATCGAGGCCGTCGTCGCCTCTGGGGGAAACCTCGTTCGAGCGGCCGGCGGCGCCGGGCGATCCGCTTCCCCCGTCGTTCGTAATGGGATCTTTGCGCTCGTCCTCGGCCTAATGGCTGGTGTCGGCCTGGCCTTCCTGAGGGATGCTCTCGATCAACGCCTTCGGTCGGCCGCCGACGTCGGGGATCGTTTGCAGCTACGGCTACTCGGCCGACTGCCGCGCCCGCCGCGCGCTCTTAGTCGTGCGAACCGGCTCGTGATGCTCAGCGCGCCGGAGACCCCCTATGCCGAGGCCTTTCGCATGGCGAGGATGAGCCTCGAGTTCGTCACCGCGCGTGGGACGAACGAGTCGCCGCGGAGCGTCGACCGCCACGTCGCCGCCACACAGCGCTGCCAGCGCGTGATGATCACGAGCGCCGTCGAGGGGGAGGGCAAGTCGACCACGGTCGGAAATCTCGGCGTCGCGTTCGCGCATGCGGGTCGAAGGGTGCTCCTGGTGGACCTCGACTTCCGCAGGGCCTCGCTGCATCGGTTCTTCGACCTCGGCATGCAGCCCGGAATTGCAGACGTCGTGCTCGGCTCTGCGCACCTCGACGACGTCATCGCCCCGGTCGAGCTGGACCCTCCTGGAAGTGGACGATCGCCTGTGGGATCGCTCCACGTCGTACCGCTCGGGACAATTCCGCCAGGGGCGGTGGATGCAGCCTTCACGCTGGGGTTGGAGCAGGTGCTCGGTCGCCTCACGCCAAGCGCGGATCTCATGCTGATTGATTCGCCACCCTTACTAAGAGTCGGAGACGCGCTTGCGCTCACGAACTACGTCGACGGGCTCCTGATCGTGACGAACCTCCGTACGATACGCCCTTCGATGCTCGACGAGCTTCACCGCGTCCTCGCCGACGTGTCCCGCGGCGAAGCTGGGTTTCATGGTCACGGGCGCCGAGGTCGACGGTGACTACGGATACCTCAGTTATCGCTACGCTCGCGCGAGTTGATCGCTCGGCTGGCTTGCAGGCCGCCGTCCTGAGCGGTCCCCTTCTAGTCTTCTAATGGCAAAGAGCACCGCTCGTAGCGCGGACACGCCTCGCAGTGACGGCTGGTCGCCGCCCTGGTTCCGATCGTGGGCAGCGGATAGCTCCGCTCTGCTCTTCTCGCAGTTGGCCGCGGTTATCGCGACATCCGCGTTGGCCATCCTGCTCGCCCGCGACCTCGGCCCAAGGGATTGGGGGCTCTTCTCTGCCTTTCTTGGCCTTAGCCTCGGTCTGTCGATCTTCATCGAGTTCGGCCTTCACGCAGTGGATGCTTCGGGAGCTTGCGCGGCCCTGGGCCCGGCATCACGCGAGGAGAGGTTCCCCTCCCCGGCCGAAGGCGTGCAGGGCGCATCGTCGGCGCCTCGCTGACGGTGAACGCGGTTTTCGGAGCGACGATCATCGTCGGCGCGGGCATTGCTGTTGCAGCCTTGCGTGTCGAACCGAGCTCGGCCGTCTTGCTGCTGGCCCTTGTGACCTACGGCGCGCTGCTCGCGTCCTGTAGCGTGCTCGAGGCGGTTTTCCGCGCGCGACGGAGGCTCTCCCGCGTCGTCGGCGCGACGCTGCTCGAGAAGCTGCTCCTCCTCGTTCTCGTGGCCGCGTCGATCTTTGCGGTGCTGACGTGTTCGCGGTCGGCGTCGCATACCTCGTTGCCGGCATCGCGCGACTCGGCTTCGACGTCGTCTCGATCATCCGCAGCCAGGATGTCATGTTCGCTCGGCCCTCACGTCTTGCGGTCAGGCACGTGACTCGACGTTCGATGCCCTTCGCGCTCAATCGCGCGTCGCTGAACATCATTCCCCGACTGGACACATTCGTCCTGGCCGTGCTCTCACCCGTCGCCGCCGGCTACTTCGCGCTTGGTGACCGCGCTCTGGGTCCGGTCGTGATCATCCCGTCGTGATGAGCAGCGCGCTGTTCCCATTTCTCGCCCGAGAGCCATCGGGCTCTCGCGCAGGCCTGGAGAATCGTCGCACTACTCGCGGCCGCGGGAAGCGTCATTGCGGCGATCGGAGTTGCACTGACGCCGCGCCTGGTGCCGATCGTCTTTGGCTCCGCAGTTTTCGCAAGCCGTCCCCACGGTCCAGGTCATGCTCCTGGCAATCCCCTTCATTTTCGCCGCGAATCCGCTCCTCGTCCACGTGTATTCGGCACGTCTGGAGCATCGACGCCTCGGCATCGGTCTCGGCTGCGTGTCGTTTCTCGGGACTGCGGCAGTTGTCGCGGGGCAAGTGGCCTGGTAGGACCGGTGGGCGCCGCCGGCGGCTACGTGGCGCGCCAGGTGGGCGTCCTCGCTCTGCTCGCCGTCGCGAGCAGCGCCCGGGCCCGCGGATCGCTCCCTGCGGGGCCCGCCACGGAAGCGAGAGGAGTGCTCAGTAAAGCCGCCGGTGGAGCCGTCGAGCGCTCCCAATTCAGGAAGGCTCGCGTGACCGTCGCAGGTGCTTCGCGCACCAGACGGGGCGACTCTTCGCCCGTGGAGGATTCCCGCGCTCTTTCCCTCCGGCGATATCGTCGCCATCGGCGTGAGCGTGCTCGTCGCGCTCGAGATCGGAGCGGGCGTCGCGATGAAGCCCACCGCCGCGTTGCTTCCCGTGGCGCTCCTTGCCGGGATCCTGCTGCTCGTCGATGCGCGCGTGCGCATTCTCTTCGTCGTGTTCGGTGGGCTCCTGACGCTCCAGAGCTCGAGCGGCTTCGGATCTCTGAAGCTGTTGTACCTGGCAGGGATCATGGCCAGCTTCGGCGCCGCTCTCTTCAGTTTCTCGCGGAGCAGTGACACGTCAATGCGTTGGTTTGTCTGGCCGATCCTCCGTGCCTCCGTAGCGATTTCCGCACTGATCCTCGTCTCGTACCTCGTCGCCAAGGATCACGCGGTCGTGCGCGTCGATTGGCTTCGGGACGTCGCGCCGTATCTGCTCTTTGCAATGGCACCGTTCTTCGCCCTCGACGCGCAACGGGCGTTCAGCCGGCGGGCGCTCGTACGGCTGCTCGTAATCGGCGGCCTCGTCGCAACAGCATCGTTCAGTACGCACTGGCTGGAGCAGCGCAACATCGCGAACCTGCCGTTCTCGCAGTTCGCACTTTCGAGCTTCTTCTTTCCGGCCGCGCTTTTCGCCTATGCCACCGCGGCTGGCTTGCACGAGAGGCAGCACCGAACCCGCTGGCTCGCCTTGGCTGCCCTTGTGTTTCGCGCTCCTCGTGGTTACCGGAACGCGTTCGACTCTGATCCTCGCCGTAGCTCCAGTAGTCGCCGCAATCGCTGCTCGTCGCAATCTCGGCGCTCGCTTTGCTCGGCTCGTCTTGCTGGCCCCAGCGGCGATCCTCGTGATCGCGGTGCTGGCGATTTCGGTAGTTCAGGCGACGCATGCGTCTACGGAGACCATCAGCAAGCGCGTTGCGATCTTGAAGAGCAGTGGCACCTCGTCCGATGCGAGCTACCTCGACCGTCAGGCGCAGACGCACGCCGCCAGTGAGGTCTTCCATGCGCATCCGTTCTTCGGCTCGGGACCCGGCACGTATTTCAATTGGCGGGTACAGAACGGCCAGAGGCGCTCAGAGTTCATCCTCGACAGCCCGATGGACTTCCCGGCCAAGTTCGGCCTCGCCGGCCTCGCCGTCGTCTTGTTCTTGGCTTTTCAGTACGGGGCCTTTCTCAGGAGGAGCTTACGCTTCAATCATCCTCGACCAGAAACGCTTGCTCTGGTCGCACTACGCGACCATGACGATCATCAACTCGCTCCTGACGAATCCGTTCGAAGACAAGGGCTGGACGTTGGGTCTAGTCATATTGATCGCGCTCGTCTGCCGCACATCCGGCTTGCGTCCGTCCGGCGGCCCGGGAGCGGAGTTGTCGGCTGACGCGACATCGTGACCACGGCTCTACGGATCTGTTTGCTCAGCGCGACTGGGCGGTGTCTTGGTAGCTCCCATCGGCCTTCGCTTGCTCCGGCGCCGCTTCGATCCTTTCGAGCCGATCGTGCTCTTCGGCGTTGCCTACGGCGTCATGTTCGTCGTGCGACCCGCTCGATGATCGCTAGCATCATCTCGCCTACGACGGTCCACGAACCTCGACCGATGTCTCGGCCACCTTTACGAAGATGCTGGTCCTGGCGCTCCTCGGGGCGTCGCCTTCGTAGCCGCCTACGAAACGTCCGCTCGGCGGCCGCCTCGCAAGCGGCTGGCGGGGGCGTCGGCGATTTGGCTACGCCCGGCGTCGTCGTCGGTGGCACTCGCGATCTGGCCTCGTAGGCGTCGCCTCGTTCGTCGCGTTTCTCGTCTCCTCCTCCGGGCTTCGCGACCTGTCGCTCATCTTCCGCGGCCGGACAGCAGAGCTTTCGCGCGACGTCGCAGGGACGACGTTCTACCTCTGGTACTCGTTCTTCCTGCTCGTTCCCGCGACGCTCCTCCTCGATGCGGTGGGGCTCGAGCGCCGCCGAAAGGTGCTACTGATCGTCGCCGATTCGCTTTGGGCGCCGCTCTTCCTGCTCAGGACGGTGCCGCTGGGTGCCCGGATCGCGATCCTTCCCGCTCGTCGGCGGCGGGCTCGTCTTCACCTACCTCAGGCGCGACAAGCGGCCGTCGGTGGTCGTCCTCGTGGTATTCGACGCTCATCGCGCTCGTCGGTTCGGCGTTCCTCTCCGACCTGCGCGGGCGAGGCACTCGAGGCGAGAGCGTCGCGCAGACGATTGTCCGATCGACGCGTCCGCACCGGATCGTGGCACCGCTCATCATCCGGTCCGGATTCCGAGATGGCACCGGTGCTCGCGGCGGCGCTGACGCAGATTCCCGAGAAGCTGCACTACACCTACGGCCGCACGATCTTCGGCGACCTGGTGTCGCGGCCGATCCCACGCGCGCTCTGGAGCGACAAGCCGGATTCCGCCCGAGACAAGCTCATCGCGTCGCTTTGGCCGATCGAGCGCGCGAAAGGCGGAATCAATCCCGAGTTCTCGGTCCTGCTGTATTTCTTCTGGGATTTCGGTGTTCCCGGCGTCGATTCGTCGGGATGGTTCTCTTCGGGCATCGGAGCACGAGCGTTGTTCGAGTACTTCCTGACGTCATCAACGGTCGAGCGCCGTCCAGGTTCTGTACTCGCTCGCGCTGTGGTTCATCGTGATCGGGCTTGCGGAACAGCCCGGTCGACACGTTTGTGCAGTTCGTGTTCGTCGTCTTTCCTGCGTGGATTGCGTTTCGGGTCTCGATCCGGCAGGAGTCCGACGTCGCGGCGGTCACGTCCCGATGACCCGAGTCGTCTACTGGAACAACATTCCGGCGCCGTACATGGTCGATCGATTCAACGCAGTCGCCGCGCAGGGGAAACATGGATTTCGAGGCGTGGTTCTCCGCGCGCACGGAAAGCGACCGAAGCTGGGCGGTCGACGAGTCGCAGCTGGCGCTTCCCCTACCGGTACCTGCCGACGGTGACCGCGGACGTCCGCCGCTGGCATCTGCCGACCCCGCTTCTCGGCAGACGTGCTGCCCGACGTCTTGGTCAGTCTCTACGCAGGCCCGGACTTCCTCGTCGGATCGAGAGTCGCCAGGCGGCGAGACGTCCGAACGGCGTTCTGGGTCGAGGTCACGTTCGACTGCCTGGGTCCGACGTCGTCGGTGGAAGGAAGCGCTGAAGTCACGCGTGCTCCCTGCAGGCCGACGGCATCCTCACGCTGGTCGCGACGGTCGCGAGTTCGCACGGCGATATGGCGTCTGCGACGAGCGGATCTACCATGTGCCGCACGTGATCGACTGCGACCACTACGCGCGCCGTCGCGCCTGCTCGCAGTCACGAGCGTGCGAGCTTGCGCGCGGAGCTCGGCGATCAAGGGCACGGCGTTCTCTACGTAGGCCGCCTCTGGGGAGGGAAGGGCCTTGACTACCTCTTCGACGCGTTTGCGGCGTCTCCAACGACCGGATGTGGGCGACGTCAGCCTCGTCGTCGTCGGCGACGGTCGCGACGAGGCCGATGCTCCGAGCGCAGGCCAGAGACGCAGGGCTCGACAACGTCGTCTTCTGTGGCTTTCGCGACGATGGAGCACTTCCACGTCTCTACGCGGCCGCGGACGTCTTCGTCTTTCCGACGCTCGGTGATCCCTTCGGGATGGTCGTCTCGGAGGCGATGGCGTGTGGATTGCCGGTGATCTCGACGACCGCGGCCGGCGAGATCGGCGACCGTGTCCCCGACGGCATGAACGGATTCATCGTGCCGCCGGCCGACAGTGGGGCGCTGCTCGAGCGGATGCGACTGCTCGCGCGCGACGACGACCTCCGGCGGCGAATGGGCGGGCGTGCCGTCGCCAGGCGTGGCCGGGCAGACGCCCGACCACTGGGCGCAGGAGTTCGAGGCGGCGATCGACCGAATCCTGTCGATGCCACGCGTTCGAGACGTCCGCTCATCCCGAGCCGACACGATGCGAGGCGCCGTAAGAGACCACACGTCGTGAACGTCCTGATCGTCATCCACTATCCGGTCTTCGGCGGGCCGCACAACCAGGCGCTCCGCCTGGCACAGGCGCTGCGCGAGAACGGCGTCTTCGTGACAGTCGCTCGTCCCGGACGGCGGCAACGCGGCGCGGCGCCTTCGTGCCGAGGGCGTCGACACGGTGACGATCCCGCTGCACCGCGCACGGGCGACGTTCCATCCGCGGCCGCTGTTCGACCTCGTGCGCTACTTCCCGGGAGAGGTGGCGGCGATCCGCAAGGTGATCCGCGACCGGGCAATCGACGTCGTGCAGGTGGAGGGCCTCATCAATCCCCATGCAGCGATCGCCGGCCGTCGAGAGGATTGCGCGATCATCTGGCAGTTGCTCGACACGCGGCCGCCGATGAGCGTTCGCAGGCTGATGATGCCGCTTGTCGTGCGTCTCGCTGACGTCGTCATGAGCACCGGACTCGCGGTCGGGCACGTCCACCCGGGCGCCGAGGCGCTCGGCGACAGGCTCCGTCCGTTCTTCCCTCCCGTCGATAGCGATGATTTCCGCGCGGAGAACTTCGACGGCGACGACGCGCGACGGAGCTTCGGGTTCTCCGCCGACGACCTTGTCCTCGTCAGCGTCGGGAATCTCAACCCGCAGAAGGGACACGAGTTCCTCCTCCAGGCGGTCGGCCTGCTCCGTCGTGGCGGTCGCTCGGTCAAGGCGGTGATCGTGGGTGCCTCGCACGACACGCACGTGGCGTACGAGCGCGAGCTGCACGTCCTCTGCGGCCGGCTCGGCCTCGAGATCGGCAAAGACGTCGTCTTCGCCGGCGGGCTCGACGACGTTCGTCCTGCGCTCGCCGCCGCGGACATCTTCGTCCTCTCCTCGGTCCCGCGCTCGGAGGGTGTCCCCACTGCCGCGGAAGAAGCGATGATGATGAGCGTGCCGGTCGTCGCCACCGACGTCGGCGGCGTCGCGGAACTCGTGGAGGACGGCGTGACCGGGTTCGTCGTCCCGCCCCTCCGCTCCGACGCGTTGGCGGACGCGATCCTCCGCACCGGCGACGCCGCCACGCGCGCTGCGATGGGCGCCCGCGCGCGGGAGCGGGCGGCCGCGCTCTGCGCGACGGAGCGGTGCGCGGAGGTGCACCTCCAAGCCTACGAGCGAGCGCTCGAGCACAGGGCGGCGCGCCTCGGCCGCGACGTCGTTGCGCGGAGCGAGGCGGCGACGTCGGAAACGAGCAGAGAGGACGCGGCATGACCGTGGTCGTCGTCACCGGCTCCTGCGGGCTGATCGGCTCGGAGGCGGCGCTCCACTTCGGGTCGCTCGGACTCGACGTGGTCGGGATCGACAACGACATGCGCCGGGTCTTCTTCGGCGCAGGACGGTTCGACCGAGTGGAATCGGAGCCGCCTGCAAGAACGCCTGGGAAAGCGCTACACCCACAGCGACGTCGATGTCCGCGACCGCGGATCGATGCTCGACCTCTTCGCTCGCTACGGGCACGAGATCGCGCTCGTCGTGCACACGGCCGCGCAACCGTCGCACGACTGGGCCGCGCGCGAGCCGTTCGTCGACTTCGACATCAACGCCGTCGGGACGCTCAACCTCCTCGAGGCGACCCGGCTGCACGCTCCCGAGGCGACGTTCATCTTCACCTCGACGAACAAGGTCTACGGCGACCGTCCGAACGAGCTTCCGCTCGTCGAGCTGGAGACGCGCTGGGAGATCGAGCGCGACCACACGTACTGGAACGGGATCCGCGAGGACATGTCGATCGACAGCTGCCTGCACAGCCTCTTCGGCGCCTCGAAGGTCGCCGCGGACGTGCTCGTGCAGGAGTACGGGCGCTACTTCGGCCTGCGGACGGCGTGCTTCCGAGGCGGGACGCTCACCGGCCCCAATCACTCCGCCGCCGAGCTGCACGGGTTCCTCGCCTACGTCATGCGCTGCGTGATGACCGGCCGCGCCTACAACGTGTTCGGCTACAAGGGCAAGCAGGTCCGGGACGCGATCCACAGCGAGGACCTGATCCGCGCGTTCGACGAGTTCTTCCGGGCGCCGCGCGTCGCCGAGGTCTACAACATCGGCGGCGGGCGGTTCAGCAACGCTTCCGTCCTCGAGGCGATCGACGCTCTGCGCAGGAGATCGCCGGCGAGGAGCTCGAGTGGACGTACAAGGAGACAAACCGGATCGGCGACCACATCTGGTGGATCGGCGACAACGGTCGCTTCGAGAGCGCACTACCCGGACTGGCAGCTCGAGTACGACGTGCCGCGGATCCTGCGAGGAGATCCACGACGCGAACGTGGACCGCTGGCAGCCAGCGGAAGGGCCGGCGGCCGGCTCGCACGTGAGGCTAGTGCGGTGTGGTCAGCGGCGACGTCGCGCGTTTGCCGTTCTCGACGACGAGCTCGAGAAAGCGGTCGTAGTCCGCGAGCGCGACGTCGGGGAAGAGCACCCGCTCCGCGTACCGCCTCCCGCTCGCGCCGAGCTCGGCGGCCGCGGCGGAATCCGCTCTGACCGCGAAGATCGCGTCGCGCAGCCGCTCGGGGTCGTCCGGCGGGACGACGAAGCCCGCGCCCGCTGCCTCGATCTCGCGCGCGGTCTCGCTGTCAGGCGAGGCGGCCGCGACGACCGGACGACCCGCCGCGAAGTACGACGTGAGCTTCGACGGAAGCGACATGTCGGTCACCGAGGCACGCTGGTTCACGAGCAGGACGTCGGACGCCGCCATCACCGCCTCCCAGCGCCCCGGCCCCTGCAGCTCGATGAACTGCGACGTTCGTCGAGCGCGAGATCGCGCGCTCGTCTGCTCGAGCCGCTCGCGGTCGTTGCCGTCGCCGGCGAGGACGATTCGGACGTTCTCGCCGCGGAGGAGCGCGGCCGTGTTCGAGCAGGTTGTCGAGGCCCTGCTTGCGGCCGAGGTTGCCGCCGTGCAGGCAGACGAACTCGTCGTCGCGCCACCCGAGTCGCTGCCTCGTCTCGGCCACCGACTCGCTCGGGCTCCACCCGACGCGTCCAGTTGCGCAGTCGGTGGATCTTCTCCGGTGGCACTCCGCCGCGCTCGAGGTACGAGCGGAAGCCTTCCGCGATCACGCCGACGGCGGCGGCGCGTCGAGCGAGCGCGACCTCCGCCGCGCCGACGGCGCTCGCCACTCGGGCGCCGCCGGGCACGCCGCTCTGCCGGGCCGCCTGCCCCATCAGGTCCTGGAACACGAGCGCGTACGGCGCGCCGGTAGACGCGCGAGGCCGTCGCCGCGAGCGCGCCGCCGGCAAGCGTCGGGCAGGTGCCGATCACGACGTCGGGCCGGCGCCGCAGCGGCAGCGCCGTCAGCCCGAGCGTGAACAGCGTCCCCTCGTACAGAAGCCGGTGCGCGGCGGTCTGGCTGCGAGGGACGTAATGCCAGCGGCGCCGGACCTTCACCGTGCCGTGCCAGTCCGTGCGCGAGAGGCGCGCGCCGTCGGGCAACCGCCACTCGGGGTAGTGCGGGATACCCGGTCGCGACCACGACGCGGTGACCGCGCTCCTGCAGGTGCCGTGCGAGCCCCGCGAGGTACGGCGCGCTCCCGGCCTCCTCGGGCCAGTAGTAAGACGTCGTGACCAGAATGTCCAGCCCGCTCATCGTCGTGTCCGCAGTTCCCTCTCCCCGACAAGTCGACCTGCGGCCGCGCACGAGCCGCCGCAGTGCCCTGATTCTATGACGGTCGCGGTCTCCGTTCCAGAGCACGCCCTGCTGCGGTGACGAACGCGACCTCGCCGCGGCAGGTCTGCGTCGTCTTCCACGAGTCCGAGGCGCTCGGCGCCGGCGTCTCGGTCGTTCGGGCCCTCGCCGAGCTGCGGCGAACCGGCTGGACCGCCAGCGGCTGGTTTCCCGGTGAAGGACCGCTCGTCGGTGCGAGCGCGTCGGTGCTCGACGAGCATGGTCTTCGCGAGAAGCCGATCGCCTTCAGCGTCCGCGGCTGGCGATCCGATCCCGGCGTGCTCAGCGCGCCTGCGGCGGACGCCCGCGTACCTGAGGGCGTTCGACCACTGGCTCACGGCGCGCGCGCCGAGCGTCGTCCACGTGAACTCGCTGCTCGTCCTTCCCGAGGCGACGATCGCGCGTCGCGCGCGGCTATCCGGTGCTCGTGCAGGTGCACGAGCTCCCGCGGCCCGGGCAGAAGCGCGACCTCACGCTCCGCTGGGCGGCGGTCGTCGCCGACGTCCTCGTCGGCGTGTCGGGCCCCGTCAGCACGATGCTGCGGGAGCGCGCCGGAAGGACGCCGGTCCTGACGATCCGCAACGGCGTCCCCGAGGCTCCGCCCACGCATGCTCCGGAGGATCGCGTTCGTCGTCGGCACGATCGGCCACGTCGCCCGGACGAAGGGGACGGACGTCTTCCTCGAGGCCGCGCGTCTCGCGCTCCTGCAGCGGCCGCAGCTTCGCTTCGAGCACGTCGGTCCAAGCCGCATCTGGAACGACGCTGCCTTCGACGACCGGGTCGAGGCGCTCGCCGGCGCGCCGCCGCTGCGGGAGGCGGTTCGGATGCTCGGGCCGCGAGCTGCCGGCGAGGCGCTCGGGACCTGGAACGTCTTCGTCCTCCCGTCGCGACAGGAGGCGTTCCCGCTGAGCACGCTCGAGGCGATGGCGGCGGGGCTCCCCGTGATCGCGACCGCGGTCGGGGGCATTCCGGAGCAGCTGCAACACCTCGAGACGGGGATCCTCGTCGCTCCGGAGGATCCGGTCGCGGTGGCGGACTGGATGGTGCGTCTGCACGACGATCCGGCGCTCCGAGCAGAGCTTGGTCGTGCCGCGCGCGATCACGTGCGGCGCGCGTTCCCACTGCAGGCGCAGGCTGAGTCATTGGAACGCGCCTACGCCGATGCGATCCAGCGATGTAGCCGGCGCAGCCCAGCGTCCACGATTGCGCCTCGGCGGCGAACCAATCTACTCTGAGCCTCGTGAGCGGCGAAGAGCGTTCGATCGAGCATCACAACCGCGCGCAGATCGAGTACTTCGAGCATGCGGGCAAGCACGCGATGCGACCGTCGGATTCGACCTACATCCGGCGACAGGTCGACCGGCTGATCGCCTTCGCCGGCTTGGTGCCCGGTGAGCGCGTCCTCGACGTCGGCTGCGGGATGGGGAGGTACACGTTCGCACTCGCCGACCACGGCCTCGTCGTGGAAGGCCTCGACCTCACCGAGTCGCTCCTCGCGCGCTTCCGAGAGTTCGACGGCGGGCGGTACGGGATCCCGCTCCACTGCGCGGACGTGCTCGATCCACCCGACGAGCTGAAGGGCCGCTTCGACGCCGTGATCGGCTTCTTTACGCTCCACCACCTCCACGACCTCGGCGGCTGCCTGCGCGCGATGCGCGACCTCGCGCGGCCGGGGGGCCGCATCGTCTTCCTCGAGCCGAACCCGCTCAACCCGCTCTACTACCTCCAGATGCTGGTCGTGCCGGGCATGAGCTGGAGCGGCGACAAGGGGATCCTGACCATGCGCGAGGGGAAGGTCTTCGGCGCGATGCGGGACGCGGGCCTCGCGCGTCCGTCGGCCGAGCGGTTCGGCTTCCTGCCGCCGTTTGCCGTCAACCGCTCCTGGGGGGCACGCGCCGAGGGCACGCTCGAGCGAGTGCGGCTGTGGTCGCCGCTCCTGCCCTTCCAGCTGTTCCGCGGCGACGTGCCCCCATCGGGCGACGGGGGTCCAGCCGCGGCGGCACAGACGCCTTGAATCCACGTCGAGCCGACCTACAATCAGGTCCTGCGGCGGATCGGGAGGAGGATTCGGGGGAATACGAGGCCGGCGGCCGCCCGCGGCGGCGGCGCCCCTAACTGGTGATGCTGGAAGAACCTGCTGTCTCCGTGGTCGTCCCTGTCCACGACGAGGAGGACGGGTTGCCGCGGCTGCGCGCCCGTCTGGCCGACGCCCTGCGCGACGTCGAAGGCGGCTACGAGGTGCTGTACGTCGACGACGGGTCAACGGACGGATCAGCTGCGATGGTCGCCGAATGGGCGCACGAGGACGCCCGCGTGACGCTCGTCGAGCTGTCGCGCAACTTCGGAATGGAGATCGCGATGAGCGCCGGGCTCGACTACGCGCGCGGGCGGTTCGTCGTGCTGATGCACGCCGATCTCCAAGATCCGCCCGAGTTGATCCCCGAGATGCTCGCGCTCGCAGACTCCGAGGAAGCAGACGTGGTGTATACGCGGCGCATCGGTAGCGACGAGAGCCGGGTCAAGCACCGGCTGGCCGGTGTCTTCTACGCGCTCATGGGGCGAATTGCGCGTGTTCCGTATCAGGGGCAAGCCGGCGATTTCCGCCTGATGTCGCGTCGCGTGGTCGACACCGTCCGACGCATGCCCGAGCGACGTCGCTTCCTGCGGGGAATGGTGGCATGGGTCGGCTACAAGCAGACCTCGATCGACTATCGCCGTGCGGGGAGAACGAGCGGGCGCGGCGCCTCGTATCTGGCGCTCTTCCGGCTCGCCTTCGAGGCGATCGTCTCCTTCTCGGACGTACCGCTGCGCCTCGCGACGTACCTCGGCGTGGCGATCGCGATCCTCAGCGGGCTCGGCGCCTTCGTCATTCTCGCGTTGACGCTCGTGGGTGTCCTGGCGACGAGCATCGAGGTGTGGGTGCTCGCCTCCGTGCTCTTCCTCGGCGGCGTGCAGTTGATCAGCATCGGGATTCTCGGGCGCTATCTCGCGCGCGTGCACGAGCAGGCGCTCGAGCGCCCCCTGTACCTCGTCTCGCGGATCGTGCGGCACGAGGAGGACGAACAGTCGTACCGGCCGGTCTCGCTCGCGCGCGAGGAGAGCGCGTTCCCCCCACGCTGATGCTGGAGGGTCGGACGGAGACGGCGCCAGCAAGCGGCTCGGCCGTGGGCGTGCGCATCCCGGCACTGGAGCCGCATGCCGCGCTCGCCGGCGGCGCGGTCGCGATGGTGCTCGCCGAGGTCGCGGCCCAGAAGCAGGGCTCGGCGGTGTGGATCGTGCTCGGCGCCGTGGCGTCCGCGTTCGCCTTCCTCGTCGCGTGGCGGTCGCAGGAGCGGCTCCGGCTCGTTCCGCTCCTCGTCGTGACGCTTGGCTTCAACGTGGCGTGGATCGCCGTCGATCTCGCGCTCGGCGTGACCAGCGTCGACTCCGCGGTGCTCTACCGGATCTGGGGGAACTCGCTCCTCCACGGCCACTACCCCGACGCGCAGTACCCGCCCGCCGCGGTGCTGCTGTTCGCGTTTGACGCTCTGGTCGGCGGAGGGCCGACGCGGATCGCTCATGCGTTCGTGATGGTTCCGTTTCAGCTCGTGACCGTGGCGGCGGTGTGGGCACTGCGGACGGGACGCAGCGCGTGGCTCGCGGCGCTCGTCGCGCTCTGGCCGCTGAACGCGTTCTCGTGGGAGTTCCGCTTCGACCTCGTCCCGACGGCGCTCCTCGCGCTCGGGCTCCTGTTCGCGCTCCGCGAGCGCTGGGTGGTCGCCGGCGCGCTGCTCGGCCTCGGGGCAGCCGCGAAGTGGACGCCGGCGCTCGCCTGCGCGCTGCTCGTCGTCTGGCTCGCTTCCGGTCGGCGCTGGCGGCCCGCAGCAGGACACGCGGTCGCCTTCGCAGCCGTCTTCGCCGCTGCTCCACCTGCCGTTCCTCGTCTGGAGCCCGGGCCACACCGTCTACGCGTACCGGTACTTCCACGGCCAGGGCGTGACCGGCGAGTCGATCTGGTACCTCCTGCTCGCGCCGATCGGCCGCGTGAGCGTCTCGCTGCAGCAGTTCTGGCTTCCCGCGCACGTTCCCGGTTGGGTCAATCCGTTCACGACGGTGGTGCAGGTTGTCGTGCTGCTCGCGCTCGCCGTTGCCGCGTGGCGTGTGCGAGCGAGCGCGCGCGCTGCCATCGCTGTCGCCGCGATGGCGCCGGTGCTCTTCCTGCTCCTGAACCGCGTCTTCAGCCCGCAGTACCTCGTGCTCATGGTCGCGGCATGGGCGATCGCGGGCGCGCTGTTGCTCGAGCGACCGCAGGGAGCAGCTCGTGCTCGGTGTCGGGGTGATGCTCGCCACCACGGCGAACGCGCTCGTATACCCGTACTCGCTGCACCAGGGAAACCTCTGGCGTGTCGCGTCCGTCGTGATGTTCGCCGCCGGCCTGTCGGTGAGTCTCTGGCTCGTCGCGCGCGCGATTCGGCTGGGCGGCCAGGCGGCCGACGCGGCGAGGGAGGTGCGAATTGCGGCCGCGCCGCGCTGAGTCGCGCGCGGCGCAGCCGACGCTCGAGCTGACCGTGATCCTCCCGTTCCGCAACGCCGCCCGCACGATCGCGGAACAGCTCGAGGCGCTGGTCGACCAGGACTACGAGGGGCGCTGGGAGCTGATCGCCGTCGACAATCGCTCCGACGACCACTCACGGGAGCTCGTCGAGCGCTTCGGCGACCGTCTCGACTTAAAGCTGGTCGAGGCGACTGAGCATCTAGGCGGCGGCCACGCGTCTAACGTCGGGGCGCGCCACGCCCGGGCCGAGAAGCTCTGTCTTCGTCGACGCGGACGACGTCGTGGCGCCCGGATACCTCTCAGCGATGGCCGCGGCCTTCGAAGAGCACGAGTTCGTGACCGCAGCGTTCGACCAGGAGACGCTGAATCCATCGTGGGTGCGTGCGGCGCACGGGCCGCCCTGGCGAGACGGTGACGAGCCACTCGTCGCCCAGTTCGGCGTTCTGCCGAACGCGGGCGCGAGCATGGGCATCACCCGGCACCTCTTCGAGTCGGTTGGCGGCTTTCCGGACGACCTGCCACGCATGTACGACATCTCGCTGTCCTGGGAGGTGCAGTTCGCGGGCACGCCTCTCCAGTTCGTCCCGAACGCGATCTACCGCGTGCGCTACCGCGACGGTTTAATCGACCTGTTTCGGCAGGGATTCGGGGAGGCATCGTGCGCCCCGCTTCTCTACAAGCGTTACCGCGACGCCGGCATGCGACGGCGGATGCTTCCGGCGGTCCTGAGGTCGTGGGCACGCCTCGCCCTCGATCTCGCGCGCGCGCGGACGAAGGCCGACCTCGCGCCGCTCGGCGTCCGGCTTGGCCGCGAGCTCGGGCGCCTGACCGGAAGCGTCAAACACCGGGTCTTCTTTCCGTGAGCGAGATTGCGGTGCCGGTGACCATCGTCCTCCCGACGATCGGCCGGCCCGAGCTCGTCTGGCAGTGCCTCGAGTCGCTCGCCGCCTGCGATCCTCGGGCGGACGACATCCTCGTCGTCGACTCGAGCGACGACGGCGCGGTCTCGGACGTGGTCGCGGACTTCGCTCCCGTCGCCCGGAGGATCTACTGCGCGGCGCCCGGGCTCGGAACGGCGTTCAATCTGGGGCTGCGCGAGGCGCACCACGAGATCGTCCTGCTGACGAACGACGACTGCACCGTCGAGCCGGACTGGGTGGAGCGGGGCCACGTCCATGCGTCCGTGCACGGCGACGTGATCGTCACCGGTCGCGTGCGTCCCCGCGGGGATCCGGAGCTCGTCCCGTCCACGATCGATGACGTCACGGCACGCGAGTACGCGGGTAAGGGCGCCTTCGTGCTGTTCACGCAGTGCATGGCGCTTCGGCGGTCGGCCGTGCTCGAGTTCGGTGGCTTCGACGGCAGCGTCCGGCCGTCAGCCGAGGACAACGACCTCTCGTACCGATGGCTGCGGGCGGGCCGTAGAGTCAGGTACGAGCCCGACTTCGTCGTTTGGCACCACGACTGGCGCACGCCCGAGCAGCTTGCGCGACTCTACGTCGGCTACGGCATAGGCCAGGGGATGGTCTACGGAAAGCACCTCCGGCGCGGCGACGTCGCGATCGTCCGCCACATGGGGACCGCCGCCTACTGGTCGCTGCGGGCTCTCGCCGCGCGAGCCGTCCGCGGCTCGGGTGGTCGGCCGGATCCGCGCATCGGGATGCTCCGCGGCCTGCCGACCGGGGTCGTGCGCGGGTGGCGCGCCGCCGCGCGCGACGCCGATTCGACGCAGTCGTCCGCGTGAACCGCATTGGAGCCAAGGGCTTTGCGCGTGGCGCGCTCCTCTTCGCGAGACGGCCGCAGTTGTTCCTCTCACGACGCTCGTACGTTCTCGTCCTCGGTCACATGCGGAGCTACTCGTCGTTGCTCTGCCACATCCTCGGCAGCCATGCCGAGATAGAGGGATACGCCGAGATGCACCTCGCCTACCGTCACGAGATGGACCTGCTCCGGCTGCGGGCACGGGTCGCGCGGTCGCTCGAGACGCCTCTCCGCGGCCGGTTCGTGCTCGACAAGGTTCTGCACGACGACTACCTGATCGCGAGGTCGATCATCGGGAGGCAGGACGTGTACTCGATCGTCCTCGTTCGTAAGCCGGCGGAGACAGTTCGAAGCATCATCGACCTGGGAGCGAGGATCCCGTCGGTCCCGTGGTACTCCGACGCGGATCTCGTCGTCGACTACTACGCGAAGCGTCTGCGCACCCTCGTCAGCCTCGCGGAGCGGGCGTCGCGTCTGCTCTTCGTGCGGGCGGAGGACGTCGTCGAGGAACCGGGTGCGGCTCTGCCGGCGATCGAGCTGTTTCTGGAGCTCCGGCATCCGCTGAGCGCCGAATACGCGACCTTCCCATATACGGGGGCCACCGGGTGGGGCGACGACTCGCCCGCAATCAGCACGGGGAGGATCATCGCCCGCACCGCCACGCCCGCCGAGCGCGAAGTCCCGGAGCAGACGCTCGCACCGGCGATGCGCGCCTACGAAGAGTGCTGCGGCCTCCTCGCCCGCGACGGCGCAGCGGCGACGGCCGGCTGAGAACGATCGTCAGGTGCTCGTCGGAGCACGCCTGGAGTGCGCGGATCGTCTCCGAGTAGGTCGCTTCACGCCGTCCCACCAACGCCTTGTGCAGTCGCGGGGCTCGTCGAGCGCAAGAGGGATCGTCGAGGACGCGGTCCACGATCTCCGGCGCATTGCTCCAGCCCGGCTCGACCGACCCCGTCGCCACCTATGGGCCCGTGGACGTCGCCGCTCCTGCGGTGCCCGATCGTGCCTCGGCCTCTCCGGGACAGGCGGCGCGCAGGTCACGTTTCGACGCGCCCGGGTTTGCACGAATGAAGCTCAAGCATTCGCCCGCCTGGGCTCCGGACAGGGCGAAGCGCTTCCCTTGCGTCGCGCGGTCGTAGAGCAGGAGCCCGTCCGGCTGGCGGGTGACGACGACGACGCCCACGGAGGGCAGCCGGAGCTGTCGAGGGCGTTGCCGCGAGCCAGCGTCGGCGGCGGTCGTTGGCCGGTGCGCCGAAACCGTCCCGGACGACGTGTCGTCTCCGCCCGAACAGGCCGAGAGGCCGCAACCGATCGTCGCCGCGGCGAGAATCGCCGCGGGAAGGCGGCCCGCGTCGACCGCCGTTTCGATCGTCACTACGTGACGGTGACGAGGACGGCCGTGGACGTCTGGGCGTTGCCGGCGACGTCCGTCGCGATCGCGGTGAGCGTGTGCTGGCCCTTCGTGACCTTCTTCGTGTTCCAGCTGACGGAGTAGAGGCCCTTCGTGGCGCTCGTGGCAGTCGCGATCAGCTGGCCGTCCACGTAGAAGCTCACCTGGGCGACGCCGGAGCCGCCACCGTTGTCCGCCGCGGTCGCCGTGATCTTGAAGGTTCCCGTCACGGACGAGCCGTTCGTCGGCGAGGTGATCGAGACCGTTGGAGCGACAGTGTCGATCTGGATCAGCTGTGTCTTCGTCGCCTCGACGTTGCCGGCCTTGTCCCACGAGCGGTACTTGACGGTGGTGGTCGCCGTCACCTGGAACGGCGCCGCATACGTGGGGCTCGACAGCGTCGGCGTGCTGCCGTCGAGGGTGTAGTGGGTCGACGCGACGCCGCTCTGCGCGTCGGTCGGAGTCAGCTTGACGGTGACCGACGCGTTGTACCAGGTCGCGCAGGCGGCGTTGTTGCAGCTCATCGTCGTCGTCGGCGCGGTCGTGTCGACCTGGATCAGCTGCGTGTTCGTCGGCTCGACGTTCCCCGCGTTGTCCCAGGCGCGGTACTTGACGGTCGTCGTTGCCGACACCGAGAACGGCGCCGCGTACGTCGGGCTCGCGAGCGTGGGATCCGTGCCGTCCGTGGTGTAGTGGATCGACCCGACGCCGGAGCCCGCGTCGCTCGCGGACAGTGCGACGCTCACCGGCGCGCCGAACCATCCGGAGCAAACGGCGAGGTTGCAGGTGATCGAGGAAGCCGGTGGCGTGGTGTCCGGTACGACGACCGTGATCGTGATGAGCTGTGTGTTCGTCGCCTCGACGTTGCCGGCGTTGTCCCAGGCGCGGTACTTGATCGTCGTCGTCGACGACACGCTGAACGGACCGCTGTAGGCGGTGCTCGAGGCGGTCGGGTCGCTGCCGTCGGTCGTGTAACGGATCGCCGAGACGCCGCTCTGGACGTCGGTCGCCGAGAGCGCCACCGTGACGGCGGCCGAATAGGCCGACGAGGAGCACGGCGCGCTGTTGCAGCTGATCGTCGAGGACGGTGCCGCGCTGTCGATCTGGATCGTCTGCGACTTCGTCGTCTCCGCGTTGCCTGCGTTATCCCAGGCCGCGTACTTGACCGTGGTCGTGGCGGAGACGTTGATCGGCGCCGTGTAGGTGGCGCTGGAGAGCGTCGGCGTGCTGCCGTCCGTCGTGTAGTGGATCGACGCCACGCCCGAGCCTGCGTCCGAGGCCGACAGCGAGACGCTGACGCTCGAGGCGTACCAGCCGGAGCACGTCGACCCGTCGCAGGTGGTCGATGAGCTCGGCGCAGTGCTGTCAACCTGGATGATCTGCGTGTTCGTCGGCTCGACGTTCCCCGCGTTGTCCCAGGCGCGGTATTTGACGGTCGTCGTTGCCGACACCGAGAACGGCGCCGTGTACGTCGGGCTCGCGAGCGTGGGATCCGTGCCGTCGGTCGTGTAATGAATCGACTCAACTCCCGAGCCGCCCGTGGAGCCGCCCGTGTCCGTCGCGGACAGGGCGACGCTGACGGCGCTCGTGTACCAGCCGCTAGAGCAGGCTCCGCCCCCGCAAGTGATCGAGGAAGCCGGTGGCGTGGTGTCCGGTACGACGACCGTGATCGTGATGAGCTGTGTGTTCGTCGCCTCGACGTTGCCGGCGTTGTCCCAGGCGCGGTACTTGATCGTCGTCGTCGACGACACGCTGAACGGACCGCTGTAGGCGGTGCTCGAGGCGGTCGGGTCGCTGCCGTCGGTCGTGTAACGGATCGCCGAGACGCCGCTCTGGACGTCGGTCGCCGAGAGCGCCACCGTGACGGCGGCCGAATAGGCCGACGAGGAGCACGGCGCGCTGTTGCAGCTGATCGTCGAGGACGGTGCCGCGCTGTCGATCTGGATCGTCTGCGACTTCGTCGTCTCCGCGTTGCCTGCGTTATCCCAGGCCGCGTACTTGACCGTGGTCGTGGCGGAGACGTTGATCGGCGCCGTGTAGGTGGCGCTGGAGAGCGTCGGCGTGCTGCCGTCCGTCGTGTAGTGGATCGACGCCACGCCCGAGCCTGCGTCCGAGGCCGACAGCGAGACGCTGACGCTCGAGGCGTACCAGCCGGAGCACGTCGACCCGTCGCAGGTGGCCGATGAGCTCGGCGCAGTGCTGTCAACCTGGATGATCTGCGTGTTCGTCGGCTCGACGTTCCCCGCGTTGTCCCAGGCGCGGTATTTGACGGTCGTCGTTGCCGACACCGAGAACGGCGCCGTGTACGTCGGGCTCGCGAGCGTGGGATCCGTGCCGTCGGTCGTGTAATGAATCGACTCAACTCCCGAGCCGCCCGTGGAGCCGCCCGTGTCCGTCGCGGACAGGGCGACGCTGACGGCGCTCGTGTACCAGCCGCTAGAGCAGGCTCCGCCCCCGCAAGTGATCGAGGAAGCCGGTGGCGTGGTGTCCGGTACGACGACCGTGATCGTGATGAGCTGTGTGTTCGTCGCCTCGACGTTGCCGGCGTTGTCCCAGGCGCGGTACTTGATCGTCGTCGTCGACGACACGCTGAACGGACCGCTGTAGGCGGTGCTCGAGGCGGTCGGGTCGCTGCCGTCGGTCGTGTAACGGATCGCCGAGACGCCGCTCTGGACGTCGGTCGCCGAGAGCGCCACCGTGACGGCGGCCGAATAGGCCGACGAGGAGCACGGCGCGCTGTTGCAGCTGATCGTCGAGGACGGTGCCGCGCTGTCGATCTGGATCGTCTGCGACTTCGTCGTCTCGATGTTGTCGGCGTTGTCCCACGAGCGGAACTTGACGGTCGTCGCTCCCGACGCCGAGACGGTGAAGGGGCCGGTGTAGAGCGGGCTCGCGACCGTCGGCTCCGACCCGTCGGTCGTGTAGCGCGTTGCGAACACGCCCGACGTGCCGGCGTCGGCTGCTGACAGCGACACGGTCGCGGGACCGCCGTACCAGCCGGAGGAGCAGGTTGCGCCGCCGCATTTGATGGAGGTGGTCGGGGGCTGCGTGTCGCCCTTGATCACTTGCGCGACGGTTTTCACCGCCGCGCCGCCGCTCGACGAAGACGTGAGCCAGTCGAGGAACGAGTTGAACTCGCTCGGGCTGATCGCGCCGGCGGGGTCGTCGCCGCCGCAGTTGTCGCAGATGCGGTGGAAGTAAAAGATCACCCAGCCGGGGTTTGGGCTCGCTTCTCCCTGGGCGTGCTGAACGTAGCTCTCGAGTGCCGCGGCCGTGGGCGTGGAGTTGTTGAACGACGCGTGGTCGATGCAGCACGGCGTGAGGATCTTGTAGAGGTTTCCGGGCGGGATGCTCGTCGCGTACGCGCGGCTGTCGTTCGTCGCCGTGATGTTGTGAAGCCCGAACGCTCCGCGTGCGGAGGAATAGCCGCAGTTCTTGGGAAGCGAGGAGACATCGAGGGGCCCGGCGCCGGTGTTCGAGTCGTAGGCGCCGAAGGGATATGCGAAGTCGGGGTCGAGGAAGCCGTGAGACCGGATGTTCGTCCGGTCCTGACAGATCTGCGCCTGCGCCTGCGTCGACGTCAGCGTCGTCAGGTCCGGGTGCGTCAGCGTGTGGCCGCCGATCTCGTTGCCCGCCGCGTTGAATGTTGCCAGCTGGGACCACGTTAGGTACCCCGGCTGATCGAGGTTCGAACTGTTCACATAGAACGTGCCCTTCAGCCCGTGAGCGGCGAGCATGGTCGCTGCCGTCTGCTGCGTGCCCCATCCGTCGTCGAAGCTGAGGGAGACGGTGACCGAGGCGCCGAACGCCACGCCCGGGAAGGCGAGCGCGACTGTCGAGGCTGCCGCCGCGAGGACCAGAGGAAGAATACGCCGCAGATTGAACAAACAAGCCCCCAAGAACAGCTTCAAGCCCCCAAGTAGTGCTTCGAAGATAACTCAGACTGACCGCATGCACAAGGTTGGATCGGAGCCCGCCGCTTATTTCGTTCCCATGGATCGTCGTGTCCGCGGACGCCTCGGCGGGCGCGCCCACCCGGCCGGTCCGGAGTGGGCTTCGCCTTGGCAGCGGCGCCGCTCGCTGAGGCGCGAGCGCGGCAATTCGCTCTCGCGGATGATTCGCCCCGGATGATTCGTGTCGACGAGTTCCTCGAGCTCTTGGCCTGCCCAGTCTGCAGCGGAAGCCTCGCGGTCGCGTCGGCCCGGGCCGAACGACTTGACTGCGTCTCGTGCGGGATTGAGTACCCGTTTCACCTCGAGATTCCCATCCTGCTTGCCCCAGAGCTCCGAACGCGCACCGCGGAGAGTCCCACCCCCCTCGAACACAAGGAGCGCCAGGTGGCGTTCTTCGACCAGGATCCGGCGGACGACTTCGGAGTCACGAGGCCGCGCGGCGCGCCTGCGCTCTACGGGTGGCTCCTCGAGGAGAAGTTCCGCCGGAGCGTACTCGGCCTCGAGGAGCTCCTTCCGGGCGCGACCGCGCTGACGATCTGCGGCGGGTCCGGTCTAGACGCCGAGTTTCTCGCGCGTGCGGGCGCGCGCGTGGTCCTCTCGGACATCTCACTCGGTGTCGTTCTCCAGGCGCGCGAGCGTGCGCGGCGCTACGACCTCGAGATCGGCCTGATCGTCGCGGATGCCGAGGCGCTTCCGTTCCGCGACGCGTCGATCGACATCGTCTACGTCCACGACGGGCTCCACCACCTCGAGTGTCCGGCGGACGGGCTCGCCGAGATGGCGCGTGTCGCACATCGCGCCGTCTCGGTCACCGAGCCGGCTGCGGCCGCCGTCACGAACGCGGCCGTCAGGGTCGGCGCGGCGGAGGCGGTCGAGGAGGCGGGAAATCGCGTCCGCCGCCTCACCCTCGGCGTGATCGAGAGCGAGCTGTCGGCGCGCGGCTTCCGAGCGTTGCTCCCGCACCGGTACGCAATGTACTACCGGCACTGGCCCGGACGGGCGGTCCGAGCGCTCTCGGTGCCGCTGCTCTTGCCGGTCGCCAAGACTGCGTTCCGGGTCGTGAACCGCACCGTCGGTCGTTTCGGCAACAAGCTGACCGTGCAGGCGGTTCGACGTTCAGCGTGACGTCGCGATCCGTCTGAACGCGAAGACGTCCTGGTGGCCGTCGAGCCCCTGCGGCTTGAATAGGAGCGGCACCACGGCGCCGCCGTGCAGCTCGGCCATCGTCTCCTCGATGAACGCTCGCGAGTGCCATGTGACGCCGTAATCGTCCGAAGCGAACGGATACCGCACGTACGCGATCCCATCGTCCGCGACCGCACGCGCGAGCTCCGCGGCTCGCGGCTCGAGGTCGTCGCCGTAGAGCTCGACGTGCTCGAGCGACCAGTCCCCGTGGGTCGTGAAGAGCGCGATTCCGTCGACGACGAGCGAGTCGCCGATCACCTTCAGGAACGCGCGCGAGTTCCGCTCGTTCAGGTGCGTGATCACGGAGATCGCGTAGACGAAGTCGAAGCTGCCGAAGCGCGTCGATTCGAGATTCGGTTCCGAGCGGAGCGGAGTGACGCCGAACTCCGAATGACAGAACGAAACGCCTTCCGCAATTACGTCGGTCCCGGAAACACGCTCGGGTGGGACTTGCTCGACGAGGAAGCGGAGCACGCGTCCGTATCCGCAACCGAAATCCAGCCAGCGGTCGACGTCCTCGAACGTTCGGCCGGCGAGCGCGAGCGTCTGGTCGATCAAGGCGAGCACGTTGCGCGCCCGCTCGGCGTAGGACGCAACCTCTTCAGGAGAGCTGTTGAGGAACATGAAGTCGTTGAAGTGCACTCGCCCGGGGATCCCCTCGAACCGCCGTGGTGGCAGGAACCTTCCGATTGCCCTGCGTGCGCCGCGCGCGGCGCGGTGCAGCTTCCTGTGCCGCTTTACCGCGGACACCATGTGGTGCGCCGCGATCACGACCAGCTGAGGTCGGGGTAATACTCCACCGCGGTCGCCTCCGTCAGCTCGCGGATCCGTTCGATCTCGTCTTGGTTCAGGCGATGCCGCCAGTTGTCCAGATTCGCTCTGCTGTCGAGCCGTGTCTCGTGCGGGTTCCCGACCAGTGTCTCCGGAGGATTGGCGGGACTGCTGGACGCCTCGACGGTCTCTGCAATCTTGCGCTGGTACGTGAGACTGAGGGCTCCATATAGCCGTGCGAAGGCTTCCGTTGGTGCTCGCGAGAGATCCTCGTGGCGCAAGAGGTGAACCGGCGGAAAACGGTCGTCGCGGACGACCGAATAGATGATGCGCCAGAGGAGAGCAACACGTTCGATGAGCTGCGAGGACGAATCCAGCGCCGCGTTCATCTCCGCTTCGAAAGGGGCGAGCCAGTCACGCATCAGTGCCGGCTGGTCGAGCAGGTTCGCGAAATCGAAGCTCCAGCCGAGACGCTTCCAGCTGCTGACCACGGCAAGCGGCTCGCGGACGATCACGATGACATCGCTTCCGAGACGTTCGACGAACCATCGTGCAGAGAAGACAGCGTGTGGCTCCTTGACGAGTGCGCGTTTCCCGCGGCTGCGTGTGAACCTTCGCCAGGTCTTGAACGTGTTGTAGAAGTCGTCGCGAGTGCGGCAGCGACGCAGTTCACGAGCGAGTGGGTAGTCGAGACGGAGCACTCGCGCGAGTGCGGGTTGGAGTTGGGCTTCCGTTTCGACGGTCAAGTACTCGAACCAGTGCGTCGTCGGGACCCGAACCGAGCCGGGGGATGGCGAGAGGTTGAACGGCTCCTCGATGTATCCGACTTCTCCGCTTATGGTCAGCATCCGCCCGACCCACGTCGTGCCAGATCGGGGCATGCCCGTGAGCAGGATCGGCCGATTGTGGGCCTCAAGAGCCAGCCTCGTCACCCGCCATTGAGCGCATAGACGAGCATGGAGTGGCGGGGGCCGAAGTGCCCGCGGGTTCGCGACTGCACCGATCGGACAGAGGCTCGTCCGATCAGCCGGGCATCGAGGTACGCAACCTGGCGCCGCCGCGCGTGGTCATCGTCGAGGATCGCGATGTCCGTGATCCCGTACTTCTGAACGAAAGCGCGCGTCGCATCCGGGCCTGCATTTGGTGGCAGGAGGTCGCCCATCGTTCCGAACGTCGCATAGGGCATCCTGAGGTAGAAGAGGCCCCAGATGTCGGTCGCGACCCTGTCGCGCCTGCCGAGCCTTTGGTTCAGCCACTCGACGCCTTCGTAGTTCGAGACCTTCTCGCGGAGGAACTGCTGCTTCGATTGGTGGCCGAGCACGACCGGCGCGAACTGCGCGGCGTAGACCGTCGACGCGCCGAGCCCGACGAAGAGCGCGACGCCGGTCGCCGCGACGACGACCAGGCGGCCGAGCCGCCCCTCGCGCGCGAGCGCGAGCGCGCCGAGAGCACCGAGCACGGCCAGCACCGGCATCAGCGGCACGAGGAAGCGCGCCTGCTGCGACGTGACGAACCAGAGAACGACGTACAGCAGGACGCCGCCCCACACGAGGACCACCGCGGTCGCACGCGTAGGAAGAGCGCGAGCGGCGCGAAGAGCAGGAAGAGCGGCGAGAGGTACTGACCGCCGTCGAAGGGCTTCCCGTCAACGAGAAGGCTTGCCGGTAGGAGCGCGAAATCGAGTGGGCCGTGACCGTGCCCGAACGTCTGCCTCGTGCTCGTCAACTCTCCGGCGGCGGACGCGTTCAGTCCGCCGAAGAGGTGCGGGTAGAACGGATTCCCCGTCAGGACGGTGTTCTTCACGTACCACGGCAGCGCGACGGCAAGGGCGGGAATCGCAAACGCGAGCGCCGTCCGGGCTCGCACGCGTCGGCCGAGGCTCACCGCGAGCACGGCCGCGATCGTCAGAGCCGCGATCAGGCCGAGGTACTTCATTCCGGCGGCTCCGCCGACGAACACGCCGGCGACGACGAGCGCAGTCCGCTCCGAGCAGCGGACAAAACGGAATGCATTCCAGCCGGCGAGCGCGACGGCGAGCGCGATCCCGGACTCGATGAAGACGGACGTCGCCTCCCAGACCATGAACGGTTGCGCGAAGAAGATCGCGCCCGCCAGGAGCGCCGCGCCCCGACCGGCGATGCGGTACGCGAACCCCATGACTGCTGCGAGCGCGACGAGGGCGAGGAGCAGGGGGGCGAACGCGCCCTGGACGGGATTCCAGAGCATGAAACCGTCGAGCACGAGCATCTCGACGGAGAAGGGCTCGTACGACGACGAGTTCCAGGGCACGGCGAAGATCCGGTGCGCCTTCGCAAACAGCTCCGGATCGGCCGCGTGGTAGAGCAGCGCGTCGGGAGACGAGATCGGTGCGGACACCGACAGTAGGTCGAGCGCCAAGTACGCGACGAGGACGGCGAGCAGCGCCAGCTCCCACGGCCGCCACGTCCGCAGCCTTGGGCGGGGTGCGGATCGGGCCCGGCGGGCGAACGCGACCACTCCCACGGCCGCCGCGGCCGCGAACACCGGGAGGTACGCCGAGCGGTAGAGGATTCCGCCCCAGCCGGCGCCGAACGTCAGAAGCGCGAAGCCGAGCGCGCCGACACCGACGCGGTTGAGCAGGTCGAGCAACGCATCGCCGACGACGAGCCACCGGCCAAGGACTATCGACCCGAGTCCAAGCCAGGCCGCGACGGTCGCCGCCGCGAGCAGGGTATGGGCGAGCGCATCAGCCACTGCCGACCGCCAGGCCCACAGCTTCGATCAGGAACAGCACCAGGCCGACCATCACCCAGACGAGTGCGAGCGCGTACCCTAGTCGCGGCAAGGCCCGCGGGCGCTGCTCGCGGAGACCGCGTGCCGGCTCGTCCGTCGACTCTTCCAGCGGCTCGAC
Organism: uncultured Actinomycetes bacterium; assembly: GCA_963763475.1. GTDB lineage: Bacteria > Actinomycetota > Thermoleophilia > Gaiellales > Gaiellaceae > AC-32. Next base: position 458,330 of record CAVXOR010000001.1, on the reverse strand, counting down.
GCCGCCGCCACTCATCCACGTGTTCACGCCGCAGAGTGCTCCCCGCTCCGTAGATACCTCCTGTGCAGCAGTGCTGCAACTCGAGCTGCACGACCCGATCGCGCTCGACGCAGGATAATCAGGTCGATGACACCGTCTGCGTATGTGCTGTGTCGGCCGCCTCGTCCGGGGCGGGGGCGCGTCGGCGCCGCAGGAGTGCGTCTTCGTGGAGAGCGATGTATCCCGCGACGATGAGCGGCACCACGCTCACAGCGTGCAGGACAAGCGCGTACGACAGCGCCGACGCGCCGCGAGCGCGGAATGCGTGCAGCGCCACCAGCGTCGCCGCTTCGAAAACGCCAACGCCGGCCGGGCCGGACGGGAGGATCATCGCCAGGTTCGTGGCGACGACGACGAGGATCGCCGCAGCGAAACCCAGCCGCAGGCCGAACCCCCGCATGCAGATCCACGATGCGAGCGCGATCAGTAGCCACGAGCCGAGCGTGAGGACGAACACCGCTAAAGCGGTGCCGGGACGGCGGAAGACGCTCAGCCCTCGGATCAGGTTTGTCGCCGCGGTGTTCATCCGCTCGACCGACAGCCTCGGCAGCACCGTCAACGGTCGAAGCAGCAGCCGCGCCGGTCGCTCGCCGTACACCGCGAACGCGACGACCGCCACCGCGGCTCCGAAGAACAGCAGTCCGCCGGCCACGAGCACGTTTCCCATCCAGGTCGTCGTCGGAACCGCCGGGGCTACCGCCAACAAGAGCGCGAGCAACGCGAGGACGTCGATCGCGCGCTCGGCGACGACCGTCCCGAGCGATTCGAACTTGGGCGTCCCAGCCCGCTGCCTCAGGACGAGCACGCGAGCCGCCTCCCCTGCGCGCGCCGGCAAGATGCTGTTGAACAAGTATCCGACCAGCATCGCGCTCGTGACGGCACGTAGAGGCGGCCTCGCGCCCGACGGGAACAGAAGGCGCCACCGGATCGCACGAACGAAGATCGCGAGCGCGAGCACCGCGACCGCCGGGACTAGGGGCCAGTAGTTGCTTCCGCGGAGGGCGGACCCCACTGCGCCGAAGTCGGTGCCCCGGAAGGTGAGGTAGATGAAGACGAACGAGACGAGGGTTCCGCCGACCATGAGCACGGAACGCGACGACGGCCTCTTCATCCACGGAGCGTACCGCCGTGTCGAGGGAAGCGCGACCGAGCCGTGCCAAGAGTCGTAATCACGCTTCCCGCATACGGCGCCGAGCGCACACTCGCGCGGACGATCGCCGAGATCCCAGCGGGCGTAGCGGACAGGCTGATCCTCGTCGACGACGCCAGCCCCGACAACACGGCTCAGGTTGCGCGTGAGCTGGGCGTCGAGGTTCACGTCCACCGCGAGAATCTCGGGTACGGCGGCAACCAAAAGACGTGCTATATCGAGGCGCTTGCCAGTGGCGCCGACATCATCGTCCTCTTGCATCCCGACTACCAGTACGAGCCGAAGGCGGTCCCCCTGCTCATCGCTCCGATCCTCGCGGGAGACGCCGACATGACCTTCGGCTCGCGCTTTGCCGGCTTGGGAGACCCAATCGGAGGAGGAATGCCGCTGTACCGATACGTCGGGAACCGCGTCACGACGATCGCGGAGAACCTCATGCTTGGCTCGCGCTTCAGCGAGCTCCACAGCGGCCTCCGTGCCTATACGCGGCGCTGCCTCCTCTCGCTGCCGATCCTCAGGTACTCAAACGACTTCCTGTTCGACTCACAACTGCTCATCGATGCAGTGACGACGGGGCAGCGCGTCGTGGAGGTTCCGATACCGACGCGCTACACGAAAGAGTCGTCGTCGATCGCGATCGACCGCTCGCTCAGGTACATCGTGGGCACGCTTGGGTACTGCGCTCGAACCGCGATTCTGCGCGGCCGGCGCGGCCGCCGCGCGAGATCCTCCCGTCTTGCTCCGCCAGCAGCGATCGATGCAGATCCTCGACGGGAGCCCTGTCCCGCGTGTGCAGCGGCCACGGAGCCAGTCGCACCTCCGCGGTATCGGTCCGAAGCGGAGCAGCGCGACTCGCACGGCGTCCGCTGCCAGTCGTGCGGGCTCGTTTCATTTGGCGTTGGCCGCTCCCGTGTGGGACGCGCCTCTCACGTAGGAGACGCTCGCGACGCAGAGGCCGTGCTCGACGCGCTCGGCGCGTACTACGCGCCCAGCAATCGACTCCTCGTGCTTGGCCACGAGCAGAATGGCATGGTGGCTCTCGCGCGAGAGCGCGGGTGGACGACGCTGGACGCAGACCCGTCCGGTCCGCGCGACAACTCCTCAGCGCAATGGCCGAGCGAGCGCAGGGACACTGCGCTCGCCGACGCGATCGTGTTTCGCGACGACGATGCGTCGTTCCCGGATGCCCTCGCCGATCTCGAGCGCGCGAAGTCGTTGCTCCATCTCGAGGGGCTCCTCGTCGTCGCGACCTGGATCGGGTCGTCTCCGCACGGTGGTCTCAACTTCGAGACGAGATACGTTCTAACGCGCGACTCGGTGCGTGCGGTGCTGACCCGTGCCGGCTTCGAGGTCGTCGAGTGGATCGCGTCGCCTCGTCACCGGCTCGTTGGAACGTGCGAACGCGCGGCGTCCAGAGAGGTCGTCGTCGCTCGGCCTGCACACCGAACGCGGTGACCTTCATCTATCGCAGGCCGACGGCACGGCGCCAGCGTCCGCCGAGGGCGCGTCGGCGTCGAAGAGCCGAGGTGCCAACGACGATCCGCGCAGTGGCCGCAGGAATCGCAGCAGCGATTGAAGCCGGCTCCGTGGAACCACCTACATGGAGCGCGGAGCTGGTCTCCGCGAGGAACCCCGCATGGCGAAGTCCTCCGCATGGTCCAGTCTGGCTTGCCCGGCATTGAGGTCGCCCGAAAGCAGGCGAGGATGCGTTGCCAGTCACGTGGTCGTCCGGTAGCGCCTCGAGCCGAGGCGTGAAGTGTCGCTCATCAAGCCTCGAGGGCGCAACCGTGCGCGTTCTTCCCCCCGCCGATGACAGCTTTGGTCTTTGAGCCAACGACGCCACGGGTTGAACGACGCCCAACTTCTGGTTTCCTGCGAGAGATGAACCGTGAGACAGCGATCGCGGTTTGGACGGACATCAACAGCTTCGCGTTGGAATCGAACGGCGCGTTGTGGGGCCCGTGCATCGAGCGCGCCGAGACCTGCGAAGGGTCGGACAACCACTGGACCGTTGATGTCTGCTTCTCGGGGCCCAATATTCGCTCTGACCTCGCGGAGCTGTGCGTGAAGCTCGCTCGGAGGCACGGAGTCGATGTCGCTTTCGGGCAAAGGGTCGAGTTCTCGTAGCGAAGCCGTCTTTGCTCGATCAATGTCAAATTGAGGAAGATCTTCAGCCTGCGACTCTAGAGTAAAAGTCCTGCTTTCAAGGACTTTCAATCAGTGCTGCGGCGGCCGCGGCCGCCGAGGTCCTTGTTCGACTCCATGTCGAACCACATCGCGAAGAGCGTGAACTGGGAGCCTGCGATCAGCAGCAGCGCGACCAGAACGACCGTGGCCGGCGTGATGTGGTTGCCCATGATGCGGAGCACGAGCTCCGCGATCCCGAGGGCGAGGCCGAGCAGCGTCATCACGATCCCGAGCGCGTAGAAGAACACGAGCGGATGGAAGTCGCGGATCACGTACTTCTCCCGCATGCGCCAGAAGAAGCCTTTGAGCAGGAGCCACGAGATCGTCGGCACCACCTTCCGGAGCCGGATCCCCGAGCGCTCGCCGACTCCATAGATCGGCCGCGAGGGGTAGTCGCGCACCCGCGCGTTCCAGACGTTCAGGTGCACGAGTAGGTCGTTGGGGAAGCCGTAGCGCTTGTAGATGCGCTCGAGGTCGAGCAGATCGAGGTAGTCGAGCGAGATCGCCGTGTAGCCGGACTGGGAGTCGGCGACGTGCCAGTAGCCGGAGGCGATCTTCGTCAGCAGCGAGAGAACCGCGTTGCCGAGGTAGCGGTAACGCGGGATCACCTCCCACGCCTGGCCGGTGAAGAGCCGGTTCGCCTTGGCGTAGTCCACGTCGCCTCGGGCGACCGCACCGGCAAGCTTCTCGAGGTCGTCCGGATCCATCTGCGCGTCCGCCGCCATCACAGCGGTGACGTCGATGCGGTCGTCGCGGGCCTTCAGGTAGCCGGTGATGATCGCGCCGCCGACGCCGAGGTTGCGCTCGTGCTCGATCAGGTCGACGCGCGGATCGGCGAGCGCCCGCACCGCCGCGATCGTGCCGTCCGTGGAGAGGTCGTCGACGACGTAGATGCGGTCGACGAACTGCGGGATCCCGCGGATCGTCTCCCCGATCAGCTTCTCCTCGTTGTGCGCGGGGACGACGACCGACACCCGCTTTCCGTCGAGCACGGTTAGTGGTTCACCCTGTTCCGGGGAGGCGTCCATGGGGTGCGAGAAGCAAGCCAGGCAAGGACGCAGGGAGCGCTCGTACCTGAAAGGTACGGGCGCGACTGAGGACGCCGCGTGGCGCCGCTTATCGCGCGCCAGGGATGATTCACTGGGGCCGGGTGGGCCACCGGAAAGAGGCTACGAGCGAGAGCGGACGGCCTGCGTGGTGGGCTCGTACAGGAGCGCGGCGACGAGCCCGAGGATCAGGCCGATCAGGCCCGCGACCAGAACCGTGTTGCGGCGGCTGCGCGCGGTCGTCTTCGTGGCAGCCGCGAGGGTGGTGATCTCCGGAGCCTCGACGTCCTTCGCTAGCGCGAGCTGCTGCTGGTTGCTCGTGAGCTGATCGGTGGTCGTCAACAGCTGAGCCTGCAGCCCGTTGAGCTGGCCGAGCGCGATCAGCCGCTCGCTCGTCGAGAGCCCGGAACTGTCCTTGAGCGCGGCCTGCTGCGCCTTCAGGTTCGTGTTGAGCGTGCTGAGCGTCGCCTTCTCCTGGTCGACCAGCAGCTGCAGGTTCTCGATCTTGGTCTTCGAGTAGCCGGCGAGCGCATCCGAGAAGACGACCGTCCGCGCCAGGTCGTTCGCGGCGCGGGCAACCGGTCGGCGGGCATGGCCGGTGACCGAGATCGCCACCAGCGGGTTCTGGCCGAGCCTCGAGATGTTCCCGGTCACCGCCTGGGTCGAGATGTGCCCACGCAGCTGGCCCGGTCGCAGGCCGGCGTCGCGCGCGACCTTCCGGATCGTCGACTCGGCGGTGACGATCTCCTTCACCGTGGAAGGGTTCGTCGCCTGGCTCTGCACCTGCACGCCGCCCTGCGAGAGCGGCTGGCCGAGGTAGACGACCGCCTTTGCCTTGTAGACCTGTGCGCCGCCTAGCGAGATCAGGTACCCGATGATGATCCCGGCGGCCAGGCCGCCGAGCGGCAGCCACCAGTGGCGCGTGATCGTGTCCCAGTGGCGGTGCAGGTCGACGTCGCGCTCGGCGTCTAGATCGGGCGTCTCGGTCGGCATCGGCGGGTGAGCCTACCCTCGCAGCCGCGGCGCGAGGGCGAAGATCCGCGAATAGCCGACCAGGTAGAGCCGCCTGCGATCGGAGACGACGGCCGCGTAGGAGCCGCGCCGGAACGACCAGAGCAGCTTGCCCGTCCGCGGGTCGAGGCCGTAGGTGCGGCCCTTCAGCGACGAGACGTAGACGACGCCGTTGATCACGATCGGCGAGCCCGAGATCGGCCCGTTCGTCCGGTACTTCCAGCGCACGTCGCCGGTCGCCGCGTCGAGGCAGTAGAGATCGCCGGTGAACGAGCCCGCATAGACGCGCTGCTCGAAGACCGCGGGCGAGGAGTAGACGTAGCCACCGGTCCCGTGCGACCAGCGCAGCTTCCCGCTCGTCGCGCCGAACGAGTAGACCTTGCCGTCGGTCGAGCCGATGTAGACGCGGTTGTAGGCGACGGCGGGGGTCGAGTAGAAGGTGCCTCGGCTGCCGAGGCGCTGCTGGGCCGCCGTCTTCCAGACCAGCTTCCCGGTGCGGGCGTTCAATGCGTAGACGTGGTGGTCGTACGAGCCGAAGTAGACGCGGCCGCCGGCGAGGGCGACGGCGTCCTTCACCTTGTCGCCCGTCTGGAACGTCCAGCGAGTCGCGCCCGAGGCGGCGCTGATGGCGTAGACGCGCCCGTTCCAGTCACCGACGTAGACGACCCCGTCGAGCACGAGCGGCGACGACTCGCTCGGGCCCATCTTCAGGCGCCAGCGCACCTTGCCGGTGTCGGCGTTGATCGCCACGAGCTCACCGTCGAGCCCGGAGCGAGTCGCGTTGCAGGGCGGCTTGTTGAGGAAGGTCATGTAGACGGTGTGGTTGTCGACCGCCGGCGAGGCGGCCGTGCAGCGGCGGGCGCGGTAGGCCCAGCGCACCTTCACGTTCCTGGTCGTGAGCGCGTAGAGGACGCCCTTGGCGTTCGCGAAGTAGAGGCGGCCGTACGCGACCGCGGGCGGGAACTCCAGCAGCGAGCCGGCCCGGAAGAACCAGAGCGGCCGGTAGGGCGGCTGGACGAGCATCCTCTCCGCGTTGCCCTGCCGGGTCGCGTCGAAGCGATACATCGGCCAGCGGATCTTCGCTTTCGGCGGCGGCGCCTTCGGCGCGGCCTCGGTCGTCACGAACTCCACGCTCGGCGAGCCGTGGACGTCCTGGCCCTGATGCTGGCGATAGAGCCCGAACGCGACCAGTCCCGCGACGATCAGGAGCACGATGCCGGCCGCGGCCAGCAGCACCTTCTTCATCGTCGCCGGCTCTTCGGCGCCATCGCGTAGAGCCGCGAGAAGCCGTGCAGGAGCAGGAGGCGCCCGTTGCCCGCGACCGGCACGAAGGCGCCGTCGGGCCAGCGGGTGACCTGCCTGCCCGTCCGCGCGTCGAGCGCGTAGATCCGGTGCTGGCGGTTGGCGAAGTAGACGACGCCGTCGACGACGGTCGCCGCGCCGCCGATCGAGCCGCCGGTGTCGAAGCGCCAGAGGGTCGCCCCGGTCGCCGCCGAGAGGCAGTAGAGCGTGCCGTTGTACGAGCCGATGTAGACGCGCCCGTTCCAGACCGCCGGGGAGGAGTAGACGTACGAACCGGTGCCGAGCGACCAGAGCCGCGAGCCGCGGGTCGAGAACGCGGTCAGCGAGCCGCCGGTCGAGCTCGGGACGAAGACGCGCCCGTTCGCGGTCGCCGGGGTGCCGTAGACGCGCCCGTTGACAGAGCCCGACCAGCGCAGGCCGCCGTTGCGTGCCGAGAGCGCGAGCAAGCGGCCGCCGTAGTCGCCGATGAACACGGTGCCGCCCGAGTAGGACGCGCTCGAGGTGATCTTCGTCCCGGCGCCGTAGGTCCAGCGGGCGCGATGGGTCTTGAGGTCGAGCGCGTAGACCATGCCGGACCAGGTGCCGAAGTAGTCGACCCCGTTCAGGACGAGCGGCGAGGACTCGATCGGCGCGCCGGTCGTGTAGCTCCAGCGGGTCTTGCCGTTGTGCCGGTCGAGCACGTAGACGTGGCCGTTCATCGCGTGGACGATCAGATCCTCGCCGTGCACCGCGGGCGAGGAGGCCATGATTCCGCCGAGGTCGCGCCGCCAGGCCCGCTTGCCGTTGCGCATCGAGTAGGCGCGGACGCTGGCGTGGTAGTTGGCGACGAAGGCGACGTCGGCGTCGACCACGGCCGGGAACTCCATCAGCCCGCCGACGGCGGTGCTCCAGACCACGCGGAACGGCGGCCTGACGCGGATCTCGTCGTGCGACTGGGTGCGCCCGGGATTGGCGCCGTAGAGCGGCCACTGCAGTCTCGCCTGGTAGACGCGCACGCCGACCTTGGGCCGGTTGCGGAACTGCAGGCGCTGCTTGAAGCCGTCGTACCCGCGCTTGACCACCTTGACCTGCAGGCGCGTATGACGGGCGATCCGGATCTTGGCCACGCCGCGGCCGTCGGTGCGGCCGGCGAAGCGGCCGACCTGGACGCGCGCCTTGGCCACCGGCGCGCCCGTGTCCCCGTCGAAGACGATCACGTGCACCTTCGACCGCTTCGGCGGAGGTGCCGGTGGAGGAGGCGGCGGCTTCAGCGCCGCAGGAGGCGCTGCCGTGGTCGTCGGCGCCGCCTGCTTGTCCGAAGAACAGCCAGCGGCGAGCACCGCGAGCGCGAACAGAACGACGGCCACGCGCACCCGCCCCAGGCTAGACATGCCGGCGGGTGGCATGACGCAGTTAGCGCGTGCCCTCCGCCTTCTCCCACATCAGCGGCGCGCCCTCGCGCAGGTAGCGGACGAGCGCAGCCATCGTCGCGGCGGTCATCAACAGGTAGTACCAGGCGATCCCGGCACCCGGCACGCGGAGCTCGAGCTTGCCCGCGGCGGCGAGCGCGAGCCACAGCGCCTGCGCCGCCAGCGCGGCTTCGTACACCCAGCCGTCGTTCCAGAGCGCGATCGACGTTGCCAGCAGGCCGACGTGCAGGAAGCCGCTCGCGTATCTCAGCACCCGGTGCGAGAGCAGCTCGAACAGGTACATCGGCGGCACCCCTCGCAGCGGGCCCGCCTCGAACAGGTACCGCCACGACCACGGCAGCATCCGCACCTTGCGCCGGAACTCGTCCTCGTTGTCGCGGCTCGGCTTCTCGAAGGCCAGCGCCTCGGGCTCGTAGACCGCGCGGCGGCCCTTCTGCACCATCAGGTTCGGGAAGCCCTGGTCGTGCCCGAACGGCCACTCGACGTAGTCCGAGCGTCGCACCGCGTAGATCGCGCCGTTGCCGCCGGTGATCGAGCCGAGCGCGGACTCGCTTTCGCGCTGCCACATCTCGTAGCGCCAGTAGAGGCCTTCCCGGTTCGTGCCGTCCTCGCGCTGGAAGCGGACCTGGCCGCAGACGTACGCGACGTCCGGGTCGGCGAAGTTGCGGACGAGCTTGCGCAGCGCGTCCGGCGCCCAGGTTGCGTTGGCGTCGCCGAAGGCGAGGATCTCGCTGTCGGTGTCACGAACGGCGCGGTTCATCGTCGGCAGCTTCCCGGCGCGCTCCGACGCGAGCAGCCGCACGCGGCCGTCATGCACGCCCACGATCTCGTGCGTGCGGTCGGTCGAGCCGTCGGAAGCCACGACCAGCTCGAGCTTCTCGGTCGGATAGTCGAGCTCGAGCAGGTTCTCGACGCGCCGCCCGATCACGTCCTCCTCGTTGTGGGCGGGGACGATCAGCGTGACGCTGGGCTCGATCTCCGCCTTGCGGACGGGCCGCTCGCGCACGCGCCGCAGCGCCGCCGCGGCGACCGGGTAGCCGACGTGGGTCCAGCCCAGGCCGGCCGCGCTCGCCCAGAAGATCGCCTTCAGGATCACCGCCCGAAGCTACCCGTTGGGGCGGCGATAGGCCGGAAAGAAGCCGTCGTACCCGGTCCTCGCCGCCGCTCAGCTCGCGGTAGGCGGCCTCGTCGTGAATTGCCTTGCCGACCGCGGCCGGGACGAGGCCCTCCGGGTCGAAGCGCGCCTTGAAGTGGTGCAGCGAGTCGGGCGTGCCGCCGAGGCCGCCGCCCAGGTGGAAGCGCTCGTAGCCGTTCGCCTGGGCCCAGCGCGCCGCCTCGAGCAGGACGAGCGTCGAGGCGCCGGTCGAGCGTCCCGCAGCGGTCGTGCCGCTGAGGTGGTAGTGCAGCCACGGCGGGCTCGGCAGGCAGAGCGCGCTCGCGACCACCTCGCCGTCGATCGCCGCGTCGAAGCGGAGGAGCGGAAGCTCACCGCAGGCGCTCCCAGTAGGCAGGCTCGAAGAAGTAGAACGGGTCGGCGTCGATGCGCCGCATGGTGTCCTCGTAGAGCTCGACGAAGCTGTCGAGCCCGTCGTGCTGCGTGACCGTCGCGCCCGCGTTCTCGGCCTTTCGCACCTTGTTGCGATGCTTGAAGTGGAGCCCGGCGAGCAGATCCCGCTCCGGCTCGACCCGCCACGCGACGGTCGGCGCCAGCTCCTCCACGTGGATCGGCGCGTCCCCCTGGTTGGCCAGCAGCGGGTGGAAGCGCACGAAGGTCGAGACGACGCCGTGCTCGCGCGCCCAGTCCTCGTAGGCGTCCCAGAAGCCGTCGCCGGTCGGGCCGCCGTAGCCGTACGGGGTGATCACGTCACGCGCCGGCTCGTCGCGCTCGATCCCGGCGAACACGACGCCCTTGTGCTCGAGCAGGAACGGCCGGCCTTGGTCGAGCAGCGCGGCGCTCTCGACGTACGGCCGCCGGTAGTAGGCGTCGAGCTCGAGCGCGTCCCACTCCTCGGGCGGGACCTCCTTCACGGCTCGCTCCGCTTGGCCCGCTCGATGTTGAGCGTGTCCTCGACCGGCTCTGGCTCCGGCCGGCCGAGCTGCGTGAACGTCATCAGCACGATCCGGGCGTCGAGCACGAGCGACCAGTTGTCGACGTACCAGGCGTCGAGCCGGAAGCGCTCTTCCCACGGGATCTCGTCGCGGCCCATCACCTGCGCCCAGCCGGTGATCCCGGGCTTCACGTCCAGGCGTCGCCGGTCGCCGGGCTCGTAGTTAGCCACCTGCTCGACGAGGTCCGGGCGCGGGCCGACGAGGCTCATCTGGCCGCGCAGAACGTTCCAGAGCTGGGGCAGCTCGTCGAGGCTCGTGCGGCGCAGGAAGCGACCGCTGCGCGTGATCCGCGGGTCGTTCGGCAGCAGGCCGAAGGGGTCGTCGCTGAGCTTCAGCTCGCGGCCGAGCTCGACCGCATTCGGGACCATCGTGCGGAACTTGAGCATCGAGAACGGCTTCGCGTGCCGGCCCGCCCGCAGCTGGCGAAAGATCACGGGCCGTCCGGACTCGAGCACGATCCAGAGCGCAAGGCCGAAGAAGACCGGCGAGAGGACGACGAGCCCGACCAGAGCCAGCAGCCGGTCGAGCAGCTCCTTCACGACCCTCACGCGGCAACCTCGCGATAGACGGCCTCGTGCGCCGCCGCGGCCGCGTCCCAGGTCAACGCGCGCCGGGCGGCCTGCGCGCCGTCGAAGGCCTTCGCCAGCTCCCGCTCCTCGAGCAGCTCCCGCAGTGCAGCGGCGAACGCCTCGGCATCTCCGGGCGGCACGACGCGCCCGGCGCCGAACTCGCGGATCGCGTCGGGCAGGCCGCCGACGTCGGTGACGACGGCCGGACGCCCGTGCCCGAGCGCCGTCGCGAGCACGCCCGAGGAGTCGATCTTCCGGTAGGGCAAGGCGACAAGCGTAGCCTCGTGCATCAGCGGCGCAATCGCGTCGTCGGGCAGGAAGCCGAGCCGCCACTCGACCCGGTCGGCGATGCCCAGGCCGGCCGCGAGGCGCTGCAGCGGCTCGACCGGGTCGAGCGGGTCGCCCGCCACCACGAGCCGCGCGTCCGGGAGCTCGGCGAGCCCGCGCAGCAGCACGTCGAGGCCCTTGTACTCGCGGATCAGGCCGAAGAAGAGGATCGTCTTCCCGCTCGGCGGCTCGGCCTCGATTCCGCTCTCGAAGACCGGGTGCTGGATGCGGACGAGCTTCTCGCGCGGGAGGCCCGCCTCCGCGAGCTGCTCGACCGCCCGCTCCGACTGCACGATCACTCTCGCGGCCACGGCCAGCACCTCGGTCCAGGCGGCGGCATTGCGCTCGTTCCGGGGCAGCACGTCGTGCGCGGTCAGCACGACCGGGGCCCGCAGCCGCCGCAGCCAGTGCAGGTCGTAGCGCGGGATCGCCAGCCACTGGACGTGCGCCACCTCCGGGTCGAGCGCGTGCACCCGTCGCAGCAGTCGCGCAGCGCTCGGGGGGTACTCGAGCCCCTTCAGGACAAGGCGAGCGCGGGAGCGCGGCGAGCGGCGGACGAGCCGTGACGAGACCGGCAGGAAGATCTCCTCGCGCCGGTAGCCCTCGGGCTCCGGCACGTCGCCGTGGGTGAACGGCGCGGTCAGCAACGTGACGTCGTGCCCGCGGCGGGCAAGCGCGGAGGCGAGCGCGTGGTCGTAGGGCACGGTGAAGCTCGGCGGGTCGAGCAGCGCGATCCGCATCTACACCACCTTCGAGCGCGCGTAGGAGAGCACGCCGAGCGCGGGCAGCGGGTCGTCGGCGGCAAGCACGCCGCGCACCTTGTGCCGCTGCAGGTACGGCTTCGCGAACGCGGCCGGTGAGAGCTCGCCGCGGCGCGCGAGCTGCAGCGAGACGGAGACGTCCTTGGCGAGAAAGCTCCACCAGAGCTCCTGCTGCAGGTCGACCGGCTCGGGCTCGGGCACACCGCAGAGGTCGTCGTAGGCGATGCGCGCCATGTCGAAGTAGCGGCTCATGGCGACGCCGGCCCACATCGGCACGCGCGTGTTCACCTCGAGCAGCTTGAAGTCGCCGTCGCGGCGGTCGTAGGCGAACTCGACGTGGCCGAAGCCGCGGTAGCCGGAGCTCTCGAGCAGCTTGAGGCCGAGCTCGCGAACGCGCGGCTCCGGGGTGGTGCGGAAGACGGCGCTGGTACCGAACCGGATCGGCCCCTGGCGCACCTTGACGCCGGTGGCGGTCGCAAGCGTGCGGCCGCTGCGGCCGATGTAGGCGAACAGCGACCAGATCTGATGCTCCGAGTCCGGCACGAGCTCCTGCACGACGGTGTCGAAGCCACGCTCACGGGTGCGCTTCCACGACGCGGTCAGCTCGTCGAGGGTCTGCGCGACCATCACCTTCTCGCCGAAGGCGCCGGCGAAGTGCTGGCCCTCGACCGGCTTGAGCAGGAACGGCGGGCGCAGGTCGAGCTGCTGCAGGGTCTCGAGCGAGTCCGCCTCGACCGTTCGCGGGGCGTCCAGGCCGGCGCGCTCGGCCTCGAGCGGCAGCGTCGCCTTGTGCCGCAGGCGCCGCGGCACTTCCGGGTCGGGTGGCATCGGCAGCTCATAGAGCTCGCCGACCTCGTCCCAGTGGCGCAGCACGAGCTCGACGTGGTCGTCGCGCTCCGGGAGCAGAACCGGCTTGACGTCGCCCTGCGCGGCCGCGCGGAGCGCCTTCAGCACCGCCTCGTCGCCCTGCGCCCGGTGCACCTCGCGCAGGTAGCGCGAGCGCGTCCCGAACTCGTGCGGGTGCATCGTGATCCCGGTCACCGGCACGCCGCGACGGCCGAGGCTGCGCGCAAACGAGAGCCCGGCCCAGAGCAGGCCGAGCACGACTGCGGGCCGCTCAGCCGGCAAGCGCGTCCTCGTAGGCCTGGACCGTCGCGTCGGTGACCGCCGGCCAGGAGAAGCGCTCTCGCACGCGGTCGCGCCCCGCCTTGCCCAGCCGCCGGCGCAGCTCGGGGTCGCCGAGCAGCCGCTCGAGCGCGGCCCGGAGCGCCGGCACGTCGCGAGGCGGGACGAGCAGGCCGGTCTCGCCGTCGGCGACCAGGTCGAGCAGTCCGCCGACCGCGCTGGCGACTACCGGCCGCGCGTGGGCCATCGCCTCGGCACAGGCGACGCCGAAGCCCTCCCGATGCGAAGGCACCGCGACCACGGCGGCCCGCTCGAACAGCGGCGGCAGCTCGTGATGCGGCACGAACCCGAGGGCCTCCGGCACCTGCGACCGGAGCGGGCCGTCGCCTGCGACCGTCAGCTTCATCCCGTCCGCGGCCTGCACCAGCTCGAGGATGCCCTTCTCGGCCGAAAGCCGACCGACGAACAGCACCTCGGGCGGCTCGGCCGGCTCGCCCACTTGGTCGGGCAGCTCGACCGCGCTCGGGATCACGCGCACCTCGGTCGCGCCGAGCTCGCGTGCCGCCTCGGCGAGCGCGTTCGAGGCGCAGATCACGAGCCGAGCCCGAGCGAGCACGCGCCGCGCGAGCCCGCGCATGCGCCGCGCCAGCTCGACGTCGGTCCCCCAGAGCTGCACCACGAACGGCTTGCCGGTCGCCAGCGCCACCGCGCCCGAGGGCAGCCAGTGCGCGTGCACCAGGTCGGCATCGCGGGCCGCCCGCCGGGCCGCCTGGGCGAAGGAGCCGAGCATCGCCGGCACGAGCGCAGCCTTCCACGGCGCCCGCTTCAGGTTCCCGATCACGCCCGAGCCGTAGGCGATCCCGAAGTGGCGAAACGAGGCTGGCGAGACCACGTCCACCTCGACCCCCCGCCCCCGCAGCTGCTCGACCGCGTCGGCGACGAAGTTCCCGGCCGGGTCGCCCTCGTAGCGCGGGTACGAGGTGGTCAGGACGACGACCTTCATCTCTGCGAGAACACCGCAGGAGTCGCCAGCACGAGCATCACGAAGACGTAGAAGTAGAGGAAGGGAATCGTCAGGTAGAACGCATTCGAGGCCAGGGTTCCGACGAGCGCGGCAGTCATGCCCCAGGCCAACGGCCGCAGCCGCGCGGCCAGCGGATCCCCCGCCGCCGCGAGCGCCTCGCCGAGCCGCCGTGCCACGCGGAGCCGGACGAACAGCCACCAGAGGAATACCGCGAACAAGGCCGCCCCCACGAGCCCGCCCTCGACGATCAGCATCACGTAGTAGGAGTGCGGCCCCCAGTTCGTCTTGCCGGTGACGAACTCGTAGTAGACGGAGAAGTTGTTGAAGCCGAGGCCGAAGAGCGGGTGCTGGTGCAGCACCTGAGGGATGAAGTCGTAGACGCCGAGGTGCGCGCTCGTCGAGCTGCCTCCGGTCTGGATCCGCGAGCGGAGCACGACGCTGAAGAAGTGCCGCCGGTGGTAGAGCTCGAAGGCGACCGGCAGCGCGACGAGAGCGAGCGGCAGCAGCGCCAGCCGTGAGAAGAGCAGGTGCCGGTACGGGATCAGGAGAACGATCGCGCCCACGAGCAGCCCGAGCAGGCCGCTGCGCGAGAGCGTCGCCAGCTCGACCAGCAGCAGGAAGCCGATCAGCACCGCGAGCGGGGTCCGCAGCCGGTGGCCGCGCTCGAGCCGCAGGTAGAGCGGCGAGAGGATCAGGATCGGCAGCAGCAGCTCGATCGCCAGGTGGTTCGGGTCGCCGGTGAGCGCGTTCGGCCGGTAGACGCTCGAGCCGTTGACCGCGCCGTAGATATTGATCTGACTCGCCCCGTGGGTCAGCGGCTCCAGCACGACCGAGTCGAGGTTGTGGCCGGCCTGTGCCGAGAGCAGCTGCAGGATCCCGTAGGCGCCGTTGGCGGCGATCCCGCCGAGGAACCAGGCCAGCGTGCGCCAGTAGAAGCCGAGCGTCTTCCGCGCCAGGTAGATCACGCCTACGACAAGGAAGCCGAAGTGCAGCAGCCACTTCGTCAGGCCCTTGACGAACTGGTCGAGCGCCTGACCGGTCTCGAGGTTGAAGAAGCCGATCAGGTAGACGAGCAGGAACGCGGCGAGGAAGGCGAGCAGCACCGCTGCCGTGCGCGGCGCGGGCCGGCCGCGGCGTCCGAGCCGGTCGAGTCCGTAGAAGAGCAGGAAGCCACCGGCGGTCAGGTCGGCCAGGAACACCGAGCCGGCCGCGTTCCACTGCACCTTGGCGAACGTGCACGTGAAGACGGCCGCGAGGAAGAAGAACGGGACGAGCTTCGACTCACGCGTCACTCGAGGCTCCAGAGCAGCTCGGCCAGCTCCTCGACGCGGGTCGTCCGCGAGAGCCGCTTGCGCTGCTCGTCGCTGAGGTAGCCGTTCGCCAGCCGCCCGGCCTTCCAGCGCGCGTGCAAGCCGACGAGCGCCTCGCGCAGGCCGTCCTCGTCGTCCGGCGCGACCACCACACCGGCGCCCGTCTCACGGACGAGCCGCGCGGCGACGCCGTCGGTGGGAACGGCGGCGAGGATCGGCCGCTCCGCCGCGAGGTACTCGAAGATCTTGCCGCTGGGGACGACCTTGCCGCGGCCGGCCGCCTCGGGCAGCAGCAGCAGATTCGCCTCGGAGTCGCGTTGCAGCTCCAGCGCGCGGCGGTGCGGGAGGTAGTCGAGCAGCTCCAGCCTCTCGCCCAGGTCGAGCTCCTGCACCCACTCGCGGTCGACCGAGCGGAAGTCGCCGACGAATCGGGCGACCACGTCCTCGAGGCCAGACGAAGCGAGTGCCGAGAGAAAGGCGCGCGGGTTGCGCTTGCCGAAGAAGCTGCCCGTATGCGTGATCCGGAAGCGGTCTCCCGGGTGGTACTCGAGTCCCGCGAAGTCGTCGAAGTCACTGCCGTTCGGGATCACACGCACCGGCCCGGCCGGGTCGTAGGAGCGGAGCTCGTCGGCGATCGCCTCGGACACGGTCACGATCCCGTCGGCCTTACTCGCGACCAGCCGGACGACTCGCTCCAGCGCCTTCTCCTTCGCCTGGACGGTCTTGCGCTCGAAGCGCCGGTCGGCGTTCTGGACGAGCGAGTCGCGCTGGTCGGCGACCCACGACACACGGGCCAGGCGCTTGACCGCGGCGCCGATCAGGTTCATCGAGAGTGGCGGGCTCGTGGTGATCACGGCGTCGATGCCCTCGCTCTTGACGATCCGCACGGCGGCCGGGATCGCGGTCGGCGCCCAGGTGACGCTCGCGTCGGGGAGCAGTAGCCGCCGGCCCATCACCCGCGCCTTGGCCAGTGCCAGGTCGAGCCCGTCCAGCGTGCGCAGCTCCTCGGAGGCCAGCCGCGCCTTCGGCCCGAGATAGCGCGCGCGGTGGACGAACGCCTGGGTCGGCGGGCGTAGCTCGTCGTCGCGGTGCAGCCACTTCGGGTCGTCGGGGGCGAGCACGTGGGTCTCGATCCCGAGCGACGGCAGATGCGTCGCCAGCTTCAGCGGACGCTGGACGCCGCCCCCGCCGGCGGGCGGGAAGTACATGGTGATGAGCAGGACTTTCACGAGGGAATCCGGTAGAGAACGTACCGCGACCCCGAGTACGCACGCGGCAGGCGAAACGAGACCCGGCCGACTCGGGCACGGTCGACCAGCACCCAGTGCGCGCCGTAGCTGCTCGCCAGCGAGATCGGTCCCTCGTCGCGGAAGAAGCGAAGTGCGTCCTTGCGCCGTGCGGTCGGCCGGTTCGCCCGCGTATCGGCGACGTGCGAGGTCGGCGCGGCGTTCACGTAGACCGGCGCGAACGCGCCGAGCTCGTAGGCCGTCAGCGGGTCGGAGAAGACCACGTCGCCTCGCGGCACCTCACGGTGGATCGCCGAGACGAGCTTCTGCGGCAGCCCGAGCCGCGCGTCCGGCGGGCGGTGCCAGTGCGAGTACCCGTGCACGGCGACCGGGAGCAGGAAGAGCCCGACCGCGGCCGCGGCGACCAGCGGCGCGCCCTGCACCTGCGGGATCCGGCGCCCGAAGATCGCAGCCGCGAGCAGGGCGGCGACGGTCGCGCCGAAGATGACCCAGGTCAGAGCCCCCGGTGCGCCGTTCACGAGTCGGTAGGGCGCGCCGAAGTCACCCGGGTAGACGAGCTGGAGGACGATTCCGGCCCCGAGCGCGAGGGGCAGCACCCAGAGGCGGAGGAGGCCCGTCAGCACGAGCATTCCGCCCACGAGCACGAACGGCCGCGGCGAGAAGCCGATGATCCGCCGCGCCTGCGAGATCGAGACGGCGTCGGCGAAGTGTGGGAAGACGAACGGGAGCAAGGTGACCGCGAAGGTCGCGAGCATCGCGCCGAGGACGAAGGCGGACCACATCCGCCGGTGCGCGAAGACGGCCAGGGGCAGTAGCAGGAGCGAGGCGACGGCGATCGCGCCCGCGCGGCCGTACAGCTCCGGCGCGAGACCGTAGCTGTGCGCGTTGATCACGTGGAGCTCGTTGGCGTAGGCGGCGAAGGCTCGATTCAGCTCGACTCGCGAGGGGCTGTGCGAGGCAGTCTCGCGGACGACCGGCAGCAGCCAGGCCACCACCAGCCCGGCCGGGACGACGATCGCCGCCAGCGCGGCGCCGATGTGCTTCACGTCGTGGCGCCGATCGAGCAGCGCCCGCACGAGCAGGAAGCCGACGAGCCCGACCGCGACCAGCACCGAGTAGCTCGGGTGGACGAAGGTCATCGCGGTCGAGGCCGCCGCGACCGAGGCCAGCCCGGCGCCCGAAGGCTCCCGTACGTAGAGGAAGACGAGCGCGAGCAGGGCGGGCAGCAGCAAGGCCCGCGAGGCCGTGGCCGGCAGTGCCATCGAGGTGTACGCGCCTCCCTCGCCGGCGGCGAGCCCGAGCAGCGCGAACTGGGCCAGCGCGGTCGCCACGCCCGCCCAGCGCGAGGCGAACAACGCCGTCCCCGCCTCGTAGACGAGCGCGAAGGAGAGCGGGATCAGCACGGTCGGCAGGTGAAGGAAGGCCGAGGGCGCGCCCACCCCGGCAAGCTTCGCGATCACGGCCACCGCCGCGTGCCAGAGCGGGAAGGCGTAGCCGGGGTGCAGGCCGCCGTCGCGGAACTCGTCCACCGAGCGCAGCGAGAGGTCGTGCAGGGCGAGCAGCTTCTGCACCCGCGCGAGGTGGAAGAAGGCGTCGCCGTCGTAGCGGGAGACCCACCAGAGCGAGATCCCGGCGACGAGGCCGATCAGGATCATCGAGACCGTCCACCAGGAGACGCCGCCCTTCCGCCGCGCGGCGAAGGGGGCGGCGACGAGCGCGGTCACCAGCAGCAGCGCCAGCACCAGCCACAGCGATGCGTGCACGGCGAACATCAGCGCCGTCGCCGCGAACAGGGCCGCCATCGTCCAGGCGAGGGCGCCGGCGAACCCGCGCACGCCGA
The DNA here is from genome assembly GCA_963763475.1 of uncultured Actinomycetes bacterium. Lineage (GTDB taxonomy): Bacteria > Actinomycetota > Thermoleophilia > Gaiellales > Gaiellaceae > AC-32. The sequence continues at coordinate 439,874 of CAVXOR010000001.1, read as the reverse complement.
GCGCCCGGCTGATGAAGGCTCCGGGGATCAGCAGGACGAGCGTCGCCGCGCCCAGCCGCAGCCCGAGGCCGAAGCCGGAGGCGGGCAGCAGCCGGGAGAGCGCCAGCAAGGCCGGCGCGAGCAGCCACGCCCGCAGCTTCACCGGCGCAGCAGCCGCGCGACCTGAACAAGCGTGGGCTTCAGGTCGTCCCGTGCGAAGACGGCGTCGACGTACGGCGGTCGCTGAGGCGCCGGCGACTCCCCTGCCTGGAGCGTGATCGCCCAGCGCTTGTGCGCGCCGTTGGCCGACACCGGCTCGACCCGTTCGCCGGTCAGGTCGCGGTAGGCGATCAAGGGCAGGTCGACGCCACACGCCGCCGCGAGCCCGTGCCATTGGAAGAGCCGAGGGTTGACCTCCATCAGCTTGAAGGCGCCGTCGCGCGGGTCGCGCTTCAGCTCGACCTGCGAGAGCCCGTGGAAGGAAAGGGCGCGCAGCAGCTTCAGGCCCTGGTCGACGACCTCTTCCACCCAGACCGCCTCGCCGACCCGGCAGGTGCCGACGCCGGGCGGGGTCTGGCGCAGCTTGCGGCCACTGAAGAGGCCGAGCGGCTCGCCGTCCTCGCGCAGGTACGAGCCGAGCGTGTAGAGCTCGTCGTCCCCGCCGGGGATCACCTCCTGCACCATCGGCTCGTACGGCTCGGCCTGCGCGTACGCGTCCTCGGCGTCCGCCCCGGTTTCACACCGGAAGGCCTGCTTGCCGAAGCGCCTCTTGAACCCCTCGGTCGAGGAGGGCTTCACCAACACGGGAAAGCCGAGCTGTTCGGCAGCCGTGCGCGCGGCGGCCGCGGAGCCCGGGTAGGCCGTGCGCGGGACCGGGATCCCCGCGGCCTCGGCCGCCTCGAGCTGGCCGCGCTTGGTCTGGATCTTCGCCAGCACCTCCCAGTGGGGGAACGGGTAGAGGAACCTCGAGCCGAGCCGAGCCGCCGCGCGGGCGATCGCGTTCAGCGGCTCGTCGTGCGTGGCGAAGACCGGGGCAGCCTCGACCTCGAGCCCCGCGAGGAAGTCGACGAACGCGTCCTCGTCCTGAGGATCGGGCGTCAGCACCGGCTCGGCGTAACGCGAGCGGAAGCCCAGCGCGCTAGGCCGGTGGTCGAGCGCCAGCACGCGGATCCCCGCCCGCCCGAGCGAGCGCACCGCTGCGAGCCCGTTCACCCAGCCGACGTCGACGACGACCGCCGTCTTCACCCGGCCAGCAGCTCCTCGACCGGCGAGCCCGCCAGCCAGCGCGCCGTCTCGGCGTAGGTGCGGCCGCGCTGCCCCGGGAACGCCCAGCCGCGGAGGCGCAGCGAGACGAGCAACAGCCTCCGCGCCCGCTCCGCTTCCCGCCGCCCGCGGTGCTTGTCGAGGAAGCGGACGTGGCCGCGCACCTGCTCGCGGAACATCGGGCCCCAGGATTTCTTGGTGGTCGCCCCGCCCACGTGCACGAACTCGGCCTCAGGGGTGAAGAGCACCTGCCAGCCCGCCTGGCGGAAGCGGTAGCACCAGTCCGTCTCCTCGCTGAACATGAAGAAGTCCTCGTCGAAGAGGCCAACCGTATCGGCGGCCTCGCGGCGCACGAGCAGGACGGAGCCCATCAGGAACTCAGCCTCGTACAGGCGATCGTGCGCGAAGCCGTCGCCGTAGAAGGCGTTGAAGAGCCGCGACCGCGGCGCGAGCTTGCGCAGGAACAGGTACTCGGTCGCCAGCCGCCAGAGCGTCGGGAAGCCGCGCACCGAGCGCTGCAGGCGTCCGTCCGGGTAGCGCAGCCTCGGGCCGACCACTGCCGCCTGGGGATGCGCCTCGCCGACGGCGACCAGCCGCTCGAGCGCGCCCTCGGTCGCCCACGCGTCCGAGTTCAGCAGCAGGAACCAGTCGCCGCTCGCCACGCGCATGCCGGCGTTCGAGCCTCCGCCGAGGCCCTTGTTCTCCTGCTCGATCACGCGCGCATCCGGAAAGCGCTCGCGCACGAGCTCGAGCGTGCCGTCGGTCGAGCCATGGTCGACCACGATCGTCTCGTGTCCCTGCACGCTCTCGAGGGCGCGTTCCACCCAGGGCAGCGCGTTGTAGGTGACGACGACGACCGAGACGCTAGGCATTGCGGAAGCCGCGCAGGCTCTGCCAGCCGAGCAGCACCGCGCCGGGCGCCGACAGGCAGAGCGTCACGACGAAGAACAGGAAGCCGGTCGCGAAGGCCTTGTCCGGGTCCACGCCAAGGTTGCCGAGGAAGCTGACAAAGAACGACTCGCGCACGGCGATCCCGTTCACCGAGACCGGCAGCAGCAGGACGAGGAAGAGCAGCGGGCCCATCACGTAGTAGGGCCGCGGCGAGAGGTCGACGCCGACCGCCCGGCCCGCGAGCCAGATCGCGAGCACCCGGATCGCCTGGACGGCGAGCGTGAGCGTGAAGACGCCGAGGAGCAGGCCCGGGTGGTCGCGGTAGGCGTGGATGCCCTCGTAGGCGGCGCGGATCGGGCGCTCGAGCCGCACGAAGCGCAGGAACGGAACCGTCTTCGCCAGCAGCGGCCGCACCCGGCGCGAGAACAGCGCGACCGCGAGGACGATCGTGCCGACGACGAAGAAGCCCTCGATCCAGAGGTAGGCGCCGACGTCGTAGCGTCCGATCGCCAGCGCGAACCCGACACCTGCCAGCGTGAGCGTGGCCGCGCCGCCGAGCGCCCGCTCGAGCAGCACCGAGCCGGCGACGGGCCCGCCCTGCCCGGGGTGCCGGCGGGCCGTCTCGTAGATGCGCACCGCGTCGCCGCCGACCGCGGTCGGCAGCAGCTGTCCGGCGGTGTAGGCGACGAAGTACGCGCGGGTCAGCCACGAGAGCCGGTCGTGGATCCCGCGCACGTCCAGCAGCTGCTGCCAGCGCCAGGCCATCGGCCAGACCGTGCCGATCATGATCGCGACCGCGCCCAGGAAGTAGCCGAGGTGCGCGTGCGCCAGGAGGTGCAGCGTCCGCGAGAGGTCGATCTTCCAGATCAGGTACGCGGTGCAGAGGCCCGTGACGAGGAGCGTCCCCGCGAGCCGGAGGTACCGGTTCTTCACGCTAGTCAGGCAACTTGGGCATCGGCCGGGCCGAAGCGTACGTACTCGGCCGAGACGGATTGCCCGAGAGCCGCGTCGAGCGCGAAGCGCGTGCAGCGTCGATCCCGAGCAGCAGCCGGCACAGCTCCGCCTCGCGATCGCTCACGTCCGTGCGCAGCTCGGCCACGCGTGGGCCGTCGACCCCGAGACGCAGCCGCGTCGAGGTCAGTCCCTGCTCGACCCCGAGAGCCTGGGCCGCGCGCGCAGCGAGCGTCGCTGCCGGGCCGCTGCCGAGCAGCGGCGTGAACGCGCCGTCGTGCGAGCAGGCGGTGACCGTCACCTCGGCGCCGCCGGACGCCTGCTCGGCCAGGCGCCGTCCCTTGCGGTCGAGAGGCCCGACCACGGCGGGAAAGCCGGGCGCGGCGTCGCCTCGCAGCACCGCCCAGCGAGTCTGCGGCACGCGAGCCTCGGCCAGCCGCACGCGCTGGCGCAGGCGGGAGGTGACGAGCACGCCGGTCTCGGGCGAGATCGGGTGCGGAAGCCGGAAGCGCGAGGCCACGCGAGCGGCCACGGCGGTCGACGCGCCGGTACCGACCACGCCGTCGACCCGGCCCGCGTCGGCGAGGCGCTCGAGCGCGACCTCGTCGTCGAGCTCGAGGATCGCGCGGCGGTGGGCGAGCCTGAACCCGGGGGCCCCCGGGTCGCGGTCGACCGCGATCAGGAAACAGCCGCGCGCGCGGGCGGCGGCGAGTAGGCCCGTCTGGCGAGCGCCGAGGACCAGCAGCCTCACGAGAGCCCGCCGTACAATGGCCCGGTGACGTCGATCCTGGGGGAGCGGGTCGCGGAGCTGAGAGCCGACCGCGAGCACGGCGCGAGCTGGATGGCGCGCCGGGCCGTCGAGGCCCTCGCGGAGCTGGCCAACGAGCCCGCGGCCTCGGGCGACGAGCTGCTGACGCGCCTAGTCACCGCAGGCCGCGAGCTGGCGGACAGCCGACCGGGCGTCGGCGCGGTCGCGGGTGCGGTCGGACGGCTGCTGGCGGCGACGGCTGCGAACGTGCAGCTCGAGGTGGCGGAGCTGCAGCGCCTGGTGGGCGAAGAGGCCGAGTCGCTGGTGGACGGACGGCGGCGAGCAGGCGCGTCGATCGCGATCCAGCTGCGGGAGCGCCTCGAGGACGCCGTCGTGCTCACGCACTCGGCTTCGGCAACGGTGCGCGAAGCCCTGCTTCACACGCCGCCGGACAGTGTCATCTGCACAGTCTCCTCACCGCAGGACGAGGGCCGCGCCTTCGCCGAGGAGCTGCGGGACAACGGTCTCGAGGTCGAGCTGGTCGAGGACGCCGAGGCACCGGCCCGGCTGGAGTGGGCCTCGGTGCTCCTGCTCGGCGCGGACACGGTCTTCCACGACGGCACGCTCTGCAACAAGACCGGCACGACCGCGCTGGCCGAGGCGGCGGCGGCCGAGAGCGTTCCCGTGGTCGTGGCGTGCGAGGTGGTCAAGCTGGCCCCGATCGCCGCGGCCGATGCGCCGGCGCTGACCGCGCCGGAGTTCGAGCTCACGCCCGCCGCGCTGGTGGACTGCGTCGTCACGGAGGAAGGCACGATCTCGCCCGACGAGATCGGCGCCCTGGTCGACCGCACGCCCTTCCTGCGCGAGGGCTACGCGCTGCTACGCCGCTAGCACGGACTGCGGCGCTTCCTCGGGCTCCGGCCGGCGCACCTTGCGCGCAATCCCGAGCGCGGCGACGGCACCTGCGGCGACGAAGCCGGCGCCGACGTAGATCGCGGGCACGAGCCCATCCACGAAGGTCTGCTCCGTCCGGTAGCCGCCGTAGTGCGCGAAGACCGAGGCCAGGACCGCCACGCCGAAGACGCCCCCGAGCTCGCGAATGGCGTTGTTGGCACCGGAGGCCTGGCCCTCCTCCTCCGGCCGCACCGACGAGAGCACGACGTTGGCGACCGGCGCGAAGTAGAGCGCCATCCCGGCGCCCGAGAGGATGAACGGGAGGACGAGCGCCGAGTAGGCGACCGTCGGCGTGGAAACAGCCGCGATCCAGGCCAGCCCGGCGGCCTGCAGGGCCAGGCCCGTGACCATCAGCGGCCGGCCGCCGATGCGGTCCGAGAGCGCGCCCGCGATCGGCGCGACGAAGATCGGCATCGCCGTCCAGGGCAAAATCCGCAAGCCGGCGTCGAGCGGCGAGTAGCCCTGCACGGTCTGGAAGAACTGCGCCAGCAGGAAGATCGATCCGAACATCCCGAAGAACATCAGCAGCGAGGCGACGTTCGCGGAGGTGAAGGTGCGGTTGCGGAAGAAGCGCAGCGGCAGCATCGGCTCCTCGGCGCGCAGCTCCCAGAGCACGAACAGCGCGAGCAGGATCGTCCCGAGCACGAGCGCGGTCACGATCTCCGCGCTGCCCCAGCCGACCGAGTTCCCGCGCACGAGCCCCCAGACGATCCCGAGCAGGCCGGCGCTGGCGAGGCCGACGCCCGGCAGGTCGAGTGCGTCGTTCGGCCCGCGGCTCTCCTTCAGGCGCAGCCAGGCGAGCGGGATCAGCGCGAGCCCGATCGGCACGTTCAGCCAGAAGATCCACTGCCACGAGATGCCCTGCACGACGGCGCCGCCGACGAGCGGGCCGATCGCGACCGCGAGGCCGCTGATCCCGCCCCAGGCGCCGAGCACGAGGCCGCGCCGCTCTGCGGGGACGGCAGCGCTCAGGATCGTCAGCGTCAGCGGCGCGACGACCGCGCCGCCGGACCCCTGCAGCGCGCGGGCCAGGATCAGCACCTCGATCGAAGGCGCCAGTGCGGCGGCCGCGGAGCCGACCGTGAAGATCGCCAGGCCGATCACGAACATCCGCCTGCGGCCGAAGCGGTCGCCGAGCGCGGCGCCCGTGATCAGCAGCACCGCGAAGGTGAGCGTGTAGGCGTTGACCGTCCACTCGAGCCCGCTCAGGCTCGCGTTCAGGTCGCGGTGGATGACCGGCAGCGCGGTCGTGACGACGAGGTTGTCGAGCGTCGTCATGAAGAGCGCGACCGAGGTGATCGCGAAGGTCCAGATCGTCGAACTGCGGCGGCTCACGGTGACTCGTTTCCCAGGCAGGACTCGAGCAGCTGCTTCGCCCACGGCGCAGGGTGGTCGAGCAGGTCCATCGAGGCAAAGACGTTCAGCAGCATCCCGAATGCGAAGAAGTCGCGGATCCGCTCGGGCTCGGCGCCCGAGACGCGCTCGACGTACTCGACGAGCCGGCCGTAGCCCTCCCGCACGACCTCGCGAACCTCGTCGTCGTCGCAGTCGGCGTAGGCCTGCATCTGCCCGCGCAGGCGGGTGCGGTCGGCCAGCAGGCCGCGGTACGCCTGGCCGATCGCCCGCAGCGCTTCCTCGCCGCGCTTGCCCTCGGCGGCCTGTTGGAAGAGCTCGAGTGTCTCTCGCAGGCAGCGCCGCACGGTCTCGAGGTAGAGCTCCTTCTTGGTGCCGAAGAGGCGGAAGAGGTAGGGCTGAGAGATCCCGGCCTTGCGCGCGATCGTGTCGGTCGAGGTGCCGTCCAGCCCGTGCTCGCCGAACTCCTCGAGCGCGACCGCAAGGATCTCCTCGCGCCGCACCTCGGCTGTCTTGCGCGTCGTGGTGGCTGCATTCACGCGAAGGAAGTTATCACTCACTCACAACCACGTCAAACCGCTAACTGACGGCGTCTTCCGGCAGCGGGATCAGCCGCGCGCGGTCGCGGATGTCCTGCAGGAGCGTCAACGCGCGGCGCGCTTCGACGAGCGACCGTCTCCAGGCCGGTTCGTACCGGTCGACCAGCGGAAGCGTGCGCAGGGCGGTCCTGCGGGCGTCGAGAGCGCCGAGCAGGATGCGCTTCGCGCGCCGGGTCTCGCCGGTCGCCCGGTCACGGCTGACGAGCGCATACGAACGGCCCACGACCGCACGGTAGGCGTCGGCGCGGCTCAGGAGCTTCGCGCGAGAGAGCCTCCCGAGGCGCCAGTCGCGGAAGGCGAGCTCGTATGCGGTCAGGGCCGCGCTGACGGGTTCGTAGTCGCGCACCAGGCGCTGGTGCTGGCGGTCGAGGGCGACGAAGGAGAGCTTCGGCCCGGGCGGCGGCTGTGGCTCGGCGCGGCGCTTGCCGTGGTCGCAGCCGACGAGCACGACGACCGCGAGGAGCGCGCAGGCGCGCCAGTAGACTCGGCGGCGATGAAGGTGCTGCTCACGGGGGCTTCCGGGTTCGTCGGTCGCGCCCTTCACGACGAGCTTCGTCACGCGGACGGAGCCTACGAGGTCCACCCGCTCGGGCGGGAGGACGGCGACCTCGCGGACGAGGGCGTCGCGGAGGCGGCGGTCGCCGAGGCACAGCCGGACGTGGTCGTCCACGGGGCCGCGCGGATCGGCGTCGTGCGTTGCGCGGAGGCGCCGGAGCAGGCGTTGCGCTCGAACGTGCTCGCGACGACGCTCGTCGCGCGGGCCGCGGCGAAGCACGGCGCGCGGCTGGCGTACCTCTCGAGCTCGGACGTCTACGGCTCGGCCGTCGCCGCCGACGAAGACACGCCACCGGCACCGGAGAGCCTGTACGCCCTGACGAAGCTCTGGGGCGAACAGGCCGCCGAGCTGTGCGCACCCGCGGGGCTGACGATCCTGCGACTGGCCAACCCGTACGGGCCCGGCGTGGACGCGGGCGAGGCCAAGGGCGCGGTGCCGACGATGCTGCGCCAGGCCGACGCGGGCGAGCCGATCCCGGTCTTCCGAGGCGAGGCGCGCACGTTCTGCTGGATCGGCGACGTGGTGCGGGCGATCCAGCTGGTGCTCGAGTCCGGCCACGAGGGCACGTTCAACGTCGGCGCCGATGGCGAGGCGGTCGCGCTCGCCGACGTGGCGCGGCTCGCGTGCGAGCTGACCGGCGCCTCGCACGAGCTGATCGAGGAGGTCGAGCCCCCGCCCGGCCGCGTGATGACGCGCATCGCGACCGAGCGGGTACGCGCGCTCGGCTGGCGGCCGGAGGTCCCGCTCGACGAGGGGATGCGCCGGCTGCTCGAATCGTTGCGCGCGGCCACCCCCGCCTGAATGGCAAGGGCGTTCGTGCTCACCGGCGGGTCGCGGTCGCAGCTCGGCCTGCTCGAGCAGGCACGAGCGTTCGGCCACGAGGTCTGCGTGGTGGACGGCTCGCCCGACGCACCGCTGCTCGCCGAGGCCGACCACCGGATCGTGAGGAGCTTCACCGACGTCGGGGGCGTGCTCGGCGACCTGGAGGCGCACGGGATCGAGCCTGTCGCGGTCGCGACGATGGGCTCCGACCAGGCAGTCCTTCCCACCGCCCAGCTCGCCGAGCGGCTCGGCCTGCCGGGCCTGCCCGTGGAGACCGCCCGCACGGTCGCCGACAAGCGCCGGATGCGCGCGGCCTTCGAGAAGCGCAAGGTGCGCTGCCCGAAGGGGCGCGAGGCGACGAGCTTCGAGGAGGCCGAGCAGGCCTTCCACCAGCTCGGCGCGCCGGTCGTGGTCAAGCCAGTCGACGGCTCGGCCCAGCGGGGGGTGACCGAGGTGCGGGCCGAGGGCGAGCTGGCCGATGCGGTCGACCGCGCGCTCGCCGCCTCGCGCGCGAGGGCGATCGTGCTCGAGCAGTACCTCGACGGCGACGAGTTCACGGTCAACGGCTTCCTGCTCGAGCGCGAGTACTTCCCGATGAGCGTCACGCGCCGGCTGCTGCACCCGCCGCCGCCGCTCGGCGTCTGCATCGCTCACCGCTTCCCTTCGCTGCTGCGGAACGAGGAGCCGCTGTTCGAGCTGGCGCACAAAGCGAGCCTCGCGGTCGGGCTCGAGACCGGGCCGTCCTACGTGCAAGTGCGCATGCGCGACGGCCAGCCCTGGGCTATAGAGGTCGGCGCGCGGCTCGGCGGCGGCAAGGACGCGGAGCTGGCGAAGCTGGTGACCGGCTTCGACGCGGTCCGGGCGAATGTGCTCTGGGTGCTCGGTGAGCTGACCCGTGGCGACCTGCAACCGGGCGGGCCCGTCGCCCCGGTGGGCCAGGTCCGGTTTGTGGTCGCGGAGCCCGGTCACATCGTCCGGCTCGACACCGCCCCCGCGCTCGCGCTCGACGGCGTCCACGAGGCGGGTTGGTACTGGCGCGAGGGAATGACGCTGCCGCCCATGACCTCGGGCGCGGAGCGGCTCGGCTACGTGCTCCTGAGCGCGGGCGACGAGGACGAGCTCGACGCGCTCACCGAGCGTGCGCTCGCCGCGCTCGAGATCGAGATTGCCGCCGAAGCTCCAGTCGCTTGAAGGTCCTGCATTCGCCGATCAACGTCGCAGGCGGGCCGGGCGCGATCTCGGCCGGGCTGCGCGAGCTCGGAGTCGAGAGCACGCTGCTCGTCTTCAACGAGCGCCCTTTCCAGCGCGGGTACGACGTCAACCTGCGGCTGCGCGACACGAGCAAGGCGGGCTCGATCCCGTACAACCTGCCGAAGCAGTTACGCGCGCTCGCGTGGGCCACGAAGAGCTTCGACGTCTTCCACTTCCATGCCGGCCTGACACTCGCGCCGCGACGGGTGACGCTGCCGCTCCTGAGGGCGCGCAAGAAGGGGATCGTCTTCCAGTCCTGGGGCTCCGACCTGCGCCGTCGCAACGCCTCCGAGGTCTCGTACCTGCGCAGCGCCGGCGCCGTGATCGTCGGCAGCTACCTGACGCGACGGCTCGCCCCGCGCGGGCGCTGGCCCGAGTACGACGTCGTCCCGCCGGCGCTCGTGCTGCACGACTGGGAGGCGTCGGCGACCGAGCCGGGCGAGACGCTGCGGGTCGCGCACGCGCCGAGCAAGCGCGCGGTCAAGGGCACGGAGGCGGTGCTGGCCGCGGTCGAGTCGCTGCGCAGGAAGGGAGCGCCCATCGAGCTCGACCTGATCGAGGGCGTTCCGAACGCCGAGGCTCGCCTGCGGTACGCGTCCGCGGACGTGGTCGTCGACCAGCTGCGCGTCGGCTGGTACGGAATGTTCGCGATCGAGTCGATGGCGCTCGCCAAGCCGGTCGTCGTCCACCTCGACGAGGCCGCGGCCGCCGAGACCGAGGAGGCGTTCGGGCTCGAGCTGCCGCTCCTGCGGGCGGACGAGTCGAGCCTCGAGGACGTGCTCGCCGGCCTCGTCGAGGTGCGCGCGGAGCTGCCGGAGCTCGGCCGCCGCAGCCGCGAGTACGTCGAGCGTGTGCATGCGCACACCGCCGTCGCGCAGCGCGTGCTCGAGATCTACGAGCGCGTCATGCCCATCAGCTCGTAGAGGCCGATCGGCGACCACGAGAAGCCGTGCACCCCAGGGGCGAGCGAGAAGCTGTCGCTGCCGAAGAAGACCGGGATCGCCGGCACGCCCTCGTGCAGCTTCTCCACCAGCTTGCGCTCGATCCGCCAGCGCTCGTCGTCGTCGAGCGTGCGCACCGCCTCGCGCATCAGCGCGTCGTAGGAGGGCTCGCACCAGCGAGCGACGTTGAAGGCGCTGCCGCAGGTGAACTGGTCGAGCTGATTGTAGGAGTCGAACACCTTCGAGCTCCAGCCGAGCAAGGCGAGGTCGGCGTCCTGCAGGGCCCGGAGCTCGCGTTCGGGCTGGAAGACGAGCTTGATCCCGAACTGGCGTAGCTCCTCGTCCTGGCGCCGAAGCGCCGCCGCAACCCGAGAACCGCCGATGTCCCGCTCCAACCACGAGAGCGTCAGCCGCAAGGGCCGGGGCGCGGACTGCAGGTCCACCGGCGCATGTGAGTTGACGACGCTCGCTCCGGGCATCGCGGCCGGGACGAACGAGACCGCCTCGCTGCCGAGATCCAGGTGCGTCACCACCCAGGCGACGTACTGGCGGGCCGCGAGATCGGAGAGCGGCGCCTTCCGCGTAGCGAGCCAGAGCTGGCCGGTCACGAGCAGCGGCAGCTCGTCGGCGTCCGGATGCGCAGGGCCTGCGGTGTCGATCCACGGCAGCCCCGGACCGGCGAGCTGGCGCGGGAGGACGGCGTCGGCGCCTTTGACCGCCGTCCCGAGGACGAGCCGGCTCGGCTTCACCTCGTCGGCGTTCCAGTAGTTGAAGTTCCGCTCGAGCGTCAGCTTGCCGCCGGCGCGCGAGGCGATCCGGAACGGCCCGCTGTAGAGGTTCGGCCGCGGCGGGGCGGGCGCGGCGACCGGGAAAGCCGCCAGCTCGTCGAGCCACGGAACCGGGTGCTGCAGCGTCACGCGCAGGTTGCGGTCGTCGAGCGCCTGCACGCCGATCGAGCCGTTGCCGGTCGCGTGCAGGTGACGCGCGCCGCGGACGATCCCGAGGTCGGGCCCGGCGTAGAGCGCCTTGGTGCCCGGCCTGAGCGCGCGCAGCCACGAGCGGCGGAAGTCCTCCGCGGTGATGGGCGTGTCGTCGCTCCAGCGAATCCCGTCGCGCAGGTGGAAGGTCCAGACGAGCCCGCCCTCGCCCAAGTCCCACGACTCGGCCAGATCCGGCTCGACGCCTGTGCCCGAGAAGCGAGTCAGGCCGGCGTAGAGCTCGTGGGAGACGTTCAGCGACGGCAGGTCGGCCGCCTGAGCCGGGTCGAGCACCGTGGGCACGAGCGGAAGCGCGAGCCGCAGCGTCGGCCCGCCGTGCGGCTGCGGTGCCGACGAGCCGCCACAGCCGGCGAGCACGAGCGCCGCCAGAAGCGCTAGGAGGGCTTGGCGGGATGGTGCTCGCCGCCGGGGCGCGATGGTCGTTCCGAGGCAAGGACGCAGGGAGCGTTCGTACCTGGAAGGTACGGGCGCGACTGAGGACGCGGCCTCGGGGCGAGCAGCGCGTTCCGGCGGCACCGTCGCTATTTCGCCAAGCCCTCCCGGCCCACGAGCTTTGCCCATACGTTGTCGAGCAGCTTGTAGGTGATCCCGCGGCCCATGCGCAGGAAGGTGTAGTTGCCGGTCGCGAGCACCTGACCCTTGCCCGCCCGCGACCACACGAGCGCCGCGTGGATCACGCCGCGCTTGCCGCGGATCAGCGCCTGCGCCGCCACGACGTGGTCGCGCGGCGTCCGCTGCGGGTCGACGCGGTCGCTCTCGGAGGCGGCGATGCCGAACGCCTGGCCGGGCCCGATCCCGGTGCCGCGGAAGAGCCAGCGCACGCGGTCGTAGTCGCTGCCGCTCGCAGCGACGTACGGCACGGCCCGCGACTTGGGGAAGCAGCAGCCGTCGTAGCCGACCCCGGCCAGCCCGAAGTCGGAGCGCGGGCCGGAGCGGGCGTCGTAGTCGGTCATCGCGACCGCGTTCCGCGCCGGCTCGACCCGCACCTGGCGGTAGAACGGGTTCGCCTGCAGGAAGACCAGGTTGCCGCCCCCGTCGCGGTAGCGCTTCAGCAGGTCGTAGGTGGCCGGCTCGTAGTACTCGCTGTGGCCGGGGAAGACGACCGCGCGGTACTTGCGGAGCGTCGAGAGCGGCAGGCGGCCGAGCTCGACGTCGGTGATCTGCTGCGTCCGCAGGTGGCGCGAGCAGAGCCAGCGCGAGAACGGCAGCGCGGCCTCGTGATCGTCCTCGACGCCGCCTCGCAGCAGCGGGCCCTTCAGCGAGACGCGGCGCTGGCGCCAGAACTGGTACCAGCTGTCCGGGATCCCGTTCAGGTCGGCGTCGTAGGGGCTGTAGGCACGCCAGGTCAGGTACGGCCAGACGACGAGCGCAGTCCCAGGCTGCGGCCTGTCCAGCGGCCGGCCCGAGCGGACGACGACAGGCGCGCGGAACGTGTCCCCGGCCGGATCGGCGGCGATCGCGTGGTAGAGGCCGGGCTCGACGCCGAACGGGACGGCCAGCCGGTCACCGCTGTCGCTGAAGGTCAGTTGCGCCTCGCCTGGCTCGCAATCGTGCGCGAAGGCGACCGAGGCCTGCCCGTCGTCGGCCGAGACGACAAACGGAACACGGTCACCCTGGTGAAAGCTGCCGGTCGAGTCGACGAAGGCGGCCAGCCGCTCCAGGCGCACGGCGTGCGCAGGCGCACAACCCGAGGTCCGCCAGGGGGGCCGGCGCATGCTCGCCTCCGCCAGCCCTGGCCGCACGGCGCCGTGCGGCGCGAGCTGCACGCCCTGATCCTCGTAGCAGACCGTTACCCGGTAGCTCCCGTCGCCGACCTCGTCGCCGCTCGCGGTCGTGCCGTTCCAGGTCAGGTCCGGCGAGGTCGAGGAGACGCCGGTGCGGATCCGCTTCCAGCCCGAGAGCCGCCCGCCCCAGACGTAGACGCGCAGGCCCAGCAGCGTCCCCGTCGTAGCGTTCGTCCGCACCCTCAGCGTGTCGTTGACGCCGTTGCCGTTCGGGCTGAAGACGGGGTTGTCGAGCGAGATCCGCAGCGGAGGCGCCTGCCGTGCCGCCGCTCCCGGGACGGCCGCGACGAGCACGACCGCCGCGGCGAGCGCCCAGACGACGTAGCTCCGACCGCTGGTGTGTCGACCGGTCATTTCCGACGGCTGCGTGAGCAAAGCCCACGCAGCCTGAAGCGACGCCGCAAGCGGCGTCTCGTCACCGCGAAGGCGCCAGGCTCTGCACGGGCTGCCGCTCGCGGTACCACGCGATCGTGCGGGCCAGCCCCTCGTCCAGGTCGACGCGCGGCTCCCACTCGAGCAGCTTGAGCGCCTTGTCGACGTTCGGGATCCGCATCTCGACGTCGGTGTAGTGCAGCGGGCGGAAGATGATCTCCGACTCCGACTCCGCCAGCCGCTTGATCCGCGAGGCGAGGTCGAAGACCGTCACCACCGAGCGCGGGTTGCCGACGTTGAAGACCTGCCCGACCGCCTCCTCGCGCTCGAGCATCGCCAGGAGTGCCTCGACCACGTCGTCGACGAAGCACCAGGCGCGGATCTGCGAGCCGTCGCCGTGGATCACCAGCTCCTCACCGGCCAGTGCGCGCACGGTGAAGTGGTGGATCGCGCCGCTGCCGACCTGGCCGGGCCCGTAGACGTTGAACGGCCTGATCGAGGTGGCCGGCAGCTTGTGCTCGTCGAAGTACGAGTGCGCCATGTACTCGCCCGCGAGCTTCGAGACCGCGTACGTCCAGCGCGCCTCGCCGACCGAGCCCTGAGACGTGACGTGCGTCTCCTCGACCTTGTAGGCGTGCGTGCCGAAGACCTCGCTGGTCGAGAAGTCGATCAGCCGCTCGATCGTCCCGGCCTCGTGCGCGGCCTCGAGCACGTTCGAGGTGCCGATCAGGTTGACGCGCATCGTCCGCACCGGGCTCTTCAGCACGGAGTCGACGCCGGCGATCGCCGCGAGGTGGACGACATGGGTGGCACGCGCGGTCAGGTCCCGCAGCAGCGGCAGGTCGAGCACGTCCCCCTGCACGAAGCGCAGGTTGTCGTGCTCGGCCAGGTCGGTCCCGGTCAGCGAGTCGCGGTGCAGGTTGTCCAGCACGACGATCTCGTTCTCGGTGACGAGCCGCCGCGCGAGCGCGGTGCCGATGAACCCCGCACCACCCGTCATCAGGATCTTCTTCCCGCTCAGAGCCACGATCGGCCAGTCTATCCGTGGGATTCGGCCAAACTGGGTGCGTGATCGCGAACCAGCTCTGGCGGCTCGGCAAGCACTCGGCGATCTACGGGCTGGGCGCCGTCGTCTCGCGGCTGATCGGCGTCTTCCTGCTCCCGGTCGTGACCCGCTACCTGACGCGGGCCGACGTCGGCGCCGTCGAGACGCTGATCTCGCTGACGGTGGTGCTCGTGATCGTGCTGCGGATGGGGATCTCGATGGCGTTCTTCCGCTTCTACTTCGACGCCGAAGACGACGCCGGCCGGACGACGGTCGTACGCACCTCGTTCTGGTTCACGATGGTGATGGCGACCCTCGGGCTGGTCGTCGGCTCGCTCCTCGCCTCGCAGATCTCGCACCTGCTGTTCGAGAGCGACTCGCGCGCGAACCTCGTGCGTGCCGCGCTGGTGCTGCTCTGGGCGCAGATGAACTACGAGCAGCTGACCGCGCTCTTCCGCGTCGAGGAGCGCTCGGTCTCGTACGTCGCGGCGACGCTCGCGAACGTGATCATCACCGTCGTCTCGACGATCCTGCTCGTCGCCGTCTGGCACGAGGGCGCGATCGGGGTGATCGTCGGCAACTTCACCGGCACCCTCGCGGTCTACTTCGTGCTGCTCGCCTACCGCCGCTACCAGCTCGGGCTCGAGTTCGACCGCGGGCTCTTCCGCCAGATGCAGCGCTTCGGGCTGCCGCTCGTGCCCTCGGGGCTCGCGCTCTGGGTGATCGACCTCTCCGACCGCTTCTTCCTCGTGCGGATGAAGGGCCTGGCCGAGAACGGCCTCTATTCGATCGGCGTGCGCATCTCGACGGCGATCCTGCTCGTGCTGATCGCGCTGCGCACGGCGTGGCCGGCCTTCGCCTACTCGATCAAGGACGACGACGAGGCCAAGCGCACGTATGCCTACGTCCTGACCTACGTGCTCTACCTCTGCTGCTGGCTCTCGCTCGCCCTGTCCTTGCTGGCGCCCTGGCTCGTGCGCCTGTTGACGACGCCGCGCTTCTACCCGGCCTCCCAGGTGGTGCCGCTGCTCGTCTTCGGCGGCACGGCGTTCATCGCCTTCAACGTGATGTCGATCGGGATCGGGCGCGCCAAGCGGACCCAGTTCAACTGGGTCGTGACCGGGGCCGCGGCGCTCGTCAACATCGGGCTGAACTTCGTCCTGATCCCGCCCTACGGGATGATCGGCGCGGCGATCTCGACCCTGGTCGCCTACCTGGTGATGTTCTTCGGGATGACGATCCGCGCGCAGCAGGTCTTCCCGGTGCCGTACCAGTGGCGGCGGGTCGCGCTGGCGGCGGGTGCGGCGGTCGGGCTAACGGTGCTCGGGAAGAGCCTCGACGTCCCGCTGTGGGGCGCCATCCTGCTCAGCGCTGTCTACCCGCTGGCCCTGCTGCCGCTCGGCTTCTACCTGCCGGTCGAGCGCCGGCGACTGCGCGGGCTCCTCTCGACGGCGCGGCAGCGCGGCGGCCAGGCCGATCGCAGCCCAGACGGTCGGGTCCTCGAAGAACGCGTTGTAGAAGAGGCTGTGCACCGCGACGGCGGCGATCACGAGGCCGAAGGTGAGCGCGGCGAGGCCGGCCAGGTCGCGCGCGAAACGCCGGAACGCCAGGCCTAGCGCGGCCACCAGCAGCCAGACGTAGAGCGCGAACCCGACGACCCCGCCCTCGGCGGCGACCGTCACCGGCGTCGTGTGCGAAGCCGCCGCATTCGGCTCCCTGCCCTTCAACCCGGCGAGCTCGGCGTACGCGTGCTTGAAGCCCCCGATCCCGACGCCCGCGACCGGGTGGTGTACCGCGATGTGCGCGCCGCGCCGCACGAGGGTGCCGCGGCCGCCGGTCGTGCTCTTCGAGTTGTGGCCGAAGACCTCGTGGCGGACGCTCGGCACCGCGAACGAGGCGGCCAGCACGACCACGCCGGTCGCGATCGCCAGCACGAGCCCGCGGCGGCCCCACGCGAACACGGCCGCTAGCACGGTCCCGGCGGCGAGCGCTGCGAAGCTCGACTGCGAGTACGAGAAATAGAGGCCGGCCCAGATCGCCGCGATCGCGACGGTCCCACCGATCATCACCCGCAGGTCGCGCGAGAACAGCACCGCGACCAGGCAGGCGAGGATCGCGACCACCAGGAAGCGCCCGTAGATGGACGGGTCCCAGAAGACCGAGTTGACCCGGTAGAACGGCGCGAAGGCGTTCGAGACGAGCAGCTTCGGGTTCCAGAAGACGTCGCGCGTCTCGTACTGGTAGATCCCGATCGCGGCGAAGACGAGCGCCATGGCCGTCACCTCGACGAGTAGGCCGAGGGCGATCACGCGGCTCCAGGCCAGACGGGCGAGCACGACCGCCAGCAGGCCGAAGGGCAGGTAGAAGAAGAGCAGGTCGATCGCGCCCTGCCGTAGGTCCTGCGTCCAGAGGATGGAGAGGCCGGCCCAGGCGACGAAGGCGGCCAGCGGCCAGGCCACCGGGCCGAGCTCGCGCGAACGCGTGTCCCCGCGCAGGAGCTCCCACGCGAGTAACAGCGCCGCCGCGGCGACGACCGCGTACATGGGCACGAGCAGGTTCGCCTCGGTCGAGCCGACGTGGACGTGGATCCGCGCCGCGATGCAGGCGAGCACGACGAACGGGAGCACGAACGGCCAGCGGCGCACGACGAACGCGCCCGCGGCCGCGAGCAGCAGGCCGAAGACGGCGAGCCCCCCCAGCAAGGGCCGGTGCCCGTGCGGGGCGAGGTAGACGGCGAGCAGGATCGCGCCCAGCGCCCAGCCGCCGAGACCCGCGAGCCGCTGGAGGCGCGAGGGCGCGATCAGCAGCACCGCCAGCCCGAGGCCGCCGAGGACTCCGCCGACCTGGGCGGTCACGGCGTCACCACCACGATCGCCTTGGCGACGTGCCCGTGCTCCGCGACGCGTAGCACGTAGTGCCCGGGAACCGGCGCCCTCAGGATCAGCAGCCGTCCGCCGCGGCGCATGTGCAGCGAGCCGAGGTGAACGGCGTAGTCCTTCGCGTCGGTGAGGACGCGGAAACCGAATCGCCGGCCGGTCTTCACCCGCAACGCCTGCGGCCGCAACTCGATGTAGCGCACGAACACGGGCAACGCCCGGCTGGGCGGCCCGACGTTGGTCGCGAGGTCGAGCGCCCGCAGCCGGATCAGATGCTTGCCCGGAGCGAGCCTGCGCGGGCCGCGCGGCCAGTCGATCTTGCCCGAGCGCACGAAATCGTGGACGCGCGTTCTGAAGTCGCCGTCGACGTACAGCAGCGCTCGAGCGCGCTCGCTCGTCTTGTACTGGATCCGCACGAAGTCCTTCTCGAAGTCGCCATCCGGCGAGAAGACCCGCGGCGAGACCGAGGCGAGGCGGATGAACGGCGGCGTGGCGTCCATCCGGATCGGGTTCGGCAGCACGATCGTCTTGTGCGCTCCGGCGAGGTGGACCCGAGGGCGGTACGTGCCGTCGGGAACGACCTCACGGCGGTCGTTCCGGCCGTTCCAGGTGAACTGCAGGTTCCCGGCGGGCTCGCGCCGCGAGCGAGCGAGGGTGCGCACGACATCCCCGCTGCCGTTCACGAGCTCGACCGTCACGCGGTCCGGCTTACGAAGCAGAAACGCGATCGGCACGGTCTTGTTCGCCAGCGAGCCCGGCGCCACGGTCTTGCCGACATGCGTGTTGGAGACCGGGCTGTGCTCGAGCTTCAGTCCCTCGGTGACGGCGAACGCCGCGGCCGTGCAGCCGAGGAGAGCAAGCACGACCACGGTCGGCAGGATGCGCGCCACGGGACTGGCGAGTCTAGTCGGAACTAGGCCGGTGTCTCGACGCTACGGCGGCGCCGGCCGGAGCGTGCGATCAGGCCCCAGAGCGCGAAGCCGAGCCCGGCCGCGATCGCGCCGCCGGCGATCACGTAGTCCGCTCCGGAGAAGTCGAGCAGCTTGATCCCGCTCAGCATCAGCACCGAGGCGAGCGCGAGCCGCAGCGCCCGATCCGGCACCTTCGGCGTGAACTGACTCGAGAGGAGGACGCCCGGGATCGAGCCGGTCAGGAGCCAGGCCATCGTGCGGAGGTCCACGTTGCCCGCGACGAGGTGGCCGAAGCCGGCGACCCAGAGCAGAGCCGCCGCGTGGAAGATGTCGGTGCCGACGATCTTCGGCAGGGTCAGCGGGAAGACGAGCACCATCACGAGCCCGAAGAAGGTGCCGCTGCCCACAGAGGTGAGGCCGACGACGAAGCCACAGGTCGCCCCGAGCGTCAGGGCGATCAGCTTGTCACGGCGATCGAGGATGAACGGTGCGTCGTCGGGCTGCACGCCGCGCTTGATGAACATCTTCGCGACGAGCCCGGCCCCGCCGATCACGAGGGCGGCGCCGATCGCGTAGGCCTCGATGTCCTCGGCGCCGCTGGAGTGGTGGCTTAGCCAGGTGGCCGCGGCCACGCCCAGCAGCGACATCGGCCCGGAACCGAGGAACATCCAGAGCGTGAGATGCGCGTGCACCGTCCCGAGCTTCCGGTGCCGGACGGCGCCGAAGCTCTTGAAGATCGCGCCATGGAGGACGTCTGTGCCGACCGCAAGCGTCGGCTTGAAGCCGAAGAAGATCACCAGGATGGGCGTCAGCAGTGAGCCGCCGCCCATCCCGGTCAGCCCTACGAGCACACCGATCAGGAACCCGCTGAGCGTGAACTGCCAGGTCATCGGCTACGCACGGTAGGCCGAGATCAGCACCTCCGCGACCTCGGGCCGGGAGAACTCGACCGGCGGCAGTTGTCCCTCGGCCAGCAGCTCGCGCACCTTCGTGCCCGAGAGGAAGACGTGGTCGTCGCCTCCGTGCGGGCAGGTCTTCGGCGTCGCCATCGAGCCGCAGACGCGGCAGAAGAAGGCGTGCTCGAAGAACATCGGCTCGATCCCCAGCTCGTGGGGCTCGAACTCGTCGAAGATCAGCTGCGCGTCGTAGGTGCCGTAGTAGTCGCCGACACCGGCGTGGTCGCGGCCGACGATGAAGTGCGAGCAGCCGTAGTTCTTGCGACAGATGGCGTGCCAGATCGCCTCGCGCGGCCCGGCGTAGCGCATCGCGGCCGGGAAGGCCGAGACGAGCACGCGGTCGGCGGGGTAGTAGTTCTCGACCAGCACGCGGTAGCACTCGACGCGGGTCGCGGCCGGGACGTCGTCCGACTTCGTCTCGCCCACGAGCGGGTGGATCAGCAGCCCGTCGACCGTCTCGAGCGCGCCCTTGGTCAGGTATTCGTGCGCGCGGTGGATCGGGTTGCGGGTCTGGAAGCCGACCACGCGCTTCCAGCCGCGGTCGGCGAACGCCGCGCGTGTCTGCGCCGGGTCCATCGCGAGCTCCGGAAAGGCCGGCTCGGCCCGCTCGAAGACGGTCACGCGGCCGGCCAGGTAGTACGGCTTCTGGTCGTAGAGCCGCTTCACGCCCGGGTGCGCGTCGTCGGTGGTGCGGAAGCAGCGCTCGGCCTCGCGCTCCTTGTCGTACGGATAGACGCCCTCCACGTCGAGCACCGCGAGCGCGTTCCCGTCGGCGTCGGTGAGTGCGACCTGGTCGCCGTCCGGCTCGCGGTCGACCGCGAGGCAGACCGGCAGCGCCCACGGCAGGCCGCTCGCGAGCCGCAGCTCGTCGACGACGCTCTCGTAGTCGTGCCGGGCCATGAAGCCTTCGAGCGGGGACAGCGCGCCGCCGGCGAGCATGTCCAGATCGGAGAGCTCGCGCGAGGTCAGCACGAGCTGCTCGAGCTTCTCGACGCCGTCAGGGCGCGAGCCCGTGCGGTCGACCAGCTTGCCGCCGTGGGGCTCGATCAGCTGCGCGGTCTCGGTGAGGCTCACGCCGTCACCTGCGCGGCGACGAGGCCAAGCTCCTCGAGCTTGGCGACCACGATCGCCGCGCTCTCCTCCGGCTCGTGCTGCTCGGTGTCGATCACCAGCTCGGGATTCGACGGCTCCTCGTAGGGATCCGAGACGCCGGTGAACTCCTTGATCTCACCCTTGAATGCTTTCTCGTAGAGACCCTTGACGTCGCGCTTGGCGCACTCGTCGACCGAGGTCTGGACGTAGATCTCGACGAAGGTGCCGACCTCCCCGATGCGCTCGCGCGCCTCCTGCCGCGTCGCCTCGTAGGGCGAGATCGTCGCCGCGATCACCGCGCCGCCCTGCCGGGTCAGCCGCGAGGCCACCCAGCCCACGCGCTCGATGTGCGTGTCCCGGTCCTCCTTCGAGAAGCCGAGCCCCTTCGAGAGGTGCGTGCGCACGGTGTCGCCGTCGAGGTACTCGACGACGAGGCCGCGGCGGTCGAGCTCCGGCCCGACGAGGTGCGCGATCGTGGTCTTTCCCGAGCCGGAGAGCCCGGTGAACCAGAGCGTGAAGCCGCCGGGCCGGACGTGCGTCGTCTCGGGGTGCTCGGCGGCGTAGATGTGGTCGGTCATGTGCCTCCTAGTGGCGTTTCGAGGTGGATCCCACACTCGAGCTTGTCGGAGCCGGCCCAGCGGCCGGCGCGCTCCTCCTCGTCGGGCGCGATCGGGCGGGTGCACGGGATGCACCCGATCGAGCGGAAACCGACGTCGTGGAGCTGGTTGTAGGGAATCTCGTTGACCTGGATGTAGGACCAGACGCGCTTCTCGTCCCAGTCGGCGAGCGGGTGCAGCTTCCAGACGTCGTAACGCTCCGACCACTGCAGCTTCGGCGTGGTCGCGCGGCTCGGCGACTGGTCGCGGCGGATCCCCGAGATCCACGCCTCGTAGGGCTCGAGCGCCTGCAGCAGCGGCTCCACCTTGCGGATGTGGCAGCAGCGGTCGGGGTCGGTCTCCCACAGGTTGGGGCCCTCCTGCTTATGCTGCTCGGCGACCGTGATCACGTGCGGCGGCGGTAGCAGCGTGATCCCGTAGCGCTCGACCAGGCGGTCGCGCGTCTCGTAGCTCTCGCGGAAGAAGAGGTGCGTGTCGAGCTCGACGACCGGGATGTCGAGCCCGAGCTCGGCGACCATGTGCACGAGCACGGACGACTGCTTCTGCCAGGAGCAGGTCAGGCAGAGCCGGTCGCCGAACTCGGCGTGCGCCCACCGGAGCACGTCCTCGGCCTGCATCGTCTCGACGTCAGGAAGCTGCGGGCTCGGCGTCGCCAAGCAGCACCTCCCTCAACGTGTCGGCCCGCAGCCCGAGGCGCAGCGTCTCGAGCGGGATCACTTCCTCCGGCGGGATGTTGCCGAGGTTCACGCCCGGCCCGAACTGCTTCACGAACCAGGCCTGGCTCGCCTTCGAGGGAGCCTCGAAGAGCAGGTCGTTGACGTCGACCTCGTGCGCGATCTCGTCCACGAGCCCGGTGCGCATCTCGCCGGTCGGGCGATAGATCCCGGCAGTGCCGCCCTCGCGGCCCTCGGTGATCACCTTCCAGGCGCCGGCCTCGAGCTCGGCCTTGATCCATTCGACCCACTGGTACGGCGCGAAGACCGCCTCGGCGTCCTTCGAGCCGACCTCGGAGAGGACAGTGAAGTCGCGCGCGAAGTCGGCGATCAGCTCCAGCTTGCGCTCGCGCGGCAGGTCGATCACGCCGTCGGAGATCTCGACGTGGCTCATCCCGAGCTCGGCGAGCCAGCGCTTGTACTCGTCGAGCTTGCCCTGCGCGTAGACGGCCTCGAAGAAGGTGCCGCCGATCACGACCGGCTTCCCCTTCAGCACGTCGAGCTTGCGCTGCAGGTTCGGCGTCACGTAGGCCGTGCCCCAGCCGAGCTTGACGATGTCGATGTAGTCCCCGCTCGTCTCGAGCACGTCCTCCCACGCGCGTGGGCCGAGGCCCTTGTCGATCACATGGGTGAGGCCGCCGTCGCGGTTCACGTCGAAGAACTCAAAGCCTGGCATAGAGCTCCTTCAGCTTGTCCTGGGCCGCTGCCTGGACGTCGTGGTACAGCGAGTTGCCGTGGGCGTCGATGCCGACGGTGAGCGGGCCGAAGTCCTTCACCCTGAACTTCCAGAGGCACTCCGGCATCAGCTCCTCCCAGGCGACCTCCTCGATCTCCTCGATCTGCGTCGTCTCGAGCGCGGCCGCTCCGCCGACGATCGCGAAATAGATCATCCCCATGCGCTGCATGGGCTCGATCGCCTCGTCCGGGAAGCCGCCCTTGCCGCAGATCGCGCGCACGCCGTACTGCGCGCCGAGCGGCTCGGTGAATCGCACCATGCGCGCGCTCGTGGTCGTGCCGATGCAAACAGGCTCGTACTTGTCGCCGACCTTGCGCACGCCGGGCGCGGTGTGCAGCAGGAAGGCGCCCCGCAGGTCCATCGGCGGCTCGACGCCCTCGTCGAAGATCCGGATCTGCGTCCGGTCGCGGATGCCGATGATGTGCCCCTGGACGACGACCTCGTCGCCCGCTCTGAGCTTGAGGACCTCGGCGTCGTCGGTGATCGGGAAGGTGACCTCGTGCCTGGCCATCACGCCTCCCGGTCGAAGTCGACGGTGCCGTCGGCGGCGACGTGCGCGGTCGCGCGGCGGGCGGCCCAGCATTGGTAGTTCACGGCAACCGGGTTCAAGGTCATGTGCGTGTCCGCGTGCTCGATGTGGCAGTTCAGCACCGTTACGTCGCCGCCGAGCCCCATCGGGCCGATCCCGGTCTCGTTCAGCAGGCCCATCAGCTCGTCCTCGAGCTCGGCCACGATCGGATCAGAGTTGCGGGTGCCGATCGGCCGGGCGATCGCCTCCTTGGCGAGGTACATCGCGTAGTCGGCCGAGCCGCCGATCCCGACGCCGACGATCCCGGGCGGGCACGGTTTGCCCCCGGCGCCGACGATCGACTCGAGCACGAACTGCTTGATCCCCTTCACGCCGTCGGCGGGGACGCACATCTTCAGGAAGCTCATGTTCTCGGAGCCCGAGCCCTTCGGCACGCACTTGACGTCCATCCCGTCCCAGTCGGGGATGAACTCCCAGTGCACGATCGGCAGCCGGTAGCCGACATTCGCGCCGGTGTTCTCGCGAGTGATCGTGTGGACGGCGTTCGAGCGCAGCGGGTGTTCCAGCGTCGCGCGCTCGGTGCCGGCCTTCAGGGCCTCGTAGATCTTGGCCGGGTGGAGCGGGAAGTGCTCGCCCACGCGACAGGTGTAGACGGCGATCCCGGTGTCCTGGCAGACGAGGTTGTCCCGGTCGTCGGCGACCTGGACGTTCTTGACGATCGTGTCGAGCACGCGCCGGCCCGGGACCGAGGTCTCGCGCTGCTGCGCGTCGACGAGCGCGTCGCGCAGGTCCTGCGGGATGTCCTTCAGCGCCCAGACGTATAGGTGCGCCGCCGCGTCCTCGACGGCCTGCCGGAGGTCGACCGCGACCGTGCTCACGCCGCCTTCTCCGCGGCCGCCTGACCGGCGCGCCGGCCGAAGACGGTGCACTCGAGCAGGCTGTTGCCCATCATCCGGTTGCGCCCGTGGGTGCCGCCCGCGATCTCGCCGCAGGCATAGAGGCCGGGCAGCGTCGTCTCGCCGTGCTCGTCGATCACGAGGCCTCCGTTCTGGTAGTGCAGGACGGGGTAGGTGAGGATCGCCTCCCGCAGCGGGTCGATCCCGCCGGAACGGTAGCGGCGCAGCATGTACGGAAGCGAGATCTCGGCGTCGGCCTCGGGGATGCGCGTCGTGTCGAGCAGCACCGCCGGGCGCCCGTCCGGGGTCTCGACGCCGCGGCCGGCCTCCACCTCGTCGAAGATCGCCTGAGAGACCGCGTCGCGGGGGCCGAGCGGGTCGGTGAACTCCTCGCCCTCGCTGTTCAGCAGCGTGGCGCCGTACGCGCGCGTGGTCTCCGGGATCGAGTAGCCCTGCATCGTCGGCGGCCACGCGCCGCCGTTCGGGTGGTACTGCAGCGCGTCGAGGTCGCGGCTCTGGGCACCGAGCTCGAGCGCCAGGCGCGTCACTTCGCCGGTAGCGCCGGGATGGTTGGTCGAGAGCTCGCCGCGCTCCTCGGCCTCGCGGTAGCAGCGCCCGCCCGCGGCCAGGACGACGGCGCCCGCATCGATCACGAGCTCGTCGCCGTTCTTGCGCCGGCACGTCGCGACCCAGCCGTTCTCCACCTGCTCGAGCGAGATGAGCGGGCTGTTAGGGAAGAACTCGCTGCCCGAGGAGGTGTAGGCGTCGCGCAGGGCAGTGGTGATCGCGTGGCCCGTGCGGTCGCCGACCTGCAGCAGCCGCTTGCGGCTCGACCCGCCGCAGCGCGCCAGCCGGTAGCCGCCGTTCTCGCGCGTGAACTCGACGCCCTGCTCCTCGAGCCAGTGGATCGCGCCCGGCGCCTCGCCGGTCAGCACCTCGACCAGCCGGCGGTCGGCCGTCTCGTGCGAGCTCTGCCAGACATCCTCGGCGTGCTGCTCGGGGGAATCGTCGTCGCCGAACGCGGCCTGGATCCCGCCCTGGGCCTTGGCGGAGTTGCACGACTGGAGCGCGCCTTTCGTCACCAGGGCCACCCGCGCGCCAGCCCGCTCGGCCGAGAGCGCGGCCGCGAGCCCGGAGGCGCCGCTGCCGACGACGAGCACGTCGAATGAGACCCGTTCGGCCACGGCTCGCATCGTACCCTAATCTCAGTCATTAGAACCGCTTATCCCAGCGTCCGGGCTATGCTCGCCGACCGATGCGTTGGCTGGCGAAGGCAGCGGTGCAGAAAGGGATGGGTGCCCTTCCCCAGGGCGAGCGGCTGAACTACGTCTTCCAGCGGCGCGTGCTGCGCTCGCTGCCGGCCGGAGACGGCGCGCTGCGGCAGAAGTTCTCCCGGGCGATGCAGCACCTCGGCGCCTACGAGGAGCATGGGCCCGGCGTGCCGGCCGACGAGGCGACGTTCTACGAGTTCGGCGCCGGCTGGGACCTGGCGATCCCGGTCGCCTACGCGCTGCTCGGGGTCGGCAGGCAGGTGCTCGTCGACATCCGCCCCAGCGCTCGCGTCGAGCTGGTGAACGACTCGCTGGTCTCGTTCGAGCGGCTGCGCGGCGAGCTCGAAGCCGGGGCCGGCCGGGAGCTGCGACCGCTCGGCGGTCCGATCGTCGGGCTCGAGGAGCTGGAGGAGCGCTTCGGGATCCGCTACCTCGCGCCCTGCGACGCGCGCGGAACCGGACTGCCGGCCGAGTCGATCGAGTTCGTCTCCAGCACCGACACGTGCGAGCACATTCCTGGCACCGAGCTCGCGGGGATCTTCCGCGAGTGCCACCGGCTGCTTCGGCCCGGAGGCGCGTTCAGCTGCCGGATCGATCTGCAGGACCACTACGCGTACTTCGATCGCTCACTCTCGCGCTACCACTTCCTGCGCTACTCCGACCGCGCCTGGAGCCTCGTAAACTCGCCGCTCCACCACCAGAACCGGCTGCGCTCGCCGGAGTACCTGCAGCTCGTGCGCGACGCCGGCTTCGAGCTCGTCCTCGAGAGGCCGTCCGGCCCGAGCGAGGCCGGCCTGAAGGAGCTCGAGTCGCTGCCGCTCGCGCCGCGGTTCCGGAAGTTCCCGCCCGAAGAGCTGGGCGTGACCGTGCTCTCGTTCGTCGCGGTGCGGTCGGCCTGAGCCTGTCGGCCGTCGGCGCCTGCTAGGGCGTCTCGCCGGCCAGGATCTGCGCGAGCTTCCCGGCGTCGATGTTCCCGCCGGAGACGATGCACACCACCTGCTCGTCCCAGCGGTGGTGGAGAGCGGCCGCGAGCGACAGCGCCCCCGCGCCTTCGGCGACAACGCGCGCGCGGCCAACGAGCATGCGCACCGCTGCGGCGGTCTCGTCCAGGGAGACCGAATACGCGCCGTCGAGCGCGACTTTCGCGCGCGCCCACATCGCCGGCAGCACGGCCGGCGAGCCCGAGCCGTCGACGAACGAGACCCGGTACTCGAAGGGCTCGGGCTCGCCCCGCTCGAGCGCGGCCGTCAGCGGCGCGCCCGTCTCCGGCTCGACGGCGTACACCTCGGTCTCCGGCCGCAGCGATTTGACGGCGCTGGCGATGCCCACGCTCAGGCCGCCGCCGCCGAAGGGGACGAGCACCCGGTCGGGATCGGGCAGGTCGTCGAGGATCTCGAGACCGATCGTCCCGTTGCCCGCCATCACGCGCTCGTCCTGGACCGGGTGGATGAAAGCGCCCTCTGCGTCGGGGAAGGTCGACTCAGAGATCGCCTGCCACCAGCGCTCGTACGACACCTTCACCACGCGGCCGCCGAGCCGCTGGATCGCGTCGAGCTTCGTCTCGGGCGCGTGATCGGGGACGACCACGGTGCTCGGCAAGCCGAGCTCGCGGGCCGCCCAGGCCACGCCCTGGCCCATGTTGCCGGCGCTCGCGGTGACCACGCCGCCGCGCAGCTCCTCGGCGTCCGACTGCAGGATCGCGTTGAGCGCGCCGCGCAGCTTGAACGAGCCGATCGGCTGCAGGTTCTCCAGCTTCAGGTAGAGCGACCCGGGCTGCTCCGGCAGCTCGAGCTTGACGAGCGGCGTGCGCACGATCCGGCCGGCGAGGCGCTCGCGGGCGGCTCGGATCTCCTCGATCGCAATCAAAACGGGACGGACGTGCCGACGCCCTCGACCCGCGCCCGCGCGTACACATGCTCGGCGGCGGCGAGGTCCTCCGCGGCCAGGCCGAGCGACTTGAACACGGTCACCTCGTCGTCGGAACGGCGGCCTTCGCGCAAGCCGATCAGGATCTCCCCGAGCTCGGCGCGGATGTGGTCGGGGCCGATGCCCGCCTCGCGCACCGCGAACAGGTAGTCGCCCCCCTCGTTCACCATCGATTCGCGCGCGTCCGCGAAGAGGGACGACGTCGCGATCGTGTCGGCGTCGAGCTCGCGGGCGGTCGGGATGGACGAGCCGACGGCGTTCACGTGCGCTCCCGGGGCCAGCCACTCGCGCCTGACGATCGGCTCGGGTGAGGACGTCGCGGTGACGACCACGTCCGCCCCTCGCACCGCCTCCTCGGCCGAGTCGACCGCCCCGACAGAGAACGGCGCCTCGGCCTCGGCGACGAAGGCGGCGGCGCGTTCCTGGGTCCTGCTCCAGACGCGAGCGTCCTCGAACGGCCGTGCGACCGCCATGGCCTTCAGATGTGAGCGCGCCTGCACGCCCGAGCCGAGGATCGCGAGGCGCCGCGCGTCCTGGCGGGCGAGCAGCCGAGTGGCGACGGCGGACACCGCGGCCGTCCGCGTGGCAGTGATCGCGGAGGCGTCGACGAGCGCGCGCAGCGAGCCGGTCTCGCCGTCGAAGAGCAGCACGCCGCCCTGGTGCAGGTCGATGCCACGTTGGGCGTTGCTCGGGAAGATGCAGACCACCTTCAGGCCGTAGGAGGCCGCCGGCGCGGAGCGGTGGGCGGGCATCAGCCCCATCAGGCTCGGCTCCTCGGGTGGCCGAACGACGAAGCGGAGCGGCTGCCAGACCGAGCCCCGTGCCAGGTCGGCGAGGACGGACTCCATCAGCTCGACGCACTCGTCCATCGGCAGCAGGCGCTCGACATCGTCGTGACCGAGGACGAGGAGGTCGCTCACGTGAACATCCCGGCCAGCTCGTCGCGCTGCCCGGCGGTCAGCCCGAGCTCGGTCGCGGCGACGGCCGTCGCGAGCTGCTCCGGACGCCGGGGGCCGACGACCACCGCGGTCACCTGCGGGTGGCCCAGCACCCAGGCCACTGCCAGGGTTGCCGGCTCGACGCCCAGGTCGTCTGCCGCGGCGGCGAACGCCTCAAGGCCGTCGAACGTCTCCTCGTTCACCAGGTCTGCGTATGGGTCCGGGCGCAGGGTCATCCGCGAGCCCGAAGGGTACGCCTCGCCGCGCCGGTACTTCCCCGTCAGCCATCCGCCGGCAAGCGGGCTGAACGGGGTGAAGCCGAGCCCCTCGCGCTCGCAGATCGGAAAGATCTCCCCCTCGGCCTCGCGGCGCAGCAGGCTGAACTCGTTCTGAACCCAGCCGTAGGGCGTCAGCCCGAGACGCTTGCTCGTCCCGAGTGCCTGCTCGAGGCCCGGCCCGTCGAGGTTGCTCGCACCGACCGCGCCTGCCTTCCCGGCCTGGACGAGCTCGTCGAGCGCGCGTAGCGTCTCCTCGATCGGCGTGTCCTCGTCGGGCTCGTGGGTGAGGTACAGGTCGACCCTGTCCGTCCCCAGACGCGAGAGGCTGCCGTCGAGCTCACTCAGGATCCGTTCGTGGCCCAGGCCGCGGTCGTCGGGGTCGCCGGTGACCGACCAGAAGACCTTGGTGCTCAGCAGCACCGGCGCCTCACGCTCTCTGCGCCAGGCCCCCACCCAGCTCTCGCTGCGGCCGCCCCCGTACGACGCCGCCGTGTCGAAGACATTGATCCCCGCCGCCCAGGCGGCGTCCATCAACGCGAACGCCTCGTCGCGACTCTCGCCCTGGCCGAAGAGCTCCGGCGCGGAGCCGATTCCCCCGAAGTTGCCGCAGCCGAGGACGATTCTCGAGACCTCGAGCCCAGTCCGTCCGAGCGGCCGACGCTCCACCGGCAGAGCCTACGGGTCGTATGCTGAACGCGTGAAGCCGGACGCCGAGGACTACAGCCAGCCGATCCTCGGCGGCGAGGGCGAAAGCGACTACGAGCGCTACCTGCGCACCGACGACCTGCTCGCCCTGCAGAAGCGCCCGGAGGAGCAGACCCACCGAGACGAGCTGCTCTTCCAGACCGTCCACCAGGCCTCCGAGCTCTGGCTGAAGCTGGCCTGGAACGAGGCCGAGGAGGCGACCCGCCTCGTCGAGCAAGGCGACCTTGCCGGCGCGCAGCGGCTGCTCCGGCGCTCGGTCCTGGCAATGGACTACGTCATCGCCCAGCTGGAGATGCTGGAGGCACTTTCACCCTGGGAGTACCAGGCGATCCGCAAGGTGCTCGGACACGGCAGCGGCTTCGACTCGCCCGGCTTCCGCCAGATCCGCCGGGTGACGCCGCCGCTCGGGCAGGCCTTCGGCGAGAAGCTGCGAGAGGCCGGCCTGAACGTCGTCTCGCTCTACGTCGAGGGCCGACAGCACGAGGACCTTTACCAGCTGGCCGAGCTCCTGCTCTCCTGGGACGAGCGGATCGGCCTCTGGCGGATGCGCCACTACCTCGTCGTCGCCCGCGTGATCGGCGACCAGGTCGTCGGCACCCAGGGAACGCCGGTCGAGCTGCTGGGCGGTCTGATCAAGCAGCGCTTCTACCCGGAGCTCTGGCAGGCACGGAACCGGCTGACCGAGCTCGCCAACGAGGAAGACTGAGGTCCGGCCCCTCCAATTTGCGGTTCCGTGTGAGAATCGTCCGGTGACGGGCTACGTCGTCCACGAAACCGAGCTCGAGGGCAACCGCCGCAACGGCGACACTGCCGCGCGCGCGGTGGCGATCGACTCCAGCAAGGGCTCGTCGGTGCTCGAGCTCCACCTCGTTCGCTACGCGCCGGGGCGGTCGAGCCCTCGGACGCTCGAGGGCGTGCAGGAGATCATGTACGCCGTCTCGGGCAGCGGATCGCTGACGGTCGCCGGCGCGTCGAACGAGCTGGAGCCCGGGACCGCGGCCTACCTGACGACCGGCGAGACCTACGAGATCGAGAACCCCGGTTCCGAGGAGCTGCTGATCGTCTCGGCGACCGCGCCGCAGGACGCCGAAGACGCCGAGACCCCGACGTCGAGAACGGTGCGCTACGCCGACCAGCCGACGCTCCCCGCGAGCGGGGAGCGGGAGTTCCGCTACCTGGTCACGGACGAGGTTGGCTGCAAGGACGCAACGCAGTTCTTCGGCGTGATCGCGCCGGGCCGCGCGCCCGACCACAGCCATGTGTACGACGAGGTGATCTACGTGCTCGAGGGTGAGGGCGTCTTCCACGGCGGCGGGCAGGACCGGCCGGTGCGTGCGGGCTCGTGCATCCATATTCCGCCCTTCTTCGTCCACTCGCTCGAGAACAGCGGAGACACCTCGATGCGGATCGTCGCGACCTTCCATCCGTCCGGCGATCCCGCCTCGCGCGCCTACGAGGCAAACGAATGACCTGGAAAGACGTCTCAACCCCTAGCGGAACGGAATCGATGAGGAGGGCAACATGAGGAAGTACCTAGTAGCCGCGGCGCTCGCGGCTGCGGTGGCTGCGCTGGCGTCAGTCGCCTTTGGATCGACCAAATCGCCGACGCGGACGTCGTCCGCCGGCTCGGCGACGGTTACCTGCGGCAAGACGCGGACAATCGGCCTTGCGGCGCCGTTCACTGGCCCTGCGGCCGACATCGGGAACCAGCAGGTTCGCTGGGCGAAGTTCTACGTCAAGCGCTGGAACGCGCAGAAGGCAAACAAGAACAAGCAGATCAAGGTCGTACCCGGCGACACGCAGCTTGGTGTGGACACCGCGTTCGCCGTCAGGGTCGCGAAGTCGTTCGCCTCGAACTCGAAGATGCTCGGCGTTGTCGGGCCGGCCGGTAGCCAGGAGGTCGTTGCCTCCACGTCGGCCTACAAGGGGGGCAAGCTCGGGTTCGTCTCAGGCTCCGCGAGTCGCACGTCGCTCACGGACGGCCACACCGACGGCAACCGGCGCGGGTACTTCTTCCGCACCGTGCCGAACGACGCCGCCCAGGGCCCGACGGTCGCCAACTGGATGACCAAGAAGCTGAAGTGGAAGCGGGTCTACATCATCGACGACCAAGAGACCTACTCGCAGGGCCTGGCCGACGGTGTGCAGAAGATCCTCGCCTCCCGCGGCGTCAAGGTCACCCGCGACTCGATCAGCCAGAACGACTCGGACTTCTCGTCCAAGATCGCGAAGATCCCGAACAACACCCAGGGCATCTACATCCCGTGGCAGCTCGCCCCGCAGGCTCAGGCCTTCGGACAGCAGCTGAGGGCCGCCGGCAAGTCGAAGATCAAGCTGTTCGGCTCGGACGGCCTGTTCGCGCCGGGCGTCTGGAAGATCACCGGCTCGTACGACTCGGCCTTCCCCTACAACCCGGCCGCCGCGGCGGTTAAGGCCTACATCAAGGCCCACAAGGGCAACGGTGAGTTCTTCGGCCTGCCGTCGTACGTGGCGGCCCAGGTGGTCGTGGGCGCGGTCACGAGGGCGTGCGCCGACGGCAAGGCGACCCGTGCCGAGGTGCGGAAGCAGATCGCGAAGACGAATCTGAAGGCGACGATCCTCGGCTTCCCGGTCTCGTACACGCGGAGCGGCGAGATGAAGCTTCCGGCGAGCTACGGGATCTACCAGATCCAGAGCGACGGCTCGTTCAAGCGCATCGGCTAGGCGCAAGCGGATCTGAGCACGACGTGCGGCCCACTCCGGTGGGCCGCACGTGTCTTCTGAGAGGCTACGCACCGGCGTGAACCCGGAAGTTCGACAGCGGCTCGGAAATCTCGGCGGCCTCGCCATAGCGCTGGTCGCCTGGACGTTCTACGCCGTCTACTTCTCCCCCACGCAGGGCTGGACGTTCTTCTTCCAGCTGACCGTGAACGGGATCATCCTCGGCAGCGTCTACGCGCTGATCGCGCTGGGGTATTCGATGGTCTACGGGATCCTGAAGCTGCTGAACTTCGCCCACGGCGACGTGTACATGATCGGGGCGTTCATCGGCTTCGGCGTGCTCACGCTGCTCGGCGGGCCGCTCAACCCGGCGATCCCGGTGGCGCTCCTGGTGCTCTGCATGTTCGTGGTCGCGATGCTCGGCTCGGGCTTTCTCGGGCTCGCGATCGAGCGCTTCGCTTATCGGCCGCTCCGCGATGCGCCCCGGATCGCTCCGCTCATCTCCGCACTCGGCGTGGCCTTCTTCCTGGAGAACTCGGCGCTGCTGCTGTTCGGCGCGCAGTTCCGCAACTACGACGGCTTCGAGCTGATCAGCTACGACGGGATCCATCTCGGCGGCGACAACGGCGTCTTCGTCCAGTACCTCGGCGTGATCGTGATCGTCGGGGCGGTCTTCCTGATGCTGGCGCTGATGGCGCTCGTGCACTGGACACGCCTGGGCAAGGCGATGCGCGCCGTCTCGTTCGACCGGGAGGCAGCCGCGATGATGGGGATCGAGCCCGACCGCGTGATCGCGGCCACCTTCTTCATCGGCTCGGCGCTCGCGGGAGCGGCCGGTGTGATGTTCGGCCTGCTCTTCAGCCAGATCTACCACCTGATGGGCTTCCTCGCGGGCCTGAAGGGCTTCACGGCGGCGGTGGTCGGCGGTATCGGCAGCATCCCGGGCGCGATGCTCGGCGGCCTGCTCGTCGGCCTCGTCGAGTCGTGGGCCCGCGGCTACCTGAACGGCAACGTCTCCGACCTGGTCGTGTTCGGGATCCTGATCGGCGTGATGCTTGTGCGCCCGAGCGGGCTTCTCGGGACGCCCGCGCTGCAGAAGGTGTAACCGGTGAGCGAGAACACACCCGGCATCCCCGAGAGCTCGAGCCAGATCGGCGTCGACCAGTGGGTCGAACGCGCGGACGAGCGCATCGAGCGTCCGACCGGCCTCGCAGGCCGCATCGCGCAGCTCTGGGAGCGCCTACCGCCGGCAGGGAAGCTGGCGTTCCTGACGCCCGCGATCCTGGTGCCGTTCCTCCCCTTCGTCAGCGAGGGGAATCTTTTCAACTACGGCCTCTTCATCCTGATCTACGCCCTTCTGGCGCTCGGTCTGAACGTGGTCGTGGGCTTCGCCGGGCTGCTCGACCTCGGCTACGTCGCGTTCTTCGGCTTCGGCGCCTACACCTATGCATTCCTCTCCGGGACGCACTCGAACAAGAGTCACGTCTACACGCATCACTGGGATGCGCAGTGGTCGATCCTCGCGGCGGTGGTCGTGTGCGCGCTGCTCGGCCTCTTCCTCGGCTCGTCCTCGCGGCGACTGCTCGGCGACTACCTCGCGATCGTGACGCTCTTCTTCGGCCAGGCCTTCGTCGTCTTCACCAACGCCGCCGATCCCTACGGGATCACGAACGGCTCCAACGGCCTCGCGAACGTCGACCCGCTCAGCTTCTTCGGGTTCACCATCGACACGACGCGCGGCTACTACTGGTTCCTGCTCGGCTGCGTCGTCGTCGTGCTGATCGTCCTCTACTGCATCAGCGAGTCGCGGACGGGCCGAGCCTGGAAGGCCTCGCGGGAGGACCCGCTCGCGGCAGAGATGATGGGCATGCCGGTCAACCGGCTGAAGATCATGGCCTTCAGCCTCGGCGCCGCGATCGCGGGTCTCGCCGGCAGCGTCTTCGCAGCCGCCCAGACCGGTGCCTTCCCGCAGAACTTCAGCACCCAGGTACTGATCCTGATCTACGCCGTCGTGATCCTCGGCGGCACCGGGAGCCTGACCGGGATGATCGTCGGGGCCACCGCGATCATCGCCTCGAACCAGGTGCTCGACTCCACCTCGCCGCCGAACGTCGCGCGCGTGTTGTTCTACGTGGCGCTGATCGCGGCGGTCTTCTTCACCATGCGCCGCTCGTGGCCCCGGCTGGTCGCGGCCTTCGCCGCCACGATCGTTTTCGGCCTCATCGTGCACGCGATCGTGGATGCGGTCTGGTCACGCGGCACCGCCGGCCATGTCAAGGACGGCGGTTTCCTGACCGGTCTGATCCGCAACTGGGTTCTGCTCCCGACCAACCCGGGCCGGCTCGCCGTCTACGGCTACCTGCTGATGGTCGTCTGCATCGTCGCGCTCGTGCAGCTGAAGGGCTGGTGGCGCCTCGTCGTGCTCGTGCCGGCGCTGTACCTGACCGCCTTCGTCTGGGAGAACCTGCTCGTCCAGCAGCCGGCGGTGACGCGCTACGTGCTCTTCGGCGCGCTCCTGATCGCGATCATGACCGTCCGGCCGCAGGGACTGTTCGGGACGGCGAAGGTGGAGATCGGCTGATGGCGCCGCTGCTCGAGCTCAAGGGCGTCTCGAAGGCGTTCGGGGGCCTGCAGGTGATCTCGAACCTCGACCTGCACGTCGACGAGCACGAGATCATCAGCGTGATCGGGCCGAATGGCGCCGGCAAGACCACCCTCTTCAACCTCGTGACCGGCGTCTACGCACCCGAGCGGGGCGACATCCTGTTCGAGGGCGAGTCGATCGTCGGGGTTCCCCCGAACAAGATCACCCGCCGCGGCATCGCCCGCACCTTCCAGACGCTGCGGCTGTTCCTGAACATGACGGTCAAGGAGAACGTGATGGCCGCGGCCTACGGCCACACGAGCGCGGGCATCGTGCGCTCGGTGCTGCGCACGCCTGGCATGCGCCGTGAAGAGCGCGAGATCGCCGCTCTCGCCGAGGAGAAGCTCTCCTTCTTCGGCCAGCGCCTGGTGGGCTACCGCTGGAACCAGCCCGCGTACTCGCTCTCCTACGCCAACCGCCGCCGCCTCGAGATCGCCCGCGCCATGGCGACGAACGCGCGCCTGCTCCTGCTCGACGAGCCCGCCGCCGGGATGAACCCGGTAGAGACGCACGAGATCACGGAGCTGATCGGCAAGCTGCGCGAGGAGCTCGGCTACACGATCTTCGTGATCGAGCACGACATGCACCTCGTCGAGGGCATCTCCGACCGGGTGATCGCCCTCGACCACGGGATCAAGATCGCGGAAGGCTCGTTCGACGAGGTGGCGACCGACCCGAGCGTCGTCGAGGCGTACCTCGGCCTGCGGGCGGAGAAGGCGTCGTGAGCGAGGCGCCGGGCAAGCCGCTGCTCGAGTTCGAGCACGTCGACACCTACTACGGGCAGATCCACATCCTGAACGACGTCACGCTGCAGGTCGGCCCGGGCGAGCTGGTCTGTCTGCTCGGCGGCAACGCCTCCGGCAAGTCGACCACCCTGAAGACGGCGCTCGGGATCGTGCGTCCCCGCAACGGCCGCGTGGTCTTCGACGGCGATGACCTCGCCGAGCGCAACACGAGCTACCGCATCGGCCGCGGCATGGCGATCGTGCCGGAGAACCGCCGGCTGTTCGCGCCGATGAGCGTGCTCGAGAACCTCGAGATGGGCGCCTACCTGCGCGGCGGCGGCGCCAGGGAGGACTTCGAGCGTGTGTACTCGCTCTTCCCGCTCCTCTACGAGCGGCGCAGGCAGCTCGCCGGCACGCTCTCCGGCGGCGAGCAGCAGATGGTCGCGATGGGTCGTGCGCTGATGTCCCGGCCGAAGCTGCTGCTGATGGACGAGCCGTCGATGGGGCTCGCGCCGATCCTCGTCGAGCGGAACTTCGAGATCATCCAGCAGGTGCACGAGTCGGGCGTGGCGATCCTGGTCGTGGAGCAGAACGCGAACGTCTCGCTCTCGATCGCAGACCGTGGGTACGTGCTCCAGACCGGGCGTGTCGTGTTGTCCGGAAAGGCCTCGGAGCTGCTCCAGCACGAGGATCTGCGGAAGGCCTACCTTGGCCGTTGACGTCGCCTCGCTGCCGGGCCGGATTCGGCACCGCTTTCCGGTCTTCGAGCGGCAGGTCTACATCAACAGCTGCTCGCAGGGAGCGCTCTCGGACTCGGTGCGCGACGCCTACGCCCGCTACCTCGACGACTGGGACGAGCACGGCGCGCCCTGGGAGTACTGGGTCGGCCGCCTCGAGGCGGTGCGGGCGGCGATCGCGGGGCTCGTGAACGCCGGCGAGGACGAGATCGCGGTCACGACCTCGGTCTCCGCGGGTGTGAGCGGGCTCGTCAGCGGCCTCCGCTTCGGCGACGGGCGCGACACGATCGTGGTCAGCGACTTCGAGTTCCCGACTATCGGCCAGATCTCGCACGCGCAGGAGCGGCGCGGCGTGCGGGTCGTGCACGTGCCGGCGGAACCGGACGGGACGATCCCGCTGGAGCGCTTCGAGGCGGCAATCGACGAGCGGACGGCGCTGGTGGCGGTCACGCACGTCTGCTTCCGGAACGGCGGCCGGCTCGACGTCGAGGGCATCGGCCGCATCGCGCACGAGGCGGGCGCGCCGGTGCTCGTCGACGCCTACCAGACGATCGGCTCGCTGCCGATCGACGTGCGCGCGCTCGACTGCGACTTCCTGGCCGCTGGCGTGCTCAAGTACCTGCTCGGCTCGGCCGGGCTCGGCTTCCTCTACTGCCGCCGCGAGCTCGTGCAGGGGATCGAGCCCACGGCGACGGGCTGGTTCGCCGATCGCGACATCTTCGAGATGGACATCCACGACTACTCGCCGTCGCCGACCGCGCGGCGCTTCGAGGCGGGCACGCCGCCGGTGCCGTCGACCTACGCGGCGATCGCCGGAATCCAGCTGATGCAGGAGATCGGGATCGCCGAGACCGAGGCCCACGTGCGCGGCCTGAACGGGCTCCTGCACGACGGCGTCGAGGAGCTCGGCGGGCGCGTCGCGACGCCGCGGGAGCCGGAGCGCAGCGGCGCGCTCGTATGCATCCCCTCGACCGACGTGAACGCGCTTGTCGCCGCGCTCGCCGCCCAGAACGTCGTCACCTCGTCCCGCGACGACAAGCTGCGGGTCTCGGCTCATTGCTACAACACCGCCGGAGGACGTCCAGGCCGTGCTCGCGGTGCTCGCCGCGAACCGCGAGCTGCTCGCCTAAAACCAGGGACTGTCCCTCCGGATCGGCCCAAGCGGCCGTGTCGTTCGTGCCGAGAGTGTGACGTCTCGTCCACAGGCATGGCCGGAAGTGACGGTTCGGCGCCGCCGAGCAGGCACACTCGGCGCGGGAGTCGAGGCGGTACCAGGGCCGAGGCGCCTCGGCGACCCCTGCGCCTAGAAGATGCGCGAAGGCAGCCCGGAGAGCGGCACGCCGCCCTCCGCGGTGACGAGCCAGGTCTCCTGCATGTAGAGGCAGTCGTGCCCGTTCTCGGCGATCACGTGGGGATGCATCGAGAAGACCATGTTCTCGCGCAGCTCCGTCTCGACCCCTTCCCCGATCTTGGGGAACTCGATCATCGTCATCCCGATCGAGTGGCCGGTGACGTGGCCGAGGTGATAGCCGCGCTCGGTGAAGCCCTGCGAGACCGCGCGGTGCGCGTCGTGCGCAGTCGCGCCCGGGCGCAGCGTGCGCTGCGCCGCCTCGAAGTACTCGTCATAGGCCTCGTTCATGCGCTTCACCTCGTCGTTCGGCGTCCCGAGCGCGCGCGAGACCTCGACCCAGTGCCCGCCGCGGCCCGCGACCTCGAGCGACGGGATGCAGAACCCAGCGAGGGTCGTCTCGGCGCGCGCGATCGCGAACTCGGCCCCGACGAGCACCATGTTCATCGTCAGCCGTCCGCAACCGCGCTCGACGAACAGCTCCTCCGCCGGGGCCAGCACCTCGGCGGCGCTCCGGCCGGGCTGGTAGGCCTCGCGGAAGGCGTGGAAGCCGTCCGTGTTGATCTGGACGCTGTCGCGCACCGACTCGAGCTCCTCGTCGCTCTTGACCGCGCGCGCATGGTCGAAGGCGACGTCCCACGGCACGAGCTCGACCGCGTCCCGCAGCGCCGCGTAGTCGCGTGGCGCCATCACGTAGTCGAGCCCGTAGACGCCGACCCGCGAGCCCCGCAGCCGGTCGGCGAGCCAGTCGCCCGGCCGGTCGGCGAAGACCTGCTCCTCGATCCAGGAGGTGCCGTGCTCGCCGACGTAGCGCGCCTCGCTCGGGAAGACGACCGTCGGCTCCCCCTCGCGCGGCAGCACCACATATGCATAGCGGTGGACGATCTGGAAGCCGGAGAGGTAGGTGACCGCACCCTCGAAGCCCGTGTACTCGCTCCCGCAGACGAGCGCCGCGTCCAGCTCGTCGCGCTCGAGTGCGGCGCGAACGTTCGCGTAGCGCCGCTCGACCTCGCCACTGCTCACCCCCACGACCGCTCCAGCCCCTTCACCAGCGCGAGTATCGCGTCGTTCAGCGGCGTCGGCGCGCCGTGCTCGCGCGCGAAGCGCGCGATGCCGCCGTTCAGGTAGTCGACCTCCGTCTGCCGGCGCGCCTCGACGTCCTGGAGCATGCTCGCCTTGTGGTCGTAGGCGACGTCGGGCCGGGCCGCGTGGTCGATCAGCTCCTCGGGGTCGGCGTCCAGCGTGATGCCCTGCGCGCTCGCGACCGCCTTGCCCTCGTCGACGAGCGCCGACACGAGCCGACGCAACGCCGGGTCCTCGCAGACGCGGCCGTGCGTGAGCCCGGTCAGCGCGCCGACGGGGTTGGTGGCCGCGTTGAAGATCACCTTGCGCCACTGCGGCCCGCGGGCGTCTGTGACCGCCGTCGTCGGCAGGCCCGCGCGGGTGCACGCGTCGGCGAGCCGCTCGATCTCCTCCATGGACGCGGGGCTCGGCTCGAAGGGCCCGATGGTCGTGTCGCCTTTCACGTCCCACTGCACGTGCCCGGGCTCGACGAGCCGGCCGGCCGGGAACGTCGTTCCGCGGATCACGCGCGCGACGTGGGCGGCGAGCGCCTCCTCGTTCCCGAGCCCGTTCTGCACGGTGCAGACCGAGCCGTCGGCGAACGCGTGCGCGGTCGCCGCGATCGCGGGGTCGGTGTGCATCGCCTTGGTCGCGACGATGCCGAACTCGCACGCGGGCAACTCCGCAGGGTCGGTGGTCGCGCGCGGCCGGCCCACGACATCGCCGGCGCCGGAGAGCCTCAGGCCGTTCGTGTTGATCGCGTCGACGTGCTCCTGGGCGCGGTCGTAGGCCCACACCTCGAGGTCGTCGAGCCGCGCGAGGTTCGCTGCGAACAGCGATCCGACGGCGCCGCAGCCGACGACGCAGACCTTCACGCGCGCCTCCGCGTTCGCGGAAGCCGGAACTCCCGCCCTCCGGTGAGGCCGGATGGCCGCAGGATGAGCACCAGCGCCATGATCGCCGCCAGGAAGACGAGGCGCGAGCCGGAGGGCACGTCGAGCCGGTGGCCGAGCACGTGGACGCCTTGCTCCGCCTGGCTGAGGAACGAGTCGAGCCCGCTGACGGCGAGCGCCCCGACGACCGCGCCCCAGAGGCTCGTCAGCCCGCCGATCACGAGCATCGCCAGGGTCAGGAAGGTGAGCTCGAGGTAGACCTGCTCGGTCGTGATCGACCCGAGCTGGTGCACCAAAAGCGCGCCTGCGAAGCCTGCGAGCGCGCCGGAGAGCGTGAAGGCCCACAGCCGCTGGAGGTGCACGCTCACACCGACGCCCGAGGCGGCCGCGGCGTCCTCGCGGGAGGCGCGCAGCTGCCGGCCGAGCCTGCTGCGCTGGTAGGCGAATGCGACGGCGATGACGACGAGCGCCCCGAGCGTCGCTTGCAGGGGGCCGGTCGACTCGGGCACGAGCGAGAGCGTGGTCGCCCCGGGCCCGATCTTCGTCCATTGCTGGAGCACGTTGTGTGTGATCTCGAGCACGGCGAAGGTGGCGATCCCGGCCGCGAGACCGTTCAGCCGCATCAGCGGCAGCCCGACCGCGAACGCGAAGAGCCCGCCGAGCGCCGCGGCGAGCAGCAGCGAGGGAACGTTGCCGATCGTGTGGTCGCGCAGCAACGGGAAGAGCGTCGTGAGCACGCCCTTCTTCGACTCGAGCGGCACCGTCATCACGCCCGCCGCGAAGGCCCCGACCGCGACGAAGCTGATCTGTCCGAACGAAAGGACGCCCGAGTTCCCGACGAAGACGTAGATCGCGACGACGATCGAGACCGAGATGAGCGCGTTCAGGAAGTAGACCTCGTTCGAGGGCGACGCGGTCGTCGCGACCAGCCCCACCGCGACGACCAGCAACGCAGGTCCCGCGAGCTGCACGAAAGGGTCGAGCGACCGCCTCATACGCGTTCGGGCGCCGTCCGGCTCCCCCAGGCGAACAGGCCCGCCGGCCGCAGAAGCAGGACGAGGATCACGAGCGCGAAGACGGCCGACGGCAGGTAGACCGTCTTGTCGGTCGGCAGCAGGCCGTTGATCAGCCCCGAGGCGAACCCGATCGTGAAGCCGCCGAGCGTGGCCGTCCAGAGGCGGTCGATTCCGCCGACCACGACCCCGACGAGCACAACGATCGTGTCGCGCAAGGCGAAGTCCGGGCCTACGAACGGCTGCTGCACGGTCAGCATCACGGCCACCACGGCGGCCAGCAGGCCCGAGAGGACGACCGAGAAGGCGATCACTCGGTTCGCCCGCACCCCGAGCAGCCGCGCGGTCTGGAAGTCGCCGGCCGCGGCGCGCGTGTGCAGGCCGATCGTCGTCCGGGTCAGGAGCAGCGCGAGCAGCAGGAGCGCGGCCACGGCCACGCCGATCGCGACGAGCGTGATCTTCCGGATCTCGGTGCCGCCGAGCGTGACCGGTTCGTTCAGCGAGCTCAGCGAGGGCGCGACCTCGCCGATCGTGCCGTCGCGCACGTCAACGATCAGCGCGACCGCCTGGAGCAGGAATGCGATCGCAAAAGTGGTCACCAGCATCACCGCCGGCGACTGCCCGCGCAGCGGCCGGAAGACGACCGTGTCCATCGCGAGCGAGAGCGCGACGACCACCGCGAAACAGGCGAGGATGCTGGTCCAGGTCGGCCAGCTCGAGGTGAAGGCCAGCGCGTAGGCGCCGGCCATCACGAGCTGGCCGTAGGCGAAGTTCACCAACCGGAGCACGCCGAAGACGAGGCCGATCCCGACCGCCATCAAGGCGTAGATCGCCCCGAGCCCGACGGCGTCGGAAAGCGTCTGGAAGTCGAGGGTGCCGAGGATCACAAGGAGAGGTAGGCCGCGACGATCTTGTCGGTGTCGTGGGCGTCGGCTGGTGTGAGCGCGAGACCGAGCTCGCCGCCGACGAGCACGTGCGTGCGGTCGGCGAGGGCGACGGTATGGAGCGCGCGCTGCTCGACCAGCAGGATGGTGACCCCGCGCTCGCAGATCCCCCGCAGCGCCTCGAAGACGTTGTCGACGGCGAGCGGCGCCAGGCCGAGCGACGGCTCGTCGAGGAGCAGCACGTCCGGCTCGGCTACCAGCGCCCGGCCGATCGCGAGCTGCTGCTGTTGGCCGCCCGACAGATGGCCCGCGTTGCGGCGGCGGAACTCCTTCAGGATCGGAAAGAGGTCGTACGCGACCTCGAGCGGATCGTCGCCGCCGTTCCTGCGGCGGGCCGCGAGCCCGAGGCGCAGGTTCTCCTCGACGGTGAAGCCGTAGAAGATCCGGCGACCCTCCGGGACGAGCGCCACGCCCGCGTGGGCGATCGACTCGGAACTCTTCCGCAGCAGCGAGCGGCCGCGCAGACGGATGTCGCCGGCTGAGGGCGGGACGACGCCCATGATCGCGTGCAGCGTGGTCGACTTGCCCGCCCCGTTCGGGCCGATCAGACCGACGATCTCACCCTCGTCGACGCGCAGCCGTACGTCGCGGACGGCGGCGACGCTGCCGTAGCGCACCTCGACCCCGTCCAGCTCGAGGACCGGCTCAGGCATCGTCGGTGTTGACGGCGGTCTCGCCCAGGTACGCCGCTGCGACGTCGAGGTTGCCGCGGATCTCGTGCGGCGCGCCCGCGGCGAGCGTGCGACCCTGGTCGAGCACGTGGATCCAGTCGCAGACGCCCATCACGAGCGCCATGTTGTGGTCGATCAGCAGGACGCCGGTCTCGTGCTCGTCGCGCAGCGACCGGACGACCTCGGCGAACTCCGGCACCTCCGCCTCCGGCAGGCCCGCGGCGGGCTCGTCCATCAGCACGAACGACGGCTCCGTGGCGAGGACGCGCGCGACGCCGAGGCGACGCTCGTCGCCGTGCGAGAGCGCGGCCGCCTGCGTCTCGGCGACCGGCTCCAGGCTCAGCAGCTCGAGCAGTCGGTCGGCTCGCCGCCGCGCCGCGCGAGAGCCGGCCCCGACGCCGAGCGCCGCGACCTCGACGTTCTCGCGTACCGACAGGCCGCGGAACGAACGGCTGTGCTGGAAGGTGCGCACGAGCCCGGCCCGGGCGCGGCGGGGCGCGCCCCAGCCCGTGATCTCACGTCCGGCGAGCTGGACGGTGCCCTCGTCCGGCTTGTCGAAGCCGGTCAGGACGTTCACGAGCGTGGACTTGCCGGCGCCATTCGGTCCGATCAGGCCGACGACCTCGTGTCGCCGCACCTCTAGCGTGATGTCGCTGAGCGCATGCACGCCCTCGAAGGAGCGCGAGACGGAGGAGGCCCGGAGCGACTCTCCGGGCCTCCTCTCTACGTCCGTGGCGAGTGCCGTCTCGGGCACGCTCGCCGCTAGAGCTTCGGGACGACCTTCGCCGTCACCGTGCCCACGAGCTTTGCCTTGTTGTTCTGGATCTTGATCACGCGGTACTTCCGCCCGAAGACCGTGTGAAGCTTCGAAGAGAAGCTGATCTTGGCGCCGAGCACGTTGACGCCCTTGAACTTCACCAGCTGCTTCGAGAGCGCTGCACCGTTCAGCGAGCCGTTCGCCCGCTTGATCGCGATCGCGACCCCGTCGATCGCGTCCGCGCCGCCGAGGAAGCCGCCGGTCGCGGGAGGCGAGCCGGCCTTCTTCAGCGAGGCGATCATCTGGCGCACGTCCTTGCTCGGATCGTCGCCGAAGACCGACGCAAACGTGACGAAGTAGTAGTTCGTCACCTTCGGGTTGCCGCCGACCCAGTAGGTGCCGTCACCGGCCCACGAGTTCAGGACCGGCGTGTTGTTGTGCAGCGAGCGGAAGCCCTTCACGAACCCCGGCAGCTCGCCGAAGGAGGTCGACGTCACGTAGACGGCCGCCTTCCTCGAGTTCAGCCGCGAGACGGCGGCATTGACGTTGTTCTGGCCCGTCGCGTAGCTCTCGCGCGCGACGACCTTGCCGCCGAGCTGGGTGAAGCGCTTGTCGAACGCCTGGACGACGTTCTTGAAGTAGACGAGCAGCGTGTTCGTCGCCAGCCCGGCCGTCTTCCAGCCGCGCTTGTAGGCGTACTCCGCCATCGCCGCTCCCTCGTCCTGGGCGACGTTGCCGAAGCTGAAGGCGAGCTTGCCCTTCGTGCTGAAGCGCTTCGGCCCCATCTGGTCGGTGCCGATGCACGGCGCGATCGCAAGCTTGCCTCGGTTGATCGCCTCCTGGACGACCGGCGTCGCGTAGTCGACGTCGCAGGTCGTGAAGAGGATGTTCGCGCCCTGGCCGATCAGGCTCAGCGCGCACGACTTGGCCTTCGCCGCGTTGTTGTTCTGCGTGTCGCACGTCTTGATCACGAACTTGTGGCCGGCGGCGCCACCCTTGGCGTTCAGCTGCTTGATTCGGATCTTGGCCGCGGCAAGCGCGGGATCGTCGAACGGGGCCATCTGACCCGACTTGTCGAAAGCCCAGCCGATCACGACCGGCTTCTTGGCGCTCGACGCCGCCTGCCCGCCGCTCGTTCCAACGAGCGCCGCGATCGCCGCCGCCGCCCCGAGGAGCGCGAGCACCCCGCCCCACCTCGTTGCACGTCTCAAGTAAACCCCTCCTCGTCTAGAAAACCCCCCGTCAACCGGGTATTCAACCGGTACGCGCAGCAGCGGTCAATCGGATCCCCACGAGGCCTCGCGCGCCCGCACGAGGCGGTAGAGCGTCGTGTGCAGGGGGACGGGCACGCCCTGACGCGCCGCCTCGCGAACGAGCGCGCCGGTGATGTGCTCGATCTCGGTCGGGCGGTGGGCCTCGACATCCTCGAGCATGGACGGGTAATGGCGGCTGCCGCGCTGCGTCGCGAGGACGTTCATCTCCCACGGGTCCTCGTGCAGCTCGACGCCAGCGGCCGCGGCGACTCGCTTGCCCTCCTCGACCAGC
Source organism: uncultured Actinomycetes bacterium (assembly GCA_963763475.1). Classification (GTDB taxonomy): domain Bacteria; phylum Actinomycetota; class Thermoleophilia; order Gaiellales; family Gaiellaceae; genus AC-32. The sequence goes on along the minus strand of CAVXOR010000001.1, from coordinate 395,884 downwards.
TGGTAGACCAGGTGGCCGAGATCGCCGGGCCGCGCGCGGGCGGCGAAGTGCGGGTCGTGCGGCAGGCCGGTCAGCGCGGCGACGGCGTTCACGGTGGCGTTGAAGATCAGCTTCGACCATTGCGCCGGCCGCAGGTCCTCGAAGGCCCTTGCCTTCAGGCCGGAGGCGACGATCGTGGCCGCTACCTCCTCCGCCAGCGCGAATGGCGTCTCGCCGTACGGCCCGAGCCAGGTCTCGGTGTCGAGGATGTACTCGACGTGCGCGTCGTCGTGTCGCGTGCCGCTCATGAACGTGACCGCCGAGAGGACGCGGCGCCCGGGGAACGCCTCCTCGGCGCCAAGTCCGTTCTGCACGGTCATCACCGCGGCTCCGGGCCAGTGGCCTTCTAGGCGCGCGGCGGCCGCGTCGAGCTCGGTCGTCTTCGTCGCCACGATCACGAGCTCCGGCTCCGCCAGCTCGGCCGGGTCGGTCGCGGCCCGGAGCGGCGTGACGAAGTCGCTGCGGCCCGAGACGCGCAGCCCGTGCTCGTTCAGCGCGGCCGCGTGCTCCTCGCGGCGGCAGAGCACCGATACCTCGGCCACCCGGCCGAGATGGCCAGCGAAGAGGCTGCCGATCACGCCGGCGCCGACTACGCAGATGCGCTCGATGTCGTCCTCCGCAAGGCTTCGAGCCCTCGGTGCGCCAGCTCGCGCGGATCCTCCCGCCAGAGCGACCCGTCGAGCTCGGCGTCCGAGAAGATCTCGAGGTCGTAGAAGCCGTCCCAGCGCAGCGCATCGAGGATCGGGCCGAACTCGACCACGCCGTCGCCGGGCAGCACGCGATCGTTCGTGTTGCGAGTCGGCTCGCGCCAGTCGGCGAGGTGGACGCCGCGGATCCGCTCGCGATGTCGCTCGACCTGCTCGAGCGGCTCGCGCCAGAGGTGCCACGAGTCGTACAGCAGGCCGACGTCGGCCCCGGCCTCCTCGATCAGCGCCGCCGCCTCATCCAGCGAGCTGACGAGCGACCAGAAGTGCGCGTACTCACGCTGGATCGGCTCGAGCGCGACCGGGACCCCGTACTCGCGGCCGGCGTCGGCGATCGCCCGGATTCCCTCGAGCACCGCGTTGCGATTCTCGCCGGGCCCGGTCAGGAAGAGAACGCACTCCGGCTCGAAGGGCGCGAGCCGCGCGACGCCGGCCCGGATCGCCTCGAGGCGGTCAACTGGGTCGTCGGGCCCCTCCATCAGCGGCAGCGGCAGGATCGACGGCACCGCCGGCACCGCGGCGGCCGCGCCGAGGCCGCTGGCGCGGAAGCGCTCGAGCGAGTCGCCGGCGAGCTTCAGCTCCCAGATCCCGATCCCGTCCGCGCCGGCCTGACAGTAGGCATCGAGGTCGTCGGAGAACGACTGCGAGACCGTCGTGATCTGCGAGATCGACAGCCTCATCGCAGCAGCCGCCGCCGCAGCAGGCGCTTCGCGACCATCGTCCCCGAGCCCGCGCCGAGGCCCGGACCGGGATGCGTGCTCGCGCCGATGTGCCAGAGCCGTTCGACCGGAGTCGAGTGGCCGGGGTTGGCCGGCAGCGGTCGCCAGAGCAGGTTCTGGTCGAGCGACAGCGCACCGGAGTACGGGTCGCCCTGGTGCAGGTTGACATTCGCCGCCTGCAGGTCGGCCGGCGAGAGGGTGACCCGCTTGCGGATCGAGCTCTCGAGGTTCGGGATGTGCCGCGCGATGCGAGCCTGGATCCGGTCGGCGTAGCGCTCACGGAGCGCCTCCGTCCACGTGCCGTCTCCGACATCGAACTCGCCGGCCGCGTCGCCCTTCACCTGCCACGGCAGCTCCTGCAGCTGGATCCAGAGCAGCCCGGCGCCGTCGGGCGCGCGGCTCGCGTCCAGGGTCAGCGGCTGGCCGACCACGACGGTGGCCTCGGCCGGCAGCAGCCCGCGCTCTGCCTCGTTGACCGCGCGCGAGACGCCGTCGAGCCCGGGCGTCAGGTGCACGATCGCCGTCTGCCCGAGCCGCTCGTCACCCTCCCAGCGCGGCGGCTCGGAGAGCGCGAAGTGGATCTGCATCTCCGAGCGGCCGTAGCGAAACCGGCGGCCGAGCTCCGCGTGACCGTCGACAAGCCGGCCGTAGAGCTGCGTTGGCGTGACGTTGGCGATCACCGCGCGGTCGGCCTGGATCTCCTCGCCGTCGGCGGTGCGCACCCCCGCCGCCTTGCCGTCGCGGACGAGCACCCGCACGACGTCACGCCCGGTCTCGCACGAGCCGCCGTGGTCCTCGATCAGGCGCACGAGCGCCTCGACGAGCCGCGACCCGCCACCGCGAGGGATCGGCATGCCGCCCTCCTGCACCGCGACCCCGATCACCTGCGTCATGAACCCGGAGCCCGCGTTGTCGGGACCGAGGCCCGTGTGCAGGACCCAGGGCGCGAGCACGCCGTGCGCGCGCTCGGACGCGAACGTCTGCGTGAGCCAGTCGCGGCTCGAGGCGAGCACGTCGCCGACGAACTCGACCGCGCCGCGGCGGCCGAGCCGCCGGTACGTACGCAGGCCCAGCCGCATGCCCTCGCGCGACCACAGCTCGGTGCCGAGCACCCCGAAGGCCAGGTCGGCGTTCGGGCAGGAACGAGTCGACCGCGCCGCGCCAGCTCCTCGCCGAGCTCCGCGACGTTCGCCTCGGTCGAGCGGAGCAGGAAGGTGGCCTCGCCCTCGAGCGTCAGCGTCGCCGTCGGATGGTCGGTGTTCAGGTACTCGAGCCCGCGCCGGGCAAGCTCGTCGCCGAGCTCGGCGTGCGCGGCGCCGCCGACCCAGAGCGGGTGCCAGGCGCTGAAGACGTCGTGCAGGTACCCGGGCTCGGTCAGCTCGGCCGTGCGGATGCAGCCCCCGAGCTCGTCCTCGCGCTCGAGCACGCGCACGCTCCAGCCACCGCGCGCGAGCAGGGCTGCGCAGGCGAGCGAGTTGATCCCGCTACCGACGACGACGGCGTCAGCCACGCGCCAGCTTGCGGAACTCGTCGTCGGCCAGCTTGCGGAACTCGTCGTCGGTCACGAGGCCGCGCTTGCGTGTCCCGAGCTCCTTCACGCGGGCGAGCACGTCGGCGTACCGATCCTCGGGCAGGTCCAGCCCCAGCTCCTCGGCCTTGATCCTGATCGAGTCGAGCCCGCTCTTCTTGCCGAGCACGATTCCGCGCCGGGCCCTGACGAGCTCGGAGGAGTACGGCTCGATCGACGGCGGGTCGTGGAACTGGCTCGCCACCGCGCCGCTTTCCCGCCGGAAGAGCGTCTCGCCGGTGACGGGCTTCCACGGCTCGAGCTCGTAGCCCGACAGCTCGCGCACGCGCTCCGAGACCTCGCGTACCCGTTCGAGGCGCAGGTTCGACTCGACGCCGTAGAGCGCCTGCAGGGTGAGCGCGACCTCGCCGAGGTTGGCGTTGCCGGCCCGCTCGCCCATGCCGTTGATCGTGCCATGCACCCAGCGGGCGCCGGCTCGCACCGCGGCGACTGCGGAGGCCGTTGCGAGGCCGAAGTCGTTGTGCCCGTGGAAGTGCACCGGGACCTCGGGGCCGACCCATTCGGAGGTTCTCCCGACCAGGTCGGCGACGGCTTCCGGCGAGGCGATGCCGAGCGTGTCGACCACGGCCACCTCTTTCGCGCCCGCGTCGACGGCGCTCTTGTAGACCTGCTCGTAGAAATCCGGCTGCGCACGCGTCGAGTCGACGCCGAAGAAGGCGGCGTGGATCCCGTGCTCGGCCGCGAAGCGCATCGCGGCCTTGATGCGGTCGAGCATCTTCTCGCGCGAGACGCCGAGCGCCTCGAGCTTCAGGTCCGAGATCGGCGACTCGATCACGGACGCGCTCACGCCGAGCTCGACGAGCGCCTCGAGATCGGCCGGCACCGCGCGCGAGAAGCCCCAGATCTCGGCGTCGAGGCCGGCGTCGGAGATGAGTCGCACAGCGTCCCAGTCGTCCTGGGAGACGCGCGGGAAGCCGGCCTCGATCCGGTCGATCCCGAGCTCGTCGAGGAGCCGGGCGATCTCGAGCTTCTGCTCCGGATCGAGCACCACGCCGACCGTCTGCTCGCCGTCGCGCAGGGTCGTGTCGTAGAGCCCGACCTGACCCCCGACCCGGTACTGGTCGTTCAGCTCGCCGGTCCAGATCATCCGCACACCACACCGTCGGGGAAGGCCGAGAGCTTCTCGACGCCGTCGGCGGTGACGAGGAAGTTGTCCTCCACGCGGAGCCCGCCGCCGCCCTCCCAGTAGATGCCGGGCTCGATCGCGAGCACCATGCCCTGCTCGAGCTCGCCGCCGCCGGCCTGGTGGGCGTAGGGCGGCTCGTGCGCCCGGGCGCCGACGCCGTGTGCGATCGGATGGCTCGGCTGCCCTGGATAGCCGGCCTCCGAAATCCCCGCGCGGACCAGCCGGTCGAGCTCGGCCAGGCCCGCACCGGGCCGGCAATGTGCCAGTGCGCGCTCGTAGACACCGAGCAGCTGTTGCTCGAGCTCCGCGTACTCGGGTCGCAGCTCGCCGGGGCAGAGGTTCTTCGTGTGGTCGCACCAGTAGCCGTCGGCGCAGACCCAGATCTCGAACAGCGTCGGCTCGTCTTCCTTGATCGGGCAGGTCGCCAGTCGCCGTGAACGTCTTGATCCCAGGGCCCGACCAGACGAGCGAGAAGCCGAGCGCGAGCTCGACCTGTCCGTTCCAGCCGGTGCCCGCGCCGTGAACGAAGCCGTTCCACATCGCGCCGGCCTCGGATTCCTTCATGCCGGGGCGCAGCAGCTCCCGGCAGTGCTCCATCGCTGCGGCGGCGATCTCGTTGGCGAGCCGCATGCGCTCGAGCTCCTGATCGGTCTTGACCGCTCTCGCGCGCGCGAGCAGCGGCGTCGCGTCGGCCACGTCCGTGCCGAAGGCGTGGAACCAGTCGTGCGTGAAGGTCGTCGGCTCGCCGACCATCCGGTCGGAGGCCTGCGTGCCGAGGCTCAGCTCGAGCCCGACGGCCGCGTAATCAGCAGCGGCCGCAGCCGCGAGCTCGGTCGTGCGCGCGAGCGGCGGCCGCGGGTCGTCCTCGGCATAGCCGCGCAGGAAACGAACGTCCTGCGTCCAGGCCGTGCGCGCGGCGTCCTCGGCCGACGCCTCGAGGCAGACGAGCGTGGGCGCGCCCTCGCGCGGGAAGACGACCGCCTCGTAGCCCTTCATGCCCCAGAAGTTGCTCAGGTAGAGGACGTTGTCAGGCGCGCGCACGACGAGCGCATCGAGCCCTTCCTCGGCCATCAGCGCGCGGACACGGTCGAGCTTCGCGTCGTCGCGCGGCCAGCTCACGATCGAAGCGTCACGCTCTCATCACAGCCCGGCGACAGACACGCGCGGATTTCGCAGCTAGCGTCCGCGCCGAGGGCGGCGGGCTGCACGCCCCACCCAAGGGGCGGGGGTACGGGTCTCGCGCGCGCGTCACCAGCTGACTCGGCGCGGCGCCGGCTCGCCGTGCGCGTCCTGCCACGAGACCACCGGGTTGCGCAGGACGCCGATGCGCTCGATCTCGGCCTCCATCACGTCGCCGGGCCTCAGATAGAGCGACGCCGGGTCGTCGCTGAAGCCCGCGACGCCGCTGACCGTGCCGGTCGAGACCACGTCGCCGGCGGAGTAACCGAGGGCCGAGTAGTGGCTCAGGATCTCGGGGATCGTCACGGACATGTTCCGCGAGTGCGATGTCTGCCGCGGCTCGCCGTTCACCCGCAGCTCCATCGCCAGGTCATGCGGGTCGGGGATCTCGTCCGGCGTCACGATCCAGGGCCCGAGCGGGCAAAACGTGTCGATCCCCTTGCAGAACGAGAACACGCCGGAGCGCATCTCGCGCCGCTGGATGTCTCGCGCCGTGATGTCGTTGAAGATCACGTAGCCGCCGATGTAGTCGGCCGCCTCCTCCGGCGAGAACCACTTCCCGGCCTTCCGGATCACGACCGCCAGCTCGAGCTCGTAGTCCAGCTCCTCGGTGAGGTGCTCGGGATACACGACCGGCTCGTCCGGGCCGACGATCGCGTCGACGTTCTGGAAGAAGACGATCCAGGGCGCGATCTCGTGCGACCAGTTGACGTTCTTCGACTCCTCCTCGTGCTCGCGGAAGTTGCCAGCCGTGTGGAAGAACTTCTTCGGCACGATCGGCGCGCGCAGGCGCACGTCCTCGAGCGCGTGCTCTTCGCCGGTTGCCCGTGCCACGGCTCCGGACTCGAAGTAGGCGCGCATCGACGGCGCGTCCAGCTCCACCACGCTGTCGTCGCGGAGCTCTCCGACCAGACCGTCGTCGAACGTGACCAGCCTCATTGGACCCCGCAGACGCGCTGGGCGGTCAGCGCGTAGACCTCGGCCGTCTGCACGAGCCCGTCGATCTCCAGATTCTCGCCGAGCTCGACGTCCATCAGCCCGGTCGAGGTCCCGTAGTTGACGGTCGGGACCCCGTACCGCGTCAGCGCCGACGCGTCGCTGAACCAGCGCGTGACGTCGCGGCCTGGCTTCGTGCCGAACACGCTCTCGTGCGCCTCGTCGATCGCGGTGACGAGCTCGTGGCCCTCCTCGATCTCGGCGCCCGGCGCGGTCACGTAGACCTCACCCTCGACGCCGTAGTCCGGGAAGCGCCCGGCGAGCGAGCGCACCCACTCGAGCACCTCGCGGCGCGCAACGCCCATCGCCTTCGTCGGCGGCACGCGCACGTCGAGGAAGAGGTCCGTGTGGTGGGGCGTGCGCGAGACGCGCCAGCCGAAGCCGCCCTCGATCGCGCCGACGTTGACAATCGCCTTCGCGCCGCCGTAGGCGTTCGTGGGGTCGTCCTCCCAGCTCGGGATCCACTCCTGCACCGCCTCGAGCACGCGGCTGGCGCGCAGGATCGAGTTCCGGTCGCGCCTGCCCTCGCTGAAGGCCGTGTGGATGAAGTCGCCCTGGACGCGGATCCGGAGCCACATCGATCCGAAGTGTCCGAGCACGACCTTGCCTTCGGTCGGCTCGCCCAGGAGGCACATGTCCGCCACGCCGCCATGGGTGACGAGGTAGCGCGTGCCGGCCGCGTAGCCGCGGTACTCGGCGCCCTGCGCGTCGCCGTACTGGGCCTTCTCGATCTCGCCGCAGACGGCCGCGATCAGCAGGTCCCCGCGCAGTCGCACGCCCTCATCCTGCAGCGCCCGCGCCGCCTCGACGTAGCAGGCGAGCGCGCCCTTCATGTTCGAGATGCCGAGCCCATAGAGCCGTCCGTCGCGAATGAACGGCTCGGGTTGGAAGCCCGGCACGTTCCGGAGCCACGGCTCGCGTCCGGAGTACGAGGTGTCCAGGTGGCCGTTGAACATCAGCGACGACCCGCCGCCTGCGCCGGCGAGCGTGCCGAGCACGTTCGCGCGGCTCTCCTCGACCTGCTGCCACTGCACCTGCAGCCCGAGCTCCTCGAAGGTGGTCTGCACGAAGCGCGCCAGCTCCTCTTCGCCGCCCGTGAAGCTGGGGATCGAGATCGCCTTGCTCGCCCAGTCGACGAGCCGGTCGCGGTCGATCGAGACGCTCATGCGCGCACGGCCGGCAGGACGCGCTCGCCGAAGAGCCGGATCTGCTCGTGCCGCTTCGCGCCCCAGAGCTCGAGCATCACGTGAGTGCAGCCCGACTCCTTGTACTCCTCGATCGCGGCGATGCAATCTTCCGGCGTGCCCGCTATCGGCTTGCACTTGTCGAGCAGCTCGTCGGTCACCTCGGCCTTCGCCGCGAGGCGGCCGCCTCGCTCCATCGCCTCGGCCACCGGGCGGATCTCGTCCTGCGTGATCCCGGCGAGGTCGAGCAGCGTGTCGGCGGCGCCCTGGATGTTCTGCACCTTGTTGGCCAGGTACATGCCGGCGATCTCGCGGGCACCGTCACGGCCGGCGTCGCGGTCGGCCTCGTGGATCGACGCGACGATCGTGCAGCCGATGTCGATGTCGCGCGCGACGTTCTCGCGCGTGTAACGCACGAAGGCCGGCGTCGTGATCGACGGCGTCAGGCAGCCGTCGCCGATCTCGCCCGCGAGCGCCTGCATCTTCGGCGCCGTCGCGGCGACGTAGACCGGCGGCACCTCGCGCGGCGTGTGCGCCTCCGGGGCGAGCGCAGGCACCGACGCGTTCCAGGTGGAGCCCTCGTACTCGAAGGCTTCGCCACCGAGGATGCCCCTGGCGATCGCGACCGCGTCGCGCATCGGGCCGAGCGTCTTCTTGGTCTGCATCTGCGCGTTGTTGAGGAAGATCTTCGAGGTCCCGAAACCGAGCACGAAGCGGCCGGGGCCGGCCGCCTCCTGCACCACGCGCGCGTCCATCCCGACCTGCACCGGATGCCGCGTGAACGGTGAGATGATCCCCCAGCCGATCGTCAGTCGCTGGGTCTCGCGCGCGATCACGGCCGAGGCGACGGTCGAGGAACGGGCCTCCATCCCATGCTTGCGCCACCAGGGGTAGGCCTCGGCGAGCCAGACCGTGTCCATGCCCGCCTCGTCCATCGCGCGCGCCGACGCGACCATCTCGTCGAGCGGCTCCATGGTCAGCTGCATCACCCCGATCCGGAAGGGCGGGGGCAAATTGGCTCAGTCCTCGGTGGAGGTGGTCGGCCCCTCGGGCTCAGGCTCGTACGTCTCGGGCGCCAGAGGGTTGACGCCCTCGTCCGCGCCGCTCGTGCCGCTGTCCGGCTCCGGGTCAGGGTCGCTCTCCGCCGGCTCGCCGTAGTCGTCGAGGTCGCCTGCCGGTGTCGCCGGAGCCTCCGGGCTCGGCTTCTCGGTGCCGGCCGGCCCGCTGCCGCCGCCGGCAGCGTCGCCCGGCTCGCGGGTGCCGCCCGTCGCCGCCTGCTGCACCTGCTGGTCGAGCGCCGCCAGCACGTGCTGCACCTGCTGGTTGACGATCGGCTGGAGCACGCGCTGGCCCATCGACCCGACCGGGCCGGCTATGCGCACGTCGGCTTCCCAGTCCATCTTCGTCGCGCCGCCCTCGTCGCTGAGGTTGAACGCGGTGGTCATGCTCAGGATCGCGCCGACACCGTTGCCCTTGATCGCGAGGCGCGCGAACTCGGGCTCGCGCTCCTCGGTCTTCTCCATGTCCATCGTCATGCCGAGGGTGCCGAGACCGAGAGGGATCTTCACGTTGGCGCGCCAGCGGCGCTCGTCCTCGACGTCGAAGCTCTCGACGCCGGGCATCGTCGCCGCCATCGAGGCGGGGTCGTTCAGCACGTGCCACACGGCGGCACGCGGCGCGGAGAACGTCCGCTCTCCCGCAACCCTCATCGCGAGTCCACCGCGACGCGCTTCCGGCTCTCCTCGGGATCGGAGAGCAGTTCCCAGACGCGGTGGTACGGGTTGGAGCTGTCGTAGACGATCGGGTTGCCGCGCGGGCGGAGCGCGTCCTGCAGCGCGGCGCAGACCGCGTGGATCCCGGCCCCGCCGCCCTCGCCCATGCCCTTCGTCCCCATCGAGGTGAACGGCGACGCGCTCTCGACGTAGCCGGTCTTGAGCGGCGGCATGTCGAGCGCGTGGGGAACGTGGTAGTCGTAGAAGTTGGGCGTCAGCAGGTTCCCGTCCTCGTCGTAGGTGAAGGTCTCGTGCGTCGCCGCCCCGAGCGCCTGGGCGGTCGCGCCCATCACCTGGCCCTCCACCACCTGGGGGTTGATCCGCTTGCCGCAGTCGTCCACGGCCGCGTAGTCGACGATCTCGTAGACGCCGGTCTCGGGGTCGACCTCGACCACCGCCACGTGCACCTGGGCGGCGTAGGTGAGCGTCAGGTTCCCGAACTTCCGCTCGACGTCCGGTGGGTCGAACGGCGGCCGATATACGTAGCGGCAGTTGAGCGTGACGTCGAGGTCCTCGGGCAGGCCGGCGTTGTTGGCGTTGATGATCGCCCCGAGCGCCATGAACGGCAGCGCGGCCTCGGGATTGGCCTTCATCCGCGCCTGTCCCTCGGCGAGCTCGATGTCGTCGGTCGAGCAGCCGAGCACGACCGAGGCGAGCTTCTTCATCTGCTCCGCGAGCATCTCGGTCGCACCCTTGACCGCGCCCAGGCCGGTGACCGCGAACTGGCTCGCGTAGGTGCCCGAGAAGCCCGCGTGCGAGTTCCAGTACGAATCGTGCCCCGCGCGCACGTTCACGTCGTCGACCGAGCAGCCGAGGATGTCGGCCACGACCTGGGCGGCGGTCGTCTCGTGGCTCTGGCCCTGCGGCGTGGTGCCGAGCGTGACCACGATCTCGCCGAAGATGTCGAGCTTCACCGTCGCGACCTCGTTGTTCCCGGAGAACTGCAGCTCCGGGTTGATCAGGCGCGACTGCCCGAAGTTGTTCGTGCCGGAGTCGAGCGTCGAGCCGATCCCGAGACCGAGCAGCTTCCCGCGCGACTCGGCGTCGGAGCGCCGCGACTCGAGCTCGTCGTACCCGATCAGCTCGAGCGCGGTATCGAGCATCTTCGCGTAGTCGCCCGAGTCGTAGACGCAGCCGTTCGGCGTTTCGTAAGGCATCTCGTCGGCCTTGATGTAGTTGCGCTTGCGCACCTCGACCGGATCGAGGCCGAGCTCGTGGGCGACGATGTCGATCACGCGCTCCGTGAACCAGAGGTGCTGCATGCGCGAGTAGCCGCGGTTCGGCGAGACCGGCGCCTTGTTCGTCGTGACCTGCTTGAAGTCGAGCCGGATGTGGCGCCAGCGGTACATGCCCGGCGTGACCTGCGCCCAGATGACGCCGCCGAGCGGCTCGTAGCGCAGCCACGCGCCCGCGTCGTCGAGCGCGGTCGTCCGGAAGCCGAGCAGCGTGCCGTCCTCCTTGACCGCGACCTCGGTGTCCTGGAACCAGCGCTCGTTGCCGTGCGACATCGAGAGGTGGAAATCCGTCCGCCACTCCGTCCACTGCACGGGTCGGTTGAGCTTGCGGGCGAGCAAGCAGCAGGCGACGAGCTGCGGGTGCGAGGTGATCTTGTTGCCGAAGCCGCCGCCGATGTCCTGGGTGACGAAACGGAGCTTGTCGAGCCCGACCCGCATCGCCGGCCCCATCATGATCGCGGCGAACCCGGGGAACTGGTTGTTGGTGATGATCGTCCACTGCCCCGTGCCCTTGTTGAACTCCACGAGCGCTCCGTTGCACTCGAGCGGCGTCGAGTTGAAGCGGTCGAAGTGGAGCTCGGAAATCTTCAGAACCCGGTCGGCCTCGGCGAACGCCTGGTCGAGGTCGCCCCACTCGTAGACGCCCTCCCAGGTGAGGTTCGTACCCGCCTCGTCGTGCAGCAGCGGCGCGCCGTCGGCGAGCGCCTCGCGCGCGTCGGTCAGCGCGGGCAACGGCTCGTACTCGACCTCGACCAGCTCGGAGGCGTCGCGAGCGGTCTCGCGCGTCGTGGCCACCACCGCGGCGACCGGTTCGCCGACGAAGCGTGCCTTGCCGACGGCGAGGCAGAAGTCCTTCAGGTGCGCGCCCGGCGGCGAGGAGATCTGGAAGAACGGGTCGGTCAGCAGCGCCACCTCGTCGCCGGTCAGCGTGCCGAGCACGCCGGGGTGCTCGAGCGCCTTCGAGACGTCGACGGAGCGGAGCTTGGCGTGCGCGTACGGCGAGCGGACGAAGTGGACGTAGCCCATGTTGTGGCGCTTGACGTCGTCGAAGAAGACGCCCTCACCCTGGACGAGCCGCTTGTCCTCCTTGCGCGGCACGTTCTGGCCGGCGTACCCGGGCTTCGTCTCCGTCTGCTCGACGACGAGCGGCTCGGTGACCGTCGTCTCGCTCACTCGCCGACCTCCTGGCCGGAGGCCGCCTTGACCGCCTTGAAGATGTTCCAGTAGCCAGTGCAGCGGCAGATGTTGCCCTGGATCGCCTTCGCGATCTCGTCGTCGCTCGGGGTCGAGTTCTCGCGCAGCAGCGCGGTCGCGCTCATCAGCATGCCGGGCGTGCAGTAGCCGCACTGGAGGGCGTGGTGGTCGCTGAAAGCCTGCTGCAGCGGGCTCAGCTCGTCCTCCTGCGCGAGCCCTTCGACCGTCTCGATCGACGCGCCGTCGACCTGCACCGCGAGCAGCATGCAGCTCTTCACGAGCGTGCCGTCGAGGATCACGCTGCACGCGCCGCAGTTGCCCGTGTCGCAGCCGACGTGCGATCCCGTCAGGTCGAGGTCGTCGCGCAGGAAATGGATCAGGAGGCGCCGGGCCTCGACCTCGCGCTCGTAGGTCGTGCCGTTCACCTCGACGCTGACGGTCTGCGACGTGACGACGTCCATCAGCTCCCCTTCCCGGCCTGCTCGACTGCGCGGGCGGCCACGACCTCCGCGAGCCGGCGGCGGTACTCGGCAGAGGCGTGCACGTCGGAGGGCGGCTCGATCCCGGAATCCCGCACGGCGCTTTGGACAGCATCCGGATCCGTGGCATCGGGCTCGACCACGACCGGCGTCGCGCCGACGCACCCGAGCGCCACCCGAACGCCGCCGTTGACCGAGGCGGCCGCATTGACGATGCAGGTTCCGTCCACGCCGATCGGGATGGAGGCGAAGCCGTCGCTGCGGCCCGGGGGAACCGTGATCTTCGTCAGCAGCTCGCCGGGACCCGCGGCGGTCATGTAGACGCCGAGGAAGAAGTCCTGGGCGGGCACGCTCCGCTCGCCGCCCGGCCCGGCGACCGTGAACTCCGCGCCAAGCGCCACGAACAGTGGCGGCAAGTGGTTCGTGGGATCGCTCGAGCAGACGTTGCCGCCGATCGTGCCGCGGTTGCGGACCTGGACGTCCGCGATCTGCGCACAGACCTCGCCGAGGATCGGCCGCGCCCGCGCTTCGGCCGAAGCGATCAGCTCGCTGTAGGTGACCATCGCGCCGAGCTCCAGCGTGCCGCTCCCGGAGAGCTCGATCCCTTTCAGCTCGGAGATGCCGGCGAGGTCGACGAGCACGTCCGGTGCCGCAGCGCGGGCCTTCATCACGTTGACCAGCGTCTGCCCACCGGCGAGGGCGCGGGCGCCGGGGTGGTCCGCCAGCACCCCCAGTGCCTGCTCGAGCGTCGCCGGCCGCGCGTACCCCACCTCGCTCAGCAGCATGGCGGAATCGTATGCGGAGGCGCCGCGCGCCTGCAACGCCGAGCGTCACCAGATGGAGCGCAAGAGCTTTTCGACCTCGGCCGGGGTCGCCTGGCGCGGGTTGGCCTTCGCGCCCGCGCGCTCGACCACGGCGGCGGCGACCTCGTCGAGCTCGTCCTCGGGCACGCCGAGCTCGCGGAGACGCGTGAAGCCGGAGGCACGGGCGAGCTCCTCGACCCGGGCGGCCGGCTCGTCGACGCCGAGCGCATCGCCGAAGTGGCCGATTGCTTCTGCTGCGACCGGCTCGTTGAAGCGCAGCGCCGGCGGCAGGCAGAGCGCGTTCGCGGCGCCGTGAGCGATCCCGTAGCGGCCGCCGAGCGCCTGGGCCATCGCGTGCCCGAGCGCCAAGCCCGCCGAGCCGAGCGCCGCGCCGGCGTGCTGGGCGCCTTCGAGCAGACGCGTGCGGGCTTCGAGATCGTGCCCGTTGTCGAGCACCTCCGGCAGCGCCGCGTCGATCAGCTTCGCGCCTGCGAGCGCCTCCCGATCGCCCTCCGGGTTGTGGCCGGCCACGTAGAGCGCCTCGGCGCAGTGCGCGAGCGCGTTCAGCGCCGTCCCCCCGCTCTGGTCGCGCGGCAGGTCGAGCGTTAGGCGCGGCTCGTAGACGATCCCGGCGAGGTGCGCGCCGGCGCCGCCGCCCTTCATCCGCCGGTCGGGGTCGCGGACGCCGAAGAACCCCGTCCACTCGGCGCCCGCGTAGGTCGTCGGCACCGAGACGAGCGGCAAGCCCGTGCCTGCGGAGACGGCCTTTGCCAAGTCGATTGCGCTGCCGCCACCCACGGCGAGCAGGCCGTCCGCGCCGCCGGCGGCCGCTGTCACTTCGGCAATGCGGTCGGTCGGCACCTCGCTCCAGCGGCCGGTGGCAGGCAAGGGCAGCTCGTTCCAGCGCTCGCTCGCGACGAGGAACGGGCGCTCGACCCCGAGCTCGGTGAGCAGGCCCTCGAGCTCCTCGAGGCCCCAGCGGACGATCACAGTCGCTCTCGGGCGAAGGCCAGGAATGCCTCCGCCGCACGGGTCGGCGAGCGGCCGGCGGACCGGACGAGCGAGATCTCGCGGGCCGGGTCGAGCCCTTTCACGCGGGCGGTCGAGAGCGTTCCCGCGGCGAGGTCGGCCTCGATCGCGGCCCGCGAGATGAAGGTGACGCCGAAGCCGGCGACGACGGCTGCCTTGACCGACTCTTGCAACCCGAGCTCGAGCCGTGGTTCCAGCTCGCGCAGACGCGTTCCCACGCTGCGCAGCTCGTCCTCGATCACCTGGCGCACGCCGGCGCCTTCCTGCATCACGATCAACGGCTCCTCGCGCAGCTGCTCGAGGGTCACCGTGCGGCCGGCAAACGAGTGACCGGGCGGGACCGCGAGCACGACCTCGTCGCGGAAGAGCGGCTCGAAGACGACGCCGCGGTGACGGCGCGCCGCGCCGACCACGCCAAGCTCGAGCTCGCGCTCCGCCACCCGCTCGACCACGCGCTGGGTGTCCGAGATCGAGAGCGAGATGGCGACGCCGGGGTGCTCGCGCTGGAACTCGCAGAGCAGGACCGGGACGACCGTGCTGCCGGGGCCGGTCGAGGCGCCCACGGCGAGCGTGCCACCGAGCTCGCCGGCCTCGCCCTCGGCGAGCTCCTCGATTAGCTGCTCCTCGAGCTGCAGCATCCGCTGGGCGCCACGGTAAAGCGCGAGCCCGGCCTCGGTCGGCTCCACCCGGCGGCCCGAGCGGTCGAGCAGCCGGCGGTCGAGCCGCTTCTCGAGCGACCGGACCTGGAGGCTGATCGCCGGCTGCGTCACGCCGAGCCGTTCGGCCGCCTGCGAGAAGCTCTTCAGCTCGACGACCGCGCAGAACGCTTGGAGCTGGCGCGTGTCCATAAGCAGACCTTATCGATAGCCGGCACAGTTCCGGCACGAAGCGGCCACGCTTCTGCGCGAAAATTCGCCAATACGATTGCGGCTGGGTGGTGGCGGAGGCCCCGCTTGCGGGGCCGTTCCCAGGATGTGCGGGCATCGCCCGCGCATTCGTCTGAAACGAACGGTCGACAGCAACGAGACGTCGCCGTCCGCGTGTTAGGGGTGCCCCAGCGGCGAGGGGATTTTGGAAAGTTCGCGGGCCGGGCGGAACGCTCTAGCATCCCCCTGTGGCCGCTCCCCAGCCGAGGCCGAGCGACTCGTTCGTCGAGCGCTTCTCGACGATCGTGCGCGGGTCGCCGAAACGGCGCGTCGACCTCGAGCTGCGCGCGCTCGACCTCCTCATCTCGGGCTTTTTCCTGATCGTCCTGTCGCCAGTGATCGGCCTGATCGCGCTCGTCCTGGTCGCGACGAGCGGCCGGCCGCTGCTCTATCGCGGCGAGCGGGTCGGCCGAGACGGGCGGATCTTCCAAATGCTCAAGTTCCGCACCCTTCGGCGCGGCGCCGAGGAGCGGCTCGGCCCGTATCTCGGCGAGGAACTCGTCCAGCGGACGCGCGAGGAGACGACACGCATCGGCCGCCGCCTCCGCGCGGCCCAGCTCGACGAGCTGCCCCAGCTCTGGAACGTGCTTCGCGGCGACATGAGCCTCGTCGGCCCGCGCCCGATCCGGCCGCGGTTCTTCGAGCAGCTGGCCGCCGAGCTCCCGGCGTACTGGCAGAGGCTCGTCGTTCGCCCCGGACTGACGGGGTTCGCGCAGGTGCGCCGCGGCTACGAGACGTCGATGGCCGAGAAGCTCGCGCACGACCTGGAGTGGATCGCCGACCGCTCGGTGCCGCTCTACCTGCGCACGCTGACCGCGACCGCCTTTCGAATCGCCGCCCAGACCGTGCGAAGCGTCTTCAAGGGCGACCACTAGACTCGAACCCGATGTGCGGGATCTGCGGAATCGTCTCGGCGCGCGGGCCCGCCGACCCCGACCGCCTCGCGCGCATGAGCGCGAAGCTCCTCCACCGCGGCCCCGATAGCGATGGCACGTTCGTCGACGGCCCGGTCGCGCTCGCCGCACGCCGGCTCGCGATCATCGACCTCGAGAGCGGCGACCAGCCGATCGCGAACGAGGACGACAGCGTCCACGTCGTCCAGAATGGCGAGCTCTACAACTACCCCGAGCTGCGCCGCGAGCTCGAGCGCGCCGGGCACACGTTCCGCACGCATTGTGACACGGAGGTGCTCGTCCATCTCTACGAGCAGGAGGGCGAGGCCTTCGCGCGGCGACTGCGAGGGATGTTCGCGGTCGCGCTCTGGGACTCGCGCCGCCGCCGACTCGTGCTCGCGCGCGACCGCTACGGGATCAAGCCGCTCTACTACCGAGCCGACGCCGACGGGCTCGAGTTCGCCTCCGAGCTGCGTTCGCTGGCGCGCGGCGAGATCGACCTCGATGCGCTCGAGGCCTTCCTCGCCTTCAACTCGATCCCGGCGCCGCTGACGATCTTCCGGGAGGCCCACAAGCTCCCGCCGGGCCACGTGCTCGTCTGGGAGGACGGCAACCTGAGCCTCGAGCGCTACGCGCGGCCAGCGCCCGCTCCGGAGGCCGACCTGCGCGACGACGACGAGGCGGAGCTGATCGAGGAGCTGCGCTCGCGGCTGCGCGACTCCGTCCGGGCGCACCTGCTCGCCGACGTGCCCGTTGGCGTGCTGCTCTCCGGCGGGATCGACTCGTCCGCGCTCGCGGCGCTCGCCGCGCAGGAAACGGCGGCGCCCGTGCGGACGTTCTCGATCGGCTTCGAGGAGCGCTCCTTCGACGAGCTCTCCGATGCGCGGCTCGTGGCGGAGCGCTACGGCACGAGACACCGCGAGCTCGTGCTGCGGCCCGACGCCGCGCTGCTCCTCCCCGCGCTGGCCGATGCCTTCGACGAGCCGTTCGCCGACTCGTCGGCGCTGCCCACCTACCTGGTCTCGCAGCTCGCGGCCGAGGACGTGAAGGTTGCGCTCTCCGGCGAGGGCGGTGACGAGCTGTTCGGCGGCTACTACACGTACGTCGCCGACCTGCTCGCGGAGCGGGCCGGCGGGCTCGCGAGCCTGGCGCGGCCGCTGGTCGAGCGGCTGCCGACCTCGACCGCCCGCGCGAGCTTCGACTACAAGGCGAAGCGGTTCGTGCGCGGCGCGCACCTGCCCGCGCTCGAGCGTCACCACGCCTGGAAGGAGATCTTCTCGGCCGACGCGCGCGCGGAGCTGACCGGCCGGCGGCACGGCTTCGACCCCGTCGACCTCTACCGCGAGCGCTTCGCCGAGACCAAGGACGCCGAGCTGCTCGCGCGGCTGCAGGACGTCGACCGCAGCATCTACCTCGTCGACGACCTGCTCGTGAAGACCGACCGGGCCTCGATGGCGCACTCGCTCGAGGCTCGCGTGCCCTTCCTCGACCCGGTTGTGACGAACTTCGCGCTCGCGCTGCCCGTCCGCCACCGCGTGCGCGGGCTACGAAAGAAGGTGCTGCTACGCAAGGCGGTCGCCCCGCTCGTGCCGAGCCGGATCGTGCGCGGCAAGAAGCGAGGCTTCTCGATCCCGGCCGCGGCCTGGCTGCGCGGAGAGCTCGAGCCGTTCGCCCGCGAGACGCTGAGCGCCGAGACGGTCCGCCGTCAGGGCTTCTTCCGCCCCGACGCCGTGACCGCCCTGATCGACCGGCACGTCGCCGGCGAGGAGGACCTCTCGCGCCAGCTCTGGGGGCTGCTCGCCTTCACGCTCTGGCACGAGCGCCACGTGGAGCGAGAGCCCGGGCCCCTGCAAGAGCCCACGCTTGAGGCGGTCGTCCGCTGAGCAACCCGGACGACGTAGTGAGGCTGACTGTTGTGGCTTCCCTCTGGGAGGCCGAGCTCCTCTGCAACGACCTACGCGGTGCGGGCATCCGCTGCTTCCATCGGATCACCGACCTCGGCTTCGGAGGCAGCGAGATCGCCTCCACCGGGGGGCCGCGAGAGGTCCTCGTCCGCGCGGCCGACGTCGAGCGCGCCACGAAGATCGCCAACCCGACGTGAACGTCTGGATCGACATCACGGCGCCGGCCCACGTGCTGGTGTTCCGGCCGCTGATCGCGATCCTGCGCGACCGCGGCGACACGGTAGAGGTCACCGCCCGCGATTACGCGCAGACCGTGCAACTGCTGGACCTGCACGGGATCGAGGCCGACGTGCTCGGCCGGCACGGCGGGCGCTCGCGCCTCGGCAAGGCGCGCTCGCTCACGTCACGGCTTCGGGATCTCCGGCGCTGGGCGCGCGGCCGCGAGCCCGACGTCGCGCTCGCGCACGGCTCGCACGAGCTGACGATGACGGCGCGACGGCTCGGGATCCCGAGCGCGACCACCTTCGACTACGAGTTTGCGTGGCTGCAGCACCAGCTCGGCTGCCGAGCGGCGACGCGGGTCGTCGTGCCGGAGGCGATCCCGCCAGAGCGGCTCGAGCGCTACGGCGCGGCGCCGCCGAAGCTCCGCCAGTACCCGGGTCTGAAGGAGGAGTACTACCTCGCCGACTTCGAGCCCGACGCGGCCGCGCTCGAGCCGTTCGAGGTCGACCGGGCGCGCACGCTGGTGGTCGTCCGCACGCCGCCCGACGTCTCGCTCTACCACCGCCGCTCGAACCCGCTCTTCCCGCAGGTGCTCGAACACCTCGGGCGGAACGAGGAGGTGAGCGCGATCGTGATCCCGCGCACCGATGAGCAGCGCGAGTACGTCCGCGGGCTCGGGCTGCCGTCGATCAAGGTGCCAGAGCGGGCGGTGGACGCTCAGAGCCTGATCGCCTTCGCCGACCTCGTCGTCTCGGCCGGCGGCACGATGAACCGCGAGGCGGTCGCGCTCGGCACGCCGGTCTACACGACCTACGGCGGGCGGCTAGGCGGCGTGGACGAGTGGCTGATCCGCGAGGGCCGGTTGATCCCGCTGTCCGATCCGCGCGCCCTCGACCTGCGCAAGCGGGAAGGCGAGCGAGAGCGTGTCAGGCGCGAGCCCGCGGAGATGCTCGAGCTGCTGCTGTCAGCTTGCGAGGGCGCCTAGCACTTCGCGGCCGTAGCGCTCGAGCTTCGCGGGCCCGACGCCCGGAACCGAAGCCAGCTCGGCGATCGTCTGCGGGCGACGCGAGGCGATCTCGGCCAGTGTCGAGTTGTGGAAGACGACGTACGCCGGGATCTCGTCCGACTTGGCGCGCTCGAGGCGCCACTTCTTCAGCGCGACGTAGGTCGGGTCGTCCGGCTCCTCTGCGCGCGCCTTGCGCGCGGCCGTTGGCGACGCCGCCTCGACGCCGAGCTCGAGCAGGAAGCGGCTGGGCTTGCCGGCCCACGTCAGCGCCAGATGGCACTTCGCGCGTGTCATTCCGACGTACAGGAGCCGACGCTCCTCCTCGACCTGCCCGGGCACCCGCATCGCCGCCTTGCACGGCAGTTCCTTCTCCTCGACCCGCGGCAGGAAGACCGCGTCGAACTCGAGCCCCTTCGCACGGTGCAGCGTCAGCAGGTGGACGCCGCCCTGAGCGCCGTGGTCGAAGCGGGCGCGGAGCCACTCGATCCACTGCTCGACCGTCTTGCTGCCGTCGTCGAACTCTTCCGCCAGCTTGCACAGCCGTGCGAGGTCGGCCTGGCGCACGAGCTCACGCTCGCCGACCTTGTCCGGGACCGGATCGACCAGCCCCTGCTGCACGGCGACCCGGCGCACCTCCTCGGCCAGCGAGCCGAAGCCCGCGCCTCTCAGGCCCTTCAGCAGCTGCCTTGCCCCGTCGCGGGCCAGGAGCGCCGCACCCTGGAACGGGACCTGCGCGTCGGCGAACAGCTCCTCGAAGTCGACCGAGCGCGCGTTCAGCCGGATCAGCACCGCCATCTCCTCGTACGGCACGCCTTCGGCGTGCAGCGCCCGCACGCGCTCGAGCACGAACGCGCCTTCCGCCGCGGGCGAGTCGAAGCCGCGCAGCTGCGGCTCAGGCCCCTCCGGCCGCGTCGCCCGCAGCGTCTTCTCCGCGCCACCGAGCCTCGGCACTAGTCGGTTTGCCAGCGCGAGCACCTGCGGCGACGAGCGGTAGTTCTCCTCCAGGCGCACGACCGTCGCCTGCGGGAACCGCGTCGCCAGCCCGAGCAGCCACTCCGGCGAGGCGCCCGTGAAACCGTAGATCGACTGGTAGTCGTCGCCGACCGCGCAGAGGTCGTCACGCGACCCGAGCCAGAGCTCGAGCAGGGACTGCTGCAGGAGGTTGACGTCCTGATACTCGTCGACCGTGAAGGCCAAGTACCGCTCCCGCAACGCGGCGAGCGCGTGCTCGTCCTCCTCGTACATGCGCACGGTCAGCTCGAGCAGGTCCTCGAAGTCGATCACCCCCGAGGCTTCCTTGCGCCGCTCGTACTCGCGGAAGGCTCTCGCCATCAGGTCCTCCGGGATCGGCGGCTCGTGGCCGTTCAGGCCGTCGCGGTAGCTCTGGGGGGTGAGCCGCCGGTTCTTCGCCCACTCGACCTCGGTCGCCAGGTCGCCCGCCGGCCGGAAGCGGTACGGCGGCGGCAGCGTGTTCCCGATCTGCCGTAGCAACAGCGCCTTGGTCGAGAGGATCCGTCCCGGGCCCTCGCCGCGCGACCGCCGCAGCTGGGAGAGAGCCGCCGAGTGGAAGGTGCGCGCCTCGACCCCGTCCACGCCGAGCCGAGCGAGCCGCGCGCGCATCTCGCCCGCTGCTTTGTCGGTGAAGGTGACCGCGAGGATCTGGTCGGAGCGCACCGCGCCCGACGAGACCTGCCAGGCGATCCGCCGCGTGATCGTGGTCGTCTTCCCCGAGCCCGCGCCCGCCAGGATGCCGACCGGCCCGCGCACCGCCTCGGCCGCGCGCCGCTGCTCGTCGTTCAGGCCGTCGAGGATCACCGAGCCACCCTAGCCCCGGCGGTGGACGGGCCTAGTGCAGCGTCTGTTCCGAGACCGTGTCGGTTTGTGCACCGACGACGCGGGGCGCGCGCATCATCGTCGCCAGGCGCGAGACCGTCTCCAGCGTCTCGCCCTCGCGCACCAGCCGGTCGAGCTCGGCCAGCTCGTCCTGGAGCCAGACGGAGTCGACGATCGGACCTCGAACGCGCATGATCTTCGGGTGGACGGTCGCCTCGGCGACCTCGCCCTCGCCCCACAGCTCCTCGTGCAGCTTCTCGCCCGGCCGCGAACCGACGATCTCGATGTCGATGTCGTGCTCGGGATCCTTGCCCGAGAGCCGGATCATCTGCATCGCCAGGTCGAGGATCCGCACCGGCTCGCCCATGTCGAGCACGAACACGTCGCCGCGCCCGCCGATCGCGCCGGCCTGGACGACGAGCGAGGCCGCCTCGGGGATCGTCATGAAGTAGCGCGTCATCTCCGGGTGCGTGAGCGTCACCGGGCCGCCCTTGGCGATCTGGCGGCGGAAGATCGGGATCACGCTGCCCGACGAGCCGAGCACGTTGCCGAAGCGCACCGCGACGTAGCGGGTGGCCACGTCCTCGCGGGCGCCGTAGGCCTCGACGATCCACTCGCAGAGCGCCTTCGACTGGCCCATCACGGTCTTCGGGTTGACCGCTTTGTCGGTCGAGATCAGGACGAAACGCTTCGCGCCGTGCTCGGCCGCGGCCTCCACGAGCGCGCGCGTGGCCAGTGCGTTGTTGCGCACCGACTCCAGCGGGTTCGCCTCCATCAGCGGCACGTGCTTGTAGGCCGCCGCGTGGAAGACGACGCCCGGCTGGTAGCGCTCGAAGACCTGGTTCATCTTCGTGCGGCTCTTGCAGTCGGCGAGCACGGGGATCGAGGCCGCGAAGCCGCGCTCGTCGACCAGCTCGCGCTCGATCTCGAACAGCGCCGTCTCGCCCTGGTCGACCAGGATCAGGCGCTGAGGGCCGACGCGCGCGATCTGGCGGCAGAGCTCCGAGCCGATCGAGCCGCCCGCGCCCGTGACCAGCACGGTCTCCTGTTTCAGATAGGCGGCCGAGGCCTCGAGGTCGACCTCCACCGGCTCGCGCCCGAGCACGTCCTCGACCTGCACCGGCCGGAGCTGCGTGGCGAGGTTGCTCTCGTCGGCGATCAGCTCGTAGAGGCCGGGCAGCGTCTTTACGGGCACGTTGCCCTCGCGCGTGACGTTGACGATCTGCTGGCGCATCTCGCCCGAGGCCGAGGGGATCGCCAGGATCACCTCGTCCGGCTTGTTGTCGCGCATGATGTGGCGCAGGTCGTCGGTCGTGCCGAGCACGCGGACGCCGTGGATGCGCAGGTTCTTCTTGCGCGGGTCGTCGTCGATCAGGCCGATCGGCGTGTAGCCGAGCTGGCGGTTGCGCTGCATCTCGCGGATCACGAGCTGGCCGGCGTCGCCGGCGCCGACGACCAGCACCTCCTTGCCGCGGGCGATCAGGCCCGTGCCGGGCCGCTCGATCACGCTGCGCGCGAGCAGCCGGCTCCCCGCCACGAAGGCGAGCAGCAGCAGCCAGTCCATGACCGCCACCGAGCGCGGCAGCCGCACCTGCGCGACCGGGGAGAAGAAGTAGACCGTCAGGCTCGAGGCGACCACTGCCGCGGTCACGCCGCGGGCGGCCGACCACATGTCGCGGATCGAGACGTAGCGCCACCAGCGGTCGTAGAAGCGGAAGAGGACGAAGACGACCAGCTGGATCGCGACGACGATCAGGAGCGTCCGCTGGAAGAGCTTGTCGTAGTAGACGGGGACGCCCTGGTCGAAGCGCAGCTCGAAGGAGAGCCACCAGGCGAGCGCGATCAGGCAGGCATCGGCGACGAGCTGCCAGATCCTGTGCCGGTTGACGTGGATCACGCGCGCACCGCGGCGGCCTCGCGGATCACGCTCACGACCCGCTCCTGCGTCTCGGCGGAGATGCCGGCCCACATCGGCAGCGCGAGGTTCTCCGCAGCGGCCTTCTCGGTCTCCGGCAGCGAGCCCTCCTGCCAGCCGAGGTAGCGCAGCGCCGGCTGCAGATGCAGGGGGACGACGTAGTACGAGGCGTTGCCGATCCCTGCCGTGGTCAGCGCCTCTCGGAAGCGGTCGCGCTCGGGCGAGCGGACGACGTACATGTGGTAGACGTGGCCGGTGTCGTCGGCCGGCAGCTCGCAGAGCTCGCCGAGCCCGAGCTCCTCGTAGCGAGCGGCAGCCTCGCGGCGCGCCGCGTTCCAGCCGTCGAGCTCGCCGAGGAAGAGGCGCAGCACCGCGGCCTGCAGCTCGTCGAGGCGCGAGTTGTAGCCGACCGCCTCGAAGTTCTTCTTCTCGCGCGAGCCGTGGAAGCGCAGCAGCGCGATGCGGTCGGCGAGCCGCTCGTCGTTGGCGGCGATTAGTCCACCGTCGCCGAGCGCGAACAGGTTCTTGGTCGGGAAGAAGCTGAAGGTCGAGAGCGCGCCGACCTTGGCGACACCCTCGGCGCCGTAGGCCTGCGCGGCGTCCTCGACGATCGGGAGGCCGAGCTTCGCGAGCCCCTCGAGCGGCATCACGCGTCCGAACAGGTGCACCGGCATCAGGGCGCGCGTGCGGTCGGTCACCCGGGCGGCGACGTCCTCGGGATCGAGGTTCAACGTGACCGGGTCGATGTCCGCGAAGACCGGCGTGGCGCCACGGCGCGCGATCGACTCGGCGGTCGCGTAGAAGGTGAACGCCGGGCAGATCACCTCGTCGCCGGGGCCGATCTCCAGCGCGTCCAGCGCAAGCACGAGCGCGTCGGTGCCGTTGGCGACCCCGACCGTGCGCGGCACGCCGAGATGCTCGGCGACTTCGGCCTCGAACGCCTTCACGTTCGGGCCCAGGATGAAGACACCCGAGTCGAGCACGCCTGCGATCCGCTCCAGGATCTGCGGGATCAGCCGCTCGTACTGGGCCTTGACGTCGACGAGTGGGATGTCAGGCACGGGATCTGAGTCTAGAGAAGCGCCGGAATACCAGGTACAGCACGAGCAGCCCGGCTCCTGCCACGAGCGCAAGGTCGAACGCATGGTGAAAGCGCTCGTAATTGCTGCCGAAGGCGTAGCCGATGCCGGCGAGCGCGAACGCCCAGATCGCCGAGCCGATTGCCGTCGGCCACAGGTAGGGCCAGAAGGGCATCTCGAAGACTCCGGCCGGGATCGAGACGAACGAGCGCACGACCGGTGTAATGCGGCCGAGCAGGACGGCCCAGCGGTCGTGCCGGTCGAACCAGCGCTCGGCCCGCTCGAGGCGGTCGTGCCCGAGATGGAACGCACGGCCGTGACGCTCGACGAAAGGCCTCCCGCCGCGGCGGCCGATCCACCAGCCGGCGATCGAGCCGACCACGTACCCGAGCGTCCCAGCGAGTGCCATCGTCACGAAGGCCCAGCCGCCCGACCCGATCTTGTGTCCGAAGAGCACGACGTGCTGCGACGCGAAGGCGCCAGAGGCCAATGCTCCGGCGTAGACCATCACCAGCTCGCTTGCTGCCGGGAAGACAGCGTCGATCGCCATCAGCAGGAAGACCGCGTAGACGCCGTGGTCGCCGACGAAGCTCGTGATGGAGCCGGAGACCGACGCGAGCACGCGCCGAGTCTATGGGCCGTTATCGCCGAATGGCGAAGGTCTGGTTCAGGTCGACCGGGCCGAAGGCGTTCTTGGCGAACACCTTGAAGACATACGTGCCGCGGTAGACCAGGCGGCCGTTCTGGAAGCGGCCGCTCCACGCGATCGCCCTCGTGCCGGCAGCCAGGTTCCGGCTGGGCAGGCGTCGGATCAGGATGCCGCTCTTCGTCCAGATCGAGGGCGTCACGCGGGCCGGCGAGGCCAACTTGAAGCGGGCGACGACGGCGGTCCGCGTCTTCGGCCGCAGCCTCACCGAGCGCGGGGCGACCGACATGAAGCCAAGCGTGTCGTTCAGCCAGAAGGCGCGCTCCACCGAGGAGCTGCGCCCCTGGTCGTCCGTCGCGGAGATCACCCAGCGCCAGCGCCCGAGCGGCTCGCCCTGCCCGCGGCGGTGTCCCCGGCTCCCCTTGTTCTTCGAGGGTGAGGGCCAGGCGTACGTGTACAAGCCGGGCTGCCGCACGGTCGTCTCGTTGAACGCCGTCGCGCCGCCCGGCCCGACCAGGCTCGTCGTCACGGTCGAGGGCGCGACCACCTTGAACGCGAGCTGCTGGCGCTCGGCCACCCCGTCGCCGTTCGGCGAGACCACGGACAGCGCCGGCGGCGGCGCGTAGATGCCCCGGTAGAGGATCGACAGCGACTCCGCGACGGGGCGCTCGCCCCCTGGGTCCGAGGGTCGGTTCAGCAGCCTGCCGTCGAAGGCCATCGTGGTCGAGCCGCCCGCATCGAGGGCGGAGGCCGTCACCGCGCCGAGCCTGACCATCGCCTGCGCGAGCTCCCAGTTCGTCATCCCGACGCTGGAACCTCGGCGGCGCCCGTCGACGGCGAGGAGGACGATCTTCCCGTCCGCGCGCTGGCCGACCGCGGTGCGGGGGTTGCGCGGCCCGAGCTGCGACGGGAGAAAGTCCTCGCCGGCCGTCCAGACCGGCTTGCCGCTGCGCACGATCACCGGCCCGCCGCCGAGAGCGTCGGTGACCCCGCTCGCGAGCCAGTCGGGCGACAGGATCAACCGCGACAGGATCGGCGTGCCCGGAGTCGCCTCGGCCTGGAGCTTCGCCACCTGCGAGCCGCGAGCCAGCAGCACCGCGCCGTTCTTCGGGATCGGCAACCCACCGCCCGAGTGCGTCGTGGTCACCACGCCGGTCAGGTCGGTGCCCGGCACGGCCGGCGGGAACGGCTGCAGCACGACCTCGAACACGCCCGCGATCCGGGGCGTCGCCGAGCCCCACGCCGGCGTGAAGAGCGAGGTGCCGTCGCCGCGCGGCGGTTGGTTCAGCCCGGTCAGCGGGTGGCGCTGCCCCAGGCCCTGCCAGTAGCCGAAGAACGAGACACGACCCACGTTGAGCTTGCCGTCGGCGCCGATGCCGACGCTCGCGCGTGCGCGGTACGGCGGGCTCATCAGCACCCTGTCCTGCATGAACATCCCGGTCGGGTGGCCGTCTTTGAAGTTGAAGAGGTCGCCGTTCACGCCCGCGACCGTCGCCGAGTCCGAGACGTCCTTCTGCATCGAGGTGACGCGCTCGGTGCCCAGGATCGTCCCGTTCGAGAGCAGCGGCTTCAGCTGGTAGAGGCCGCCGGGCCGCGGCGCGGTGAGCACGTTCAGGACGACGGGCCCGTGCGCGGTGAACTGGACCGTGCGCTGGAAGCTCACGTTCGGCATCAGCACCTGCGCAGCAGCACGAGCCTGCCCCGAGAAGGCGGCGGCGACGACTGCCAGCAGGGCTCCGATGAGGACTCGGCGGAGCACGACCCCGCTTCACGGTACCGAAGGCCCGGAGAAGCGTCCAACGGACTCCGGTGAAGGTTTCGTAAAGCCGCGCCCGGGCCGCATGGCGCGGTAGGTTCCAAGCGTGAGCGCGACCGTCGGCACCCGCACCGAGCTGCTCGAGGAGCTCGTCGCGCGCTATCCGCAGATTCCGCCGGAGGCGGTGCTGAAGGAGGACCTGCTCCGCACCGGAATGGCGTTCGACGAGAGCGCGCTGACGGACAACCTCGACGGCGGCGTGAAGCCGAAGTCGTACTTCATCTTCTCCTTCGACCAGAAGCCGCTCACCGAGCTCGGCGCCGCGGCCACGCAGCGCCCGCCGGAGGAGATCGCGTTGACCGGAGGCCCTTGGAGCCTGCGGAGGACGATCGTCTCGGTGCGGGTCAACCCGGACTCGCCCTACCGCGTGGCCCGCGTCGAGGACGGCCTGCGACTTTCGCTCGACGGTCGCGAGCTGGCCGAGGTCGCCCTGCCGCCTATGCCCGAGTACTACCGCCACACGCTCGCCAACGGCAAGACGGTGATGGAGACCGCGCCGACGATCGAGTGGGGCTACCTGATCTACCTGACCGTGTTGCGGCTTTGCCAGTACTTCGGCGCCAAGGAGGAGTGCGGCTTCTGCGACATCAACCACAACTGGCGCCAGCACAAGCGGGCCGGGCGGCCGTACACGGGCGTGAAGCCGATCGAGGACGTGCTCGAGGCGCTCGCGCTGATCGACCGCTACGACGAGGGCACGAGCCATGCGTACACGCTCACCGGCGGCTCGGTCACCTCGACGGTCGAGGGGCTGGCGGAGGCGGACTTCTACGGCAGCTACGCAGAGGCGATCGAGGAGCGCTTCCCCGGCCGCTGGATCGGCAAGGTCGTCGCGCAGGCGCTGCCGAAGGCCGACGCGCAGCGGTTCAAGGACTACGGCATCTCGATCTACCACCCGAACTACGAGGTCTGGGACAAGCGGCTCTTCTCGCTGATCTCGCCTGGCAAGCAGCGCTACGTCGGCCGCGAGGAGTGGCACCGCCGCATCCTCGACGCGGCCGACGTCTTCGGGCCGAGCAACGTGATCCCGAACTTCGTCGCGGGCGTCGAGCTGGCGCGGCCGTTCGGCTTCGCCACCATCGACGAGGCGATCGCCTCGACCACCGAGGGGCTCGACTACTTCATGAGCCACGGCGTCGCGCCGCGCTTCACGACCTGGTGCCCCGAGCCGACGACGCCGCTCGGCCGCGACAACCCGGACGGGGCGCCGCTCGAGTACCACGTGCGCCTGCTCGAGGCCTACCGGGACGCGCTGCACCGGCACGGGCTCGAGCCCCCGCCCGGCTACGGCGAGGCGGGCGTCGGCAACGCGGTCTTCTCGGTCAGCTCCTTCATGGACGTGCTGTGAGCCGGATCTCGGTCGACGAGGCGCGCGCGCTCTGGAACGAGGCCGGCGACGCGGAGCTGAAGCGGCTCGCCGGCGAGGTGCGCGCCAGATACCACGAGCCGGACCGCGCGACCTACATGGTGATGCGGATCGTCAACTACACGAACGTCTGCGTCGCCCAGTGCGACTACTGCGCCTTCTACGTGCTGCCGAACCAGACCGGCGGCTACGTGCTCTCGCGCGACGAGGTGTTCGCGAAGATCGACGAGCTGGTCGAGCTCGGCGGCGACCTGGTCGCCTTCAACGGCGGCTTCAACCCGAAGCTCCCGCTCGACTTCTACTGCGACCTGTTCGCGGCGGTGCGCGCGCGCTACGGCGATCGGGTCGAGTTCTATGCGCTCACGATCGCGGAGTTCGTCTTCCTCGCCGACCGCGCGGGCATCTCGTACGCCGAGGCCGCCGTGCGCCTGCGCGAGGCCGGCGTGCACTGGATCACCGGCGGGGGCAGCGAGATCCTGACCGAGGACTTTCGCGCCAGGCACGCCAAGTGGAAGTACACGGTCGCCGACTACTTCGACGCCCAGCGCGCGATCGTCGAGGCCGGCCTGCAGACGACGGCGACGATGGTGATCGGCTTCGACGAGACCCTCGACGAGCGGCTCGAGCACCTGCAGCGCACGCGGGACTTCCAGGACGAGGTCGGCGGCCTGTTCTCGTTCCTCTGCTGGACGTACAAGCCCTACGGCACGGCCTTCGGCGGCCGCGAGATCTCGCCGCGCGAGTACTGGCGGCACATCGCACTGAGCCGGATCTTCCTCGACAACGTCAAGCACATCCGCACCTCGGTGCTGACCCAGAACGAGGACGCGTTTCGCGCGCTCGACTACGGCGCGGACGACTTCGACCTGCCGATCGAGGACGAGGTCACCGAGAAGGCAGGCGCGACGATCGACCTCGACCTCGAGGCCCTGCTCGCGATCCCGCGGCGGCTCGGCTACGAGGTCGAGTACCGCCGCGCCGAGCGGCCCGCGGCGCTGACGCCGTAGCCGGATGACGGCACCTCGCTGGGAACGATTCGAGGGGTTTCTCTGGGAGACCACATCGCTCCTCGTGATCGGCGAGAGCGAGTCGCTCGTCGTCGACCCGGCGATCACGAGCGACGAGGTCGCCGGAATCGGCCGCAGGGCGCAGGAGCTCGGCGCTCCGGTCCGGCAGGTCCTGATCACGCACGGAGACTGGGACCACGTCTGCGGCATCGCCGCCTTTCCCGATGCGGTGGTCGTGATGGGCGAGGAGACGGCGACGAAGGTGGAGGACGGCTCGCGGGTCCAGGCCATCCAGCGCGCCGCCGACGCGTACAGCTTCGTCTCCGCCGGGGCCCCGCACGTCGACGAGACGTTCCGGCGCGGCGCGGCGGTCGCGCTCGGCGAATTCGTGGTCGAGACATTTCCGCTCGTCGGCCACACCCACGATGGCACCGGCTTCCGGCTGCGTGAGCTCGGGCTCCTCGTCGTCGGCGACCATTTGTCGCCGGTCGAGTTTCCCTTCGCCACCTCACCGTCCGCGTATCGGTTGACGCTTGCCGGCTTGATCGAGCTGCTCCGCGAAGACCCGCCGGAGACGGTCATTCCGGGACACGGCCCGCCGCTCACTGCCGACGAGGCGCTTCGCGTAGCCGTGGCCGATCTTGGCTACCTCCGCTCCCTGCACGTGGCCGTCGTCGACGCTCTCACCGGCGACGGGACACGCGACGAGGCGCAGGCAGCCGGCCTGGCCGTCGCACTCCCGCGCGAGTCGTCGCCCGATCTCGACGAGATGCGGAGCTTCAACGTCGAACGGGAGATCGAGGAGCTCCTTCCGGCAGCTGTGTAGGGGCTCCCTGCGGATGCGGCCTCAGCCCTGATCATTGCTGCGGACCGGGAGCCGAGCCTATGATCGTCGCGTGGAAACGGCACAACGGCTCGTGAAGCCGAGACTACGGGGCGTCGTTCACGAGCTCGGCTTTTACGCGGCTGTCGCTGTCGGGATCGTCGTGGTCGTGACGGCCGAGCCGGGAAGGGCGCGCATGGCCGGCGTGATCTTCGCCAGCTGCGTCGCGCTCTGCTTCGGCGCCAGCGCCGTCTACCACCGGCCGACCTGGCGCCCGCGTGCGCGCGCGTGGCTGGCGCGGCTCGATCACGCCGGCGTCTACCTGCTGATCGCCGGCAGCTATGCGCCGTTCGGCCTGATCGTGTTGTCGAAGGGCTGGGCGATCCCGGTGCTCACGATCGTCTGGGGCGGCGCGCTCGCCGCGATCGTCTTGAAGCTTTGCTGGGTCCAGGCGCCGAAGTGGTTGTCGGTCGTGATCGGCCTGACGCTCGGCTGGGTCGGAGCGGTTGCGTTCCCGCAGCTGCTGAAGCTCTCTCCGGTGGCGATCCTGCTCGTCGTCGCGAGCGGACTGTTCTTCACCCTCGGCGCGATCGTCTATGCACGGAGGCGTCCCGACCCGCGCCCGCAGCTCTTCGGGTACCACGAGCTCTTTCACGTGCTCACCGTCGCGGCGGTGGCGTGCGAATACGTCGCGGTCGCCTTCTACGTGCTCCCGCGCGCGTAGAGCGCTGAACTACCTGCGATCTCCTAATCGGCGCTGGGCGGGAGGATCGGATGGCCGGTCGGATAGACGCCGACCGCGAAGCCGTACACCGTCTCACCCGATCGCGGAAGCTGGTCGAACTCCGCCACCAGCTCCGCGATGCGCTTCCAAAACTCCGACGCCTGTGCCTCCGAGATGCGCGCGTGTCGGATGAAGCCCCACAGCTTTCCATCCCGGTACGCCGCGGTCGACTCTCCAGCAGCAACCTCGAAGTCGTTGAAGTCTCGAGGCATCTCGTCGCCGTTTGGGCTGCGCTCGACTGCGACGTAGAACATCCGTGC
Source organism: uncultured Actinomycetes bacterium (assembly GCA_963763475.1). Taxonomy (GTDB): domain Bacteria; phylum Actinomycetota; class Thermoleophilia; order Gaiellales; family Gaiellaceae; genus AC-32. The sequence goes on along the minus strand of CAVXOR010000001.1, from coordinate 365,357 downwards.
CGTGCGGCCGTAGAAACGCTCCTCGATGGCCCGTACCCGCCGGGTTCTCACCACCTGCACCAATCCGCCCTCGTTGAGCACCTTGACGTGGTGGGCGACGGTGCTCTTCGGCCGGTCGAGCGCGACCGCCAACTCGCTCACCGTGGCGGCCCGCTCGTGGAGCAGGCTGAGGATCGTGGTGCGAAGGGGATGACTGATCGCCTTGACCTGGGCGGGTTCGGTGAGCGCGATCCGCTCGGCGAGGTCGTAATCAGGGGGAAGCGACTTGCCGTCCACGGCATGAATAGTCTAACATCGCGGAATGTTCCAAATTAATGGATCAATCAGCAAGAGGGAGGATCTGCGATGACCGAAGTCTTGCTCTACCACCACGTCCAGGGACTGACCGACGGAATCCGGTCATTCGCCGACGATTTGCGGCAGGCCGGGAACACCGTGCATACGCCGGACCTGTTCGACGGGCACTCGTTCAACACGATCGAGGAGGGAATGGCCTTCGCGCGCGAAGCGGGCTTCGGAGCGTTGGCCGAGCGGGGCGTGGCCGCTGCCGAAGGGATCCGCCCCGAGGTCGTCTATGCCGGCTTCTCGTTCGGAGTGATGGTCGCCCAGCAGCTCGCCCAGACGCGGCCCGGTGCCCACGGCGCCTTGCTCATGTACTCGTGTCTCCCGGTCTCGGAGTTCGGGGACGCGTGGCCCGAGGGCGTCCCCGTGCAGGTACACGGCAAGGACGCCGACCCGTTCTTCGCCGAAGACCTCGAGGCCGCGCAGGCGCTCGTCGACTCGACCGAACGCGGCGAGCTCTTCCTCTACCCCGGGGAGGAGCATCTCTTCGCCGACTCGTCGCTCCCAGCGTACGACGCGGCCGCGTCGGCGTTGCTGACCGACCGCGTGCTGGCGTTCCTCAAGGAAATCGAGGCCGCCTAGGGCCAGTGACTGACTGAGCGGCCCCGAAGTCGGCGGCGTGCCCTTGCAGATCGCGCAGGTTGGCGCCTGAATGAACCTACGCCCAGGGCAGACGGGCCCAGGTCGGCGGCCGCTCTCGCCGGAACAGCTCGACCGTCGCGTACGCCTGCCTCCAGTCGGACGTCTCCTCCGCAACGCTCGCGCTGTAGCGCGCCGCGAGCTCCGACACCGGGTAGCGCACTTCCGGGCCGGAGCGCGAACCGGCCATCAGGATCACGCACGGCCCCTCGCCCGCGCCCACGAGGGCGTGCTCGGTCCAGGGAGGAGCGTGGAAGAAGTCCCAGGGCCGCAGGCGTCGCTCCTCGCCTTCGACGAGCAGCGCGCACTCCCCCGAGAGGACCAGGAACGCCTCCTGATTCGCCTCGGCGTGGTAGAGGCCCGTCTGCCCGGGCTCCAGGACCGTGACGTTGATCCCGAGCTGGGCGAACTCGACCGGCGGGTCGCCGTACTCGTTCTCGAAGGCGCACCTCGCGCCTCTGCTCTCCGCGAACCACCACTCGGCGTCGCGCACGTTGACGACGAACCAGCCCTGGGTAACGGGCGTGAGCCCCGATCCGGAGTCCTCGAGCTGCGCTTTCATGGACGCGATTCTCGCAACTTGGAGATGGAACTGCTGCTAGTTCTCGTCGTGCTGCGCTGCGCTCTCGTCGTGTTGCGCTGCGCCCTCGACCGGCGGTATCCAGCTCTCGCGCCGCTTCACCCAGATCTCGTCTTCGGGCTTCAGCTCGAAGGGCGCCTCGTCCAGGCTTCCGATCCGAATCTCGACGAGCGGGCCGCCGAGGTCGCTCGTGTCCAGCAGCCGAGACCCACAGCGGGGGCAGAAGCCGCGACCGTCGTAGCTCGAGATCTCGCCGCTCAGCTCGAACGCCTCGAGGGGCCACAGCGCATAGACACTGAACGCACTGCCGGACTCCTTTCTGCAATTCGCGCAGTGGCAGCGCCGGACCTGCACAGGGTCACCACGAACGCTGTAGCGGACCGCCCCGCAGAGACATCCGCCGGTGCGAACTCTTGCCTCCACACCGCGGATGCTACGCAGGCCAGCGCTCCGGAATGACGCCATTACGATTGCGTCGTGCCCTTCACGCTCAGGAACATCAAGGACGACCTGGAGGACCTCGGCTCGAGGTTCGACGGCGCGCCGGATCTGGAGTTCCGCGCGGCGACCAAGGCGCTCGAGCTCGAGAGATCCGGCCTGAGCTACCAGCGCGTCCCGCCCGGCTATCGCTTTCCCTACGGTCACACACACATGAAGCAAGAGGAGGTGTACGTGGTCGTGCGCGGGAGCGGGCGGATGAAGGTCGACGACGAGATCGTCGAGCTCGAGGAATGGGACGCGGTGCGCGTCCCGCCCGGTACGTGGCGAGGCTACGAGGCCGGGCCGACGGGCCTGGAGATCCTCGTCATCGGCGCGCCCAATCTCGGCGAGGATCCGCGCGAAGACGTCGATGGCCGGCGCGACTGGTGGGCTGACTAGCAGTCTGTCAGGGGATTCAACCCCACGGCAGATCGCGCCAGTCGTCCGGCCGGCCGAGCCGCCAGTGGCTAAAGGGCGCGTACGCCTCGTGTGGGCTGGCCGTCTCGGTCTCGACCCCGGCGCCGTGCGTGCGCGCCGTCTCCGAGACCGGATAGACGATCTTGCCATCCTCGCGCCGGGCGCCGGTCATGAAGATCACGCACGGGGAATCCCCGCTGCCGACGAACGTGTGGCGTGTGCCGGGCGGGCAGTGGACGAAGTCCCAGGCCCGCAGCTTCCGCTCCTGCTCTTCGACCAGCAGCAGGCACTCACCCGCGAGCACGAGGAAGTTCTCCTGCTCGGACTCGGCGTGGTACATGCCGGTCGGCTTGCCCGGCTCGAGCACGGCCAGTGTGTAGCCGAGCTGCTCGAACTGCTGCGGTTCCAGGTCGGCGCGCTTTGCGAGCACGCGCTCATTGCTCTCGAACACGCACCGCGCGCCGAAGGCGTCGTTGCGGATCCACGCAGCGCCCTCGACGTTGACCACGAACCACCCCGGGCTGACCGGCGTGAGGCCGGCGCCGACGTCCTCGAGCCGAGCCTCCTCCATCTACGCCTCCGACATGAGCGCCTTGAAGGCCGGCTCCTCGCGGATCGGGTCGAGGTCCGAGTCGCTGGCGGCGAGCGAGCGCAGCGAGTCCTGGCGCTCGAGCGCCAGGCGGAGATGCTCGATCGCGTCCTCCTTCCGGCCCGCCAGGCTCTCGGCGCAGGCGAGGTTGTACATCGGCACCGCGTACTCGGGATGCGCCTCGATCGGCTCCCGCCCACGCTCGATCACCTGCTCGTACTCGCCCGCCTGGAAGAGCTCGTTGAGCGGCATCCAGACCTCGTAGCCGGAGGCCTCGTACGCCCTGCCCGCCGCCGCCCCGACCGCGAGCAGCGTCGTGCCCGGCTCCTCCGCGAATGCGGTCCGCTTGACGCCCGGGCGGACGAAGACGAACGTGCCGGCGGGCGCGTCGAGGCTCTCGCCCTCGAGCTCGAACCGCGCTCGGCCTGCCTGCACGAGGTAGAGCTCCTCCTGCCGATCGTGCTCCTCGGCTTCGTCGTGCTCGTTGATGAGCCGGTCGCCGGCTTCCTTGCCGGTGAACGCGTTGACCCCGAACGCGCTGATCCCGAGGTGGTGGCGGACCGGCCGCCAGGGGCAGCGTCCGTCGCTCACCTCCTCGATCTCGTCGAGCCTCGCCACTGCCCAGTCGCTCATCTCGCCCTCCCTCGTCGTGGTCTCGCGAGGCTAGCGGTCGAGCTCGAGCCACGAGGCGAGCTCGTCGATCTCCGCGTGCACCGCCTTGGCGATCGCGCGCGTGAACTTGACGTCCTCGTGGATCGCGTGCACCCGCAGCACGCCGGCCTTGCGGTCGGCGGCGGCGTCGAGCTTCCCGACGAGCCGGTCCTCGTGGAGGATCGGAAGCGCGAAGTAGCCCCAGCGGCGCTTCGCGGCCGGCTTGTACATCTCGAGTGAGTACTCGAAATCGAACAGCTGCTCGGCGCGGACACGGTCGTAGGCGAGGCGGTCGAACGGCGAGAGCAGCGCCGTGCCGCCCTCGAAGTCGCCGTCGAGTGCGGCCGGGTCGACGCGCCACTCGCCCTTCACGCCCTCGACCACCGCCGGTTCGCCGGCCTCGCCGACGTCGACCGGCTCAAGCGGCTGCTTCTGCGCCTTCGCGCGCGCGATCCCGAGCGCACGGAGGCGCCGCTCGTTCCTGATCCGCCGCGCTTCGTCGACCGGCGGCACGTCGACCTCCGGATAGACGCGCTCGGCGATGTCCCACAGCCGCTCGCGCCCGGAGCGGCCGGCAGATGGCGACCTCGCCGCGCAGCAGCAGGAGCTCGAGCATCTGCGTCACGTTCTTGGCGTTCGTCCAGCCCGTCGACGCCCAGGGCACGACGCACGTATCGGGGATCTCGCGCGAGGCGAGCGGGCCGGAGCCGCCGAGCACGTCGAGGATGTCGCGGCGGAAGCGGTCGTTGTCGCGCAGCCACACCCGGGTGCGCTCGTATGACGGGAACTCGGCCGCCTCGGCGAGGTGGAGGCCGAGGTCGCTCATCGGCCGGATCAGCGCGTCGAACTCGAACAGCTTCCGCTCGTCGAGCGCCTGCCGCAGCTGGGCCGGCCGGTAGCTCGAGCCGAGACGTGTCCAGGCGACGAGATCGGCTGCGGGCGCGATCGCCGCGGTCGGGTCGATCTGCAGCAGCGTCAGGTGCGTGACGGTCTCGAGCAGGTCGGTCGGCCGGTCGGCGTCGAGTAGCTGGGCCCGGACCGCGATCCGCCTGGCGTGTGCCTTGGTGAGCCGATGTGCCTCAGGCATAGTCTCGGCGCATGCTGACGAATCGCTCCGCCCCGCCGCCGACCGTCACGCCGGTGCTGATCTACCCGGACGTGCGCGCCGCCGTCGAGTGGCTCGAGTCGGCGCTCGGGTTCGAGGAGAAGGTGCGCATCGGCGACGCGCACCGCTCGCAACTGCGGTTCGGGAGCGACGGCGCCGTGGTCGTCGCGGACGTGCGCGGCAACCAGGCGGCGCCGAGCGGCGGTGTCGTCACGCAGCTGATCAAGCTGCGCGTGGACGACGTCGACGCGGCGCTGGCCCGCGCTCGCCAGGCCGGCGGGAACGTGCTCGAGGAGCCCGAGACGCACATGTACGGCGAGCGCTCCTGCGTCGTCGAGGATCCAGGCGGCCACCGCTGGGAGCTGACGCAGACCGTGCGCGACGTCGACCCCGCCGAGTGGGGCGGGCAGGGATCCTGGTGAGCCGCACCCTCGAGGGCAGCTGCCGCTGCGGAGCGGTTCGGTACCAGGTCGCCGACGAGTTTCGCTACGCGGCGAACTGCCACTGCTCGCAGTGCCGTGCTGCGACGGGCTCGGCCTTCAAGGCGTTCGCCGGGATCGAGCGCGACAAGCTGACCGTCACCGGCGGCCACGACCAGCTCGCGGTCTTCGGCGAGGAGGATCTGAACGACACGCGCTGCGCCGCCTGCGGCTCGTTCCTCTACTCGGTCGTCCGCGAGGGCGAATGGGTGCACGTGGCGATGGGCTCCCTCGTGGACGACCCGAGTATCCGGCCGAGCGAGCACATCTACGTCGGCTCGAAGGCGCCCTGGTTCCGGATCACCGACGACCTGCCGCAGAACGACGAGCTCTAGGCCGGAGTCTGTCCCGCCGCCGGGGAGTCGGCGGCCCAGCCGGCGAACCACTGAACCCACGCTTCCTGCTCGGCCGTCTCCACGGCCTCCGGCCGGTAAGCCGCGCGCACCCACGGAACGGCCTCCGCAGACGGGACTCCTGCGAGCACGGCCATGCAGGCCCAGCACCGTGCCCGTCCGGCCGCTCCCTCCCAGGCACCCGACTTCCACGAGCTCGCCTCGACGTGCTCGACGAAACGCGCTCGGCGATCTGGCCGGCCGCGACGGCGGGCTCGGCGGGCACGCCGAAATCCGGCCAGTCGATGAGCTCAGCCGGCCAGGTCGGCGCCCAGCCCTCGTCCAGGTAGAGGCCGAACGCCCGCTCGGGGTCGTCCGCCTGCCGGTCGGCGAGCGGCGACGCCCGCACGCGCGAGCCGTCCGGAAACGTGACGATTGCCATGGACCTACGGCTTCCCCGACCAGGCCGGGGCGTCAGGGTTACCGGCCCTCCAGACCTGGATGCGGTCGCGGAAGATCGTCACCTGGTGCCGCGGGTGCAGCGGCCGTGCGCAGTAGAGCTCGGGCGCGCCGCCTTTCGTGTAGACGGCGCAGCGCTGCTTAACGGCGGGGATGGTCACGTTGTCGCCGACGCGCAGCTTGTAGCGATGCTTCCCTGATGCTTCCGCGGCAGGCGCAGAGGCGAGCTTCCCGATGCTGAACCCGATGACAGCGGCGGCCACGAGCATCGCGGCCAGAACGAGACGGTGTGGACTGTCCACTCGAGCCTCCTCCTCGGAGTTGGCCTCATTCTGGTCGAGAATGCTGTTGCTGCGTGGCACGATCTAGGTGGTCATCACCTGCAAGGAGGACCCCATGGCTGAGAGGAAACCGGCAGGCAAGCAGCGGTCCGCCAAGAGCAAGGCGTCGAAGGGATTCACAGCCGAGGAACGAGCCGCGATGCGGGAGCGTGCGCAAGAGCTGAAGGCGGCCGGCCGGAAGGCGGACGGAGAAGCCGACGTGCTCGCGAAGATCGCCGAGCTGCCGGAGCCGGATCGCGGAATGGCGGAGCGGCTCCACGGCATCGTCAAGGCCAACGCGCCGGCCCTCTCGCCGAGGACCTGGTACGGGATGCCCGCGTATGCCAGAGACGGCAAGGTCGTTTGCTTCTTCCAGAGCGCGCAGAAGTTCAAGACGAGATACGCGACCCTCGGCTTCAGCGACCAGGCGAACCTCGACGAAGGCGCGCTGTGGCCGACCGCCTTCGCGCTGAAGAAGCTGACCAGCGCCGAAGAGCGACAGATCGGCGCGCTCGTGAAGAAAGCCGTGAGCTGAGCTGCCCGACCGCTAAGAACCCGACGCCGAAGCCCAGACCGCGAGCAGGTACACGATTGCTCCGACAACAAGAAGCGCCAGTCGGCGTGCGAGATGTCGATTGACGGTCCTAGCGAGCCTCGCCGCGCGGATTCGAGCCCTCGAGGCATCGATCTGGGCGCTTGCGTCCGTTGCGCTGACGGGCGGGCTGATCCTCTTGCTGGTGTACTTCGTCGAGCACGTGATTCGCCCAGCGTAGTCCCGAGCTAGGGCCCGCGGCTCGCTCGGCGAGACCAGCACTTTTCCGGACTCTCGATCGGGGTGATCCCCGATGCCCGCGACGGTGACTCGTGTGACCGTGATGCCGGAGAACGTCGACAAGGAGGCTCCAATGACAGCGATCAAGGAGGCCGCTGGCGAGTTCCTGAGCCAACGGCGGATCGCCGTGACCGGCGTCTCGAGGACGCCGGGAGGCCACGGAAGCAACGTCGTCTACAAGCGGCTGCGGGAGCGCGGCTACGAGGTCTTCGCCGTGAACCCGAACGCCGAAGAGGTGGAGGGCGACGCCGCATACCACGATTTGACGTCGATTCCCGGCGGGGTCGACGCCGTCGTGATCGGCACGAGGCCCGAGTTCGCCGGCCGGACGATGCGGGAGTGTGCTGACCTCGGGATCGGCCACGTCTGGATGCACCGCGGCCCCGGCGCCGGCAGCGTGTCCAAGAGCGCTGCCGATTTCGGTCGTGAGCACGGAATCAGCGTGATCGACGGTGGCTGCCCCTGCATGTTCGGACCCACAGCCGATTTCGGTCACAAGGCGATGCGCGTCGTCTTCAGTCTGAGCGGCAACGTTCCCAAGCAGGTCTAAGACCTGAAGGAGGCGTCATGAGACGCTACGAGTACAAGGTTGTCGACACGAGCAAGGACGTCGAGCAGCGGTTGAACGACCTCGGCACCCAAGGCTGGCAGGTGGTCGGGGTGACCACGAAGAAGCAGCTCTTCATCGCGCCACCGCAGGCGATCATCCTGATGCGGGAGGTCGAGGCGGCCGGTCGCTCCGTAGCCGCGTAGAGGTCAGCCCGGCTCTCGGCTCGTCTTGGCTTCGGCCAAGGTTGGCGCTGAGTCTTGACCGCCACGCAGCGGGAACGACGAGCAGGTCGCCCCCGCCACCAGGTGTCGCTGCTTACGGAGCCGAGTTGGCCTCGTCGAACAGCGCCTGCTCCTCGGGCGTGATCGCCCCGAGGACGTCGGCCTCGTCCCAGAGCGCCTCGCCCGCGAGTGGCGCGGCCAGCATCGTCAGCTGCTCGTGCCGGAGGGCCTTTTGCGGCAGGAGGTTCGCCTGACGGCTGACGGGTATTACGACCGTCATGCCGTGGCTCGTGAAAGCGCTTTTCATCCTGGCCAAGACCAGGAGAGGTCGCAAGCTTCTCTTCGGTGCCGGGCTTGCCGCGGTGGAGCTAGCTCGAGGCGATCGGGCTCGGGCGCTGTACGCAAAGGCACGAACGCGCGTCGATGATCGGGCCGTCACCGAGACCGTGACGCGAAGCGCGCGCAGACTTGCGCAGGCTATCCGGCCGTAGACGGCTAGCTTCCCGGCGCGCGGGTAGGAGCGCGGCGTGCGCGTCTATCCCCAGATCCCTCATCGCTTCGCGAATCGCCTCCTCTCCGACGTCCTGATCGTCATCGCGATCGTCCTGCTCGCCCTGCTGGGACTGAAGGTCCGGGACGCGGTCAACCAGCTCGTCGTCGTGCCCCAGGGGGTACAGGAGACCGGGAGCGCCGTCCAATCGGGCTTCCACGACGCCGCGGACGCGGTCGGTCACGTGCCGATCATCGGCGGCGACCTATCCGACGCGCTCGAGAACGCCGGCGAGGACTCGGGCGGGCGCGTCGAGTCGCTCGGTCAAGAGGGCGTCGACAGCACCCACCGGCTCGCCGACCTGCTCGGCCTGCTCGTCTTCGGACTTCCCGCGCTTCTGATCCTGGCCTGGTACCTGCCTCCGCGGCTTGCGCTCGTGCGCCGGCTGACCGCTGCGTCGCATTGGACGACCAGGTGAGCCCGGAGCGGCGCCGGCTGATCGCCATGCGGGCGGCCTTCGCGGTTCCCTACGAGACGCTCCTGCGCTACACCTCTGACCCGCTCGGGGACCTGTCGGCGGAGCGTTACGACGGGCTGATCGCGGCCGTGCTCGAGGACTCGGGCTTGCGGCGCTGAGTCGCCGAAGCTCTACGACGTGTGCACGGGATAGCGCAGATGCGTGACACCCACACCGGTGATGACGGTGGGATTCCCGAGGACGGCCGGTGTGTTCGCGAGGTGGTCGAACAGCCGCACCCCGTCGCCTAGCAAGACGGCAGCCAGATCGATGTGGAGCTCGTCGAGCAGCCCGGCGTTCAGGCACTGCTGGATCGTTTCGGCGCCGTGCACTCCCACGGACTTGGGGCCGGCAGCCGATTTAGCTCGAGCAACGGCGCTTTCGATCCCGTCGGTGACGAACTGGACGGTCGAGCCGGGCCGTGGCCAGCCCTCGGGCGCGTCGTGGGTGACGACGAAAGCCGGAACATCCCACGGGTGCCGGCCGCCCCAACCGTGGGCGCGCTCGAACGTGCGCCGGCCGGTGAGCATCGCGCCGACCTCGGCCATCAGGCCCCTCAGGTGGTCGGCGCTCGGCGCCGAGACGTGGAACGTCATGTCCGAGCTCGTGCTCGGCATGGCGATCTCGACCCCGCCCGAGAAGTACCAGTCGAACACCTCGGCAACCCCGTCGTTCGCGTCGGCGACGTACCCGTCGAGGGACATCGACATCAGTGCGACCACCTTTGCCATGGCTCGTCCTTTCTCTAGTGGCGATCTTCTCGTTACGACCGCACCGAGGCGCGGATCTCATCGCACTCGGCGCCCGGGTGCACGCACCGGCTAGCGTCTGCCGCATGTCTGATCTCGGAGGCGAGCTCGACGCCCTTGCGTCCGAGACAGGGTTCTCGGGTGTCGTTCGGGTCGACCAAGGCGATCGAATCGAGCTCGCGAGGGCGTACGGCCTTGCGCATCGCGGCTTCGAGATCCCGAACGCGTTGGACACGCGCTTCGGACTCGCGAGCGCGGCGAAGGGCTTCACGGCGCTCGCCGTCGTGAGCCTGATCGAGGAAGGCGTGCTCGAGCTCTCGACGCCCGCCCGCACGGTCCTCGGCAGCGATCTGCCGCTGATCGACGACGTCGTGACGGTCGAACACCTCCTGTCGCACCGGTCGGGCATCGGCGACTACTTCGACGAGGAAGCGGGATTCGAGGTCGAGGCGTACGTGATGCCGATACCGGTACACGAGCTCGCGACCACCGAGGACTACGTCGCGGTGCTCGACGGCCACGCGAGCAAGTTCGCGCCCGGCGAGCGCTTCACGTACTGCAACGCCGGCTACGTCGTGCTGGCGCTCATCGCCGAACGCGCGAGCGGCGTGCCCTTCTACGAGCTGGTCGAGCAGCGCGTGTGCCGGCGCGCCGGATTGACGGACACGGCGTTCCTGCGCTCCGACGAGCTCCCCGCCCGGACCGCCCTCGGTTACGTCGAGGTCGACGGCGGGTGGAGGAGCAACGTTTTCCATCTCCCTGTGCGGGGGAGCGGCGACGGCGGGATCTACTCGACGGCCGCGGACCTGAGCGCGTTCTGGCGGGCGCTCTTCGACGGTCGGATCGTCTCCACCGACTGGGTCTCGGAGATGGTTCGCCCGCGCAGCGACGCGCCGAAGCACTCGAAGCGCTACGGGCTCGGCTTCTGGCTCCACGCCTCGAACGACGCAGTCCTCCTGGAGGGGTACGACGCGGGTGTCTCGTTCCGGTCCGTGCACGATCCGCGCGCACGCGTGACGTTCACGGTGATCTCGAACACGAGCGACGGCGCGTGGCCGCTCGTTCGGTATCTCGAGCAGCCGCTTCAGACTGAGCGACGTTCCGCGTAGGTCCCCAGTCGGCTCCTCAAAGCTCTGCTTCTGGCGCTCCCGGTTCATCCAGACGGGGCGATGCGCGGCTGACCGCGCGAGGCGTACCGTCTTCGTGCGCAAGTCCCCTACCACCGAGGTCCTCATGACCACCACTAGCGTGCTCCCCGACGTCGGGGTCGAGCTACGGGAGGGTTACGCCGAGGTCGGCGACGTGACCTTGCATTACGTCGAGGCGGGTGAGGTAGCGCGGCGTAGGCACCAAGACTTGGACAAAGGAGGTCAATCGAAAACCCCAATCAAAAACGGAGGGCGTCATGAGTAGCACCATCGAAACCGCAGTCGAGATCCGCCCCTTCCACGTCGACATTCCCGAAGAGCAACTCGCCGAGCTGCGCCGGCGGATCGCCGCGACGCGCTGGCCTAGCAACGAGCTCGTCGCAGATCGGTCTCAGGGCGTTCAGCTGGCGATGATTCAGGAGCTTGCGCGCTACTGGATGACGGACTACGACTTCGAGCGAGTCGAGGCGCGGCTGAACGCACTGCCGCAGTTCGTCACCGAGATCGACGGCGTGGACATCCACTTCATCCACGTCAAGTCGTCGCACGAGGACGCGCTGCCGCTGATCATGACCCACGGGTGGCCCGGTTCCGTCATGGAGATGATCGACTCCGTCGGCCCGCTGGCGGACCCGACCGCGCACGGCGGCAGCGCCGAGGATGCCTTCCACCTCGTGCTGCCCTCCCTGCCCGGGTATGGCTTCTCGGGCGAGCCTGTCGAGGTCGGCTGGGACTTGGACCGGACCGCACGGGCCTGGGCTGAGCTCATGCGCCGCCTCGGCTACACCCGCTACGTGGCCCAGGGCGGCGACGTGGGCGCCGGCGTCACCGACACGATGAGCCGCCAGGCACCCGAGGGGCTGGTCGGCATCCACACGAACCTGCTCGTGCCGGCGCTTGGCGGCGCCATGCCGACGGACACCGACGAGGAAAAGGCCGCGGCGGCGCAGCTCGCCACGTTCGGGCAGTCCGGAAACGGCTACTTCATCGAGATGGCCACCCGGCCGCAGACGATCGGCTACGCCCTGCTGGATTCACCAGTCGCCCTGGCGGCCTGGATGGTCGATCACGACACGGACAGCTACTACAAGATCTCCCACGCCTTCGTCGACGGGCAGCCCGCGGGCAACCTCACGCGCGACCACATCCTCGACAACATCACGACGTATTGGCTGACCGGCACCGGCGCCTCCGCAGCCCGGTCGTACTGGGAGGCCTACGGGCCTGACGCACCGGCCGCTGGCCGCCAGCCGCTGCCGCCATCCTCGATTCCGGTCGGCTTCACGGCCTTCCCCGGCGAGATCTGGCGGACTCCGCGCAGCTGGGCCGAGAAGGCCTATCCCAACCTCACCTACTTCAACGAGGTCGACAGGGGCGGCCACTTCGCCGCGTGGGAGGAGCCGGAGCTCTTCTCAACCGAGGTGCGGGCGGCTTTCACGTCATTGCGTTGATCGCTCGCGGCTTGTTTGCGGAGCGTCTTGCCGGAATGACCCCTGACGCAGCCTGGGCAGAGACCGCTGAGTTACGGATCGCCGAGCCGTCTAACCCCCCAGATGAAGCGCTACCTGCGGCCGGTGGAGGCCGCCGAGAAAGGAGTCAAGGCCGTGCTCAGCCATGACGACATCGGTCGGCACCTGACGAGCGAAATGTTCTTCTCCGGTGACCGCTTGCCCGGGTTCTCCGACACGATCGAGCATCCCGACGGGCTCGTCCTCGTCGACACGGGGATAATCGACACGACGCCGGCGATCGAAGACGACGGCGAGGAGTGGCACCCGAATCCGCTCCCGGACGAGCTCGTGAGTCGCGTCGCGGTCGTCGTCAACACGCACCTCCACTTCGACCACTGCGGCGGCAACCGGCTCTTCCCGGGCATCCCGATCCACGTGCAACGACGCGAGCTCGCTGACGCGCGGACGGAGGACAACTACACGGTGCAGGAGTGGGTCGACTTTCCGGGCGCGACGTACGTCGAGCACGACGGCGAGGCGGAGATCCTGCCGGGCGTCAGGCTCGTGCCGGCGCCGGGACACACGGCCGGACATCAGATCGTGGTCGTGGAGACCGACGAGGGCCCGGTTGTCCTCGGCGGCGACGTCGGCGACTCGTTCGAGGAGCTCGAACGCGGGGATACGCCGGGCCGGCAGCTCGTCCTCGAGCTCGCGGCGCCGACCTACCTCGCGCATGTCGCGGAGGTGCATGTCCCGCACACGCGGTCGTAGCGTCTAATTGTCCGAAGGCACGTGCCGTGAGCTCCTGCGGCGAGCACCTCGTCCGAAAGCACGAGGACGTGCGGCTAGCCGTGGGCGCCTAGGCGCGCGGCGCGTACTCGACGCTGCCGAACGGCCAGTCGGACGCGAGCCACTCACTCACGGCGCGCCAGAGCGGGGTGTCGAGCTGCGCGTGGCTCGCCCGTACCCAAGAGAGCACACGCACGGCGTGCTGCTCGCTCTTGTCCGGATATATGTAGACGCACCCGATCACGTCGCGGCTCGCTGGATCGAGCACCGTGTAGGTGAACCCCGTCCGGTTGCGGAAGTCGTCGGCATGGCGTTGTAGGTCTGCCCGGTTCTCCTCCGACGTCATCTCCCGCGGCCAGCTGCTGTGCTCCCACCCGGGCGTCGCGTTGATGTGCTCTCGCGAAGAGGTCCAGGCCTCGTAGTCCTGGTCGTTGTGCTCGGGGCCGAGCGGCTCGAGCACGAACTGCGACGTCTCGAGCCGACGAGGGACGTCGAAGTCGCGCGGAACGAACTCGTCCACGCGACCGATCGTAGAACGTCGAGCTCGAGCGGGGCCGCGCGAGCGAATCGTCACCTGGGTCAGCGTTCAGAGCGTGTGTCGGGCGTCAGCCGATTTGCTCGGCCAACCCGATGAGAAGTCCTTCCGGTCCCCGGATGTAGCAGAGCCGATACACGTCTTCGTACTGGACCACTTCGCCGACGAGCTGCGCGCCGTGCGTGCGGAGCCGGGCGAGCGTATCGTCGAGGTCGTCGACTGCGAACATGACACGCAGGTAGCCCAGAGCGTTCACCGGGGCGTTCCGGTGATCGGCGATTACGGGCGGCTCGAGAAATCGCGAGAGCTCGAGTCGGCTGTGGCCGTCCGGCGTGCGCATCATGGCGATCTCGACGCGCTGGTCGCCCAACCCCGTTACACGCCCCGCCCAGTCTCCTTCGACCGTGGCCTGGCCTTCGAGTTCGAGGCCGAGCTCGCGAAAGAACGCGATCGTCGCCGGTAAGTCCTCGACGACAACGCCTACATTGTCCATCCGTTGAAGCGTCATTTGCTCCAGCATGCCCGCCGACGATCACCTGAACACGCGGAGGCGCTGCCACGACGCTTCCGTGGCCGAGGTCGCTGACCTGGGCTGCGCCACGTCGGTCATCATGAATCGCGCATGAACAGGCCGCGAATCTTCCTCGGGTCGTCGGGCAAGCAGGCCAAGCTGCTCCAGGCGATTGCGCGCGGACTCAAGGACATCGCCGACGTCGAGCCCTGGACCACCACGTTCAACCCCGGGCGGTCCACCCTCGACCGGCTCGTCGAGCTCTCTCAGGAGGTCGATTTCGCGGCGTTCGTGTTCGCCCAGGACGACTGGACCGCAGCGGATGCATCCGAGTCCGGCCAGGCGTCGCCGCGCGACAACGTGGTGTTCGAGGCCGGGCTGTTCGGTGGCGCCCTTGGCATCCGGCGCACGTTCATCCTCCACGCCACGGGTTCGAAGCTGCCGACCGACCTGCTCGGGCTGACCTCCGTCCGCTACGACCCGGCGACCACCCCCTCAGAGGTTCGCGCGATCAACCAGAAGCTCCGCAACGCGATCGAGACCGAAGGCCGCCGCGGCCCCGTCGAGGGCCTCTGGTGGCAGCTCTCGCTCACCGTGCGGAGCGAGGAAGAACCGTCGGCGGTGAGCCTCCTGCGCATCTCGCGGGACCGCGACGGTGACCTGAACGTGACCGGCCGCTCCTGGCAGGAGAACGGCACCCTGTCGGCGCGCTATTGGAGCGAGGCTGCGAAAGAGCGCAAGGAACCGGCCGGCATCCTCTACTTCTGGAAGGGCGAGCGCCCGCTGGACCCGAATGCCCCGCGGCTCGAGGGCACTGGTGAGATCAGATTGGAGGCCACGGACCGCGCCACTGGATACTGGACGACACGTTCGGATCGTGACACCGGGCTGAATGCCCGAACCGCCGGCGTCTACCAGCGAGCCGACCCCGCAGACCTCCAGGTGCTCGACGGCGGGAGCGAAGAGGAGCGGGCAGAGCTCATCGCGCGGCGCCTGCGGGAGTGGAAGTCGGCCGCGAACACGTTCTGAGTACTCGCGACGGGCGACCAGGGCTGACCCGACCGTGCGGTCGGGCGGTCGCTACCTGCGCTCTCCGTCAGAGGGCTCGGAGATCGCCTCGACAAGCTCACCCGTCTTCTTCTCGTTCTCGGCGAGGGCGATGTCGGCCTGGGCGACGATGCCGACGAGCCTGTCGTCTTTGACAACGGGCAGCCGCCGAACCTGGTGATGGGCCATGAGTTGCAGCGCCTCCTGGAGGTCTTCGTCGGGCTCGACGGTGATGAGGTCCCGAGAGTAGACGTCACCAACCGAGGTCACTTTGGGGTCTGCCGCCTCGGCGACCACTCTCGTCGTGATGTCTCGATCGGTGATCATGCCGACAAGCTTGTCGCCGTCGGTGATCGGAAGCGAGCCGATGTGTTGCTCTCGCATCAGTCGCGCGGCCTCGACCACCGATGCTGTTGCGCCGATTGAGCGGGGATCGCCAGTCATCGCGTCGCGAACGCTCTTCGCCATCGTGCGTCCCTCCTCTTCGCTTGCTGTGCGATCTTAGTCCGAGTAGGTCCTCATGCGAACCGCTTGACGAACTCGAGCGACGTCTCGGCGACTTCGCGCCACCCGTGGTCGATCGTGAGGGAGTGACCTCGATTCGGCATCTTCACGATCTCGGTCACGCCGGGGTTGTGCCTCTGCCGCTTGTAGGCGGCGTTCGCGATCGCCCACGGCACCGTGTGATCCTTCTCGCCGTCGATGATGAGCAGGGGACCGCGGTCGGGGTTCTTCGTGTTCACCTTCGCCTCCGTCCACGGGTTGAGGTTCGCGTTGCCCATCTGCACGAGAGAGACCCCGGAGCCGGCGACGTGGAACGAGTCGTAGAGCTCCTTCGCCTCCTTCTCCTCCAGCGCGTTCGCCCAGCCGTACTTGAACTGATCGAACGTGAGCGTGATCGCGCGGCCGCGCGTGCGTGGGTTGACCAGGAACGGGCCCACCCCCTTGAGCACCGAGCCCGGCAGCGGCAGAACGCCGCGGAAGACTCCGGGGTCGATCGCTACGGTGGCCGCCGAGAGGCCCCGGCCCGCGAGCATCTGTGCAAGCAAGCCCCCGGTCGAGTGCCCGATTAGCACTGGTTTCTCGTCCAAGGCATTGATGATCTCGGTGGTGTGATCAGCGACCTGCTCCAAGGTCTTCTTGGCGAGGACGTCCGGGTTCGCCCGGGCTTCGTCAACCGTTTCTGGATCGTCGGGCCAGCTCGGTGTCAGCCCGACGTAACCGGCCTCCTCGAACAAGGTCATCCAGTTGTCCCAGCTCGAAGGCAGCAGCCAGAGCCCGTGAACGAAGACAACGGGTTTGGCGCTAGAGGCGTTCGCGCGCTGGACCTGGGCTGCCTCCCGCTCGGTGATGGTCTGCCCGGTGGTTGCGATGCTCATGTCGCCCTCCTTGGGTCGCCAGCGTTCAGACGGAGCGAGGATCATGCGCCGGGGACGCACTCGCATCCGCCGATATGCCAGCCTAGTCCTTGTCGCCTGTCGCAGCGACCGTCGCCGCGCTGCCGATCAGGCGACCGGCGCTGGCATGGGCCAGGGTTACCGAACGACGCCAGACGGTTCACCGGGGGCGGCCGCCTGGCCATGGCCGCCGGCCACGCATGTCTTCGCCACGAAGGATCGTCGCTCGGGCGCTAAGCCCCGATCATCTCGTGCACGGGGAACTCCTTGATGTCTGGTGGGCCCTGCGGCTCGGTTCCCGCCGCCGTCATTCCTTCCGCGATCCGTGGTGCGAAGGCGTCGAAATCAGCGCGCGACTCCCAGAAGTCGATGATCCCCCAACCACCGTCGATCGGCCCCGAAGCGTGAAAGAGCAGCCCCTTCGGCGGCGTTCGATCGGGGTTGACCTGGTCGTGTACATGGTCGAACTGCTCTTCGGTGATTCCCGCGAGCTTGATGCGAATGCCGACGGCCATCGTGAACCCTCTTTCATTGAAAGCAAGACCCCTCACGGCGAGTCTCGCACTTCGCCACAGGTCACGCGCTGACGTGGCCAGTGTGCGGGAATGTCACCCGAGGCTGGACCTCAGTCCGCGACCGCACGGAGATCGACACGAGCGCATCGGCCGCCGGGAAGCGTATGCGTCGCTTGGGCCAGCGTGCGCGAATGTCACCCGAGCATTCGGAAATAGCGGGCGACCGGAAGCAGCGTGAAGCCGGTGGCTTCGTATGCCGCCCGCGCAGGTGCGTGGCCGGGATCGCCGCCCGTCTCGACGACCGCGATGTCCATGCCGTGGCGCAGCATGTACTCGGTGGCGTGCTCCGTGAGCCGGGAGCTGATCCCTCGCCGCTGGTGGTCTGGGTCGACACCGATGATCTCGATTACGCCCATGCCCTCGTGGAACGCGTTTAGCGCGACTGCGGCGAATCCGACCGGCCTTCCGTCGGCGACCGCCACGAAGACGTCGCGCTGCTCGCTTAGACAGCTCGACTTCACTGCTTCGGCCTGGCTGGAGCGCCAGTCGGGGTGCAAGCGGAGGAAGATCTCATCGCCGAGGACTTCGCGAAGCGAGTCAAAGACCGGCTCCCAGGCGCGGAGCGAGAACGCGACGACGGCGTCGAGGTCTCCTTCGCGAAACTCGCGGATCTGGATCGCGTCGTCGGTCATGGTTTCCGCGGTGTGCAGGCCGGGCTGACGCTAACAGGGCTTCCATGGCGGCGATGGCGTTCCACAAACCGCGCGCACAGCCTCGGCTGGGCCAGAGTTCGCGAATGTCACCAGAGGTCTAGGCGGTCGAGCGTGCCGCAGCCTTAATTGCAGCATGACCGAGATCAGCGTCTGTCGGGCGAGTGAGACGAATCCAGTGGGCCTCTGGAGAGGGCTCCCAATATCCGCGCTTCCTGAAGGAGGGCGTCACCAGAATCTCGCCTGAGGCACGGAGGTCAAACTCCACGAGGCGAGCGCCGCGCTCGAACGTGCGGCGATCTTTGACCCTCGCGAGCCGAGCGAGCGCGAGGGTCCGTTCGTCGGCGAGGCGAGCGTACTCGTCGCCGGAGGTGCTCTCTTCGCTGGAGGCTTCGAGCGCCAAGCGGATCGTCCGGCCCAACTCTTCGGGCGAGCAGCCTTCGGAGAGGACGTAGTAAGGCGGCGGGCCAAGGATGGTGAAGTCCGGCGTGTCGCTGTAAGGCCCGATGAAGTACCTGCTCGCTCGCAGGTTGAGCCAGGCGCTCTTCACGAGCGCGAGGATAGGTGGACTCGCCTGGGCCAGCGTTCGAGAATGTCCCCCGAGGAGGGGAGGTTCGATCTGGGCGGACCCGATGAGTTTTTGGTGGTCTGCCGGTCTCTACCGCGAACGGATCCGTAAGAACTCGCCTGCAGTAACGACTCCAGGAGGCCGCATGAAGCTTCTTCTCACGTCCGCCGGCATCAAGAACACCAGCATCCACGACGCACTCGTCGACCTCTTGGGGAAGCCGATCGCTGAGTCCGACGCTCTCTGCATCCCCACCGCGTCGTACGCGCACCCAATGGCCGGTCCTGGCAGAGCATGGAATTTCATCAGCGGACAGGAGCCCCGCTGCCCCATGTGCGAACTGGGTTGGAAGTCCGTGGGAGTGTTGGAGCTGACCGCGCTGCCCAGCATCGACCAGGAACGCTGGGTGTCATGGGTTCGAGAGACAGACGTCCTATTGGTGAATGGCGGCGATGCCTTGTATCTGTGCCACTGGATGCGGCAATCCGGGTTGGCGGACCTCCTACCGTCGCTACACGAGATGGTCTGGGTGGGACTGAGCGCCGGGAGCATGGTGATGACCCCGCGTATCGGCGAGGACTTCGTCCAGTGGAAGCCACCCACCGGTGGGGACGAAACGCTCGGATTCGTCGACTTCTCGATCTGCCCGCACCTGGCTCACGAGGATCTGCCGGGGAACACGATGGCCGAAGCCGAGAGTTGGGCGGCGGGGATTGAGGGTCCGGCATACGCGATCGACGACGAGACCGCGATCCAAGTGGTCGACGGCACCGTCGAAGTCGTCTCCGAGGGGAACTGGAGGCTGTTCACCCCCAGCCCGGTAGCAAGCGGAAAGGGCTAGAAGGCAACGCGCCGCTCGGCTGGGTCAGTGGGCGGGAATGTCACTAGAGGAAAGGCGGCGGCGCGACGTCATACAATTCGGCGGAAGGAGGCGAGCAAATAAACCTGTGGAGGCGATACGAAGCTCGTCGGCACCGGAGCGAACACCAACGCATCGAAGCTGAGCGAGCGCGACAAAGGCGCTTGCGGGCCAAGATGCGCGAGAGGCAGTTCGTAACGCCGCGCAAGGCTCTGCAACCGCCCAGCAGGGCATCTACGGCAGCGGCAATTAACTCTCTCCTGGGCCAGCGTGCGGGAACGTCCCTCGAACTGAGTGACCGGACCTAGACTGGGCTCGGATGGAAGTGCGGAACGTCCGATGGGTCGGGATCCGGACCGATCGCTATGAGGCGATGGTCGGCTTCCTCCGCGACGTCCTCGGCCTGCGCGTCAACTTCGAGGAACCGACCACTGTTGAATTCACGACGTCGGAGGGGGACGAGGTGCAGGTCATGGCGCCCGGAGACCCGTACTACGAGTTCTTCGGAGAGCAGGCGAATGGCCCCGTCCCTCTCTTCGAGGTCGACAATGTTCATACGGCGCGCCGCGAGTTCGAGGCTGCGGGCGTCGAGGTCGTGGGCGCGACCGAGCGCGACAGCTGCTGGGAGTGGATCCACGTCCGCGCTCCGGACGGAAACTTGTACGAGTTCGCCAGTCGTCTTTCCGAGGCTTGAACTACCGGCCCAGGGAACGGCTCTCGTGTTCGGTGCGACGTTCGAAGGTGGAACCTGCGGCGTGGCGCCAGTCGATCGGCGGCAACACCGGCGACATCGTTGCTAGACGGTTGATTCCGCGAGAACGAGCAGAGGCCGGGCAGGCATCCGGCCTCTTCTCGCGCGGCTGCGGACGGCATGACACCCGCCTGGGCCAGTGTGAGGGAATGTCACCAGAGGCGTCAGGTGTGGACGCACGGGGCAAAGCGAGCTCGTGGAGTTAGCGGGAAGCGCCGCGCTTGTCACAGGAGGCGCATCGGGTATCGGCGCCGCGATCGCCACTGATCTCGAGGCGGCCGGCGCGCGGGTGGTAGTCGCTGACCGCGCCGACTCCCAGATCGCGGTGGATCTCAGCCACCCCGGCGAAGCCCGACGAATGGTTGCGGAGGCGATCGAGCACCTGGCCGGTCTGGACGTACTCGTCAACAACGCGGGCGGCTACTCCTCTCCGACCTTTCCGATCAACGATGACTGGCGGTCGCCTCTCGAGCTCAACCTCCTCTCCGCCATGGAGGCAATCAAGCACGCGCTTCCCTCGCTCGCCAAACGGCCGGGTTGTGTCGTCAACATCGCGTCTTCGGCCGCACTTGGAGGCGGTTCTTACCGCGGCGTCGAATACGCCGTTGCGAAAGCCGGCTTAGTTCGGCTAACGAGCGCACTCGGCACGACCGAGGGTGTGCGTGTCAACTGCGTCTGCCCGCATACGGTGGCGACGGACACGGTGCGCGGCGCACTAGAAACGCGCACCCTCGAAGAGATCGCTCCGCCTCCACCGACGCTTCTCGGCCTCGAGGAAGTGGTCGCCACTGTCCGGCAACTGATTGAGGACGACTCAGTCTCGGGTCGCGTGACGGTGCTCACAGGCGGCGAAAGCCCGCGAGTCCTCGGGGCCGGCTAGTGGCGTCGACGCCTGGACCAGTGCGCGGGACAGACTCCGCGCGGCTGCCGTTCCGTTTGTGTTTGATCCTCATCTGTGGCAGGACGAAAGCCGATCGAGATCGCGGAGGTAGACGCGCACGCGGCGCCAGATGAGGTCCTCGCGCGCTTTCACGCGATTGAGGTCGCCTGCCACAAAGAGCTTCAACCAGGAGAACCCCTGCGAGGGGTGGAGGACGTCATCGCCTTCTACCGCTATCAGCCGACGACGCGCACGAGCTGCCACTGGCTCGCCGACCGGGGATCAGCGTCTCTCTACGTGCACGGGCCGACGGCGGCCTTTCTCGACCTTCTCGTCGCGCCTGCGAAGCGACGGCGCGGCCTGGGGAGTGCCCTTCTCGCACGGGTGCTCGAACGTGCGCGCCAGCTCGAGGTAAGGGCGCTGCGAGGCAGCTACGCGGCTGCCGCGGGCGCCGGCTTCGCCGCACACGTCGGAGCCGTAGCCGAGGACCGGGTCGTGCGGTCGGTGCTCGACCTGCGTGCGGCAGCCCTACCGGAGCCACGCATCCCCGAGGGTTTCCAGCTCATCACCTGGCTCGAGCGCGTCCCTGACGAGCACCTCACCGCGTACGTGGAAGCGCGAGCGGCAATGGACGACGCTCCCGGCCCGGAGGGAATGGAGATTCCGAGCGGATCAGGCGAGAGCGTGCGGGCATCCGAGGAGTCGCTCGTGCGCCGCGATCGTGAGATGCGGCTGACCGTCGCCATGGACGACCACTGCCGGGTAGGTGCGTTCACCGAGCTCCGCGTCTCGCGCGGCTCGAAACTGGGCTTCACCGACGACACCGGGACGGTCGCGGCTCTGCGCGGACTAGGCCTCGCACGGGCCGTGAAGCTGGAGTCGCTCCGGCGACTCCGAGCCGATCATCCCGAGGTCGAGGTCGTCTCAACCGCGAACGCAGAAGAAAACACCGTCATGCGGCACCTCAACGAGTCCCTCGGCTTTCGACCAACCGCCACCCTTACGGGTGCTGTCCTAGAACTCCGGCAGTCCTAACAGCGCAGCCCGGCGCTGTGAACGTGGCCTGGGCCAGTGTTCGGGAATGTCCCCCGAGGAGTACGAGCCTGCCGCGCACGCGGGCCGTGCGCGAAGATCCCGCCAATGGCTGGGGCGTCTGGCACGCACACGGTGGCGGCCGCCGATGGGCGGACGCTGACGATCGCCGAGTGGGGCGACCCGGACGGGTTCCCGGTGTTCTCGCTCCATGGCACGCCGGGCTCGCGCTTTGTCGGGCAGGCGAACGCGAGCGCGTATGCAGATGTGGGAGCGCGCGTGATCACCTACGACAGGCCCGGCTACGGCGGCTCCGATCGCTTCCGCGGCCGGCGGGTGGTCGACTGCGTCGCTGACGTTTCCGCGATCGCAGACAGCCTCGGTATTGAGCGTTTCGCCGTGAGCGGCGGCTCGTGGGGCGGCCCGCACAGCCTGGCGGTTGCCGCACGTCTGCCCGAGCGGGTGACGAGATCCGCCTGTGTAGCGGGGGTCGCGCCGTTCGGCATGCCTGGCTTCGACTGGTTCGCGGGCATGGACGCGGTCAACATCGAGGAGATCAGCTGGGCATTGGAAGGCGAAGACATCCTCGCTCGCGAGATCGACCGAATGGCGACTGCATGGCTCGAACGGCTTGCCGACGATCCTTCCAAGGCGGGCGAGGTGCAGTTCTCTGACGCTGACCGTGCTGTGATGGCGAACCCCGAGCGGCAGGCGGTGGAGCAACGGATGCTTAACGAGGCATTTCGTCAAGGCGTCTGGGGCTATGTCGACGATGCCCTCTGTCTGATCCAACCTTGGGGCTTCGACGTGACAGAGATCCGCGTCCCGACCCGCATCGCTTACGGTCTGACCGACGTGCTCGTGCCGCGCCAGCATGGCGAGTGGCTCGCTCACAACGTGCCCAACGCTGAGGTCGTCATCGACGAACGGGGCGGCCACTTCGCGGCTCCCAACCTCGTCACGGAACGATTCGACTGGCTCGTCCAGCCGGTCTGACGCTCTTTACGCCGCGCCACTCAAGATGACGAGGCTGCTTGCCCGGCTCACGAGTGGCGTGGGCCAGCGTCCTTGTCGCTGGAAGCTAGACGGGCGCTTCGGCGCGAGAGACGAAGCGCAGCTCGGGCACCTCGTCGAGCTCGCCGACGTCACGGGCGAGCTCGAGGAACGTCAGCAGGCCGGCGCGCTCGCGCGGGCCGAAGCGGTAGCGCAGCTTCTCGAAGTAGCGGGCCAGGAAGCCGGCCGGGTAGCCGTAGCGCTCGCTCGACTCGTACGCGAGGCGCTCGGGCTCGGCGCGCGCGGTAAGTACGGAGTCGACGAGCGCCTGCTCGAGCTCGGCGAGGCCCGGCGCCACGGGCTCAGGGCAGGCCCAGACCGCGAAGACCATCGGCAGCCCGGTGCGCTCGAGCCAGAGGCGGCCGAGGTCGTAGTGCGGCGTCGGATCCTCGAAGGCGCTCTTCAGTGCAGCGTCGCCGATCAGCAGGGTCGCGTCGGCCTCCTCGCCAAGCGACACGTGCGAAGCCTCGGGCAGCAGCACCTTGGTCAGCACGACGGAGGTCGCGCTCTCGGGGGTGACCGCGACCGTGCGCACCTGCTCGAGCGGCTTGCGCGCGACGAGCTGGATCGAGTCGACCGCGCCCTCGGAGGAGACGCACAGCCTCGGAAGGAGGCGCAGCCGGTCGGCGTTGCGGGCGTACTCGATCGAGGAGATCGGCGCCAGGTCGAGCTCGCCGGCCAGCAGCCGCGCGTTCAGCTCGGTCGGCACGCCCTGCACCTCCTCGACCTCGGCCTCCAGCCGGTGGAAGACCGGCGCCATGTTCACGTAGGAGATGCGGCCGAGGCGGATCACGCTCAGGATTCCCGGTCGACGACCGCGTCGGTGAGGGCCTCGAGCTCGTCCCGCCGCAGGTGGCCGTCCAGGCAGGCGCGGGCTCGGCGAGCGTAGTCGAGCGCAAGCTCGCGGGACGATTCCAGCGCGCCGGTCTCGGCGACGCGGACGAGGGCGCCGTCGAGCGGGCCGCCCGCGAGCGCGCGGCGGACGCTTTCGTCCTCGCGCGCCGCCAGGATCAGCGGCAGGGTGGGCGTCCCCTCCCGCAGGTCGGTGCCGGCGATCTTGCCGGTCTCGATCGTCTCTCCCGAGCAGTCCAGGATGTCGTCCGCGATCTGGAAGGCGATCCCGAGGGCGAGCCCGAAGGCGCCGAGCCCCTCGTCGCCGCCGCTGCCGAGCAGGCAGGCCGCCTCGAACAGCTTTCCGGTCTTGAGCGCGCAGCGGGCGAGGTAGTCGTCGACGCTCGTGTCCGGGTCGTGCGTCTGCGCGCGCTGCAGCGCCTCGCCGCGAGCAAGGGCGAGCGTCGCGCCGGCGAGGCACTGGACTGCGGCACGGTCGCCGGTCGCGGCGAGCTCGGCGAAGGCCCGTGCGAACAGGTAGTCGCCGGCGGCGCGCGCCGCCCCGGGGCCGTGGCTCGCCCAGGCGGCCTCGCGGCCGCGGCGGTACCGGGCCTGGTCGATCAGGTCGTCGTGGACGAGCGTCGCCATGTGCACGAGCTCGACCGCCGCCCCCGCAGCCAGGGGCGCCTCACCCGGGCGCGAGGCGAGGAACACGAGCAGCGGCCGCAGCCGCTTGCCTCCGGCCGCGAGCGCCTCGCCGCCGACCTCTGCGACGAGGCCGGGGTGCGACTCGACCGCTGCGGCCAGGCGCACCTCGAGGTCCTCGAGGTACGCGTCGAGACCCGGCGTCTCGCGGATCGTCGCCAGGCTCACTTCGCGACTCCGATGTGCAGCGCGACGATCCCGCCGGCGAAGGTGCGCCAGCGGACATCCTCGAAGCCGGCCCCGCGCAGGAGGCCGGCGAGCTCGTCGGGGCCGGGAAAACGCCGCACGCTAGCGGGAAGGTACGTGTACGCAGCGCCGCCAGGAAGGACTTTTCCCAGCAGCGGCACGAAGCCGTCGAACCAGAGCCGGTAGAACGGCGCGAGGAGGCCGCTCGGGCGCGTGATCTCGAGGATCGCGACGCGGCCGCCGGGCTTCAGCACGCGGCGTAGCTCCTCGAGGCCGCGCTCGAGGTCATCGAGGTTGCGCACGCCGAAGCCGACCGTCGCCGTGTCGAAGCTTCCGTCCTCGAACGGCAGCTGCTGCGCGTCGCCCTGAACCCACGTGATCTCGGCCGACTTTCGCCGCCCACGCTCGAGCATCCGCCCCGAGAAGTCGAGACCGGTCACGGTCGCGCCCGCGCGCAGGGCCGCGACCGCAAGGTCGCCGGTGCCGCAGCAGGCGTCGAGCACGCGGTCGCCCGGCCGCACCACGGCTGCGACTGTCGCGCCGCGCCAGCGCTGGTCGAGGCCCATCGTCATCGTCCGGTTCATCGCGTCGTAGACCGGCGAGATGCGGTCGAACATCGAGCGCACCGCCTCGGGCGCGAGCCTGCCGGACTCGACGCTCACTCGCCCCACCTCGGCGCCAGGGAATGCTCGAGCCCGAGCTGGTCGAGGCAGCGCGCGACGATGAAGTCGACCAGGTCGTCCACGGACGAGGCCCCGTGGTAGAAGCCCGGCGCCAGGAAGAGCACCGTCGCTCCCGCCTGCCGCACGCGCAGCATGTTCTCCAGGTGGATCGTCGAGAGCGGCGTCTCGCGCGGGCAGAGCACGAGCTTGCGGCCCTCCTTCAGTGCGACGCTCGCCGCCCGCTGGATCAGGTTCGACATCGCGCCCGAGGCGATCGTGCCGAGCGTGCCCATCGAGCACGGGCAGATCACGTAACCGTCGACCTTGGCCGAGCCGCTGGCGTAGGGCGCGTGCCAGTCGCGCTCGTCGTGCAGCGTGACCGCCTCGCGGAGCGGCTCGGTCAGGCGCGCGAGCGTCTCGTCCGGCGAGAGTCGCGCGTCGTCGTAGAGCTCGGTCGCGAGCACCTCGAGCCCGGCGCGCGAGGCGCAGAGACCGACCTCGCAACCCGCAGCCGCGAGCGACTCGAGCAGCCGCGCCGCGTACGGCGCTCCCGAGGCGCCGGTGATCCCGAGGAAGATGCGCAATGTCTAGTGCTTGCCCTTCGAGGCTTCGAGGAAGACCGCCAGGTTGCGCAGGCTCGCCGCGCCGAGCGCGGTGAAGGGCGGCATCGACGAGTTGGAATCGCGGCACTGTGGGCACTTGAGGAAGTCGATCTGGAACTGGATCCCGCGGCCCTTGGCGCCCTCGGCGCTCAGGTCAGGCGCGCCGAGGTTGGTCGAGCCTGTGCCGAGGTAGGTGTGGCAGTGCGTGCAGCCCGCCTCGGCGAACACGTTCGCGCCGGCGAGGGCCTGCTTGTTCCCGGCGAAGCCCTGCTCTCGGGCCCAGCGCGGGATCTGCTCCTTCACGGTCGAGCCGAGCGCCTGATCGGGCGGAGGCTCGGAACAGCCGAGCAGGCCCACGCCCAGCCCGAGCGCGAGCAGGACCAGGGCGCCGGCCACAGTCCTACTTCGGGCCCTTGGAGGCCTCGAGGAAGACGGCGAGCTTGTGCAGGTTGTCATCCCCCAGCGCCGCGAACGGCGGCATCGGCGAGCCCGGGTTCACGCAGCTCGGGCACTTGAGGTGGTCGACCTGGAACTGGACGCCCTTGTTCTTCGCCCCCTCGGCCGAGAGGTCGGGCGCGCCGAGGTTGGACGACCCCGTGCCGAGGTAGGTGTGGCAGTTCGCGCAGCCCGACTCGGCGAACAGGTTCGCCCCGGCCAGTGCCTCCTTGTTGTTCTGGAAGCCCTGTTGCCGCGCCCAGCCCGGGATCGCAGCCTTCACCTCGCTGGTGATCGCCTCCTCGGCAGTCGCGCCCTTGTACGTGAGCACGCCCATCGAGATGATCGTCAACGCCGCGGCCACGATCGCGACGGGACGGCGCGAGAGCCGCCGCTCCGAGCGGAGGTCGACGAAGGGGAGTGCCAGCAGCAGGACGAGGCACAGGGTCGGGATCCCGACCGTCGCGAGGATCACCGTCTCCGGCCACTTGAAGATCCGGAGCAGATAGAAGAGGAAGTAGAAGTACCAATCAGGCCGCGGCACGAACGAGATCGTCCCGGGGTCGGCCTTCTCGCCGAGCAACGGCCCGAGAATCGTGTAGTGCTTCCAGACCCAGGCGAGACCGGCGATCACGCTCACCACGACGAGGCTCATGACCGTGTCGTGGAACATCGCGAACGGGTAGAACGGCTTGCCGCGCCGCTTGACGTCCTCCTTGTAGCGCTGGAACCCGGAGCGCCGCTCGTCGAGTGCGCTCATTCCGACGGCCTCCTACGGACGCCCGCGGCCCGCGGGCCGGGCTGGACGAGACCGGAGCGCGCCGGCGGCGGCTCGTCGTCGGGCTCGCTGCCGGCTGCATCCTTCGACCAGGGCGGCGAGGTGACGCCGAGGCGCACGATCAGGTATAGGTGCAAGCCGATCAGCCCGATCAGCGCGCCCGGGACCAGCAGCATGTGAATCGAATAGAAGCGGGCGAGCGTATCCGGGCCGATCTCGGCGCCGCCGCGTAAGACGGTTGCCAGGTACGGGCCGACGAAGGGGGCGGTGCCGTTGATGTTGACCGCCACCACCGTCGCCCAGTACGCGGTCTGGTCGAAGGGGAGCAGGTAGCCGGTCAGGCCCTCGAACAGGCCGGTCGCCAGCAGGAGCACTCCAACGATCCAGTTCAGCTCGCGCGGGTACTTGTACGCGCCGAACAGGAACACCCGGCCCATATGCATGAACATCAGGATGATGAACACGCTCGCGCCCCAGCGGTGCATGCCGCGCACGAGCCAGCCGAGCGTCAGGTCGTGGGTGATGTGCTCGACGGAGGAGTGCGCCTCGGCCGGCGAGGGCTTGTAGTACATCGCGAGGATCACGCCGGTCACGAGCTGGACGAGGAAGGCCGTCAGCGTCGCCGAGCCGAGCGTGTGCCACCAGCTCGTGTCGCCCGGGACCTTGCGAAAGAGGAAGTAGCGGATCCCGCCCACGAGGCCCGAGCGCTCCTCGAGCCAGTCGAGCGGGTACATCGCCGCGCCGACGAGCTTGTCGCGCCGCTCTGACCGGTTGCGCGCCATCAGTGCGGCGGCTGCAAGGGATAGAGCCAGGACTCCGGGCCGTCCGCGTGCTGGCCGGGGCCGTGCAGCTCGACCTTCTCGATCCTGGCGGTCTTCCCGGAGCCCTCGACCTTGACGACGCTGTAGAGGTCGCCCAGCACGAGGCGGCCGTCGACGATGTCGAACTCGTAGCGGTCGAGGCCGCGGACGGGCGGGCCGGCGATGCGGTTGCCCTCCTGGTCGTAGGAGCCCCCGTGGCAAGGGCAGATGAAGCCGGCCGCGGGCAAAACGGGCGTCATCAGGACATTGCCGTTCTTGGTCTTGACGGTCTTCTCGTCCTCCTGGAAGACGGGGCCGCCGGGCTGCACCGGGCAGCCGACGTGCGCGCAGCGGTTGGAGATGATCGTGAAGCTCGGGATGCCGTCGAGCAGGCCGTTGTTGCGCACGAACGCCGTGCGGCGGGAGATCTCACCCTGGGCGGGATCGCGGATGAAGGTGACCACCTGCCACTTGTTCTCCTCGAAGTCCGTGGTCGGCCCGAGGTCGACGGGATTACCCTTCTGCTTCAGGAACCCGGGCAGCAGCGCGAAGCCGGCCGCGGGCAGGGTCACGATCGCTCCGATCACGGCGCCGAGGCCGAGCGTCGCACCCTCGAGGAAGCGGTTGCGCGGGAACCGCTCGCCGGGCTCCGGCTCGGGCATCGCGGCCTCGCCCTTGTCGGCGGGAATCGCGGGCGCGTCCGGCGTGGGCTCGTCCGGCGGCGGGCCGGGAAGCGCCGGACGGCCGGTCGCCACCTCGCGGGCCCAGAGGAAGCCGAAGACGAGCGCGAGTGCCGCGCCGACCGCAGCGACCCACCAGCTGACCACGAGGCCCACC
The DNA here is from genome assembly GCA_963763475.1 of uncultured Actinomycetes bacterium. GTDB lineage: Bacteria > Actinomycetota > Thermoleophilia > Gaiellales > Gaiellaceae > AC-32. Next base: position 336,523 of record CAVXOR010000001.1, on the reverse strand, counting down.
AGCAGACACACGATGCCGAGGGCGAAGCCCACCGGCCACAGGCTTGGCGGTGGAAGCTGCGGTCGATCGTCCCCCGGGCGCTCTTCCAAGCAGTCTCTCCCTTAGTTCGAAGCGGCTGGATTCAATCGTTGCAGGTTGGCGGCGTCAACGACGTAACAGTTGGCGCAACGCGCCTTCGCGGCGTCCGTCCTCGCCGACAGGCGCGCCGAGCCCGTACTCGTCCCAGCGCTCGTCGACGCGGCGTCGGATCTCCTCGCTCATCTCGATCTCCGGCGGCCACTCGCGCGTGCCCTCCTGTGGGCCCTTGTGCGTCGCGTCGATCCCGAGCTTCCCGCCGTAGAACTGCAGCGTCGGCGCGTGGTCGAGGTGGTCGAGCGGGCCCTCGCTGATCAGCACGTCGCGCTTCGGGTCGACGTTGGCGCCGACCCGGAAGAAGACCTCCTCGTAGTCGTGCACGTCCACCCACTCGTCGACGACCACGACCGCCTTGGTCAGGCTGAGCAGCCCGAGGCCCCAGATCGCGTGCATCACCTTCTGCGCGTGGCCGGGGTAGCCCTTGCGGATCGAGACGATGCAGCAGTTGTGGAACGCGCCGGCGACCGGCAGGTCGTAGTCGACGATCTCGGGAACGCTCATCCGGATCGCGGGCAGGAAGATCCGCTCGGTCGCCTTGCCGAGCCACGCGTCTTCCTGCGGCGGCTTGCCGACCACGATCGACGGGTAGATCGCGTCGCGTCGCATCGTCATCGCGGTCACGTGGAAGACCGGGAACGGCTCGGGCGGCGTGTAGTAGCCCGTGTGGTCGCCGAACGGCCCCTCCTCGGTCAGCTCGTCCTTGGCGATGTAGCCCTCGAGCGCGATCTCGGCGTTCGCCGGCACCTCGAGGTCGACCGTCTTGCCGCGCACGAGCTCGACCGGCTCGCCGCGCAGGAAGCCCGCGAGCATCAGCTCGTCGACGTGCTTGGGCAGCGGCGCGCTGGCCGCATAGGCGGTGACAGGATCGAGCCCCAGCGCGACGGCCACCTCGAGCTTGCCGTCGGCGAGCAGGTAGTCGGCGCGGCCGTCCTTGTGGATCTGCCAGTGCATCGCGGTCGTCCGCTCGTCGATCACCTGTAGCCGGTACATGCCGACGTTGCGGCCGCCCGTGCGCGGGTCCTTCGTGATCACCGCGGGGAGCGTGATGAACGGCGCCGCGTCTTCCGGCCAGCAAGTCTGGACCGGCAGGCGGCGCAGGTCGACCTCCTCGCCGGTCAGGACGACCTCCTGCACCGGCCCGCTGCGGACGCTCTTCGGCCGCGAGTCGGCGATCGACTTCAGCTTCTTCAGGCCGCGCACCTTCTCGGCGAGGCCCTGGGGCGGCTGCATCTCGAGCACGTCGCCGAGCCGCCGGCCGACGTCGTCGAGCGAGTCGGCGCCGAACGCGAGGCACATCCGCCGCTCGGTGCCGAACTGGTTGATCAGCAGCGGGTGCTCGGACTTCGGGCTCTCGAACAGCAGCGCCGGCCCGCCGGCCTTGACCACCCGGTCGACGATCTCGGTGACCTCGAGGTGCGGGTCGACCTCGGCTGAGATCCGGACGAGCTCGCCTTCGCGCTCCAGTAGCGCGATCCAGTCCCTGAGGTCCCGCGGTGTCCCCATGGCTTCAGTCTAAGGAGCAGAGCCCTCGGCGAGCGCTTCCGCCACGGCGTTGTCGAGCTCCAGCTCGCGCCCCGCCGCGAGGCCGAGCTCGAGGTCGTCGTCGGCAAGCTGTTGTAGCCGCGCTTGGCACGCTTCACGGTGCCGCTGCCAGCCTCCGAGTGGCGCCAGGGCAGCGTCGTCCTCGATCGCGCCCCAGAGCTTCCCGGCGCGCTGAAGATCACCTCGCTCCGCGGCCGCCCACGCGAGCAGCCCGACTCCGAAGACCCGCCCGGAACGGTTGCCGAGGTCTCGAGCGATCACGAGCGACTCCCTTGCGTAGCCCTCGGCCTCCTCCACGCGGCCCCGTCTCAGCGAAAGCGCGGCCAGCTCCCCGAGGAGTCCCCCGTGCCACCAGTGCGCTCCGGCGGCTCGCGAAAGCTCGGCACTTTCGACGAACTGGTCGTACGCGTAGTCGTCGTCGCCCGCTTCGCGCGCAATGGCGCCCCGCGTCCCGACCGTCTGCGCGTGGGCCCAGGTCCTTTGCCACCAGTCGTCCCTTCGGGCGTGAATTGCGTGGCTGGCCTCGACGAGCTCGCGCGCGCGATCCAGATCACCTCGGATCATCGCCGTGATCGAGAGTCGGTGAAGGATCACGGCACGTCCGTGCTCGTCGCCGAGCTCCTCGAACAGCGCCAGGCTCTCCTGCAACACCTGCTCGGCCCCGGCTGGGTCGCCCGCGATGTGCATCGAGCTGCCACAGGCACGCAGCGCGTGCGCGCGAGCGACGACCGATGCGCCGCCGGCCGCGGGGTGCCGCAGCAGGGCTTCGAACCAGCGCACGCCCTCCGCCGGATCGTTGGCGACCCAGAACTGCTCGAGGGCGACCGCGAGCCGCAGCGCGAGCTCGAGCTCGCCGGCCCGCAGGGTCCACTCCAGCGCGCTGCGGAAGTTGTCCTGGTCCTCGAAGGCAATCTCCAGGCGCTGTCCTCCCGGGGCGAGGTCGCCCGCGTTCAGGTTGGCCGAGCGTCCGACATCCAGGAAGAACTCCGCGTGGCTGCGTTGGACGGCCTCGGCCTCCGGCGAGGCCTGGAGCTGCTCCCAGGCGTACTCGCGGATCGTGTCGAGCATCAGCAGACGATCGCTCCCCCACCGGCGTCGCAGGAGGCTCTTGACCACCAGGGACTCCACGGTCTCGAGCTCGGCGGAGCAGACCGATTCTGCTGCCGCGACCGAAAAGCTGCCCCTGAACACGCTGACGCGGCGGAAGAACTGCCGCTCGGCGGGGTCGAGTAGCTCATAGCTCCACTCGATCGTCGCCCGTAGCGTCTGCTGGCGATCGGGCACGTCGCGTGCCCTGGAAGCGAGCAGGGGCAAGCGCTGCTCCAGCCGCCTCAGGAGCTCCGGGGGCTCCAGAATCGCAACGCGCGCAGCGGCGAGTTCGACGGCGAGTGGGAGCCGGTCGAGGCGGTCGCAGATCTCGCTGACTTCGGGCGTCGCCTGGAAGCCCGGCTGCACGCTCCGAGCGCGGGCGCTGAAAAGCACGACCGCGTCTCCGAGGCCGAGCGGCTCGACCGGATACGTTTGTTCCGGGGCCACGTGCAACGGTTCGCGGCTGGTCACGAGCACCTTCGCGTGCTGGGTGCTCGCGATGAGCGACACCACGACGGGCGTCGCCTCGACCAGCTGCTCGAAGTTGTCGAGCAGGATCAGCATGCGCTTACTGCCGACGTGCGGGCCCAGTCCCTCCTCGGCTCCGACAGCGGCTGCGATCGTGTGCTCGACGATCGCGGGATCGCGGACTGCCTGGAGCGGGATCCAGAAGACGCCGTCAGGGAAGTCTTCCGCCGCGTCGGCCGCAAGGTGAACCGCAAGCCTGGTCTTTCCGGAGCCGCCCGGACCGGTCAGCGTGACCACGCGATGCGCGCGGATCAGAGCGCCGGCCTCCTCGAGCTCGCGGTCACGGCCGACGAGCTCCCCGGCGACCACCGGCAGATTCGTCTGATACAGCGTCTTCAGGCGCGGGAACTCACCGTCTCCGAGCTGCCAGATCCGCTCGGGCGCGCTCAAGTCCTTGAGCCGGTGCTCGCCGAGCTCGCGCAACGAACTGCTACGTGAGTCGAGCAGGGAGTGGGTGGAGGCGGAGACGAGGACCTGGCGACCATGTCCGGCGGCGCCGATCCGGGCGGCGCGGTGGACGTCCGCCCCGACGTAGCCCTCGTCGGTCAGCAGCGGCGTGCCGGTGTGAATTCCCATGCGCACCGGCAGCTCGAGCGCGTCCTGGGTTTCACGAGCGGCGTCGAGCGCGCCGGGCGCGGTCGGGAACGCGACGAAGAACGCATCGCCCTGCGTGTCGACCTCGACGCCACCATGGCGGGCGAACGCCCCGCGCAGCACGCGCCGATGCTCGGCGAGCAGCTCGCCGTAGCGCTCCGCACCGAGCTCGTGCAGCAGCTTCGTCGAGCCTTCGATGTCCGTGAAGAGAAACGTGACCGTGCCGCTCGGTAGCGCCCGCATGTGGGAATGATTGCGTCCGGACGCGCGCTCAGTGGCGGCGGTGGCGGAGCCACTTGCTGAGCTCGCCCAGCAGGATCACGCTCAGGAAGATCAGCCCGACGACCAGCATCACCCTGATCACGTCGAGGCCTTCCTCGGCGGCGGTCTTCGCGGCGAGCGGCACCATCGATCCGATCCTACTGAACGCGGCGCCGGTGGCTCGTGAGGGCACGCTCGGCCTCGGGGCCGGGCGCCCAGACCGCGCGGGCGTCCTCGCCGCGGCCAAGCGTGGCTGCGGTCGCGGCCCAGGCCTCGCCGTCGCCGGGGAGGCGGTCGGCGCGGAGCTGCGCGCAGCGCGAGATCAGCGCGGCCAGGTCGGTGACCGCCTCGACCGGGCCGGCCCCGGCGATCCGCACCAGGCCGTGCGCGTAGAGGTAGTCGCCGAGCAGCAGCGCGGTGTCCTCGTCCACGGGCGCGAACAGGCGCGGCCGTCCGTAGTGGAGCAGGTAGCCCTCGTAGATCGTCTCGAGCCCGAGCGCGTAGCGCCCCTCCCCGAGCGGCGAGAAGACCGGCTCTCGCTCGGGGTCGGCCTTCAGCGCCTCGCCCCAGAGCCGGCTCTCGTTCGCCGCCTCTTGCGCGATCGTGTCCCAGATGCCCAGCGCTACAGCCACCCGGCGAGCTCCTTCGTCCAGTAGGAGACGACGAGGTCGGCGCCGGCCCGTTTGATCGCGGTCAGCGACTCGAGCGCGGCCTGACGCTCGTCGAGCCAGCCGCGCGCGCCGGCCGCCTTCAGCATCGCGTACTCGCCCGAGACGTTGTAGGCGCCGATTGGCAGGTCGAAGCGGTCGCGCACGGCCCGCAGCACGTCCAGGTTCGGCAGCGCCGGCTTGACCAGCAGGGCATCGGCGCCCTCGGCCACGTCGAGCTCGCACTCGCGCAGCGCCTCGCGGACGTTGGCCGGGTCGAGCTGGTAGCCCCGCCGGTCTCCGAAAGCCGGCGTCGAGTCGGCCGCTTCGCGGAACGGACCGTAGAAGGCCGAGGCGTACTTGGCCGCGTAGGAGACGATCGGGAGCTCGCCGTGGCCGTCCTCGTCGAGCGCCGCGCGGATCGCGGCGACCCGGCCGTCCATCATGTCGCTCGGGCAGACCGCGTCGGCGCCGGCGGCGGCATGCGAGACCGCGGTGCGCGCGAGCAGCTCGAGCGTCGCGTCGTTGTCCACCTGGTCGCCCTCGAGCACGCCGCAGTGGCCGTGCGAGGTGTACTCGCAGAGGCAGACGTCGGTCAGCAGCACCAGACCGGGGCTGGCCTCACGCAGCGTCCGCAGCGCGCGCTGGATGACACCGTCGTCGTCCCAGGCGCCCGAGCCTTCGGCGTCCTTCTCGTCCGGGATCCCGAACAGGAGCACCGCCCGCACGCCGAGCCGCGAAGCCTCCTCGGCCTCAGCGGCGAGGTCGTCGATCGAGAAGCGCCCCAGCGCCGGCAGGTCCGGATTCGGCTCGGTCTCCGGCCCGACGAACAGCGGCAGGACGAAGTCGTCGAGGTCGAGCCGTGTCTCGCGCACGAGCGCGCGCAGGCGGTCGCTGCGGCGGAGTCGCCGGAGGCGCGTGACCGGAAAGGCGCTCACACCAACAATCTACGCGCTCCCACCCTGGCTAGCCCGCCGAAGACCGCGCCGAGCGCGACCAGCCAGAGGCCCTCCTTCAGCACCTCGCCCCAGGGGCTCAGGTCGTAGAGGGCGGAGCGGAAGAAGCGCACCGCGTGCGCGAACGGCAAGAGGTTGCTCAGCCACCCGGCGGGCGGCACGACCTCCGGCGGGATCAGCCCGAGGAAGACGATCGGCAGCACCACCAGCAGCGCGACCAGCGAGGCGGACCGCGCCTCGCGCGCCAGCGCGCCGAGCAGCGCGCCGAGCGCTCCGAGGGAGCCGCCCGCGAGCACGAGCCCGATCACGAGCAGCGGCAGCCGCCGCCAGGGCTCGCCTCCGGTGACGCCGCCGATCTGGATGATCAACCCGAACGCGAGCGCGACCGCCAGGCCGAGGGCGGCCCCGATCGCGGCCGCCAGCGCGACCTTCGACCAGATCAGCTCCCCGAGCCCGACGAGCCCGCGCGCGAGCCGGCCGACGACGTTCTCGTCGCGCTCGGCGGCGAGCGATCCGGCCGCCAGCAGCAGCGCCAGGAAGGTGATCGTCAGCCCGAGCGCGTAGGCCTGGACTTCGGCCGAGAGCGCCCAGGTGCGGCCGCGCGCGGGCGAGCGCACGAGCTCGATCGGGTGCGCCGTCGAGCTGAGCGCGTCGTTCGTGTTCGCGAGCGCCAGGCGCGCGTCGTGGAGGAAGTCGAGCAGCTGCGCCGTCCGCGGCGTCTGCGGCATCTTGCGCAGCACCCGCTGTGCCTTCTCGATCCCGAGCACGGTGATCGGCGCGCCGAGGAAGCTGCCATCGCCGCCTTGCAGGATCAGCTTCACGTAGCGCAGGTTGCTCGCGATGTAGGCGCTCTGGAGTTGCCGGTTGAGCGAGTAGACGAGGGCCTGTACCTGCTGCTCGACCCGTGACGAGATCGTGCCGGTCGAGAGCTGGAGCTCGAGCTGCGGGCTCCTCACCATCCCGCGCAGAGTCGAGATGAAGCCCGGCGGCACGGTCACGACCGCGACCACGCTCCCGTCGGCCAGCTGGCGCTTCGCCTCCTCGGGCGAGAGGCGCACGAGCTTCACCTTCTTGCTCGCCGTGTCGATCGTGTGGCCCACGTCGAAGCGTTTGCCGCCCAGCACGACCGTCGCCGGCAGGTTGTCCTCGTCCACGAAGGCGACCCGAGGCTTCGAACTGCCGTAACTCGCGACCAGGCCGACGAGCAGCGCGATTACCAGCGGGTAGGCGATCAGGATCCCGAGCAGCAGCGGCGAGCGCCGCAACACGAGCACGTCCTTGCGCAGCAGCAATGCGACGTGGTTCATGCCGACAGACTCTCGACGTGCGCGCGGTCGTACTCGCCGGTCGTGCCGGTGAAGACGAGGCGGCCCTCGCGCAGGGCGGCCACGCGGCTTGCGACCCGCTCCACCTCCTCGAGGTTCTGGGTCGCGAAGACGACCGCGCCGCCGCGCCCGTACAGCTCGGCCACGCGCTTCCAGAGGCGCTCGCGCTGGCCGGGGTCGAGGGCGGCGGTCGGCTCGTCGAGCAGCAGCACGTCCGGGTCGCCGAGCAGCGAGATGGCGAGGTTCAGGCGCTGGCGGTTGCCGACCGAGAGGTTCGCACTCGGCGCGGCCTTGCCGGGGAGCTCGAACGCCTCGAGCAGCCGGCCGGCCGCCGCGTGAGGGTCGCGCTCCCCTTCGAGGCGGGCGAACAGCTCGAGGTTCTCGCGCGCGGAGAGCCGGCCGTACTGCGCGGGACGCTGTGGCGCCCAGCCGACGCGCGCGCCGTTGCGTCGCTCGACCTTGCCGTCGCTGGCCTCGAGCGCTCCGGCCAGCAGCGCCAGCAACGTCGACTTGCCCGCGCCGTTGGGGCCGACGAGCGCGAGCGCGTCCCCGTCCCAGACCTCGAGCTCGGTCGCCTCGAGCGCGCTCGTCTGGCCGAACCGCCGCCCCACGCCGCGGGCCGCGAGCAGAGGTGTCGGCGAGCTCAACGGCTCGCCGCGGCAGGCGGATCGGCCGGCGGCAGAGGCGCGACGCGCGTCTCCTCCAGCTCGACCTCCACCGGGATCGCCCCGCCCTCCTGCTCCCAGGGCTCCAGCGAGACGCGCTCGCCGAAGAACTCCCAGATCGCCCGCCCCGCGGCCAGCAACGGCAGCGCGACGAGCGCGCCGGGCAGCCCGTAGATCTCGCCGCCGGCCAGCAGCCCGAAGATCACCAGCAGCGGGTGCAGCCGCAGCGCGTTGCCCATCACGTTCGGCACGACGATGTGCCCCTCGATCTGGTGGATCCCGAGGAAGAGCAGGCCGACCCAGATCGCCGAGATCGGGTGCACGACGAGTGCGTAGAGGAACGGCGGGATCGCGCCCAGCCACGGCCCGAGGTACGGGATCAGCTCCGTGATCGCCACCCACGCGCCGAAGAGCGCCGCGTACTTGTCCGCCCCGGGGACCCAACCGAGCGTGCCGAGCAGCCACATGCCGAGGCCGGCGCTCGTGCCGATAATCAGCGAGAGCAGTACCTGGCCGCGGACGTAGCTCGCCAGAGAGCGCTCGATCCGCGTCAGCAGCGCCTCGGAGCCCGGGTGCGGCGGGAAGCGCCGGTCGACGGCCCGCGCCAGCCGCGGCATGTCGAGCAGCATGTAGATCGAGACCACGATCACCAGCACCAGCGCGAACAGGAACTTGAGCGTCCCGATCGCGGCGCCCTCGACGAAGTCGATCACGTCGCCCGTGTAGCGCGTGACGTCCTTCTTGCGGATCTGCCGGACGAGGTCGTGGCCCTGCTTCTGGATCTCGATCCCGCCGAGCCGGTGGGTGTCGAGCCAGTGCTGGAAGCGGTCGACGTCGCCGTCGGCGTCCGTCCGGCCTGGCTGTCCGTGCTCGACCGTAAAGTAGTCGTTCACGCGGTTCGCGCTCGACTTGGTCTGGTCGACGACCACCGAGCCGAGGGCGATGACCGCGGCGAGGAGGATGGCCAGGAAGCTGAGGTACACCAGCGCGACGCCGAACCCCCGAGGGATCCAGACTCGCGTCAGCGTCCGCACGATCGGGTTGAGCAGGAACGCGATCAGCGCGGCGACGAGGAACAGGAAGACGACGTGACGGGCCGCGCCGGCGATCACCCACACCAGCAGCAACAGGATCGGAAGGCCGACGAGCTGAATCCAGCGCGGGATCTGAATCTTCGCGGCCCCGGCAGAAGGCCCGGCCATGGCAGGCATCGTAGCTCCCCCGTCGTACCGCTTCGTCCACCTGACTGGAGCTGGGACTTCGGGGTCGACGGCGCACTCGCGCTCGAGCCACGGCGGGTCCCTTTGCAGGAGGAGCCGCCCTCGGTTACCGTGCCGCGGATGCCACGCGCCTCCGCTCATGCGAGGCGGCGGCGGGCCGAGACGGCCGCCGCGCGCCGCAAGAGGCGATTGGCGGGACTGATCCTGCTCGCCTCGGTCGCGCTGATCACGTTGCTCCTGACCGCTTTCGGGTCGGGTGGCACGCGCGCGGTCCAGACCTCGGCTCCCGCGCCGGCGACCCGCCTGCTCCCGGCAGGGCCGCCGCGACCGCAGGTCGTGGCGCTGCTGGGCTCGATCCGGCTGTTGCTTCCGGTCGCACAGGGTCGCTTGACAGCGGTCGGCTACCACGCCGCGGCCGACGGCGCCCTGGCGGTGCGGCCGGTCGGGCGCCAGCTGAACCAGGGGCTCGTCGGGCGTGTCGCCCGCAGCCTGTTCGGCAACGGGAGCAGCAACAGGCTGCGCTACTACGTGCTCGGCGGGGGCACCGGGCCGGCCACGGCCTCGCTCGACATCGGCGCCCCGCCCGGAACGGATGTCTACTCCCCGGTCGACGGCACGGTCGTCGGGATCACGCCGTACGTGCTCGCCGGGCAGCACATGGGCGCGCGGATCGACATCCAGCCGAGCGGCAACCCATCGCTCGTCGTCTCCCTTACGCACCTCCGTCCCGACCCGAACCTGACCGTCGGCTCGACGGTCAGCGCGACCACCTCCAAGGTCGGGACGATCATCGACTTCGCCCAGGTCGAGCGCCAGGCCCTCGCGCGCGTGACCACGGACGCGGGCAACCACGTGGCGATCGAGGTCCACCCCGCCACGCTCTCGCTTCCCTGAAGGTCCTCTTCGTAGCGGACGTCTTCGGCACCGCCGGCCGCAAGGCCGTCGAGGAGCGCCTGCCCTCCTTGAAGGAGGAGCACGGCGTCGGCTTCTGCGTCGTCAACGGCGAGAACGTCGCGGACGGGGCCGGGATCACGCCGCGCCTCGCCGAGCGCCTCCTCGCCGCGGGGGCCGACGTGATCACGCTCGGCAACCACGTCTGGCGCCGGCGCGAGATCGCGCCCTATCTCGAGAGCGCCGAGCGTGTGATCCGGCCGGCGAACCTGTCGGCGAGCACGACCGGGCGCGGGCTCGTGGTGCTCGAGGCCGAGGACGGGACGCCGGTCGCGGTCCTGAACCTCCAGGGCCAGCTCTTCATGGGCACGCCCGTCGGTCCGTTCGAGGTCGTGGACGAGCTCGTCGACGAGGCGCGCGCCGCGGCCAAGGTCGTGCTCGTGGACTTCCACGCCGAGGCGACGAGCGAGAAGGTCGCCCTCTCCCGCTGGCTGGACGGCAAGGTGACCGCGGTCTTCGGGACGCACACCCACGTCCAGACCAGCGACGCGCGCGTACAACCCGGTGGCACCGCCGCGATCACGGACGCCGGCATGACCGGCCCACACGACTCGGTGATCGGCGTGAAGGCCGAGCTGGCGATCGGGCGGATGCGGACCGGGATGGGCGTCCGCTTCGAGCCGGCCGACGGCGGCGTACGGATCGAGGGCGCGCTGGTCGAGTGCGACGCGGACGGACGCGCGCTCAGCTGCGAGGCGATTCGCGTGCCGGTGCCGTGAGCACCACCAGCAACGCGACGAGCATGACGTCGCGGGCCAGGAGCACCCACGACGGGAACGCCTCGAAGGCCACCAGGTCGAAGTAACGGATCGGGAACCAGACCTGCGTCAGCAGCAGCGCGAGCCCGAGTAGCGCCGAGGCGGCGAGGCCGCGCCGGCCGCGCACGAGCGGCACGAACGGGAGCAGCCAGATCAGGAACTGCGGCGACAGAACCTTCCCGAGCGCGACGAAGGCGGCGAGCGAGGCGGCCGACCAGCGCACGAGCCGCTCCGGAGATGCCGGCCCGCGCGCCGCGGCCACCCAGATCCCGACCAGGACGATCGCGAGCAGTGCACTCGAAGCGGCTCCGAGCGCGTCGGGCAGCGACCCGACCAGGTTCTGCGAGCCGCGGCTCGAGTCAAGCGTCAGCCCGAGCCCGCCAACGTGGTGCGCCGCGAGCAGCAGCGCCGAGCCGAGGCTCTCGATCTGCAGCGGCCTCGTCGTCTGGCGGTCGATGCTCTCCCAGACCCCGTGCGGTGCGAGTACCAGGAAGGGCACGACGACCACGGCCACGACCGCCACCGCCGCGCCGAGACAGAGCAGCGCCTCGCGCCGGCCGCGCGTCCGCCAGACGTAGGCGAATGCCGGCGGGATCACGACCGCCGGGAACGCCTTCGCCGCGATCCCGAGCCCGAGGGTCGCGAACCCGAGCCGCTCACGCCGGGCGAGCACGGCCGCGATCCCGGCCACCGCCAGGAAGGCCGGCCAGAGGTCGTAGCGGTAGAGGATCACCGAGCCCAGGGCGAGCGGCGCGAGCGCGAAGAAGCAGAGCGCGGCCGCACTGCGCTCGGCCGAGGCGCCGAGCTCTCGCAGCGCCAGCGCCATCGCCGCCAGCGAGCCGATCCCGCAGAGCGCCATCAGGATCTGGAACTCGCGGTTGTAGAAGGAGAAGCTCGGCTCGCCGATCGCCGGGATCCCGAACGCGGGCAGCGCGCCGGGCGGGTACTCGAGGGAAAAGTCGCGGTACGGCACGTGGCCGTCGGCCATGGCGGCCCCGTAGCGGTGGTACTCGACCGTGTCCAGGATCAGCGCGTGCTGGTACCAGCCCCAGTGGAGCAGCGTCATCGAGACGAGGAAGAGCCCGGCCGCTCCGACGAGGAGCCGCTGCGGCTCAGTCGACGCCGACCAGCTCTTGGCGAGGACGCTCAAGCGAGGCCCGGACGGGTGCGGTCAGCGGCTCGGCGGCCGGCGCGAGCACCGCGAAGGCCGCGAACGGGAAGAACCACGGCAGGTAGAGGTAGAACCAGTGCGTCAGCACAAGCTGGAAGCCGAGCAGCAGCGCGGCGGTCAGGGCGGCGAGCTGCAGCGGCGACTTGCGACGCGGAACGAAGTAGACGGCGACCGCGCCGAGCAGCAGCGCGCCCTCGAGCACGCGCTGGAGGAGGTGCAGGTCCGGCAGCCCGGCGTGGTACTGGCGCCAGTCCCAGATCGAGAATGGCGACTCGCGGTCGACCTGCCAGGAGATCGTCCGCTTCCAGAACTCGTGCGCGGCCCCGAGCGGGTGGCCGTCGAGCGCGAGGATCGAGAACGCCGCCAGGCTCGCGGCCAGGAAGGCGGCGGCGAAGAGCAGCGTCGGGCGGAGGCGCCGCTCCGGGTACGACGCCCAGAGCGGTACGAGCAGAAGCGGCGCGAACTTCGTCCAGCCCGAGAGGGCCGTGAAGGCGCCGCGAGCGGCCGGCGAGCTGACGAGCCAGAAGCCCCAGATCAGGAACAGCGGCGGCAGCGCGTCGTTCGTGTTCGAGCTCGAGACGTACTGCGTGAACGGGTAGGCGACCCACGCAAAGGCGAGCGTGACCGCCAGCCGCTGGCCGCCGAAGCGCAGGCCGACCAGCGCGAGCCCGAGCAGGCAGAGTAGGTCGAAGGCGATCGCCGCGAAGTGCGCGGCGGGCAGGTCGTCCCACCTGCCGCTCCAGCCCAGCGCGAGGTAGCCGGGCAGGTAGGTCTCGTAGGCGACCGGGCCGTAGGTGTCGCCCTGCGGGTTAGCCGACTCGCAGCGCCCGTTCGCCTGCACGTGGTTGCGGATCTCGCCGTCCGCGTCGGCCGGGCCGCACGCCTTGCCGGCCTCGACCGGGAAGTGGCCGTAGGGAACCTGGGCGTGCGCGAGCCGGTCGGCGCCGATCACGCCGGAGTAGCCGACGTCGATCACGTTCGACGCTTGCACGTTGAGCCCGATCCGGAAGCCCGCCGCGAAGACGGTCGCGGCCGCGAGCAGCCAGACCGGCCAGACTGGCACGGCGCCGGTGCCGAGCCGCCCACGCCAGGTGCTCCAGACCATGCGGCCGAGCAGGTAGAGCAAGGGCGGGTAAGCCAGCGGGACGCTCGTGAAGATGTCTCCGCGGTTGAAGAACCAGAGCGAGACGGTGAACGAGAGCAGCGCGAGCAGGTCGAGGTTCCGCAGGCTGAGCGGCCTGCGCAGGTCGCCGAGCCCGAGCAGGAACAGCAGGCAGAAGCCGAGCCACACCGGGGCGCTGTTGATCTCGCGGCCGCCGAAGGCCCCGTCGTAGCCCCGCGCCATCTTCCACGCCACCTGCGGGCCGGTCCAGACCTCGGTCACCGCCCCGCTCGTGTCGTCCACCTTTCCGGTCGCGACCTCGCCTGCCTTGCCGGCCCAGACCTTGAGCGTCCAGAGCTTCGTCGTCTTGGCGAAGGTCGCGTCGACCTGCCGGCCTCGCGGATAGTGCTCCAGCCAGTCGGCGACCTTGTCGTGCTGGAGGAAGATCCGCTTCACCTCGGCCGCCTTCAGGCGCGGTGAGGGCGGCGCGGTCGAGCCGTGCAGCCTGGGCGGGTTGCCGGCAGCGAGGGCGGTTCCCGCCAGGGCGAGGGCGGCGAGCGCCACGGCCAGGACGCGGGCCATCCGCCTCAGCCTAGCGCCGGAACGACCAGAGCTTGTTGCCGAGGAAGTTGAGCGGCACGACCAAGACGACCGCGATCGCCTGGGCCAGCACCTTGTCCAGCCCGAGCGCGATGAAGCCGGTCAGCAGCGCGAGGTTGGCGACGTACGCGATCAGCGCCACGACCAGGAAGCGCAGGCCCTGCCAGCCGACGTGGCCGCGCTGGTCGTGGAAGGTCCAGAGGCGGTTCCAGGTGTAGTTGTTCGTCACCGCCACGAGGAACGAGCACGTCGCCGCGACCGCGTAGTGGAAGTCCGCGCCTTTGAGCAGCGCCGTGTAGACGGCGAGGTTGATCACGTAGCCGCTCAGGCCGACGACGGAGAACTTGCCGAGCTGCACCCAGTTGTGCTGGCGGCGCAGCGCCTGGCCGGCGCGGCTGCGGGTGGCGGGCGAGAAGGCCATCGGCGCGCGAGCGTACCGGAGCGGCCTCAGCGAGAGCGCCTGCGGGGCAGCGCGATCCCGTCCAGCGGGACGCGCTTGCCGCCGTCGAGCACGAGCTCGACGATCCGCCAGCCCGGCCCGAGCACGACGTCCTGCAGCGCTTCGTCCTCGATCCGCGACCCTCGCAGGGCGCTCAGCGGGCGGGCCTCGCGCCGGTAGAAGGAGCCCTCGCGTAGGTCGAGCAGCACGAGCGGCGACGCCGCCTCGACGTGGTCGCCGCGGACCTCGGCGGCGGAAAGCGGAAGGAAGCGATGGCGCTCGTCGCCACAGAGCACGTCGAGCCCGAGCGCGTGCGGCTCGCTCGGGTGCAGCAGCACGTCGACCGGCCGGCCGAGCTGGATGCCGCGCAGCTGAACCGGCCGCCGTAGCAGCTCGTCTCCTGTGAGACCCCTCACCGGACGACGCCTTTGCCCCGCACGGCCGGGGGAAAACCGTCAGTCCCTGAAGCCCTCCTCACCGACCAGGGGGACGAAGCGGCAGGGCACCGAGTGGACGACCGCCGGGCCCTCCGGGCTGCGCACGATCAGCTCGAGCCGCTGCGCGCGCGGCCCCCCGACCGGCACGACCAGGCGGCCGCGAGGGCGCAGCTGGTCGTAGAGCGTCTCCGGAAACGCCGGCGCGGCCGCGGCGACCGCGATCGCGTCGAAGGGCGCGAGCTCGGGGACGCCGAGCGTGCCGTCGCCGACCCGCACGTCGACCTCGTAGCCGGCGGCGGCGAGGCTCGCACGCGCCTGCTCGGCGAGCTCTGGGATTCGCTCGATCGTGACCACCTCCGCGTCGAGCTCGGCGAGCACGGCGGCCTGGTAGCCCGAGCCCGTGCCGACGTCGAGCACACGCTCGCCGGGTTGCAGCGAGAGCGCCTCGACGATGCGCGCGACCATGTACGGCTGGGAGATCGTCTGGCCGTAGCCGATTGGCAGGGCCGCGTCCGCGTAGGCGCGGCGCCGCTCCTCCTCCGGCACGAACGACTCGCGCGGCACGCGGCCCATCGCCTCGAGCACGCGCTCGTCGTCGACGTCGCGTCCGCGAAGCTGCCGCTCGACCATCTGCCGTCGGTCAGGCGGCATCGGCGTAGGCCGGGAGCTCGACGCCGAAGTGCTCGAGCGCGAGCGGCGCGAGGTCGACGATCCGACGCGGCTCGGCCTCGAGCCCGACGGTCAGGATCGGCACCATCGAATCGCCGGCCTCGAGCGAGCCGTGGCTGCCGCCGCCGAGGTGGCTGCGGCCGGCGAGGTCGGTCAGCTCGACTCCGAGCGGCGGCGAGACCAGCAGCTCGCCGGCGTTCGGGTTGGCGAGAGCGGCCCAGGCTCGCTCGAGCGCGTCGGGCTGGTCGAGCAGCGAGGGGTCGCCGCTCGTCCGCCAGCCGCCGTCGGCAGGCGCGAAACGAAGCTCCTCGCCCTGTCTCCGCGCGACCGCTTCGCCGTCCTCGCGGTAGAGCACCACCTCGGCCGCCGCAGAGCCGTCCAGGCGCCGCGCCAGCTCGGCCGCGTCCTCGCGGCAGTCCGGCAGGCGGTAGACCATGCCCGCCCGGTTCGAGGCGGTCACGAGCACGCCCGCGGCCCGGCCGAGCGACGCCTGCAGCGAGACCGCGCGCTCGACGCCGGTCTGGCCGTGGTCGGAGCAGACGATCACCGCGTAGCGCTCGAGGAACTCGTCCGCCCCACCGGCCGCCTCGATCAGCGCGCCGACCGCGGCGTCGCTGCGGGCGAGTGCCTCCTGGTTCGCTCCAGGCCCGAGCACATGCGAGGCGAAGTCGTAGTCCGGCAGGTAGAAGACGAGCAGGTCGAATCCGTCGCGCGTCACGAGCCAGCGTCCGACGTAGCCGGCGTACGCGTCGATCGAGCCGGTCGAGCGTCCGAACACGCCGACCGGTGCGCCGGTCACCTCCGACTCGAACAGGCTGTAGAAGAAGAACCCCTTCGGGCCATAGGCCGGCCTCGTCAGGCCCGGCACGACCGGCAGGTGCGGGGTGCGACCGCGGTAGCAGGTGATGTTCACCGCCGCAGTCGTCAGGCCCGCGTGCTCGAGCGCCTCGTAGACCGTGACGGCATCGCGGCCGAGGTGCTGCTCGTTCATGTTGAAGATCGCGTCGACGATCGACCGGCGCGTCCCCGCCGCCCTGATCGCGGCGAACGACGAGCCGTACTCGACCAGCCGCCCCTCGCCGCGGTGCCACCAGACGAGGTGTGGGATCCGGTGCACGTCCGGATGCGCACCGGTGGCGATCGAGGAGAGACAGACGGGGGTCAGCGAGGGGAAGGTGGAGATGCCGCGGCGGTAACTGCCGTTCCGGGCGAGGAAGGCGAGTGCGGGCGCCGACTCGGTCTCGACGGCGTCTTCGAACACCTCGGGCGTGAGGCCGTCGATCACGACCAGGATCAACTTCTTGGGCACTAGTCGCGGGCGAGGCTGCGCAGGCCCGCGTAGCGCTCGGGCCGGCGTCGGCGGGCGCGGGCCGCGACGGCGGGAAGCGCGAAAGCCTCGACGTAGCCGAGGAACGGGACGAGCGCGAGCGCCGCGAGCAGGACCGAGGCGCCGCCGACGAGCGCGGCCGTGCCGCCGCGAGTGCCGCCGCGGTCGAGCGTGCCGGCGACCAGCGGCGCGACGACCGCCGTGCCGAGCGCACCGCCGATCCCACCGGCCACCGACTCGTGCCAGCCGCCGATCGCGTACCCGAGCGCGGCGCCGATCGCAGCGGCCGCCAGGGCGACCACGACGGCCACGGCCCGACGCGGCGCGAGCACCGCGGAGAGCACCCCGCCGAGCCCGAGCCCGAGCCCGAGCGACAGTCCGATCCGGTAGGCCTCCCACATCGTGCGCTGAGTCTAGACGTTGAGTTTGAGATGCTCGTTTGCAGGGGAAAGACGCTCTCGATGTCTAACGATTCGCGTCCTTTGCTCGTGTTCTTCGGCGCCAGCCACTCCGGGCCGGCGCGGCGCATGGAGAGCCTGATGGCTCACCTCGCACGCAAGGAGCGCGCACGCCTGCGCGTGACGTCCGTCGACGTCAACGAGCAGCCCGAGCTCGCCGAGCGCTTCCGCGTCAAGACCGTCCCCACGCTCGCGCTGGTGAAGGGCAAGCGGGTCGTCGAGCGGCTCGAGGGCCGCGCCAGCGCGCCGCGGATCGAGCGGATGCTCGAGCCGCATCTCGCCGCCTAGTCGAACCGGATCCGCCTCTCCTGCGTATACGCCTCACAGAGGAGAGGAGGAGCATGCGCAGGACACTCATCGCACTCGTGGTCTCGGGCCTGGCCCTCGTCGGGGTGCTCGCGGCGACCGCCGCGACGACCAGGACGGTCAAGTTCGAGGTCGCATTGAAGGGCGCCAACGAGAAGCCGGCCGCACCGGCTTCAAACAAGGGCAGGGTCGAGCTGACGCTGAACACAGCGACCGGCAAGGTCTGCTGGGACTTCAAGCTCGCCAAGATCGACGGCAAGCCGAGCCAGGCCCACATCCACAAGGGCAAGGCCGGTGTCTCCGGCAACGTGGTCGTCCCGCTCGGCGCGAACTACAAGCGCCAGGGCTGCACCTCGGCTGCCAAGTCGCTGGTGCGGTCGATCGCCGGTCACCCCGGCTTCTACTACGTGAACGTGCACAACGCGAAGCATCCGGCTGGCGCGATGCGCGGCCAGCTGTAGCTCGGAGGGCCAGCCCTCCACGAGCGGAGCCCGGTGGACCCTCGCCGCCGGGCTCCGAGTCGTTTCTAGGCCTGAAGGCGCCCGATCACGGCGAGGCCGAACTCGGCCGCGCGGGCGCCGTCGACCACGCGGTGGTCGAACGTGACGGCGATCGTCCCGGTCGGGCGCGCCTGGAGCTCGCCGTCGCGAACCACCGGCCGCTCGGCCACGCGGCCGACGCTGAGGATCGCCACCTCGGGGTGGTTGACGATCGGCGTGGTCAGCAGGCCGCCGAGCTTGCCGGCGCTCGTGACGGTGAAGGTGGAGTCGCGGAGCTCCTCCGGCTTGAGCGTGCCCTCGCGCGCAGCCTCGGCGAGGCGCGCGACCTCGTCGCTCAGCTCGTCGAGGCTCTTCTGCTCGCAGCCGCGGACGACCGGCACGACGAGCCCCTGCTCGGTCTGCACGGCGACGCCGAGGTCGTAGCGGTCGAGGTAGACGATCGCGTCGCCGTCGAGCCTCGCGTTCAGCTCCGGGAACTCCTGCAGGCTCTCTGCGACGGCCTTCAGCACGGTCGGGACGAGGCGCTTGAGCTCGACGCTGGAGAAGTCGCACTCCTCGACCCAGGTGACCGGCGGCACCTCGCGGTGCGCACGAGCCATGTGCTCGGCGACGAGACGCCGGACCCCGCGCAGCGGCTCGCGCCTTCCCTGGCCCGAGGGGCCGCTGCCGCCCGCCCGGCGCACGTCGTCCTCGGTAATGCGGCCCTGCGGCCCACTGCCCTCGACCGACTCCAAGTCGACGCCGAGCTCCTGCGCCATGCGCCTGATCAGCGGCGTCGCTCGCACCCGGGCCGCTGGCTCTCGGCGCGCCTCGGCCGCCGGCGCGGGCTCGGCCCTTGGCTGCTCCTCCTCCTCCGCCGCGGGGAAGGCGCCGTCCTCGCCGATCACGACCAGCACCGTGCCGACGGGAACCACGTCCCCCTCGGACACGAGGATGCGCGCGACCTTGCCCGCCGCCGGCGAGGGAATCTCGACCGTCGTCTTGTCGGTCTGCACCTCGACGAGCGGGTCGTCCTCCGCGATCTCCTGCCCCTCGGCGACCAGCCAGCGGGCGATCTCGCCCTCGGTCAGCCCCTCGCCGAGGTCGGGCAGCTTGAACTCGTAGGCCACGCCTAGATTCTTCCCGAGCCAAGCGCGCCGTGAGGCAGCACGGCGTGGACGCCCAGGACGCCGTTCACGACCTGGGTGATCCGCAGGTCGACGACGACGCTCGCCAACGCCAGGGCGTCGCGCCGCTCCAGCCCGTGCTCCCGGCCCATCAGCCGGAGCATCGAGTCGACCGCGTCCACGGTCGCGTCGGCGAGCGACTCGCCGAGGCCGAGCGTGATCCATGCGTCGGGCGTGCGCGCCACGGGCCCGGCCAGCTCGAGATCGTCCCGCACGCTGAGCGTCAGCTCGGCGCGCTCGAGCGGACACTCGATCGCGGTCGAGGAGACCTCGCCGTCCCCTTGCAGCCCATGGCAGTCGCCGGCCGAGAAGAGCGCGCCGTCGACCGGGATGGGCAGGAAGAGCGTCGTGCCCGCCACGAGCTCCTTGCAGTCGAGGTTGCCGCCGCAGAAGCGGGGCGGCCCGGTCGGATGGACGCCGGGCTCATCGGGCGGCATTCCGAGGACGCCGAGGAACGGCTGGAGCCGTACCTCGTGCCCCGCGCGGTCGCGGCCCAGGGCCGCGGCGGCGTCCAGCTCCCACACCAGCACGGCCGACTCGCCCTCGGCAAGTTCGAGCCGCTCGTTGAGGAAAGACGGCCAGCCGCCGGCAACCGTCATCCCGTAGGCGCCGACTCGAACGGACTCGATCCCGATCTCCAGCACCTGCCCCGCCTGCGCGCCGCGGAGCGCGACCGGGCCGATCAAGGCATGGCCGGAGTCGAGCTCCGGGTCGCGCGGCTCGAAGTGAGCACGCTCGGCGCCGTCGGCCCGAGGCGGCTCGATGCCCCAGCCCGCGTCCAGGGTGGCGAAGGCGATCCGGTCGCCGGAGGCGATCTCCAGCACGGGCTCGAGCTCGCGCGAGAAGTGCCCATGCAGGAAGCGCCGCTCGAGCGGGAGCTCGTGCAGCGCCATCAGAGGACACGCTCGCCGGCGACGTCATACGCCTGGAGCCGCGCGCGCTCGGAGGGCGTCCCCGCCAGCTCGCCGCGCAGAAGCGCGAACACGACCGCATCGCTCTGCAGCGGCTGCCCATCCGGCCCGTGCAGGGTGCCGCGTAGCGTGCCCTCCTCGACGAACCCGAGCTTGCGGGGAATCGCCAGGCTCGCCTCGTTGGCCGGGTCGGCCCGGATCTCGATCCGCGCGATTTCGCAGTGCTCGAAGCCGACGCGGGTCAGGGCGGCCGTGGCCTCAGTGCAGAGGCCCTCGCCTGTACGGCTGGCGCGGATCCAGTAGCCGATCTCGAGAATTCCGTCGCCCCGCCGCGGGTGCAGGCCGGTCCCGCCGACCGCTTCGGACTCGTCCCGCGAGAAGATCCCGTAGACGAAGTCGTGGCCGAGGTCGAACTGCCCGCGAAAGCGGCGCACGAGCTCGAAAACCTCCCTCAACGGCAGCGGCGCTTCGTGCGCCCAGGGCATCCACGGCCGCAGGTGCTCGAGCGACGAGTCGACCGCCTCCTTCACGAGGGGCGCGTCACGTGGCTCCCAGCAGCGGATGACCAGCCGCTCGGTCTCGATCCGATACGGCGGCGGCTTGCTCAGAACTCGAGCAGCTTCCGCGCCGCGTCGGCGACGCGCTCGGCGGAGGGCATGTACGCGTCCTCGATCTGCCAGTACGGGTACGGGACGTCGTAGCCGGTGACGCGCACGATGGGCGCCTGCAGGTCGAGCATCGCCTTCTCGGCCAGGATCGCGGCGAGCTCGGCCGCGTAGCCGGCCACCCGCGGCGCCTCCTGGACGATCACGACCCGGCCCGTCTTGGCGGCGGCGGCGAGCAGCGCCTCCTCGTCGAGGGGCTTCAGCGAGCGGATGTCGAGGATCTCGACCGTGGCTTCGAGCAGGTCGGCCGCCTGCTCGGCCACGGGCACCATCGCGCCGTAGGCGACGAAGGTCAGGTCGTCGCCCTCGCGCACGGTGCGCGCGACGCCGAGCGGCGTCACGTGCTCGCCCTCGGGCACCTCGCCGCGCAGCGTCCGGTAGTGGAGCTTCGGCTCCAGCACGACGACGGGATCCGGGTCGCGGATCGCGGCGGCGAGCAGACCCTTCGCGTCGGCGGGCGTAGACGGGATCGCGACCTTCACGCCGGGCGTGTGCACGTAGTACGCCTCGGGCGAGTCGTCGTGCAGCTCGGGCGCCCGCACGCCGCCGCCGTAGGGCATCCGCACGACCAGCGGGAACTCCATAGCCCCACCGGTGCGCCAGTGGTAGCGCCCGACGTGGGTGATCAGCTGGTCGAGGCAGGGATAGGAGAACGCGTCGTACTGCATCTCGCAGACCGGCCGCCAGCCGGCCATGCAGAGGCCGACCGCCGAGCCGAGAATCCCGGCCTCGGCGAGCGGCGTGTCGACGCAGCGATCGGGCCCGAAGCGGTTGCGCAGCCCCGCGGTGGCGCGGAAGACACCGCCCGCGCGGCTGACGTCCTCGCCCATCACCAGCACGTTCTCGTCGCGCTCGAGCTCGACGTGGAAGGCGTCGTTGACCGCCTCGACCAGGGTCAGCTCAGCCAAGGATCCTCCGCAGCTCCGCCAAGTCGGACTCGAGCGTGGGCGGTGGGTCGACGTAGGCGTGCGAGAAGACGAGCGCCGGGTCGGCTGCCGGTTCGGCCTCGGCGGCGGCGATCCCGTCCCGCAGCACCTGGGCGGCGTCGGCGCGCACGGCCTCGGCGGCCTCGTCGGAGAGCAGGCCGAGCCGGCGCAGGTACGACTCGTAGCGCCCCACGCACTCGTTCTGCTTCTCCTCCTCGACCCGCTCGAGGTCGATGTAGGCGGCCGGATCGTCCGCGGTCGCGTGCGGAGCGGCCCGGTAGGTGACTGCCTCGATCAGGGTCGGCCCCTCGCCCGCGCGCGCCCGCGCGACCGCGTCGCGCGTGGCCTCGAAGACGGCGAGCACGTCGCCGCCGTCCACGCGTATGCCCGGGATCCCGTAGCCGACCGCCTTGTCGGCGAGCGTCTCGGCGG
This sequence comes from uncultured Actinomycetes bacterium, assembly GCA_963763475.1. GTDB lineage: Bacteria > Actinomycetota > Thermoleophilia > Gaiellales > Gaiellaceae > AC-32. The sequence continues at coordinate 314,743 of CAVXOR010000001.1, read as the reverse complement.
CGGTCTGCGCCGACAGCGGCGTGGAGATCGCCCACTGGTTGTTGTTGCAGAAGAGCACGAGCGGCGCGCGCATCACCGCGGCGAAGTTGGCGCCCTCGTGGAACGAGCCCTCCGAAGTGGCGCCGTCACCGAAGTACGCGATCGCGCAGGTCGTCTCGCCGCGCAGCTTCTTGCCCCAGGCGAGCCCGGCCGCATGTGGCACGTGGGTCGCGATCGGGACGCAGATCGAGGCGACGTTGTAGTCGGCCGGGTTCCACCAGCCGGCCGGGTGGCCGCGCCACCAGGAGAGGATCGTCGCCGCCGGCAGCCCGCGCAGCAGGCCGATCGCGGACTCGCGGTAGCTCGGGAAGATCCAGTCGTCGCGCTCCAGCGCGAAGCTCGAGCCGACCTGCATCGCCTCGTGGCCCCAGAAGATCGCGTACGTGCCGATCCGTCCCTGGCGGTGGTAGACGACCGAGCGCTCGTCGTAGGTGCGCAGCAGCACGAGCTGTCGGTGGAGCTCCAGGAGGTCCGCCTCCGAAAGCCCCTCGACCTCCCCGTCCGGGACTCCTTCGCCGTCGCCGATCACGCGCCGCAGGTCGCGCTCGGCGGGTAGCACCTGGGCCATGGCGGGGAAATTACCGGACGTGCGTTCGCGCCACCCAGGCGACCACGGCCAGCGCCGAGATCGCCGCCAGCACTCCGGCGAGCTCGAGCACGACGCCGCCGCCGACCTGCGAGCTGGCCACGACGAGGACGACGGCGGCGAGCACAGCCCCGGCGGCCGAGACCGCCAGCACGCGCAGCAGCCGCAGCGGCGCCAACACGGGCTCGGTCCAGGCCGGGACGCGCGGCTCGATCGACCACCAGGCGAGCTCGGCGACCAGCAGCAGCGCCCCGGCCGAGACGGGCGCCCACGTGTCGAGCTCGTCCGGGCCGAGCGCGAGCCGCAGCGCCTGCTGGCCGCCGAGGATCGCCACTCCGAGCGCCAGAGCAGGGCTCCAACGCACTGCGAGGCCGAGCACCAGCGGCAGCAGCGCCGCGCCGCCGACCGAGGCCAGCAGCAGCTCGTGGCCGCCGCCGCGGAAGGTCGTCGCAGCCGCCAGTCCTGCCGCGGCGAGCACCGCGGCCGTGCCGGTCGCTAGACGCGCACGACCCGGGCGTGGCGCCTGAATGTCCTCACCTCCTCGAGCGCGGCCTGCAAGGGCATGCCCCGCTGCCACTCGACGACCGGCACCCCGAGCCGGAGGTACGAGGCCCGCAGCGCCTCCCGCCGCAGCAGCCAGAGCCGGTAGGCGAGGTCGTCCAGCTCGCCGGTTCCCTGCTCGACGAACGGCACGGGCGAGATCTCGACCACGGCGAGGTCGAAGCCGCGCGCGCGCAGGTCGAGCAGCGCGCGCACCGAGCGGTCGTCCAGCAGCGGCGTCAGCGCCAGCACGAGCGCGCGCGGCGGCAGCGTCCGCACCGGCAGCACGTCGATGTCCTTCCAGGCGTAGCTGAGAAAGATCTCGGCGTCGAGCAGCGAGTCCAGCACGCGGTAGAGCTGCACGATCCCGCTCGAGACGGTCAGCCAGTTGAGCACGCCGCCGAAGGCCACCAGGCCGACGCGGTCCTTCTCCTGGATGTAGTGCGCGGCGAGCGAGCCGGCCGCCTCGACGGCCAGGTCGAGCGTGCCGGTCGCGCCGTCGCGGGCCTCGGCGAAGGTGTCGAGGAAGACGACCACGTCGGTGTTCCGCTCCGGGTGCGTCTCGTTCACCCAGGGCTCGCCACGCCGGGCGGTCGCGCGCCAGTTGACCCGGCGGACGCGGTCGCCGGGCACGAACGGGCGCAGGTCGGCGAACTCGATCCCCTCGCCGCGGACCCGCGGGGTCTGGCCACCGGCGGACAACTGTGTCTCGAGCGGGCGCAGCAGCCGCTCGACCGCCTCGCCGCGCGGGTAGACCTTCAGCGGCTGCGGCAGCTCGAGCCGCTGCTCGAAGACGAGTAAGCCGAAGCGGTCCTGGGCCCGCAGCACGAGGTCGCCGACGAGGTAGGCGCCCCAACGCTCGCAACGCAGCGGATAGGCGAGCTCGGGCCGGTCGCCGGGCAGCAGCCGCAGCAGCCGCGGGTTCGGCGCCTCCGTCGTGAGCCCGTAGGGCAGGTCGACCAGGAGTTCGAGCCGCGGGATCGTGTTCTCGGCCCGCAGCTCAAGCAGCGCCTCCACCGGCTCGCCCTCGACCTGGCGCTCGGTGTCCAGCTCGAAGTGCGTGCCCACCCGCGGCGCCTCGGCCAGGGAGAGGCCGACGACGAGCAGCAGCGCGAACGGAGCCGCGAGCGCCGCGGGCTCGGGCCGGCCGAGCACGAGCGCGGCGATCAGCCCGACGCCGGCGAGCGCGGCGTACGCGCCCAGCTTCGTCGTGGCCGCTCGGGTCAATCCGGCGCCGGTTCGGGCGCAGGCTCCGGGGCCGGCGTCGGCACGCGGTCGAGCAGCTCGAGCACGATGTCGTCGGGCCGCAGCCGCTGCACCCAGAGCTCGGGCCGCAGTGCCAGCCGGTGCGCCAACGCCGGCACGGCGACCGACTTCACGTCGTCCGGGGTCACGTAGGTGCGTCCGTCGAGCGCGGCTCTGCAGCGCGAGAGCTTGAGCAGCGCCAGCGAGCCGCGCGGGCTCGCCCCGACCTGGACGCCGCTGGCCGAACGCGTCGCGGCCACGAGGTCGACCATGTAGAGCCCGACGCTGCGCGCGACGTGCACCTGCTCGATCGCCTGCTGCAGCTCGAGCAGCTCGTCGCGGCCGACCACCGGCTCCAGCTCGACCTCGTCCGAGGCGCGCTCGAGCCGCCTCGCGAGCACGTCCCACTCCTGCTCGCGCTCGGGGTAGCCGACGCCGATCCGCAGCAGGAAGCGGTCGAGCTGCGCCTCCGGCAGCGGGTAGGTGCCCTCGTACTCGATCGGGTTCTGCGTCGCCAGCACGAGGAACGGCGGCGCGAGCGGGTGCGTGGTGCCCTCGATCGTCACCTGCCGCTCCTGCATCGCCTCGAGCAGCGCCGCCTGCGTCTTCGGTGGGGCGCGGTTGATCTCGTCGGCGAGGAGGAGGTTGGTGAAGATCGGGCCCGGGCGGAACTCGAAGTCGGCCTCGCGCTGGTTGTAGATCGATGCGCCGGTCACGTCGGAGGGCATCAGGTCGGGCGTGAACTGCACGCGCGTGAAGCCGATGCTCGTCACCTGCGCGAAGGCGCGCGCGGTCAGCGTCTTGGCCAGGCCGGGGAAGTCCTCGATCAGGACGTGGCCGTCGGCAAGGATCCCGAGCAGCACGAGCTCGAGCGCCCCGCGCTTGCCGACGACCGCGCGCTCGACCTCGTCGAGGATCGCGTTCGAGCGCTCGGCGACCTGCTCGACGTTCACAGCTCCTCCAGCCGCTCGACGAGGCGACGCAGCGTGGCCGTCGGGGTGCCGGGCGCGTGGCGGTCGGCCGGAGCGGGGCGGTCTTCGCGGGCGAGGTCCCAGAGCTCCGGGCCGAGCACCTCCTGGCTTGCGTCCAGCCGCAGGCCGCGCGCGGCGAGGCGCACGCCGACGATCTCGCGAACGACCGGCCGCAGGCGGACGTGGGTGTCGAAGGCCGAGGCGTTTGCCATCGTCAGCTCGCGCTCCAGCCGGTCGAGCTCGGCGGGTCGCTGCTTCTCGAGAGGCTCACGGTCGAGCGCCTCCGCGAGCGCCGAGCGCTCTTCGCGCGGGAAGGCCTCGCGCGCCCAGATCACGACGTTGAACAACGCGAGCGCGCCGACGACCAGGATGAAGACGTCCAGCTCGAGCTCGAACCGGCCGGGTGCGAGCAGGCGGGCGAGGAAGAGCGCGACGGTGAGCATCCCGGTGAGGAAGAGCCAGGCCCCGAGCAGCCGCCTCATGCCGCCGCCGCCCGCGCGGCCTCGGGCTCGAGCTCGGCGCGCAGGCCGACGAGCGCGTCGATCGCGTCGGCCTTCATCGACTCGTCGATCTCGAGGCGGCTGAACTTGGCGCGCTCGTAGAGCCTGGTCAGCTGCCGCACTGAAGCGCTGCTGACACCAAGCAGGTCGAGCGCGCGCTCGACGTACTCGCGCGGGGTCTCGGCGGGCTCGCGCTCGACTCGGTGCGCGGCGAAGGTCTTTTCCATGCGGGCGAAGGCACGGATCACCGCGCGGCGCGGATCCTGCTCGGCGCGCAGGTCGTCAAGCGTGTCGGCGAGCACCTCGTCGAGCGCGGCCGAGAGTTTGGCCTCGCGTTCCCAGTCGTCGCCGCGCATCCGCTTCACAACGATCGCCGTGACCAGGCCGGCGACGGCGGCGAAGATCAGCCCGCCGACGATCAGCGCGACCACCCAGTGGAACTCTCCGGTCGCCGGATGATCCGCCTGGAGCTTCGCGCCCCCCGGGCCCGTGCCGGGAGCTCCGGCGCCCGGAGGCGATCCGTTCGGATGGATGTGGCCCGTGACGAAGTAGCGGATCAGAAAGGCAATTGGAATCGCGACCAGCGCGAAGAGCAAGATCGCCCGGAAGGATCCCGTCCCTCCGCCTTCGAGCAGCTTCTGCCGCCGTCCGAGCCCCGCCACCCAGATCACCGCCAGCACGCCGAACGGAAAGAGGATGAACATCACGCTCGCGCCGTACTCGAAGATCAGCTTCGGCGTCTCCGCCGAGCCGCCGCCCGAGCCGCCTCCGGGCCGGTGGGCATGGCTCGCCAGCGCGACCACCGCCAGCAGGGCGGTGAGCGCGATGCCGCTCACCAAGAGCCTGCGAGCGCCGCTCATGGCGGAACCCTAGACAAGCACGGCAATCGCGCCGCGCTCGGCCTCGAAGACGGCGTGCTCGACGTCGCCGAGGTCCTCGCCATCGGCCTGCAGCGGCAGCGGCCGGTCGCAGGCGATTTCGATCCGGTCGAGGTCGTGCCCGTACAGCAGCCCCTGCGAGTCGGGCCCGGCACGGCCGCCCAGGAGCTGTCCGAGCAGGCGCGGCAGCGTCGTGGCCCTCACCTGCGTCGGCGCGACCAGGTCGAGCCCGAGCTCGAAGCGCGCCTCGGGAACGACGTGTAACGGGATCGAGCCCGCGTACGTGTACGGGGCGGTGTTCGCCACGAGCGCGAAGGCGGCCCGGCCGTGGCCCTGCACCTCGAGCGCCGGCTCGAAGCGAGCGTGCCGGTCCAGCACCAGGCCGACGGCGCTCGCGACGAAGGCGAGATCCCCGGGGCGCTTGCCGTCCTCCCTGCGGCCGAGCGCGTCCACGCGGCGCACGAGCTCGGCGTCGAGCCCGATGCCCGCCGAGAAGCCGAAACGTCGCCCGTTCACCCGGCCGAGCGAGATCGTCCTGGTGCGGCCCGACTCCAGCGCGTCAGCGACCACTCGCGCCGCGGCCACCGGGTCGCGCGGCAGGTCGAGCGCGCGGGAGAGCACGTTCGCGCCACCGCCCGGCAGGAACCCGAGCGGCAGCCCGGGAGGCGCGCCGTTGAGGACCTCGTTGAAACCGCCGTCGCCGGAGAGGACGACGAGCGCGTCGCCCCGCGCCGCGGCGGCCAGCTCGGTCCCGTGGCCGGGCCGCTCGGTCGGCAGCGTGCGCACCGAGGCCACCCGCTCGAGCTCGCGCTCGACCGCACCCACGCGGGCCTCGCTGACGGTGCTCGCGTACGGGTTCACGATCAGGGTGACTTCCATAAGCTGCCGCGAGGATGACACGGCTCGACCACGCCGCCTTCGAGAGCGCGGATCCCGAAGCCGCCGCCGAGTTCTACGAGCGCGTGCTCGGCGCCCGGGTCGTCCGGGCCGAAGGGCACCCGGTGATGGCGTACGTCGGCAACACCGGCTTCGCCTTCCACGAGCGCAGCGGCCCCGGCGACCACGTCGCGGTTCGGGTCGACGAGGAGGAGCGGGCGCAGATCAGGCAGCGGCTCGAGGCGATCGGCGTCGAGTGGCACGAGCGAGATCATGGGATCGCGACCGGCCTCTTCTTCCGCGATTCCGAAGGGCGGCTGCTCGAGGCGATCACGTACTCGGGCGGCGACGACCCGCGCCGGCCTTGAGGTCGACGAGGCTCGCGCTCGGTCTCGCCTGCCTGGCGCTGCTCGCGGCGTGCGGGGGTGGTGGCGACAAGACGGTCGCCGAGGTAGGCGGTCAGCCGGTGACGCAGGAACAGCTCGACGCGGTGGTCGCGCACTTTCGCCGCGAGGCGCAGCAGGAGGGCAAGGACTTCCCGGACGAAGGGACGCAGACGTTCGTCGCGCTACGCAACCGGCTGCTCGGCCTGCTCGTCTACCGCGAGGAGCTGAGGCAGGCGGCCGACCGGCTGGGCGTGAAGGTGCGCCAGGAGGAGCTGAACAAACGGCTCGCGGCCACGCCCGGCGGCGGTGAGGCGGAGGGGGACGCGAACGGGGACACCTTCGCGCGCGACACGCTCGAGGCGCAGCTGCTGACCGAGGGGATCTTCGCCAAGGTCACGCGCAGCGTGACCGGCAAGACGGTCGCCGAGAGGAGCGCCCGGCGCAACCGAGCCATGAGCGCGTACCTCGCCAGGCTCCAGCGTGAGACGAAAGTGCGCTACGAGCCCGGCTACGCGCCGGGCTCGTAGCGCGCGTCGCGCTCAGCAGGCCGTCCCCCCCGTGGGGCCGCCGAGGGCGAAGTCGAACGAGTGCGACGCGTCGACGTCTGCGTAGATGTCGTTCGCGTCGTCGCGACCGAAGGTGAACGCGGTCACGTTGTAGAGCTGGTTGCCGACCGGGAGGCCGATCCCGAAGCCGCCGTTGATCGGCACGTCGACCTGAATCGTGTTCCCGCAGACGCGGCCGGTCGCGGCCATCGTGCGCGGGTAGTCCACGACCTTGCAGGTCCCGGGCGTCGTGTCCGTGCAGGTCGTCGAGCCCGCGAAGTACTGCGGCGCCTGGCCACCCGTCGACTCGGCCCCGACGTAGAAGATCCGGTAGGCCTCCTCGCCGAAGTCGCCGACCGAGAGCGCCTGGAAGCGCGTCAGCCAGACCGCGTTCGCCTTGCCCGGCGGCGGGCGCATCCCGGCCAGGTCGGCGACCGTCATCTTCAGCCGGAGCATGCTCGGGCCGGCCATGCTCAGCGCGACGTTGGTGAGGTCGAGCTGCGGCTGGTTCGGGCCGGCGCCGACGGGCGAGTAGTGCGGCCACTGGGCGTCGCTGGGGTCGTCCTTCACCGGGCTCTTCGGCACGCGCTCGCCGGCGCGCTTGCCGGTGACCGTCTTGCCGTCGAGCTGCCGGGCCTCGTACAGGTGCGCGCCGTGGCTCTGGCTCGTCGTGTCGTTGTAGACGATCCGGATCGCGCCGGTCTTGTCGAGGTTCAGCGCGAAGTAGTCGGCCATCGTGCGGTCGCCGCCGGAGGTCGTGCAGCCGATCCCCTGGTTGCAGATCTGGCCGTAGTGCATCGGCTTCTCCGTGAAGCGCTGCTGGGCGATCGTCGGCGACAGCGACGCCGCGTTGGCGACCGTCGCCGCGTAGCCCCACCACTTGACGCTCGTCGCGCCCTGCGGGTCGTTCGACCAGCTCGGGTACGAGTCGGGCTGGCCCGTCGCGTCCGTGGCGTACCACGCGAGCGCGAGCGTGCCCGCGGCGCCGCCCTGGGCCCAGAGGAACTCGGCGGTGTTCGACGGCGAGGTGCTGACGTGCACCGGTGTCGTCCACGTCTGGCCCTGGTCGGCCGATGACGAGTAGTAGACGGCGCCGTCGTTGGTGTCGATCCAGGCCGCATAGAGGTTGCCGCCGCTGTCGAAGGCGAGCGCCGGGAAGAGGTGGCCGGGGCCGCCGCCGCCGGGCGAGACCGGCAGGGCCACGTTGTGGAAGTCGATGCCGGTGCGCTGTCCGGGCGCCACGTGACCGATCGTCAGCCGGACATGGTCCCCTTCGTTGCAGGCGTAGTACAGGTTGCGGTACTTCGGGTCGAAGCGGATCTGCGCGCACGTCGCGTCACCCGCGAGCGGCAGCGGGGCCTTCGCCGACGCGCTCTGCCAGACCAACCCGCCGACCGGGTCGTTCGGGCCGGTCGAGCCGGGGCTCGAGTAGATGAACGTGCCCACGGCCGTCTCGTGGAAGGCCAGGAAGATCGTGTTGTCGGCGGCCGCGGTGGTCGGCCCGTTGTCGGTGGCGTACCACTGGCGGTCGACGGCCGCGTTCTGGACCGCGACCGGGTTCTTGCGCCAGGTGTTGCCGTCGTCGCTCGAGACCGACGTGCCGAGGTTGACCAGCGACTCGAGGTCGACGAAGTAGTGGTTCCCCTGGTCGTCGACGGTGATGTCGGTGTCACCGCCACCCGGAGGCCCGTCGGGGCGCAGGCCGACCGGGCTGTCGATGTGGAACTCGAGCCCGTTGTCAGTGGAACGGTGGATGAAGGACTGCTGCGTCGTGATCCCCCACGGCCCGCTCTCCCAGTACGTGTTGCTCTTGGGATCGAGGAAGTTGAGCGGCTCGCCCTCGGTGCGCTGCGGGTCGATCACCGTCGCCGGGCTGAAGCCGAGCTTGCCCGCGACGTAGGTCGGCGTGGGCGTGCCGCCCGCACCGCCGGTGCCCGATCCGGGAGTCGTCTCGACCTGCGTGACCGGGACGTTGCTGGTCACGAAGGTGCCCGTGTACGTGTAAGGCGCCGCGATCACGCCGCCCGAGAATGGGCAGACCTGCACGTTCCACGTACCGGCCTGGAGGGCCGGGCTCTGATACCGGACCGTCTCGGGGCTGGTGGCGGTGTCGCCGTCGACCTTCAACGCCCCGCTCGGGTCGTAGAGCTCGAGTCTGATGTCGTTGGCCGAGATGGTCATGGCCGCGGCGGCGACGATGGTCGTGTCGCCGGCCGCGACCTGGACCGGATGCAGCGGGCCGCAGTCGGTCGGGGTGATGCTGCCGCTGAACGTGCCGCTGTCGGCGTTGGCAGCGCCGACGCCGAGCACACATGCGGCGACCACGCCCAGCAGGGCGAGAACTGTCAGACGCATACGGGGGCTCCTTCGAGAGACGTCGTCATCGATCGGAAAAATCAACGGCTGTATATAGCCCTTCCTTTGCACATCGAAACCGACCTTCTCTAGGCGAAAATTGACTGACTAATCAATCGAGACATTTCAACCGGTTGGAAAAACCGTTTTGTTACGGAGTGGCGTAGCCGCGCATGCCGTTCAGCAGCAGCTCGAAGAAGCGGTCCGCGAGCTCGTCCGTGTCGGCGCCCGGCCGCAGCCAGGTATAGGCCCAGTTCGAGGCCGAGAGCGCGAGCAGGGCCGCCGTCGAGTCGTCGAGGTCGCTGCGCAGCTCGCCGAGCTCACGCCCCTCGCGGAAGAGGGCTCTGATCCGCTCCTCGTAGCGCCGCCGCTCCGCGAGGATCTCCTCGCGCCGCTCGCCCTCGAGGTAACGCCACTCCTGCACGAAGACCGTCGCCACGTCGAGCTGGTCGGCGACCACGCGCAGGTGCGAGCGCAGCGCGAGCCGGATCTTCTCCGTCGCGGGCAGCTCCTCCGGGATCGAGTCGAGGCCCGCATGGAAGGCGCGCGCGCCCTCGGCCATCGTCTCGTGGAGCAGGTCTTGCTTCGACGAGATGTGCGCGTAGAGCGAGCCCTTCTGCACGCCAAGTGCCTCCGCGATCTCGCCGATCGAGGTGCCGTGGTAGCCCTTCTGCGCGAACAGGCGCGCGGCCTGGCGGGTCAGCTCCTCGCGCCTGGCGCTCATCGGTCGCGGTAGACCTCTGCGGCCGCGCGGTGAAAGCCGCCCGGAAGCCCGGCAGCCTCGAAGGCGTCAGCGATCTCCTCCATCTCGCCGACCCAGCGCCACCCCTTCGCCTCGGCCGAGCGCGCCGCCTGTGCGAAGCGGTCCCGCAGCTCGGGCTGGGAGAGGTCCCACTCGGCGAGCAGCGCCTTTTCGACGCCCTCGCGGAACGCCAGCTCGCGAATCGCGAGCAGCATCGCGGCGGTTCCCTTCGTCCACGCCGCGTACGCCATCTTCACCGCCGACGCGTCGCCGACCTCGTCCGAGACCAAGCGGGCGTCGAGGATCGAGCCCGCGAACAGCTCGGCCGCCTCGCCTGCGTCCGCGCCGGAGAGGTAGAGCCGCGTCGAGCCGGCCGCGCGCGGCGGCGAGCCGACGATCCCACCGTCGACGAATCGGCCACCCGCGGCCAGCACGACCTCGGCGACCTCGCGGGTCGTCGCCGGCGCAATCGCGTTGGCGTCGACGTAGAGACCCTCGAAGGGGCCGAGCGAGCGCGCCGTCTCGAGCGCGGCGTGCGGCGGGCAGATCGAGAGCACGACGTCGGCCGCCGCCAGCTCGGCCACCGAGACGGCGTCCTCGAGCCCGGCGGCCTCGGCGCGCTCGCGGGTCCCCTCGCTGCGCCCTTCCGACGCCCAACGCACGGGCACGCCCGACCGTCGCAGGACCGCCCCGACCGCGGCCCCCATCTCGCCGGGATGAAGCAGGCCAACCGTGCGCTCAGCCACTACACTTCCACCCTAACGATCGTTCGGTTGGGAAGGGGCGCGCATGCCAGACCGAGAGCAGGAATTCCTCGAGTACGTGCAGGGCGGCGGCCAGGTCGAGGCCGGCGACTGGATGCCCGACGAGTACCGGGCGCGGCTGCGCAAGTTCATCGAGATGCACGGCAACTCGGAGCTGATGGGCGTGCTGCCCGAGCGCGAGTGGATCCTGCGCGCGCCGACGCTGCAGCGGAAGCTCGCCCTGACCGCGAAGGTGCAGGACGAGGTCGGCCACGCGCAGCTGATCTACCGCGTCGTCGAGGACCTCGGCAAGACGCGCGAGGAGTGCCTCGACGACCTGATCTCCGGCAAGTCGAAGTTCCACAACGTCTTCCACTACCCGACCAAGACCTGGGGCGACGTCGGCGTGATCGCCTGGCTCGTCGACGCGGCGGCGATCATCAGCCAGAAGGCGCTGCTCAAATGCTCGTACGCGCCTTACGCGCGGATCATGAAGAAGATCTGCTGGGAGGAGTCGTTCCACATCCTCCACGGCCGCGACGTGATCCTTACCCTGATGAACGGCACCGACGACCAGCGCGAGCTTGTGCAGGAGGCGTTGAACCGCTGGTGGGGCCCGCTGATGCAGTTCCATGGCAACCCGATCGCGCCGGAGAAGGACCCGATGTTCGTCTGGCGGATCAAGAGCCAGGGCAACGACGAGGCGCGCCAGCAATTCCTCGACGGCTACGTCCCGCAGATCTGGGAGCTCGGGCTGACCGTGCCCGACCCGGAGCTGCGCAAGGACGAGGAGACCGGCCGCTGGCACTACACCGAGCCAGACTGGGACGAGCTGATGAGCGTCGTCACCGGGCACGGCCCGAAGACCGAAGACCGGCTCGACCTGCGCCGCGCCGCGCGCGAGAACTCGGCGTGGGTTCGCTCCGTCCTGCTCGCGGCGTGATCTACGAGGTCTTCAGGCAGGAGCGCAAGGGCCAGGCGTTCCAGCACGCCGGCTCGGTCGAGGCCGCGGACGAGCGCTTCGCCGAGTCGTACGCGCGCGAGCAATACGGCCGCCGCGGCGAGTCGGTCGCGCTCTGGGTCGTCGAGCGCGGGGCGATCATGCGAATCGACGAGTTCGTCGACGAGCTGAACCGCAACTACCACCGGGTCGACGGCTATCCGCTCAAGGAGAAGCTGAAGGAGGCACGTGAGCGAGCGGGCACAGCTGCTCCTCGAGATCGCTGACGACGAGCTGATCCTCGGCTGGCGCGACTCGGAGTGGACCGGGATCGCGCCGTTTCTCGAGGAGGACGTCGCCTTCTCCTCGATCGCGCAGAACGAGGTCGGCCACGCACGGGCGCTGTACGAGCTCGCGGCGCGCGAGCTGGGAACGACCGCGGACGAGCTTGCCTTCGACCGCGAGCCATCCGAGTACCGCTGCTCGGAGCTGGTCGAGCTGCGGCTGCCCGAGTGGGAGCGAACGGTCGCGCGACACGTCCTCTACGAGCAGGCCGACGCCGAGCGGCTCGAGCGGCTGAAGGCCAGCGACGACGCGGAGGTCGCCGGGCTCGCGGCGAAGATCGACCGCGAGGAGATCTACCACCGCCTGCACGCCGAGATGTGGCACGAGCGGCTGAAGGCGGAGCCGCGCTACGTCGAGGCGCTCGAGGAGCTGCGCCCGCTCGTCGGCAAGCGGAACGGCCACTCGCCCGAGCTGGCCTCGCTCTGGGAGGAGATGACCTCGGTGCGTCGCTCGCAGCCGGCCGGCACGACGTGGTGAGCGAGGCCGAGGTCTGGGAGGCGCTCGCCGAGATCCCGGACCCGGAGATCCCGGTGATCTCGGTCGTCGACCTCGGCGTCGTGCGCGACGTCCACGTGGACGACCAGCGTGTGCGCGTCGAGTTCACGCCGACGTTCCTCGGCTGCCCGGCGCTCGAGGTGATGCGCGACGCGATGGCAGCCCGAATCGTCGAGCTCGGCGCGGAGCCGGAGGTCGAGGTCGTGCTCGACGACTCGTGGTCGACCGACCGGATCACGCCGGAGGGCCGCGAGAAGCTCCGCGCGGCCGGCTTCGCGCCCCCAACACCGCGCGGCGAGGGGACGACGCTCGTGCAGCTGCAGTCGAACGGCTTCCGCTGCCCCTACTGCGGCTCGCGCGACACCGCGCTCGAGAACATCTTCGGCCCGACCCCGTGCCGCTCGCTGCGCTACTGCCGCGAGTGCCGGCAGCCGTTCGAGCAGTTCAAGACGATCTGAAGGATGCGCGCGGCCAATGACGTCCTGCGGTTCTCGCTCGAGCTCTGCGCGCTGGCCGCGGTGGCCTACTGGGGCTGGAGCGAGCACGGCGGCGTCTGGCGCTGGGTGCTCGTGGTCGCGACGCCGCTGGCCGTCGCCGTCCTCTGGGGCAACACGATTGCGCCGAAGGCGAAGAGACGGGTGGCCGATCCGTGGAGGCTGTTGGTCGAGCTGCTCGTTTTCGGAAGCGCTGTGGCAGCGCTGCTCGACGCGGATCAGCCGGTCCTGGCGATCACGCTCGGCGCGGCCGTGGCCGTCCATCTTGCGCTGACGTTCCCGCTCGGCCAGCGCGAGCCGGGCGCGATCCAGGCCTGGGGCTAGCTCTCGATCCCGACGTTGAAGCTCGGGTAGCGGCTGGTGAGCAACAGCACGTACGCGTAGGTCTGCGTCTCGATCCGGATCGCCAGCGCTGCGAAGTTGCGCAGGCCTTCGGGCACACGGCCCATGATCAGCGCGACGAACCAGCTGAAGATCGCCAGCAGCTGGTTGAGCTGCCCGAGGATGTACGAGAGCAGCAGCGCCGGGATCGCGAGGATCCCCCGAAAGAAGACCGTCAGGCGGTTCTGCCGCTCGGGCGGGTCGATCTCGAGATCGACCGGATACGTGCCTTCCTTGCCGGTGAAGGGGGGATACGGGTCGGCGACCAGCAGCGTGTACGCGCGAACGTGGGTCGTGTAGCGCAGGAAGGTCGCGAGGAAGTTGTGCAGGCCCTCAGGCGAGCGGCCCATGAACAGCGTCGCGAACCAGTTGACGATGTACGCCAGTACCGCGATCACTCCCCAGAGCAGCGCCCACAGCAGCAGCGGGATCGCCAGGATCAGGCGGAAGAAGACGGTCAGGCGGTTGCGCTGCAGGTCGTCGTTGACGACGAGGCGGATCGGGTGCGTTCTCGCGACGTCGGGCGTGCTCGTGGCTTCCATCTCGTGCCCCCTTAACGGCCCTTGAATTGCGGCTCCCGCTTCTGCAGGAAGGCGTCGACTCCTTCGCGGAAGTCCTCGGTCCGGGTCGCGGCCGCCTGCAGCTGGGCCTCCAGTTCCAGTTGTTCCTCCAGCATCGCGGTCGGCGCATTGTCGAACAGCCGCTTCGAGAGAGCAATGCCGCGCGTCGGCATCGCAGCCAGCTCGGCTGCCCACTCGGCTGCTCGCTCGGCCAGGCTGTCGTCGGGGACGACCTCGGAGACGAGGCCCCACTCGAGCGCCTCGGCCGCGCTCAGCCGCCGGCCGGAGGTCATCCACTCGAAGGCGCGCTGGCGGCCGAGCAGGCTGGTGACGAAGTACGTGCCGCCCATGTCCGGCACGAGGCCGATGTTGATGAAAGCCGGCACGAAGGTCGCGCTCTCGGCGGCCACGCGCAGGTCGCACGCGCAGGCGAAGCTCAGGCCCGCGCCGGCCGCGGGCCCGTTCACGGCCGCGAGCACCGGCTTCTCGAGGCCGCGCACCGAGCGGATCGTCGGGTGGTAGTTCGCTCTCAGGCGGCCTGCGATGTCGCGCGCCGCCTCGCCGAACTCGTTCAGGTCCTGCCCGACGCAGAACCCGCGGCCCGCGCCGGTGACGACGACCGCCCGCACGTCGTCGGCCCGCGCCTCCTTGAAGGCGCCGAGGAGCTGCCTGTGCATCTCGGCGGTGAAGGCGTTGAGGACGTCGGGCCGGTTGAGCGTGATCGTCAGGACGCCGCCCTCGCGGCTGGTCTCGACCTCGGCCATCCGGCGCAGCCTACAAGCCGGTTGCTAGCTTCGACGCGTGGCCGGGTTGACGTTCATCTCCTCCGAGGAAGAGGCGCTCGACGCCTATTCGAACGCCGTGATCACGGTCGCCGAGCGGCTCGCGCCCTCGGTGGCCAACCTGCGCGTCACACGCGGCCGGCGTGCGGGCGGCGGCAGCGCGGTCGTGATCACGCCGGACGGGTTCCTGCTCACCTCGGCGCACGTGGTCGAGGGCTCGACGCGCGGCGGACGAGCCTCGTTCGTGGACGGCCGGGAGCTGCGCTTCTCGATAGTCGGCAGCGATCCGCACTCAGACCTCGCCGTGCTGCGCGCCGAGGCGGACGACCTCGTCCCCGCCGAGCTCGGCGACGCTGAGCGCCTGCGGGTCGGCCAGCTCGTGGTCGCGATCGGCAACCCGAACGGGTTCGCGGGCTCGGTGACCGCCGGCGTCGTCTCGGCGCTCGGGCGCTCGCTGCCGACCGGCAGCGGCCGGATCGTGGACAACGTGATCCAGACCGACGCCGCGCTCAACCCGGGCAACTCCGGCGGCGCACTGGCCGACGGCCGCGGCCGCGTGGTCGGCGTCAACACCGCGGTCGCCGGGATCGGCCTCGGCCTGGCGGTGCCGGTCAACGCGGCAACCCGCGCGATCGTCGGCGCGCTGATGACCGAGGGCCGTTTCCGCCGCGCCTACCTCGGGATCGCCGGGGGCTCGCGCCCGCTGCCGCCGCGGCTGGCGCGCCGCCTGGGCCGCGATTCCGGCGTCGAGGTCGTCCAGGTCGCGGAGGGCTCTCCGGCCGCGCTCGCGGGGCTCCGGCCAGAGGATCTGATCGTCGAGCTCGACGGTATCGCCGTCACGGACGTCGCCGACATCCAGCGGCTGATGGTGGTCGAGAAGATCGGCTCGCCGCTGTCGCTGAAGGTTTTGCGCGAAGGGCGGGAGCTCGAGCTCTCGCTCGTCCCGGCCGAGCTCTAGGAGCCTTTGAACTCCGGCTTGCGCTTCTCGGTGAAGGCCGTCAGGCCCTCCTTCGCGTCGTCGCTCGCGAATGCGAGGTAGAGCGCGCGCCGCTCGGCCTCGAGGCCGGCGGTCAGCGTCGTCTCGTGGGCCCGGTCGACCGACTCCTTGGCGAGGCGCGTGGCAACCGGCCCCTTCTCGGCGATCTCGCCGGCGACGCGCTTGGCCTCCTCGAGCCAGGCCTCCTTCGCGACCACCCGCGCGACGAGCCCGGCGTGCAGGGCCTCACGCGCCGAGAGCCGGCGGCCGCTGAGGATCACGTCCATCGCCAAGGCCTTGCCCACCGCGCGGGTCAGCCTTTGGGTGCCGCCGGCGCCGGGGATGATCCCGAGGCCGGTCTCCGGCTGGCCGAATTCGGCAGTCTCCGAGGCCACGATCAGGTCGCAGCTCATCGCCAGCTCGCAACCGCCGCCGAGGCAGTAGCCGGAGACCGCGGCAACCAGCGGCGTCCAGAGGCCGCGGATCGCGTCCCAGCGCTCGACGCGCCGCTGGTAGTAGAGCTCGATCGCCGAGGTCGTCGCCAGCTCGCCGATGTCGGCCCCGGCCGCGAAGGCCCGCTCGTTGCCGCCGAGCACGATCGCGCGGACCGACTCGTCCCGGTCGAGCTCCCCGAGCTTCGTGACGAGCTCGTCCATCAGCTCATCGGAGAGGGCGTTCAGCGCGTCGGGCCGGTTGAGCAGGACGACGGCGACCGCGCCGTCGCGCTCGACGAGGACGAGCTCAGCCACGTCTCGCCGCTCCGACAGTGACAGTCACTGTGACTGTCACTGTGACTGTCACCGGGGCTGTCATTTCTTGTCCAGGAACTTCTCGATCGCCGCCTTCGGCTCGTCGGTCGCCATCGAGAGCGCGAGCCAGTCGCGGGCGTGGTTGATCGTCTCGTGCCAGGCGAGGTCGCGCCAGAAGTTCAGGTGCTGCTTGGCGTAGCGAGTCGTCTGCGGCAGCTTGCGCGCGAGGTTCTCGACGACCGAGTCCACCTTCGCGTCGAGCTCGCCGGCGGGAACGGCCCAGTTGACGAGCCCCCACTCCGCCGCCTTCTCAGCCGGGATCTCCTCGCACATCAGCACGATCTCGCGCGCGCGCCGGTCGCCGACCATGATCGTCAGCCACTGGGTCGCGCCCCCCGCGGGCACCGAGCCGTGCTCCGGCCCGACGTGGCGGATGAAGGCGTCGTCCACCATCACTGCGAGGTCGCAGGCCATCTGAAGCTCGTTGCCGCCGCCGACCGCGATCCCGTTGATCCGAGCCAGCGTCGGCTTGCCGATCTCCCGCAGCCGGTCGTGCATGTCCTTGAAGGCCCCGAACCACTTCCAGTACTCGTTCGGCTTGCCGACGTAGCCGTCCGCCCACTCCTTCAGGTCGGCGCCCACGCAGAAGGCGCGCCCGGCGCCGGTGATCACGACCACCCGGATCGAGTCGTCCCAGGAAGCGTCCTCGCACGCCCGCGCCAGCTCGCGGAGCATGCGGAAGTCGAACGCGTTCAGAACCTCCGGCCGATTGAGGGTGATCGTCGCCCGCGGCGGCGCCTTCTCGTAGACGATCCGCTCGAAGCCGAGCTCCTCCGGCGCCAGCGGCCGGGGCGCGTCCGGCTGGCTCACGAGACGTCCGCGAACAGGACGTGGAAGCGGCCGCCCATCTCCATCGCGTCCTTGCCCGTCCCCATGAACTCCTCGCTGCGGGCCGCCTCCTTGAACGCGTCGCGGTCCGGGAACTCCCATTCCGCGTAGTAGGCGTAGGCCGGATCGCCCATCGGCGCGCCGAAGACCTTGCCGTGCCGGAACGTGCCGCCCGGCACCTGCCGGCAGAGCTCGGCGTGCTGCTCGTACCGCTCCGGGTCCGGCTCGCTCTCGTAGAGCACGAACGCTCTGACCATCCCGCCTCCCTCTCGTCGCTGGCAGCGGAGCCTAGCTTGCCTCGGAGCTTCCTTCCGATCCACGTGCCGGGCCTCTTCTGCTGCAGGGATATGCTCGCCGCCGTGAACGTCCTCGTCGTCGCCTTCGCCGTGCTCGCCGGGGTCGCGGGCTCCGTGCAGGTGGCGGTCATGGCCAAGCTGGGCGACCGCGTCGGGGTCTTCGGCGCACTGGCCTGGGCGACCTCACTGGCGGCGCTGCTCGCGGTGGCGCTGATGCTGGTCGCGCGGCAGAGCTTCGGTGAGTTCGCCGCCGCCGCCCGTGAGCCGGTCTGGCTCTGGAGCGGCGCGCTGATGAGCATCATCATCGTGCTCGCGATCACCGTCGCCGGCTCGCGAATCGGCGTGATCGCGACCGTCTCGGTGCTGCTCGCCGGGCAGTTCGCCGCCGGGGCCGCGATCGACCGCTGGGGCCTGCTCGGGGCGGAGCGCGTCGGCGTCGGCTGGTGGAAGATCTTCGGGATCCTCCTGCTCGGCATCGGCGCCGGCCTGACGCTCAAGCGTTAGCCGGACGTTCCACGGGGGTTCCCGCGTTGTCACCTAAGTGAGCAGGCGCGCGAAGGTCTGGGTCGCCCTCTGGACCGTCTACATCATCTGGGGCTCGACCTACCTCGGGATCGAGCTCGTCGGTGAGTCGATGCCTGGAACGTTCGCTGCGGGAGTCCGTTTCACGCTGGCCGGGCTGCTGATGCTCGGCTTCATAGCGTTGCGCCGCGGCGCTCGCGCGCTCCGGGCGACCAGGGCCGAGCTGCTGGCCGCGGCCGTGGTCGGCGTGCTGCTGCCGGGCGCGAACTCGATCCTCTTCATCACCGAGCAGCACGTGCCGATCGGGCTCACCTCGCTGATCATCGCCTCGGTCCCGCTCTGGGTGCTCCTGCTCCAGCTGGCCGCCCGCGAGCGGCCGGACCTGATCTCGTCGATCGGGCTGCTGGTCGGCTTCGGCGGGATCGTGCTGCTCGTCAAGCCCGGCGGCGGCTCGGGCTCGCTGGGCTACCTCCTGCTGACCGTCGCGGCCTCGTTCATGTGGGCGCTCGGCTCGTTCCTGTCGCCGCGGATCCCGGTGCCGCGGAACGCGCTGGTGGCGACGGGCTACGAGATGCTGGCCGGCGGGCTCGTCCTGCTCCTGATCGGGCTCGCCGTCACGAGCCCTTCGGAGCTCGACCCCTCGACCTGGTCGAGCCGCTCCACCTTGGGGCTCGCGTACCTGATCGTGTTCGGCTCGATCATCGGCTACAGCGCCTACGCCTGGCTGCTCGCGAACGCGCCGCTCAGCCAGGTCTCGACCTACGCGTACGTGAACCCGGTGGTCGCGATCGCGCTCGGCGTGATCGTGCTCGACGAAACGCTGACGCTACGCGTCGTCGCCGGTGCGCTGCTGATCCTCGTGTCGGTCGCGATCGTGCTGCGCCGAGAGGCCAGGATCGCGGCAGCGCTAGAGCCCGGCGAGGTCGTCCGGGCGGACGGGCACGCGGCTGAGCTCGCGCCCGCTCGCCGCTCGTAGCGCCGAGACGACCGCGGCCGTCGAGACGACCGTCGGCGGCTCGCCGACGCCTTTCGCCCCGTAGGGCGCATCCGGTTCCGGATCCTCGACCAGCTCGGCGTCGATCACCGGCATGTCGAGCGTGGTCGGGATCAGGTAGTCCGTGAAGCTCGCGTTCGTGATCAGGCCGTCGCGCGTCTGGATCTCCTCCATCAGCGCAAGCCCGAGGCCCTGCGCGGTGCCGCCCTCGATCTGGCCGTGGACCGCCTGCGGGTTGATCGCCTTGCCGACGTCCTGCGCGGCGCCGATCCAGGCCACGCGCGAGAGGCCGAGCTCGACGTCCACCTCGGCGACGACCCGCATCGCCGCGCAGATGTAGGCGACGTGGACGCGGTCGCCGGTCACCTGGCCGGTCTCGGGATCGAGCGGGAAGGTGCGCTCGTGGTGGTAGGTGCGCTCGAGGTCGACTTCCTTGCCCGTCGAGCGGAACTCCTCCAGCGCGTCGTGACAGGCGAGCCGCACGGCCCCGGCGGCCATCCACGTCAGGCGCGACGCCGACGCCGAGCCGGCCGAGTCGACACCGTCCGTCGAGCCGGGCGCGAGCACGACCTCGTCGGTCCCGAGCTCGGTGCGAGCGACCTGCAGGATCACGTTCGTCACGCCCTGGCCCACCTCGGCGGCGGCACAGTGCACTTCGGCGGCCAGCTTCTCGTCCGCGCCGACCCAGAGCCGCACGCGAGCCGCGCAGGCATCGTCGAAGCCCTCCGAGTAACAGACGTTCTTGAAGCCGACCGCGAAGCCGACCCCGCGCTGGACACCCTGGCCGCGCGTCGTGTTGCCGGCGCCGCCGGGGAGGCGGATCGGGTCGCGCGGCAGATCCTCCAGCTCGGGCACCGGCAGCGCGGCAGCGCGGCGGATCACCTCCGCGACCGGGAGCGAGCCCGTCACCTTCTGCCCGGTCGGCAGCGTGTCGCCCGGCCCGAGCGCATTCAGCAGCCGCAGCTCGACCGGGTCGATCTCGAGCGCGGCCGCGAGCTTGTCCATCTGCGCCTCGTGAGCGAAGCAGCCCTGCACGGCGCCGAAGCCGCGCATCGCGCCACAGGGCGGGTTGTTCGAGTAGACGCAGGTCGACTCGATCAACGCGTTCTCGACCCGGTACGGCCCACAGGCGAAGGCGGCCGCGTTCGAGCAGACTGCCGCGCTCGAGGAAGCGTACGCGCCGCCGTCGAGCAGGATCCGGGCGCGGACGTTGACGAGCTTGCCGTCGCTGGTCGCGCGGTGCTCCATCCAAATTTTGGCGGGGTGCCGGTGGACGTGGCCGACGAACGACTCCTCCCGCGAGTAGACGATCTTCACCGGCCGGTCGGTGTGCAGCGCGAGCATGGCCCCGTGGATCTGCATCGAAAGGTCCTCGCGCCCGCCGAAGGCGCCCCCCACCCCTGCGAGATGGATCCGCACCTGCTCCTTCTCGAGCCCGAGGCAGGGCGCGACCTGGTCGCGGTCGACGTGCAGCCACTGGGTCGCGACGTAGACGTCGATCCCGCCCTCGCCGTCCGGCACCGCGAGCCCGGACTCGGGGCCGAGGAAGGCCTGGTCCTGGATCCCGAGCTCGTAGACGCCCTCGACGCAGACCTCGCCCGCGGCGTCCGGGTCGCCGTGGCGGATCACGATCGAGCGGAGGACGTTCGGCCGCGGGTCGTCGCGGAAGCCGTGCCCGGCGGTCGGGTTCTGGTCGTGGATCGGCGGCTGCTCGACGGCGCGCTCCATGTCGGTGACCGGCTCGAGCGGCTCGTACTCGATCCGCACCTTCTCGGCCGCCCGCCGCGCCTGCTCCGGATGCTCGGCCGCGACGAGGGCGACCGGCTCGCCGAAGTAGCGCACCTTGTCGATCGCCAGCACCGGCTGGTCGGGGAACTCGAGCCCGTAGGTCTTCGCGCCCGGCACGTCGGCGTGGGTGAGCACGGCGTGAACGCCGGCCATCGCCACCGCCTCGGAGATGTCGAGCTCGACGATTCGCGCGTGCGCGTACGGGCTGCGAACGGTGTGTCCCCAGAGCATCCCGGCCGCGAACAGGTCGCTCGCGTAGGCGAACTCGCCGGTCACCTTCGGGATCGCGTCGACGCGCCTGGCGACCTCGCCCACCCGGCCGAGCTCGAGCTTGCGCGCGGTCGTGCTCACCGCTCGGCCGCCAGCCTGACCGCGTCGAAGATCTTCGCGTAGCCGGTGCAGCGGCAGAGGTTACCCGACAACGCTTCGCGGATCTCGTCGTCGCTCGGGGCGCTGTTGCGGGCGAGCAGGTCGGCGGTGGCGACGATCAGGCCCGGCGTGCAGAAGCCGCACTGCACGGCGCCGGTCTCGCTGAAGGCCCGCTGGACCGGGTGCAGGTCGTCCTCCTTGCCGAGGCCCTCGACGGTGACGACCTGGTGGCCATCGGCCTGCGCGGCCAGCACCAGGCACGCGCAGACGAGCGTCCCGTCGAGCAGGACCGAGCACGAGCCGCACTCGCCCTGCTCGCAGGCGTTCTTCGAGCCCGGCAGGCCGAGCCGCTCGCGCAGCGCGAAGAGCAGGCTCTCGCCTTCCCAGATCTCCGTCTCCTGCCGCTCGCCGTTGACCGTGAGCGTGATCCTCATGCGAGGCTCCGCTCGAGCGCGCGCTCGGTCAGGACGCGAAGCGCGTGCCGGCGGTAGCGGGCGCTGCCGCGCACGTCGTCGATCGGGCTCGCCGCCTCGGCCACCTGCTCGGGGAAGGTGTCGCGCTCCGAAACGGGCGAGCTGACGAGCCCCGGGACGGGGCCGGCCGAGCCGTACGAGGCCCGGAGCTCGTCGCCGTCCACGACGAGAGCGAGCGAGACCACGGCGATCACCATCGCGTTTCGCGGCCCGACCTTCATGAACGTCTGCCTCGGGCCGGGCAACGGAATCCGGACGGCGACGATCAGCTCGTCGGCCTCGAGCGCGTTCCGCTTCGGGCCGACCAGGAACTCGCGCAAGGGCACGGTGCGGGAGCCGCGCGTCGAGGCGAGCTCGACCTCCGCGCCGTAGACGAGCAGCGGGGGCAGCGCGTCCCCGGCGGGCGAGGCCGTACCAAGGTTGCCGCCGATCGTGCCGCGGTTGCGGATCTGCGGCCCGCCGACCGTCCGCGAGGCCTCGGCCAGCGCGAGCAGGGGGTCGGCGAGGCCCATCGCCTCCGTGTAGGTCAGCCCGGAGGCAAGCCGCAGCGTCCCGTTCTCGCGCGAATGACCGCGCAGCTCGGGCACCTCGTTCAGGTTCAGCAGCGTCGGTGGGCGGGCGCGGTCGAAGTTGAGCTCGACCATCACGTCGGTGCCGCCCTGGATCGGCACGGCGTCCGGCCACTCGGCCTTCAGCGCGAGCGCCTCCTCGAGGCCGCGCGGGGTCAGAACCTCCACGGGGCAAATCTACTTCCAGGCAGTAAGTTCCTTCCATGCCGGACCTTGCGCGAAGGCTCGCCGTGGCCCGCGGCGACGAGCCCGCCGAGCTCGTCGTCCGCGGCGGGCGCGTGTTCTCGGCCTTCACGCGCGAGTGGCTCGAGACGGACGTCGCGATCGTGGACGGCCACGTCGCCGGCTTGGGCGAGTACGAGGCCGAGGACGTGCTCGAAGCGAGCGGTCGCTACGTCGTGCCCGGGTTCGTCGACGCGCACATGCACCTCGAGTCCTCGAAGCTCCTGGTGGACGAGTTCGCGAGGCTGGTGCTCCCGCTCGGCACGACCACCGTCGTGGTCGACCCGCACGAGATCGCCAACGTGCTCGGCACCGACGGCGTCCACTGGCTCCTCGACATCTGCGGCGGCCTGCCGCTCGACGTCTTCTTCATGGCCTCGTCGTGCGTTCCGGCCTCGGCGTTCGAGTCGCCGCGCCGGCCGCTCTCGCCTGGCGACCTCGAGGGCCTGCTCCGGCGCCGGCGCGTGATCGGGCTCGCGGAGATGATGAATTTCCCTGGCGTCGTCTCCGGGGACGAGCACGAGCTGGCGAAGCTTCGGCTGCCGGGCGCCGCGCACGTCGACGGCCACGCGCCTGGCGTCCTCGGGAAGCAGCTGAACGCCTACGCGGCGGCCGGGATCTACTCCGACCACGAGGCCTCGACGCCCGAGGAGGGCCGCCAGCGGCTGCGCGCCGGGATGTGGCTGCTGATTCGCGAGGCCTCGGCGGCGCGCAACCTGGAGGCCCTGCTGCCGCTCGTGCAGGAGCTCGGCACGGAGCGGATCGCCTTCTGCACCGACGACCGCGAGCCCGAGCACATCGCCGAGGACGGGCACATCAACTCGATGGTGCGCGACACCGTCGCGGCCGGGGTCACGCCCGAGGACGCGCTCGTGCTGGCGACGCTGAACCCCGCCACCTGGCACGGCCTGCGCCACCTCGGCGCGATCGCGCCCGGCTACCAGGCCGACCTGTTGCTGCTTCCCGACCTCGAGTCGTTCGTGCCCGAGACGGTGCTCAAGCGCGGCCGGCCGGTCGGCGAGATCGACCGCGTCGAGGTGCCCGAGTGGGTCAAGCACACCGTGCGCGTCCGGCACGTGGCCGCGCGCGACTTCACCATCCCCTGGGAAGGCGGCGCAGCTCGCGTGATCGGCGTGATCCCGGACCAGATCGTGACCGAGGGGCTGGTCGAGGAGCCGCGCGTCGAGGACGGCCACGCCGTCGCCGACCCGGAGCGTGACCTGGCCAAGATCGCCGTCGTCGAGCGGCACCTGGGCACTGGCCGGATGTCCGTCGGCCTCGTGCGCGGCTTCGGGCTGCGCTCGGGCGCGCTCGCCTCGACCTTCGCGCACGACGCGCACAACATCGTCGTCGTCGGGATGGAGGACCACGACATGGCCCGGGCGATCGCGCGCCTGACCGAGATCGGCGGCGGCGTGGTCGTGGTCGAGGACCGCGGCGTCCGCGCCGAGCTGGCGCTGCCGGTGGCCGGACTGATCTCGGAGAGCCCGCTCGCGGAGGTGGTCGAGGCTAGCCGCGGTTGCATCGACGCGGCGGCGAAGCTCGGCTGCACGCTGCCCTCGCCGTTCCAGACGATGGCCTTCCTCGCGCTGTCGGTGATCCCGTCGCTGAAGATCACCGACCACGGGCTGGTGGACGTCGATCGCTTCGAGCTGGTACCGCTGCAGGCGTGAAGGACGTCGCTTGCGATGTCCGTCTCAGGCTTCGCGAGCTTTGCTCGCGTAGTCGTCTGAAACGACCGGTCGATCCGCTGGACGTCATGGTTCACGCATGAAGCGGCTCTACGCCAACGCGTACGTCGTCACGGTCGATGACGCCGGGACGGAGCACCCACGGGGGTGGGTCTTGACCGAGGACGGCTTCGTGGTCGAGACGGGCGGCGGCGAGGAGCCGGAGGCGGACGAGCGCGAGGATCTCGGCGGCGCGCTCGTCACGCCGGGGCTCGTCAACACGCACCACCACCTCTACCAGACGCTCACCCGCGCGCGGGCGCAGCAGGCCGACCTGTTCACGTGGCTGCGCGAGCTCTATCCGGTCTGGGCGCTGCTCGACGAGGACGCGGAGGGCGTCGCCGCCCGAACCGGACTGGCCGAGCTCGCGCTCTCGGGCTGCACGACCGTCTTCGACCACCACTACGTCTTCCCGCGCGGGCGTGGCGACCTGCTGCGCGCCGAGATCGAAGCCGCGAAGGCGGTCGGCCTGCGCATCGTCGCCTCGCGCGGCTCGATGGACCTCGGGCAGTCGCGGGGCGGGCTGCCTCCGGACGAGGTGGTCGAGGAGATCGACCGGATCGTCGACCACACCATGCGGGCCGCGGAGCTGCACGAGGACGGGCCGGGCGCGCGCGTGCAGATCGCGGTCGCGCCCTGCTCGCCGTTCTCGGTCAGCCAGGACCTGATGCGCGTCTCGGCCGATCTCGCCCGCGGGATCGGGCTGCAGCTGCACACGCATCTGGCGGAGACCGTCGAAGAGGAGGACTACTGCCGGGAGCTGTACGGCTGCTCGCCGGTCGAGTACCTGGAGACGCTCGACTGGCTCGCCGACGACGTCTGGTGCGCGCACTGCGTCCACCTCTCGCAGGCGGAGATCGGGCGCTTCGGCGAGAGCGGCACCGGCGTAGCGCACTGCCCGTCCTCGAACCTGCGCCTGGGCGCCGGCGTCGCGCCGGTGCGGGACTTGCTCGACGCGGGAGTGCGCGTCGGGCTCGGCGTCGACGGGTCGGCCTCGAACGAGCGCGGCGACCTGTTCCTCGAAGTCAAGCAGGCGCTGCTCGTCGCGCGCGGACGGGGCGGCCCGGAGTCCTTGACCGCGCGCGAGGCCTTGCGGCTCGGCACGCGTGGCGGCGCCGAGGTGCTTCGCCGCGACGACCTCGGCTCGCTCACGCCGGGGAAGAGCGCTGACCTGGCCGTGTGGCGGCTTGACGGGCTCGAGCTCGCCGGCGCGGACGATCCCGTCGCCGGCCTAGTCTTCAGCGGCCCGCACCGGGTCGACCGCCTCGTGGTCGGCGGCGACGACGTCGTTCGCGAGGGACAGCTCGTCCATCTCGACGAGCAGGAGATCGCGCAGGAGCACCGGCGCATGGCGGAGAAGTTCGCGTGATGAGCGTCTCGCTCTCCACCCACGTGCTCGACACCGAGCGCGGGCGGCCCGGCAGCGGCGTGCGCGTCGAGCTGCGCAACGGCGATGAGCTGGTGGCGAGCGCGGAGACGGACGCCGACGGGCGCGCCCGGCTGGCCGAGGAGCTCGAGCCCGGCCGGTACCGGCTCGCCTTCGAGCCGCCCTCCCCGTACTTCAAGCGCGTGGAGCTCGAGCTGGAGCTCGAGGACGGCCACCACCACGTGCCGCTGCTGGTCTCCTCGTTCGGATGCGTGAGTTACCGCGGAACCTGAGCGTCGAGGAGCTCGCGGAGCTCTTCGAGGGACGCACGCGCCTGGTCGAGCTGCTGGCGACACGGGAGGACCCGCTCGGCTCGGCCGACGACGCGATCGCGGCGCTCGACGAGGCCGAGAGGCTCGAGGCGCTGAACGCGCACCCGGCCATCGGCGCGCGTAGCGGCCTCTCGGCGCGCTCGGCCGCGGAGCAGGGGGCCGGCGGCGACCCGGTGATCCTGACCGAGCTCGCGTACCTGAACCAGGTCTACGAGGAGAAGTTCGGCTTCCGCTTCGTCGTCTTCGTTAACGGCCGACCGAAGGCGGAGATCCTCGAGGTGCTGCGTGGGCGAATCGAACGGACGCGCGAAGAGGAGCTCGAGACGGCGCTGGGCGAGCTGGTCGCGATCGCGCGCGACCGCTGGGAGAAGCGCCGCTAGTGGATCCGTACGCGAACGAGTGGCTCTCGTTCCTCGCGCGCTGGCTGCACGTGATGGCCGGGATCGTGTGGATCGGCACCTCGTTCTACTTCGTCGCGCTGGACAACCATCTGCGCGAGAACGAGTCGTGGGAGATCCACGGCGGCGGCTTCTATCGCGTCGAGAAGTTCGTGCCCGCGCCGCCGCGGCTGCCAGACGTCCTGCACTGGTTCAAGTGGGAGGCCTACACGACGTGGCTGTCCGGCTTCGCGCTGCTGGTCTTCCTCTACTACTTCAACGCGACCACGTACCTCGTCCGGCCCGGCGGGCCGCTTGGCACCGGCTGGGCGATCGCGGTGAGCGTGGTGCTGCTAGGGGTGGCGTGGGTCGTCTACGACGTGCTCTGCCGCGTACTGCGGAACGAGCTGATCCTGGCGTCGGTCCTGCTCGGCTTGACGACGCTCGCGGCCTGGGGCGCGACCGAGCTGTTCGCCCCGCGGGCGGCATTCGTGCAGGTCGGGGCGATGCTTGGGACGATCATGGTGGCGAACGTCTTCTTCGTGATCATCCCCGCCCACCGCGCCCTGATCGGGGCGAAGGAGGCGTACCGCGAGCCCGAGCCCGGGCCCGCGCTCGAGGCCAAGCGGCGTTCGGTGCACAACAACTACCTGACGCTGCCGGTGGTCTTCGCGATGCTGAGCAACCACTTCCCGAGCGCGTACGGGCACAGCTGGTCGTGGGTCGTGTTGGTCGCTCTGATGGCGATCGGGGCGTGGATCCGGCACTTCTTCAACCTGCGCCACGCCGGCCGGAACGTCTGGTGGATCCCGGTGACGGCCGCGCTCGGGATCGCGGTCGTGGCGGTCGCGATCCGGCCGACCGGCGGGGGCTCGGGTGGCTCGGCCGCAGCTGGCCGCTCAGTGTCGTTCGCGCGGACGCATGCGATCGTCGAGCAGCGCTGCGTGCCGTGCCACTCCGCGCATCCGACGCGGGTGTCGGCCGCACCACTCGGGATCGAGCTCGACACCGCGGCCGAGATTCACGCGCAGGCCGCGGCCATCCGGCGCGTCGCGGTGGACTCGCAGCTAATGCCGCTCGGGAACGCAACGGAGATGACGCAGGCCGAGCGCGACGAGCTCGGCGCCTGGATCCGCGCCGGCGCCTCGATCAAGTAGGTTCGGGCGCGTGTTGGAGATCGTCTCGGGCGACTATCGCTTCGTCGCGCAGCTCGAGGAGGAGCTTGCGCCCGCGACGGTCACCGCGTTCCGGAAGCTGCTGCCGCTGGAGAGCCGGATCATCCACGCGCGCTGGAGCGGCGAGTCGTGCTGGATCCCGTTCGGCGAGCTGGACGTCGGCTTCGGCTCCGAGAACGCGACCTGTTACCCCGCTCCCGGGCAGCTGCTCTTCTATCCCGGCGGGGTGAGCGAGACGGAGATCCTGTTCCCGTACGGGCCGACCGCGTTCGCCAGCAAGGCCGGGCTGCTGGCCGGGAACCACTTCGCGACGGTGCTGGAAGGCGTCGAACAGTTCGGCGAGCTCGGCCGCAAGGTTCTCTGGGAAGGCGCCCAGCCGTTGCGCGCGACCGAGACCTAGCCCGGGAAGAAACCGCTCCCCACCCTTCTCTGGGGTGGGGAGGACGTTCGTCCACCCGCCACCCGCTGCGAGCGTAGCGCTGGAAAGCGCACGTGTCGGTGACGCGGGTGCGCCGGAGCCGTGCCTAATCGTCCACAGACGAAGCCAGGCGATCGAGTGCTCCGGCCAGCACGTCAACGGCGAGCTCGACGTCCTCGGCCGCGGAGTGCTCGTCCGGCGAGTGGCTGATGCCGCCGTTCAGGCTGCGGACGAAGAGCATCGCTGCCGGCACGCCCGCCGCCGCGAGCACGCCCGCGTCGTGGCCGGCACCAGAGGCCAGCTCGAAGGCGGGCAGCCCGCGCTCCGCCAACTCCTCGAGCAGCGCCGCCCTCAGGCCCGGCGACATCGCCACCGCTCGCCCGCGAGAGAGCTCCGCTGGCACCACCGCTGCGACCTGCTCTAGCCGCGCGTCGTCGGGCGCGCGAATGTCCACGCTCAGCGCGGCCCGCGCCGGGATCACGTTCGAGGCGCCCGGCTCGACCGCCAGCCGACCTACCGTCGCCACCGCGCCGTCGACCGCAGCCGCCGCGTCGCGCAGACGCAGCACGAGCTTCGCCGCCGCGACGAGCGCGTCGTCCCGGCGGAGCATCGGCGTCGTCCCGGCGTGTCCCTCACGGCCCTCGAACACGACCTCCCCGCGCGCGGTGGCCGCGATTCCGGTCACCACTCCGAGCGGCGCGTCCACTTCTGCAAGCTGGGGACCCTGCTCGACATGCAGCTCGACGAACGCCGCCGGCGCCGGATCCAGCCGGCCAGAGCAAAGTGACCGGGAGCCCCGGCAGCCGGGGCCGGTGCAGCCCTCCTCGTCGCGGAAGGCAACGACCACCAGCGTCCGCTCGCGCAGCCCCAGGCGCTCGAGCGCCTCCAGGCCGCCGACCACGCCGAGGGCGCCGTCGAAGCGGCCGCCGTTCGGCACCGAGTCGAGGTGCGAGCCCGTCCAGACCTCCGGCAGCTCGGGTCGCCGGCCCGGCAGGCGCCCGAACAGGTTCCCCGCGGAGTCGACCTCGACCTCGAGGCCCGCCTCACGCATCCAGCCGGCGACCAGCTCGTGTGCCTCGTCCTCCTCGCGGGTGCCGCCGAGCCGGTTCGCGCCCGGCCCGCCGCCGATCGCGTACAGCCGGTCGAGGCGCTCCAGAACCCGCACGGCCACAGCCTAAGCCCGCAGCGGCCTCAGCAGCAGCACGCCCACGAGCGGGAACACGGCCGCGCCGGCGAAGCCGAGCCGCCACGAGCTCGCGGCGACCACGGCGGCGAAGGCCGGCGGCACGATCGCGCCCGCCGCGGCCAGCGCGCTCTGCTGCATCCCGAGCGCAGCGCCGCTGCGGCTGCGGCCGGCGATCTCGGCGGCGGCGGTGAACGAGAGCCCGTTCCAGGCCATCGAGATCCCGCCGGCCAGCACGAACGCCGGCACCAGCAGCACGAGCGGGGCGGAGAGCATGGCCGTCGCCAGCGCGAGCGTCACCGCGCTCGCCACGCCGACGATCCGCAGCGGTCGTATGCGCGAGCCGACGCGGTCCGACCAGCGCCCACCGCCGATCCGCATCGCCGCCGCGACGACCTGCGCCGCAGCGAGCACGCCGGCGGCGGCCCCGTCCGAGAGGCCGCGCTCGTCGTGCAGGAAGAGGACGAGGAAGCCGATCACCGCCAGCTGTGCGACCAGGTAGAAGCCGCTCCCGAAGCAGAGCAGCCAGAGCCGGTGGTCTCGCAGGGTCGCAGCGATGCCGCGCGGCTCGAGCACATCGTCTTCGGCGTCGCCCTTGCGGTCGTGGATCACAACCGCCCCGAAGGCGGCGCCCGCTAGGCAGAGCGCACCGAGAAAGGCGAACGCGGACTGGAGGCCGAGCGTCGGCAGGACGAGCGCCGAGATCAGACCGCCGAGCGGAATCGCGGTCTGACGGACGCCGAGCGCGAAGCCGCGCTCGGAGGCCGGGAACCACTGCATCACGGCCCGGCCGCTGGCCGCGTTGA
This sequence comes from uncultured Actinomycetes bacterium, assembly GCA_963763475.1. Classification (GTDB taxonomy): domain Bacteria; phylum Actinomycetota; class Thermoleophilia; order Gaiellales; family Gaiellaceae; genus AC-32. The sequence goes on along the minus strand of CAVXOR010000001.1, from coordinate 285,107 downwards.
CGCTCGCGCCGGCGGCGCCGGCCAGCCCGACGAGCAGGATCAGCGACTCGAAGCTGTCTGCGTGACCCGCCGCGGCGGTGACGATCCCGCACGCGCCGAGCCCCGTGGCGAGCACCAGCCGCTCCCCGAAGCGATCGGCGAGCAGACCCCAGGCCAGGAGCGTCAGCAGCGTGCCGATCCAGAGGCTGTCGAGCACGACGCCGACCTGCACGAGGCTGAGGTCGTGCGCGTCGCGCAGATCCGGCGCGAGCACCGGCAGGCCGATGATCACCGCCGAGAACGTCGTCTGCGCCGCCGTCCCCGCCGCGAGGACGAGCCAGCGGTAGCGGCTCAGAGCCCGAACGGGTTGAACGGCTTCGGGCTCGTCGAGACGATCACGCTCTTCGTCTCGAGGTACGCGTCGAGCGTCTCGAGCCCGAGCTCGCGACCGAAGCCGGACTGCTTGTAGCCGCCGAAGGGGATGCCCGGGAAGGCGGTAAACGGCATGTTGATCCCGACCGTGCCGGCTTTGATCCGGCGCGCGAGCCGGTGCCCGCGGGCGGGGTCGCCCGTCCAGACGGTCGCCATCAGGCCGTAGCGCACGTCGTTGGCGATGCGGGTCGCGTCCTTCTCGTCCTCGAACGGGGTCACCGTCACAACCGGGCCGAAGATCTCCTCCTGGGCGACGCGCATCGAGTTGTCCACCTGCGCCAGCACCGTGGGTGGGTAGAAGGCACCTTTACCGGCCATCGCTTCCAGGTTCCCGCCGGTGACGACCTCGGCGCCTTCCTCGCGCCCGGCCTCGACGTACCCGTGGACCCGGTCGCGGTGCTCGTTCGAAATCAGCGAGCCCACCTGGGTCTCCGGGTCGAGCGGGTCGCCGACCTTGAGGCTCGAGGCCGCGTCGGAGAAGCTCGCGACGAAGTCGTCGTAGATCGACCGCTCGACCAGTACCCGCGAGCGCGCCTCGCAGCTCTGGCCGGCGGAATAGTAGATCGACCAGACCGAGCTCGGGATCGCGTCCTGGAGGTCGGCGTCGGCGAAGACGAGGTTCGGGCTCTTGCCGCCGAGCTCGAGGATCAGGCGCTTGATCGGATCGGAGGCGAGCCGCATGATCTCGGCGCCGGTCGCGGTCGAGCCGGTGAAGGCGATCTTCTCGACGCCGGGGTGTTTGACGAGGTGCGCGCCGACGGTGGGGCCCGGGCCGGGGACGACGTTGATCGTCCCGGGCGGAAAGCCGACCTCGGTCGCCAGCTCGGCCATGCGCAGCGCCGAGAGCGGTGTCGCCGAATCGGGCTTGAGCACGATCGTGCAGCCGGCCGCCAGTGCCGGCGCGAGCTTCCAGGTGGTCATCATCAGCGGGTAGTTCCAGGGCACGATCTGGCCGCAGACGCCGACCGGCTCCTTCAGCGAGTAGAAGAGCAGCGAGCCGCCGATCGGGTTGGAGCGGCCCGCGATCGAGGCGATCGCGGAGCCGTAGAAGCGGAAGTTCTCGACCGCCTGGGCCAGCTCGGCCTTGACCGAGGAGATCGCCTTGCCGACGTTCCGCGACTCGAGCTCGGCCAGCTCCTTGCGATTGGCGACGAGCGCGTCGGCCAGGGCGTGCAGGAGGCGGGAGCGCTCGGTCGGGGCGGTGCGGCCCCAGTCGCCGTCGAGCGCGGCGCGCGCGGCGTCGACCGCGCGGTCGACGTCCTGCTCGTTGGCAACCGCCGCCTTGGCCAGCGGCTCGCCTGTGGCGGGTTCGGCCAGGTCGCGCAGCTCGCCAGCGGCCGATTCGGTCGACTCGCCGTTGATGAAGAGCCCGTACTCGCGCTCGGTCGCAACCGCCATCAGGGCCGGAAGATACCGAGTTTCCCGTCCGCGGCAGCGGGCAGAATCGGCGATATGAGCGAGACTGTGCAAGTCGAGGCTGCGCGGATCCCCGATCGCGACCGGCTGCTCGAGGAGCTGCGTGAAAGCGGGCTCGACGCGCGGCCTGTGAACGAGATCGGGATCGCGGTGTCCCTCGAGGCCGGGGCCGAAGAGGCAGCCGACGAGGTGGTCGCCCACGCGGAGTCGGTGATCATGCGCACAGGGTCGTCCTTCGTGCCGATCAAGCACGACGGCGTGATCTACATCCGTCCGCCGCTCAGCTGACTAGGAGGGCAGCGTGATGCTGCCGTCGTCACGTAGCCCGAAGCCGGGGTTGTACGCGATCTCCCAGACGTGGCCGTCTGGGTCGCGGAAGGCGCCCGCGTAGCCGCCGTAGAACGTCTCCGACGGCTCCCGACTGATCTCTGCGCCGTTGCGCCCTGCCAAGTCGATCACATTGCGCACCTCGTCCCTCGAGCCGACGTTGTGCGCGAGCGCGACGCCGCCCCAGCCGGCCGACTCGTCTCGGATACCCATGTCGGCCGCGAGCTTCTCGCGGCTCCAGAGAACGAGGACGACGCCGTTCGCCTGGAAGAACGCGGTCTCTTCGGCCTCCCGGGTGACCGCCCAGCCAATCGCCTCGTAGAACGACTTCGCCCGGGCGTAGTCCGAGACGCCGAGAGTGAAGAGGCTGATGCTCTGCCGCACAGGCGTCACCCGGCGAGGTCGCGCGGTAGCAGCCGCGCAGTCAGCAGTTCCCTGAAGCGCTCCGGGTTGCCGGCGACATGCGCCGCGACGAGCTCCCGGCCCTGCCAGTACGTGTGCTGGTAAGGCGGCGACGGATTCCGCAGCTGCGAGTCGATCTGCTTGGCGATGCGGTCGTCTGGCTGGAGCGACCACGCGGCCGAGTACTCGCGCGCCTCGTCGGCCGACGCGCCCCTGTCGTGGATCAGCATCGCCAGGTTCGCCGCGATCGGCAGAAGCAGGTCGCGGGCCTCGTCGACGCGCGAGCCGAGCTCCCCGTCGTAAGCGAAGCCGAGACGGCCGAGCACCTCCGTCGCGAGCTGCTGCCCGTCGCCGACGAGCAGCTCGGGGCCGGTCATGGCGATTCCCTCCGAGATCACGGCCTCGGGCGACCAGAGCACGTCGAGCGTGCGCTCCAGCTGCCCGCGGCCACGCACGAGCTCGGTCTCCTGCCAGACGCGATGCGTGTGGTGGCCGCCGTAGATCTCGTGCGAGGTGAGCGGCACGAGATCGGCCGCCGGCAGCGGCAGGTCGGTGTTGACCTGAATCCTGGTGCGCAGCCCGCCGAGGTAGTGGGCGTAGCCGAGCCAGCGCTCGCCGGTGACCAGCTCGAGCTCGAACTCCTCGCCGTCGGGGAGGCCGATCGTCTCCCGCGTCAGCCGCCGCAGCTCAGCGGCCGCGTCCAGCACCGCCTGCTCGACCAGCTCCGCCGGGATCGCACTGGCTGAGAACCAGTCCGCGTAGCGCTCGCGCACGGTGCCGTGGCCGGGCAGCGCTTCGTCGAGGATCGCAGCTGCTCGGCGGAAAGGCTCCTCGTCGTGCCAGCGCGGCTCGATTCCGTAGACGAGTCGGCCCTCGTCGGCGTAGTCGAGCCGCTCGCCGGCCAGCTTGCGAGCGGTCGCGCCGAGCGACCGGACCTGGGCGACGAGCCACGCGTCGCCGGCGCTGTCCGCGGCGAGCGCGTTGGCCTCCTCGGCGAGCGCGGCCGGCTTGCGCAGCTCCTCGGCCTCGACCTGCTCCGCGATCTCCCCGGGGCCGTAGTAGGAGTCGACGAGGTCGCCGTCGTGGCGGCCGAGGCGCAGGCCGAGCTCGAGGTAGCGCTCGACGAGCGAGCTCAGCTCACGCGCCCATCTGCGGGGGCAGTGTCTCGCCCGTCTCGAGCAGCGTCTTCAGGTCGCTCAGTACCCACGGGAAGCCGCCGCCGGCCTCGGCGGCCTCGCCGCTCGTGATCGCGGCCGCGAGCGGCGCGTCCTCGAGCTCGTGCGTGACCGTCAGCTTCGTCACGCCGCCCGCGCCGGGCTCGAGCTCGTAGGTCAAGCGGGTGGCTGGCTCCGCCGTGAACTGCTCGTCGAAGAGCGGGTGCCAGCTCTGGACGAACCGGTTCGGCGCGTCCACCTCGAGCACCTCGCCCTCGACCATCAGCTCGGGCGCACCGCCGGCCAGCATCTGCTCGGTCGCGCCGACACGGTAGGACCCGCCCGGCTGCAGGTCGAGCTCGTAGCGGCCGCCGTAGCCGTAGCGGGGGAGCGTCTCGGGGTCGGTCAGCGCCTGCCAGATCTGCTCCGGGCTCGCCTTGATCCAGAATCGGTAGGTCTGCATCATCGTCGTTCCTCCTGTTCGGGGTCGACGGTATGGCCGCGGCCGCAGCCGGAACTCATCGCTCGAACAGCGCGGCCTGGCCCTGTCCGACGCCCACGCAGAGCGTGGCCAGCCCGTAGCGCCCGCCGCGGCGGCGGAGCTCGTGCAGCAGCGTCACGACCAGCCGCGCGCCGCTCATCCCGAGCGGGTGGCCGAGCGCGATCGCGCCGCCGTTGACGTTCACTTTCTCCGGGTCGAGCCCGAGCTCGCGGATCACGACCAGGCTCTGCGAGGCGAAGGCCTCGTTCAGCTCGACCAAGTCGAGCTCGCCCGCTGCGACCGCGGCGCGGCCGAGCAGCTTCTGCACCGCCGGCACCGGGCCGATCCCCATCACGCGCGGGTCGACGCCGGCCACCGCGGAAGCGACGAACGCGCCGAGCGGCTCGACGCCGAGCTCCTGCGCCTTCTCGTCCGAAGCGATCACCAGCGCGGCGGCGCCGTCGTTGATCCCGCTCGAGTTGCCGGCGGTCACCGTGCCGCCCTCGCGGAACGCCGGCTTGAGCGCGGCCAGCTTCTGCTCGTCGGTGTCCGGCCGCGGATGCTCGTCGCGGGTCACGTCGCCGACCGCGACGAGCTCGTCGGCGAAGCGCCCCTCCGCGTCGGCGGCGGCCCAGCGGCGCTGGGACTGCAGGGCGAAGGCGTCCTGCTCCTCGCGCGAGACCCCGTAGCGCTCGGCCACGTTCTCGCCCGTCTCGCCCATCGACTCGAGTGGATACATGGCCGCCAGGCGGGGATTCGGGAAGCGCCAGCCGAGAGTCGTGTCCCAGGCGGTCGGCATCGCCGCGGGGAAAGGCACGCTCCGGCTTGGCGAGCACGAGCGGCGCCCGCGACATCGACTCGGCGCCGCCGGCGACGAACAGGTCGCCGTCGCCGGCCGCGATCGCGTGGCACGCGCCGATCACCGCTGAGAGCCCCGAGGCGCAGAGCCGGTTGACGGTCACGCCCGCGACCGACTCCGGCAGCCCGGCCAGCAGCGCCGCCATGCGCGCGACGTTGCGGTTGTCCTCGCCGGCCTGGTTGGCCGCGCCGAACCAGACGTCCTCGATCTCTCCCGCGGGCACCCCGGCCCGCGAGACCGCCTCGCCGATCACGAGCGCCGCCAGGTCGTCCGGCCGCTCGCCGGCGAGCGCGCCGCCGTAACGCCCGACGGGCGTGCGGACTGCGGAGAGAACTACGGCGCGGGCCACCGCGCCAACGCTAGCCGACGAACTCGACCTTGACGGGGTGGTCGTAGGTGCCGAGGCTTTCGGCGCGCTTCAGCAGCTCGCGCACGGCCTGGCGGCCCTCGTCGCCGTAGTCGCACGTCAGCTCGTTGACGTACATGCCGACGAAGCGGTCGGCGAGCTCGGTGTCGAGGCCGCGGCCGAACTGCATCGCGTACTCCATCGCCTCCTCGCGGTTGTCGAGGCCGGCCTGGATCGAGTCGCGCAGCACGTCGGAGAGCTCGAACAGGTTCCCGGCGCCGACGTCGCGCCGCGCGACGTTCGCGCCCAGCGGCAGCGGCAGCCCCGTCTCCAGCAGCCACCACTCGCCGAGGTCGACGACCTTCTTCAGCCCTTCGGCCTCGTACGTCAACTGGCCCTCGTGGATCAGCAGGCCCGCGTCGGCGCGGCCCGACTTGACCTCGTCGATGATCTGGTCGAACGGCACGGCCCGGTAGCGGAACTGGCCCATGCACATGCGCAGCACCAGGAACGCGGTCGTCAGCTCGCCCGGCACCGCGATCTCGACGTCGCGCGCGTCTGCGAGCGTCATCTCCTCGCGCGCGACCACGATCGGCCCGTAGCCCGAGCCCATCGAGGCGCCGTGGGGCAGCAACACGTACTGGTCCTGCACCAGTGGGTAGGCCGCGAGCGAGATCGCCGAGACCTCGAGCTTGCCGTCCAGCGCCCAGGTGTTCAGCGTCTGGATGTCCTTCAGCACGTGCTCGAACTCGAACCGGCGCGAGTCGACCTCGCCCGACGCGAGGCCCCAGAACATGAAGGCGTCGTCCGGGTCGGGGCTGTGTCCGAGACGGATCAGCATTGGAGCGCCGGAGGCTACCGCAATGCCGCGGTACGCTGGACGGGTGGCGAAGCCCGCGCTGAGCGACGCGATCCAGGACTACCTGAAGCAGCTCTACCACCTGCAGAGTGGCGACGGTCGCGTCTCGGTGACGGCACTCGCGCGAGAGCAGAAAGTCTCGCCGGCCTCGGCCAGCGCGATGGTCAAGAAGCTCGCCGCGCTCGAGCTCGTCGAGCACGCGCCCTACCGCGGCGTGCACCTCACGCGGGCCGGCGAGAAGGTCGCCGTCGAGGTGATCCGGCACCACCGGCTGCTCGAGCTCTACCTCGCCGACACGCTCGGCCTGCACGTGGACGCCGTCCACGACGAGGCCGACCGCCTCGAGCACGTGCTCTCGGAGGAGCTGGAGGCGAAGATCGACAGCGCCCTCGGCTACCCGACGCACGACCCGCACGGGGACCCGATCCCCAACGCGAAGCTCGAGTGGCCGAAGTGACTACCTACCGAAGAACCAGCGCTCCAGCGGGCCGAGCAGCTCTTCGCGCACGAACGGCCTGACCTTCTCGCCGCTGCCGTCCTGCTCGGAGACGACCGCGTCGTCCTCGAGCGCCTCGTTCGCGGCCAGGAGCGCGTCGCTCAGCTCGTACCCCTGGAAGACGTAGTCGTCCGCCCGCGCCTCGTCGCTGCGCCGGTGCTGCGGGTTGACCGCGCGCCCGACCGCCCAGGTCGCGCCGGGAAGCCGCTCGATCCAGATCACGATCCGCTCGGCCTCGCCGCGGTCGTCGACGCCGTGCACCTCACGCTCGGCGAAGCGGGCGGCCGACGGCTTCTTCACGGCCCTGACTCTAGCGCCGCTAGCATCGCGTCAGATGGGCAGGCTCTCGGACTTCTTCCGCAACCCGTTCTCGTTCCTGTCCACGCGCTCGTCGCAGGAGGAGCGGCTCGCCGCCTACGTGATCCGCGAGCACGGGCGCGGCCGCGCGCTCGACGACATCCTCGACGATCCGTACGTCACCAACCGGGCACGGCCGGAGCAGGTCAGGCGGCTGCTCGACCGGCCCGAGGTGATCCGCGCCCTCGGTGAGGGCACGGTCGCGGCCGAGCAGCAAAAACTGAGCTAGAGCTCGCGACCGACGCCGCGCTCGCGGGCACGCTCCAGGACGACCGACCCCACTGCCACGTCCCAGGCGGCAAGGCCGTTCGACTTGAAGACGACGATGTCGTCGTCGGCCTGCCTCCCCGGTAGCTCGCCGGCCACGACTTCCTGCAACTCGTGCACCTCGAGCCAGTCGAGCACGCCGGCCTCGACGGGCTCGATCAGGTCGCCCGACTCGCGCTTCGCGTTCTCGACCGAGTCGCAGCAGACGAACGCGGCTCGCTCGAGCACCACGTTGTCGAGCTCCCGCCGGCGCGGATCGTTGGCGCCGACCGCGCAGACGAGCGCGCCCGGCTGCAGCCACTCGCCTCTCAGCACAGGGTCGCGCGAGGTCGTGACCGTCACGACCACCTCCTGGGAAGCCGGGTCGCGGTGGCTCTCGCCCGGCTCGGCGCCGACCTCGCGGCAGAACTCCACCAGGCGCTCCTCGCTGCGGCAGTAGGCGACCACCGTCTCGATCGTCGGCACGGCCTCCCGGATCGCCGCCACCTGGCTGCGGGCCTGCCAGCCGCAACCGATCACGCCCAGCGTCCTCGCGCCCGCGCGCGCGAGATGCCTGGCCGCCACGCCGCTCGCGGCGCCGGTGCGGAGCTGGCCCAGCTTGTCCGCCTCGATCACGGCCACGTTGCTCGTCGTCTCGAGCTCGAACAGCGCGACGACGAAGGTCGCGCCCTCGCGCCCGGCCGCGTACGTCTTCAGGCCCGCGAGCCCGAGCTCCCGGTCGACCGCCCACATCACTGCCAGAAAGCCCTCGTCCCAGCGCGTCCGCTGCCTCGGCACGTTCTCGATCTCGCCCGCCGCAAGCCGCCGGAAGCAGGCCTCGACGGCCTCCACCGCGTCCGCCGGGGTCAGCAGCTCGGCGACCTCCGCCTCGGTCAGGTAGAGGGGCATCGGTCGCTGAGATTAGTTCTTCGGGATGAAGCTGATCTGGCCGTTGGTCTCGAGCACTGCCCAGCGCACCTTGTCGAGCGAATCGATCTGGCTCAGGCGGGCCTGCTCCTCCAGCTCCTCCCGCGTCAGCCGCTCGCGATGGACGTTTCGCAACAGCACGCGCCCGTCCTCGACCAACACGATCGGCTCCCCTTCGAGGATGAACCGCGCCTTCTTGAAGCGGAAGTTGAGGTACGACGCGCCGATCTGCATCAGCGCGATCGTCCCGGCCGCGAGGACCAGGCCGGTGACGGAGTAGTCGCTCTGCGTGACGCCCTGCTGCACGAGGTCGCCGAGCACGATCAGCATGATCAGGTCGAACGGCTCCAGCGAGGAGAGCTCCCGCCGGCCGGCGATCCGCGTCAGGAAGAAGATGAAGGCGAAGGCGAAGGCTGCGCGGAGGACGATGTCCATGGCCTAGGGGAGGACCCTCAGGTGGCGGGTGAGCGAGGCGAGCCGCTGCTCGCCGTCGTCGAGCTCGACCGTCAGCGTCCTCGAGCCGAGCGTGGTCGGGTTGACCTGGTAGTCGACGTAGAGAACGTGCTTCGCGCCGGCGCCGAGGTGGCCGAGCTCCAGGGCCAGGTCGCCGTCGCGGCTCGCCTCGTTGAGCGGGCTCGGCTCGATCGTGTTCACGGTCAGGCCGTCGATCCACTTGTCGTTCAGCACCAGCGTCGCGTGCTTCAGCTCCTGATGCGCGACGACCGTGAAGCGGGCCTGGTAGAGGAGTCCGCCGCGCACGGCGTTCGGCGAGTCGACCGCCAGCGTCGCGGCCGGCGCCTCGGCTCGCGTGGTCGACGGGCTCTGGCCGACGAAGCCGAACAGAGCGAGCAGCGCGATCAGTGCAACGAGGCCCACCAGCCCGCGTCGCACCCAGGGGTGCCAGTCGCGGCCCTTGAGGTCGCGATGCCGCGTGAGGACGATGCCTTCGGGCTGATCGGCCACGCGGGCGGATTCGCTGGTCTGGGGCCGGTTCCTCTAGCTGTGGGCCCAGGCGACGACCGCGGCGCCCGCGGCGAGAATGGAGCCTCCGATCGCCACGAGCAGCATCAGGACGTCGTTGCCGGTGGACTTGCTGGACGAGCGGCCTGTCGCGTCCGGGGCCGCCGCGGCGGTCTCGTAGACGTAGACGGTTCGATTGCGGCCCAGGGTGTCCGGGTTCGAGAGGAAGGCCTCGTACTGGTCCGCGCGGACGAGCTCCATGCGTGTGTTCACCAGGCGCTCGAGCAGCGCGCGCGCCGGCAGCGGCCCTGCGGCGGTCCAGCTGCGCGCGTTCCCGGGCGGGGTCAACCCGTGCACGACGGGCTCCGGGCGCGCCTCGAGGTGGAGCCGCGGCTCGCCGCCGCCGGTGACCTCGATCCGACGCGTGAGCGGCTGCTGGTCGCCGAGCACGAACGACAACCGGACGGTGCGCCCGTCGATCGTGCCCCCGCTCGCCGCCGTGGGCGCCGAGGGGAAGCGCAGCTCACCCTCCACCCGCAGCGGCGCCGCGATTCGCGGGCTCCTCGACCGCTGGGAGATCGCCCCGTTGATCGTGACGTAGGCGGGGCGCAGTCGCCTGTGTGAAAGCGAGTCGCGGCGCGTGCGGTCGAGCAGCGCGGCCAGCTCCTTCGTCGAGCCGACGCCCTGGAACGCGACCTGCGAGGTCGTGGTCGCGTTGGTCACCGCCAGCTCGTAGCTGTCGCCGTCGCGACGGGCCACGAGCCGGAGCGGCAGGTACGGCCGCACCGCCCCTGGTCGGAGCACTGCGTCCGCGGCCAGCAGCTTGCGTCGCGACGAGAACCCTGACCAGAGGATCTGACCACGCCGTTGTCCCGGCTCCGACTGCGAGCCCGGCCCCGCACGCACGTCGACCACCGGCGCGCTGACGACGATCAGATAGTCGCCCGTTCCCGTCAGCTGCAGCCGCTGCAGGGCCCGCACCGAGACGACTTGCCCTTGAGCGTCGACCCCCGCTCGCACGAGCTGGTCGGAGCGAGCGTGGATCTTGAACGTCAGCGTCGCCCACGGCGGGGCGCCGACGGTGACGAGCGGCGGGCTCGGCGTCGGGAAGGGCGTCGGGCCCGGCAGGAGCACCTGCTGGAGCTCGGCGAGCGCCGCGGCCGGCGCCACCAGCGCCGCGGCCGCGGCCGCGAGGAGCGCGCGTCTCATTGCGACCGGGTCTGCTGGATCAGCGGCAGCGTCGCCGAGAGCGGGTCGTCCTGCACAGGCTGATAGGTCATGTCCTGGAAGCGGGCGAAGTAGACGTCGTCGTCGACGACGCCCTCGTGGCTGTGCTCGTTGAACCCACGCTCGTCGCCGTTCGCACCCTGCGTCGTGACCTGGTTGAGCGCGTCGGTGATCTCGTGCGGGTCGACGGAGCCGGCGTGTGTGATCGCGGCCAGCAGCACGTGCACGAAGTCGTACGAGTACATCGCGAACTCGGGCGGCTGCACGACCTCCTGGCCCTGGGAGTTCTTGACGCCGACCGGGTCGGCGCCGTAGGTCGACTCGTACTGCGACTGAAAGTTGACGAACGGGCCGGTGCCGACCTCGGCGGTCAGGCGTCCGCCCGCGAACGTGAGCCCGTCGACCCACTCCGGGTGGTCGGCGAGCTGCTGGCGGATGAACGGGTCCGAGCCCGTCGGCGGCGTGTAGACCGGGACCTGCCAGCCGATGCTGCGGCTCGCCGAGAGCGCGGCGGCGATCGTCGGCGGCTGCCCCCAGACGAGGAGCGCGGTCGCCCCGGAGCGGCGGGCGCGCAGGATCTGCGGCGTCAGGTCGGTCTGGCCGGCTGGGAGCGTCAACTTCAGCGCGACGGCTTCCGGGTTGCCCGAGAACGCACGACCGATGTCGGCGGCGCCCTCGCGCCCGTAGGCGCTGTCGTCGGAGAGCAGCCCGAGCTTCAGCTTCTTCGGGATCAGGTACTCGGCGTAGCGAAAGGCGATTCCGTGGTTCGTCGGCGCGATGCGGAAGACGTTCGGCCGCGCCTCGGCATCGACGAGCCCGGTGCCGCCGTCGTGCGTGATGCAGATCGAGACGCCGTCGCGCTGGGCCAGCTGCCAGGTCGCGTCGACGCCCGTTCCGTCGGTGACGATCGTGACCGCGCCCGCGTCGATCGCCCGCCGCGCGTTCTCGACGGCCGTCCGGGCCGAGAGGTGGTTGTCGTAGAGCTTCACCTTGAGCAGGTAGCTCTTGTCGCCGACCCGGATCCCGCCGCCGCCGTTCAGGTTCGAGGTGGCGAGCTCGACGCCCTGGCGGATCGTCTGGGCGACGTAGGGGCTGCCGGTGACCGGCACGTCGACCGCGATCAGAAGCTGGCCGGCTTCGCCGCGCGACGATCCCTTGCCGCAGCCCGCGGCGAGCAGCGCGAGACCGGCGAGGAGCAGAACGAGCCGGCGCACGTCGAGGAGCCTACAGCCGCGCTGTTCCGAGGTATGCCTGCTGAACGACACCGCTGGCGGCCACTTCGGCGACCGAGCCCTCCGCGAGCACCGTGCCCGCGCCGAGCACCAGCACCCGGTCGGCCACGCGGCGCACCAGCCGCAGGTTGTGCTCGACCACCAGCACCGCGACGCCGCGCGCCCTGATCCGCTCGATCGCGCCTCCGAGCACCTCGAGCTCCTCGGGTCCCGCGCCGGCCGCCAGCTCGTCCACGAGCAGCACCTGCGGCTCGGTCGCGAGCGCGGCGGCGAGGGCGACCAGCCGGCGCTGCGAGGTCGTCAGCTCGGGCGTGGGGAGGTCGGCGGCCGCGGCCAGGCCGACGACGGCCAGCGCCTCCAGGGCCGCGGCTTCGGACGCTCGTCGTTCCCGCCGCGAGTTGGGCGTTGCGAGCGCCGTGCGGACGAGACCGCCGTGGCGCCTCCGCACGGCGCGCCCGACGAGCACGTCCTCGAGCGCGGTCAGCTCCGGGAAGGCGGTGCTCGTCTGCAGCGTCCGGGCGATCCCGAGCCGGACCCGCTCGGCCGTGGTCTCGGCCGTCACGTCGTCGCCGCCGAGCGTAATCGCGCCCGCATCGGCGGGCTCGGCGCCGGAGATCAGGCGCAGGGCGGTCGTCTTTCCGGAGCCGTTCGGCCCGATCAGCGCGGCCGTCTCGCCACGGCGAAGCTCGAGCGAGAAGCCGTCGACCGCGATCACCCCGCCGTAGGCCTTACGCAAACCGCTAGCGCTCAGCACCGGCTCCTTCGGCCCGGGGACTGCGGGCGGCGGCGTCGCCGGCCTGCGCTGGGGCGGAGGCTCGCGCCGAAGCCATCGCAGCGCCCACGGCAACACGCCCTGCCCGCCGAAGGCAAGCACGAACACCAGCAGCAGCGCAGCGACCGCTGTGTCGAACCGTTCCAGCGGCAGCTGCAACGCGCGGGCCAGCGGGCCCGAGGCCAGGCTGATCAGCCCGAGCACGACCACGCCGGTCGCCGGCCCGAGCGTCGCGGCGGCGCCGCCGAGGAGCACCGCCACGAGCAGCTTGAACGAGAGGAACGGGTCGTAGCTGACCGGATCGGCAACCGCGAGCAACTGCACGGACAGAGCTCCGGCAAGCCCGGCGATCGCGGCCGTCGCCGAGAACGCGCCGAGCCGTCGCCACGGGAGCCGGACGCCGAGCGAGGTCGCCAGAGCGGGCGCCTGGCGCAGGGCCGAGAGCTCGAGCCCCGGCGCCCCACGGCGCAAGGTCGCGACGGCGAGCGCCGTCAACGCCGTCAATGCCAGAGCAAGCTCGAAGTGCAACGTCGGCGTCGCGTCCAGCCCCAGCAAGGAACGCGGCGGCAGGATCAGACCCTGCGAGCCGCCCGAGACCGAGGGGAAGGCGAGCAGGAAGAGCCACACGAGCCACGCGAGCAGCCAGGTGCTGACCGCGACAAACGCGGGCCGCAGCCGCACGACCCCGCCGCAGAGCAGGCCCGCGACCAGCGCGGCCGCCGTCCCAGCGAGCACCGCCGGCTCGAGCGGCCAGTCCGAGCGCGCCACCAGCAGCGCGGAGGTGAAGGCGCCGATCGCCATGAACGCACCGGTGCCGAGCGACGGCAGGCCGGCGGGCCCGACGGTGAGCCCGAGCGCGGTCGCCGCCAGCGCGAGGTACGCGGTGTCGGCCAGCGAGTCGACGTGCACTCCCGGGAGCGACAGGAACGGGATCACGGCCGCGAGCGCGAGCACCGCCAGCGCCAGCCAGGCTGGCGTGCTCCAGCGCGCCCGAGCCTCCCCGGCGGCCCGGCGCAGCTCGACCGCGGTCTGCTCGAGCACGCTCACTCGCGTTCCTCGAGCGCCTCGGGCGAAGGTCGCAGCGAGATCAGCAGCAGCACGAAGGCGAGCGGCAGCACCTCGCGGTACGAGGGGCCGAGCTGCCAGCCACCCAGGTGGACGTTCGCGATCGCCGACTCGACGACGCCGAGCACCAGACCGGCGGCGAAGGCCCAGAGCGGTGGACCGAAGCGGACGGCCAGTGCGGCGACGAGCCCCTTCAGCCCGAGCAGCGTCCCGGTGTTCGCGTTGACGGCCTCGCCGGGGGCGGCAGCCACCGCGGCCACCATGGCGATCGCCCCGACCAGCGCGAACGCAAGCGTGACGAGCAACTCGACCGGGACGCCGACCACGCGCGCGCCCTCGCGGTCGTCGGCGACGGCACGCAGCGCCCGGCCGTGGCGCGTGCGGTCGAGGAACCAGGCCGAGCCCAGCGCCAGCGCGATCGCCAACCCGGCGACGAAGAACGCGCGCGCCTGCACCTGCGCACCGCCGAGGTGGATGTACCCCGCCGTGCCGACACGATGAAAGGGCAGCGGGTCCGGGAAGACGTAGCTCGAGCGCTGGAAGACGGCGCCGATCACCGCCCGGATCGCGAAGGCGACGGCTGCGGTCCCGGCGACCCAGCCGATCGTCGAGCCGCGGCTCAGGTACGGCTGCACGAGCCCGACGTAGGTCCCGGCCCCGGCCAGCACGCAGACCGCGAGCCCGACGATCAGCGCGAGCAGAAAGCGAGGCTCGTGCGCGCCCGACTGGCTGACGGGGGAGGTGCCCGCGAGCACGAGCAGCGTGGCGAAGATCCCGAGCCCGACCAGGTCGCCGAAGGCAAAGTGGATGATCCCTGTCAGCCGGTAGACCAGCGAGTACCCGGCCGCGAACAGCCCGTAGACCCCACCCGCGGCGAGCCCGGAGACGATGACCTGCAGCGCGATCGTCACGGGCGGAAGCTTCTATCAAGGAGCCCTGCTCCTCTGGCGGGACCGTGGCCAGGAGGTGGGCCAGACGCCCCCAGGCGACCCGTGTCCAGCGACCCCGCGGGCGGCTGGCCCGTTCCCTAAGACGTCGGCGAGCTCACGGCTGTGCTGACCCGAACAGGTCAATTGCGACGGTCCTGGCCGCAAACGGCCGGACTTTCGGCGGGAGTGCGCCCGGCAAGATTCGAACTTGCGACCTCTGCCTCCGCAGGGCACGCCGAGGAAAACACGCCCGGGCGACGGCGAGCACCTGAGGCCGCTTTCCTCCACGCGTTCAAGGCGATTCCCGATCACGGTCGTGCATTCCTCCACGAGGCCCATTCCGGACGTTTGGGGCATGAGTGGGGCACGGTGCCGCCCACCCGCACAAAGTTCGGTGGCGGATCTTTGGCTAGGTAGCCCCTAGGCGAAGCTCATCCCCGAAGGTCATCAAGACGCGCGGCGACCATCTTCTGTGGCCAGCCGAGCTGGCGAGCGACCTGCTCAGACACAGCTTGATCTTCAGCGAGGCGAGACGAGCGTCCTAGCCGAACCTCGTATACGTGAGCAACTCCGGCAACGAACATCTGGTTCATATCGGCGCCCGGGTCGAGCCCGAGCTTGCTGCGGCTGTCGCACGGCTGGCCGAAGACGGGGATCGAACTGTCAGGCGGGAGATCCGCCGGGCGATCGCCGATCACGTCGTCTCGTCTCAACGGGGATTCTCCTCGCCTCTTGAGGACACCGCGGGGGTCGCTGCCTCGACGGCCCTCGCGGCCGCTTCTCGTCGGGACGAGGCGTGATGTACATCGCCACGGAGACCTTCGTCGATCCGACCGATGGCGTACTGGTCGAGAAGGGCCGTACCTACGTCTCCCCTAACGCCGACGTCTTCCGCCTATACCCGTCGCGGTTCAAGAAGGCTCCTCGGCGGCCCGACCAGGCTCCCGGGAGGCTCGGTGGAGATGAGTTCCCACGGCCGCCATCGTCGCGCCGCCGTGACGTGCGGTCGCCCGGCATGGCAACTACAACGCGAGCCATGGAGGTTGCGCTGATGCCCAAGCTCAAGCGGAAGCCCGGTAACGCGTTCCGCGATGTCCCGGTCGTCACCTGCGTGAAGACCTTCCTCGCGGAAGAGGTGACCCTCATTGCAGGGGAGAAGAGGCGTGGCGAGGACCCCGTTGTCGATGCCCACTGGGGCGCCTTTTCCGCAGGCGATCTGCTACCCGCTGAGGTCGCGAAGATCGTCACGGACGAGCTGCCGCTCGACCCGCCCGTGCAACAACGCGACGAGAGGATCCGCATCGGTCAGGGCACGACGCCCCCGCCGCACCGCCAGGTCGTCGCGACCGCCGACACCTTCATCCCGCTCCCCTTCGCGCCGGGGAGTCCGGGGGCTCGAGGCGGAGGCCCGCCCTCGCCATACGGCGCGGGGATCCGCAAGGGCCGGGTCTACGACATCGGCGCCCCGGTCGTGCGGCAGCACCCGCAGCTGTTCGAGTTCCCGAGGCGGGACGTCACGCTCGCCGACATCGAGCGGTTGACGGCCGAGGACGCATTGAGGGAGCTGAAGCATGGCTAGCACCAACGAGAGGCGCAGCCCTCGGCCGTGTTGACGCCTTCGCCGGCCGCGAAGCTGCGGGCTGCAGTGAGAGGTTCCGGAAAAATGGTGCGGCCAAGGCTTGTGCGCCAGGAGGGCACTGCACACGCGAGCGCCTGCGGTCCGGGGTCTAGAGACGCGGCACCCTCGCCTTGGCCACACTCTTGGCCCCAAGGTAGCTGGAGGGGTGCGGCTCTGGGAGGCCCCGCTACGGTTTTCGAGTGGGGCCGGGTTCGGTGCCGACGGGGAGCCGCAGCCCCCAGGTGCGCCCCGGCCCCACTCGCGCGTATGGCTCCCGCCGCATCGGAGCCATACGGAGGGAACTCTTCTTCACTTGCGGATGGTTGTCCATGGGCCAGGCGGCCTAAGAAGATGGGTCCGACGGCCCATGGACAGGGGAACGCCCAGTCTGGGACTCTCTCTTTGGGCGAGTGGGGCCCATGCGGCGGCACACGGCCGGGGGGCACGGCGCCAACAGGTCTTCAGTCCTGGCCGACTGCGGGCTCTCTGGCTAGGCCCCACTTCTCACTCCCGGAGTGTCGCGTGAGATGACTTCTGGCCCCTCCGCGGACGAGTCGCCCCACCATCCTCTGGGTCTTGAGCCCTCTCCCTGGCACCCGCCAGCAGCGCGGCTACACCGAGACGTACCTCCGAGTCCGCGCCCTTCTCATCCGCAGGCAGCCCGGGTGTACATGGTGTGGCAGCCGACACGACCTGACGATCGACCACGTCATTCCGTTGAGTCGAGGCGGAACGAACGCGCTCAATAACCTCCGCGTCTTATGCAGATCGTGTAATCCATCCAGGGGTAAGGGGGGCGTATCGACATCGGGTCAGACCCCTAGCGAACCCCTCGCTAGGTTCTCGCGAAAGAAACTCTCAGGCGACGATCAGGCGCAAGCGTGATGGCTAACACCGTCGCCGAGAAGCGGTGTACTGGCTGTTCGGCGTGGCTTCCCCTCGAGGGGTTCCCGGTCAACCGCCGGATGCACCTCGGCCGCTCGTCCCGGTGCCGAGAGTGCCATCGCGAGGCAACGCGGGACTGGCATCGACGCAACCGCGAACGCGTGAATGCCGAACGGCGTTCTAGCTACCGGGCTGCGCATCCGCCCGTGACGCGGCCCTGCGTCGTTTGCGGCCTGCCGATGACGAACCGGCCAAATGCGCTCGCCTGCGGCGAGGAGTGCCGGCGTCAGCGGAAGCGCGAGCAGCGCCGGACACTAGCGTCCCGCGACCAGGCCCCGGACTGATTCTTGACTGACCCTCGACCCTCTGAGAGCATCGCCGCAAGCTGACATCTTAGGAATCGGGGGGTGGTTCGGTATGCAGGATCGTGAGCTCAATCAAGTGACCGAGAAGGAAGGAAAGAAGGGTCCCGTGTCCCGTTTCGCCGTCCGGCGCGCTGCAGTCGCCGCCCTCGTAGTTGGCGCGTTGCTGGTCGTCTCTGCGGGCATCGGTGGCACCGCCTCCGGGAGCCTGCGGACGAAGAAGCCCGCGGTCGCCCCGCTCAGCGCCGCCGCGACCCAACTCAAGATCGGCTTGCGGGTGACACCACGCACCGCGACCCGCGGGCAGACCGTCACCTACCTGCTGCGAGTCTCCAACGTCGGCACTACGACCGCCAGTCTGGTGCGGGTCTGTACCCAGGTTCCGCTCAGGTTGACGCTCGTGAGCGCGCCTCCTGGGTTCGTAAGCGGTTCGCGCAGATCCCTCTGCAGGAGGTTCGCTCGCCTGCCCGTCGGAGGAACGCTGGTCTTCAACTTCCGGATGCGAGTGTCACCGTCGGCCCCGGGTGGCGTGGTCATCAACACCGGCTACGCCAGGGCGAGGGGCATGGTCAGCTTCATCTTCGCTCAGACGCCCCTCACGATTGGCGTGCTGAGTAAGTGCGGCCCACGGTCGGCGTGCTGAGCATCACGCGCCTCCTCTGCTGAAGAGTCGGTAAGAGCACAGCGGGCCTCTCGTGCGTCTAATAGAGCTCCTTTCGACTGCCGTCCGGCCCCAGCCGAGAGGAGGAGCTGCAGCTGGAGATGACCCATTTGTGTCAGGACAGCTGCCGCTCGCGGAACGTCTAACAGAGTGGGCCAGGCGCTCGGGGGTCTCCCCCGGTGGGGTCGCCGATTCGCGGGGGCGCCTGGGAGCGCTTGGCCCTTATGCTCTGCGTTGCCGTCCGGCCCCGGAGAGGAGCAGCTTCGACCTCGCAGGGCCGTCCCCGCACCGTCTTTGCTCGAGCACTGCAGCACGGCAACCTGATGGTCGCCGAGGCGACGGCGCGAGAGCTCGGCCGGATCAGCCTGGCCGAGGCGCTCGAGCTGACGATCCTGATCGCAGAAGGAACCGAAGCGGCTGCCGAGGGTGGCGGTTCGCTGGCTGCAGCGCTATCTCGAGGAGCAGGAGGCGAAACTCGACGACGTGGCGCTTGTCGTCTCGGCGCTCTCGGCGCACGCGCGACATAAGAGGACGAGCTCGGCCGGTTCATCCAGGTTGTCGCTTCCAAGGTACGCGCGCCAGCGCTCCTCGTCGGCCGGCAGCCAAGCACCCTCGCACTCGGCGCACCTCGGAACAACGCGATGCTCTCGAGAGGCATCGGCCGAGCGTAAGACGTGTTCCGCCTCAAGTGGTGGCCGCTTGGGTTCCGTCCTCACGACCCCAGGGACGGCAGCTCGTCTGCGTAGGCGACCCGCATAGGAGGTGGACTGGCCGGGCAGGCAGCCCGCCCGGTCAGTCCAACCTGGGTTACGACGGCAAGTACGTGTTCAGGAATGCTTGGGCGGGGACCGAGTCCACCCGGTACTCCAGGTTCGGCCCGTCGCAGCGAGCACTGAACGTCCATGTATTCAACGCGACGACCGTTCCGTCGTGGAACAGCGGACCACCCGAATCGCCGAAGCAGACGCCCTTCGTGACCTTCAGGAACCGGTCGGGGAAGGCGTCCTTGGCCGGAATGGCGCTTACGTCCCGATAGCTCCGGATCCCATCGAACAGCGTGATCGCCTTGGGCGAGAAGAAGCTGCCCGTGATGAAAGCATCAGTCCCGTAGCCGACGACCGTGAACGTTTCGCTCTTCAGGTCGAGTGTGTCTAGGTAGCCAGCCCCTGCGATCGGCGCCGGCGTGATACCGGAAACCGCGGCGGACAGGAATACGAGGGCAATGTCCTCGTGCGGAGGCGCGAGGCAAAGCCCCTTCGAGTTCCCAATGCACGGGCCGGCGGTGAACCAGGCTGGATTCACCACGATGTGATCCACCGTGGCATACGGGGCCGCTCCGGCCGGATCGAAGGAGATCCGCAGATCTGCCGGTCCAAACCCGTCTGGGCCAACCTCCTGCAGGAAATCAGTGCAGTGCGCGGCGGTCAGGACGACGTTGCTGCGGACAAGCGTCCCCGAGCAAAAGTCGAACCAGTCGCTCCCCACGTGCAGCTGGAGCACGCCCACGTTCGCGTAGTGGTTGGCTGTGTCGCTTGTTCCGCCGATCACGGCTCCCGCGGGGGCGGCGGTTAGCAAGAGACATGCCATTGTTGCCGCGGCCGCGAGCGTGGCGGCACTTCGGATCAATCGCATCTTCGTTCCCCCTTCGTTCGCTCGGCGGCGACGTTACCGCGAGCGGGAATCGTCTGCAACGTCCGCGCCTGTCCGCTTCGCGCTTACGCCTCTTCAACGACCAGCACGGGCGGCTGGTTGGCGTCGTCGTCACGCTTGCCGATCAAGCGCAACGTCCTCTTGCCGAGATGGATCGTGTCGCCCGTGCGCCAGTTCGGAACCGCGCTCGAAAGCGTCGGCGGCTCAGCCGGCACGCCGTCCTCAATCTCGAGCCTGAATAGGAAACCTGCCATCCGACTCCTCCTCTCCGGTGGGGCCGGACGGCAGAGCGACTATAAACCGAGGTAGGCACTATGAGGCGCTTGCCCATCCTCCTGCTGCTCGCCGCGGTGCTATGTGCTGCTCCGACAGCCGCGGTGACGGCTGGGACCTCCGCGGGCGGCTTCCGAACGTGCGGGTCGATCAAGGCCGAAGGGGTCTGGCACCAGGTGATCCTCGAGCAAAAGGTTCGCTTCCGCAGCGGAGCGTGTCTCTTTGCGCGCCGCCTCGCCGTTCACTGCCTGGGGTATCGAACCGCAGCTCCGGGTTGGAAGTGCCGGTTGCACCCGTACCCGAACAAGAGGGTGGCCGCAGTGATCGAACGTCATAACCCTTGGAAGCTCGTGACGGTCTACAACGGCCCGATCGGCGAGTAAGCCCTGCCGCCGGCGCAGTTTTTCGCCTTCATCCGGCACGAGGAACAGCCGACCGAGGGCCCGCGCGTCTTCAAGATCATCGACGAGCAAGGAAACGAGCGCGAGGTGTTCGCGCCGCCCGGGCAGGTCACGCGCTGGCCCCGCTGATGCGCTGATCGCCAGAACATGATCGCGCTACCCGCGGATGAACCCGCGCAACGAGGGCCGGGTCGCTGATCGACCCGACCCTTATAGCGTGGTACGCGCGCGGCAGCCTCGGCGCTCAGGCCGTGCGTCTACGACGCAGTGAGGTCACTGCGAACGTGACGAGCAAGAGCGCGGCTCCGATGATGCTGATCGCCCAGAGCGTCACCGTGATGTTTCCCGCTGTGTCGCTGTCGCTCCAGACGCCGCCGATGATCGCCCCGATGATGAACAGAGCAACCATCGCCACCAGGGCGTAGAGGATACGTCGAGTTGTCATGGCCCCTTCCTCGTGCGGATGGATACATCCCCCCGCTCGGCCATCGTCCCACGAACAGGTCACATTGGGCAAGTCCCGCGCAGCGAGAGGCGTAGGACCTTTTGCGCGTGATCCGCGCCCGTCTGGGCGCCCCGCGGCGACGTCCAAAGCTTCGAGAGTCCCGAGGACTGGCTGCGGCGGGGATAAAGCGCCGGCCTCGTCCGCCGCTAGTCACTTCCTCGGAACCCGCATGGACACGGCCTCTGCGAGTCATGCGCCCGGCAAGATTCGAACTTGCGACCTCTGCCTCCGCAGGGCAGCGCTCTATCCCCTGAGCTACGGGCGCGGGGAGGGCAAGTGTAGCCGGGCGGCCGTGCCGCCGATCTCGAGCTCCGCGTCCTCTTCGACCTCTCGCCTGACGTAGCCCAGGGCGAGGCCGGGGACGGCGCTGGTGACTCGGCCGACGCTCTTGCCCTCGAGCACGATCTCCTCGCCGACGCTTGCATGTCCGACCTCCAGCACGCGCAGGCGGCGGTTCGGGTGGCCGCGGAAGCGCAGCCGCGCGATCGGCTCCTGGCCCGGGTAGCAGCCCTTGGTGAAGGAGACGTGGGTGTGGTCGAGCCCGGCCTCGGCGGGCAGGACCTTCTCGTCCAGCTCCCGGCCCCAGACGGGCGTGCCGGCCTGGATCCGCAAGCGCTCGAGCTCTTCGCCGGGCTCGGCGGCATCGCGCTCGTCCTCGGCCCAGCTCTCGAAGGCCTCGACGCCGTAGTCCTCGTTGCGGATCCCCTCGCCGGCGCCGAGCTGCAGGTAGCCGTGGTACGGCTTGGGCTCGATCTCGCACTTGGCGGCGAAGCGCGCGCGCAGCAGCGTCGAGTTCACGGTCTCGGCGAGCGCGGCTTCGGTGATCAGCAGGAACGACTCAGGTGCTTCGCGGACGACGCGCAAGGGTGCGACGATCCGGCTCTTCGGCGTCAGCAGCAGCGCGGGCCGCGCCTCGCCCGGCTCGAGCGAAACCACCTCGTTCGAGAGCATCCGCTCGAGGAAGTCGGCCGCCTCCAGGCCAGTGACCGCGACGTAGCCGCGGTCGAGCCGGTAAAGCGTCGTCGCCGCGGTGACCACGCCGCCAGTTTAGGCACCGGACCCCGGAAGGAAGCGGGCGGGTATAGGATCCGCTGCCTCCAATACCTCAGGGGAGGAGGAGTAATGCGGCACGTGCTTCGCGCTCTACCGCTGGTGGCGGTGGCAGCGCTCATCGTGACTGCGGTGGCCGGGGCGTTCAACCCGGACACCCGAGTCACCGTCGGGAACGTCGGCACGCCGTTCCCGCAGAACAAGCAGAACGAGCCCGCCGTAGCCATCAATCCGGCGGTGCCGAACATCGTCGCGGCGGGGGCGAACGACGAGATCGACCTCGAAGCCTGCAACAACCGCAGCGACGTCACCTGCCCGTTCACGTTCGGCGTCGGGACTTCGGGCATCTACTTCTCGAATAACAGTGGCACGACCTGGCAGCAGCCCACGTACTCGGGGCTTTCCGCCCGGAACTGCCTCGGGGTGGTCGGGACACAGCCCGCGAACCCTGCCGACAACTGCGACCCGTCGGAAGGCCTGATCGGAACGCTGCCCCGCTACGAGGAGAACGGCCTCATCTCGGACGGCGACCCCGCCCTGGGATTCGGCCCGCTTCCCGGAGCCGACGGCTCGTTCGCCTGGGACAACGGGTGGCGGCTGTACTACGCCAACATCACCTCCAGCCTCGGGCCGAGCCCGCTTAAGGGCTTCGAGGGCGTCGGCGTGTCGCGGCTTGACAGCCCGGACTACGCGGCAGCGCAGGCGGGCAATAACAGCGCCTGGCACGAGCCCGTGATCGCGACCAAGCAGAACTCGGCGTTGTTCTCGGATCACGAGATGCTCGCCGTGGATGACGCGTCGTCGAGCCCGTTCTTCGGCAACGTCTATGTCTGCGACGCGGCCTTCCGCGGCACCGCCGAGTTCATCGGTAAGGGCAACGCAGCTCCGGAGCCGATCGTCGTCAGCTACTCGTCCGATGGCGGCGACACGTGGGGCCACACACAGCTCTCGCAGTCCGTCAACAACGGCCAGATCGGTGGGCGGCAGGACTGCGCCGTCAACACCGACAGCGACGGACGGGTCTATGTGTTCTGGGACGGCACCGACCCCAAGACGCGGACGCTCGCGATCTTCATGACGGTCTCGTCTGATGGCGGGAAGCACTTCACGCGCCCGCCGCGGGTCGTTACGCACTTCGTCTCGGCGGGCATCGCCGATGCGATCGGTGACCTGACCTTCGACGGTCAGGCCGGCGCGCGCGACGGCTCGTTCCCGACGGTCGATATCGCCAACGGCGCCCCCACGGGGGCGAACGCCAGCGATGAGATCCTGCTCGCCTGGACGGAGGGACCCACACCGTCGGACACGAATCCCGGCCCGAACGAAGAGGTGCACGTGATGTGGTCGCTGAATCAGGGCCAGAACTGGAGCTCGGCGACCGATGCGGCCTCGCCACCTGGGGATCGGCCGGACTTCCCGGCGATCGCGATCTCACCCGACGGCAGGGATGCCTACCTGACCTACATGGCCTTCCTGCAGCCGTGGCAGTCGACGACCGCGGCTCCGCGGCTCTTTCAGGGAGTCGTGCGGCATGCCGACGTCAGTCCCGAGACGGGCGTGGTCGGCACGTGGACGGACCTCCACCGTGCGCCCCCGCCCATGGGCGACGCGAGGGGCTCCAGCGCAAACGCGCTAATCGACGAGTTCCTCGGCGACTACAACTACGTCGCCGCGACGAACGACTACGCGGTGGCGACCTGGAACGATGCCCGAAACGCACTCGATTGCCCGGCAATCGACGCTTACCGACAGGCGGTCGTGAACGGCACGGCGGCCGGCGACGCATCGGACCCGAACCGACCGGCCCCGCAGCAGGATTGCCCGGAGACGTTCGGCAACACCGACATCTTCGGCGGCTCGTACCCGGACCCGACTCCGTGAGCGACCGCTGAGAGAGGAACGCGGAGGGGCGCCCCAGAGGCGCCCCTCCGTTTCACTCGAACGGGGGAGAGAGTCGGCGCGCGCGGCGCCGATATTCATCGCGACCCACCTCCCCATCCCCCTCGTACGAAACGGCCCTTGGGCCGTTTCGTCGTTGTGGAGGCAGGTTTTCTAGGATCGCCGCGTGGAGCTGGCTCCCACCGCGCCTGATCGCCGCTGGACGCTCGTCGCCGTCTGCACGACGACGTTCATGCTCCTGCTCGACATCACGGTCGTGAACGTCGCTTTGCCGAACATCCAGCGCGACCTGGACGCGAGCCTGACCGGATTGCAGTGGGTCGTCGACGCCTACGCCCTCACGCTGGCCGCGCTGATCCTGACCGCCGGCGCGCTCGCCGACCGCTACGGCCGGCGCCGCCTCTTCATCGCCGGCGTGGTCGTGTTCACGCTCTCCTCGCTGCTCTGCGGGCTGGCCTGGAGCATCGCCGTGCTCGACATCGCCCGCGCGTTGCAGGGCGTCGGCGGGGCTGCACTTTTCGCGACGGCGCTTGCCTTGATCGGGGCCGAATACGGCGGGCCCGACATCGGCGGCGCGATCGCCGTCTGGGGCGCGACGATCGGCGTCGCCGTGGCTTCGGGCCCGCTGGTCGGCGGAATCCTCACCGACGCGCTCGACTGGCGCTGGGTCTTCTTCGTCAACGTGCCGGTCGGAGCGTTCGCGCTGTTCATCGCCCTGACGCGGATGCGGGAGTCGCGAGACCCGCAGGCGGTGAGGACCGACGTCTGGGGCCTGCTCACCTTCTCGGGGTCACTCTTCCTGATCGTCTTCGGCGTGCTGCGCGGCAACGCGGAGGGCTGGAGCAGCGCCCTGATCCTCGGCTCGCTGATCGGGGGAGCGGTGCTGCTCTTCGTGTTCGTCGCCGTCGAGCACCGGCAGGCTCGCCCGATGCTCGACCTGGACCTCTTCGGCAATCCGGCCTTCGTCGGCGTCTCGGTGGCGACCGTCTGCATCGGCGCCGGGATGTTCGCGCTCTTCCCGTACCTCTCGATCTACCTCCAGGACGTGCTCGGCTACACACCGCTCGGGGCGGGCCTGCGCTTCCTGCCGCTGACAATCTTCGTGTTCATCGTCCCGCTCGTGATGCGAAAGCTCGCACCCGGCGCGTCGCTGAGGTGGGTGCTGGCGGTCGGCCTGGTGCTCGTCGCGGTCGCGCTGTTGCTGATGCACGGCCTCACGCCGGGCTCGCGCTGGACGGCGCTGCTGCCCGGCCTGATCGTGGGCGGCATCGGCATCGGGCTCGCGAACCCGGCGATCGCCGCCGCCGCGCTGCGCGCCGTCGATCCCTCGCGCACCGGCATGGCCTCGGGCATCAACAACGCCTGCCGGCTGACCGGCGTCGCCGTCGGCGTGGCGGCGCTCGGCGCGGTGCTCGAGAGCCGCATCTCGACCTCGCTCGTCTCGTCGCTGGGCCCGCGCGGTGACGGCCTCGCCTCGGCGGTCGCCGCCACCGGCACCAGGGTCGCGGCGAGCCGTCCCGCCCTTGCCCATCCGGCCACCGTCAGCTTCGTCAGCGGCCTGAACGCCGTCCTGCTGGTGAGCTGCGGGATCGTCGCGGTCGGCGCGCTCGCCGCAGGCGCGCTGATGCGCAGCTGATCGCTGGGCGACGGAGATGATCCGACTGGCGACTCGCGAGGACGCGCTGGCGATCAGCGAGCTGTTCGTTCGAGCGCGCGACCAGATGACCTACCTGCCGCGCATTCCCGAGCAGGTTCGGCCCCGGCTAGGTGGGTGGTTCCTCGATCGAGCAGAGCTCTGGGTGGTGGAAGAAGAGAAGCGCATCGTCGGCTTCGCCGGACTCAGCGGCAGCGAGCTCACGCACCTCTACACCGATCCGTCGGCCCAGAACCGCGGCGTCGGCACGGCGTTGCTCGACCACGTGAAGAAGCTCCGCCCCGAGCGCCTCGAGCTCTGGGTGTTCCAGCAGAACGAGGGTGCTCGCAGGTTCTACGAGCGACATGGGTTCGCGCTGGTCAGACTCACCGACGGAGCACGGAACATGGAACGCGAGCCGGACGCGCTCTACGAGTGGCGCACTAGGTCCCGCCGGCCCCACGCCTCTGGAGAACCCACGTGCAAAGGCTGAACGCTAGACCTGCGACTTGAGCGCCTCGTAGTAGAAGGCAAGATCATCCTCCTTCCCATTGACGAAGCGCTTCTGGGCCTTCGCACGCGGGGACGTCCAGGTCCCGGAGGGAAGCTGGATTGCAGCGACGTCGAACTCCGGCATCCAGCCCCAGTGACCGCCGAGGTGACGGATCATCACCTCGCCGAGGTAGGCGCCGACCAGGGATGCAACCGGAAGGTTCTTCTTCGCGACCCTGCCGCTTCGCCAGGGCCGCCAATCTTCGAACTGTCGTTCGATCATCTCTTCCAGCGCCTGGACGCTTTGCTCCGAGAAGTCGAGTTCCCAATCGAGGTCGCGCATCAAGCCGACGAACTCTTCGGCGAGACGCTTCATGTCGGGCCCCGGATCTGGGCGTGCCATCACTCTCATTGTCACTAGAAAGCAGAAGGGCCGGCTTGGCCGGCCCTTCTGCTGTGGACTCCAACGAGGGGTCCGTGGGGGAAACCGGGTTTCCCCCGCGTCCTACATCATCCCGCCCATGTCCGGCATGCCGGCGCCGGCGCCTGCCGGGGTCTTCTCCGGCGGCTCGGCGACGATCGCCTCGGTGGTCAGGATGTTCTTCGCGATCGACGCGGCGTTCTGCAGCGCCGAGCGCGTGACCATCGTCGGGTCGATGACCCCCGCCGCGACGAGATCCTCGACCTCGCCGGTGTCGACGTTCAGACCGTTGCCCTTCTTGGCCTTGCGGACCTCGCCGACGACGACGGATCCCTCGAGGCCGCCGTTCTGCGCAAGCTGCCGCAGAGGCTCCTCCAGGGACCGCTTGATGATCGCAGCACCGGTGCGCTCGTCGCCCTCGGACTCGTCGAGCTTGATCGAGTCGCTGGCGTTCAGGAGCGCGACGCCGCCGCCCGGCACGATGCCCTCCTCGAGGGCCGCGCGGGTGGCCTGCAGCGCGTCCTCGACGCGGTGCTTCTTCTCCTTCATCTCCGTCTCGGTGGCAGCGCCGACCTTGACGACGGCAACGCCGCCAGCGAGCTTGGCCAGGCGCTCCTGGAGCTTCTCGCGGTCGAAGTCGGAGTCGGTGTTCTCGATCTCGGCCTTCAGCTGCTTGATGCGGGCCTTGATCCCGTCCGCATCGCCGTCGCCGTCGATGATCGTGGTGTCGTCCTTCGTGATCACGACGCGGCGAGCGTGGCCGAGCTGCGAGAGCTTCGTGTTCTCGAGCTTGAGGCCCATCTCCTCGGTGATCACCTCGGCGCCGGTGAGGATCGCGATGTCCTCGAGCATGCGCTTGCGGCGGTCACCGAAGCCCGGCGCCTTGACCGCGACCGCGGTGAAGGTGCCGCGCAGCTTGTTGACGACGATCGTCGCGAGCGCCTCGCCCTCGACGTCCTCGGAAACGACCAGCAGCGGGCGGCCGGCCTGGATCACCTGCTCGAGCACCGGCAGGAGGTCCTTGACCGCGCCGATCTTCTGGTTCGCGACCAGGATGTACGGGTCCTCGAGGACCGCCTCCATCCGCTCGGGGTCGGTGATCATGTACGGCGAGAGGTAGCCCTTGTCGAACTGCATGCCCTCGGTGAACTCGAGCTCGAGGCCGAAGGTCTGGCCCTCCTCGACGTTCACGACGCCGTCCTTGCCCACCTTGTCGATCGCATCCGCGATCACGTCGCCGATCTCGCGCTCGCGCGCCGAGATGGTGGCGACCCGGGCGATGTCCTCCTTGCCCGAGATCTCCTTCGACTGCGACTTGAGGCTCTCGACGACCTGCTCGACGGCGCTCTCGATGCCGCGCTTGAGGCCCATCGGGTTCGCACCCGCGGCCACGTTCTTCAGGCCCTCGCGGACGATCGCCTGCGCCAGCACGGTCGCCGTCGTGGTGCCGTCGCCCGCCACGTCGTTGGTCGCGGTCGCGACCTCGCGGACGAGCTGGGCGCCCTGGTTCTCGAAGACGTCTTCGACCTCGATCTCACGGGCGATCGTGACGCCGTCATTGGTGATCGTCGGCGCGCCGAACTTCCGGTCGAGCACGACGTAGCGGCCCTTCGGGCCGAGCGTCACCTTGACTGCGTCAGCGAGGATGTTCACGCCACGCTCCAGCGAGCGCCGCGCGTCCTCGTTGAACTTCAGCTCCTTATGTGCCATTCAGTCCTCCTTCAGCCGGGCTCCTAGGCGGAGGCGCCGGCCATCTCCTTCTTCTTCTTCGAAGTCTTCGAGCCGCTGCCGGCAACCTTCGCCAGCACGTCCGACTCGCGCAGCACCAGCACCTCGTCGGCGCCGAGCTTGATCTCCGTGCCGCCGTACTTGGAGAAGATGATCTCGTCGCCCTCAGCGACGTCCAACGGCACGAGCTCGCCCTTGTCGTTGCGGCTGCCCGGGCCGACCGCGAGCACGCGGCCGCGCTGCGGCTTCTCCTTGGCCGTGTCCGGCAGGACGATCCCGCTCGCCGTCGTCTCCTCGTCTTCGAGAGCCTCGACGATGAGGCGGTCGCCCAGTGGCTGTAGATTCATCCAGCCCCCTCCTTCTGTCCTGCGACTTTGTGACACTCTCTGGCACTCTCACCGGTGGAGTGCCAGGGTAGTTTACCGCTTCCGAAGGGAGTCGTGTAGTGACAAAGCTGCTACGAGCGGTCTTCCTGTCACAAAGCTCGGCATGAAGCGCGAGTTCTCGGCGGGTGGCGTACTGGTTCGGCGGCTGCGTGGCCGCTGGATGTTCGCCGCGATCCGGCCGACGGGGAAGAAGCCTGGCCTGTGGGCCCTGCCGAAGGGCCAGATCGGGCCGGACGAGCGGCCTCCGGAGACGGCGGTGCGCGAAGTTGCGGAGGAGACGGGCGCCCACAGCCGCGTGGCAGCGAAGCTCGGCGACGTCCGCTACGTCTACACCTGGGACGGGGAGCGGATCTTCAAGGTCGTGAGCTTCTACCTGCTGCGCTACTCGCGCGGACGCCTGGGCGAGCTCCCTCCCGAGACCGCGCACGAGGTGGACGAGGTGCGCTGGCTGCCGCTCGAGGAAGGGCCGGCGCTGCTGGCGTACGGCGGGGAGCGCGAGATGGCCGCGAAAGCGGTCGAAGCCGTCCGGGCACTATGATCCCCCGCGCCTCGTGGCAGGAGACGACGACGCCGTGTACGCCCTGAACTTCTACTCACCGATGGTGGCCGATCAGCTGCGCAGCGGCCGCAAGACGGCGACCATCCGTCTGGGCGACAAGTCGCGCAAGTACCGCAAGGGGATGATCGTCCAGGTGCTGGCGGGCACGCGCTTCAGCCCGCGGCAGAAGATCTTCGACGCGGTGATCGACAAGGTCGAGGTAAAGACGCTCGCCGACCTCTCGCCGCGCGAGATCGAGCACGACAACCCGGAGATCCGCCGGCCGGAGGAGATGGCCGGGTTCCTCGGCCAGCTGTACAACCGCGAGGTCGCTGAGGACGAGCTGGTCACGGTGATCCGGTTCTCAGAAATACGGCCTACGGCCTAGGCCCGCGCAGACTCCGCCTTCGGTCCGCCGCACGCTGGAAACTCCAAGCGCGGCTCGCCGGGTTCAGACTGAACCTGTGCTGGTGCTGAGTCGGGAGGAGGTCGAGCGGCTGCTCGATGTCGACACGCTGCTCGAGCGGCTGGAGCGCGCGTTTGTCGAGCTCAGCGCCGGGCGGGCGTCGGTGCCGCCGCGGGTGGCAGCGTTCGCGCCGGCCGGGCTGCTCGGCGCGATGCCCGGATACGTCGACGGCGTCCTGGCAGCGAAGCTGGTCGCACTCTTTCCCGACCACGAGCCCTCGCACCAGGCGCTGATCGCGGTCTTCGACGCGGAGACCGGGACGCCGCTCGCGGTGATGGATGGGACGCACATCACGGCTGTTCGCACCGGGGCGAGCTCCGCCGTTGCCAGCCGCGCGCTCGCGCGTGAGGACGCGAACGTGCTCGCCGTGCTCGGCGCGGGGGTTCAGGGCCGCTCGCACCTCGAAGCGGTCCGACGAGTGCGCGCGTTCGAGGAGATCCGCGTGGCCAGCCGGACGTTCGAGCATGCGGCCGCGCTGGCGGACGAGACCGGTGCCACCGCGGTCGGGTCGTTCGAGGAGGCGGTTCGCGGCGCGGACGTCGTCTGCTGCTGCACGCACTCGTCCGCGCCCGTGTTGCGCCGTGAGTGGCTCGCGCCGGGGGCTCACGTCACCTCCGTCGGCGCGGCACTCGATGGGCCCGAGCTCGATCCAGAGACCATTCGCGGCGGCTTGCTCTGCGTCGAGTCGCGGGTCGCCTTCGAGCCGCCCCCGGCCGGGTCGTTCGAGCTGCAGGGACTGGATCCCGAGCAGGCCGTCGAGCTCGGCGAGGTGCTCGCGGGCACGCGGCCCGGGCGGACGAACGACGAGCAGCTCACGGTCTACAAGTCGATGGGCCACGCGGTCGAGGACGCGGCCGCAGCCGCGCTGGTGCTCAGCTCTTCCGGATCCTGACGCCGAACTGCTCGGGCGGTCGCAGCTCCCCGCCGCAGGCCTCGCACTCGACGGCGAAGGCGGATGCGAAGCGCGCGCCGCAACTCGGGCACTGGGAGCGGAACTCGCCGCCGCACTGCGGGCACGCGTCCGGCAGCTCGTCCACGTAGTCCTCGAAGTAGCGCTGGACGAACCCGCAGCGCAGGCAGAAGGCGACCCAGTCGCCGAGCGTCTTACGCCGCTCCTCCTGCAGCCAGTTGCGCGCGCGGCTCACAGGCCGACTGTAGCCAGACCGATCGCTAGAGTTCCGCCGGATGGCGATCGCCCGAGAAGCCGAGCCCGTCGGCTCGCTCCAGGAAGTCCGCGAGGCAGGCCTCGACCGCGAGGACCTGCTCGCCGTCTACCGGAACATGCTGGTCACGCGCGGGATCGAAGAGCGCGGCCACATCCTCTACAAGCAGGGCAAGATCCCCGGCTCGTTCTACACGGGCCGCGGCAACGAGGCCGCCGCGGTCGGGGTCGCGACCGCGATGGGCTC
This sequence comes from uncultured Actinomycetes bacterium, assembly GCA_963763475.1. GTDB lineage: Bacteria > Actinomycetota > Thermoleophilia > Gaiellales > Gaiellaceae > AC-32. The sequence goes on along the minus strand of CAVXOR010000001.1, from coordinate 254,264 downwards.
GGAGGACGTCGGCACGCCGCTCCACCGCGACATGGGCGTCCACGTCTCGCGCGGCGTCGAGCCCTGGCGGATCTTCGCCCAGTACATGGGCCGCGCCGACGGCCCGACGAAGGGCAGGGACGGCAACGTGCACATGGCCGACTCGAACCTCGGCCTGCTGGCCATGGTCAGCCACCTGCCGGCAATGCTCCCGGTCGCTGTCGGCTGCGCGCTCGCCTTCCGGATCCGCGAGGAGAACCGCGTGGCGGTCGGCTGGTTCGGCGAGGGCGCCTCGGCCCGCGGCGACACGCACGAGGCGATGAACCTGGCCGGCGTCCGCAAGCTGCCGGTCGTCTTCGTCTGCGACAACAACCAGTGGGCCTACTCCACGCCGACCTACCTCGAGTACGCGACCGAGCACGTCGCCGACCGCGCCGAGGCCTACGGCTTCGAGGGCGTGGTCGTCGACGGCAACGACGTGCTCGCCGTCTACCGCGAGGCGAGGCGGGCGGTCGAGAAGGCGCGTCAGGGCGGCGGGCCGACGCTGCTCGAGTGCCTGACCCTGCGCATGGAGGGCCACGCCGTCCACGACGACGCCTTCTACGTCCCGAAGGACATGTTCGAGCGCTGGGCCGCGAACGATCCGATCGAGCGCTTCCGCGGCTGGCTGCGCGAGCACGCGGATCTGACCGACGAGCAGGAGGACGAGATCTCGGCCGGCGTCAAGAAGCTCCTGAACGACGCGCTCCAGCGCGCGGAGGAGTCGCCGCAGCCGGAGCCCTCGTCGCTGCTGCAGGGCGTGTTCGCCACGCCCGAGGACCTCGACACGCCGCACCACAAGTAGCCATGGCCGAGATGACCTACCTGCAGGCGATCTCCGACGGCCTCCGCCAAGAGATGCGCCGCGACAAGCGCGTGTTCGTGATCGGCGAGGACGTCGGCGTCTACGGCGGGGCCTTCAAGGTCACGCTCGGCTTCCAGGAGGAGTTCGGCCCGTGGCGCGTGATCGACGCGCCGCTGTCCGAGACGGCCATCGTGGGCGGCTGCACCGGCGCGGCGATCATGGGCATGCGCCCCGTCGCCGAGATGCAGTTCGCGGACTTCATCTCCTGCGCGTGGGACCACCTCGTGACCGTCGCGGCCAAGCAGCGCTGGCGCGCCGGCACGCCCGTGCCGATCACGGTCAGGCTTCCGTCGGGCGGCGGCTTCAGCGGCGGGCCGTTCCATTCGCAGAACCCGGAGAGCTCGTTCGCGCACATCCCGGGCCTGAAGGTGATCTGCCCGGCGACGCCCGAGGACGCCAAGGGCCTGCTCGCGACCGCGATCCAGGATCCGAACCCCTGCCTCTACTTCGAGCACAAGCACCTCTACCGCCGCCTCAAGGCCGAGGTCCCGGAGGAGCGCTACGAGACGCCGTTCGGCAAGGCGCGCATCCACCGCGAGGGCGACGACGTCTCCGTGATCACGTGGGGCGCGATGGTGCACACCGCGGACGAGGCGGCGCAGCAGCTCGACGGCGAGGACATCTCGGTCGAGATCGTCGACCTGCGCACGTTGATCCCCTGGGACAAGCAGGCCGTGCTGGAGTCGGTGTCGAAGACCTCCAAGGTGGTCGTCCTGCACGAGGACACGCACACCGGCGGCTTTGGCGGCGAGATCGCGGCCACGATCGCCGAGGAGGCGTTCGAGGACCTCGACGGGCCGCTGAAGCGGATCGCCGCGCCCGACACGCCCGTCCCGTTCTCGCCCGTGCTCGAGAAGGCGTACATCCCGCAGGTCGACGACGTCGTCGCCGGGATCAGGGAGGTCGCGGAGTACTGATGGCGACCACGTCCGCGATCGACGTCGTCATGCCCCAGATGGGCGTCTCGGTCTCCGAGGGGACGATCACGAAGTGGCTCAAGCAGGAAGGCGAGACCGTCGAGGCCGACGAGTCGCTGCTCGAGATCTCGACCGACAAGGTCGACACCGAGGTGCCGAGCCCCGGCTCGGGCATCGTGCAGCAGATCCTCGTCCAGGAGGGCGAGACCGTCGAGGTCGGGACGAAGCTCGCGGTGATCGCGCCCGAGGGCGTCGAGGCCCCGGCCGCTGCGGAAGCGCCGCCCGAGCCCGCGACGCAGGAGGCTGCCGCCGAGGCCGAGGCTCCTTCGAGCTCCGAGGGCGAGACTCCGGCCCCCGAGTCCGCTCCGCCTGAGCCCGCGCCGGCGCCGGCGCCCGTCGCGGCGGACGGCAACGGCGGCGGGGAGAAGACGTTCGTCTCGCCGGTCGTCGCGCGGATCGCCTCGGAGCACGGCGTCGACGTCGGGCAGGTCTCCGGCACCGGCCGCGGCGGCCGCGTGACCAAGAAGGACATCCTCGCCTTCGTCGAGTCCGGCGCGCAGCAACCGGAGCAGCCGCAGGAGCCGCCACGGCAAGAGCAGCCTCAGCAGGTCGCGCCGGCGGCGCCCGCCGAACCGCAGGCGCCGCCCGAGCCCGCACCCGCAGCCCCCGAGCCTGCGCCGGCAGCGCCCGCCGAGCCCGCACCGGCAGCGGCTCCTCCTGCACCCCAGCCGGTCGCGCAGGCGCAGCAGATCGAGCCGGAGACGGGCGAGAGCGTCGAGCCGATGACCGCCATGCGCCGCGGGATCGCCGAGCACATGCGCCGCTCGCTCGACACCTCGGCGCACGTCACGAGTGCGATCGAGATCGACATGTCGCGCGTGGTCGCGATCCGCAAAAAGCTGAAGAGCGAGTACCAGAAGAGCTACGGCGTCAACCCGACCTACCTGTCCTTCGTCGCCCGCGCGACCGTCGAGACGCTGCGCGACTACCCGTGGATCAACGGCGAGCTGCGCGGCGACCAGATCGTCACGCGCAACTACGTCAACCTCGGGTTCGCGGTCGAGCTGGCCGACGGCAAGGGCCTGATCGTCCCGGTCGTCCGCCATACCGAGGGCCTGAACCTCCTGGGCATGGCCCGCTCGATCGCGGAGATCGCAGCCCGCGCGCGCGACAAGAAGCTGCTCCCCGACGACGTGCAGGGCGGCACCTTCACGATCACGAACCCCGGCGGCTACGGGACCTTCCACGGCACGCCGGTGATCAGCCAGCCGCAGGCCGCGATCCTCGGCACCTACGCGGTCGTGAAGCGGCCGTGGGTGATCCAGGACGACCGCGGCGAGGACGTGATCGCGATCCGGCCGATCATGAACCTGACCCTCACGTACGACCACCGCCTCGTGGACGGCGCCCTCGCCGGCCGCTTCCTGCGCGACCTGCGCGAGAAGCTCGAGAGCTGGGACGAGTCGAACTACTAACGCTCCCCTGGGAGGAGCCGGGGTGGCTCGACCGGGCGACCGCGTGGATCGACGCGCACGTCGAGCGCACGGGAGAGCTCGAGCTCGAGCGCACCCGACCCTGGTCGGCGATAGCGCGCGTGCCGACCTGCGACGGGCTCCTCTGGTTCAAGCTGAACCCGCCGGCCAACGCCTTCGAGCCGGAGCTGACGGCGCTGCTCGCTCAGCTGCGGCCCGACGCCGTTCCGGAGGTCGTCGCGCACGAGGGCCCACAGCTGCTCACGCGCCACGTCGGCCCGAGCCTGCGAGAGTTGCTCGACGATCGCGAGCCCGCACCGCGGTGGGAGGAGGTGCTGCGGCTCTACGCCGAGCTGCAGATCGAGTTCATGGGGCTGGTGGACGACGCGCTCGCAGCAGGGACGCCGGAGGAGCGGCCGGCGCGACTCCCCGAGCTCTACGAGCAGATCGCCGGCCGGGACGAGGCGTACGGTGCGGTCACGCGCGCAGCGGAAGCGCTGGACGCGTCCGGGCTACCGCCGACCGTGATCCACCAGGAGGCGCACGACGGCAACATCTTCGTGCGCAACGGCCGGCCCGTGTTCGCCGACTGGGCCGAAGCCAGCGTCTCACACCCGTTTACCGGCCCGCTGCTCGCGTTGCGCTCCGCGACCGACCGAGCGGGATACGAGCCGGGCTCGCCGGAGGTCGAGCGGCTACGCGACATCTACCTGGAGCCCTTCGAGCGGTTCGCGCCTCTGCGGGAGCTACGAGAGACGTTCGCGGACGGGTACCTGCTTGCGCCTGTGGCGCGCGCGCACGTCTGGAGGCGCATCTTCGCCGGTCTGCCACCGGAGGCCGCGGCGCCGCACGGCGAGCCCGAGGCGGCCTGGCTCGAGATTCTGCGCGGGATCGCAAGCGGGGCGATCGCGCTTGGCGGCGCGTAACGATGCTCGTCCGAATCGACGCGGCGTTCGAGGCGGTGCTCGGAATCGCCTTGCTTCTCTGTGCGGCCACCGGCGCGCTCGACGAGTCGGATTTTCCGCGTCCCGTCGGCACAGTCGTGCTCGTCGCCGCAGGACTTGCGCTCCTCGTGCTCGGTGCCCTCATCTGGAGCGGCCGCGTCGGCCTGCGAGCCCTTGCGATCGGCAACGGCGTCTCGGCTATCGCCGGCTTGCTTTGGCTCGTGCTCGCCGGCGGCTGGTCGACGGCAGGCGCCGTGCTGGTCGCGGTCACGGTCGCCGGGCTGGCCGTCCTGGCCGCCGCGCAGGCCGCTACGCTCCGGGCGTGAGCCGCCCCGGGTACGTCTACCACTTGCGCGAGCCGGTCGGCTACGAGGAGGGCTGGGCAATGCAGCGCTCGCTCGCCGATGCCGTCTCACGCGGAGAGATGCCCGACACGGTGCTGCTGCTCGAGCACGCGCCGGTGATCACGCTCGGCCGCCGCACCGAGCCCGGCGAGCTGCACGTTCCCGACGGCGCGAAGGTCGAGATCGTCGAGACCGACCGCGGGGGCAAGTCCACTTACCACGGTCCCGGCCAGCTCGTCTGCTACCCGATCTTCGACCTGACGCGGCACGGCCAGGACGTCAAGCGCTACTGCCGTGACCTAGAGGAGGCGCTGATCCGCGCGCTCGCTCCGCTCGGGCTCGACGCGACCCGGATCGAGGGCCTGACCGGGATCTGGCTCGAGGCGCCGCCTCGCAAGATCGCGAGCGTCGGGATCCACATCTCGAAATGGGTCACCACGCACGGCTACGCGCTCAACGTCGACCTCGACCCGGCGCCGTTCACCGACTGGATCACCGCCTGCGGGCTCGAGGACGCGGCCTTCACCACGATCGCGCGCGAGCTCGGCCGGCCGATGAGCGTCGAGGAAGTGCGGCCGCACGCGGTCGAAGCGCTCGAAGCCGTCTTCGAGCTCGAGCTCGAGCCGCTCACGCTCGAGCAGCTCGCACCCTCCTCCTCACGGGTGTAGCGTTATCGCCATGCTCAACAAACTTCGCGCCTGGTGGAACAAGGACGCAGAGGAGCTCGCCGAAGAGGAGCCCCACATGACGCCCCACGAGCGCGACGTCGCGCAGGAGGACTACGAAGGGCGCAAGGACGACCTCGGCGGCGGCGGCTACTCGCGGCAGCCGGCGGGCACCGATTTCGAGCGCGACTCCGAGCGGCGCCGCTAGCCGGGGTTGAGCCCCGCCCGCCTCGAGACGTTCGCGGACGGGGTGTTCGCGATCGCCGCGACGCTGCTGATCCTGAACGTCGACGCCCAGGTCGCGGGCGACGTCGGCGACCTGGGAGACAGCCTCACGCACATCTGGCCGTCCTACCTGGCCTACGCGGTCAGCTTCGTCACGATCGGGATCATGTGGGTCAACCACCACACGCTGATGTCGCAGATCGACCGCACCGACCGCCGCTTCCTGTTCGCCAACATCGGGCTGCTGATGTGCATCGCCTTCGTCCCGTTCCCGACGCGGCTCGTGGCCGAGCACATTCGCGCGGACGGCGCCCGTGACGCGGCCCTGGCCTACGGCTTCACGATGGTCGCGACCGCGATCATGTTCAGCGTCACCTGGTTCTACGCGAGCGGCCGGCGGCGTCTGCTGCGCGCCGACGCGAGCCCAGCGATCGTCAGCGGCATCTCCCGCAGCTACCTGCCGGGCCCCTGGATCTACCTCGGCGCGACCTTGCTGGCCTTCCTGAGCCCGACCGCCAGCGTGCTGCTCTTCCTGGCGATCGCCGTCTTCTACGTCGTCGAGAGCTCGCTCTTCGGCAACGCCGGCTAGAGCGAGGCGAGCAGCGCGTCCACGATCCGGGGGTCGAACTGGGTGCCGCTGCAGGACCGCAGCTCGGCGTTGGCGTGCTCGACCGGCAGCGCCTTGCGGTACGAGCGGTCGCTCGTCATCGCGTTGTAGGCGTCGCAGCAGGACACGATCCGCGCCAGCAGCGGGATGTTCTCGCCGGCGAGGCCGTCGGGATAGCCCTTGCCGTCCCAGCGCTCGTGGCAGGAGCGGACGACGCGGCCGATCTCACCGAGCAGGCCGCCGACGCGCAGCAGCAGCCGCTCGCCCTCGATCGTGTGACGCTCCATCACCTTGCGCTCCTCGTCGGTGAGCGGCCCGGGCTTGTTGATGATCTCGTTCGGCACGCGGACCTTCCCAACGTCATGGAGCAGCGCTGCGAACTCGAGGTCACGACGCTCGCTGGCACCGAGCTCGATTTCGGCTGCGACCTGCATGGCGAGCTCGACCACGTCGCGGCTGTGCATGCCGGTGTAGGCGTCGTCGGCCTCGACGACGTCGCCGAGCAGGAAGGCAGTTCCGCGGTACGCGTCCCGCAGCTCGAGCTCGTGGTCGATGCGCACGCGGCGCTCGCGCGCGAAGATCGAGAGCAGGCCGATGAGCGGCAACGCGAGGATGACACCGTAGGGCGACGACTGGGCTGCGAAGGCCACCGCCAGCCCGACCGGAGCGAGGCCGGCGTCGATCACGTAGACCGATGCCATCGCGCGCAAGTGGTTGGTCGGCGGAACGCCGAGCGTGATCCACTGGCGCGCTGCAGTGACGGCGAAGTCGAGCGCGCACTGCGCCGCGAGCGCCGCCAGGTAGAGCGGCCAGTGTTCGAACGAGGGCGGCGACTCGCCGGCGAGCCCGAGCACGAGGGCGGGGCCGATCGCGTACGAGGCGTTCAGGAGGCGCAACACGAGGCGTTCCAGGTGCAGGGCTCCACGCAGACACTCCAGCGAGCTCGCGAGGAGCACGCCTGCGGCAACGGCGAGCGGCACCCATCCGGTCGGGAGCACGAACAGCATCGGCACCAGGATCAGCTCGGTCGGAACCGCTGTGCCACTGCCGATCTCGAACTCGAGCCGGAACGCGGCGGCGTACGCGCCGATCAGGACCAGCGTCGCGACTACGCCGGGACTGCGCTCGGAGGGGAGGTAGAGCGCCATCGCCGCGGCGGCGGCAACGAACGCCGTCGTGAAGGCGGCGAGCGACCAGAACTCACGTTTCGCCAGGCGCTGGAGCCGCCGTGCGCGCGCTTCCTCGATCACGCGCTGCTCGTTCGGGTCGAGTCCGACCGAGCGTGGGGTGGTAACCGCAGAAGACATCTGCAAAATCATCGACGTGCCCCTGGGACCCGAAGTTCCCTCGTTCGAGGGATCGGGCCGCCGCGGAAGCACCTCTTCGGGTGATGCACGCCCCTCGCCGGGGACGAAGGTGAGAGCTGTTAGCGGCGCAGGAGGGAAACGGCATGGCGGCACGTGCGGCAAGGACTGGGTTGATCGCTCTCTGCGGGGTCGTGATCGTGGCGGCCCTGGCACTGACGTCGACGGCCAAGGCAGGGTTGATCGGTACCGGCCAGGCGTCGTACTGCGATCCCACCTCCAAGCAGGTCTTCGCTCCCTGGGGTGACTTCTCGTACTACGCGACCCTGCTCAACGGCGGCTTCGAGAGCGGTAGCACGGGCTGGTCCCTGAGCGGCGGCGCGCGGGTGGTCGCCGGCAACGAGCCGTACTCCGTCGGTCGTAGGGGCGACAGCCACTCCCTGCTCTTGCCGGCGGGCAGCTCGGTCTCGAGCGGCACGGTCTGCTTCGCCCTCGGTGACTGGCACATGCGGCTGTTCGCCAAGAACGTCGGCTCGGCAAGTGGCCGGCTGCACGTGCAGGTGGTCGTGCCCAGCCTCGTCGGCGGCCTGCTGACGATTCTCGACGGCGGGACGATCAGCGGCAGCGGCACCTGGGCTCCATCCCCGCAGGTCGAGCTCGCGCTGTGCAACGTGACGAGCCTGCTCGGCACCAAGGCGGTTGCCTTCCGCTTCACGCCCGTCGGCACTGGCGCGGCGTTCCAGATCGACGACGTCTATCTGGATCCCTGGAAAGACCGCTGAGCCTGCGCCGTCTCTAGACTCAGGGCCATGGAGCGATCGTTGCCCGTGGCCGAGCGGCCTCGCCGCCCCGAGTGGATGAAGGTGCGCGCGCCCAGCGCGGACTCCGCCTACTTCGACGTCCGCAAGCTGATCCACGGCGCCTCGCTGAACACGATCTGCGAGGAGGCGCGCTGCCCGAACATCGCGGAGTGCTGGGGCCGAGGCACCGCGACGTTCCAGATCCTCGGCGAGACCTGCACGCGTGCGTGCCGCTACTGCTACGTCCACTCCGGCCGGCCCGAGGAGCCGCCCGACCCACTCGAGCCGCTCCGGCTGGCGGCGGCGGCGGCCAAGATGAACCTCAAGCACGTGGTGGTCACCTCGGTCGACCGCGACGACGTGCCCGACCGCGGCGCCGGCCACTACGCCGCCACCATCCGCGCGCTCAAGCACAAGGTTCCCGAGGCGACGATCGAGATTCTCACGCCTGACTTCCTCGGCGTCGAGGAGGAGGCGCTCCGGACGATCCTCACCGAGCGGCCCGATGTCTTCAACCACAACATCGAGACCGTCCGCCGCCTGCACGCGCGGATGCGCGGCGCCAAGGCGAGCTACGACAAGGCGCTGTGGCTGCTCGCGCGGGCGAAGGAGCTGGCCGACTACCCGGTGCTGACGAAGTCCGGGATCATCGTCGGCCTCGGCGAGACGAACGACGAGATCGTGGAGACCATGCGTGACCTACGCGAGCACGGCGTGGATGTCGTCACGATCGGGCAGTACCTCCAGCCGAGTGCGAGGCACGCCAAGATCGACCGCTGGGTGCACCCGGACGAGTTCCGCTGGTTCCGGGAGCAGGGCGAGGCGCTCGGCTTCGGCTCGGTCTTCTCCGGGCCGCTCGTCCGCTCGAGCTACCGCGCCGACGAGCAGCGGCATGCAGCCGCGACGGGCCGTGGCGCTGTGGCGTACTAGTTCGCCGGCGCCGCCCTCCTCGCGACCTCCAGCTGCGGGCCGGGGCGCGACAGGACCGGTAAAGGGACGACGAAGGCCGCCCGGAGGCGGCCCTCGTCAGTTCAGCTAGCGGTCAGGAACGACTAATCGCCGTTGGCGTCCCCGTGACCACCGAGGTTCAGCGCCCAGATGCCCTGCGAGTGCGTCGCTGCGTAGAGGACGTGCTTGCAGCTCGTCGTGCCGACGCAGGTCGGGACACGGTTGGACGGCTGGATCTCAAGGTGCGTGACCTCGTAACGAGGCATGCCCCTGGTGAGATGCCAGCTGGCCCCATCGTTCGGCCCGGCCAGGACGCCGAAGTCCGTAGCGACGTAGAGCGTGTGTGTCGCGTCGTCGCGGACGATGTCGACCACCGGCAGGTCGCCGGAGTCGGTCGGCGTCGGGAAGGCAGACGTGCCGCTCTCGACGTTCAGGTTCTCGAACGTCCCGTTGCCGGAGACGGCCGCCGGGCCCTCGGTCACGCTGAAGACGTGGCCCGGGGTGCTCGGAGTCGCCGCGTTGAACCCGTTGTAGCTGATCCACGCGTGGCTCGAGTTGGCCGGGTCGACGTAGATCCCGCTCGGGTACCGCGTCGGCGAGGTCGGGTTGTCGATCCGGTGCCAGGTGACCGTCAATGGGTCGGACGCATCGCCGTTGTGGGTGACGAAGACGCGGCCTGCGCCCGTCACGGCCCACAGGGTGCCGTGGTCGGAGCCACTGCGCGCGACCCACGAGACCACGAGGCCCTGGCGATCGGTGCCGTAGAACGTGCCGGCCAGGTCGCCGGGCTGGTCGATGCACGAGGGGATCGCGGCCGTGCTCTCGAGCCCGTCGCAGTACGGCCCGCCCATCGGCCGGTAGTCACCACAGCCGAGCTTGGTGCTGGGCGTGACGAACTCCTGGCAGTTCGCCTCCATGAAGGCGATGTTGGGCGTCGTCGGCTGCGGCCCCGTCTGAGTGGCAGTGCCACCGCCGAAGGCGAGCGTCCGCCAGACGTGGCGCGCGCCCGAGTAAATCGGGTGCGTTCCGGGCGTCGGGTTCGGATCGCCGACCTGCGGCCAGTAGAACGCCGGTCCCTCACCGCTGCGGCGGATCGGTGCCGTCGCGACGACCCAGTTCTCCGGATCGCCGTTGCGGAAGTTCGAGTCACCCGCACCGCTCGTGAACTCGTTCGCCCGCCACGTCGGCTGGGTGGCGTCGTACACGGCGTTGCCGCCGTCGCCGTAGATGATCTGGTTGAACGTGTTGCGGTCGCAGCCGTTGTTGTTCGACCACGTGCCGTTGTCCTGCGTTCCCCCCATCACCTCGCACCCGAGGCTCGGGTTGATCGCGACGTTGATGAACTGCAGCGTGCTGCTCAGCTTCCGGTTGATGTGGTCGAGCACTGCCGGCGCCCGCGAGAGCAGCCGCTTGCAACCGACGTTGTCGGAGCCCGTCACGGTGACCGCCGGGTAACGCCGTTGCGACCGGTTTCGTCGCACTGCGCCGACAGGTCGGCAAACGTGCCGCTCGTGCGGATCACGCCGCCGTCCGACCCCTCGAAGATCTGGGTCGGATTGCCCGGGTTGACGACGATCGCGTGCTGGTCCGGGTGGATGCCGTCCGGAGCGCGACGGCAGAAGTCCGGAGGCGTGAGCCCGTACCGCTCGTACGAGCACCACGGCGCCGGAGTGTCCTGCGCGTCGTTCGTCAGGTCGGTGAAGGTCCGCATGCCGTTGGCGGCATCCGGGTCTCCCGCGGTGTTCGAGTAGAGCACCGCCCGTCCGTTCGACATGCCGGCGCCCTGTCCCGCAGCGTCGTGACCGAAGCCGCAGCCGACGCCCTTGGTGTTACAGGGAAGCTCGTCGTACTGCATCGCACCGATCACGTAGACCGTGTCGGGCATGCCGGCCGGGGTGTAGACGTCCTCGTCGTACCAGCACTGCGCCCAGCAGAAGTCCTGCGTCGGGAAGTACGGGTTCGCGGTGTCCCGTGAGGTCAGGCACTGCCAGCCCGTGGAGTAGGACGCCGGGAACGTGTGCGCCGCCGGGTCTGGCGGCGTGCAGTTGGTTCCCGCGGCCAGGTCGGCGGGAGGTTGCGAGGCCAGCAGCGTCGCTGCTGACAGCTGCCCGTTGTCCGTCCGCCAGAAGTTCGCGGCAAACGGATCTGTCGGGCCCCCACCTGCGGCAGTCCCGTCCGTCAGGTAGATGCGCGTGTGACCGTTCTTGACCGTCAACGCGAACATCGCGCGGTCGGTGCCGCCGCCTTCGTGGGCGACGTCCGCAACGTTCTGGTTGAACTGCGGCCTGAACACCTGCTGGAACGCGGTGATAGCCGCGCCGGCGTCACGTCGCCACACGCCCGCGTCGAAGCCGGCCGCGTAGACGACGGCCGGATTCAGCGGGTCGAGCCCGAGGTCCGTGATGCCGAACGAGATGTTGGAGCCGCCGGGGCCGACCGGATCCGGCTTCGCCCCGTCCCAGACCATCCTGAAGGTAGCCCCGCCGTCGAACGACTCGTAGACACCGGGGTCGTTCGCACCCGGCTCGAAGCGCGAGGTCCCGCCCGCGCCGATCACGTGCGCGATCCCGCGAACGCCGCGAGCCGAGCCCACGAGCATGTGGCTCGAGTTGCGCGGGTCGATCACGATCGAGTTGATGCCGCGGCCGAGGAACGCGTCCTTGCCCGGAGTCACGCACGGATAGGTCGTGGTGCTGACGCAGACGTCCGGGACCTCTGGCCCAGTGCTCGCCGGAGTCGAGCGAGCGGTAGATGCCGACGCCCGACTCGCAGCCGGAGGTGCAGCGGTTCGCCTCACCGGTGCCGAGGTAGAGCACGTCATGGCCGTGGCCCTTGCCGTGGCCCTTGCCGTGGCCCTTGCCCCGTGCGTCCACGAGCGTCAGCGTGCCGACCGCGTTGTGGTCGAGCTCCTCCGGGCTGATCTGTTTCCACGTCGGATCCGGAGCCGTCGCGTTGTCCGTCCGCCACACGCCGCCGCCGGACACGCCTGCGTACAGGCGGCAGTGCCTGGCGGTGCAGTCCGGGTCGGCCACGAGCGTCGTCACGCGGCTGGCCGTGTTGTTCGTTGCTCCGGTGAACGCGAGCACCCCCGGCTCGGTCGCGTTCACGCGCGGACCGTAGAGCCTCCAATGGCCCCCGTCGAACGAGAAGCGCCTGGCGGTGCGCAGCCGGCGCAGGTCACTAGCTGCGAGCCGGTTGAAGGTTGCCTTCGCGCGCGCCGCGATCGCCGGCGAAATGGCCTTCGCCGGGTACGTGTGCGTCATCGCGCGCCACTGCTCGTAGGAAGTCGGCCCTTCACGGACCACCCCCTGCGCGGACTCGCCCGCCTCGCCTCCGGCCTTCGAGAGCTTGAGGCCCGTGCCGGCTTGGCCTGACGACCTCGCCGCGAACAACACCAGAAGCAAGGCAATTGCGCCGGCGAGCACGAAGAAGCTCGCCCCCACGACGACCGTGCGTGCTTTCGTCATCAGTCTCCCCCTACGTCGCTTGTTCGCGAGGAGCTGGCTACACGAGCATCCCACGGCTCCCCGCCGTCGTGCAGGGGGTTGTATATGTGTTGCTACATCAGACTGTCAAATCGGAATGCGCTCTACGGCTGGACGGCCGCGCCCGCGTCGACCAGGCCCGCGCCGTACGCATCGGCGAAGGCGATCGGATGTGACTGGTCGACGTGGCAGAACCCGGTCGCGCAGGGCGTGCCGTTCAGCGCAGACGTGGTGTTCGCCGGGTCGTTCGGGCCCATGAAGTTCACGGGCGAGCGGCTCGCCGAGCCGGTGAGCCGGCGCACGAGCGCCGAGGGTCGTCCGACGAGCTCCGGGTGCGCCGAGAGCACGAGGGCGGCAACGCCGGCCGCGTTCGGGGTCGACATCGAGGTTCCCTGAAGCCAGCCATACGCGTCGCCCTGCGACTTGTAGCAGGCGGAGTTGAAGACCGACGCCTCGAGCGGGTCGGTGCAGATCAGGCCGTCCTTGGCGAGGGCGCCGAAGGAGCCCCAGCCGCCGGCCAGCACGTCACCCGCGCCACCGTCCCAGGCCGGGATCTCGTAGGCCCGCGCGCCGCCGGGGGCCGCGAGGTCGACCCGGGAGCCGTAGTTCGAGTAGTAGGCGAGCTGGTCGCGGGCGCCGACGTGAGCGCGCCAGCGCAGCGGCACCGTCGCCGGCGCGGCGCCGATCGCGTTCGCGGTCGCCGAGACCATCGTCACCCCCGGCACGCCCCCCGGGACGAGCAGGCCGCCACGCAGGTCGTAGTCGTCGAGCGACGCGCTGCCGGGCACCGCGGTGGCGATGCCCTCGCTGCCGGTCGACACCTGGCCGACTCCCTCGAGGACCCGCCCGCCGAGCGTCATCGGAACGCGGTCGACGCGGACGTGCGCGTTCCCGGCCGCCGCGAACACAGGCACGCCGTGGGCGAGGCAGTAGTCGACAGCGTCGGTGAAGAGCAGGAAGTCGTCGACCGATGCCGGGTCGGAGGGGTCGACGTAGGCCTCGATCGACATGTTCACCACGTCGATGCGCGGGTCGGAGCAGGCGCTGACGAGGCCGGTGAGGATCCAGCTCGACAATCCGCCGAGGCCGGCCGCGAGCACCTTGTAGGAACCGATCGTGACTCCCGGGGCGACGCCGTTCGAAGCGGAGCCGTTCAGCGCGCCGGCGATCCGGCTCGCGACCCAGGTGCCGTGGCCCTCGAAGTCGCCGTCGCGGCAGTCACGCAGGCCCGAGCGATCGATGAACCCGAGACCGAGAAGGGCCTTCAGGTCGTCGCAGGGGATGAAGTTGCCGCCGAGCCTCCGGTCGACGATCCCTCGGAGCTCGCCGTGACTCGCGTCAACGCCGGAGTCGATCACCGCGACGGCGATCGAGCGGTCGCCGTTCGTGCGGCGCCACGCGGGCTCGACGTTCATGCGCTCGTCGTCCCACTGGAAGAGTGCGTGCCAGGGGTCGGCAAGGCCGCCGAGCGGGCCGTCGGCGGCAACGCTCCCGCCGGCGCCGGCGCCGGCGCCGAGACGATCGTGGCGGTCGGAGCCGATCAGCGTGTCGGCGAAGAAGTCCGTGACGTTGCGCTTCGAGCCGATGCGCAGCTCGAAGCCGGTCGAGGTCGGCACGACGGCGAGCGCGTCGATCGCGCTCAGGTCGCTGACGACGACCCCACCCGAGGCGGTGACGGCCGAGCGCATCTGGGCCGGCGCCGTGCCGTGCGCGAACCGGACCACGGTGACGCCGAAGGGATTGCCGGCGGCGGAGGCAGATCCTGTGAACGCGAGCGCCGCGGCGAACGTCGCAAGGAGAAAGGTGGGCCGCATCACCGTCGTTCTGGATTCGGCACCGGCCCGAATCTCCTCTATCACTCGTTCAGGTCACAGAAGCAAGCCAGGCCGAAGCGGGCCTTTTCGCCACACAAGCGTGTTGCCGTTGCTCGTCCGACCAGAACGGGCGCGACGACCGTTGGGTGTACCGTCTGGTTCATGCAGACGAGCTGGCGAGGCAGCCTGACCCAGGCCGCCGTCAAGTACGGCGACCAGGCCCCGGTCGCGACGGCCTGCTGCAATGCCTGCAGGACGTGCGTTCAGACGAACCTGCTCGCCCTGGGCCTCGCCGCGGTCGCGGCGGCCGGCAGTGCGCTCGTGCGCCGCTTGCCTCGTCTCCGCTGACCGAACGCGGGCGGGCTAGCCGTCGTGCGGCTTGGCCATCCTGCGGTAGTCGAGCGCCTCGTCGAGGGTGGCCTCGTCGACTCCCGCGTCCCGCGCGACCTCGCGCAATGATCGGCCCGAGCTCGCAGCTTCCTTGACGATCTCGGCCGCCTTGTCGTAGCCGATGTACGGGTTGAGCGCAGTGGCGGCGGAAAGGGTCAGCTCGGCGTAGCGCTCGCAGGTCTCGCGGTTGGCCTCGATGCCGTCGACGCACTTCTCGGCGAAGAGACGCGAGGCGCTGGCCAGCAGCTTGATCGAGTCGAGCAGGTTCCTCGCCAGCAGCGGCACGAACACGTTCAGCTCGAAGTGGCCCTGCATCCCCCCGACCGCGATCGCCTGGTCGTTGCCGATCACCTGCGCGGCGACCTGGGTCACGACCTCCGGGATCACCGGGTTGACCTTGCCGGGCATGATCGAGCTGCCTTTCTGCAGCTCGGGCAGCGCGATCTCGGCAAGGCCGGCGCGGGGGCCTGATCCCATGAAGCGGATGTCGTTGGCGATCTTCGTCAACGAGACGGCGAGCACCTTGAGCGCGCCCGAGGCCTCGACGATCCCATCGCGCGCCGCCTGCGACTCGAACGGGTCGGCCGGCGGGACGATCTCGAGGCCGGTGTCCCCCTGAAGACGCGCGCGCACGCGCGAGGCGAACTCCGGGTGCGTATTCAGCCCGGTGCCGGTGGCCGTGCCGCCGAGCGGCACCTTGCCGAGCCGCGGCAGCGTGTCTCGTACGCGCGCGGCGCCCTCGCGGACCTGGGCCGCGTAGCCGCCGAACTCCTGGCCCAGCGTGACCGGGACGGCGTCCATCCAGTGTGTCCGGCCCGACTTGACCACGTCGTCGAACTCCGTCGCCTTGGCCTCGAGCGAGGCCGCGAGCCCGTCGAGCGCGGGCAGCAAGTCGTTCGTCAGCTCGTCGAGCGCGGCGAGATGGACGGCGGTCGGGAAGACGTCGTTCGATGACTGGCCCATGTTCACGTCGTCGTTCGCGTGCACGTCCTCGCCGGCGAGACTGGCGATCACCTCGTTGGCGTTCATGTTCGAGGAGGTGCCCGAGCCCGTCTGGAAGACGTCGATCGGGAACTGGTCGTCGAGGTCGCCGTTCGCGATGCGGTCGCCGGCCGCGGCGATGCGCTCGGCCTTGTCGGCATCGAGCAGGCCGAGCTCGGCGTTCACCCGTGCGGCCGCGGCCTTGATCCGCCCGAGCCAGCGTGCGACCGGAGCTGGAATCGGCTCGCCGGAGACGGGGAAGTTGTCGACGGCCTTGCGGGTCTCGCCGCCCCAGAGCTCTTCGCGTGCTTCGGTAGCCACGCTCCGAATGTAATCAGGCCGCGTAGAGCCTGCGTCGCTCGAGTGGCCGCGTGCGTAGCCGGCGCCGGAGCGTCTCGTCTAGCTCGTAGGACGCGGCCCACCCGACGTAGGAGCAACGAGTGCACTCTCCGCCGTCGAGCCGGTGGTGCGAGACCGGACGCAGCATGCGCACGTGACCGCAGTGGAGGCACTCGACCCGAAGGGAAGCCATCTCCATTGAGATCGGCCTGAGGGCGCACGGGCAGACCCTCGTTCGAGGGACGAGCTAATCAGTCGAGTACTTCGGCTGAACCTTCTCGCCCCGGATGCGGGCCACGGCGTTGTTGGCGGCGATTGCCGCCTCGCCCATGCCGATCGTGATCAGCGTGATCTTCCCCTCGTAGCCCGCGACGTCGCCCGCGGCGTAGACCCCCGGGAGCGTCGTCTCGCAGGTCGTCGGGTCGATCACGATCTGCCGCTTGCCGTGCAGCTCGAGGCCCCAGTCGGCGATCGCGCCGAGGTGCGAGTGGAAGCCGAGCAGCGTGATCAGCGCCTCGCAGGGCACCTGCTCGACCTCGCCCGTCTTCGTGTTCTCGATCGAGACCGACTGCAGCGAGCCGTCGCCGTGCAGCTCGCGCACTTCGCAGGGCGTGAAGAACCGCACGCGGCCCTGACCCTCGAGCGCGCGCGCCTCGTTGACCGAGGACTCGAGCGCGCGGAAGTTGTCGCGCCGGTGGACGAGCCCGATCGGCGCCTTGGCCGTGTCCTGCAGGCCGAGCGTCCAGTCGAGGGCCGAATCGCCGCCGCCGACGATTACGCACGTCCGGTCGCGGAAGACGTCCTTCTCGCGCACGAAGTAGTGGACGCCCTTGCCTTCCCACTCGTCGATGCCCTCGACCCCGAGCTTGCGCGGCTCGAAGGCGCCGTGGCCGGCGGTGATGATCATCGCGCGCGTGAGGTAGGGCCCGCCCTGGTCTGTGCCGATCGCGAGCAGCTCCTCGCCGTTCTGGCTTAGTCGCTCGAGCGTCTGCACCTCCTCGCCGAGGCGCACCTCCGGCCCGTACTGGAGGCCCTGCTCTGCGCAGAGCTCGACGAGCTTGGTGCCCATGATCTTCGGATGGCCGGCGACGTCGTAGACGTGCTTCTCGGGGTACACCGCCGCCACCTGGCCGCCGAGTTGCTCGAGGCTCTCGATGATCCGAACGGACGCGTCGCGGTGCCCGGCGTAGTAAGCGGCCGCGAGACCGGCAGGACCGGCTCCGAGGATCGTGATGTCGACGACGTCGCTCACGAATGCCAATGCTAACGGCGGCCCGTTGAACGACTCCGGCCGTTGTCGTACCCTCGCATCGTCAACTGTCGACCGCTGCAGAGGGGCCTGTCTTGGACACCTACCACGTCGTGCTCTACATCCACCTGCTCTCGCTGTTCGTCGGGATCGGCGCAGCCTCGGTGCTCATCGTCTGCCTCTTCCAGCTCCGTGGCGCGCGCGAGCTGACGGACGCGATTCCGTGGGGCCGTGTCGCCGGCAAGATCGCGCGCCTCTTCCCGATCGCGATCCTCGGCCTCTTCGGCTCGGGGGCGTACATGACGAGCGACGTCTGGACGTGGAGCAGCGGCTGGATCGTGGTCGGCATCGTGGCGCTCGTCGTGCTGGGGATTCAGGGGCCGGTGATCGCCGAGCGCTCGGGCAAGAAGCTGGAGCGCGCGCTGCGCGAGAACGGCCCTGGGCCGCTCGGCGCGGATGCGAGGCGGATGACCCGCTACTGGGGCCTCTGGATGATCGAGTTCAGCGCGATCGGCCTCGTGCTCGGAGTCGTCTGGAACATGACCACGAAGCCCGGGACGGGGACCTCGATCGCCGCCGCAGTGATCGGCTACGCGGTCGGTGCGAGCCTGGGGTACATGTTCAGCAGGGCAGGCGCCGCGCAGCCGGCAGCCGCCTCAGCGGCGACGGACTAGTGCGAGCAGCCTGAGCCGCAGCCGGCGGCGCCCGCGGGGTCTTCGCCCTCTTCCACCTGGAAGGAGTGGCCGCAGCCGCACGAGCCCGAGACGTTCGGGTTGTTGATCGCGAACCCGGCCTGCAGGCCTTCGACCCAGTCGATCTCGGTGCCGGTCAGGTAGGGCGCGCTGAACGGGTCGACTACGACGGGCACGCCATGACTGGCGAGCTCGTGGTCGCCGTCCTGCGGGCCCCGGTCGAAGCCGAGCGCGTACTGGAAGCCCGAGCAGCCGCCGCCCTGGACGGCGATCCGGAGGACCGCGGCCTCGCCTTCGGGCTCCTCGGACATCAGGTCACGGATCTTGGTCGCCGCGCTCTCGGTCAGCGAGACGATCGTCAGAGGCTGCTCGGCAGTCGCCATCGGGGCCCATCGTAGCAGCGGGTCCGGGCCCTCCGAATCCCCCTCGGGAGGGTGTTTCGCGGCCCGACCTTGTAACACCTGCGACACGCGTGGTTGAGCCGTTTTCCTCTCCGCTCGTAGCCCTGCCGACTCTGCTAACTTCCGGGCCGCTCGACCGCGGGGAGGATGCGCGTTGCTGGACAGCTGGTTGCCCTTTCTGATCTACGGTCTTTTCGCGCTCGCGATTCCCCTCACGATGGTCTTCGCCTCGTTCGCGCTGGCCACTCGCCCGCATCGCCGCATGCGCGTCCGCTCGTTGCCGTTCGAGTCCGGCGTCTCGGAGGGGCCGCCGGTGCACAGCCGGTTCACGATCAGCTTCTACCTGACGGCAATGCTCTTCATCGTCTTCGACATCGAGATCGTCTTCCTGTACCCGCTCGCCGTGATCCTCCACCAGCTCGCCTGGTTCGGCTTCGTCGAGTTCCTCTTCTTCGTCGTCATCCTCGCGCTCGCCTACGTCTACATCTGGCGCAAGGGAGCGCTGGACTGGAGATGAGCGACAAGAAGCGGCTCGCCGACTACGGCCTCCAGTCCGAGCGCGTTCAGTGGGTCGGCAAGGGCCCGGGCGCGTTCGAGCAGGAGCTCGGCGACCTGGAGAGCGAGCTGATGCTGACCACCGTCGAGAAGGCAGTCGCCTGGTCGCAGTCGAGCTCGATCTGGCCGGACACCTTCGGCCTCGCCTGCTGCGCGATCGAGATGATGTCGATCGTCTCCGCGCGCTACGACGTAGCGCGCTTCGGCGCCGAGGTCTTTCGCTCCTCGCCGCGCCAGGCCGACCTGCTGATCGTCTCCGGCCGCGTCGCCCACAAGATGGCCGCCCCGCTGCGCCAGATCTACGACCAGATGCTGGAGCCGAAGTGGGTGATCGCGATGGGCGCCTGCGCCAGCTCGGGCGGGATGTTCAACAACTACACCGTCCTCCAGGGCGTGGACAAGGTCGTCGCTGTGGACATCCACGTGCCCGGTTGCCCGCCGCGGCCGGAGGCGCTGGTCGAGGGCATCGTGCGGCTGCAGGAGAAGATCAAGGCGGGCGTCCCGCCGGCGTACGAGCTCCGGGACGTGGCCTCCTGACCTACGAGGGAGTCCCCGGGCTCGTCGAGACGCGCGAGGCCCACAGCGAGACGACGCTCGTGGTCGACCCGGCGCGCCTGGTGGAGGCCTGCCGCCACCTGCGCGACAACGAAGGCTTCTCGATGCTCGCCGACATCACGCCCACCGACTACCTCGGCTGGGGCTCGCGCGGCCCGGCGGGCTACATCGGCAACGCCTGGGGCCGCGACCTCAACTCGCCCGGCTCGCAGGGCTACGCGCGCACCCCGGAGCCGAAGCCGAAGCGCTTCTCGGTCAACTACCACCTCGTCGCCGTCCCGGGCGCGCAGCGCGTGCGCGTCCAGGTCTGGCTGGACGAGGACGAGCCGGTCGAGAGCGTCATCTCGGTCTGGCCGACCGCCGACTGGCACGAGCGGGAGGCCTGGGACATGATGGGCATCCCGATCGAGGGCCACCCGAACCTCTCCCGCATCCTGATGGAGGACGACTGGGAGGGGCATCCGCTCCGCAAGGACTACCCGATCGGCGGCGAGCCGGTGCGCTTCTCGGGGGAGGAGTAATGGCCCTCGCCCCCGAGCGGCCCAGGATCTACGAGGGCTCGCGCATTCCGTCGCCGACTCCGACGATCCTGCAGGTGCCGCCGGAGCTGCGCGACTCCGAGGACATCCTCGAGATCAACTTCGGCCCGAACCACCCGTCCACGCACGGCGTGCTGCGGCTGGTCATCGAGCTGCACGGCGAGGACGTCGTCGGCCTGCGCGCGGTGATCGGCTACCTGCACACCGGCTTCGAGAAGAACATGGAGGCCAAGAGCTGGTGGAAGGCGATCACCTACGCGCCGCGGATCGACTACCTCTCCTTCCAGAACAACGAGCTCGTCTTCGTGCTCGCGGTCGAGCAGCTACTCGGCCTCCCGGTGCCGGAGAAGGCGACCTGGATGCGGATGCTGCCTCGCTGAGCTCAACAGGATCCACTCGCATCTGGTCTGGCTCGCGACGGCCGCGCTCGAGCTGGGAGCGATCTCGATGTTCTGGTACTGCTTCCGCGAGCGCGACCAGATCCTCGACCTGTTCGAGATGGTGACCGGGACGCGCATGCACACCCGCTACTACCAGGTCGGCGGGCTCGCGGAGGACATCCCGCCGGGCTTCTTCCCCGAGGCGCGCAAGTTCTGCTCCTGGATGCCGAAGGCGGTCGACGACTACGAGGCGCTCGTCGACCGGAACGCGATCTGGCTCGAGCGCACCAAGGGGCTCGGCCTCCTCTCCGCCGATGACGCGATCGCGCTCGGCCAGACCGGGCCGGTGCTTCGCGGCTCGGGCGTCGACTGGGACCTGCGCAAGGCGCAGCCGTACCTCGCCTACGACCAGGTCGAGTTCGACGTGCCCGTCTACGAGAACGGCGACGTCTGGGACCGGTACAAGGTGCACATGGACGAGATGCGGGAGTCGACCCGCATCGTCGCCCAGTGCCTCGACCGGCTCGAGGCGATGGAGGGGCAGCCCTGGATCGCCGACGACCGCAAGGTCGTGCTCCCGCCGCGCGAGGAGCTGCACACCTCGATGGAGTCGCTGATCCACCACTTCAAGATCGTCACCGAGGGGTTCCGGGTGCCTGAGGGCGAGGTCTATGTCGCCGTCGAGTCGCCTCGCGGGGAGCTCGGCTGCTACGTCGTCTCCGACGGCGGGCCGAAGCCGTGGCGGGTCAAGTTCCGGGCGCCGAGCTTCGTCGCACTGGAGGCGACGGCGACCTGCATGTCGAACGCGCTCGTTGCCGACCTGATCGCGATCGTCGGCTCGCTCGACACGGTGATGGGCGAGGTCGACAGGTGAGCCCCGAGCTGACGACCGAGATCCGCGAGCTCGGGAAGCGGTTCCCCGACTCGCGCTCGGCGACGATCCCGGCCCTGCGGCTCGCCCAGGAGGCGAACGGCGGTTGGCTCACGGACGAGTCCTTCGAGCAGGTCGGCTCCGCGCTCGGGCTGACGCCTGCGTACTGCCAGGCGGTGGCGTCCTTCTACGACATGTTCCACCTCGCCCCAGTCGGGCGGCACACGGTCGAGGTCTGCACCAACCTCTCGTGCGCGCTCGTCGGCGCCCAGCAGGTGGTCGACGCGTTCGAATCCGAGCTCGGGGTCGCGCCCGGCGAGACCACCGAGGACGGCGAGGTCACCCTCCGCACGGTCGAGTGCCTCGGCGGCTGCGGCTACGCGACCGTCGTCGCCGTGGACCACCGCTACCGGCACCACGTCAAGCCCGACGACGTGCCCGAGATCGTAAAGGAGCTCCGTGGGGCTTAGGACAATGCTGCTCGCCGGCACGGAAGAGCGAGACCTGACCAAGCTCGCCGAGTACCAGGCGATCGGCGGCTACGAGCAGGTGCCGAAGGCCCGCGCGATGAGCCCGGACGACCTGATCGCCGAGCTGCAGAAGGCGAACCTGCGCGGCCGCGGGGGCGCCGGCTTCCCGATGGGCCGCAAGGCCTCACTGATCGACCGCGCCAGCGCCAAGCCGAAGTACCTGGTCGTCAACGCCGACGAGTCCGAGCCCGGCGCCTTCAAGGACCGGGAGGTAATGGCGCGCGTCCCGCACCGCCTGCTCGAGGGCTGCCTGATCGCGGCGCACGCGATCGAGTCGCAGGACGTCTTCATCTACATCCGCGGCGAGTACCTGACCGAGTACGAGATCCTGCAGGCCGCCGTCGACGAGGCGCGCGAGGCCGGGCTCTTCGGCGAGACGAACGTCACCGTCTACCGGGGCGCCGGCGCCTACATCTGCGGCGAGGAGACCGCGCTGCTCGACTCGCTCGAGGGCCGGCGCGGCCAGCCTCGGCCGAGGCCGCCGTTCCCGCCGGTCCAGGGCCTGTACATGGCGCCGACGCAGATCAACAACGTCTGCACGATCGCGACCGTGCCGGCGATCATCGAGCTCGGCGCCGAACGCGTTCGCGCAGATCGGCACGCCGGGCTCGCCGGGCACCGTGGTCTTCTCGGTCTCCGGGAACGTCGAGAAGCCGGGCAACTACGAGCTCGAGCTCGGGACCTCGATGCGCGAGCTGATCTACACGCACGCGGGCGGGATCGCCGGCGGCCATCAGCTGAAGGCGGTCATCCCCGGCGGCTCATCTGTGCCGGCCCTGACCGCGCGGCAGATCGACGTGCCGCTCGACTACGACTCGCTGGGCGCGATCGGAACGTTCTTCGGCGCCGCGTCGCTGATCGTGGTCGACGAGCGTTGCTGCATGGTGCAGCTCGCGTTGCGCTCGACGAAGTTCTACATGCACGAGTCGTGCGGCAAGTGCACGCCGTGCCGCGAGGGGACGCGCTGGATGGTGCAGATCCTCGAGAAGCTCGAACGCGGTGACGGCGAGCTGTCCGACGTCGAGCTCCTGAAGTCGGTCGGCTCGCGGATCCTCGGCAAGTCGCTCTGCGCCCTCGGCGACTTCGCCGTCTACCCGGTCGCGAGCTACCTGGAGAAGTGGGGCGAGGAGTTCGTCGCCCACGTCGAGCAGGGCGGCTGCCCGTACGCCGGCGACTCGTCGCTCGAAGGCGTGTTGGCCCCGTCGGACCAGCACACGCATTCCCCCGTCGCCGAGGTGCCGGCGTGACCTCGCCGGAGCTCGTCACCGTCACGATCGACGACCGCGTGCTGCAGGTGCCGAAGGGCATCGGGCTCGTCGAGGCGGCGCTCTACGCGGGGATCGAGATCCCGGTCTTCTGCTACGAGCCGCGCCTCGGGCCTCCGGTCGGGGCCTGCCGCATGTGCCTGGTCGAGGTCGACGGGATGCCGAAGCTCCAGGCCGGCTGCACGATGACCGCGGCCGACGGGCTGAAGGTGCGAACCGCCCAGACCTCGCCGAGGGCGGCCGAGGGCCAGGACGCGACGCTCGAGTTCATCCTCGTCAACCACCCGCTCGACTGCCCGGTCTGCGACAAGGGCGGCGAGTGCCCACTGCAGGACCTGACCTTCCGCTGGGGCCCGGGCAACACGCGCATGGAGTTCGCCAAGCGGACGCTCGAGAAGCCGATCCCAGTCTCGCCGACGATCGCCCTCGACCGCGAGCGCTGCATCCTCTGCTACCGCTGCACGCGCTTCTCCGAGAGCGTGGCCGAGGACGGTCAGCTCGTCGCGCAGCACCGCGGCGCCTCGTCGGTGATCGCCACCTTCGAGGACCGGCCCTACCGCGCGCCCTTCTCCGGCAACGTGATCGAGCTCTGCCCGGTCGGCGCGCTGACCTCGACGCAGTACCGATTCGAGGCGCGTCCCTGGGAGATCCAGAACGTGCCGACGGTCTGCGGGCTCTGCCCCGTCGGCTGCAACGTCGCCGCGACGACGCGCGAGGGCAAGGTCAAGCGGATGCTGTCGCGCAACCACCCCGAGGTCGACGAGGGCTGGCTCTGCGACAAGGGCCGTTTCGCGTTCACGCACCTGTACGCGGAGGACCGCGTCACCGACCCGTTGCGGAGGCGGCGCAGGAGCGGGCTGGAGGAGATCTCCTGGGACGACGCGATCGACGAAGCGGAGCGGCTGCTGCGCGATTCTGGTGGCAGGATCGTGACGGCGCTCTCGGGCTCCGAGACGGTCGAGCAGGCCTACGCGCTCGGGAAGCTGCTGCGCTCCGGGCTCGGCGGCCACTCGGCCGTGATGCCCGAGGAGACGAGCCCGGCGCTCGACGCGTTCCGGCTGCCGCTGTCGGCGATTCGCGACGCGGAGCTCGTGGTCGTGCTCGGGGACGAGCCTGTGCCGGAGCGGGCCCCGGTGGTCGAGCTCTGGCTCAAGGCCGCTCGCCGGGCCGGCGCCGAGGTGCACCACGCGGGTGACGGGCATGAGAGCTGCCGCCGCCTCGCGCAGTCGGACGACGAGCTCGGCGACCGCCTGCGCCAGAGCGAGCGCGCGATCCTGATCTGGTCGGGCGAGGATGGCGCCGGCGGCGCTCACGTGGCTGCGCTCGCGGAGGAGCTCGGCTTCGCAGGCAAGCCCGGCTCCGGCGCGTTCCACCTGCCTCGCACGGCGAACGGCCGTGGCGTCGCCGACGCCTGGGCCTGCGCCGACGACGGCGAGAGCGAGGCGCCGGAGCAGATCGGCCTGCTGATCGTCTCCGGCGACGAGGCCGCCGCCGACCCGAACGTGCGCGCCCTGGCCGAACGCGCCGAGCGCGTGCTCGTGACCTCGATGTTCCAGAGCCTCGCCGCCGGCTGGGCCGACCTCGTGCTCCCGGGGACGAGCTACCTCGAGCGCGACGGCACCTACGTCAACCTCGAAGGCCGCCTGCAGCGTCTGCGCCGGAGCGTGATCCCGCCCGCCCCGGACGAGCTCGCGTGGATCTCGAAGCTGGCCGAGCGCTTCGACGTGGAGCTGGCGCCCTACGCGGCGGCCGTCTTCGCCGAGCTGTCCGAGCGCCTCTACGACGGGCTCCCGTTCGGCGAGGTCGGCGAGCAGGCACAGCTCCGCACCCGCAGCGAGGCTCCCGCGGCCGAGCTGCCCGAGCCTCCTCCCGCGCCGAAGGGCAAGGGCCTGCGCCTGATCCGCTACAAGGCGCTCTTCTCCGGCCCGGCCGTCGAGCGCGTCCCGGAGCTGGAGTTCCAGCGGCCGGCACCCGAGGTCGAGCTCTCGGCCGAGGACGCCGAGCGCCGCGGGATCGCGAGCGGCGAGACCGTCCGCGTCTCGCACAACGGCACCTCGCTCGAGCTGCAGGCGCGTGTCAGCGTAGCCGTGCGCGCCGGCGTCGTCCGCATCGCAGCCGAGCACGCCGGCGAGCTGGGCGGCAGCGTGGAGGTGGCCAAGTGACCGACCCCTGGTGGATCTCGATCATCAAGGCATTCCTGATCATCAACCTGCTGATGCTCACCTTCGCCTACATGACCCTGATCGAGCGGAAGGTTCTCGCGCGCATGCAGCTGCGCTACGGCCCGAACCGCGCCGGCCCGGTCGGGCTGCTGCAGCCGATCGCCGACCTCGTCAAGCTGATCCGCAAGGAGGCTTTCTACCCGGAGAGCGCGGTCGACGTGCTCTACATCGGCGCGCCGGTGCTCTCGGCCTTCACGGCCCTGGCCGCATTCGCCGTGATCCCGTTCGGGCCGGGGTGGGAGATCGCCGGCTACCACGTGGGCGGCGTCGTGGCGCCGGTCTCGATCGGCCTGATCCTGCTCTTCGCGCTCAGCTCGCTGGGGATCTACGGCTTCATCGTCGGCGGCTGGGCCTCGCACTCGAAGTACTCGCTGCTCGGCTCGATGCGCACCTGCGCGCAGATGGTCTCGTACGAGGTCTCGCTCACCTTCGCCGTGCTCGGCGTGGTGATCATGGGCCAGTCGCTCTCGCTGCCGGCGATCGTCGAGAAGCAGCACGAGACGATCTGGTTCGCGGCCCCGCAGATCGTCGGCCTGCTGGTCTTCTTCATCGCCGGCGTGGCCGAGACGAACCGCCCGCCATTCGACCTGCCCGAGGCCGACACCGAGCTCGTCGCCGGCTACCACACCGAGTACAGCGGTATGCGCTTCGGCCTCTTCCAGATGGGCGAGTACGTGAACATGATCACGCTCTCGGCCCTGGCCGTGACGCTCTTCTTCGGCGGCTGGTACGGGCCCTGGGCGCCGCTCGGGCCGCTCTGGTTCCTGATCAAGCTGCTGCTCGTGATCTTCGTCTTCCTCTGGATCAGAGCGACGCTGCCGAGGCTGCGCTACGACCAGCTGATGCGCTTCGGCTGGAAGGTGCTCCTGCCGGTGGCGACGATCAACGCGCTCGTGACCGCAGCCTGCGTGGTGGCTTTCTAGATGTCGCCAGCGAATCCGATCGACAGCATCAAGGGCTTCGGGGTCACCTTCAAGCAGATCTTCAAGAAGCCGATCACGCAGCAGTACCCGGAGTACAAGCGGCCGGTCTACCCGCGCTTCCGCGGCCGGCACCGGCTCCACGTGCACGAGAACGGACTCGAGAAGTGCGTCGGCTGCTCGCTCTGCGCGGCGGCCTGCCCGGCCGACTGCATCCGCGTCGTCGCGGCCGAGAACACGGCGGACAACCGCGTCTCGGCCGGCGAGCGCTACGCGCGCATCTACGAGATCAACATGAGCCGCTGCATCTTCTGCGGCTACTGCGAGCTGGCCTGCCCGTTCGACGCGATCACTCTCGGCAACGAGTTCGAGCTCTCCGAGTACTCGCGCGACGACCTGATCTACACGAAGGACATGCTCCTGGCCGAGCCGATCAAGCAGGTCCCGGTCGCGGATCCGGAGCTGTTCGACACTCCCATCCCCTACTACGAGACGCACTCGTAGATGGCGAACGTGCTCGTCTGGGCGATCTGGGTGCTGGCCGCCTTCGCCTGTCTCGGGACCGGGATCGCGGTGATCACGTTCACGAACCCGTTCTACTCGTCGCTCTCGCTGATCGGGAACCTCGCCTCGCTGGCGGTGATGTATCTGCTGCTCTCGGCGGAGTTCGTCGCCGCGGCGCAGGTGCTCGTCTACGCCGGCGCGGTGATGGTGATGTTTCTGTTCGTCACCGCGTACCTGGGCAACCGGGCCGACGCGCCCTGGGCTGGCGGGCCGAGCTGGCAGGCGCTGGGTGCGGTCGCGGCCTCCGCCGCGCTGTTCGTCGAGGTGATCGTGGTCGTGGGCCTGAAGACGAGCGGCCGCCTCTCGCACCAGGGAGACATCGAGGCCTCGTTCGGCCGCCCGTACGAGATCGGCCGGCTGTTCCTAACCGACCACCTGCTCGCCTTCGAGATCACCTCGATCGTGCTGCTGGTCGCGGCCGTCGGCGGCGTGATCCTCGGCTCGCATTCCCGCGAGACCGCGATGGGCGGGACCCAGCAATGAAGGGTCCTGAGGTCGTCTGGTACCTGTGCGTCGCCGGCTTCCTCTTCTGCACGGGAGCGCTCGGCGTCCTGATCCGGCGCAGCCCGCTGATCGTGCTGCTCTCGCTGGAGATCATGCTCAACGGCGCCAACCTGGCCCTGATCGCCTTCTCGCGCCACTACGCCCAGGGTGACGGGCAGATCTTCGCGTTGACGGTGATGGCGGTCGCGGCCTCCGAGGTCGTCGTCGGCCTCGGGTTGATCGTCGCGATCGCGCGCCGCAAGCTTGACCTCGACGTCGACAAGCTCTCGACGCTGCGCGGATGATCACGGCGGCCTGGATCTGCCTGTTCGCGCCGCTGGCCGCGGCGCTCCTGATCACGCTCGCGGGCAACCGGCTCTCGCGCCGCGGCGCCGGCTACCTCGCGACGCTCTCCGTCGCAGTCTCGTTCGTGGCCGCGATCGTCTCGTTCGCAGGCCTGCTCGGCGACGAGCCCGACCAGCGCTACCACCCCTCGACGCTCTGGAGCTGGCTGACCGCCGGCCAGCTCGACTTCGGCCTGCGGATCGTGGTCGACCCGCTCTCGGTCTTCATGATGCTCGTCGTCTCCGGCGTCGGGATGCTGATCGTCCTCTACTCGATCGGCTACATGGAGGGCGACGACGAGGAGCGGCGCTACTTCGCCTACATGGCGCTGTTCGTCTTCTCGATGCTGCTGCTCGTCCAGGCCGGGAACCTGCTGCTCCTGCTCGTCGGCTGGGGCCTCGTCGGCCTCTCCTCGTACCTGCTGATCGGCTTCTGGCACGATCGCCCGACCGCGGTGGCGGCCGCCAAGAAGGCGTTCGTGGTCAACGCGATCGGCGACGCCACGATGGCGCTCGCGCTCTTCCTGCTGATCCAGCGCACCGGCTCGCTGGACTTCGAGGTCGTCTTCTCGCAGTCGATCGGCGGCAGCTGGGCGATCAACCTGATCGCGCTCGGCCTGCTCGGCGGCGCGGTCGCGAAGTCGGCGCAGCTGCCGCTGCACACGTGGCTTCCCGACGCGATGGAGGGCCCGACGCCGGTCAGCGCCCTGATCCACGCGGCGACGATGGTGACCGCCGGCGTCTACCTGATCGTCCGCACGGCCTCGATCTTCGAGCAGGCGCCGAAGGTTCTCGAGCTGTCGGCCGGGCTCGGCGCGATCACGCTCGTCGTCGCCGGCCTGATCGCGCTCGTCCAGGTCGACATCAAGCGAGTGATCGCCTACTCGACGATGTCGCAGATCGGCTACATGTTCCTCGCGGCCGGGCTGGGCGCGTACCCGAACGCCATGTTCCACCTGATGACGCACGCCTTCTTCAAGGCGTTGCTGTTCATGGCCGCCGGGATCGTCATCCACGCGCTCGCCGGCGAGCAGGACATCCGCAAGATGGGCGGCCTGCGGCGGCTGCTGCCGTTCACGTTCATCGCCTTCGCGATCGGCGCGCTCTCGCTCGCAGGGATCCCGCCCTTCGCGGGCTTCTTCTCGAAGGACTCGATCCTCGCCGCCGCGCTGGCCAGCGGCTGGTACGGCCAGCTGCTCTGGGTCGCGGGCATGGTCGGCACCTTCCTGACGGGCCTCTACGCCTTTCGCATGCTGTTCGTCGTCTTCTGGGGCGAGCCCAGCCCGTTCGTGCGCGAGCACCTGATGGTGGGATCACACGCACACGCACGCGAGGGGCACCTCGGCCACGAGGGTCACGAGGAGCACATGCACGCCGGCGAGGGACCGCTCTCGATGACGTCGACCGTCGGCGTGCTCGCGGTGCTGACCCTGATCGGCGGCTTCCTGCAGTTCGCCGGGGTCTGGACGCCGCTCACCACCTGGCTCGACCCGGTGGCGCGGCCGCTCGTCGAGGCGAGCGGCACGCAGGAGGCGGTCTCGTCGATCCTGGCCGTGCTGCTCGGCGCCGGCGGGATCGCGCTCGCCTGGCTGATCTACGGCTCGCGCACAGCCTCGGCGCCGAGGGTCGCCTGGGCCCAGACGCTGCTGGAGCGGAAGTTCTACTTCGACGAGGCCTACGACTTCGCGTTCTACCGGCCGGCCGTGTTCCTGGCCACGGGCCTCGCGCGCTGGATCGAGCGGCCGCTCGTCTTCGGCTCGGTGCGCGAGCTCGTGAAGGGATTCGGCCTGGCCGGGCGTGACACGAGCCGGCTGCAGACCGGGCTCGTGCGGACGTACGTCCTCGCGATCGCCGCCAGCATCGCCGTCCTGACCGTCGTCTTCGTCGCGGTGCGATGACGACCGCGCTGATCTTTCTGCCCGTCGCCGGCGCGCTGCTCGTGATGCTGCTGCCGCTGCGACCGTTCGCCGTCGGCGCCACCGCGCTGCTCATCGCGCTGGCCGAGGTCGCGCTCTGGATCGACACCGTCGCGCGCTTCGACTTCGACAGGCCCGGCCTGCAGCTCGAGGAGCAGCAGAGCTGGTTCAGCGACCTGAACGTCTCCTACCACGTCGGCTTCTACGGCTTTTCGCTCTGGCTCGTCGGCCTGACCGCGGTCGTGCTGGCGGCGGCGGTCGGCTACGCCTTCTGGGCGGGGCGCGAGCGCCCACGCGCCTACTACGGCCTGATGCTGTTGCTGACCGGCGCGCTCGTCGGCGTCTTCGTCGCCCAGGACCTGCTCCTGTTCTACGTCTTCTGGGAGGCGATGCTCGTCCCGCTCTACTTCCTGGTCGGCGTCTGGGGCGGTGCCGGCCGGCTGCGGGCGACGCTGCTGTTCGTGATCTACACGATGGCCGGCTCGCTGCTGATGCTGGCCTCGATCATCGTCCTCGGCCTCTCCCAAGGCACGTTCGACCTCGTCGGCTCCGGCACGAGCGACAGCGACTGGATCTTCCTCGGCTTCATCGCCGCCTTCGCGGTCAAGGCGCCGCTCTTCCCGCTCCACGCCTGGCTGCCCGACGCCTACCGCGAGTCGTCGCCCGAGGTGGCGGCCGTGCTGAGCGGCGTCGTCTCGAAGGCGGCGGCCTACGGCTTCCTGCGGATCGCGATCGCGAAGTTCCCCGGCCCCGTCTCGGACTTCCGCACGCCCATCCTCGTGCTCGCCGCCTGCGGGCTCGTCTACGGCTCGCTGCTCGCCTTCCGCGCGCCCGACCTCCGCGGAGTGATCGCCTACTCGAGCCTCGCGCAGATGGGCCTGATCACCCTCGGCCTGTTCGCCGTCAACGACCTCGGGCTGAACGGCGCCGTGCTGCAGATGGTCAACCACGGGCTGATCTCGGCCGCCCTCTTCCTGCTCGCGGGCGGGATCGAACGGCGCGCCGCCACCGGTGAGCTGGCCGCGCTCGGCGGCATGGCCCGCGGCAGACCCGCGCTGGCGACCGTGCTGATGACGACCGGCGTGATCGCCCTCGCGGTGCCCGGCTCGACCGCCTTCGCGGGGGAGTTCGCGATCCTCGCGGGCGTCTTCCAGACCGGCTGGGGCTACGCGGTCGTCGGCGCGGTCGCGATCGTGCTCGCGGCGATGTACATGCTGCGGCTGATCTCCGCCGTTCTGCACCAGTCGCCCGGGCCGTCGGTCACGGAGGCGGCGCTAGACCTGCGCCCGGCCGAGCTCGGGATCGTCGTGCCCCTGGTCGCGATCCTGCTCGTTCTCTCGGCCTGGCCGGCCGCGATCACCGACCGCTCCTTCGCCAGCTTGCAGGCCGTCTCGACGGTCAGACAGGCATTGCCGTGATCGTCGCCGCCCTGAGCACCCCGCACATCGACTGGTTCGCGCTGGCGCCGGCGCTGGCGCTGCTCGCTGCCGGCGCGGCCAACCTGCTCTGTGCGGTGCTGCTGCCCCGGGGCGACCGGCGCGTGGTCACGTCGACCGTCTGCGCGCTCGGCTTCGCAGGCGCGCTCGTCGCCGGCGCGATGCTCTTCGCCGACTCCGAGACGGGCCAGGGCGTGATCGCCGACGCGATCCAGCGCGACCGGCTCGGCGCGCTGACGACGATCATCATCGCCGGCTCCGGGCTGCTCGCCGTCGGGACCTCGTTCTCGGAGCGGATGAGCGACGACCACGTCGCCGAGTACTACGCCCTGCTCGCCTGGGCGGGGGCCGGCATGGCCTTCCTCAGCACCGCGAGCACGTTCATGACGCTCTTCCTCGGCCTCGAGTGGTTCTCGATCAGCCTCTACATCCTCTGCGCGATCGACCGCGAGCTCGTCGGCTCGCTCGAGGCCGGGCTCAAATACCTGATCGTCGGCGGCTTCGGCTCGGCGATGCTGCTGTTCGGCTCGGCGCTCGTCTACGGCGCGACGGGGCGGCTCGAGTTCCACGAGATCGCGCAGGTCGTCCAGCAGCAGGACCTCAGCCACGACGCGCTGCTCGTGACCGGGCTCGCGCTGGTAATCGGCGGGCTCGGCTTCAAGGCCTCGGCTGCGCCGTTCCACATGTGGACGCCGGACGTCTACGAGGGCGCACCCACGCCCGTGACCGCGTTCATGTCGGCCGCGACGAAGGCGGTCGCGCTCGTTGTGATGCTGCGCGTGCTGGTGACCGCCTTCCCGCAGGAAGCGCGGCTCTGGACGATCGCGATCGCCGCGATCGCCTGCATCTCGCTGGCGGTCGGGAACCTAGCGGCACTGGTGCAGACGAGCGTCAAGCGGCTGCTGGCCTACTCGTCGATCTCGCACGCCGGCTTCATGCTGATCGCGATCGCGGCTAACAACGCCCTCGGCGGCCGCGCGCTCCTTTACTACCTGATCCCCTATTGCGCGATGTCGGTCGGCTCGTTCGCGGTCGTCGCCGCGCGCGAGCGCGAGCTGAACCGGCCGGTGACCGTCGAGAACCTCGCGGGCTTCGGCTGGGAGCGGCCGCTGCTGGGCGGGGCGATGACCGTCTTCATGCTCGGCTTCGCGGGCTTCCCGCTGACCGGCGGCTTCGTGGGCAAGTTCTATCTCTTCTCCGCCGCGTACGAAGCGGGCTGGACCTGGCTCGTGATCGTGGGCGTCGCCGCGACCGCGGTCAGCCTCTACTACTACCTCGGCGTGATCCGCGCCATGTACTTCCGGCCCTCGGAGGAGCTGCAGCTCGCGCCCGTGGCCGGCGGGTCGCCGCCCCGGGAGCTCGCGCTCCAGAGCGCGGTCTCGGCGGCAGTCGTCGTCACGGTCGGCTCCTTCTTCGCCGTACAGCCGCTGATCGACGCGGCGCGGCACGCCACCGAAGCGCTCTTCTAGCGGCCCCGCAGCTCCTCGGTCGCGGCGACCACGGCCTGGACGCAGAAGACGGCCAGGCAAGCCAGCAGGGCAGAGCGGGCCAGAGTCGGGACGACGTCCTCGGCCACGGCGGGCGCGCGGACAGCCGCTCCGACCACGACCAGCGCGAGGACGAACGTCCAGAGGAGCGCATGCAGGTGCTCGTTCGCGCCGTCGAGCACACGGCCGAAGGCCTCGAGCGCCGCGACCGCCGCGGCCGGCACCGCGAGCAGCAACGCGTAGAAGGCGAGCCCATGGACCCCTGCCCCGTCCGCCGCTGCCGCTGCGATCACGAGCCCGACAGGTATCGCCCGGCGAGGCATGCGCAGGTGTTCGGCGCCTGCTCCGAGGCTCCTTCGTTACCCTCACCGCTCCCATGAGAGAGGAGCGCTGAATGGCCGATGTGTCGGTGACGTGGCTGGGTCACGGGAGCTTCCGCGTCGACTCATCCGAGGGCAAGCGGATCTACGTCGATCCCTGGCTGAGCAACCCGAAATGCCCCGACTCCGAAAAGGAACCGGAACGGATCGACATGATCGCGATCACGCACGGACACGGCGACCACGTGGGCGAGACGGTCGAGCTGACCAAGCAGTTCAAGCCGCAGGCGGTCGTGGCAAACGTCGAACTGAAGGCCTGGCTGGAGAAGCAGGGGGCGGAGATGGACGACCTGCCGGGCTCGAACAAGGGCGGCACGGTCGAGGTCGACGGGATCAAGGCCACGCTCGTGAACGCCTTCCACTCGAGCGGCTCGGACGACGGGGATTATCTGGGCGAGGCCGCCGGGATCGTGCTCGAGCTCGAGAACGGCACCACGCTCTACTTCGCCGGCGACACCTGCGTCTTCGGCGACATGCAGCTCATCGGTCGGATCTACTCACCCGACGTGGCGATCCTGCCGATCGGCGGGCACTTCACGATGGACCCGCGCGAGGCCGGGGTCGCACTGGAGCTGCTCGGGACGAAGCGGTGCATCCCCTGCCACTACGGGACGTTCCCGCTGCTGAAGGGCACGCCCGACGAGCTGCGGCAACAGGCATCCGGCGTCGAGATCATCGAGCTGCAGCCCGGGGAGACGACCACGGTTTGAGGCAACGCTGGTTCGGCGCCACGGGATTGCAGGTCCCGGAGATCGCCGTCGAGGGCGAGCTGGAGCTGGGCGACGCGCTCCTGCTGAACGACGTCTCGGATGAGAAGGAGCTGAAGCAAGCCCACGACGAGGGCCGTCCCGTCGTCGTGCGGGCCGACTCCGCGGATGCCGTCAAGGCGGCACTCGCGAGACCGGAGGTGTCCTCGGTGCTCGTCCCTGCGGACAAGCGCGAGCTGCTCGAGCTCGACCTGACGGAGCTGACCTACGGTTAGGGTCGCCACGTACTCGATCGCGGCCTGTGATCTCGAGGCGGGCCACTGGGGCGTCGCCACGCAGTCGAAGTTCCTCGGCGTCGGCTCGGTGGTGCCGTGGGCCGAGCCGCAGGTCGGGGCGATCGCGACCCAGTCCTACGCGAACCCGCGCTACGGCCCCGACGGCCTCGCCCTGCTGCGTGAGGGACTGAGCGCGGAAGAGGTCGTCGAGCGGCTGACCTCGGCAGACAAGGAGCGCGAGCACCGGCAGCTCGGGGTCGTGGACGGCAAGGGCGGCAGCGCGAGCTACACCGGCTCGGAGTGCATGGACTGGGCCGGGCACCGCACCGGGCCCTGCTACGCGGCGCAGGGGAACATCCTCGTCTCCGCCGAGACGGTCGACGCGATCGTCGAGAGCTTCGAGCGCACCGCCGGCGCACCGCTCGCCGAGCGCCTGCTCGACTGCCTCGACGCGGCGCAGGCCGCAGGTGGCGACCGCCGCGGGCAGCAATCGTCAGCGCTACTCGTGGTCGAGCGAGACGGCGGCTACGCGGGCCTCTCCCACAGCATCGTCGACCTGCGCGTGGACGAGCACGAGCGCCCGCTCGAGGAGCTGCGCCGGATCTACGGCATGCACCAGGCGATCTTCGGCAAGACGCCGCCGGAGGAATGGCTGGACGTCGACGACGGACTCGCCGGGGAGCTGCGGGAGCGCCTCGGCCGGCTCGGCTTCGAGGGCGACCTCGACACGGCGTTCAACGCCTGGGCGGGGAAGGAGAACCTGGAAGAGCGCGTTGACGGGGTCGAACGCGTCGACCCGGTCGTGCTCGACGAGCTGAGGAGGCAGACGTGAGCGACAACATCGCGCGGATCGAGGAGCTCGAGCGCTACCCGATCGAGGGCCAGGAGGGCCTCACCTGGCGGCCCGTCCGACGGCACTTCGACATCGAGGCCTTCGGCGTCAACGCGTACACCGCGGACGAGGCCGGCCAACGAGTGGTCGAGGAGCACCGCGAGGAGGGCGGGCACGAGGAGCTCTACGTCGTCGTCTCCGGCCGCGCGACGTTCATGGTCGACGACGAGGAGCACGACGCTCCTGTCGGCACGCTCGTGCACTGTCCACCGGGCACGCCGCGCGGCGCCGTCGCCGCCGAGCCGGGGACGACCGTGCTCGGGATCGGGGCCAAGCCGGGTGAGGTCTTCAAGCCGTCGGGCTGGGAGTGGACGTTCGCCGGCATGTCGCTGCTCAACCAGGGCGACGAGCAGGCTGCCCGCCGCGAGTTCGAGGCCGGCCTCGAGGCTTACCCGGACGCGTGGCAGGGCTACTACAATCTCGCGTGCGCCGAGGCTCGGCTCGGGAACGGCGACGAAGCGCTCGCAAACCTGAAGCGTGCGGCCGAGATCGACCAGGCCGTCGTGACGAAGTACGCGCCCGACGACGAGGACTTCGCGTCTCTCAAGGACGACCCTCGGTTTCTAGCGATCACCGGGCAGGCGCAGACCGGCGGCCCGGGCTCGTAGCTCGGGCAGCGGGTCGGCCTCCGGCCGCGCGACGAGCAGCAAGGCGCCGTGGCCCGGCTCCGCGACGAGCGAGTCCACCAGCAGCTGCAGGCCGAGCGCGAGCGCGAACGCCTTGTGAGCGTGCTCGCCGCCGAACGGCGCCAGCTCGTCCTCGTTCGCCTCTCCGGCCAGCACCTCGCCGTAGGTGACCCGGCCCATCGAGACGTCGCTCACGAGTGGCTCGCTCTCGGCGCTCGGGATCGCGATCGCAAGCGGGTTCGTGCCGGTCAGCTTCGGCCCGCCCTCGGGGTGGCCGAGGCGCGCGGGCGAGGTCGCGGTCAGCGCCGCCACGAGCCCGCCGTCGGCGAGCTTGCGGGCCCAGTAGCCGAGCATCCCGGTCGGGAACGTGCGCTGCATGACCACGAGGCGGCCGTGCTCGGGCGGGTCGGCGAGTTGCGCCTCGACGACCGCGGCCAGGGTCAGGTAGCCGAGCGCGCCGTTGCCGTCCCAGCGCTCGTAGCCCGGCTCGCCGACGAGGCGCTGCGGCCGGGCGGAGGGATCGAGCTCGAACGGCCGCGTCGCGAGCCACTCGACCCGCGAGAAGCCGTGCCCGGTCTTGCCGCGGCGCTCGGCGTCGGTGAAGTGGTCGGCGAGCGTCCGCGCGTCGGCCTCGTCGAAGCCGAGCCCCTTCAGCGTCTGTAGCGCTTCCCTTTCGTCCATGTTCACGAAATCCTTACGGGTCGGAACAGCCATCGTGACCCCTGCACCGTCTAAGTCTCTGGTTTCAGCGGGGGCTCCCGTCAACGGAGGCCCCGGGGTCCGCTGGAACATTCGGAGGGCGCCTTTATGGCGCCCTTCGGCTTGCGCGGCTATAACGGCCGCGTGAGAACCGCCGCAGCGCTTGCCGTCGCGCTCGGCGCCTTGATGGTGTCGACCGCCGCTGCCGCCCCGAGGCCGCATGTCGAGCGGGCGAGGGCGGGAGCGGTCGAGGCTGTCTTCGCGTACGACTTCGACGCTGCGGCCTTCCGCTTCCGGCGCCAGCGGCTGACGATCACGCGCGACGGGGTGAAGAGCTTCTCGGCCCGCCTGCGCAAGCCGCCGCACGGCGGCATCGACGCGCAGCCGGCCGGCTACTTCGCGCACCGTCGCTCGGTCTCGGTCACCGATGTGGACGGCGACGGCGAGCCCGAGGTGGTGCTCGACCTCTTCTGGGGCGGCGCCCACTGCTGCTGGTACAGCCAGGTCTACCGCTACGTGCCGGCGACCAGGCACTACGCGGCGCTGATTCACGTCTGGGGCAACTTCAGCTACGTGCTCGCCGACCTCGATCACGACGGCGCCCAGGAGCTCGTGACCCGGGACGACCGCTTCTCCTACGCCTTCGCGAGCTTCGCCGACTCGCGCTGGCCGGTGCGGATCCTGCGCTACAAGGCCGGCAAGCTGACCGTCGAGACGCTCTCGTACCCGACCGAGATCGGGCGCGACGCGAACGCGCTCTGGCACACCGCGATGAACCCGAAGCGCAAGGCGAGCAACCAAGGGATCGTTGCCGCCTGGGCCGCGGACGAATGCCTGGTCGGCCACGCGAAGGTCGCGTTCAAGACGATCGACCGGCTTTCACGCAGCGGCAAGGTCCACGGCGAGCTTTCGCGGGCGAAGTTCGAGCAGAAGCTGCGCCGCTTCCTGCGGCGCACCGGCTACCTGCGCTAGGAGAGAACCGGCAGGGACTTCACGATCCCGACGCCCTGCTCGCGCCGCGTGGCAGCGATCGCGTCGGCCAGCGCTGTGATCGCGCGGCCCGCGTCCGAGCCCGGGTCGCTCTCGACGAGCGGCGTGCCCAGGTCGCCGGACTCGCGGAGCCTCGAGTCGAGCGGCACCGTGCCGAGCAGCGGCACCTCGAGCTCGTCCGCGAGGCGCTCGCCGCCGCCGCTGCCGAACGCGTCGCCGCTCATGTTCTCGATCACGCCGAGCAGGCGCATGTTCGTCTTGCGCGCCATCAGCGCCGCGCGGGCGGCCACCTCCTGGGCGAGCGGCTGCGGCGTGGTCACGATCACTGCCTCGGCGCGCGGCAGCAGTTGCCCCAGCGAGATCGAGACGTCGCCGGTCCCTGGCGGCATGTCGACCACGAGCGTGTCCAGCTCGCCCCAGTGCACGTCGGTGAGGAACTGCTCGAGTGCCCGGTGGAGCATCGGGCCCCGCCACATCACCGGCTCGTTTTCCTCGAGGAAGAAGCCGATCGACATCAGCTTCAGCTCGCCGCGGACGGGCGGAACGATCATCCGGTCGACCGCGACGGGCTTCTGGTGGATGCCCAGCAGATGCGGGATCGAGTGGCCGTAGACGTCGGCGTCGAGGATTCCCGTCCGCTGGCCGAGCGCCGAGAACGCGGCGGCGAGGTTGGCCGAGAGCGTCGACTTGCCGACGCCCCCCTTGCCGCTCGCGACCGCGATCACGCGCGTCTCGCGGTCGAGCTGGATCCCTTTCGTGCGCTCGGTCACCGAGCCGCGCAGCCGTGCGGTCAGTGCGCTCCGCTCCTCGGGCGTCATCACGCCGAACTCGAGCGCGACACGCTCGACGCCGTCGACCGGAGCCAGCGCCTGCGCGACCTGCTGCTCGAAGCTCGAGCGGAGCGGGCAACCGGCCACGGTGAGCGCGATCCCGACGGTCACGTCGCCGCCCTCGATGCGGACGTCGCGGACCATGTCGAGCTCGACCACGTTGCGCTTCAGCTCAGGGTCGATCACCTGCTCGAGCGCCTTCAGGATCTCCTCGCGCTGCGGTTCCATCGCCGCTGAGGGTAGCGGAGACCCCTGGTCCGACTTAGGCTGACGGCGGCTCCCGCCAGCCCTGATCTCGCTCGCGCTCGACTAGACCCCGAGCCGGCTCCGCAGCCCGAGGCCGTTCCTGACCGCGTAGCCGTTCCAGTCGTTGTTGAAGTAGGCGAAGACCTCCCGCTCCTCAGCCCAGGTGCTGATCCGGGCGGCCCACTCGTCGAGCTCGCGCTCCGAGTAGTTCCCGTTGCGGCCGCGCTTGCCATGGTGGAAGCGCAGGAACGTCCAGTCGGCAGTGAGCACGTGGGGGTAGTCGCGCCGAGGCGTGTCGCCGATCACGAGCGCGACGCCGTGGGCGCGAAGCAGCTCGTAGACCTCCTCGACGAACCAGCTGTCGTCGCGGAACTCGAAGCAGTGCCGGCCCGGCGGCAGTTGCTCGAGCGCCTGCCCCAGCCGCGCGTCGTCGCGGCGGAAGCCCGGCGGCAGCTGCCAGAGGACGGGGCCGAGCTTCGGCGACTCGGTCAGGGGCCGGATCCGCTCGTAGAAGAGCTCGATGCTGGGCGGAAGCTCGCGGAGCCGCCTGATGTGCGTGGCGTAACGGCTCATCTTCACCGCGAACACGAACCCGGGCGGGCTCTCGCGAACCCAGTTGGCGACCGCCGTCTCGCGGGGCAGCCGGTAGAAGGTCGAGTTCACCTCGACCGTGTCGAAGTGCCGCGCGTAGAACTCGAGCCAGCGCCGAGGCGGCAGCCGCGGCGGGTAGAAGACGCCGTTGCGCCAGTGCTTGTAGTTCCAGCCCGAGCAGCCGATCCGGACCGGCTTCACGCCAGCGCCGCGAACAGCCTCTCGCACACTTCCGGCGTCGCGGCGGCGACACAGCGCGAGCGGCCCTCGATGTCGAGCGGTGCAGCCCCGAAGGGCGGCGCCTCCGGCAGGTCGATGGCGAGGCCGCGCTCGGTCACGAGCAGCTGCGCGGCGGCGATGTCGACCGAGCGCGCGCCCTTCAGCGAGCAGACGGCATCGACC
The DNA here is from genome assembly GCA_963763475.1 of uncultured Actinomycetes bacterium. GTDB lineage: Bacteria > Actinomycetota > Thermoleophilia > Gaiellales > Gaiellaceae > AC-32. Next base: position 215,099 of record CAVXOR010000001.1, on the reverse strand, counting down.
CTCCCGGCCGCGAGGTGGCAGAGCGAGAGCGCGAGCGAGCCCATGATCCGCAGACGGTAGGCGAGCCCGACCATCGCGGCCGCCTTCTCGGCGACGCTCGAGGTCAGCGTCGCCTCGAAGGAGAGGATCTCGATCTCCTCCTTCGGGAAGATCGGCCCGAGGTCTGCGCCGTTCAGCAGCGCGCCCTTGCCGCGCTCGGCCACCCACTCCTCGCCGGTGCCGAAGTCGTAGACGTAGCCGTAGAACACGTCGTCCATCGTCGCGCCCTCGGCCACCGCGATCGAGACCGAGAAGAACGGGATCCCGCGCTTGGCGTTCAGCGAGCCGTCGATCGGGTCGACGACGATCCTGGTCGGGCCGTCGCCGATGATGCCGGCCTCCTCGGAGACGATGGTCGTGCCCTCGATGCCCTGCAGGCGCTCGAGAATCACGCGTTCCGCGGCTTCGTCGACCGCGGTCGTCTCGTCACCGCCCTCGCCGTCGCCGACCACCGGCTCGCGCTCGTCCCTCGTCGGCAGCTCGGTGAGCACACCGCGCACGTCCTCGACCGCGCCGCGGCAAACGTGCAGCCAGTCCGTCACGAAGGCACCGCTTGCGGTGCCGCCTCAGGAGGAACGGGCTTTGTCCGTTCGTCCGTCTGAACTGATCGGTCGATCTGATTGAGGTCGATCACGGCGGCGTCAGAGGCAAGAAGAGAAGGCCGCTGACGAGCTTCGGATAGAAGTAGGTGCTCTTCTGCGGCATCGTCTCGCCGCGCTGGGCGACGGCGAAGACGTCCTCGATCCGGGTGGGCCGCATCAGCACCGCAACCTCCGCCGCACCGGAGTCGACCGCGCGCACCGCCTCGTCCCAGTCGGCGGTGTAGCTGATGCCCTCGTGTCCGAGCCGGTCGACAAGCCGCACGTCGAGCTCGTTCCCGTCGACGGCCAGCTCGAAGCCACCGTCGCGGTAGAGCACAGCGGCGGCACGGTCGGCCGGGACGTCGTCGAGCGCCCGTCGCGCGTCGCCCGGCAGCTCTTCGGTCGGGAGGCGCTTGGCCGGCTCGTGCTCGAAGACGCGGTGGGTCGGGAAGATCATCAGGCCCGGGTCTTCGAGGCTGACGAGCACGGCGAGCACGTTTGTTCCCTCGCCGTAGGCCAGTGAGGTCTCATAGCGGTGGTGTCCGTCGGCGATCAGCAGCTGTCGGTCTGCGAACGCCTCGGTGATGCCTTCGGGCGGAAGCCGCCAGAGACGGGCTCCCTCGACCTCGAGGTCGGGCTCTCGCTCGGGCCGGCTCGCGGGCGGCGCGCCCTCGTAGAGGAAGAACAGCGGCTCGAGCTGGGCCTCGACCTCGCGCAGCAGTCGCAGGCGGCCCTCCTTCGGTCCGCGGTGCGTGCGTTCGTGGGGGAGGACGACGCGGTTCTCGTACGGCTCGGCCTCGAGCGCGGCGACGAGGCCCTCGCGCGTGCGCGCGACGCCGTCGGGGCCGACGTAGTCCTGCGAGAGCCACCAGAAGCCGGGCTCGTCCTCGTCCGGGAGCGTCCCGTCCTCGCGCCAGGAGCGCCACGTGCGGCCCGCCTCGGCCTCGTCGGAAGGCAACGTCAGGTGGACGACGTTGTGCTCGTTCCGGGCCGCGAGCTGCTCGCGCTCCGCGGGCGAGATGACGTCATAGGGCGGGGCCACGAGGGTGTCGAGCGAGCCGGCGCGCTCGCCGTAGCGAACGGCGCGAAACGGCTTCACCTCGGCCACGGGGCCGGAGCGTACCAGCCGCGCTCGGGCCTAGACTCGGGCCGTGTCAGCGATCGCATCGCTTGCCGAAGACCGGGTCGTGGAGGGCGTCTACGCGGTCGCGAAGAAGGAGCGCCGGCGCACCCGCGGGGGCTCTGCGTACCTCGCGCTGGAGCTTGTCGACCCGAGCGGCCGGATCGAGGCGCGCGTCTGGTCGGACGTCGAGCTGCTCGACTCGCGCTTCGGCGAGGGCGACGCGGTGCGCGTGCTCGGCCGCGTCGAGCGCTTCCGCGACCGCCTGCAGCTCGAGGTGCGCTCGCTGGAGGCCGCCGAGGAGGCAGACCCGGCCGAGATGGCACCGGCGATGCGACGGGACGCAGCCGAGCTGGACGGGTTCCTGGAGTTCCTCGCCGCGGAGATCTCGCATCCGGGCCTGCGCGCGACTGTGGCCCGGTTCGTCGAGGACTCGACCTTGCGCTCCGCGCTGCGCGGCCTGCCGGCCGCGGAGACGCACCACGCCTACGCCGGCGGGCTGCTCGAGCACACGGTCGGCGTGGCGACCCTCTGCCGCGAAGCTGCGCAGCTGCACCCGCGCTTGCGGAGCGACCTCGTCCTGGCAGCGGCGCTGCTGCACGACATCGGCCGGACCGCGGAGCTCGAGCGCGGCCCGACCTTCCGCGCCACCGAGGAGGGCCGGCTGCTCGGCCATGTCCACCTCGGGTTGAGGCTGGTGGAGGAGCGGGCAGCGGCACTCGAGCTCGAGGCGCGGGCCGAGCTGCTCCACGCGATCGCAGTCCACCACGACGCGCGCGGAGCGCGAACCGCGGAGGCCGCCGTGCTCTACCACGCCAACCAGCTGGACGCCGCGGCCGCCACACGCCCGGTCGAGTAAAGCCCGGGCAGAAGTCACATTCGCGGCACGGTCCCGTCACAGACACGCGCGCATGAGCGGGTTACGCTCACAGCGGGCGGCGGGTGGAACCTCACTCCCCACCCAATGGGTGGGGCCGCGCGCGCGTGAACCTAGAGGTCGGCAAGAGCCTCTACGCGGCGTTGGATCTCGTCGCGCAGCGCTCGGACCTCCTCCGCCGACCGGCCCTTCGGATCCGGCAGGTTCCAGTCCACGTACCGCTTCCCGGGAAGCACGGGACACGCGTCGCCGCAGCCCATCGTCACGACCACGTCCGCCCACTCGGCGTCGTCCTGCTCGATCCTGCGGGGTCGCCGCTCCGAGAGATCGACGCCAAGCTCCTGCATCACCTCGACCACCTCGGGATGCACCTCGCGCTCCGGTCGCGAGCCTGCCGAGCGCGCCTCGCCGCCCATTCGCTCGTACAGCGCCTGCGCCATCTGCGACCGGCCTGCATTCCCGATGCAGACGAAGTACGCGCGCGGCAACGCGCTCACGCGACCGCTCGTTCTGCCGAGCCGCCGAGCGCAAACGCGAGCTGCTCGACCGCCTCGGGCACGAGCCGGTAGTAGACCCACGTCCCGCGCTTGCGCGCGACCTCGACCAGGCCCGCTTCCCGCAGCACCTTCAGATGGTGCGAGACCGTCGGCTGAGCGAGTCCAAGCGTGCCGATGAAGTCGCAGACGCAGACCTCCTCGGCACCGGCCAGGCGGTTGACGATCGCGACCCGGCTCGGGTCGGACAACGCCTTGAACCGCGCCGCGAGTCCTTGGGCGACTCGCTCGTCGAGCGGCGGCGAGCCCGGGCAGCAACACGGCGACTGGAGGACGGTCAGTTTCTTATTCATTGACGTTTATCAATATAACAGTTAGCCTCGAGCGGCGAAAGGAGGTCGACCATGCACGCATGTGACTGCGACTGCTGCCCGGACTGCTGCGGCGGCTGCTGCTAGCGCCTAGACGTTGAAGCGGACGGTGAGCACGTCGCCGTCCTGCACCTCGTAGGTCTTGCCTTCGAGCCGCTGCAGGCCGCGGCGTGCCGCCTCCGCATAGCCGCCGGTCTCGACGAGGTCGTTCCAGCGCACGACCTCGCAGCGGATGAAGCCGCGCGCGATGTCCGTGTGGATCGAAGCCGCGGCCTCGAGCGCGGTCTGACCACCGCGCAGGGTCCAGCCCCGTGCCTCCTTCTCGCCGGCCGTGAAGAACGTGATCAGGCCGAGCGCCGCGAACAGGCGGCGCACGACCTCGTCGAGCGCCGACTCGCCCTCACGGAACGCGGCCGCCTCCTCCTCGGGCAACTCGGCCAGCTCGGCCTCGAGCTTCAGGTCGATTCCGGCCGCGCCGTTGACGACCGGCACGACGGGCTTGGTCGTCAGCGGCTCGAGTTCGGGCGGCAGCTCTCCCTCCCAGTCGCGCAGCGAGCGGCCCGCGTCCACCCACTCGAGCACGCGCTCGAGCTCGGCCGCCTCCTCGCGCACCTTCGCGTCCCCGGACTTCGCCTGCTTGGCCACGCGCTCTAGCCGCCGCTCGACGTGATCGCGATCGGCTACGAGCAGCTCGAGCTCGAGTCGCTCGAGATCGCCGTCGGGATCCGCTCCCGCCGAGAAGCCTTCCACCACCGCCACGAGCGCATCCACGCGGCGCAGGTTCCCGAGCAGCTGCGGCCCCGTGCCCGGCACGTCGGTCACGCGCGCGGCCGCCGGGGTCACTTTCGCGGCGGAGACGACCTGCGCGATCTGCCCGAGCCGCTCGTCTGCGATCGGCGCCATGCCCACGTGCTCCTTGCCGAAGTCAGGCCCGACGCCCGCGCGCGTGAGCGCGTTGAAGAGCGTGGTCTTCCCCGCGGCCGGCAAGCCGACGATTCCCGCCTCTAACACACGCCTAGTCTTGCGGGAGCTGCTTCTGCAGCGACGCGAGAGCGCGATGCTGGAGCGACTTGACCGCGCCCTCCGACTTGTCGAGCACGGTGCCGGCCTCGCCGTTCGAGAAGTTGAACAGGAACTTCAGCATCAGCACCTGCTGCTGCTCGAGCGAGAGGTTCTCGATCAGCTCGAGCATGCTCTTGCGGCCGATCGATTGGAGCGCCGCGTCCTCGGCGGACGACTCGGCCGCACCCTCGGGCTCCGGCACCTCCTCCTCGGGCTGCCAGCGCCTCGAGGCACGGAAGTGGTCCATCGCGAGGTTGTGCGCGATCCGGAAGAGCCAGGCCGAGAACGGCGCCGACTGCCAGCGAAAACGGCCGATCGCCTCCAGCATCTTGAGGAAGGTCTGCGTCGTCAGGTCCTCGGCGTCGTGCCGGTTGCCGACGCTCATGTGCAGGTAGCTGTAGATCCGGTCGAAATGCAACAGGTAGAGCGCTTCGAGCGCCTCGCGGTCTCCCTGTTGGGCGAGCTCGACCAGCCGGCGGAGGTCGTCCGTGTTGGATCGCGCGACGGCGCTCACTCAGTGAGGCTTGCCCTTCGCCGACCGACCGCTAACGCGGTTCAGCCGGAGCTGAAGCCGACGCGCCCCTCGCGGGAGAATCGCTTCAGGTAGACGACACGCCTCAGCGCCACCGTGTAGCGCCCGTCCTCGGCTTCCAGCGCGAGCGCCCCGTCGCGTCCGTCGCCGAGCGCGCGCTCGAGCTCGTCTGCAGCCGGAAGCTCGACGTAGGCGCCCATGATCTGGCCGCCGTCGAAGCCGATCTCGATGCGCACGCGCTCCTCAGGCACCGCTGACGATCTCCGCGAGCACCCCGTGGACGGCGTCCGGGTGGACGAACGCGACCTCGAGCCCGAACAGCCCGCGCCGAGGCGACTCGTCGATCAGCTCCGCGCCTTCGGCGGTGAGCTCGTCGAGCGCGGCGCCGACGTCGTCGACCTCGTAGGCGACGTGGTGCATGCCAGGCCCGCGCTTGGCGAGGAACTTGCCCACGGGCGTGTCGTCGCCGAGCGCGGCGAGCAGCTCGACCCGGTCGGAGCCAATCCGTAGCGAGGCAGCCTCGACGCCCTGGTCGGCGACGGTCTCGCGGTGCTCGAGCCGCGCCCCGAAGAGCCGCTCGTAGGTCGAGAGCGCGCTGTCGAGGTCGTCGACGGCCACCCCCAGGTGGTGAATCCCGCGCGGCTCCACGCGGGCGATGCTATCTGGTCACTCAGCCGCCACGGCGCGCTGAGGCGCCGCTTGCGGGCGCCGGTGTCAGGACGCCCGCGCCTTGCGCGTGTGTCCGTCTGAAACGACCGATCGACGCGTCAGTCGGCAGCGACTACGCGGACGGTGCCGACGGTCTCCGACGACCGCGACTCGGCCGCGACGTCGCCGACCAGCTCGGCGAGCTCGTCCTTGTCGAGCGTCTCCTTCTCGAGCAGCGCCTTCGCGATCCGGTCGAGCACGACCCGGTGCTTCTGCAGCAGGCGGATCGCCTCCGCGTAGGCCTCGTCGGTGAGGCGGGCCTGCTCCTGATCGCGCAGCCGCTTCGTTTCCTCGGAGAGCGCGTAGTTGTCGGCGCGCATCGTCCGCGAAGCGGTCGCGTTCGACATTCCGTACTCGAAGACCATTGCCCGTGCGACGTCGGTCGCCTTCTCGAGGTCGTTGGCGGCGCCGTTCGTGACGCGGCCGAAGACGATCTGCTCCGCTGCGCGGCCGGCGAGGTAGACCTTGAGTAGATCCTCGAACTCCTCGGTGGTGTGCAGGTAGCGCTCCTCGCTCGGCAGGTTGAGCGTGTAGCCGAGCGCCTGCCCGCGCGAGACGATCGTCACCTTGTGCACCGGCAAGAGGTCGCCGGTCAGATGGGACATGACCGCGTGGCCGGCCTCGTGGTAGGCGAGGATCCGCCGCTCCTTCTCGGTCATCACCTTGCGCTGCTGCAGGCCGGCGACGACGCGCTCCATCGCGTCCTCGAAGTCGGACTGCCGGATCGCGGTCTGGCTCGAGCGGCCGGCGAAGATCGCGGCCTCGTTGGCGATGTTCTCCAGCTCCGCGCCGGTCAGGCCGGCGGTCTGGCGCGCGATCGAGCGCAGGTCGATGTCCTCGCCGAGTGGCTTGCCGCGCACGTGGACGTGGAGGATCTCCTCGCGGCCGGCCAGGTCCGGCGCGGCCACGAGCACCTGCCGGTCGAAGCGGCCAGGCCGAAGGAGCGCGGCGTCGAGATCCTGGAGCCGGTTGGAGGCGCCCATCACGATCACCTGGTCGCGGGTCGCGAAGCCGTCCAGCTCGACCAGCAGCTGGTTCAGCGTCTGGTCCTGCTCACGCGAGAAGCCGTGGCCGGTCCGCTGCGCACCGACCGCGTCGAGCTCGTCGATGAAGACGATCGAGGGCGCGTTCTTGCGCGCCTCTTCGAAGAGCTTGCGGATCCGCGCGGCACCGAGGCCGGCGAACATCTCCACGAAGGCCGAGGCGCTCTGCGCGTAGAAGCGCGCGCCCGCCTCGCTGGCGATCGCCTTGGCGAGGAGCGTCTTGCCGGTCCCCGGCGGCCCGTAGAGCAGGATCCCCTTCGGCACGCGCGCGCCTAGGCGGCCGAACCGCGCCGGGTCGCTGAGGAAGTCGATCACCTCGCGCAGCTCGCCCTTCGCCTCGTCGAGGCCGGCGACGTCGTCCCAGGAGACGTTCGAGTCGGAGGTCAGCGTCTTCGCGGCCTTCACGCGCGGCATCACCTGCAGCGTGCGCCAGAGGATGTAGACCATAAGGACGAGCAGGACCGCGAAGAACAGCGGCAACCAGGCCGCGATCCCGTCGCGAATGAAAACGAGCCAGTCGCCCATCCCGTACTCGTTATCCCCTTGTTTCGACCCCGAGTCAACCGGCGGAGGCCCGGGGAGAGGCCACTAGACTTGGAGCCGTGCTGCCGGTGCCCGCTCACTTCGACCCGGCGACGGTGGCCGACATCTGGCGCGTCCAGTACGAGGAACTGGCTCGTGACGCCGAAGAGTGGGCGCAGGAGCACGAGGTCCAGCCGGCGGTCGAGGATGCTTTCCGGATCTGCCTCGTCGCGGTCGACGTCCAGAACACGTTCTGCATCCCGGCGTTCGAGCTCTTCGTGGGCGGCCGCTCCGGAACGGGGGCCGTGGACGACAACCGGCGCCTCTGCGAGTTCATCTACCGCAACCTCGACGCGATCACGAAGATCGTCCCGACCCTGGACACGCATCAGGCGATGCAGGTGTTCCACTCGCTCTGGCTCGTCGACGCCGACGGCGAGCACCCACAGCCGTACACGCTCGTCTCCGCCGACGACGTGGAGTCGGGGCGCTGGCGCGTCGACGAGGTCGCCGCCCGCAGCCTCGGCCTCGACCCGGAGTACGCACAGCGCCATCTCCTGCACTACACGCGCGAGCTCGAGGCCTCGGGCAAGTACAAGCTCACGATCTGGCCCTACCACGCGATGCTGGGCGGCATCGGTCACGCGCTGGTGCCCGCAGTCGAGGAGGCGATCTTCTTCCATTCGGTGGTGCGACGCTCGCAGCCCGACTTCCAGCAGAAAGGGCACTCGCCGCTCACCGAGCACTATTCGGTGTTCGGCCCGGAAGTGACACGCGGACCCGACGGCGAGCTGCTCGGAGAGCCGAACACGCCGCTGCTCGAGGAGCTGTTGAGCTTCGACGCGGTCTTGATCGCCGGCCAGGCGAAGAGCCACTGCGTCGCCTGGACGATCGACGACCTGCTCTCCTCGTACCTCCGCGACGAGCGGCGGCTCGCGGAGAAGGTCTACCTGCTCGAGGACTGCACCTCGCCCGTCGTCGTGCCAGGCGCGGTCGACTACACCGAGGAGGCGGACGCCGCGTTCGAGCGGTTCGCGGCCGCCGGCATGCACGTCGTGCGCTCAACCGACCCGATCGAGAACTGGCCGGGACTGGCCGCCTCGGCCCGCGCCTGAGCGCTACTCGACGAGGGCGAGCCGCGGGTTGTCGCGGAAGCGGCGGCCGACCTTCGCGGAGGGACGGCCGTCGGTCATCACGATGTCGCCGGTGAAGTCGTTCTCGCCGCGGATCAGCGCCGAGCCGACGCCGTAGGAGTCGACGGGGACTCCGCGCTCCTCGAAGGCCCGGATCCGCTCGACGTCGAAGCCGCCGGAAACCACGATCCTGACCTGCTCGAACCCGTCGCGGTCGAGCGCGTCGCGCACCTTGCGAACGAGCTGCTCGTTCACCCCACGCGGGTCGAAGTCGCCCATCTCGCCCCAGAGCGAGCGGTCGACGAGCTGGCCAGAGGTGTCGAGGCGGACGCCCCAGAGCCGTGGGCCGAGAGCGCGTGCGACCTCGAGCGCGGTCTCCACCGAATCGTTTTCGAAGTCGACGAGCACGGTCACGTTCATCTCGGGATCGACGTTCTCGACGAACTTGGTCGCCGCGAGCACGGTGTTGCCGCCGTACGCGGCGATCAGCGCGTGCGGGACGGTGCCGATCCCGCGGCCGCCCCACCACGAGGCCTGCGCCTCGGAGGTGACGCCGATCTCCGCCCCGACCACCTGGCCGGCGACGAAGGCCGCGTAGCCGTCCCCCGTCTGCACACGGTGATGGTCGTGCCGGGCCGGCATGAAGATGATCGGCTTGCCGTTGGCGGCCTCGAGCACGCGCACGACGTTGCTGGTGATCAGCGTCCGCCGCGCGAGCACGCCCAGGTAGACGGTCTCGAGGTGCGCGAAGCCGGTGTAGTCGCCCTCGATCCGCAGCACCGGCTCGTAGGGGTCGATCGGCTCGCCGTCGTAGAGCGCGTGGATGGTCAGGTCGTCCCAGTCATCGGCGCAGAGCTTCAGCACTGCGATCGCCTCGTCGATCCCGCCGAGGTAGGCCTGGCGCTTCTGGAAGACCTGCATCACCACACGCGGGTGCCTGCCGTCGCGGATCAGCACCTCGCGCGTGTGGTTGAAGTACGCGTCGGTGTAGTAGCCCTCCCGCATCTTCTCGACGGGGAGGTCGAAGATCTCGGGCGGCAGCCGCCTAGTTTTGGTCCGCTGCTGCATGCTCGAGCTCCAGGCACGCCGCCAGCGCCGCCTCGGCGACCTCGAGCTGCTCCGGGGTCGGCTCGGCGGTGGCGAGCCGGTGCTGCAGCTCGTGGCCCGGCCACGCCAGCGCGCGAGAGAGCGGCTTGTCCGGGTTGCGCGTCATCCAGCCGAAGAGCTCCGTGGACGCCGCGACCGCGCCGAGCTGGGCGGCTGCGCGTGCCGGCCCGCGCAGATGCGCCGGCGCCTTGGCGGCCAGGGTCGCGCCGATCGCAGAGCTCGCGACCAGCGGGCCGAGCAGGTGCGAGCCACAACGCTCGTGCTCGCGGGCGCGCTGCTCGCCGTGCTCATAGCTGCCGATCGAGATGTGCTCGGCGCCGTGGTAGGCCGCGAGCTCGCCGCCGCGCAGCGCGAAAGCGGCCGGCGCAAGCGAGAGCATCCCGCCGACGAGCTCGCGCGCCAGCGGGCTCAGGCGCGACGATTCCTTGACCGCCCGCACCACGAGCGCGGTGCCGCCCATCGCCGCGAGCACCTGCGGCCGCTGGAAGGGCAGCCTTGCCTCCGGTAGCCGGCGGCGCACCTGAGGCAGCAGTGCGAAGACCTCGGCGATCCGCGCGGGGCCGCGCAGGATCGGGTTCCTGACGTCGGCCGCGCGAAACGTCTTGTACTCCGCGGCGACCTTCAGCTCGCCGTCCCCGGAGCGCACCGCACATGCCCACGAGCTCGGGCCGTGCACGAGCACGCCGTTCACGAGTGCCATCCCGCCGAGCCGGATCTTGTCCGCCATCGGCGGAAAGCCTAGCCGCCGCCCGTCACCTCGACGGCAGCGTGCCGGAAGCAGTCCACCGCCAGCTCGAGGTCGTCGATCTCGATCCGCTCGTCGGCCGAGTGGATCAGCCGCGACGCCAGCTGCGGGTGCATGGCCCTGGTCGGGAAGAAGCCGTAGACCACCGTGCCGAAGGCCTCGCGCAGCCAGTGGCTGTCCGTGAAACCGGCCACGCAGACGGGGAGCACGGTCGCTTCAGGCTCGATGCCCGCCACGAAGCTCTCGACTGCCGACCAGAGCGGCGTCCCGAGCTCGGAGCGCGTGCCGCCGCGGCCGTCCAGCCACTCGAACTCGTACTCGCCCTCGCCGAGCACCTGCCTGAGAACGGGCTCGACCTCGTCCTGCGTCTGCCCGGGCAGCAGGCGGCAGTCGACGACCACCTCGCAGACGTGCGGGATCACGTTGCGCGTGTCGGAGGCAGAGACCATCGTCGGCGAGAGCGTCAGCGAGAGCAGCGGCGCGAACAGCTCGGCGGCCGCCTCGTCGGTCGCGCGCGCGAGCTCGAGCGCCTCGGCGGGCTCGAGCTCCTGGCCGGCGACGGCCTGGATCATCGCGCTCGTCTCCGGGCCAAGCCGCAGCTCCGGCCGGTACGCCGCGAGCCGCTCGATCAGCGGCGCTGCCTTCACGAGGGCGTTGTCCGCGATCCCCGGCACGGAGGCGTGGCCGGCGCGGCCGTGCACGAGCAGGCGGAAGGGCGAGCTCATCTTCTCGGCGCTCGAGCAGAGGTAGAAGGGCCGGCCGAAGAGCTCCATCCGCTCGCCCGAGCCCTCGTTCAGTGCGTAGTCGGTGCGCACTGCCTCCGGATGGTGCTCGCAAAGCCACGCCAGCCCGAAGCCGTCGCCGACCTCCTCGTCGGCGCAAGCCGCGAAGACCAGGTCGCCGGCGGGCTCGAAGCCTTCACGCGCGAGCGAGGCGATTGCGACCGCCTCCGCAGCGACCTGGCCCTTCATGTCGAGCGCGCCGCGGCCCCAGACCTCGCTGCCGCGCACCTCGCCCGACCACGGGTCGACTTCCCATTCGCCGGCGTGCGCGACCACGGTGTCGGTGTGCGAGAGCAGCAGCAGGCTCTGGCCGCCGCTCTTGCCCGGCAGGCGCGCGACCAGGTTCGCGCGCTCCGGCGTCCTGGCGTAGAGCTCGCTCTCGACGCCGTGCCCGGCCAGGTAGTCGCGCAGCAGCTCCGCGGCCTGGGTCTCGTTGCCGGGCGGGTTGACCGTGTCGAGGCGGATCAGCTCCTGCAGGAGCTCGGTGACCTCGTCTCGGAGCGTCACTCTTCCGGCTCGGTGAAGTTCTCGACCGTCACGACGTGGGCGACTCGAAGAGGTAGATCTGATAGCCGTCGGGATCCGTGAACCTGGCCGCAGCGCCCCACTCGTCGCGCATCGTCTCCTCCACCTCGACGCCGGCCGCCTGCAGCCGCTCCGCCGCACGGTCGAGGTCAGCTACCTCGAAGTCGACGTGGACGGTGCCCGACGAGAGCGGTCCTACCCCTTCGTGCGCCCGGTGCAGCGCGAACCGCGTGCCGCCTAGCGAAGTCTCCTGCCAGTCGCCGTCGCCCTCGAGCGGCACGCCCAGCAGGTCGCGATAGAAACGGAGTGACCGGTCCATCTCGGAGACGTAGAGGTAGACCACGTTCAATCGACGGACCAGCGGTTCGATGGTCGTCCCCACGGCGCGGAGCATACTTCCCGCATGAGCGACCTTTTCGCCGACGCGGCACGCGAGCGCATGCAGGAAGTCGCGCCGCTGGCACTCCGATTGCGGCCGCGCTCGCTCGACGAGTTCGTCGGCCAGGAGCAGGTGCTCGGCGAGCGCTCGGCCCTGCGGCTCGCGATCGCGGAGGACCGCGTCGGCTCGGCGATCCTCTACGGCCCGCCCGGAACCGGCAAGACGACGCTCGCCCGGATCGTCGCCGAGACCACCGGCGCTGCCTTCGAGGAGCTCTCCGCCGTCTCGGCGACCGTCAAGGACGTGCGCGAGGTGCTGGTGCGGGCGCGCGAGCGGCTCGGCGGCTCCGGGCAGCGGACGATCCTCTTCCTGGACGAGATCCACCGCTTCAACAAGGCCCAGCAGGACGCGCTCCTGCCCGCCGTCGAGGAGGGGCTCGTGACGCTGATCGGGGCGACGACCGAGAACCCTTACTTCGAGGTCAACTCGGCCCTGCTCTCGCGCTGTCAGATCTACGAGCTGCAGCCGCTGGGCGAGGAGAATCTGCGCACGATCGTCGTGCGCGGCGCCGGCGCGCTCGAGACCGAGGTCTCGGAAGACGTCACGGCACTCGTCGCCCGGCGGGCCGGCGGCGACGCCCGCAACGCGCTGAACATCCTCGAGCTCGCCGCCCAGACCGCCCGGGCCGAGGAGGTCGCGGTCAACGAGCAGCACGTCGAGGACGCCGCCCGCAAGCGCCCGCTCGTCTACGACAAGGGCGGGGACGCGCACTACGACTTCATCTCGGCCTTCATCAAGTCGATGCGCGGCTCCGATCCGGACGCCGCCGTCTACTACCTGGCCGCCATGCTCGAGGGTGGCGAGGACGCGCGCTTCATCGCCCGGCGGATGATCGTGCTCGCCTCCGAGGACATCGGCAACGCCGACCCACGCGCGCTGCTGGTCGCGGTCGCTGCGGCGCAGGCGGTCGAACACGTCGGCCTGCCGGAGGCGCGGCTGAACCTGTCCCAGGCGGCGATCTACCTCGCGCGAGCACCGAAGTCGAACGCGTCCTACGTGGCGCTCAAGGAGGCAACCGCAGATGTGCGCGAGCTCGGGCAGACCCGGCCGCCGGACGCGCTGCGCGACACGCACTATCGCGGCGCGCGGAAGCTCGGTCGCGGCGAGGGCTACGTCTACCCGCACGAGGACCCGCGCGGCTTCGAGATCGATCACCTGCCCGAGCCGCTGAAGGGCAAGAAGTACTACCGGCCCTCCGGATCCGGCGAGGAGGCCGAAGACTGAAGAAGCGCTGCGCTACCCTGGTGCTCCGGGGTCGAGAAGCTGAGCAGGATCGCCGCCATCCGTCTCGCAGTTGCCGCCGGGATCACATTCGCGCTGGCCGGATCGGTCGGCGTGGCACCCGTGGCTCGTTCGGCAGCGCCGCCGTGTAGTCCCACGGCGAGGCCCGCCTGGATCGACTACGGGGACAAATGGGTGCCCTTCCGGCAGCTCTTCTTCCGTCCGAGCCTGGCGGTGGCCCTCGCGCACGACGCGCCCGCCGACGAGGCCCGCGCGCGCGGCGCGCAGGTCGCCTTCTGGGCCATGTCCCTAAAGCGCGCCGTCGGCACGCCTGCCAGGCCTGCCGACCCGCGCACGATTCCCGCTGCGACGGCAAGGCTGCTCGCGGACGCGGTGCGCGTCACCGGCTGCTCGACGCCCGTGATCGGCCTGAACGAGCTCTTCGGCGCCCAGCGCCCGACGCCCTGGCGACCGCGCAACGCGAGGTACCGGGCCAATGTGCTCGCGCTGGTGCAAGGGCTGGCGGCAAGCGGCGCCCAGCCGCAGCTCTTCATCTCCCAGGCAGGCGCGACCGCCGGCGCAGCCGCGCGCTGGTGGCGGGCGGTCGCGGCGAGCGCCACGATCGTTCGCGAGCTGTACCTCCCGGCCCCGTGGCTGCACGCGTTCGGCCCGGGCGGCGCGAGCGTCTACATGCGCTTCGAGCTCCGACGCGCCGTGCGCAACCTGACCACGATCGGCGTCCCGAGCGGCCGGGTCGGCATCGCCCTCGGCTTCCAGCCCGGGCGCGGAGGCCGGATGGGGCTCGCTGCAGCGCCGTGGTTCCAGGTCGTCAAGCGGGAGACCTTGGCGACCCGCCAGGTCGCGGGTGAGCTCTCCCTCGCCTCGGTCTGGTCGTGGGGCTGGGCCACCTTCCCCGGTAACCGCGCCGACCCGGACGCCAAGCGTGCCGCCTGTGTCTTCCTCTGGACGCGAGAGGCCGGCCTCTGCGACGGGCCGGCAGCAGCAGGAGCCGCGTTCGACCGCTCCCTCGCCCAGCCGGCCGAGGGCAGCCGCCGCAGGGTGACGCTAAGGCTGCTGAGCGACCGCCACCCGGTCTGGTTCCGAGTCACCGCCTCGGCCAAGCTGGCGGGGCGGATTGGGTTCCTGCAGGAACGGCGCGCCGGCCAGTGGCACAACCTGTGGCGCCTGGTCCTCGGCCCGTTGCACGCGCGACCGGTGCGGGTCCCGGTCGCGAACGGACGCCACCTCATCCGCCTGTACGTCGCAGCAGAGAACGCGCCAGGTGGAGAGGCGTTCTGGACGTCGCCGCGCGTCGTCCGCGTCCACTGACGCGACCGTCGCTTCACGCTCGGTAGCCTCGGGCGACAACCAGACGACAAGGAGGGCGGGATGGCGATCGAGCGGAAGGCGCATGCGACCTGGGAAGGCGACCTGCGCGGCGGGTCGGGGAGGTTCGACCTCGACAGCGGCGCGATCACCGGACAGGAAGTGACGTTCGCGTCGCGCTTCGAGGAGCCGGGCGGCAAGACGAGCCCGGAGGAGCTGATCGCCGCGGCGCATGCGACGTGCGTCTCGATGGCGCTCGCCAATGCGCTCGCGCAGGACGGCCACCCGCCCACGAAGCTCGAGACCGACGCCGTTTGCACGCTCGACCAGACCGACGCGGGCTTCCGAATCACGGCCGTGCAACTGACCATCCGCGGGGAGGTCGACGGGATTGGCGAGGACGAGTTCAGGACCGCCGCGGACCAGGCGAAGGATGGGTGCCCGGTCTCGAACGCGCTCGGCGGGGTCGAGATCTTGCTCGATGCAGCGTTGGAGCGATAGCTAGTCGGAGCCGCGCTCGATCCGGCGGGCGACCATCTCGCCGAAGTCGCCGCCCATCCCGAGATAGGCCTCGCGGGCGCGCTCGGTGTCGTACTCGGTGCGGTGGAAGGTGAAGTCGCCGTCGAAGGTCGCCCAGGCGGCGCGCGCGTCGCCGTCGAGCGGCATGCCGACGCTGCCCGAATTGACGAGCTCGGTACCGTCGGGCCCTGGCCGCCGGAACTGCTGGTGGCTGTGACCGAAGGCGACGACCCGGTCGCGCACACCTGCGAGCATTCGCTCCTCGTCCGGCTCGGGTTGCGGCGCAAAGCTCTCGACATCCGAGAGCGGCGAGCCATGGACGAAGAGCACGCCGTCGAGCTTGGCCTCGGTCGGCAGGCCGTAGAGCCAGTCGACGACCTCGTCCGGAAGTCCGCCCGTGAACAGCTCGTACGACGCCATCACCTCCGGCCGGTCGAGCGGCGGCTCGCGGAGCCAGCGCTCGCCGTTGCCGCGGATCCAGGTCGCATCGGGCAGTCGCTGCAACCGCTCGAGCGTCTCCAGCGGCCACGGGCTCGGCGTGCCGTAATCGCCGCCCAGCAGCCAGCGGTCGACTCCCTCCGCTTCGGCTTCCACAAGCACCCGTTCGAGCGCGGGCAGGTTGCCGTGGATGTCGTAGAGCACGCCGAGCACCGCCGGTTAGTGTCCCGGAATGCGCCTGCACGTGCACGAATGGGGAGCCGCCGAGGCCCCGGCGGTCGTCTGCGTGCACGGCGTCTCCGCGCACGGGCGGCGCTACCGCAGGCTGGCCGAGGAGCGGCTGGCGGCGCGATTCCGCGTGCTCGCACCAGACCTGCGCGGTCACGGACACTCGGACTGGGAGCCGCCGTGGAACCTGGAGACGCACCTCGATGACGTGCTGGAGACGTTCGAAGCCGAAGGGCCGGTGATGTGGGTCGGACACAGCTTCGGCGGCCGGCTCGTGCTCGAGCTCGCCGCCCGCCGCCCGGACCTGGTGGTCTGCGCAGTACTGCTCGACCCCGCGCTTCAGATCCTGCCCCACGTCGGCTTCGACTTCGCCCAGGATGCCGCGCGCGACCGGGCGTTCTCGTCCGCCGACGAGGCAATCGAGGCGCGATTGACGAGCGAGTCGGCGACCCCCCGGGCCGCGCTCGAGGAGGAGGCTCTCGAGCATCTGACGGAATCGGCCGACGGGCTTCTACGCTGGCGTTATGCGCGCGCGGCCGTCGCGACCATGTACAGCGAGCTGTGCCGAGAGCCACCGCCGCCCACCGCGCTGGCGGGCATCCCGACGCTGCTCGTGCATGCCGAGCAGTTCGGCCTCGTGCGCCAGGACCAGCTAGAGGAGTACCCCGCTGCGCTGGGCGACGGCCTGGAGCTCGTCGCCGTGTCCGGCGGCCACATCGTCTACTGGGACGCGTTCGAGCCGACTGCCGACTTGGTCGAGAAGTTCCTGCTCCGTCACAGTCCGGTTTCACACGCGTGAATCGCTCGCCGCTACGCTGAACGCAGGGGGAACACGAGGGGGACCCCGGGGGCAAGGGTTCTCGCGCGTGTTACAGAATGCGCGCCCCGAGGGCGCTTGCGACGAGCTCCACGGCGAGCTTCGCGGTCTGGTTCTCGCGGTCGAGGATCGGATTCACCTCGACGACCTCCAGCGAGCCGACCACCCCCGCCTCGGCGATCAGCTCCATCGCCAGGTGAGCCTCGCGGTACGAGAGCCCGCCGCGCACGGGCGTGCCGACGCCGGGCGCGACCTCGGGATCGAGCACGTCCAGGTCGAGGCTGAGGTGCACGAAGCCGTCGCCTGAGACGTGCTCGAGTGCCTCGCGCATCGCGGTCTCGACGCCCATCCGATCGAGGTCGCTCATCGTGAACACGCGGGCGTGGAGCTCCGCCAGCAGCGCCCGCTCCCCGGGATCGAGCGAGCGAACCCCGACTAGGGCGATGCGCCGCGCTTCGACAGCCGGGAGTCGATACTCATCGCTTTCGAACTCCGGCCCGGCAAGGCCCAGCGCCGCCGCGAGCGGCATGCCGTGGACGTTCCCGCTCGGCGAGGTCTCGGGTCGATTCAGATCCCCGTGCGCGTCGAGCCAGAGCACCCCGCCCGGCCCGCGCGCGCGGGCCATCCCGCCGAGCGTGCCGAGCGCGACCGAGTGGTCGCCGCCGAGCACCAGGGGCAGGTAGCCCTCGCCGGCGGCCTTCGCGACGAGCGCGGCGATCCGCTCGCACGTCGCCTTGATCTGGGGCAGGTAACGCATCCGCTCGTCGCCGACCTCCGTCGCCTCCGCCACGGCCGTCTCGACATCGCCCCAGTCCTCGCAGCGGCGGCCCAGCGCCGCGATGCGCTCGTCGAGCCCCGCGTAGCGAATCGCCGACGGGCCCATGTCGACCCCGCGGCGGCCGGCGCCGAGGTCGAGGCCCGCCCCGATCACCGCCACGGGCTGCGTTTCTTGAGCAATCACCGCGGCAAGGCTAGCGTTGCCTGTCATGAATCACGTCCCCCCGGAGGAATCGAGCATCCGCGTCCTGATCGCGGACGACGACGCCGGCTTTCTCCATTCCCTGCACGAGCTGATCGACCAGCAGCCGGAGCTGAGCGTGATCGGGGCGGCCGCCAACGGCCTGGAGGCGATCGAGCTCGCCGACCAGCTCGACCCGGACGCGGTCGTGCTCGACCTGCACATGCCGCTGCTCGACGGCGTCAGCGCGGCGGCTCGCCTGCGCCGCGACCACCCGAGCCTCTGTCTGATCGCACTGACCGGCGACGAGGCGCCGGCGCTCCACAGCGCCGTCCGCGATGCCGGAGCCGACGAGGTGCTGCTCAAGAACCAGCTCGTCGAGGGCCTGCTCGAGCGCCTGGCGACCGTGCGGGCGAGAGGCTGATGGCGAGGGCCGGGATCGAACCGGCGACACCACGGTTTTCAGCCGTGTGCTCTACCAACTGAGCTACCTCGCCGCGGCCGCCTAGTCTAGCCAGGGCCAGGACGAAAGAAGGACGTCCGGGCCGGTGCAACCGTGCCGCGAACGCCCTTGTGACGCCGGACACTAGAGGCGATTGCCCTTGCGGGCAAGGAGCGCGGTCCCGCCCTCGGCCTCGAAGTCCGCAAACTCCGCGAATCCCTTCGCGCCCAGCTCTCGGCGCAACCGCTCGGGCGGCACCCAGATCGGCGTCTCGGGCCCGGCTGAGAACGACAGGGCCAGGTGCCCGCCGGGAGCGACAACGCGGGCGAGCTCATCGAAGAACGGGATCATGTTGGCGAGCAGGGCGAGGTCGAAGGCGCCGTCCTCAAATGGAAGCCGCGCCGCGTCCGCCTGTTCGAAGCGCACTCGCCTGGCCAGCTCGGGCGGCGTATTCCGACGAGCCTGTTCGACCATGCCGGGGGCGAGGTCGGCGCCGACCACCTCGGCCTCGGGGAAACGTCGAGCGGCGATGAAAGCAGCGAGGCCAGTCCCGGTGCCGAGGTCGAGCACGCGGCTCGGCGACGCGGGCAAGGCCGCGAGCGCGCGCTCCAGCGCGGCGAAGGCTTCGGGGCGCCGCATCGAGTCCCAGGTCGGCGCGAGCCGGTCGAACTGGGCACGAGTCGACCAGCGAAAGAAGCGCCAGAGGCGAGGACGCGCGACGACGGCGCTCGTCGTCACCCGCGCAAGCTTCCTGCCGAGCGTCCGCTCCAGCTCGGCCAACTTCACGGCGTGCGCAGGTGGATGCGGACTTCCTCGTTCGCTCCCGCGCCGAACAGTGCCGCCGCGCTGCCGCCACTGATCGCGATCGCGATGTTCCCGTACGAGTCCTCGTAGAGGATGATGTCGCCCGTACGCGCGTCGGCGAAGGTGCGCGCTGCGGTCGCGTAGTAGCGCTCGAGGGCCAGCTCGAGCTCGACGGTCACTCCGGGAAGCACGCCCGCGTCCTCGAGGTGCCGGCGCTTGAGGTTCAGCTGCATGTTCCCGAAGTGGTCGACGTAGAGCACGATCGCGCGGATGCGGTTCTGGCCGACCTCGGGCGCCGGCAGGTCGAGCCGGACCAGCGCCTGGGGGTCGATCGGAGGCCCCAGCTCGGTGAGCGAGACGCCGCGGGCGAGGTGCGCCGCCGCCGGCGAGAAGAGATCGCGGCCGTGGAACGTCCGCGAGACCGAGTCGAGCGCGAACTCCGGGTTGGCGAGCTCATGCGCCTCCTGGACGCCGCCGAGCGTGTCGGCCGCTGGCAGCAATAGGCCGTTGTCGGGCCCGACCAGCAGCCGGTCGTCGCCAGTGAGCAGCACAAGCGGACGGCGGTGGCCGCCGACACCAGGGTCGACGACAGCGAGGTGCACGCCGACGGGCATGTACGGGAGCGTGTTGCACAGCACGAGCGAGCCCTGAAGCACCTGCTGCGGCGGGATCCCGTGCGTGATGTCGATGATCTCCGCGTCCGGCGCGATCTGCTTCATCACCCCGTGACAGGTGCCGACGAAGTCGTCCTGAAGGCCGAAGTCGGACAGGAACGTGATCACCATGGGTCGGGAGCCTAAGGCGTCCGCCTCGCGTGCGCCGCTCGCGCGACTGCGTCGACGAGCCCGTCGAGGTCGTGCGGACTGGCCTCTTCAACGACGTTCACGTCGGCCGCTTCGGCGGCGCGGGTCGTCTCGGGCCCGATCGAGACGGCTGGTAGCTCGAGCCCGAGCGCACCGAGGGCCTCGGCGGCCGAGGCGGAGGCGAGCACGACGAGATCTCCTTCCGGTGGCGGGTCCGGCCTGAGCGCGGTCGTGCGGTACAGCGGGACGACGTCGGCGTCGAGCTGCTCCGCGAGCAGCGGCCGCGCTCGCTCCGCGCCGGCGAAGAGCACGCGGCCGGCCGGGTGTGGCAGCTCGGCCAGCAGCCCTTCCTGGGTCGAGACGGTCGGGACGAGGGCAGGCTCGACACCACCGTCGGCGAGGGCGGCCGCGGTGCCCGGGCCGATCGCCGCGACGTTGGACAGCGCGTCAGAGGCCCGGCGGAGCAGCTCCCGCGCGGCGAACGGGCTCGTCACCACGACCCAGTCGTAGCCCTCCACGTCGAGCTGAGCGGGCCCGATTGGCTGCAGCTCGATCAACGGGCAGCGCACGACCTCGAGCCCGAGTTGCTCGATCCGGCGAGCCAGCGGTTCGATCTGTCCTTGCGCCCGCGTGACGATGACGCGCAGGGGCTTCGGGGCGGGCCCCATCCCTAACCCCCACCCACCCGGGGGCAACTCACCGTAGCTGGCAAAGGCGCGCGCGACTGTGGCCGGGGTGTGCCGGAAGTGTCATTTCTGGGCGAGAGAGGCCAGCTCAGCCGCCAGTTGACCCGGGTCGTCGCCCTGCCGAAGCTCGAGCCAGGAGCCGTCCTCGGCCGCGATCATCCCGGTCAGGACGCTGCCGTCGTGATGCGCGGCGACCGGCGCCAGGCAGCCGCCGCCGATCGCGAACACGAGGATGCGCTCGGCCTCGACCCGCCGGCGCGTCTCCTCGTGGTCCGCGTCGACCACCAGCTCCTCCTCCCCGGCACGGACCTGCAATGCGAGCGCCCCCTGCCCGGCCTCCGGGAGCACCTCCTCAGGCTCGAAGCGTCGTCCGATCTCGCCGTCGAGGCCGAGCCGGTCGAGCCCACAGGCCGCCAGCACGACCGCGTCGAGTCCGCGCTCGCCTCGCTTGCGGAGCCTCGTGTCGATGTTTCCCCGCAAGGGCTCGATCGAGAGCGACGGCTCGAGCGCGAGCAGCTGCGCGCGCCGCCGCACCGAAGCCGTTCCGACCCGCATCCCGGGCCGCAGCTCGCCGGCGCCGCACAAGGCATCCCGCGGATCCTCCCGCTCCAGGTACGCACCGACCGTCAGCCCCTCCGCATCGGAGGAGGTCATGTCCTTCGCCGAGTGCACGGCGACGTCGATGCGCCCCCCAAGCAGCGCCTCCTCGAGCTCCTTGACGAAGACCCCACGCGAGCCGATTTCCCCGAACGGCTTCGTCCGGTCGCGGTCGCCCGCGGTCGTGATCGGCACCAGGGCGATCTCAACTCCCGGCCGCCGCAGGCGCTCCGAGGCCAGCTCGGCCTGCGTCAGGGCGAGACGCGAGCCACGCGAGCCGACCCTAAGCAGCATCGCGACGGCGTCGCGCCAGCTCGACGAGCTCCGCGACCTCGCGCTGGAGCCGAGCCAGCTTTGCGGCGATGATCGCCACCCACGCGAGCACCCCGAGGAACACGACCAGGTAGGCGGCCGCGACGTACTTCTCCGAAGCGCTCACGCCAGTAGTTCCCGCAGCTCGCGCAGCCGTGCGTCCAGCCGCTTGCCCGCGAGCTCGACCCGGTACATCGTCGCGGCGAGCAGCAGCAGCCCCGCCCACGAGACGCAGAAGGTGAAGAACATCGAGCCGGACATCTGCGGCCCGTCGCGGGTGAAGACGGTCGGATGGATGAAGTCGTTCGCCAGCCGAATCGAGAGCCACGAGACCGGGATCAACACGACCCCGAAGAGCGCGTAGACCGCGCACATGTTGGCCCGCGCCGGCCCCGGCTCGACCGAGTAGCGAAGCATGAAGTAGGCCGAGTAGAAGAGGAACAGGACCAGGAAGGTCACGAGCTGGTTCGAGCTCCAGGTCCACCAGATCCCCCACGAGGCGCGCGCCCAGATCGAGCCGGTGACGAGCGTCAGCGCCCCGAAGATCACGCCTTGGTGGATCGCCGCGTAACTCTCCAGGTCCGCTCCGGGAGCCCGCGTCCGCAGGTGGGTCAGCGCCTTCCACGCGCCCCAGACGAAGCACGCGTACGCGGTCAGGGCGATCGGCACGTGGATGTAGAAGATCTTCTGGACGAGCCCCTGGTCGGCGTCGAGCGGAGCGTAGAAAAAGATCAGCGCGACCGCTGTCCCGAGCACGCCGACGGCGCTCCAGGCGAGCGCGGGCAGCGGGATGTCGCGGAGGCGGGCGGGCACCGGGAACCGCCGGAATCATCGCAGAACGCGGACTGACGGCAGCTAGACTCGCCGCGTGGCCGACCTCGGGCGCGCCGCCCTCATCGTCGCCTTCGGGCTCGCCCTCTACGCCGCGGTTGCAGGGGGTCTCGCCGCCTACGACGGCCGGCGGCGGCTGCACGAGTCGGCCCGCAACGCGCTCGTCGGCGCATTCGCCGCGACCGCCGTGGCCGCCTTCGTCCTCCTGCACGCGTTCCACGTCCGCGACTTCACCTTCACCTACGTCGCCGACCACTCGTCGCGAAAGCTGCCGTTCCCGTACTCGTGGACCGGCTTCTGGGGCGGCCAGGAAGGCTCGCTGCTGCTCTGGCTGTTCGTCCTCACCGCGCTCGGCTCACTCGCCGTCACGCTCAACCGCGAGCTGATCCGGCGACTGCTACCCGCGGCGGTGGCGGTGCTCGGGGGAGTGGCGACCTTCTTCGCGTTCCTGCTGGTCTTCGTCTCGAGCCCGTTCGAGGTGCAGGCCGCGCCGCTCGACGGGGCCGGGCTCAACCCGAGCCTGCAGAACCCGTACATGATGATCCACCCCCCGCTCCTCTACCTCGGCTACGTCGGCCTGACGATCCCGTTCGCCTTCGCCGCCGGCGCGCTGCTCGCCGGCAGGTTCGACGAGCGCTGGATCGTGGCCACCCGACGCTGGACGCTGCTGGCCTGGACCGCGCTCGGGATCGGGATCCTGCTCGGCGCGAAGTGGGCCTACGAGGAGGTCGGCTGGGGCGGCTACTACGCGTGGGACCCGGTCGAGAACGCCGCCCTGATGCCGTGGCTCGCCTCAACGGCCTTTCTGCACTCGGTGATGGTGCAGGAGAAGAAGAACATGCTTCGCGTGTGGAACGCGGTACTCGTCTCGCTCGCCTTCTGCCTCTCGCTGTTCGGGACGTTCCTCACTCGCAGCGGCGTGATCAGCTCGATCCACAGCTTCACGCAGTCCTCGATCGGGCCCTGGCTGCTCGGCTTCATCGCCGTGGTCGCCGCCTTCGCGACGGCGCTGATCTTCTGGCGGCTGCCGTTACTGCGGACGAACACGCGGCTGGAGTCGCTGGCCTCGCGCGAGGCGGCCTTCCTCTACAACAACCTGCTGCTCGTCGCGCTGACGCTGACCGTGCTCTGGGGCGTCGCCTTCCCGTTGCTCTCGGAGCTCGTGCGCGGGGAGAAGATCACCGTCGGCCCACCGTACTTCGACTTCTTCCTGCGCGTCCTCGGGCTGCCGCTGCTGCTCCTGATGGGGATCGGCCCGCTCGTCGCCTGGCGGCGCACCTCGTTACGCGCGCTCGGCGCGAGCCTGATCGGGCCCGCGGTGGTCGCGCTCGCCTGCGGGGTGGCGCTGGTCGCGCTCGGCGCGGGCTCGAGCCCGGCCGGCCTCGCCGCCTACACCTTCTGCGCGTTCGTGCTCGCGGCGATCGCGCTCGAGTTCATCCGCGGCACCCGCGCGCGCAAGTCGCTCGACCGCTCGAGCTGGCCCGCCGCGTTCTCGTCGCTCGTCGGCCGCAACCGGCGGCGCTACGGCGGCTACATCGTCCACGCGGCGATCATCTTGCTCGCGCTCGGCGTGGCCGGTGGCGCGTACGGCTCGACCAAGGTGCAGAAGCTGGAGCCCGGCCAGACGATGCGGATCGGCGGCTACGACCTACGCTACCTCGGCTCGGTCGTCCGCAACGAGCCGAACCGCACCGAGATCCGCGCGCGCCTCGCCGTCTCACGCGGCGGCCGGAGCCTCGGCACCTACCTCGCCGGCAAGAACGACTATCCGGTCGAGGGCCAGGTCTCGAACGAGGTCGGCATCCGCACCGACTGGCTACGCGCGCAGGACCTGTTCCTGATCGGCGACCAGTTCAACGACGACGGCTCGGTGGTCGTGAAGGCGCTCGTCAACCCGCTGGTCGACCTGATCTGGCTGGCGGGCTTCGTCTTCCTGCTCGGCTCGCTGATCGCGATGTGGCCAGACGAGCGCGAGCAGCGCCGCCTCGCCCGGCGCGGCGCGCCGGTGCCCGTCACTCCGTGACGACGTACTCGAACGACGCCCAGGCGAGCAGCGCGAAGATCGCGTCGTAGAGCGCGAGGAAGCCCAGGTAGCGGCCCGAGCCCTCGGCGACGCTCGCGCCGACGCCGCCGATCACGATCGGGAGCGCGAGCGGCAGGAAGAGCAGCGGCAAGAGCAGCTCACGCGCGCGGCCGGCGGCGGCCATCGCCGCCAGCAGCGTGCCGACGGCGCAGATGCCGAGGTCCGCGAGCAGCACGCCGGCCACGGTCGACCAGCCCACCGGCTCGAAGAAGAGCGCAAAGGCCGGCAGCGCCACCACCTCGGCCGCAAGCAGGAAGGCGAGCGTGGCGATCCCCTTCGCCAGCCAGATGGCGCTGCGGTCGACCGGCGCGAGCACGAGCCCGTCGAGCAGGCCCTGCTCACGCTCCGCGACGAACGCACGGCCCAGGCCGAGCAACGCCGTGAAGACGATCGCGACCCAGAGCAGCCCGAGCTCGGCGAGTCGCGATGACCCCGTTGGCAGCGCGAAGTGGAAGACGACCAGGATCGAGACGACGAACAGCAGCATCGCCGGCAGCGTGTCGCGGGCGCGCAGCTCCAGCCGCAGGTCCTTGCGGGCCAGCGTCGCGGTGTCGGCGAAGTAGTTACGCAAGCGCCAGGCTCCCGCTCGCCAGCGGCGCGACCCGCTCGGGGTCGTGCGTGGCGACGAGGATCGTCCGCCGCTCCCGCATCCCGGCGAGCTCGCGGTCGAGCAGCTCCGAACCCGCTTCGTCGAGGCCGCTGAACGGCTCGTCCAGGATCAGCAGCTCGGGCCGGTGTAGCAGCGAGCGGCAGAGCGCGAGGCGCTGCAGCTGCCCGCGTGAGAGCCTGGCCGCGCGCTCGCGGCGAGACTCCCAGAGGCCGAAGCGCTCGAG
This sequence comes from uncultured Actinomycetes bacterium, assembly GCA_963763475.1. Taxonomy (GTDB): domain Bacteria; phylum Actinomycetota; class Thermoleophilia; order Gaiellales; family Gaiellaceae; genus AC-32. The sequence goes on along the minus strand of CAVXOR010000001.1, from coordinate 190,121 downwards.
CAGCATGCCGATCCGCTCGCGCCGCTCGGGCACGCGGTAGAGCCGCCCGTACAGGTCGAGGTTCTCGAGCGCAGTCAGCTCGCGGTACACGAGCGGCTCGTGGCCGAGGAACCCGATCGCGCCACGCTCCGGCTCGACCTCGAGCGTGCCACCGGTCGGCACCGCCAGGCCTGCACAGAGACGGAGCAACGTGGTCTTCCCCGCGCCGTTCGGGCCGGTGACGACTAAGAAGCCGCCGCGCTCGAGCTCGAAGTCGAGCCCGCGCAGCACGCGCTTCTCGCCGTAGTCCTTCTCGAGCCCGGCGGCGCGGATCACAGGACGTCCAGCAGCACGAAGACGAAGAACGCGACCGAGATCACGCCGTTCATCGTGAAGAAGGCGGTGTCGAGCCTCCGCAGGTCGCCGGGGCGCACGAGCGAGTGCTCGTAGGCGAGCAGGCCGGCGACGACCGCCACGCCGAGCCAGTAGAGGACGCCAACGTCCAGGCCCAGGCCGGCGGCGACCAGCAATGCGACCGTGCCGAGGTGGAGCAGGCGCGCGCCCCAAAAAGCGCCGCGCTCGCCGAAGCGAGTCGCGATCGACTGCAGCCCCTGCTCGCGATCGATCTCGAGGTCGAGCAGCGCGTAAAAGCAGTCGAAGCCGGCCACCCAGAGTGCGACCGCGCCTCCGAGCGCCCAGGCCTCCCAGGGGATCGTCCCGGTGATCGCCGCCCACGCTCCGACCGGCGCCAGCCCGTCCACCGCCCCGAGCCAGAGGTGGCAGAGCCAGGTCCAGCGCTTCAGGTACGGGTAGATCACGAAGCCCGCGACGGGGATCGGCCAGAGCCAGTGCACCAGCGGGTCGAGCTGGAAGACGGCCGCGAGGAACACCGCGAGCGAAGCCGTGCAGAAGGCGACCACGGCGGCCGGCGAAAGCAGGCCCGACGGCAGCTCACGGCCGGCGGTGCGCGGGTTGCGTGCGTCCAGGCTGGCGTCGATCAGGCGGTTCAGACCCATCGCCAGCGAGCGGGCACCGACCATCGCGACCGTGATCCAGACCAGGTCGTGCGCGCTCGGCACGCCGTCGACCGCCAGGAACGCGCCGACGTACGCGAACGGGAGCGCGAAGATCGTGTGCTCGAACTTGACGAGCGAGTAGAACCGGGCTGGATACGCCAGAGCGGTCACAACGTCGGATTCTGCCGAGTAATGGGTCGACCGGTCGTTGCAGACGGACGCACGCGCGAGGCGCGCGCGTCCTGAGAGCGGCGTCGCAAGCGCCGCCTCAGGTCTGCCTGTGAGCCGTCGGCTCGCCGGCGAGCAATTCGAGGGCGTGCTTCAGCGCCGGCCGTAGCACCTCGAAGCCGTCGCGGCAGCCACCGGGCGAGCCGGGCAGGTTCACGATCAGCGCCCGTCCGCGGACGCCGGCCAGGCCGCGCGAGAGCAGGGCGTGCGGCGTCTTGGCCAGCGAGTCCGCGCGCAGCGCCTCGGCGATCCCGGGCGCCATGCGTTCGAGCACGTCGGCGGTCGCCTCCGGCGTCACGTCGCGCGGGCCGAGGCCCGTGCCGCCAGTGGTGAGCACGACGGCCGAGTCCTCGGCCAGCTCGGCGATCGCCTCGGCGATCCCGTCGCGGTCGTCGGGCACCACCCGCCGCTCGACCTCGTAGCCCTCCTCGCCCAGCAGCGCGGCGAGCGCCGAGCCGCTCTCGTCCTCGCGCGTTCCCTCGGCGACGCCGTCCGAGATCGTCAGCACGGCCGCCTTCACGACTTCGTCTTCTCCAGCAGGCGCACCTCGCCGATCTCCATCCGCTTGTCGATCGCCTTGGCCATGTCGTAGATCGTCAGCGCGGCGACCGAGGCGGCGACGAGCGCCTCCATCTCGACGCCGGTCTGCGCGGTCGTCTCGGCCGAGGCGACGATCTCGACTTCCGCCTTGCCGAGCTCGATCTCGACGCCGACGTGGGTCAGCGGCAGCGGGTGGCAGAGCGGGATCAGCTCGCTCGTCCGCTTCGCGGCCTGGATGCCCGCCAGCTTGGCGGTGACGAACGCGTCGCCCTTCGGCAGGGAAGCGAGCTGGCTCACGGTCTCCGGCGCGACTCGCACTACCGCCCGCGCCACCGCGCGCCGGCGCGAGACCGGCTTGCCGCCGACGTCCACCATCCGGACCTCCCCGGCCTCGTCCACGTGCGAGAGCTCGCTCACGACCCGGAAAGGTACCGCCGCCCGAGCCGGACGAGCCCGCGCCGGTGCTGCCAGGCTTTGCCGAGCTTGCGCGCGAAGCCCTCGCCGTAGAGCAGCTCGAGCACGCCGGCGAGGCCGTCCAGGATGCCGTCGTCGTACGGGTACCACCAAGGAACGGGCACGCGGCCGCTGTCCAGGTCGGCGAACTTCACGCGCGAGAGCTCGTACAGGCCGTGCTTGGAGTGCGTGCGCCCGAAGCCGGACTCCTTCGTGCCGCCCCAGGAGGCCTGGCCGGTGCCGTAGGAGTAGGAGACGTCGTTCGTCCAGACCGAGCCGGCGTCGAGTCGTGGCGCCAGACGCCGCGCCCGCTCGAGGTCGCGCGTCCAGATGCTCGCGCCGAGACCGAAGCTCGAGCCGTTGGCCTTGCGCACGGCCTCGTCCTCGTCGCGGAAGGGATTGACCGTCACCACCGGACCGAAGATCTCCTCCTGCTCGACGCGAGCCTCCTGCTCCACGCCGGTCAGCACGGTCGGCTCGTAGAACCAGCCCGGCAGGCCCACGTCGGCCCGCCGCCCGCCGGTGCGCAGCTCCGCGCCGCGCCCGACCGCATCGGAGACCAGCTCCTCGACGTGCGCTCTCCGGTCCTCCGCCACCAGCGGGCCGAGCTCCGTCTCCAGCTCGTCGCCGCGCCCGAGCCGCAGCTCACGCGTCCGACGCACGAGCTCCTCGACGAACGCCTCGTGCAGCGGCTGCTCGACGTAGATCCGCTCGACGGCCGAGCAGACCTGACCGCAGTTCGAGAACGAGCCCCAGAGCGCGCCGGCGATCGCGCGGTCGAGGTCGGCGTCCGTGAAGACGAGCATCGGGTCCTTGCCGCCGAGCTCGAGCGTCACCGGCCGTAGCCGCTCGCCCGCCGCGGCGGCGACCTTGCGCCCGACTTCGCCCGACCCGGTGAAGACGACCTTGCCCACGCCCGGCGATCGCACCAGCGCCTCGCCCGTCTCGGCGCCTCCCTGGACGACGCGGACGAGCCCGTCCGGGGCACCCGCCTCCCGGAAAAGGCGCTCGACCCACCCGCCGGTCAGCGGCGTCAGCTCGGATGGCTTGACCACGACCGCGTTCCCGGCCGCGACGGCGAAGGCCACCTGGGTGAGCGGGATCCCCAGCGGGAAGTTCCACGGCGAGATCACGGCGATCACGCCCAGCGGATCGTGGAGCAGCCGGCCGCGCTTGTGCCGCAGGTGGGGCTGCGGGAAGCGAACCCGCTCCGGGGCCAGCACGCGGGGAGCGTTCTCCGCCGCCCAGAGCAGGTTGTCGAGCGCGACGAACAGCTCGGCCGTGTACGACTCGACGAGCGGCTTGCCCGACTCGGCCGTCACCGTCGCCGCGAGCAGGTCGGCGCGGGCAAGGGCTTCCTGGGCGACCGCGGAGAGCAGCGCGCGGCGCTCCGGGAAGGACGACCGCGCCCAGCGCTCGGCCGCGAGCCGTGCCTCGACGACCGTCTCGGAAATCTCCTCCGGCGGCGAGACGGCGACCGAGCCGAGCTCCTCGAGCGTCGCCGGGTTGACCGAGCGCAGCAGTGCGGCGGCCTGCGTCTCCCGCGCCATCACGTGATCCTAGACCGAGGAGTAGCATGGCCTCGGGGCCATGGATCGGGAAGAACGGATCATCGAGAACGAGAAGCTCTTCCGCGAGGTGAACGAGCGGGTGGCGCAGATCCAGGGGAACTACTCCGGCCCCGACCCGGAGTGGGTCTGCGAGTGCGGCGACGAGACCTGCTTCGAGAAGATCTCCGTCTCGCTCGAGGACTATCTGCAAGTCCGCTCAAACGAGGCCTGGTTCATGATCAGGCCCGGGCACGAGAAGCCCGACGTCGAGCGCGTCGTGCACGAGTACAACGGCGTCGTCGTCGTGGAGAAGTTCGCCCTGTGAGCGCCGACGTGAATGTTTCGGAGCAGATCGACGAGCGGATCGCCGAGCTCGGCGACTGGCGCGGCGAGATGCTCGCGAAGGTTCGGCGGATCATCAAGGACGCCGACCCCGAGATCGTCGAGGAGTGGAAGTGGGCGAAGGCCACGAGCCCCGGAACGCCGGTCTGGTCGCGCAACGGCGGCATCTGCACCGGTGAGACCTACAAGAGCGTGGTCAAGCTGACCTTCTTCAAGGGTGCCGCATTGGGCGATCCGGCCGGGCTCTTCAACTCCAGCCTCGAGGGCAAGGTCAGGCGCGCGATCGACATCAAGGAGAACGACGAGCTCGACGAAGGCGCCCTGAAGGACCTCGTGCGCGAGGCCGTGGCGCTGAACCTGACGCGCTAGACCTGCGCGCGGCAGCGGTCGAGGTCGGCCAGCTGCGCTTCGATCCACCCGGCCACGTCGTGCTCGCGGACGTGGGTTCGGATCCCCTCCAGCCGCGCCTGCCGCTCGGACTCCCCCATCGTCAGCGCCGTGTGGATCGCCTCGGCCTGGCCTGCGACGTCGAACGGGTTGACCGTCAGCGCCCACTCGCCCAGCTCGGCGTGGGCGCCGGCGTTCTCGGAGAGGATCAGCACGCCGTCGCGCTCGTTGACGAGCGGCGCCTCCTTGGCGACCAGGTTCATCCCGTCGAAGATCGCGTTCACGAACAGCGCGTCGAACTGCTTGTAGGCGGCCACGGAGCCGATGAAGTTGTCCTCGATCGACAGCTCGATCGGGGACCAGCCGTTCTGCTGGAAGCGGTCGTTGACGCGGCGGGCCTCGCGCTGGATCGCGCCGAGGTACTCGGCGTACTCGGGAATGTCCTGCCGCGACGGGTCGAGCAGCGCGAGCATCCCGACCCGCTGGTGCATCTCCGGGTGAGCGTCGAGGTAGAGCTCGAAGGCGCGGAAGCCGCGGACGATGTTCTTCGAAGGGTCGGTGCGGTCGACCCGCAGGACCAGCTTCTCGGGCCTGCGCGCGACCAGCTCGCGCTCCGCCTCGAGCACGGCGTCGCTCGAGGCCAGCTCGTCGAACTCGGCCGGCTCGACCGAGATCGGGTGCACCGTCACGAGCGTGCGGCGGTCTTCGTGGGAGACGAGGCCCTCGCCGAAGTCGGCTTCTGCGCCGGCCACGTCGCTGGCGGCCCGCATGAAGTTCAGGCTCCACTGGCGCGTGTGGAACCCGATCAGGTCGTTGGCGAGCACGCCCTCGTGGACTGCTCGCCGGATCCGGTCGGGCAGCACATGCCAGTAGTCGGTCTGGGGCCACGGGATGTGGACGAAGTGGGCGAGCAGCGCGTCCGGGGCGCGCTCGCGCACGAGCCGTGGCGCGAGGTAGAGGTGGTAGTCGTGGAAGAAGACCGCCGCCTCGGGCTCGGCCTCCAGCTCCTCGAGCACGGCCTCGGCGAAGGTCTCGTTGACCCGCGCGTAGCCGCCATCCCACGCGTGCTGCAGGGCGATGTCGATCGACGGCTCGTACGCAAGCTCCCAGAGGTAGTGCTGGAGAAACCAGAGCATCGGGTTCGAGACGACGTTGTAGAACCAGTCGTAGGCCCGCTCGTCGTGTGCGACGAGGCGCAGGCGAAAGGGCGAGCCGTCCCGCGAGCGCTCCTCGATCGCAGCCCCGCCCGACTCGACCGCGACCGCACGGTCCTCGTCGCTCATCGCACTGGCGACCCAGGTCACGTCGTGGTGCGACACCAAGCTCCGCAGCGCGGTGACGAGGCCGCCGCCGCCGCGCTTGGCCGTCCGCTCGCCGTCGGCCCCGCGAGCGTAGGTGATCGGCCCGCGGTTCGAAACGACGATCAGCTTGCGCCGCGAGGACATGCGCCGTCCACCCTACCCGGGCGGGGAGGCGCTAACCCGCCGCGGCCGCGGCTGTGACCTCGGCGCCTTCGGTGTCGTTGCCGTCGAGCTTGTTCAGCAGCACCAGCCAGTCGCGGAGCAGCCGCGGCATGAGGAAGTTGCGGCGCACGAACTCCTTCCCGCGCAAGGCCCGCTGCCGCGCCGCGGCCGGGTCGCCCAGGATCTCGCGGCAGGCCTGCGCGCACTCGTCCGGCGAGTGCGGGTCGACGAGCCAGCCGGTCTCGCCGTCCTGGATCTGCGCCACGATCCCGCCCACGCGGCTCGCCACCATCGGCCGGGTCTTCCAGAGCGCCTCGGTGACGGTGAGGCCGAAGCCCTCCTTCGTCGACTTCTGGATCGCCGCCGCGGAGTGGACCTGGAAGGCGTTGACCTCGACCGACCCGATGTTGTTCAGGTTGGAGAGGATGTAGACGTCCGGGTCGCCGTCGGCGTAGGTGACGGTGCGGTTGTAGTAGTCCCAGCCCTCCGGATCGTCGTGCGCCATCGAGCCGACGAGCGCGAGCTGCACCTCCGGATACTCGGCCTTGACCAGCCGGTAGGCGTCGATCACGCCGAGCGGGTCCTTCCAGGGGTCGAAGCGGGAGACCTGCGTCAGCAGCGGCCGCTCGACGTCGATCCCGAACTGATCGACGATGTAGGCGGCGTCTTCCGGTGAGAGGGCCATGTTCTTCGGGGTCAAGGGGTCGATTGCGGGCGGCCAGATGTAGGCCTGCGGCAGCTCCGCTCCGCGCGGGACGTACTCCTGCATGTGGAAGATCGCCGCGTCGTACCGCGCCAGCCACGGCAGGAGGAAGTCGAGCACCTCGCGGTTCGGCTGCGAGAGATCGATGTGGCAGCGCCAGATCCAGTGCGCGTCGGTGTCGGGGAACTGCTCGATCATCCCCGCCGGCTGCGGGTCGTGGACGAGCACGTAGTCGTACTCGTCCGAGAACTCCTCGGCGTTCAGCGCCTGGAAGCGGCGGTAGACCTCCTGCTGTGTCGGCGTTAGCCCGGTGGCGTCGCCCTGGAGCGCGTTGTGGATCGTCTTCGTCGCGGCGAAGAACTCCTCCGCGCCGGCGATGATCCGCCACTCCGCGTCGAGGCCGGCGTCGCGCATCAGCGGCACGAGCGCGTAGTTGATCTCGGCCACGCCACCGCCGAAGGCTGTCGCCGAGAGGTGCACGAGCCGCTTCCCGCGGAGGGGCTCCGAGAGGCGCCTGATCTCCTCCATCAGCCCACGCGTGGCGATAGTCGCGTAGTCCGCGAGCGACTTCTGTCCGACGTTGACGAGCTGAAGCATCAGCGGCCGCCGAGGATAGCGATCGGCCCCGCGGCGTTCAGTCGGTCAGCAGCTTGACGAACCGGAGGCGGGAGCCGCCGCCTTCTCGCTTGCCGAACTCGACCTCGTCGGTGAGCGCACGGATGATCGCGATCCCGAGGCCGCCCTCCTCGAGCTCGTCGTCACCATTGTCGTGCGCGACACCCGGGTCGAAGCCTGTGCCGGCGTCGCCGACCTCGACCGCGAGCCGGTCGGCCAGCAGCTCGTAGACGATGTCCACGCTGCCGACTCCATCGGCTCCGTAGGCGTGCTTGACCGAGTTCGTGCAGGCCTCGGTCAGCGCGAGCTTGAGGTCGTGCAGGGTCTCGTCCGACAGCGGCCGGACACCGGCGATCGCGGTCAGGGCGAGCCGCCCGAGGGTGATGTACTCGGGTTTCGCGGGGATGGTCAGACGGACGGAGCGGCCCTCTTCGCTCATCGCGTGGTGCCTTCCCGTCCGGAACGCGCGCCTAACCAGAAGGAACGGTCGGTCTTGGCATCGAAGGACACGGGCTCGGATCCTAGTTCGTCTCGGAACGCTCGCCGAGGCGCAGCGGGAGGTCCAGCCGTGAGTCGCCGCGCTGGATCGCGAAGTGGGTCACCTGGCCTGGATTCAGGCTCGTGACAATTCGCGCAATGTCCTCCGAACCGGAGACCCGCTGGCCGTCGATCGCCACGATCACGTCGCCCCTGCGCGGGAACTCGAGCCCGAAAGCCAGGCCGCGCGAGCGGTCGGCCCGCAGGCCCGCCCTGGCCGCGGGACTGCCGGCGACGACACCGGTCACGACCGCGCCACGGTTGACCGCGTAGTCGAAGTGGCGCGCGAGCGCAGGCGTCAGGTCGGCAGTCTCGACGCCCACGTATGCGTACGAGACCGAGCCGTTGGCGATCAGCTGCGCCATCGAGCGCCGGGCGGAGTTGATCGGCACCGCGAAGCCGACGCCCTCGGCCTGTCCGCTCTGACTGCGGATCTGGGCGTTGATCCCGACCACCCGGCCGCGAGCGTCGAACAGCGGGCCGCCGGAGTTGCCGTGGTTGATCGGCGCGTCGGTCTGGATCGCGTCCACGAGCTTGAAGTTGGAGGTCAGCGAGTCGATCGAGCGGTGCGTCGCCGAGACGACGCCGACCCCGAGCGAGTCCTCGTTGCCGAACGGGCTTCCGATCGCGGCGACCGGTTCACCGACCGCGACGGCCGCCGAGTTGCCGAGTGGGACCGGCACCAGCGAATGCGCCGAGGGATCGACCTTGATCAGGCCCACGTCGTCGAAGACGTCCCAGCCCACGATCGTCGCCTCGGCCCGGTCGCGGTCCTGGAACTCGACGTAGACCTTGTCCGCCGGCTTGGCCACCGAGCCGCTGCCCGCGTCGGTGATCACGTGCGAGTTGGTCAGGATGTAGCCCTTCGGCGAGACGACGAAGCCGGAGCCCTGGGCCTGGGTCGCGGTCTCCGGGTCGGTGCCGAAGACGGAGACGATCGTCACCACGCCGGCCACGCGGTTGGCGTAGATCGCCCTCGGGCTGAAGCCGTTGCCGGCGAGCGGCTTCGCGTTCGGCGCCACCGCGGCGGTCGCCGCCGTCCCGGACGGTCCCGTCGCCGGCGTAGCGCGAAAGACGGTCGTCGTCGAGCCCGAGTCGGTCCAGCCCGTCAGCTCGCCGAGCCCGAGCACGGCGAGACCGCCGAGCAGGGCACAAACGAGGGCGACGGCGACCAGAGGCGCGGCGCGCACGGTCGTCGCACTGTAGCTACGCCCCTGCGGAAAGCGCCGTTTCCCGTGAAATCGGCTCGAAGGGGCGTTCCGCGCGTGGGAAGACCAGCGAAAACACGGTTTTGCCTGGCCGCGACTCGAGCTCGATCGCGCCGTCCATCAGCTCGGCGAGCTGCTTCGCGATCGCCAGCCCGAGACCGCTCCCGGAGGCGCGCGTGCCGTCTAGACGGTAGAAGCGCTCGAACAGCTGCTCCTGCTGCTCCGCGCGGATTCCGCCGCCCGCATCCTCGACCTCGAGCACCGCCTGTCTTTGGCGCTCGCGTGCCCTCACCTCGACGGGCGTTCCCGCCGCCGTGTGCAGAAGCGCGTTCTCGACCAGGATCCGGCCGAGCTGCAGCACCCGGAGCTCATCGGCCTCGGCAAGTACCGGCTCGGCGGGGCTCGCGACCAAGAGCCGATGGCCGCTCGAAGCCGCGACCGGCCCGAACTCCTCCACCAGGTCCTCGGCCAGCGCCCCCAGGTCGACCGGCTCCCGCGCCACGGTCAGGCGGCCGGCGTCCAGTCGCGTCAGGTCGAGCAGGTCGGAGGCAAGCTTGGTCAGACGGTCGACCTGCTCACGCATGGACGTGAGGAACTCGCGCTTGGTCGGCTCGTCGAGCTCCTCGTCGTCGAGCAACTCGAGGAAGCCCGCCAGCGAAAAGAGCGGGGTGCGAAGCTCGTGCGACGCGTTGGCGACGAACTCCCTCCGCGCGTCGTCGAGCTGCGCCAGCCGAACCCGCATCCGCTCGAACGCTGCGGCCAGGGCGCCGAGCTCGCCGCCGCCGGTGTCCACCACCGACTCGTCGAAGCGCCCGTTCGCGATCCGGTCGGCCGCGCGCTCGAGCCGGCGGATCCGCCGCGCGAACATCCGCGCGCCGCCGTAGCCGAGCAGGAGCGCGATCAGCAGCGCGACGCCGGCGGCGAGCAGCACACGCCGCTCCACGAGCCGGATGTTCCCGAGCTCAACCGGCGCACGCACGAGCAATGCATAGCGGCCGCCCAGCACGGGCACTGCCGCCTCCGCATAGGTGGCGTCGCCCGTGGTCACCGTCCCGTGAGCGGGTCTGCCCGAGTCGAGCACGCGCGTGGCAACCCGGTCGCCCTGCAGATCGCTGGCGATCTCGAACGAGTCCTGCTGCGGCACGACCGGGGACTGAGAGCCGATGCGGTTCAGCAGCACCACGCGCACATTCCCGTTCTGCTGCGAGGCGTTGGCGACGAAGCCGGGGTCAAACGGCGCGACATCGTTCACCTGCGACCGCAGCGAGCCCGTGATGCCCTCCATCTGGGCAACGCGCGTGTCGATCGCGTGGCCTCGCAGCGACGGGACGACGGTCAGGTAGACGACGCCGAGCGCGATCGCGACGACCAGCAGCAGCGCGAGGCTGAGCTGGGCACCGACGCTGCGAACGGACAGCTTCACGGCCGGAAGCGGTAGCCCACGCCGCGGACGGTGAGGATGAACTCGGGCTCGCTCGGGTCGCGCTCGAGCTTTTCGCGCAGATGGCGCACGTGCACGTCGATCGTGCGCGGCTCGCGGTAGTCCGCGCCGCCCCAGAGCGCCTGCAGCAACATTTCCCGTGAAAACACGCGACCGGGGCTGGCCGCCAGGGTGCGCAGCAGCTCGAACTCGACATACGTCAGCTGCACGGCGCGGCCGTCCACGTCGACATCCCGCCGCGCGATGTCGATCCGCAGCCCGTCGTGCTCGATCGTCTCCTCGTCGCCGCGACCGTCGCTCGGGATTGCGGCGCGGCGCAGCAAGGCCCGCACACGGCTGCGGAACTCGCGGATCGAAAACGGCTTGGTGATGTAGTCGTCGGCGCCGAGCTCGAGTCCGAGCACCTTGTCGAGCTCGTCGTCGCGGGCGGTCAGCATGATGATCGGCACGCTGCTCGCGGCCCGCAGGCGCTTGCAAACCTCGAGCCCGTCGAGCTTCGGGAGCATCACGTCCAGCACGACGAGGTCGAAGCGCTCCTCCGAGAAGCGCGCGAGGGCCTCCTCGCCGTCGCGAGCCTGAACGACCTTGAAGCCGTCTTTCTCGAGCGGATAGGCGAGGAGCTTCTGAACCGCGTCCTCGTCGTCGACGAGCAGGATGGTGGAGGAGTCTGGCATCGCAGCGCCTGCCGGCGGACGGGTCGCCCTACTATAGCCACGGCATGGCGGCGCTCCCGCCCCGTTCCTCGCGGCGACGCCCGCGCCGAGGCTCGCTCGAGCGGCCCGTCAGCGGACGCCTGTACCGCGGCACCTGGCTGCTCGTCGGGATCCCGCTCCTGGCGGCCGCGTTCAGCGTGCACAAGCCCGGGGCGCTGCCGACCCCGCAGCCGGCCCTGCCCGCCTCGTTCGACGGCCCGAGTGCCGTCGCGCTGGCATCGGAGCTATCACGGCTCTACCCGGACCGTTCGCCCGGTAGCGCAGGCGCGGCCGGAGCCGCCCAGTGGTTTCGCGACCAGCTGAGCCCCTACGGGCTGCGCGTCGAGCCCGAGCGTTTCCGTGCCGAGCTGCCGGGTTTGGGCGAGCGCACGTTGCTGAACCAGATCGTGAGCGTCCCCGGCCGCTCGCCCGACGAACTCGTCGTGCTGGCGCACCGCGACGACGTCGGTTCGGGTCCGGGCGCGAACAACAACGCCTCGGGCCTTGCCACCCTGATCCAGCTGGCGCGCTCGTACGGCAGGGCGGGCGGCGCCCGGGCGGTTACTCCGCAGCACACGCTCGTGTTCGTCGCCACCGACGGAGGCTCGTTCGGCGACCTCGGCGCGCGCCACTTCGCCGACAGCCATCCCGGACGCATCGTGGCCGCGGTCGTGCTGGACTCGATCGCCGGCGCCGGCCGTCCACGACTCGTCCTGACCGGGAACGAGCCCCGACTCGCGTCGCCGGGATTCGTCGAGACCGCCGCCCTGCGCGTGCTCGAGCAGGCGGGCCGGCGCCCCGAGCACCCCGGGGCTCTCGCGCAGCTCGTCGACCTGGGCTTCCCATTCACGCTGCACGAGCAGGGCCCGCTGCTCGCCCGGGGGATCCCGGCGCTGACGCTGACGAGCGGGAGCGAGCGGCCGCCGAACGCCTTCACCGACCAGCCGGAGCGGCTCAACCGGCTGCGGCTGGCCGAACTGGGACGCGCCGCGCAGCAGCTGGTGCGCTGGCTCGACGCGGGGGCAGAGCTCGCGCCGGGAACCGCCCGCTACGTCTACTTCGGGCCGCGCGTGCTGCCCGGGTGGGCGATCGAGCTCGTGTTGCTGGCCGCCCTGTTGCCGTTCCTGCTCTCGGCCGTCGATCTGTTCGCGCGTTGCCGCCGACGCCACATCCCGTTGACGCCGGCGCTCCGGAGCTACCGCAGCAGAGCCGCTTTCTGGCTCTGGGTGGCGATCCTCTTCGAGCTGTTCGCGCTGATCGGCGTCTGGCCCTCGGCACCGGCGGTGCCGCTGCCGGCAAGCGCCGCGCCCGGCACGAACTGGCCGGTGATCGGCCTGCTGACCTTCGGTTTCCTGGTGGTGCTGGGCTGGCTGGTCGCGCGGGCACGGCTCGTGCCGCGGCGGCCGGTCTCGGCGACCGAGCAGCTCGCCGGCACGACGGCGGCCCTGCTCGCGCTCGCCGTCGTCGCGCTGCTCGTCGTCGCGACGAACCCGTTCGCGTTGATCTTCCTGCTGCCGTCGCTGCACGCATGGCTCTGGCTGCCTCATGCGGCCCCGCGCCCGATCTGGACCCGCGTGGCGGTGCTCGTGGCGGGCTTCCTCGGTCCGTTGCTGCTCTTCACCTCGTTCGCCGTGCGCTACGGACTGGGCCTCGACACCCCCTGGTACCTCGGCGAGCTGGCGGCGACCGGTTACGTGAAGCTACCCGCGCTGGCGATCGCGGTCGGCTGGCTGGCGGCCGCCGGTCAGATGACGGCGCTCACGCTCGGCCGATACGCCCCGTACCCGAGCGCTCGCGAGCGCCCTCCGCGGGGACCGCTGCGTGAGGCGGTCCGCCGTACGGTGCTTACAGTGAGAGGGACCCGGAGACAATCGCCGGGAAGCAACCGGGAGGCGCTAGAGGGATGAGCGGGAGGCGGGCAGTCAGAGTCACTGGGACGCTGATGCTGGTCGGCGGCGTCGCCTTGCTCCTCTGGGTGCTTGTCGTCTGGCGCTGGCAGGACCCGTTCACCGCGCTCTACACGACCTGGAAGCAGCACCAGCTCAGCCGGAGCTACGAGCGACGCGCGCAAGCGTTCCGCCTCCCCGAGCCGAAGTCGAAGGCCGCGTCGACGCCGACCGTCACTGCGGCCCGCCTCCGCGCCCAGGCCAAGCGGTACCGGCTCGCGTCGGAGCGCGGCCAAGCGATCGGCCGGCTGCGCGTGCCCCGACTCGGCCTGAACATGGTCGTGGTCGACGGCACGGACGAAAGCACGCTGAAGAAGGGCCCCGGGCGCGACCGCCGGACCTACATGCCCGGGGAGGGCCAGCTGATCTACATCGCCGGTCATCGCACGACGTACCTGGCACCGTTTGCGCACATCGAGCGGATGAAGGCCGGCGACTCGATCAGCCTCGAGGTGCCCTATGGCACCTTCCGCTACCGCGTCTTCACTCACCGGATCGTGACCGCCGATGATCTCGCCGTGCTGCGCTCCCGCGGCCGCGAGATCGTGGAGCTGCAGGCGTGCCATCCGCGCTTCTTCGCCTCGCACCGCTACATCGTCTTCGCCCGTCTGATGCAGATCGACCCGCGCGGCGCGGCGCCGATGAGAGCGCCGTCGCGGACGCTGGCCGCCGCGCCGCTCGCGTCGACGCAGGGTTGATCGGGCTCAGGCGAGCCTGAGATAGCGCACCGGCGACCCCGCCGCGAGCTCGCCCTCGCCACGGGGTAGGAGCACGAGCGCATCCGCGGCGGCGGCTCGCGCGATCATGTGTGACTCCTGCCCCGCCAGGGGCTCGAGCTCGAGCGCGCCGCCGTCGCCGGCCCGCGTGCGCGCGCGCACGAGTTGGTCGCGGTCCGCGCTCCGTCTGGTGGCAACGGCGAGCCTCCCAGGCTCGAACCGGGGCAGCGGGTCGGCGTGGCTCTGGAGGGCCAGCACCGCAGGCCGGACGAAGAGCTCGAAGCCGACCAGCGACGAGACCGGGTTCCCGGGCAGCCCGAACACCAACGTGCGCTCCCGCACGCCGAACGACACCGGCTTGCCAGGCTTCACGGCCACGCGCCAGAAGACCTCGTCGACTCCGAGCTCGGCCTCGATCGCACGGACGAGGTCGTGCGGGCCGACGGAGACACCGCCGGAGGTCACGAGCAGGTCGTGCTCGAGCCCGCGTGCCAGCGCCGCGCGGTGGGCGTCCTCGTCGTCGGCGACAGCCGCCAGGCGCTCGACGGAGGCGCCCGCCGACCGAAGTTGCGTCTCGAGGATCAGCCCGTTGGCCTCGTAGACCTCGCCCGGCTCGAGCGGCTCGCCCGGCCGGCGAAGCTCGGTTCCCGTCGCGAGCACGGCGGCGCGCGGCACCGCTCCGCACTCCACCTCTGCCACCCCGGCGGCCGCAAGCGCCCCGAGCTGCGCGGGCCCGAGCCGTGTGCCTGCCGCGACGACCTCGGCCCCGGCCCGCAGGTCACCGGCGCGCGGCCGCACGTTTGCGCCTGGCGCGACGACCTTCCCGATCTCCACTTCGTTGTCACGTTCGACAACGTACTCGATCGGGATGACGGCGTCGGCGCCCTCCGGGACGACCCCGCCCGTCGCGATGCCCATCGCCTCTCCGGGCTGGAGTGGCCGCGGCGACGGGCGGCCCGCGGCGATCCGGAAGGCGACCGGCAGCTTCGCCGGCGTATCCGCCGCGCGGAGGGCGAACCCATCCATCGCGCTGCTGGGGAAGGGCGGCAGGTCGACCATCGCGCGGGCCGACTCGGCGAGCACGCGTCCGGCCGCTTGCTCCAGCGGCACCCGTTCGGCGGGCAACGGCGTGACGCGCTCGAGAACGAGACGCTGCGCCTGCTCGATCGTCAGGAGCTCGGCCACGACCGCCGCATACCGTACGCGCGCCGGATAGGCTCAGCCGCCGTGATCTCGGTCGTCGTCCCCGTTCACGACGAGGAGCGGACGGTGGCGCTCCTCTACGAAGAGCTGGAGTCCGCGCTCCAGCCCGTCGGCCAGCCCTGGGAAGCGGTCTTCGTCGACGACGGCTCGACCGACGGCTCCTTCGCGGCGCTGACCCGGCTGCACAACGCCCAGGACAACGTGCGGGTGATCCGGCTGCGCAAGAACTTCGGCAAGGCTGCTGCGCTGGCGGCCGGCTTCGCGCACGCCGAGGGCGACGTGGTGGTGACGATCGACGCCGACCTCCAGGACGACCCGGCCGAGATCCCGCGGCTGCTGGCCAAGCTCGACGAGGGCTTCGACCTCGTCAGCGGCTGGAAGACGCATCGCCGCGACCCGATCACGCGGCGCGTCCCCTCGAAGATCTTCAACTGGGTCACGGGCAGGGTTTCCGGCCTGCGCCTGCACGACCTCAACTGCGGTCTGAAGGCCTACCGCGCCGAGGTCGTGCGCGGCCTGAGGCTCTACGGCGAGCTGCACCGGTTCATCCCTGTGCTGGCGCACTACCGCGGCCACCGCGTGGCCGAGCTGCCGGTCAACCACCGCCCCCGAGAGCACGGCCGCTCCCGCTACGGGGTCGAGCGGTACGTCCGCGGGTTCCTCGACCTGCTCACGGTCTCGTTCATCGGGCGTTATCGCTACCGGCCACTGCACCTGTTCGGTGGGCTCGGGCTGGCGCTCGGCGCGATCGGCTTCGGCGTCCTGCTCTACCTGACCGTCGACAAGCTCACCGGCCATGCAATCGGGCAGCGGCCGCTGCTGATCCTCGGCGTGCTGCTGATGGTGGTCGGGCTGCAGTTCTTCTCGCTCGGGTTGATCAGCGAGCTGATCACGAGCCAGCACGAGGAGCGCTCGGGAGCGCTCGAGCGGACCGAGTTGCACGTGGACGACGTGCTCTCCTAGCCGCCCGCCAGGGCATGCGCGTCCTCTACTTCGGCACCTACGAGCGCGACTACCCGCGCAACGCACAGGTGATCTCGAGCCTGCGGCGGGCCGGCGTCGAGGTGCGCGAACACCATGCTTCGGTTTGGGAAGGAAGCCGCGAGAACTGGCGCGCCGGTCTCGGCTCCGCCGCCCGGCTGGGGCTGGCAGAGCTGCGGCTGCTGCGCCGACCGCCCAGCAACTTCGACGCGCTGATCGTCGGCTACCCCGGGCACTTCGACCTCCCGGCGGCCAGGCGAGCGGCGCAAGGACGGCCGGTGATCTTCAACCCCCTAGTCTCGCTGTCCGACACGTTCGTCGGCGACCGAGGGCGCTTCCAGTCGGGCTCCGCAGCGGCCCGGACGCTGACGGCGATCGACCGGCGGGCGCTCCGGACGGCCGACCTCGTCGTGGCGGACACCCAGGCGAACGCCGAGCAGCTCGCCGAGCTCGGCGACCTTCCGCTCGAGCGCGTCAAGGTCGCCTACGTCGGCGCGGAGGAGCGGGTCTTCGGCCCGGGCTGGTCGCCGGCAGAGCCGTTCACGGTCCTGTTCGTCGGCAAGCTGATCCCGCTGCACGGGGTAGAGACGGTGCTCGCCGCAGCGCGGGTTGCATCGGAGCTGCGCTTCCGGCTCGTCGGTAGCGGCCAGCTCGAGCGGTTGCTCGACGAGCCGCCCGACAACGTCGATTGGATCCCGTGGGTCGACTACGAGCGCCTGCCCGACGAGCTGCACCGGGCCGGCTGCGCGCTCGGAATCTTCGGCACCTCGGCCAAGGCGCAGCGGGTAATTCCCAACAAGGCCTTCCAGGCGCTCGCCTGCGGGACGCCGCTCGTCACGGCCGACACGACCGGCGCTCGGGAGCTGCTGGTGGACGGCGAGAACGCGCTCCTCGTCCCGCCCGGCGACCCGCAGGCGCTAGCGAGCGCCCTGCGCAGGCTGGCGGGCGACCCGGAGCTGGGGCGGCGCCTCTCCGCCGGAGGCCGGGCCGTATACGAGGCAGTCGCAAGCGAGGAGGTGCTCGGCCGACGCTGGCGCGAGCTCGTCGAGCAGGCGGTCGCACGGCGATGATCCGGCCGCGCGCGCTGCTCTGGACGGCGATCGCCGCCTACGCCGCCGGCTTCTCGGCGCTCTCGGTGCTCAGGCACCGCGCGTTCTCGACCGGCCGCTTCGACCTCGGGAACATGGTCCAGTCGGTCTGGTCGACCGCGCACGGCCACCCGCTGCAGATCACAGGGCTGCGCGGCGACCAGGTCTCGCGCCTCGGCGCGCATTTCGACCCGATCCTCGCCGCCTTCGCGCCGCTCTGGCTCGTCTGGCCGAGCCCGGACCTGCTGCTCGCGACGCAGGCCTTCGCGATCGCGGTCGGCGCGCTGCCGGTCTTCTGGCTCGCCCGCAAGCACCTGGGCAGCGAGCGGACCGGCGCCGGGTTCGCGCTCGCGTACCTCGCCTACCCGCCGACCCAGTGGCTGACGCTGAACGAGTTCCATCCCGTCGCGCTCGCCTGCCCGCTGCTCCTGTTCGCGATCTGGTTCCTCGACGAAGGCCGCCTGCTGCCGTTCGGCCTCTGCGCCGCGGTCGCCGCGACCACGAAAGAGGAGATCGCCCTGGTCGTCGCCGGGCTCGGCCTCTGGTACGCACTCGCCCACGGCCGCCGACTGACCGGCGCGCTCGTCGCCGTCGCCGGAGTGGCGGTGGCGCTGATCGCGATCGAGGCCGTGATCCCGCACTTCAACCGCGCGGGCACCTCGAGCTTCTTCACCCGCTACAGCGAGGTCGGCAGCACGCCGGGAGGCATCGTCCACACCGCCCTGACCGACCCCTGGAAGATCGTCACCACGGTGTTCACCGGCCGCGGGCTCGGCTACCTGGCTCGGCTTGTGCTGCCGCTCGGCGGGCTGGTCCTGCTCGCGCCATTGATGCTCCTGGCGGCGGCTCCCGAGCTGGCGGTCAACCTGCTCTCGGCCGCGACCACGCAGACCTCGATTCGCTTCCACTACACCGCCGGACTGACCCCGGTGCTGATCGCGGCGGCGGTCTTGGGCGCCAAGCGGGTCGATCCGCGCATCCCGGTTGCGAGCATCGTGGTGGTGCTCTGCGTGGTCTCGAACTACCTCGTCGGGCCGCTACCGGTCTGGCGCTACTTCCCCGGCGGCGAGCAGGTGCAGGCGCGAGCCGCCGAGGTGACCGAGCACGACCGGATCGCGGCGCGGGCGCTGCGGTTGATCCCGGAGCACGACGTCGTCAGCGCGACCAACTCGCTCGGCGCTCACCTGTCGGCCCGCCGCCGCATCCTCAGCTTCCCGTTCCTGCAGGACGCGCAATGGGTCGCCGCCGACGAGACGGCGCCCGGCTACGCGGACCGGCTCGCGCCCTTGCCGACCGCGGTCCAGCTCTCCTGGCTGCGGCGCAACCCGGAGTGGCTGCTGGTCTTCGAGCGCGACGGGATCCTGATCTTCCAGCGCGCGAGCTCTGCGGCGAGCACGAGGTAGAGCGCGACCATCGTCAGGTCGCGGACGAACAGGAGCCAGACCGGCCACTCGAGCCGGAAGAGCGCGCCGTAGTGGAAGAACCAGACCTGCGCGAGCACGACCGCGACCGCGGCGAGGCCGACCGCGATCGCGCCGCCGCCCGCGACGACGAGTGGCAGCAGCCAGACGAGGTACTGCGGCGAGAAGACCTTCGTGAACGCGAGGAAGCCGGCGACCGCGGCCGCAAAGGCGAGCGGCAGCCGGGCGCGCAGGTCGCCGAGGCGTGCGTAGAGGAGCCAGACGGTGGCGACGGCCAGCGCGTCGAGCGCGAGCAGCACGGCGGCCACCGCGTCGGCCGTCCCACCGGTCAGGTTGCGACCCGCCACGCCGGTCGTCTCGGCGACGTGGGCGTGGTAGAGCCCGAGGCGGTCGAGCACGAGCAGAAAAGAAGCGCCGAGGCTCTCGACCTGCAGCCCTCGCGCAGCCTGTGAGTGGAAGCTCTCGTAGACGCCGTGCGGCGCGTAGGCCGCGAAGGGAGCGACCGCGGCGGCGGCAACGAGCACGAGCACGGTCACTCCGAGCGCCATCCGGCGTGGGCCTGACCTCCGCCAAACGAGCCAGGCGGCGAGCGGCACCAGCACCAGCGGATAGACCTTCGCGCTGACCGCGAGCCCGAGCACGGCGAACGCGGGCAACTCCCAGCCGCGCAGCAGCAGCCACAGGGCGAGCACGGTCAGCAGTGCGGGCCAGGCGTCGTAGGTGTTGAGCGAGATCGGTCCGAGCGCGATCGGGGAAAGCGCGAGCAGGCCGACAGCGACCCGGATCCGCGTCAGCGACGCTCCGAGCTCGACCAGCACGAGCGCGACCAGCACGATCGTCGCCGCGGCGCAGATCGCCATCAGCGCCTTGAAGGCCGCGTTGTAGTGCCCGGCGCCGAACGCGGTCGGCGGCAGGAAGACGGCGAAGGCTCCGGGCGGGTACTCGACGAAGACGTCGCGGTACGGCAGCTCACCGTGCAGCAGCCGCTCGGCATAGCCCTGGTAGATGTGCACGTCGCGGAAGCGCGCCGCGCGGAAGAGCCCGCCGTCGGGGACGGCGCAGGCGGCGAGGTAGACCGGGATCGCGACGAGCGCGGCGCGCAGCGCCGGCCGCAGCTGAGGCGTCATGAGGTCCGTTCCCGCTACGGCCCCGGCGGAGGAGGCGGCGGAGGTTCCGGCGGAGGCGGAGGCGGCGGTGGAGGTGGCTCCACCGGCGGAGGCGGAGGAGGCGGGGTCGTAATCACCGTGCGCGTGCCCGAGCGTGGAGGTGGAGGCGGCGGAGGCGGTAGTGCCTGCCCCGTCGTCGTTTGGCCCGCGGTCGTGGTGGGGCTGTTGTAGTAGTACGTGGTGGTCGGCCGGAGGCTCGAGCCGTACTGGCCCTGTGTGAACGGCCGCCAGACGACCGGGTCGCGCGGCTCCGACCAGTTGAGCGCGGGCGTGCGGTCCATGGCCGTCTCCATGAACAGCTTCCAGATCGTCGCCGGGAAAGTGCCGCCCGCGACCGCGATCCCGTGGACGTTCTCCATCGGGATCTCACCCTGCGGGTAGCCGACCCAGACGGTCGTCTCGAGTTGCGGCACGAACCCGGAGAACCAGGCGTCCGCGTGGTTGTCGGTCGTCCCGGTCTTGCCGGCGGCCGGGCGGCCAAAGTACGCGCCGACGCCCGTGCCCTCGAGGACGTTGTCCTCGAGGATCTTCGTCACCTCGTAGGCGACCCCGTCACTGATCACGCGCTCGCGCCGCGGCCTGCCCCAGCCGGCGTCCGTGTCCTCCTTGCCGTTGGCGAGGACTACCTTGCGGATCGCCATCGGCTGCGAGTAGATCCCGCCCGCGGCGAGCGTGGCGTACGCCGACGCCTCCTCCAGCGGCGAGATCGCATCCGCGCCGAGGCCCATCGCAGGCACGACATCGAGGTGCGAGCGGACGCCCAGCTTGCGGGCCATCTCTGCCACCTTGTCCGGGGTGACGTCGAGGGTCAGCTGGGCGTAGACCGTGTTGTCCGAGGCCAGTGTCGCGCTGTGCACCGAGACCGAGCCCGAGTAGGAGTGATCGTAGGTCTGCACGTCCCAGGCCGGCGTGTACGGGTCGGGCTGGTAGTGGAATGGCGCCGAGGTGTAGTAGGTCGAGTCCGGGTTCATGCCCTCGTTGATCGCGGCCGCGAGCACGAACGTCTTGAAGGTCGAGCCTGGCTGCCGGCGCGCCTGCGCGACGAGGTTGAACTGGTTGCCCGTGCGGCCAGGCGTGACCGCCGTCATGGCGCGAATCGCGCCGCTCGCCGGGTTGATCGAGACGACCGCGGCCGCCGGGTCGTCGCGGCGGTAGAGGGTGTCCGTGATCGCCTTGCGAGCCGCGACCTGGAGGCGCGGGTTGATCGTCGTGAAGACGCGCAGGCCGCCCGAGCGGACCGTGCCCGCGCCGTACTCGTCGATCAGCTGGTCGCGGACGTAGCTGAAGAAGTACGGCTCGCGGATGCGGGTGTACAGCCTGCCCGGCTTCAGCTTCAGGTTCTTCTGCGAGACGGCGTGTAGGTAGCGCGCCTCGCCGATGTCGCCGTTTTCGCGCATCGCGCGCAACACCTGGTCGCGCCGCGCCCTGGCCGCTGCCGGCCTGTGCAGCGGATCGAACACCGAGGGCGCCTGCGGCAGGCCGGCGAGCAGCGCCGACTCGACCAGGGTCAGGTCGCGCGCGTCCTTGGAGAAGTACGTCTGCGCCGCGGCCTCGATCCCGTAGGCGTGGTTGCCGTAGTAGACCTGGTTCATGTACTGGCCGAGGATCCAGTCCTTCGAGCGGGCGCGAGACAGCCGGATCGCCAGGCAGGCCTCCTTCAGCTTCCGCTTCAGCGTCCGCTCCTTCGAGATGTAGAGGTTGCGGACGAGCTGCTGCGTGATCGTCGAGCCGCCCTGGACGACGTGGCCGGCGCTGAGGTCCTTCCAGGCGGCGCGCGCGATGCCCTCGTAGTCGACGCCCCCGTGCTCGTAGAAGCGATGGTCCTCGATCGCCACCGTGGCCTTGCTCATCCACGGGCTGACGCGCCAGAGCGCCACCGGCGTGCGGTTGCGCTCGGCCGGGATCGCGCCCAGCAGTGAGCCGTTGGCGGCGTAGACGAAAGAGTTCTGGCCGATCTCGACCGGCTTCAGCTCCGTCAGGTCGCAGTCCGAGCGGAACTTCGCTACGGCACCGACGCCGGAGACGATCACGGCCAGGACGATCACCAGCAGGGTGACGAAGATCAGGGTCGTGCGGCGCTTGCGCCTGCCCTTCGTACGGTCACGGCGGCGGCGCCGGCGGCGAAGGACGTGCTCGAGCTCGTCGTCGCCCCGGCGGTCTCGGCCCCTCGGCGGGGGAGGAGGCGGCGGGGTCACGGGAAGACCCCGGCCTCGCGCAGTCGAGTGTGGGCGCGCAGGCGCAGCTCGTGCTCGAGCCGCTCGGCGCTCGGTTCGTCGGACGCCCAGACGCTGAGGCGGAGGCTCGCCTTCTCGGCCAGGTCGACCACGGTCACCTCGGCGCCCTCGTCCTGCGCAGCCTCACGCAGCAGCGTTCGAGCTGCTTCGAGGTCTGTGTCGAGAGGAACCTGGACGGTCACGTGCGCGAGCTTCTTTCTGGAGCGGATCGAGGAGTTGCGGATGGTATCCGAGGCGATCTTCTCGTTCGGGACGACGAGCCGGTCGTTGTCGTCGATCCGGATGAAGGTGTAGGTGAGGCCGATCTCCTCGACCACGCCGACGAAGCCCTCGGTCTCGACGTAGTCGCCGAGCCGGACAGGCTGCGCGAAGGCGATCAGCAGGCCCGCGATGAAGTTCCCGATCGTGCGCTGGGCGGCGAAGCCGACGACGATCCCGATCACGGCCGAGGAGGCAAGGATCCCCGTCGCGACCGCGCGGACCTGGGGTACCACGAGCAGTGCCGAGAGGACGCCGACGAAGACGATCAGCGTCAGGACGCTGCGGCGCAGGACGCGGTAGCGCGTCAGCGTGTCGGCAGGCAGGTCGCGGCGCGCGAGCCGACGGTCGACCAGCCGCGCGACGACGACCGTGACGAGCAAGACACCGCCGAAGATGGCCAGCCGGGTCCAGAGGTGTTGCGAGATGGCAGCTAGCGCCACTTCGCGTCCTAAGGCACCGCTTGCGGTGCCGCTGTCAGGGCGTGCGAGCTTGGCTCGTGCGCCCGTCGGAACTGACCGGTCGACACATGGGGGTTCACCAGGTACGTCCTTAGTCGAGCGGGAGGGGTTTCCTGCCCGCAAAGCCCTCGTCGACGCCGTGCCAGTGGGCGATCTCGTCCTCGCCGACCTGCCAGCAGAGCAGCACCTCCTCGCCCTCGTGCAGGGCGGGGAAGTCGACCAGGCCGCGGTCGAGGTCCTTGACCAGCACGCCGAGCCGCTGCAGGCCGTCGGCCGCCCGCGCCACCGCCTGCGATTCGCGCTCGAACTGCTCGTCCAGCTCGGCGGGCTCCTGCGGATCGAGATCCCCGCCGTTGCCGGCGATTCTCGCGGTCAGGCGCGCACGCCGCTCAGCCGCCGTCCGCATTCTGCCGCGGTGCTCGACGAGCGACTCCGCCAGCGGCCGGACCTCGGCGAGCAGCTCGTTCGCCTCCGAGGGAGTGAAGTAGCGCGGGGCCATGCGGATATCATCGCGCGCCGTGTCCGCCGGTCAACGCGTTCGCTTGCCGAAGCGGACGGCCCGCCGCGAAGTGCGGCTGCCGCGCTCGCGAAATCCCGCGCCCGAGATCTTCCTCTGGTCACGGCTCGCGATCTGGTTCACGGCGTTGTTCTCGTTCTTCGTCTTCGTGCCGAACCGCCACCCGCGGGCCGCCGTCTGGGACGACCGGCGTCTGACGCACGACCTCGGCGCGATCACGGACGTCTGGGCCCGCTGGGACAGCGTGTGGTTCCTGCGCATCGCCGAGCACGGCTACGGCTCGGCAAAGGGCGCGGCGGCAGCCTTCTACCCGCTCTACCCGGCTGCGGTGGCGCTGCTCGGACGCGTGCTCTTCGGCCACTACGTACTCGCCGGAATCCTGGTCTCGCTCGGGGCCTCGCTCGCCTCGTTCCTGCTCCTGCATCGAATCGCCGAGGAGCGTCTCGGCGCCGAGGGCGCCAGGCGGGCGGTCCTCTACCTGGCCGTGTTCCCGTTCGCGCTCTTCCTGCAGGCGGTCTACAGCGAGTCCCTCTACCTGCTGCTCATCCTGGCCGCGTTCGTGCTCGCCGAGCGCGGGCGCTTCCTCGCTGCAGGCGCCGTGACCGGGCTGGCGCTGCTGACCCGCCCGACCGCAGCGGCGCTGCTACCTGCTCTGGCACTACTCGCCTGGCATGAGCGCGACCGGGTACGCGCGCTGGCATCGCTCGCCCTCGCGCCCGTCCTGTTCACCGCCTACCCGCTCTACCTCTGGATCGCCGAGGGCGACCCGTGGCAGTTTCTGCACGCGCAGCGGCTCTGGAGCCGGCACCTCACGCCGGCCGGGCCGCTCGGCGGGATCTGGGACGGCCTGCGCGCGGGCTGGGCCGGGGTCGAGCAGCTGGCCTCCGGCTCCCACACGCACGCCTACTGGACACCCGTGCAGGACGCCGACCCGATCCGAGTCGCCGTGCTGAACCTCGAGGCGCTCGCCTTCCTCGTGCTGTTCGTCGTGCTCACCGTGATCGCCTGGCGGCGCTTCGGCGCGCCGTACGGGCTCTTCGCCGCGCTCAGCCTGGCGATCCCGCTGAGCGTGCCGAGCGAGCGCTGGCCACTGCTTTCCCTGCCGCGCTTCGGCCTGACGATCTTCCCGCTCTTCCTCGCGCTCGCCGCGATCGGGGGCGGCCGGCCGCGGCTCCACACCGCGATCGTCGCGGTCAGCTCGCTACTGCTCGGGGTCTCCGTCGCGCAATGGGCGCTCTGGCAGTGGGTCGCATGAGGGCTGCGCTCGTTTTTGTCGCGGCACTGCTGCTGGTCGCCGGAACGGCCTGCGGGGAGCGCACCGAGCCCACCGGCGCGCTCGTCCAGAGCTACCCCGTTACCGTCCAGGGGGCGGGCGACCAGGCGACGGTCGTGCGCGCCGCGCCCAGGCGGATCGTCCCTGTCGGACCTGGGCCGCGGGCGATCCTGCAGTCGCTCGGGCTCGGCAAGCGCACGGTGACCGTGGACGACACACGCGTCGGCCTGCCGCTGGTCGACGCGATCAAACACGAGCGGCCGGACCTGATCGTCGCCTCCAGCGAGACCGACCCGCTCGACCTCGCCCGGGCCCGAAGCGCGACGCACGCGGCCGTCTACGTCGAGCCGGGCGGTTCGGTCGGGAACGTCGTGCAGGCGATCGGCGACATCGGCCTTCTCACCGGCCGAGCGGTCGCGGCCCGGCGGCTGACCGCCTCGATCGAAGCCAAGCGACAGGCCGTGGCGAAGAAGGTCTCCGGCTCCCCGCTCGTGACGGCATTCGTCGACACGGGCAGCTTCTCGACCATCTCCAGCCGCACGCTGCTCGGCAACCTGCTCGAGCTCGCCCACGCGAGAAGCGTCGCCGGCCCGAGCCCCGAGCAGGGGCCGTTCCCGGCGCAGCGGCTGGCCGCGCTCGACCCCGACGTCTACCTGGCGACCGCGACGAGCGGGCGGACACTGCGCGAGCTTCGCGCCCGCGCGGGCACCCGGCGCTTGCGTGCGGTCCGCACCGGTCGCTTCGCCGTCCTGCCGGAGGACGTCACGGTCGCCGGGCCGCAGGTCGGTGCGGCCCTCGAGCAGGTCGCGCGGATTCTCCACCCGTGAGAGCCGGCAAGCTCGCCGGCTGGCTCGCACTCGTCGGCTCGCTTGCGGCGCTCAACTACGCCAGCCGCTTCACCTCCGGGAAGCCGCCCGCGGACTCGCTCTACCGCTACGACACGGCGATCGGCGGCCTGATCTTCTACGCCTTCACGCTCGGGCTCGTGCTGCTGATCGCACGCGGGCTGACGCGAGCCGAGCTCGGCCTCCGCGCGCCGGATTCCTGGCCGCGGGCGCTCGGCTTCGCGCTCGGCGTGCTCGTCGCGCTGCTGATCGCCGAGGCGCTGCTCGAGGCGCTGCTCCACGGAGCGCGCGAGCAGGGCCTCGAGCCGGCGCACTGGGACTCCTCCCGAGCGGTCCAGTTCGCCCTCAACGCCGCGGTCGTGGTGCTCGCCGCTCCACTGGTCGAGGAGCTGACCTTCCGCGGAGTCGGCTTTCGGCTGCTCGCGCCGTTTGGAAGCCTCGTCGCCGTCGCGGGAACCGCGGCGGCCTTCGCGGCCGACCACGGGCTCGTCGAGGGCTTCCCCGCGCTCTTCCTGTTCGGCGTCGCCGTCGCGCTCGTCCGGCTGCGCACGGGCAGCCTTTATCCGGGGATGCTGCTCCACGCCTCGTTCAACGCGTTCGCCTTGGTTGTAGCCGTCGCCCTGTAGCTCGTCTATCTTTCGGCCGTGCGGCGTGCAGCGGTCTTCCTGGCGGCGTTGGCGTTCGCTCCCGCAGCGCACGCGGCACCGCCTGCCGTCACCGCCCAGGCCACGCCCTCGAGCGGCGCGGCGCCGCTGCAGGTGACGCTGAGCGCGACCGGCGACCTCGCGACCTACCACTGGGACCTGGGTGACGATGCGACCGCAGACGGCCCGGTCGTCCAGCACACCTACGCGGCCGGCCGCTTCACCGCGCGCGTGACCGCCACCAACGCGCTCGGCGAGACCTCGCAGGCAACGGTCGCGATCACCGCCACCGGGATCACGCTGGCCGGGGCGGGCAGCGGCCGCTACCAGCAGCGCGCACGCTTCCACGGCCGGCTCGTTCCGGCCGTCAAGGGCGCTCGGCTCGTCCTCTACCGAAACGAGCGCCGGATCGCGTCCGTCCGGGCGAGGCGCGACGGGAGGTTCCTCGTCCGCGGCCGCGTCGGCACCCCGGACGCGCGTTACACGGTGCGGTATGCGGGCGCGGTCTCGAACGCGGTCACCCTGACGGTCAGGCCCGGTTTGGACACCGCCTTCAGCGGCTCCGGTCGGCTCGGAACACCGCTCGCGCTCATCGTCGACGAGCGCCCCGCGAGCGCCGGCACCGTCAGCGTCAAGGTCTGGCGAGGGCGCCGGCTCGTCGCCGCCCGCTCCTTCCACGGCCGGCTGCGGCTACGGCTTCCCACGGGCAGCCCCGGCACCTACCGCGTCCGGCTGACGCTCCAGCCGGCGTCCGGCTACCTCGCCGCGAGACGCGTGCTCGAGCGAATCGTCTTCGCTCCCTCCCTGGGCCTCGGGTCAGCGGGCGCCAGCGCCTTCGAGCTCGACCGCCGCCTGCACGAGCTCCATTACGCGCTCGCTCGCGTCGACGGCTACTACGGCCAGGACGACATCGACGCGGTCTTCGCGTTCCAGAAGCTGCACGGCCTCCCGCGCACCGGACGGGTCGACGCACGGTTCTGGCTCGAGCTGCAGCGAGCGACCATCCCCCGGGCGCGCTATCCCGGGACGCACGTCGAGGTCAGCAAGGGCCGGCAGGTGCTGTTCGTCGTCCATGGCGGCCAGGTCGCTCTGGTGGTCCAGGTGTCGACCGGCGCAACCGGCAACACGCCCCTCGGACACTGGCGGGTCTACAGCAAGGTGCCCGGCTTCAACGCCCTGGCGATGTACGACTCGTCGTTCTTCGTCGGCGCCTTCGCGATCCACGGCTACCACAGCGTCCCGCCGTACCCGGCGAGCCACGGCTGCGTGCGCATCCCGCTGTGGGTCGCACCGCGCATCTACTCGCTGGTCGGCTACGGCACGAACGTCTACATCTACTGGTAGAGCGGCCGCGCTGGCGCTGGTGGCGCTCGCGGCGGTCGCCTGGCTCGTCTACGCGCACTGGTGGGGCGGGGGCGGCGCGCGCGAGCTGGCGTGGAGCGACCTGAACGCGCGGCTCGGCCGCGTCGAGTTCACGCGCAAGGTGACCGCCGTCTACCGCTCGCGGGCGCCGTTCGCTCACCTGCTCGACGCGACGATGCCCGGCCGCGCGCCACAGCCTCCCAAGCTCGACTTCGGCCGGCGGGAAGTGGTCGTCGTCTCGCTCGGCCCACGCTCCAGCACCGGCTACTCGCTCAAGGTCGAGCGGGTGGTCGAGCGCCGGCGCGGCATCGACGTCTACCTTCGCGAACGCACGCCGTCGCTCGGCGATCCGGTCGAGCCAGGCGTCACGTATCCGTATCGCGCGATCGCGATCGCGCGCAGCGACAAGCCCGTCTACGTCAAGCTTGAGGGGAGACCGTGACCGAGAACGACCCGCTCATCCGCCAGCTCCGCGAGCAGATCTCCGACAACGACCGCGCGATCGTCGAGGCGATGAACGCGCGCCTCAAGCTGGTCGCGCGCCTGAAGGGCTACAAGGAGTCGCGCGGGCTCTCGTTCGTCGACCCGGAACGCGAGGAGTGGATGCTGCAGTACCTCGCCCGCGCGAACCGCGGGCCGCTCTCGAGTGACGGCCTGCAGGAGCTGTTCGAGCAGATCCTCGCGCTGACCAAGCGCGAGGTGGAGCGCGGCGAGGAGCCCGGCTAGTCCTCTTCCCCGGGAGCCTCGGCGAACTCGTCCGGGGTGACGTGGTCGAGGAACTGCTTGAACTCGGTGACGATCTCCTCCTCGTTCACGTCCTCGCCCTCGAACTCGATCGCCGACTCCTCGATCACCTCTTCGGCCGCGAAGATCGGCGCCTCCGCCCGGACGGCCAGTGCGATCGCGTCCGAGGGACGGGAGTCGATCTCGATCTCCGAGCCGTTCTGCTGCACGGTGATCGAGGCGTAGAAAGTGTTCTCCTTCAGCTCGGTGACCGTGATCCGCACGATCTGGGCGCCGAGCTCGCCGAGCATGTCGGTGACGAGGTCGTGCGTCAGCGGCCGCGGGGTGCTCGCGCCCTGGAGCTTCATCAGGATCGCCGCCGCCTCCGGGTGACCGATCCAGATCGGGAGGAACTTGTTTCCGTCCGCGGTCTTGAGCAGCACGATGGGCTGCTTGCCGACGAGGTCGAAGCTCACGCCGTAGATGACCATCTCGTACATCAGACCTCCCCGGCTCCGGTCATAGCCTCAGGGTACCGGCTCAAACTCCCCGCAGAGCCGGGCTATCCGGCGGCGGCACCGGCTCGATCTCGTCCACCGGGGCCGTGCATGACTCTCCCGTCGAGGCGTCCTCGAGGAACGCCTGCCGTTCGGGCACGCTCATGGGGTCGAGGCCGCGCAGGTAGTAGTGCCGGCCGTCGTGGAGGACGAGGTCGCCGATCGTCATAGCCGCAGTTAGTGAGACGTCATCGGCCGCAATTGGCCGGTTCGACATCCCTGGTGCGGGGGCGGCGGCAAAGGCAGAAAAGTGGGCGATCGTGGATTCGAACCACGGACCTCCGCCTTATCAGAGCGGCGCTCTAACCAACTGAGCTAATCGCCCGGGTCGCCCAGTGTAGCGGCACCTTTCTGGCCGGTCAGACCGTGTGGAACTCGGCCCAGAGCGGGCGATGGTCGGAGATGTGGAAGCGCGTGTAGGCGCGGAACTGCGTCTCGGTTCGCGTCGCCCACAGGTCCTGGAAGAGCGCGCCGTCGAAGTCGAAGACGTTGCAGGCTCCGCTGAAGCGGTCCTTCGTCGTGCCCGGGAAGAAAGCGATCTGGTCGTACTGGTTGTCGGAGGCGATCGCCGATCCGATCTGGGAGCTGTGCGAGGGGGTCGTCAGGCCGAGCGCGACGAGCGCGTCGAAGATGCGGTCGCCGGGCGTGGCCTTCGGGAGGTTGAAGTCGCCCAGGGGGACGACGTCGCCGACGTAGGACTTCTTGTCGCGATGCGTCTTGTCCGCCCACCACGCGACGGCGAAGGTCTCGAGGGTGCGGCGGTCGAGGTCGGCCGGTGCCCCGGAGCCGTAGAAGAGGTGCACGTTCAGCAGCGCGAAGCGGAAGGCGCCGGCCTCGAAGCTCGCGAGGTAGGGGCCGCGGTCGAAGCCGGCGAAGGCGGTGGTCGCGCCGACGACTGCGATCCGCGGCAGCTGGCTCGGCGGGATCGCGACGCGGCCGACCTCACGCAACCGCGTGACCTTGCGGCTGTCGTACAGGAACGCCTGGCGCTCGCGGTTGCCCGAGGCATCCGAGAAGAGCAGGTCGTAGCGCGAGGGGAGATGCGTGTGAATCGCCTCGATCCCGCGCAGGTCGTCGTTCACCTCCTGGACCGCGACCAGGTCGAACCAGCTCACGACCTCGGCGATCAGCGCATAGTCGCTGTCGAGCCGGTCCTGGACGCCGAGGTTCGCGACGTTCCACGTGGCGACGAGCAGCCGGCCCTTCCCTTTCCTCGGGATCTGGCGGCCCGGCTTGTGCTTGCGGTAGTCGAGCAGAGCCGCGAGCTCGTGGGCGAGGTCGTAGGAGTAGTCGAAGCGAGGCTTCGGGAACGGCGGCACCGCTCCGTTTTACACCTGCGCGCGGGCGGCTTCTAGTGGAGGCGCTCGGTGCGGACGAGGTAGTCCTCGACCGCCAGCAGGAACTCGGAGTCGGTTGCGATCTCGACCAGCGTGCCCTTCGTCATGTCGTCGAGCTCGGCGTCGTGGGCCAGCTCGAACAGGAAGGGACCGAGCTTGCCCGCCTGCGAGAGGGCGGACATGCGCAGGACGAGATCGCGCGTCACGTCGTCCTGGTTGATGGCCTCGAAGGACTCAAGGTTGTCGCGCAGCGTTTGCAGCATGGCATTGGGTCAACGACCCGCGGACGCTGCGAGTTACGGGTTACGCGATTCGCTCCAACGCTTCTGCGAGCTCGGCCAGCTCGGTCTCGTCGGCGAAGGCGATCTCGAGCCTCCCGGAGACGATGCGCGCCGGGAAGCCGGTTAAACGCTCGGCGGCCTTGCGCGCCCGCTCGGCGACTGCCGGATCGACCTTCGGAACCTTGCGTGGCTTCGTCTTCGCGCCGGCCCAGCGGGCTGCCCGCTCGGCCGCGCGGACCGACATCCCGCGACGAACGATCTGCCTCGCGAGCCGGCGGCGGCCCTCGTGGTCGGGAACCGCGAGCACCGCCCGTGCGTGACCCTCGGTCAGCTCACCGCGCTCGATGAGCCCGAGCACGTCGTCCGGCAGCTCGAGCAGCCGCAGCCGATTCGAGACGGTCGGCTTCGCCTTGCCGACGCGCTCGGCCAGCTCCCCGAGGGAGAGCTCGAACTCGTCGAGCAGCAGCGCGTAGGCCCGAGCCTCCTCGATCGCCGACAGCTCCTCACGCGCGACGTTCTCGACCAGCCCCAGGAGCAGCGTCTCGCGATCGTCGGCCTCGCGCACGAGCGCGGGCACCGTCGGGATCCCGGCCTCCTGAGCCGCCCGCCAGCGCCGCTCGCCGGCGATCAGCTCGAAGCCGCCGGCCGGGCGCGGTCGCACGACGACCGGCTGGACGAGCCCCTGCGAGCGGATCGAGTCCGCCAGCGCCGACGTCGACTCGTGGTCGAAGCGCTTCCGCGGCTGGCGCGGGTTCGCGTGGATCGTCTCGACGGGCAGGTGCGCGAGCTCGGGCTCGCCCGTACCGCCGACGAGCAACTCCAGGCCGCGGCCGAGGCCACGGCGTTTCTCAGGTACGGCCGACAAGCTCCATCGCCACCTTCCAGTACGCGTCGGCCCCGGCCGAGGCGCGGTCGTAGGTCGTCACGGGCAGTCCGTGGCTCGGCGCCTCGGCCACCCGCACCGAGCGTGGCACCGAGGTGCGGAAGACGAGATCGCCGAAGTGACGACGCACCTCGGCGCTCACGTCAGCGGCTAGGCGAGTGCGACGGTCGACCATCGTCAGGAGCACGCCGCCGAGGACGAGCTTCGGGTTGAGCCGCGAGCGCACCAGCTCGACCGATCCGACCAGCTGCGCGAGCCCCTCGAGCGCGTAGTACTCGGCCTGAACCGGCACCAGCACGCGATCAGCCGCCGCAAGCGCGTTGACTGTCAGCGGCCCGAGCGAGGGCGGGCAGTCGACGAAGACGAACGCGTAGTCCTCGGTGGCGCCGGCCAATGCGTCGGCCAGGTAGCGCTCGCCGTCGCCGCGGCGCGAGAGCTCGACGGCCGCGCCTGCGAGCTCCGGCTTGGCGGGCACGAGGTCGAGCCGCGCGAAGCGCGTCGGCCTGGCCAGCTTCGGGAGCGGGACGCCGTCGAGCAGGTCGAGCGACGAGCTCCCGTTGGCCCGCTCGCCGAGCCCGGAGGTGGCGTTTGCCTGGGGATCGAGGTCAACGACGAGCGTCTTCTCACCGGCCTCCGCAAGGCAGGCGGCGAGGTTGATCGCGGTCGTCGTCTTCCCGACGCCGCCCTTCTGATTGGCAAGCGCATAGACCCTCCCGGGCATGCGTCCACGCTAGCTACGCGAGCGGACGTTTTCGGGCCACGCCCGGGCGCCGCGGGAACCCGGGCGGAGTCGGCCCGAGCTTGCGTAGGACGAGCAAGCCCGCCGGTGGCTCCGGCTCCACCTCGGCGGCCAGGAGCTCGGCCACCTGCGCGACCCGGCCGGCCTGCGCGGTAGGCCCGACGTAGAGGATCGCCGCTCCGCCCGAAGCGACCAGCGGCAGACACCACTCGGCGGAAACCGGCGGCGGCGCGAGCGCCTTCGCAACGGCGACGCCCCAGGCGTCGAGCTGCTGCTCCTCGGCCCGGCCGCAGATCACGCGCAGGTTCGGCAGCTCGGCGGCCCAGCGCTCGAGGAAGTCGCACTTGCGCCGGGTCGCCTCGAGCAGCGTCACCTCACGCTCGGGCAGCGCGTGCGCGAGCGGAATCCCCGGCGCGCCCCCACCCGAGCCGACGTCCACGATCGGCCCCTCGAAACGGCGCACCGTCTCGAGCGCGGCGAGGCTCTCGTCCAGGTGCACGCGCCGGGCCTCGCCGCCGGAGACCGAGGTGAGGCCGGGAGTGGCGACGAGCTCGGAGAGCCAGCGCTCGATCACACGGGGTCGATCACGACGAAGCGGTTGGGCTCGGTGCCCTCGCTGCGCGTGACGACACCTGCGTAGTCCTTCAGACAGACGTGCACGACCTTCCGCTCGACAGCCGTCATCGGCTCGAGCTCGACCGAGCGCGCCGAGGCGACCGCGCGCTCGGCGCTGCGCGTGGCGAGCGCGCTCAGCGCTTCCTCGCGGCGAGCCCGGTAGCCGGCGGCGTCGACTACGACCGACTTGCGCTCGTCGCCGCGGCCCCGCCAGACGACCGCGTTGGCGAGGTACTGGATCGCGTCGATCGTCTGGCCGTGCTTGCCGATCACGAGCCCGAGCTCGCGTCCCACGACCGTCGCGGTGATGCGCTCGTCGTTCTCCTCGAGCTCGATGCGGGCACGGACGCCGATCGCCTCGAGGATGTGCTCGACCACGTCGCGCACCTCGGCGGCCAGCTCGCTCTCGTCGGTCGGCGGGGCCTCCGGCTCCTCGACCGTTGCGGCGGCGTCCACGGACGCGACCACCCGCGCCGGCGCGAAGCCGACCCCGAGCAACCCGCGCTCTCCCTCGGAGACGACCTGGAAGCGGACCGCCCCCTTGTCGATGCCGGGTCGGAGCTTCTCCAGCTCGCGCAACGCGGCCCACTTCGCCTCGCCCACGGTCTCGCCCGTGGCCTCGACCTGCAACGACTGGGTCTCGGTCATCGCCGCGCCCGCTTCTTGCGCTTGACCTTGCGCGGCTGCGACGGCTGGGCCGGCGCCGGGGCGGGCTCGGGCGCGACCGCGGTCGCGACCTCCTTCGGCGGCGTGCGCGAGGAGCGCTTCTCCGGTGCGGCCGGCCTCGGCATCAGCCGACGCGTGACGAGCCCCTGGCCGACCGTCCAGAGGTTGGTCGTCATCCAGTAGAGGACGAGCCCGACCTTGAAGTTGATGATGAACGGGATGAAGACGATCGGGAGGACCAGCAGCATGATCCGCTGCGACTTCTCCGCGGTCGCGCTCATGAAGTAGCTCGAGGCGAGCTGGCTGAGCGCGTAGATGGCGACCAGCACCGGGCCCCAGCCCTCGGAGGCCTTGTCGGTGATGTTCCAGAGCCCGAGCCACTCGAGGTTGTCGCCGGGCTGGTGCGGGAAGTGCTTCAGCACCAGGTAGAGCGCGATGAAGACCGGGAACTGGGCCAGCAGCGGCAGGCACGACGAGGCCGGGTTGATGTTGTTCTCCTTGTAGAACTTCATCAGCTCTTCCTGCTGGCGCTTCTTGTCGGCCTTGTACTTCTTCTGGATCTCCTTCATCTGCGGCGCGTGGCGCTGCAGGTTCTGCATCGAGTGGATCTGCCGGACGGTCAGCGGCACGAGCAGCAACCGCACGATCACCGTCAGCGCGACGATCGACCACGCCCAGGTGAGGCCGATCGTGCCGTGCGGGCCGAGCCACTTGAGCACGTCGCGGAGCAGGTCCTCCAGCGGCGTGAGGATGTGCATGAGGATCACCGGAAAAGCCTCTGGTCGCGGGCGTAGTCGACTCCGCCCCGGCTCCAGGGATTGCAGCGCAACAGGCGCCAGCCGGCCAGCACCGAGCCGCGCACCAGCCCGTACTCCTCGAGCGCGTCGAGCGCGTACTGCGAGCAGCTCGGGTGGTACTTGCACGAGCCGCGCGAGAGCAGGCCGAAGCTCCAGCGCCAGGCATGGACGAGGCCGAGCCCGAGGTAGGCCGGCGCGCGCAAGGCGACTCTCACGCCGCCGCCTTGCCGAGGATCTCGTCGACTCGCTCGGTGAGCCAGTCGAAGCCGCGCGAGTCGACGGCCTCGGCGAGGCCGGGGCGGACGACGAGCACGTAATCTTGGTCCTGCGGCAGCTCGGGCAGACGCGCACGGAAGGCCTCGCGCAGGCGGCGCTTCATCTTGTTGCGGACGACCGCCGGACCAACGGCCTTGGGCACCGCGAGCCCCAGCCGTGCACCGGCGTCCGCCCCGGTTTCTCGCGGGAACCAGTAGAGGACGAGGAAGCGGGTCGAGACGGAGCGGCCGTGCCGATAGACCGCGTCGAAGTCGCGCGAGCGCGAGAGGCGGTGGCGGCGTTGCACGCGCGCGTCCAGCGGGGTCAGGCCGAGAGGCGCTTGCGACCCCGCGCGCGGCGCCGCTTGAGGATCGCGCGGCCAGCCCGGGTAGACATCCGGGCGCGGAAGCCGTGGCGGCGCTTCCGCCTGCGCACGTTGGGCTGGTAGGTCCGCTTCACGAGTCGAATGAGGGAAGAAGAACCGCCCGATTACCGGGCGGCGCGGAGGCAGTATAGCGAGGCGCCAAAGGGTGGTTCTCCACAGGCCGGAGGACGCACAAGCCGGACCCGAACCGTGGGACGAGTGCGCCCCGGACCGGCGCAAGCGTCGCCTCGAGCGGCAGCATCGTCCACACCTGTGGACGGACATGTGGAGGGTGTGCTTTTCCCTGCAAATTGCGATCTTTTCTTCCACGCCAACTCGTCTTGGGCGGGCGTTGTGAGGCGGCGGTGACGCTGCTATGCTCGCCGCTCGCCAGTACCTCGACAAGGAGTGCGTCCGGCGGCGTGGAGCCCTCAATTGAGCTGACTGCGGAAGGCCTGTGGAGCGAGGTATCTAGTCGGCTCAGAGGCGCCCTCAACGAGACGACGTACCGCACGTGGTTCGACCACGTGCAGGGGCTCGAGTTGAACGACGACGAGTTTGTGGTCGCCGTCCCGAACGACTTCACACGCGACTGGATCGAAGGCCATTTCATCGGCCTGATCAGCGCGGCCGTGGGCGACGCCACGGGCCACGCGCGGCGGATCCAGCTCGCAGTCACCGAGACCGAGGGCGAGAAGAGCCGGGAGCGGAACGAGAGCGTCGAGACGCACAACCGCGAGGCTGCCGGCGTCGGGCTGAACCCGAAGTACACCTTCGACTCGTTCGTGATCGGCTCCTCGAACCGCTTCGCGCACGCGGCCGCCCTGGCAGTCGCCGAGGCGCCCGCGCAGGCCTACAACCCGCTCTTCATCTACGGCGGCACCGGCCTGGGTAAGACCCACCTGCTGCAGGCGGTCGCGCAATACGTCTTCGAGCATCAGGGCGAGCTCTCGGTGCGCTACGTGACGAGCGAGACCTTCATGAACGACTTCATCAACGCGCTGCGCGACAAGCGGATCGAGGGCTTCAAGCAGCGCTACCGTGCCTACGACCTGCTCCTGATCGACGACATCCAGTTCTTCGAGCACAAGGAGCGGATCCAGGAGGAGTTCTTCCACACCTTCAACACGATCTACGAGGCGGGCGGGCAGATCGCGATCTCCTCCGACCGCCCTCCGCGCGACATCTCGACCCTGGAGGAGCGGCTGCGCTCGCGCTTCGAGTGGGGGCTGATCACCGACATCCAGCCGCCCGACCTCGAGACGCGGATCGCGATCCTGCGCAAGAAGGTCAAGACCGATCACATCCACATTCCAGACCCGAAGGTGCTCGAGTTCGTCGCCGGCCGGATCTCGTCCAACATCCGCGAGCTCGAGGGCGCACTCACGCGCGTGGTCGCGTTCTCCTCGCTGACCGGCCGTCCGATGACCGAGGACCTGGCCCAAGACGTGCTCAAGGACGTCTTCCCCCAGGGCGAGGTGCAGCAGGTCACAATCGAGCGGATCCAGGAACTCGTGTCCGATCGCTTCGGCCTCTCCCTGGACGAGCTCTGCGGCGACAGGCGCTCCCAGAACATCGTCTACCCGCGGCAGGTGGCGATGTACCTCTCGCGTGAGCTGACCGACTCCTCGCTGCCGAAGATCGGCAAGCAGTTCGGCGGGCGCGACCACACGACCGTGATCCACGCAACCTCGAAGATCGCGCGCATGATTCGCGAGGACCGGGATGTGTACAACCTGGTGCAAGAGTTGACCAAGCGCATCAAGCAGGTGCAGTGAATCTGTGGACGCATCCGGCCGGCGGGCTCGACCCTGTCGACAACTCCGTTTCGTCCCCAGTACGCGCCCACAGCGCAAACCCGCTCCAGGAGCGGGAACAAGGCGTCATCCCCGTGCTCCACACTCTCTATGACTACGACAAAGGAATTTCATAAATGATGGAAACAGAAGCTGTGGTCGCACAGGGAACCCTCACCGTCACTTGTCCTCGCGACGAGCTGACCCGGGCGCTCGGGGTCGTCTCCCGCGGAGTCTCGACGAGGACGACCGTCCAGATCCTCGCCGGCATCCTGCTGCACGCCTCCGGTGGCAAGCTCGAGCTCGCCGCGACCGACATGGAGCTCTCGTTGCGAACCTCGATCGACGTCCCGGACGCGACCGAGGGTTCCGTCGTCGTGCCGGGCCGGCTACTGCTCGACCTGGCACGCCTCCTGCCCGCCGCCGAGGTGACGATCGAGCACAAGCCCGAGGAGGCGGCTGTCGAGATCCGCTCCGGCGCGGCGACCTACCGGCTGCACACCTACAACGCGGAGGACTTCCCGAGGCTGCCTGAGGCCGAGGCGGCGGAGCGGCACGAGGTCGACCGCGAGACGGTGCTGACGACGGTCGCGCGCGTCAGCCGCTCGGCTTCTCGCGACGAGTCGCGTCCGGTGTTGACCGGCGTCCTGATGCGCTTCGAGCCGGGCAAGCTCGTGATGGCCGCGACCGACTCCTACCGGCTCTCGGTCAAGGAGACCGAGGTCGAGGGCACGGTTCCGGAGCTTGAGGCGATCGTCCCCGCCCGTGCCCTCGGCGAGCTCGCCCGGATCGCGCAGGAGGGCGAGAAGATCGAGCTGGCGGTGCACGAGAACCAGGTGATCTTCGCGACGGGCGACGCACTGTTGACGACGCGCCGCATCGACGGCCAGTTCCCCAACTACAAGCAGCTCGTGCCGGAGGCCTTCGACCACGAGCTCGCGCTGCCGCGGGAGGAGCTCCTCGACGTCGTCCGCCGCGTCTCGGTGATGGCCCAGCGCAACTCGCCGCTGCGGCTGCGCTTCGCCGACGGCGAGCTGACCGTCTCGGCGCAGACCCAAGACGTCGGCGAGGCACGCGAGTCGCTGCCCGTCCCCTTCAGTGGCGAGCCGCTCGAGATCGGCTTCAACGCCGAGTTCCTCCGCGACGGGGTCGAGTCGGTGCTCGGCGACCAGCTACGGCTGAAGCTGATCAGCCCGCTGCGCCCGGCCGTGCTCCAGGGCGAGGGGGACGACTTTCTCTACCTGATCATGCCGATCAGGCTCGCGGGCTGAGCTGATCGTCGCTGCGGTCGCTCTGCGGGACTACCGCTCGTACTCGAAGCTGGACCTCGAGCTCGAGCCGGGCCTCGTGCTCGTGACCGGGCCGAACGGGGCCGGCAAGACGAACCTGCTCGAGTCGCTGCACGTCGGCACGCAGGGGTTCTCGCCGCGAACGCGCGCCGATGCGCAGCTGGTTCGCTTCGGGCGCGAGGCGGCGCGGGTCGCGCTGCGCGGTTCGCGGGCCGGCGCGCCGCTCGAGCTCGAGGTCACGCTCGAGCTCGGCAGCGGCAAGCGGGCAACGCTGAACGGGGCGAAGCTGCGCGCGGCGGAGCAACTGCGCGGCGAGGTGACGACGCTTGTCTTCACGCCCGACCGGTTGGTGGTGGTCAAGGGCGGCCCCGCGGCGCGTCGCGCGTACTTCGACCGCGTGCTCGGGCGGCTGGCGCCGAACCGTGCCGGGCTCTCGGCCGAATACGGCGCCGCGGTCGGCCAGCGCAACGCGGCACTGCGTCGGGTCGCGCAGGGAGTCTCGTCGCGCGAGGCGCTGGCGCCCTGGAACGAGCAGGTCAGCTCGCTGGCGTCCGAGCTCGTGGCCGGCCGGCACGAGACGGTTGCCGTCCTGCAGCCGGGCTTCGCCGAGCGTGCCGGCGAGTTGGGCCTGTCGCAGGCCGAGCTGCGCTACGAGGGCGAGGCGCCGAGCGTGGAGGGGCTCGAGCGTCGGCTCGACCGCGACCTCGAGCGCGGCGCGACCGGCGCGGGGCCGCACCTGGACGACCTGGGCGTCCTTTCCGCGGGCCGGGACCTGCGCGCGTTCGGTTCGCAGGGCGAGCAGCGCCTGGCCGTGCTCGCGCTGCTGCTCGGCGAGGCCGAGCTGATCGAGCAGCGCCGCGGCACGCGTCCGTTGCTGCTGCTGGACGACGTGCTCTCGGAGCTCGACCCCGATCGCCGCCGGATCCTCGCCGAGCGGGTGCGCGCCTCGGGGCAGGCGCTGGTCACGAGCGCGAGCCGAAACGCGTTGCCCGGCGAGCCGGCCCAGACGCTCGAGATCGCCCAGCGCTCCGACGGCACGAGCGAGGTGACCTGATGGAGCGAATCGGCGGCGAGGTGAAGCGAGAGCTCTCCCGCTTCGGCGCGGCCGGCTCGATGACCGAGCTGGTTGCTGCCTGGCCGGATGCCGTCGGCGAGACCGTGGCCTCGAACGCCTGGCCGGCGCGTCTCGCCCGCGACGGCACGCTACACGTGAACGCGGCCTCCTCGACGTGGGCCTTCGAGCTGCAGCAGCTCGAGGCCGAGATCGCGGGCCGCCTGCAGGAGGCCGTCCCGGAGGCCGCGCCGGCCCGTTTGCGCTTCGCTCCG
This sequence comes from uncultured Actinomycetes bacterium, assembly GCA_963763475.1. Taxonomy (GTDB): domain Bacteria; phylum Actinomycetota; class Thermoleophilia; order Gaiellales; family Gaiellaceae; genus AC-32. The sequence continues at coordinate 151,224 of CAVXOR010000001.1, read as the reverse complement.
GGCCCGCTGCCGGAGCTTCCGGCGCCCGCTGCCGAGAAGTCGCGCAGGCCTCCGCCGGTGCCCACTCTGGAGCAGGCGCGCGAGGCGCAGGAGTGGGCCGCCGCGATCGGCTCGGAAGATCTCCGCAAATCGGTAGAAAAAGCTGCGCGGATGAGCCTCGCAAGCGTCGCTGACGGCCGCTCCGCCTGCTAGGATTAGTCCAGCCCGGAAATGCGCGAGTTGCAGGGCTTTTTTCATGGCCAAGGCTACATATACCGCTAAAGACATCACCGTTCTCGAGGGGCTCGAGCCGGTCCGGCTGCGACCGGGCATGTACATCGGCTCGACGGGCCCGCGCGGGCTCCATCAGCTCGCCTACGAGGTGATCGACAACGCGGTCGACGAGGCCCTCCAGGGCCGCGCCGACACGATCGAGATGACCATCCACCCGGACGCGTCGGTGACGATCACCGACAACGGCTCCGGCATCCCCGTCGACATCATGCCCGAGCAGGGACTGCCCGCCGTAACGGTCGTGCTGACGAAGCTGCACGCCGGCGGCAAGTTCGGCGGCGAGGGCTACAAGGTCTCGGGCGGCCTGCACGGAGTCGGCGTCTCCGTCGTGAACGCGCTCTCCGAGTGGCTGCACGTCGAGGTGCACCGCGACGGGAAGATCTACCGACAGGAGTTCGCCCGCGGCGACCAGACGACCGAGCTGCAGACGGTCGGCGTCGCCAAGGACTCCGGCACCACGATCACCTTCCTTCCCGACGGCGACGTCTTCGAGGAGCTCGAGTGGTCGAGTGAGACGCTCGTCCAGCGCCTGCGCGAGACGGCGTTCCTGACCAAGGGCCTGCGCATCGTCCTCTACGACGAGCGCGAGGGCGACGAGAAGCACGAGTTCCACTACGAGGGCGGGATCCGCGACTTCGTTGCTCACGTGAACAAGTCGAAGGACCCGGTCCACAAGGGGATCGTCTACTTCGAGGGCGACAACGGCCAGGGCACGGTCGAGGTCGCGATGCAGTGGAACTCCTCCTACCAGGAGTCCGTCTTCTCGTTCGCCAACAACATCAACACCACCGAGGGCGGCTCGCACCTGTCCGGCTTCAAGGGCGCGCTGACGCGAACGCTCAACGACTACGCCCGCGCGAAGAGCCTGCTCAAAGAGAAGGAGGACAACCTCGAAGGCGAGGACGTCCGCGAGGGCCTGGCCGCGGTGCTCTCGGTCAAGCTGCGCGACCCGCAGTTCGAGGGCCAGACGAAGACGAAGCTCGGCAATCCCTGGGTGCGCGGCCTCGTCGAGCAGACCGTCAACCAGCGGCTGGCCGAGTACTTCGAGGAGAACCCGAGCGACGCGAAGCGGATCATCGACAAGGCCATCTCGGCGTCGCGGGCCCGGCAGGCGGCACGCAAGGCCCGTGAGCTGACTCGGCGCAAGAGCGCGCTCGAGAGCTCGTCGCTGCCCGGCAAGCTCGCCGACTGCCAGATCAGCGACCCGGCCTCGGCCGAGCTGTTCCTGGTCGAGGGCAACTCGGCCGGCGGCTCGGCCGTGGATGCGCGCGATCGCACCTTCCAGGCGATCCTGCCGCTGCGCGGCAAGGTGATCAACTCGGAGAAGAACCGGATCAACAAGGTGCTCTCGAACAACGAGATCCAGTCGATGATCACCGCGATCGGGACGGGAATCGGCGACGAGTTCGACCTCGAGAAGCTGCGCTACCACCGCGTGATCGTGATGACTGACGCCGACGTCGACGGCTCGCACATCCGCACGCTGATCCTGACCTTCCTCTACCGGCAGATGCCGGAGCTCGTCGACGGCGGTTTCGTCTACATCGCCGTTCCGCCGCTCTACGCGGTCAAGGTCGGAGGGCGCGAGCAGTACGTGGTCAAGGAGTCGCAGTTCGAGGAAGTGCTCGTTCGTGAGCGGGTGAAGGACATCGAGGTGACCGACCGCTCGGGCGCTCAGCAGAAGCTGACCGAGGCGCGGTATCAGCGCTTCAGCCGCGCGCTGCACGAGTTCGAGGGCTGGGCCTCGCGCCTGCGCGCCGACTTCGGCAGCGGCCCCGCCAACTTCGTGATCGAGCACCGGCTGGTCGAGACCGATGCGGCGCTGGCCGCCGAGATCGACGCCGCCCTCTCGGCGCTCGAGCCCAACGGCTACGAGGTGGCGGTGGTCGAAAGCGACGCCGAGGGCGCGAAGATCAAGGTCACCGAGCGCGAGACGAGCGCCGCCGTCCACGTGGTCGTGCCAGCCGAGCTGCTGGCCTCGCCGGTGTACGCGAACCTGCGCAAGACCTACGCGCGCCTCGTGGAGATCGTCGGCGCGCCGCCGTTCGAGCTCGAGCTGGGCAAGAAATCGCGGCACGCCGAGACGTTCGAGACGCTGCGCGACCTCGCGCTCGAGCTCGGCAAGGACGGTATCCAGGTGCGCCGCTTCAAGGGCCTCGGCGAGATGGACCCCGAGGAGCTCGCGCAGACGACGATGGACCCCACCCGGCGGATGCTGATCCGGGTCGAGGTCGACGACGCGGCCGCTGCCGACCAGGTCTTCTCGATGCTGATGGGCGACCAGGTCGAGCCTCGCCGCCTCTTCATCGAGCAGAACGCGAAGGACGTCCGATTCCTTGACGTCTAGGAGGGGCGACTAGATGGCGACCGTCGAACCGCTGGGGCCAGGCCGGATCGAGCCGCGCGAGCTCGAGCAGGAGATGCGCTCGAGCTTCCTCGACTACGCGATGAGCGTGATCGTGGCGCGCGCGCTCCCGGACGTGCGCGACGGGCTGAAGCCGGTGCATCGGCGCGTGCTCTACGCGATGCACGAGGCCGGGCTGCAGCCGAACCGCGCCCGGCTCAAGTGCGCCCGGGTGGTCGGCGACGTGATGGGCTCTTACCACCCGCACGGCGACCAGGCGATCTACGACACGCTCGTCCGGCTCGCGCAGCCGTTCTCGATGCGCTACCCGCTAGTCGACGGCCAGGGGAACTTCGGGAACATCGACGGCTATCCGGCCGCGGCGATGCGTTACACCGAGTGCCGGCTCACGCGCCTGGCCACCGAGATGCTCCGCGACATCGACGCGGACACCGTCGACTTCAAGCCGAACTACGACGAGTCGCGGCGCGAGCCCGACGTTCTGCCGGCTCGCCTGCCGAACCTGTTGCTGAACGGCTCGGCCGGGATCGCGGTCGGGATGGCGACCAACATGCCGCCGCACAACCTCGGCGAGGTCGTGGACGCGCTGGTGGCGATGATCGACGAGCCGACGATCGACGTCGACCGGCTGACGAAGCACATCAAGGGCCCGGACTTCCCCTCCGGCGGGATCGTCCTCGGCCGCGACGGGATCCGGGAGGCATACCGCTCGGGTCGCGGTCGGATCGTCCAGCGCGCGCGCACCCACATCGAGGAGCTCCGCGGCGGACGCACGGCGATCATCGTCAGCGAGCTGCCCTACGGCATCCGCAAGGGCGGCGACGAGGGCGTGATCAAGAAGATCGCAGACCTGGTCAACGACAAGGTCGTCCCCGAGGTGCACGACGTCAAGGACCTGTCCGACAAGTCGGGGATGCGCATCCAGATCGAGCTCAAGCGAGACGCGATCCCGCAGGTCGTCCAGAACAAGCTCTTCAAGCACACGTCGCTGCAAACGACCTTCGGCTACAACGCCGTCGCGCTCGTCGACGGCGTTCCGAAGACGCTGCCGCTGCGCGACCTGCTGTTCCACTACCTCGACTTCCAGCGCGAGGTCGTCACCCGCCGCTCGAAGTTCGAGCTGCGCAAGGCCGAGGCGCGGGCGCACGTCCTGCAGGGCTACCTCACCGCGCTCGACAACCTCGACGCGGTCATCGCACTGATCCGCGCCTCTGCCGACCCGGATGCCGCGCGCGCCGGGCTGATGGAGAGCTTCGACTTGTCGGAGATCCAGGCCCAGGCGATCCTCGACCTGCGCCTCCAGCGCCTGACGGGGCTCGAGCGCAAGCGCATCGAGGACGAGTTCGCCGATCTGCAGGAGCGGATCGCCGAGCTACGCACGATCCTCGGCGACGAGTTGAAGATCGACGGCCTGATCCGCGAGGAGCTGCTCGAGCTCAAGCAGGGCTATGGCAAGGGCGACGACCGCCGCACCGAGATCGTGGCCGCCGAGGGCGAGCTCGACCTCGAGGACCTGATCGCTGAAGAGGACATGGTGATCGCGATCACTCGCTCCGGCTACGTCAAGCGGCTACCCGTCACCACCTACCGCGAGCAGCGCCGCGGCGGGATCGGCGTGATGGGCATGGACCTCAAGGACGAGGACTACATCGAGCACCTGTTCGTCGCCTCCACGCACGACTACCTGCTCTTCTTCACCTCGGTCGGCAAGATCTACCGGCTGAAGGTGCACGAGCTTCCGCTCGGCACCCGCCAGTCGAAGGGCCGCGCGATCGTCAACCTGCTGCCGTTCGCCCAGGGCGAGCAGGTGAAGGCGGTGATCGCGACGCGCGAGTTCAAGGAGGCCGAGTACCTCGTGCTCGCGACGAGGAAGGGGATCGTCAAGAAGACCCGCTTCGAGGAGTACAACACCCCGCTGAAGGCCGACGGGATCATTGCGATCAAGCTGCGTGAGGACGACGCGCTCGTGGACGTGCTCCACTCCAACGGCGGCGAGGACATCATCCTTGTCTCGCGCAAGGGCCAAGCGATCCGCTTCCACGAGGATCAGGTGCGCTCGATGGGCCGCGCGACCTCGGGAGTCAAGGGCATGGGCCTGCGCAAGGGCGACGAGGTGATCTCGGCCGGGATCGCCGACGACGAGCTCGACATGCTCGTAGTCACCGACCAGGGCTACGGCAAGCGCACGCGGATGGCCGACTACCCCGTCAAGGGCCGCGGCGGCCTCGGCGTCAAGACCGTCCAGCTGACGGAGGCGCGCGGCCAGCTCGCCGGGGCGCTGCCGGTGCGCGAGGGCTACCAGGTGATGCTGATCTCGAACGGCGGCACCGTGATCCGCATGCCGGCCGACGAGATCAAGCGTCTCGGCCGCTCGACCCAGGGCGTGATCGTGATGCGCCTGCGCGGCGACGAGCAGGTCTCCAGCATCGCGCTGGTTGCGGAAGCGGAGGAGGACGCGGCCCCTGTCGGCGACGAGCCGACGCCTGCCCCAGAGGCGGCACTTGCTGCAGATAGCGACAAGAACGAGTAGGTTCGCGCAGTAGCTCTTCCATAACTGGAAGCAGGTCGCTATAACTTTCAAAAGAGAAGTCCCTCCCCAGGAGCTGACGATGGCGTACGACAAGGCAGCAGATTTCCTCGAGCCGATCGACCTGGCCGAGCACCTGGACAAGATCGAGCTCTACCTCGGGCAGGTGTGCCAGATCGCCGGCATCTCGAAGATGCAGCTCGACTACTGGACGAACAAGGCCCAGATCCCCACGAAGGGGAACAAGCAGCGGATCTACGACATCGACGCGCTCGAGACCGTGATGCTGATCAAGCAGGCGAAGGACAAGGGCCTGAACCTGGGCGCGGCGATCGAAGCCGCCCGGCGCTTCCGCGAGACGAACCGCACGGCTCCCGCGTCCTAGCGACTAGCGGCGCAACTGCTCGGCGGCCTGCTCGGGCGGGATCGTGTTGACGAAGTAACCCGCGCCGAGCTCGAGCGCGGCGAAGACCGTCAGCCGCGGCAGCAGCTCCAAGTGCCAGTGGCCAGACTCGTGCAGCCAGAGGTTCGCCGGCCTCGGCGTGTCCTCGGCCAGGCGTCGCAGGACCTCGGCGGCCAGGTCGAGCGCGGCCCCGAGCAGGGCGCCGAAGCCGTTCCCATCGTGCTCGAGCGGCGCGACCAGGCACTCGTACGGCGCGCGGCCCGCGTACGGGCAGAGCAGCACCAGTCCGTCGCGCTGCTCGACCACCCGGGAGCCGTCGGCGAGCTCGGCCCGAAGTGAGTCGCAGAGCGGACAGCCGGCACCGCGCTCGGCGTGGGCGACCGGCGGCTCGGCGTCGAGCCAGACGAGTTGCGAGTGCGAATGCTGCAGGCTCGAGCCGGCGGCTCGCCCCTCGTTGATGCCGGCGAAGACGAGCTTGCCCTGCGCGCGCGCCGTCTCCGCACGCAGCCGCCACGCCTCCGCGACCAGCTCGAGCTGCGGAAGGTCGAGCTCGGCGATCGAGCGCACATGTCGCGGCGCGTGGACGACGACCTCCTGCCGCTCGAAGGCCGGGTACTTGTTCGGCACCACGCGCACCCGCCAACCAGGAGTGTCTGGCACCCGGTCGCGCGGCAGCGCCAGCACCTCCGGCGGGGTCTGCTCCTCATGCCCCTCGCAGAACGGGCACGAGGCGAGCAGCTCGTCGGTGACCGGCTCCAGCTCCGCGGCTCCAGCGCCCGGGCGGGTCGACCGTCCGGGCGCGACCGCGACGAGCCGGCCCGAGAGCGGGTCGACTCGGAGCTCTACGCTCAGGAGCCCTTGAGCTTGTCGAGGAACGGCGTGAGGAGGTCGATCGGCGCGGGGAAGACGATCGTTGTCGACTGCGACGAGCCGAGCTCGACGAGCGTCTGGAGGTAGCGGAGCTGCAGGCCGATCGGGTGGTCCTCGATCACGAGCGCGGCGTCCTTCAGCCGCTCGGAGGCCTGGAACTCGCCCTCGGCCGCGATCACCTTCGCGCGCCGCTCGCGCTCGGCCTCCGCCTGCCGCGCCATCGCGCGCTGCATCCCGGACGGGATCTCGACGTCCTTCACTTCGACGATCGAGACCTTGATGCCCCAGGGTGCAGTCGCCTCGTCGATGATCTCCTGCAGGATCGAGTTGATCTTGTCGCGCTCGGACAGCAGCTCGTCGAGCAGGTGCTGGCCGAGCACCGACCGCAGCGTCGTCTGCGCGATCTGCGAGGTCGCGACCATGAAGTTCTCGACCTGCACGATCGCGTTCTTGGGCTCGACGATCCGGAAGTAGGCGACCGCGTTCACCCGCACCGGGACGTTGTCCTTGGTGATGACCTCCTGCGGGGGGATGTTCAGCGTGATCGTCCGCAGGTCGACCTTGACCATCCGGTCGACGACCGGTATCAGCAGGAACAGGCCCGGCCCCTTCGGCTCCGCCAGCAGCCGGCCGAGTCGGAAGATGATCCCGCGCTCGTACTCGCGCGCCACCTTGATCGCCGAGACCAGGAAGAGCACGACGAGGAAGAGCAGGATCGCGACGAGGATCAGAGCCGCTGCCATGTCGCGATCCTACTCCGACACAGGCTCGACGACGAGCGTGAGCTCCGGGCCGACGCTCGCCACGCGTACGCGCTGACCCGGTCGCAGCGGCTCGTCGCCGGCGGGCCGCGCGCGCCAGAGCTCGCCCTGGACGAAGACCAGGTCGTCGCGCCGGGCCTCGCCGACCTCGCCGACCATCGTCTGCGGCCCGACGCTGACCGGGCTACGGCGCACCTGTACCGCCTTGGTCAGCGCGAACACCCAGAGCGCGCCCAGCCCAAGGGCGAAGGCGGCCAGCACGGGCGTGTTCACGTCGTCGTACGGCGACGGCGCGTTGTGGAAGAGCAGCAGCGAGCCGACTACGAGGCTGATCAGACCCGCGACCGTGAGCGCGCCGTGCGTCACCACGTGCGCATCGATGATCAGCAGCCCGACGCCCAGGAGCAGCAGCGCGAAGCCGGCCCAGCTGATCGGCAGCACCGAGAAGCCGAACAACGCCAGCAGCAGCGAGACGGCGCCGAGCGCGCCCGGCAGCACCACCCCGGGGTGGAAGATCTCGAAGCCGATCCCGGCGATCCCGGCCAGGAAGAGCAGCGGGATCAGGTTCGGGTCGATCAGCGCGTTCAGCAGGCTGGTGAAGAAGCCCGGGTCGACCTCGTCGATCTGCGCGTTGGCGGTGTGCAGCACGTAGTGCTTGCCGGCCGTCTTGCGGCCGTCGATCTTGTCCAGCAGCGCGGGCAGCGTCGGCGCCAGCACGTCGACGACGTTCATCTCTTTCGCCTGCTGCTCGTCGAGGTTCGAGGCCTCGCGCACCGCCTTCGCCGCCCAGGCTTCGTTGCGGTGGTGGAACTTCATCAGGCTCGTCAGCGAGGCGACCGCGTCGTTGATCACCTTGCGGCGGAGGTCGGAGCCGAGGTTCTGGCCGCTGGAGTCGATCGGCGTCGAGGACCCGATGTTGGTCGCCGGGGCCATCGCGGCGACGTCCGCGGCCTCGGTGATCCAGACGCCGGCCGAGGCGGAGCGGGCGCCGCTCGGCGAGACGTAGACGATCACGGGGATCTTGAGGCCGATCTCCTTCTTGACGATCTTGCGCATCGACTCCGAGAGGCCGCCCGGCGTGTCGATCAGCACGACCGCCGCGTCGTAGTGGTCGTCCTGGGCGCGCTGGAGCTGGTTGTCGAGGTAGCTCGAGGTGACCGGGTTGACCTCGAGCTCGTAGTGGATCGCGAGCACTCGAGGCAGCGCTGCCGAGGCGAGGGCGGGAACGGCGAGAGCAACGACCACTGAGGCCAGAAACCCCCGGATGAATGCCCGCGTCACGCTTGTAAAGATTCTACCGGCGAGCAGCGCTTTTCCTTGCGGGCGAGGAAGGTGTCTGCTTCTCTCGAAGCGGGTCCGTTCGATGAAGAGGCCGGTCGTCATCGCAGTCGTGCTCGCCGCGGCGTTCCCCGGCACCGCTCTCGGCGCCGGGCTCGTGCAGCAGCGAGAGCTCCAGCCGCAGGCTGCGGTTCGCGCGCTCGCGCCCGGGACCTTCGAGCTCGTCGGACTGCACTGGCGGGGCTCGGGCCGGGTCGAGTACCGCACGCACAGCCTCGCCGGCCGCTGGAGTCGCTGGCGGCTCTCGGACGACGAGGACGCGCTCCCGGACCGAGGCCGCGAGGCGCGGGCGATGCGCGGCTGGCGGGTCGGCGAGCCGCAGTGGTCGGGCCCGTCGAACGCGATCCAGTACCGGGCCCTCGGACGCGTCTCGCGCGTTCGCGCCTTCTTCGTCCGCAGCCCGCGGCTCCGAGCCGGCGGCAAGCGGCTCGAGCTGGCGGGCGCACCGCCGATCATCACGCGCGCCAACTGGCACGCCGACGAGTCGATCCGCCGCGCCGGGCCCTACTACGCCGACGGGATCCATCTGGCGATCGTCCACCACACGGCCGGCTCGAACACCTACTCGAAAGCCCAGTCGGCCTCGATCGTGCGCGCGATCGAGCTCTACCACGTGCAGGGCAACGGCTGGAACGACATCGGCTACAACTTCCTCGTCGACAAGTACGGCCAGGTCTTCGAAGGCCGCTACGGCGGAATCACCAGGCCGGTTATCGGCGCCCACGCGCAGGGCTTCAACAGCGGCTCGGTCGGGATCTCCGTGATCGGCGACTACGGCTCGACCGCGATCACGCCGGCCGCGCGGACGGCGCTCGTCTCGCTGATCGCCTGGCGGCTCGACCTCGCGCACGTCGACCCGCTCTCCAAGGTGGGGCGGGTGTCGGCGGGAAACCCGCGCTACCCGGCGGGGACAGCGGTCACGCTGAACGCGATCTCGGGGCACCGCGACGCGTACCCGACGAGCTGTCCGGGCGCAAGCCTCTACGGGCAGCTGCCCTCGCTGCGGACCGCGGTCGCTCAGACGGGCGTGCCGAAGCTCTACGCGCCGGCCGTCGTCGGCACGATCGGCGGGCCGGTCCGGTTCACGGGACGGCTCTCGAACGCAGTCCCGTGGACGGTGACGGTGCGCGACGACACCGGCGCGACGGTCGCGAGCGGGACCGGCACGAGCACGAAGGTCGACTGGACGTGGGACGCCACCGCGGCGACGCAGCAGCACTACACCTGGACGATCAGCGCGCCGCAAATGCGATCGGCCAGTGGCTCGATCGGCAGCGCACCCACGCCGCTCGCCCTGCAGCAGCTGAAGGTCGCGCCGGGCGTCGTCTCGCCGAACCGCGACGGGCGAGGCGACGAGGCGAAGGTCACCTACACGCTCACGGCGGCGGCGAGCGTGACAGCGAAGGTCTCGAACTCGCTCGACCAGCCTGTGGCAACGGTCTTCGCCGGGGCGCGCGCCGCCGGGAAGCAGGAGCTGACGTGGGCGCCGGACGCGATCCCGGACGGCTGGTACCGGCTGACGCTGACCGCCGTCGCAGGGACGAAGCAGGTGCAGACCTCGACCCGATTCTGGGTCGACCGCACGCTTGCCTCGACGGCTGCGGACTCGCCTGCCTTCTCACCGCGGCGCAAACAGCTGGGGCTCGGCTTCACGCTCCTCAACTCCGCTCACGTCGTGGTGCGCGTGTTGCGCGGGTCGCAGGCACTCGCCTCGCTGCTCGAGGCCGACCTCGGGCCTGGCCCGCAGCGGCTGAGCTGGGACGGGGGCGGGCTGCCGGACGGCCGCTACTCGATCGCGGTGAGCGCGACCGACTCGCTGCTGACCGTGACGCAGCGGGTGGTCGTCCGGATCGACCGCAGGGCACCCACGCTCCGGCTCGTCTCGCTCTCCTCAGCGATCGTCCGCGTCTCGGAGCCGGTCGAGCTGGTCGTGGCTGTGAACGGGCGCTGGCGGAAGCTGGCCGTCAGGAAGGCGGGCTTGGTGCGCGTGCCGCACTCGGGACGCGTCCGGGGTCTGACCGCCTATTCGATCGACGCTGCCGGCAACAGGAGCCGCGTCCTCAGCGCGCGGCGCTGAGCCAGGCGTCGTAGCGGCGCTCGAGCCGCTCCAGCAGCTCGGCCAGCAGCTCCGCGCGGTCGAGCTCGCGGCCGGTCTCGACCAGCAGCGAAGTGGCGGCGCGGTCGACCTCCTGCGGCAGCTCCTCCGCGGCGACGTTGACGTTGACCCCGATCCCGAGCACGACCCGGCCCTCGCGGGCCTCGGCCAGGATCCCGGCCACCTTGCGCCCGCCGAGCAGCAAGTCGTTCGGGAACTTCAGCTCCGGCTCGAGGCCGGTAAGGGCCGCGATCGCCTCCGCGCAGGCACGCGATGCCACCCCGGTCAGCTCGGGTAGCCGCTCCGAGGCGACCGGCGGCTGCAGCTGCAGCGAGCAGAGGAGGCTCGTCCCCGCGGGCGCATGCCAGCGCCGGCCGAGGCGGCCGCGGCCCGCCGTTTGCTCGTCGGCGGCGACGAGCGCGCCCTCGGGCGCTTCGGGCGGGAGCAGCAGCTGGGTCGAGGGCGTCGAGACGACGTGCCGGTAGGGCCGGCCGAAGCGGCCGCGCAGGCGGGGCTCCACGGCGTCTGTCAACAGTGAGTCGGTCACGGCGAAATACACTACGGCCGCCGTGCAACCTCCTCTGCGCAAGCGCCGTCAGATTCGGCAGGACCCGCGGCCGGAACGACCGCTCGTCTACGAGAGGCTCAGTGACCCCATCCTGGTCAAGCGCGCAAAAGACGGCGACGCGAAGGCGCTCGCCGCGCTGGTCGAGCGGCACGCCCCGCGGGTCGAGAAGCTCGCCGCGCACGTGCTGGCCGATCCCGAGGACGCCCGTGACGCCGCGCAGGAGGCGCTGGCCAAGCTCTGTGTGCGGCTGCGGCAGTTCCGCGGCGACGCGCAATTCGCGACCTGGCTTCACCGCCTGGTCGTCAACACGTGCCTCGACGTCGCCGAGCGCCAGCGCGGCCGTCGCTGCGAGCCGCTGCACGAGGACGAGCGCGTGGCCGCAGAGGGTGATCCCGCCCGCGAGGTGGCCCTTTCGGAGCTGCGCGGCGAGCTGCGCCACGAGCTGGCGGAGCTCTCGCAGGAGCAGGCGAGCGTGGTCGTTCTGAAGGACGCGCTCGGCTTCTCGTTCGCGGAAATCTCGGCCCGCTCCGGGATGCCGGTCGGGACGGCGAAGTGCTACGCGCACCGCGCCCGCGCGGGCCTGCGCGCACGGCTCACGGACGAGCACGCGGCGTGACCGTTCTTTCACGCCCAGAGATCGAGGCGATCCTGCCTCACCGGGAGCCGTTCCTCCTGATCGACGAGGTGCTCGAGCTCGAGCCGGGCGAGCGCGTGGTCGCGCGCAAGACCGTGCGCGCCGACGAGTGGTACCTGGCCGGCCACTTCCCCGGCCGGCCCGTGATGCCCGGCGTCCTGATCGTCGAGGGGATGGCGCAGACGGGCGCCGTGGCCGTGCTCTCGCAGGAGGAGAACCGCGGCCGGCTCGCGCTGTTCGCCGGGATCGACGACGTGCGTTTCAAGCGGATCGTCGAGCCGGGAGACGAGCTGGTCTACGAGTGCCGGCTCGAGACCGTCCGCGGGCCGATCGGCAAGGGCAAGGCGACGGCCCGCGTCGGCGACCAGCTCGCCGCGCGTGGAACCTTGACGTTCGCGGTGGAGCAGACGTGATCGGCTCCGCGAACGGCGTCGCCATCTCGATCACCGGCCTCGGCTCGCACGTGCCGGAGAAAGTGCTCACGAACGACGACCTCTCCACGATGATGGACACGAACGACGAGTGGATCCGCGAGCGCACCGGGATCCGCGAGCGGCGGATCGCCGAGCCGGAACAGGCGCTCTCCGACCTCTGTCTGCCGGCCGCGCGCGAGGCGCTCGCCGACGCCGGGCTCGAGGGCTCCGAGCTCGACCTGATCATCGTCGCCACCGTCACGCCAGACATGGCCTTCCCGTCGACCGGCGCGATCCTCGCCGACCAGCTCGGCGCGAGCGAGGCCGCTGCCTACGACCTCTCGGCCGGCTGCACCGGCTTCATGTACGCGGTCGCGCAGGGCTACGGGATGCTCGCCGGCGGCCTCGCCACCAAGGCGCTGATCGTCGGCGGCGACGTGCTCTCGCGCATCCTCGACTGGAGCGACCGCTCGACCGCGGTGCTGTTCGGCGACGGCGCCGGCGCCGTCGTGCTCGAGCGCGTCGCGGACGGCGGCTTCCTCGGCTTCGAGCTCGGCGCCGACGGCTCCGGTGGCCCGCAGCTCTACCTCCCGGCCGGCGGCTCGCGCACGCCCGCGACCGCGGAGTCCGTCGCGGAGGGGCTGCATTTCGTGCACATGAACGGCCGCGAGGTCTTCAAGTTCGCCACGCGCGTGCTCGTCAGCTCCGCAGAGGCCGTGCTGGCCGAGTGCGGCCGCAGTATCGAGGACGTCGACGTCTACGTTCCGCATCAGGCGAATGTGCGCATCATCGAGCATGCGCGGCAAAAGCTCGGGATTCCGGAGGAGAAGACCGTGATCGACGTCGACCGCTTCGGCAACACCTCGTCGGGCTCCATTCCGCTTGCGCTGGCGGATGCGAAGGCCGACGGCAGGCTCCACGCGGGCCAGCTCGTATTGATGACCGGAATGGGTGCCGGGCTCACGTGGGGCTCCGGTTTGATCGAATGGACGGCAGGAGGAGACGGATGAGCGCGCCGAAGATCGCATTTTGCTTCCCCGGCCAGGGCTCTCTGGAGGCGGGCATGGGCCGGGAGATCGCCCTTGCCGTCCCAGCGGCGATGGACGTGTACGAGCGCGCGAGCGAAGCTTCGGGCCTCGACCTCGTCCGCCTCTGCTTCGAGGCGCCGGAGGAGGAGCTCGTGCACACCGAGGTGCAGCAGCCCGCGCTCGTCGCCACGAGCCTCGCGGTGCTGGCTGCGCTGCGCGAGAAGGGCTTCGAGCCGGACGTCGTCGTCGGGCACTCGGTCGGCGAGTTCGCCGCGCTGGCCGCCTCGCAGGCGCTCTCGAACGACGACGCGATCAGGCTCGTCCGCGCGCGCGGGCTGGCGATGGCCGAGGCGGCGCGGGAGAACCCGGGTTCGATGGCGGCGATCCTCGGGCTGGCCGACGAGGTGGTCGAGGCCCTCTGCGCCAAGATCGCGAACGTGTGGCCGGCGAACTACAACTGCCCGGGCCAGATCGTGATCTCCGGCAAGAGCACGTCGGTCGACGAGTGCTGCAGCGAGGCGGAGCGCGAGGGCGCACGCCGCACGGTCAAGCTCCGTGTCTCGGGTGCCTTCCACAGCCCCCTCGTGGCCCGCGCGGCCGAGCACCTGAAGCCGGCGCTGGAGCGGGCGAAGTTCTCCGACCCGATCGCGCCGTTCATGTCCACAGTGACGGCGAAGATCGAGCCCGCACAGCGGATGGCCGCGCTGCTGGTCGACCAGTTGACCGCGCCGGTCAAGTTCACCCAGGCCGCGCGCGAGCTGATGCGCCAGGGCGTGAAGGTCTTCGTCGAGGTCGGGCCGGGCAATGTCCTGACCGGTTTACTGAAGAGGATCGACAGGAGCGTGAAGACGATCCCGGTCGGCGATCTCGCTTCGCTCGAGAAGCTGCAGGAGACCCTCGAAACTGCCTGACGGCTTCTGCTCGCTCGAAGGCAAGACGGCCCTCGTCACCGGCGGCTCGCGCGGGATCGGCCGGGCGATCGCGCTCGAGCTCGCGCGTGCCGGAGCCGGGGTCGTGGTCGGCTACCGCTCGGGCGCCGAGGAGGCGGAGGCGGTCGCCAAGGAGGCCGGCGGCCGCGCGGTGGAGGCCGACGTCTCCGACCCCGAGCAGGCGAAGCGCCTCGTCGAGGAGGCGGGCGACCTCGACATCCTCGTCAACAACGCCGGCCTGACCCGCGACGGCCTGCTGGCGCGGATGCCCGACGACGACTGGCGTGACGTGATCGAGACGAACCTGTCGTCGGTCTTCTACACCTGCCGGGCGGTGACCCGCGGGATGATGAAGAAGCGCGCCGGTTCGATCGTGAACGTCTCCAGCATCGTCGGCGTCCACGGCAACTGGGGCCAGACGAACTACGGCGCCTCGAAGGCCGGGATCATCGGCTTCACCAAGTCGCTCGCCCGCGAGCTCGGCAGCCGCGGCGTGCGCGCGAACGTGGTCGCCCCCGGCTACGTGAACACGCGGCTGACGGACGTGCTCCCGGAGGAAGCCCAGCAGGCGATGCTGGCCAACACCCCGCTCGGCCGTCTCGGCGAGCCGGAGGACGTCGCCGGGGCGGTACGCTTCCTCTGCTCCGACGAGGCCGCCTTCATCACGGGTGAAGTGCTGCTCGTCGACGGCGGACTAGGGATGTAGATGACGAACAACGGCAGCCTCAACGGACGGCGCAGGGTCGTGATCACCGGCCTCGGCGCGGTGACCCCATTGGGCACCGACGTCGAGAGCACCTGGGACGGCCTGGTCTCGGGGCGCTCCGGCGCGTCCGAGATCACGCAGTTCGACTCGAGCGACTTCGCCGTCCACTTCGCCTGCGAGGTGAAGGGCTTCGACCCGACCGAGTACATCGACCGCAAGCAGGCCCGGCGCATGGACCGGTTCGCGCACCTGATCGTCGCCGCCGCCCGCCAGGCCGAGGCCGACTCCGGCATCTCGATCGAGTCCGAGCCCGACCGCGTCGGCGCCGCGATCGCGACCGGGATCGGCGGCCTCAAGGCCTTCCAGGACTGTCACAGCGAGCTGCTGGAGCGCGGGCCCGACCGCGTCAACCCGTTCTCGATCCCCGAGATCATCCCGAACATGGGCGCCGCCTGGGTCTCGATGCAGCTCGGCACCCAGGGGCCGCTCAGCTCGCAGTGCACGGCCTGCGCCGCCTCGAACATGGCGATCGGCGATGGGCTGGACGCGATCCGGCTCGGCCGCGCGGACGTGATGCTCTGCGGCGGTACCGAGGCGCCGGTCACCGAGGTCGGCATCGCCGGCTTCAGCGCGATGCGCGCGCTCTCTCGGCGCAACGACGATCCCGAGGCGGCGAGCCGTCCGTTCGACGCCCAGCGCGACGGCTTCGTGATGGGCGAAGCAGGAGCCGTCGTCGTGCTCGAGGAGCTCGAGCATGCTCGAGCGCGAGGGGCGAAGATCTACGCCGAGCTGCTCGGCTACGGCGTCTCCTCGGACGCGCGGCACATCACCGAGCCCGATCCCTCAGGCGTGAACCCCGCCCGCGCGATGACAATGGCCTTCGGCGACGCCTCGGTCGATCCGAGCGAGATCGACTACATCAACGCGCACGGCACCTCGACCCCGCTCGGCGATGCGGCCGAGACCCGTGTGATCAAACTCGCGCTCGGCGAAGAGAACGCGCGCAAGACGCCGGTCTCCTCGACGAAGGGCGCGACCGGCCACTGCCTCGGCGCGGCCGGGGCGGTCGAGGCGATGTTCTCGATCCTGGCGGTCGACCGCGGCGTGCTGCCGCCCACGATCAACTACGAGGATCCGGATCCCGAGTGCGACCTCGACTACATCCCGAACGAGTCCCGCGAGGCTGACGTGCGCACCTCGGTCTCGAACTCGTTCGGCTTCGGCGGGCACAACGCCACCGTCGTGTTCCGCCGGTTCGAGGACTAGCTACACGCGTCGGCGTAGAACTCCATGTACTCGGCGAAGTGCTGGTCCCAGTACGTGCCGTCGTGGCTGCCGGGCCACACGTGGAAGCTGACGTCTGCGCCTCGGGCCCGTAGCTCTCGGGCGAGGAGCGCGTCGGCTGGCCGCAGCTCGTCCTGGTCGCCGACGTCGATCCAGACCGGGGCGTCGTAGGACGAGCGTTTGCGGGCTATACCGAGCAGGTCGTTGTGGGCAAAGTCGGCCGCATTATGGAACCCGAACGAGATCCCGCTCTCGTTGCGACGCTCGAAGACCGCCGGAGAATGCCCGCCGACGGCGCAGAAGCGGTCCTGGTGCCTGCCGAGGTTGAGCGCGCCGAAGCCGCCCATGGAGATGCCTCCGACCGCGACCCGGTCCGGGTCGGCGCCGGTTCGAGCAAGAGCGGCTGGGACCACCTCGTCCAGGACGTACGATCCCCATCGCCCCTCCTTGCGATCGTGCCACCAGCCGACCTGCCCGTCTGGCAGCACGACGACCGGGGCACGGTCGTCGAGCCGCTTCAGTGCCGCCACGAATGCCGGGCTGAGCGTGCCGGCGGGGTTGCCGCCGTAGCCGTGCAGGAAGACCAGCAGCGGCCGGCCCTTGCCGCCGCCCTTCGGCGTGACGAGCACCTGGCCGAGCTGCTGGTCCAGAAGCTTGCTCTTCAGCTGGAACGTCGAGATGTGGAACGGCTTCTCCGGCTTCGAGCCCGACGAGCCGCAACCGCACACGGCCGCCAGCACGATGAGTGAGAGAGCGACCCCGGTCCGCATCGAGCCGATGCTACTGACGGTAGCGTGGAGCCATGACCCGATTCGTCGTCGACTGCAGTGCCGTCCTCCGCCTGGCCAGCGAGGAGCTCGAGGTCGCGGAGGAACACGAGCTGCTCGCCCCGACGCTCCTGCGCTCCCAGACGCTCTCGGCGCTGCACGAGGCGGTGCACAGGGGCGAGCTCGATTCGGAGGTCGCGCGCGAGCGGCTCGAGCGCATCGGGAAGCTGCCGATCCGCCTGCTGGGCGACGCGGTCCTGCGGCGCAACGCCTGGCGGTTCGCCGACCAGCTCGGCTGGGCCGAGACCTACGACGCCGAGTACCTCGCGCTGACCAAGCTGCAGGGCGACGCGCTGATCACGCTCGACGCCGAGCTGGCCCGCAAGGCGGAGGGGATCGTCCCGACGGCAACGCTCGACGAGCTGCGCACACCCTCTCGCTAAGCTCGCCACCATGGCCGACCGGTGGGCGACGTTCGACTGTTACGGCACCCTGATCGACTGGAACGGCGGCATCCGCGGCCAGCTCGCGCGCGTCTTCGGCGAGGAGCAGGCCGATGCACTGCTCGTCCGGTACCACGTGCTCGAGCCGGAGCTCGAGGCCGACGGCACGCTCAGCTACCGCGAGGTGCTGACCGAGGCAATGCGACGGCTCGGGGCGCCGTCCGAGGAGGAGGACGCGCTGGCGCAGTCGCTTCCCTCCTGGCAGCCGTTTCCCGAGGTTCCCTCCGCCCTGATGGCCGCGCGCGGCCGTGGCTGGAAGCTCGCGATCCTCTCCAACACCGACCCCGACTACATCGAGTCGTCGCTGGCCCAGCTCGGCGTTCCGTTCGAGCTCACGATCGTCGCTTCCGAGATCGGCTCGTACAAGCCGGCGCTCGGGCACTGGCGCGCCTTCGAGGAGCGGACCGGCCGCCCGCCGGACGTCCATGTCGCGGCGAGCCTCTTCCACGACGTGGCGCCGGCGAACGAGCTCGGGCTCACCTCGATCTGGATCAACCGCCTCGGCGAGACAGCCGGGCCGCAGCCCACACGTGAGCTACCCGACCTGACCCGGTTGGCCGACACCCTGGACGAGGTCGCGTGAGCGCCGAGCTGCGCGAGGCGAAGCCCGACGACGCGGCGGCGATCAAGCGGCTGCTCGACGAGCACGCGCTCGCCTCGTTCGGCGAGCTCGAGCTGAGCGAGGACGAGATCCGCAGCTGGTTCAGGACGCCGAGGCTCTGGATCCAGCTAGCCGAGCGCGACGGCGAGCCCGTCGGCTATCTGGACGTCCGCACCGAGGACGACGGCCGCTACGACGTGGACGCTCGCACGCTCGACTCCGAGGCCGCCCCCGTGCTCGTCGCTGCCGCCGAGGAGCACGCGCGCGCGCAGGGCAAAAAGGGACTGCTGCGAGGCTACGTCCAGGGTGACGAGCCGGAGCTGCGAGGTGCCTACGACGCGGCCGGCTGGCGGCCGATCCGCTACTCATTCCAGATGCGGATCGAGCTCGACCGGGAGGTGCCCGAGCCGCTCTGGCCGGACGGGCTCGCACCGCGGAACGTCCGCGAGGGTGAAGAAGAGCGGGTGTACGAGGCGCACATGGAGTCCTTCGCCGACCACTGGGACTTCCGGCGCCAGAGCTTCGACGAGTGGAGCCGCTACACCACCGACAGCCACCGTTTCGACCCCTCCCTCTGGTGGCTCGTCGACGACGGTGACGAGCTCGCCGCGGTCTCGCTGAACTCGTGGCACTTCTCCGGCGACCCCCGGTTCGGGTGGATCCACGTGCTCGGCGTTCTGCCGCCCTGGCGCAGGCGGGGGCTGGCGACCGCGCTGCTGCGCCACTCGTTCCGCGACTTCAAGGATCGCGGCGCGACGCGGGTCGGCCTCGGCGTGGACGGCGAGAACACGACCGGCGCCGTGCGGCTCTACGAGAGCGTCGGGATGCGCCAGGTGCGCCGCAACGACACTTACGAGAAGAAGTTGTGAGCCGCCTCCGCGCTCGCTGCCCCGACTGCCGCACCTTCACAGCGGTCGCGATCGGTCCGGGCTACGAATGCCACGCCTGCGGGCGCGAGTTCGGGGCCGGCCTCGTCCGCGTGCCGCAGGCCTGGGGCGAGGGCGGCGAGTCGATGGCCGAGGCGGCGCGGCTGCCGCTGCCCTTCCCCGAGGCCGCAGTGGTCGAGGAGGAGACGCTCGACGAGCAGACGCTCGCGGTGGCGATCGACCTTCCGGAGCGACCGGTCGTGCTCGGCGGTTGCTGCTGCGCGCACATCGGTGCAGTCGAGGCGCTGGCCGCCCGCAACGGCCGGATCGCGCTCGTCTGGTTCGACGCGCACGGCGACCTGAACACTCCGGAGAGCTCGCCGTCCGGGAACCTCTGGGGCATGCCGCTGCGAATGATCCTGGACTCCGGCGCCGTCGACCCGGCCGACACGATCCTGCTCGGGGCGCGCAGCCTCGACCCGCCGGAGCGTGAGTACGTCGCCTCGATCGCCCTGCGCACCGACCCCGAGGAGCTCGAGCAGGCGCTCGAAGGCACGGAGGGCGCATACGTCGCGCTGGACGTCGACTCCCTCGAGCCCGGCGAGATCCACCCGTTCATGCCGGAGGCCGGCGGCCTCATGCTCGACGAGGTCGAGGAGCTGCTGCGCCGTGTGCGCGAGCGATCGCCGGTGCTGGGCGCCGGGTTCAGCGGCCTGGCCGCCGAGGCCGGGAACGTGGAGCCCCTCACCCGGCTGTCGCTCGCCCTCGGGCTGTAACTCCCTGCCGGAGCGACGGGTCTAAACTCGCAAGCTCGTGTCCGAACGGATCGACGTCTCCATCGAGCACCGACACGCGCCGGCCGCCGACGGTGGAAAGCCCCACCCGAACACCTGCCCGCGCTGTGGCTCGCACTACCGCGACGACGAGCTCGCGGCGTCGCTCCACGTCTGCACGCAGTGCGGCTACCACTTCCCGGTGCACGCGCGCGACCGCATCAGCCAGCTGACCGACGAGGACACGTTCGTCGAGGAGGCGGCCGAGCTGCGCTCCGACGACCCGCTCGAGTTCTTCGACCTACGGCCTTACACGGAGCGGCTCGCGGAGGCCGAGCTCTCGACCGGTCTCGGCGAGGCAATGGTGATCGGCCACGCGGCGATCGAGGAGGAGCCGTGCCAGCTGGCGGTGATGGAGTTCGGCTTCATGGGCGGCTCGATGGGCCGCATCGTCGGCGAGAAGTTCTCGCGTGCCTGCGACGGCGCGGCCGAACGCGGCGTGCCGCTCGTGTCCGTCACGACCACCGGCGGCGCCCGCATGCAGGAGGGAATCCTCTCGCTGATGCAGCTGCCGAAGACCGTCTGCGCGGTGGAGGACCTGCACGACGCGGGCGGGACGCTGATCAGCGTGATGGCGCACCCGACGACCGCCGGCGTGCTCGCCAGCTTCGCCAGCCTGGGCGACGTGCTCGTGGCCGAGCCGGGCGCGCTCCTCTCCTTCACCGGCCCGCGGGTCGTCCAGCAGACGACGCGTGAGAAGCTGCCCGAGGACTTCGGGCTCGCCGAGTCCAACTACCGCCACGGTCACGTCGACGCGATCGTCCCCCGGCCCGAGCTGCGCGCGACCGTCGCGCGGATCCTGAGGCTGTTCGCCAATGGCCGGTGAGGCCGAGCTGAGGCTGCGGGAGCAGCTCTCGCGCCTGAGGAGCCTCCCGCTCCTGCGCGGCGCAAAGCTGTCCGGTGAGCTCGAACGGCTGCAGAAGCAGCTCGATCGGATCGTCGCCGAGCCGAGTGACGAGGAGATCTGGCGCTCCGTCGAGCTCGCACGCCATCCCGATCGCCCCTACACGCTCGACTACGTGGAGCGGCTGCTCGACGACTGGTTCGAGCTCCACGGCGACCACCATCACGGCGACGACGCCGCGCTCGTCGCAGGCCTCGGCCGCTTCCGGGGCCGGACGATCGTCCTGCTGGGCAACCAGAAGGGCCGAGACGTCAAAGAGCGCACCCGTCGCAACTTCGGCATGGCCTACCCCGAGGGCTACGGCAAGGCGATGCGCGCGATGGAGGTCGCCGAGCGGCACGGCTTCCCGATCCTCAGCCTCGTCGACATCCCCGGCGCTTATCCGGGGGTGACCGCCGAGCAGCACGGGCAGGGCGGGGCGATCGCTCGCTCGCAGGCCCATCTGGCGCGCCTGCGCGTGCCGGTCGTCGCCTGCGTGATCGGCGAGGGCGGCTCCGGCGGCGCGATCGCGACGGCGCTTGCCGACCGGGTGCTGATGCAGGAGAACGCGATCTACACGGTGATCTCGCCGGAAGGCTGCGCGGCGATCCTCTGGCGCGACGCGGGCGAGGCGCGCAAGGCGGCGGCCGCGTTCAAGCCGGACGCGGCGCATTGCCTCGAGCTGGGCGTGATCGACGCAATCGTGCCCGAGCCTGCGGAGGGCGCGCACACCGACGCCGACGAGGCAGCGCGGCTGCTCGGCGACGCTTTGGCCGAGTCGCTCGAGTTGCTGGACACCCAGTCGGGCGAGGAGCTGCGACGCCAGCGGCGTGTGCGTTTCCGCACAATCGGCCAGGTACCCGCAACCCGCTAGAAACCGCGGGCTGAGCGGCCCTTTTCCACATCTTCCACAAGCTTATCCCCCGGCCGTACACATGTCGAGGCCGGCTTGTAGCCGGCCCCGACCGTAACCCCCCGTTAGGTGGAGAAGCTTTGTAAGAAGTACGAATCCGAGTTGTTGAGTGTATTTACCGGCGGGCGAGGATGCAAACCAGCAGCAGCGGGTAGCACCGGGCCCATGGCCCGCTCGCTCTGGTCGGGAACGATCTCCTTCGGCCTCGTCAGCGTCCCCGTGCGCATGGTCAGCGCGACCGAGTCGAAGGAGCTCCGCTTCCACTTCCTCGACAAGCACGACCTGCAGCCGATCGGCTACGACAAGGTGCGCCGCGACACCGGCGAGCACGTGGACAGCGACGACATCGTGCGCGGCTTCGAGGTGGAGAAGGGCCGCTTCGTGCCGCTCGAGGACGAGGACCTCGACCGCCTCGACATCGAGCTGACGAAGACGATCGACATCTGCGACTTCGTCGACCTGGACGAGATCGACCCGATCTACTTCCGCAAGGCCTACTACCTCGAGCCGCAGAAGGGCGCTGAGACCCCGTACCGGCTGCTCGTCCGCGCGCTGGACGAGACGGGCAAGGTCGCGATCGCCAAGGTCGTGATCCGCAACAAGCAGCACCTGGCCGCGCTGCGCCCGTGGAACGGGGTGCTCGTGCTCGAGACGATGTACTACCACGACGAGGTGAGGAAGCCCGAGCGCGTGGACGGCGACGGGAAGCTGCGCAAGCCTGAGGTCGAGATGGCGAAGTCGCTGGTCGAGAACCTGAGCGCGAAGTTCGATCCCTCGAAGTACGACGACACCTACCGCAAGGAGCTGCTCGCCATGCTGCGGGCGAAAGAGGCCGGCAAGCCGCTGCCGGAGCCCGAGGAGGAAGCTGCCGGCGAGGTCGTCGACCTGATGGCCGCGCTGCGCGAGTCGGTCGAGAAGACGCAAAAGAAGCCCCGCAAGCGCACTCGCGCTAAAAAGGCTTCGTGAGCCTCAAGGAGTACCGGCGCAAGCGCGACCCGAAGAAGACCAGCGAGCCGTTCGCCGGCAAGCGCAAGGGCAAGCGGCCGATCTTCGTCGTCCAGCGCCACGACGCGCGGCGGCTGCACTACGACTTCCGACTCGAGCGTGACGGAGCGCTGGCGAGCTGGGCGGTGCCGAAGGGGATCCCACTCGAGCCGGGTGAGCGCCACCTGGCCGTGCACGTAGAGGATCACCCGCTCGACTACGGAAGCTTCGAGGGCGAGATCCCGAAAGGCCAGTACGGCGCCGGCACAGTCGAGATCTGGGACTCAGGCACCTACGAGCTGGTTGAGGAGAAGCGTGACGGCGGGCTGACGGTCCGGCTGCACGGCAAGAAGCTCGAGGGGCTCTGGACGCTCGTGCCCGCCCACCTCGACGGCAAGGAGCAGAACTGGCTGCTGCTGCGCAAGCAGGACGATGGTGCTGCGCCGGCCGGGCCGAGGCAGAGGTACGCACCGATGTTCGCGACGCTGGCCGACACGAAGCAGATGCCGCGTGGCGAAGGTTGGGAGTACGAGATCAAATGGGACGGCTACCGGATCGTCGCGCGGGTCGCAGGCGGCGAAGCCGAGTTGCGCACACGCAAGGACCAGGACTACACCGGGCGGTTCGCCAACGTCGCCAAGGAGCTCGCCAAGGCGCTGAAGACGCCCGACTGCGTGGTCGACGGCGAGGTCTGCGCGCTCGACGAGGAAGGTCGGCCGAGCTTCTCCGCGATGCAGCAGTCGAAGGCCGGCACGGCGATCGTCTACTACGTCTTCGACCTGCTCGAGGTAGACGGCGAGCCGGTGACCGATCTCCCGCTCTCCGAGCGGCGCGAGCGGCTGCGCAAGCTGCTCGACAAGCGCAACCGGATCATCCAGTTCTCGGAGGGATTCGCGGATGGCCCAGCGCTGTACGAGGCCGCGCAGGAGCGGCGGCTCGAAGGGATCATGGGGAAGCGGCTCGACTCGCCCTACCTGCCGGGCAAGCGCTCGCGGGACTGGCTGAAGTTCAAGACCCACGGCGAGCAGGAGTTCGTGGTCGTCGGCTACACGCGCGGCAAGGGCCGGCGCGAGTGGTCGTTCGGCTCGCTGGTGCTGGCGACGAACGGGCCGGAAGGCCTCGAGTGGGTCGGCAACGTCGGCACCGGCTTCGACGACGCCGAGCAGGAGCGGCTGCTGAAGAAGCTGCGGCCGCTGGAGCGCAAGACCTCGCCCTTCCCGAAGACGCCGAAGATGCCCCGCGTGCGCAAGGACGACGTCGTGTGGGTCGAGCCAAAGCTCGTCGCACAGGTCTCGTTCGCCGAGTTCACGCACGACGGCCGGCTGCGCGCCCCGGTCTACCAGGGACTGCGCGAGGACAAGGACGCGACCGAGGTGCGCCGCGAGACCGCCGAGCCGATTCCGGACGTGATCCGCAAGGGCAAGCGCGTGCTGCGGCTCTCGAACCTTGACAAGCCGTTCTGGCCCGAGGAGGGGGTCACGAAGGGCGACCTGCTCGCCTTCTACCGCGACGTGGCGCCGGTCGTGGTGCCGCACATACGCGACCGGCCGTTCACGATGAAGCGCTACCCCGACGGCTGGCAAGGCAAGTTCTTCTTCCAGAAGGACGCGCCGGCCGGGATGCCGGACTGGCTCCCGACCGTGAACATCGAGGTCTCGACGCGCGAGAAGCCGCGCCGGCGTCGGCGGATCGACGCGCCGCTCGTGAACGACGAGCTCGCGCTGCTGTGGATGGTGAACATGGGCTGCATCGACCTGAACACTTGGTACTCGCGCGTGGACAAGCTCGACCGGCCGGACTTCGTGCTCTTCGATCTCGACCCCTCACCGGATGTCGGCTTCCGCGAGACGGTGCAGGTTGCGCTGCTGGTGAAGGAGACGCTCGACGCGCTCGGGCTCGAGTCGTTCCCGAAGACGAGCGGCGCCGACGGGATCCACGTGCTCGTCCCGATCGCGAGACGGCACAGGTACGACGACACGCGGCAGTTCGCCGAGATCGTCGCGGGCGCGCTGGCCTCGACGCACCGTGGCCTTGTGACGACGGAGTGGACGAAGGCGAAGCGCAAGGGCGTCCTGATCGACGCCAACCAGAACGGCGAGGGCAAGACGATCGCGTCGGTCTACTCGGTGCGGCCCAAGGAGGGCGCGCCGGTCTCGACGCCGCTGCGCTGGGAGGAGGTCGACGAGTCGCTCGACCCGGCGGCCTTCACGATGGAGGCCGTCCGCCGGCGCGTGGCCGAGCACGGCGACCTGTTCGAGGGCGTGCTGAAGACGAAGCAGTCGTTGAGCACGGCGCTGAACAAGCTGCGTTAGTCGTTAAAGCGGACGATGGCGGTGCGGCGCCAGCAGAAGCCCGCGCGGCCCGGCTGCTAGGCTCTTGCGCGTTCGCTGTTTCGGCAAAGGAGGTGCGACATGACGTCGACTGCACCCTCCGGTCGCAGAGCCTGAGGCTCCCGGCTAGCCGCAGCACGCCTTTCCAACGCGAGCTCCCCGAGGCCTCGGGCACGTGTCCGGTCTCGACCCATTCCTGAAAGGAGCTTCGCTTGAACCTGCAAGATCTCGGCTGGGACGACGGCTTCGCGGCCGCGCTCCAGCCACACGACAACTGCATCGCGGCACGCGTCTCGGCGCAACACCGCGGCGAGTACGACGTGCTCACCGAGCTCGGCGAGCTGCGCGCGCATCTCGCCGGACGGCTGCGCCACGACGCCGCCTCCGGCGCCGACCTTCCCGCCGTGGGTGACTGGGTCGCGCTTCGCGATGCCGTCATCCACGCGGTGCTCCCGCGCCGCACGGCCTTCGCGCGCAAGGTCAACCTGGCCGCGGCCGAGGCGCAGGTGCTCGCGGCCAACGTCGACACGGTCTTCGTCGTCACCGCGCTGGACGACGACTTCAGCCCTCGCCGGATCGAGCGCTACCTGACCCTGGCCTGGGAGAGCGGTGCGCTGCCGGCGCTCGTCATGACCAAGGCCGACCTCTGCGACGACCCGCTGGCACTGCTGCTCGAGGCCGAGCAGGTCGCGGTGGGCGTTTCTGCGCATGTGGTCAGCAACGTCACCGGCGAGGGGCTCGACGAGCTCGCGCCGTACCTCGGGCCGGCCAGGACGGTGGCGCTGCTCGGCTCCTCCGGCGTCGGCAAGTCGTCGCTGGCGAACCGCCTGCTCGGAGAGGAGGCACAGCCGACGAAAGAGCTCGCCGAGGACGGCACCGGCCGTCACACGACCACCGCGCGGCAGCTGCTCAGGCTTCCGGGCGGGGCGCTGCTGGTCGACACGCCGGGCCTGCGCGAAGTTCAGCTGTGGGACGCGGACGAGGGCATCGACCAGGCCTTCGCCGACGTGGACGAGCTGGCCGGCGGCTGTCGCTTCAACGACTGCGCGCACAAGCAGGAGCCGGGCTGCGCGGTGCAGGCGGCGATCGACGAGGGCACGCTGCCGCGTGAGCGGCTGCAGAGCTACCGCGCCCTGCAGCGGGAGTTGCAGCGCCTGGCCGCCAAGCAGGACGCACGGCTTCGCTCGGAGGAGAAGAAGAAGCGCGTCGCGTTCGCCAAGAGTCTGCGCAAGAGCGCGTGGTGAGTCAGAGGTCCCTGCGAGAGAAGGCGAACGACGCGAGGAGCCCAACGACGATCAGGTAGGCGCAGGCCCAGAGGCGGACCGGCGTGCCGCCCGTGTTGGCGCCGCCGAACGGGCCGAGCTGGATCAGGTAGCCCGTCAGGCCGATCGTCTCGGCGGTGATCTCGCGCAGCCCGTCCTGGTAGAGGGCCTCGAACGGCGCGGCCCACGCGACGATCGTCGCCCAGTGCTCGAGCCGGTCCGAGTTGAGCGCGTGGCCGATCGAGCCGAGCAGTCCGGAGACGAGGCCGGCACCGAAGACCATGAAGATCGCGATCCCGTTCGCTGTTGCCGTGAGGAAGACCGAGCCCAGCAGCGAGAGCGCCGCCACGATCGCGACGCCGCCGGCGAGCTCGATCGCCGGCACGACGGCGTGGTCGGGCCACCAATCGCCGGTGAGGCCGGTGATCACGACGGCGGTTGTGTAGACCGCGATCACGTATGGCGTGGAGACGGCGATCGCGCCGAGCCAGCGCGCGAGCAGCAGCGTCGGCCTCGACACCGGGCGGACGAGCAGCGGCTGCAGCAGTCCGCGCTCCGCGTCGCCGCGCACAGCGCCCAGCGTCAGGAAGATTGCGAGCACGACGCCCAGGAAGAGGGTCGAGAACATCGCCAGACCGACCATGAACGCGCCGGCAAAGGTTCGAGGCTCGATCGCGGACGACGGAGAGCCGAGGTTGTCGACGTCGCGGAAGAGGTAGTGGTTGGCGAGCCAGTAGAGGGTCAGGAAGCCGGTGGTCAGCAGCAGGACGACCAGGAAGACCTTGCGGCGCAGCGCCTCGCGCAGCGCGTAGCCGGCGATCGTCAGAACCGCGGTCACGAGGTCTCGCCTCCGACCGCCTCGAGGTAGGTGTCCTCGAGCGTCGAGGTCAGCACCTGCACGCCGTAGACCTTGCGCCCGGCGGCGACCAGCTCGGCGACGAGGCGCGGTACGTCGTCGCGCGTCCCTTCGTACACCCGCTTGCCCTCGTCCGTCTCGATCTCGACGCCGCGCCCACGGCTCAGCTCGGCCGGCGAGCCCTCGGTGACAACCTTGCCGCGCAGCAGGATCACCACGCGGTCGCAGACCAGCTCGACCTCGCTCAGCAGGTGGGAATTGAGCAGCACCGAGGTGCCACGGCTCTGCAGCTCCTCGAGCAGCTGTCGCACGGTTCGCCTGCCGACCGGGTCGAGCGCGCTAGTCGGCTCGTCCAGCAGCAGCAGCGGCGGCGCCCCGACCAGTGCCTGCGCGATGCCGAGCCGCTGCTGCATCCCTTTCGACATCGCCTCGATCCGGCGATCGCGGGCATCCACCAGGCCGACGAGCTCGAGCAGGTCCCCGCGCTCGCCGGCCCCGCCGTCGGAGGCCGCGAGGCGCTGGTGGAGCCTGAGCAGCTCGTCCGCCGAGTACCAGCCCGGGAAACGAAACAGCTCGGCGAGGTAGCCGAGCCGCCGGCGGGCGTCCAGCGAGCCCGCGCGCGCCCCGCAGATCTCGGCCTGGCCGCGAGAGGGGCGGACGAGCCCGCATGCGATCTTGACCAGGGTCGACTTGCCCGCGCCGTTCGGGCCGAGCAGCCCGACAAGCTCGCCCTCTCCGACCTCGAGATCGACCCCGGCCAGCGCGGTCGTGGCTCCGTAGCGCTTCTCGAGCCCCTGCGTGGAAAGGGCCGCGCTCACTTCGCGGCCGGAGTGAAGAACTTCGTGTAGTGGCCGACCTCGTCGAAGCCGAGGCGGCGGTAGAGCTCCTTCGGCCAGTCGTGCGCGTCGGCCACCAGGCAGACGAACTCCGCGCCGGCCCGCCGCGCCTCGGCGATCGCGCCGAGCACGACGGCGCTCGCATGACCTGCGTTGCGGTGCTCGGGGACGGTGCCCACGTCCTCGACCTGGGCCTCGGCGCCGTCCAGGTAGAGGTCGGCATAGCTGACCACCTCGCCGTCCAGCTCGACGGCGAAGAAGCGGGTGAGCACGCGCTCGCCGATCAGGGCCTTCGCACCGAAGATCTGCTCGAGCACCTCCGGGCTCGCCCAGGGCTCGTCGGCGAGCACCCGCTTGCGCGCCTCGCGTAGCTCCGGCTCCGAGACCTCGCGGAAGCGCGAGAGGTCGGCTTCGCGTTCCGGTTCGCGCAGCTGCGCCATCACGAGGTGGCGGTCGATCCGCCAGCCATGCTCCTCGAACCACGGAGTGAGGGCGTCGCCGACCGCCGGGTCGGGGACGAAGATCAGCCGCCGCTCGAGCCTGGCGGCCTCGGCGACCAGCTCCTCGGGCTCCGCGGCGCGTTCGACCCAGAGGTAGTTCCCGTCCAGCCGGCGCGGCAGCTCGTCGGTGTAGACCGCGCGCCCGAAGGGCGACTCGACCAGGCGGGTGCCGCCCATGTCGCCACGGGCCAGGAACTCGTACGAGCGGACCAGCTCCTCACGCATCCAGGCGCTGGGGATGGCCGAGCATCGAGAGCTCGGCGATGTCGCGTCGGAAGAAGAGCGAGGTCGTCCAGTCGGTCACCACGCGCAGCTTCCGCGAGAAGAGCGGCAGCTGGTAGAGGTGGTACGTGCGCGTGATGAACCAGCCGAGGAAGCCGGTAAAGCGGAGGCCGAGCACGTCTGCGATGCCCTTGTAGCGGCCGAGGGTGGCCACCTGGCCGAGCATCCGGTAGCGGTACGGCCGCTGCTCGCCGCGCAGGTTCTTGGCCAGGCGCCGTGCCTGGCGGAGCGCGTGCTGGGAGGTCGGCGGGTCGACCTCGCCGGGAGTCGCCCCATTCGGGACCGCGGCGCAGTCGCCGAGCGCCCAGACGTGCTCGTGCCCCTCGACGCGCAGCAGCTCGTCCACCTTGACGCGGCCGCGCTCGTCCAGCGGTAGTCCGAAGCCGGCGAGCAGCGGGCTCGCCTTCACGCCGGCCGTCCACACGACGGTGTGGGTGGGAAAGCGCTCACCGCTCGAGAGCTGGGCGGTATGGGCTTCGACCGACTCGAGCGTCGTGTCGACGCGGATCTCGACTCCGCGCTTGACGAGCTGGCGGGCCGCGTAGTCGCCGAGCCGCGTCGGGATCTCGGGCAGGATCTTCGGCGCCGCGTCGACCAGCACCCAGCGCTGCGGCGCCTGCCGGAGGCCCGGGTAATGGCGCAGCGCGTCGCGGACGAGGTCGGACAGCTCGGCCAGCGCCTCGACGCCCGCGTAGCCGGCGCCGACGAAGACGAAGGTCAGCTCGCGCTCGCGGTGTGCATCGGTGGCCGCCGCGTCGGCTGCGTCGAGGCGCTGCAGGACGTGGTTGCGGAGATGGATCGCGTCGGCGAGGTTCTTGAAGCCGAGCGCGTGTTCGGCCAGGCCCGGGATCGGCAGCGCTCGCGAGATCGAGCCGAGCGCGACCACGAGCTCGCGGTAGCTGACGCTGACGACGCCCTCGAACGTCTCGACCTGGACGTGCCGACGGTCGAAGTCGAGCTCGGTTGCGCGTCCGAGGAGGAGCTCGGCGTGCGGGCACATCACGCGCAGCGGCACGACCACGTGGCGCGGCTCGAGCGTGCCCGAGGCCGCCTCCGGCAGCAACGGCGTGAACAGCATCGAGTTCTCCGGGCTGACGATCGTGGCGCCGCGCTTGCCGAGCAGGCGCGCCACGTAGCTGCCGGCGAACCCGCCGCCGACGACCACCGTCCCGCCCCGTGCCTCCCGCTCGCTCACCTCTCTACTATCGCTGCCGCGAGCCCGCGCAGGCCTAGACGCGCAGCAACGGGCGCGTGAGGCACGTCGGGCCGCCGTCGCCCTTCGAGAGCTCGGCGCCGCGGTAGGTCAGCACCTCAACTCCGGCTCGCTCCATCTGCTCGCGTGTGCGCGGGTTGCCCTCGACTGCCAGTGCGACACGCGGGGCCAGCGCCAGGACGTTGGAGCCCAGGGAGCCGAACTCCTCGTCCGGGACCGCGACGAGCTCGACGCCTCGGGCGTCGAGCAGCTGGGCAAGCCTCGTCGGGAGCAGCGGCTCGTAGACCACGGCCAAGTCGGGCGCGAGCGGGCTGAGCAGCGACATCAGGTGCATAACCTCGTCGCGCCCGTGCCAGTGGGGCAGGTCGAACACGACCACCTCCACCTCGGGCAGGAGCTCGCGCAGGCGCGCGATTCCGGCCGCGTTCGTGCGGTAGCCGCAGCCGACGAGCAGGGTGCGTGCGTCGAGCCAGCAGCAGTCGCCGCCCTCGGCCCACTCGGGCTCGCGCAGCCGGCCGGCGACGGGGACGCCGGCCCGCTCGAAGTCGTCCGCCATCGCGTCCACCTCGGCTCGCCGGCACTTCTTGCCCGGGTGGAGCAGGAGCGCGCCCTCGTCGGCGACGAGGGCCGGGTCGTACGTGTAGATCGCGTCCGGGTTGTCGGCGGCAGACTCGGCGAGCACGACCTCGGCGCCGGCGTTCTCGAGCAGCGCGCAGAACGCCTCGTGCTCGCGCGCGATCGCTGCGGGGTCGGGCTCGGCGCGCCAGCGGCACAGCTCCCAACCGCCGAGCTCCTCGGCTCGCGGCGCGCGGACGAGGACGCGGCGCAGCAGGCCGGTCATCGACTGGCAGCCGTAGAGCTTCTCCTCGACGCTCACGCCGAGGATCGTACTTCTGCCAGCCGCCGTTCCAGGAACACGCGCTCGGCGGGTTGCGGCGCCAGCGCCAGCGCGCGGTCATACGCCTCCGCGGCTTCGCGGCCTCGGCCGAGGCGGCGTAGCAGGTCGGCGCGAGCGGAGTGCAGGTGGCGGTAGCCCTCCAGCCCGTCGATCCCGTCGATCAGTGCGAGCCCGCGCGCGGGCCCGTCCGCCATGGCCACCGCCACGGCGCGGTTCAGCTCGACCACCGGCGAGGGTGCGAGACAGGCGAGCCGTCCGTACAGCGCCGCGATCTGCGGCCAGTCGGTCTCCGGCTCGAGATGGAGCGAGGCGATCGCCGCCTGCAGCTGGTACGGCCCGGGCTGTCGCAGCGGCAGCGCCCGCTCGAGCACGGCCCTGCCTTCCTCGATGCGCGCCGCGTCCCAGAGCGACCGGTCCTGGTCGTCGAGCAGCACGAGGTCGCCGTCCGGGTTGAGCCGCGCCGCGCGTCTCGCGTCGTGCAGGAGCATCAGCGCGAGCAGACCGAGCACCTCCGGCTCGTCGGGCATCAGCACCGCCAGCACCTTGCCGAGCCGGATCGCCTCCTCGCAGAGCTCCTCGCGCGGCGGCGGCCCGTAGCCCTCGTTGAAGATCAGGTAGACGACCGCGAGCGCCGAGCGCAGCCGCTCCGGCAGCAGGTGATCGGGCGGGACGCGGAACGGGATGCCCGCCGCGCGGATCTTCTTCTTCGCCCGCACGAGCCGCTGCGCCATCGTCGCCTCCGGGACGAGGAAGGCACGCGCGATCTCATCGGTGGTGAGGCCTCCGAGCGTGCGCAGAGTCAGCGCCACCTGGGCCTCCGTCGCGAGCGCGGGGTGACAGCAGGCGAAGATGAGCGAGAGCCGCTCGTCGGGAACCGTCTCCTCCACCTCCTCCGCCGGCTCGAGCGCCGCCAGCAGCTCGGTCTTGCGACGCAGCGTCTGCTCGCGCCGGATCCGGTCGATCGCCCGGTTGCGCGCCGTCGTCAGCAGCCAGGCGCCCGGGTTGGCGGGGACGCCCTCGCGCGGCCAGCGCTCGAGCGCGGCGGCGAAGGCCTCCTGCACCGCGTCCTCCGCGAGCTCCACGTCGCCGAGCGCGCGGGCCAGGATCGCGAGGGTGCGCCCCCACTCCTCCCGGAAGACGTCCTCTACGACGACGCGCCGTCTCCCTCGAACACCATCACCGGCCGCACCTCGACCGAGCCGTGGCTCGCGCCGGGGATCTTGGCCGCCCACTCGAGCGCCTCGTCGATCGAACCGACGTCAACGAGGTAGTAGCCGCCGAGCTGCTCCTTCGTCTCGGCGAACGGCCCGTCGGTGGTGAGGGTCTCATCGTTGCGGACGCGGACCGTCGTCGCGGTCTCCGTCGGCTCGAGCGCGTCCCCCGCGACCATCGCGCCGCTGTCCTGCAGCTCCTTGGTGAACTGCATGTAGGCCTGGTAGATCTGGCCGTTCTCCTCCTCGCTGCGCGACTTCCAGCCTTCCTGGTCGCCGTAGATCAGCAGCATGTACTGCATCTCGCCCTCCTTCGGTCGCTTACGAGGGTACGACGAACGAGCAGGCCCTGAATCGACAGCTACGGCTTCGCGGGCGGCGGACCGCAGCGGCGGCGTTCCTGCCCGCGCTGCGACTCCGCAGGCATTCGCTTCGAGCACTTGACGATCGGCTTGAGCTCGCTCGTGCCCGAGGACGAGCTCGACGAGCCGCCGAAGCCACCCAGGACGAAGCCGAACAGCAGCATCAGGACCAGCAGGAGCGACATGCCTGGATGCTACGCGGAGGCCAGCATGCGGTCGAGCAGCGTGAGCGCGCCTGCCTTGTCGAGCGGCTCGTTCAGGTTGCCGCACTTCGGGCTCTGGACGCAGGAGGGGCACCCCCGCTCGCACGGGCAGCCGCGGAGCAGCTTGGCGGTGTCCTCGGCCCAGCCTTCGAAGACGTCGAAGCCGCGCTCGGTGATCCCGACGCCGCCGAAGTGGCCGTCGTAGACGAAGATCGTCGGCCGGCCGGTCTGGAAGTGCAGGTTGGTCGAGAGCCCACCGATGTCCCAGCGGTCGCACATCGCCCACAGCGGCAAGAGCGCGATCAGCGAGTGCTCTGCCGCGTGCAGCGAGCCCAGCAGCCGCGGCATCTGCTCCAGGCCCTCGAGCATCCACGGTTCGGGGAGGAACCAGATCGCCTCGGTCTCGAATTCGGTCTGCGGCAGCTCGAGCGGGACGAGCTCCAGGCTCTCCTGGGTCTGGATCGACTTCTTCTGGTAGCCGACGACCTGGTCGGTGACGACCACCGCGCCGAAGGAGAGCTCCAGCCCGAGCCGGCGGTCCGAGCGCCGCGGCTCGACGATCGCGGTCGTCGTCTCGACCTTCGCCTGCGTGTAGTAGTCGCCCGAGAACGGCTCCACCAGCGCCGTGCGGGTCTCGAGCTCCAGCGCCCGCACGCGGTAGCTCTCGCCGAGGTGGAGGTAGATCGCGCCCTCGTGGACCGTCGTGAAGGCGCGCTCCTGCTCGGCGATCCCGAGCACCGTGCCGCTGGCGGCGTCGACGATCGTGAACGACTCGGGGCCGGTCGAGCGGAGCGAGACGCGCGCCGCCGGGTAGTCGCGGCCCGCCCAGACGTAACCGACCTTGGTGTGCTTCAGCTCCGGGAGCACGGCTGCCCGCTCCAGCGCTGCGTCGCCCAGCACTTCCCGGTCGCGGTCGTCGAGCGGGGCCTCGAACGCCGCCGCCCGGACGTGGCCGTCGAGCACGCGCGGGTTCTCGTGGTCGAGGATCGCCGCCTCGACGCGGCGGCCCAGCAGCGTCCGCGGCTCGCGCATGAAGTACTGGTCGAGCGCGTCCTCGCTCGCGACGAGCACTGCCAGCCCGTGCCCGCGCCGTCCCGCGCGGCCCCACTGCTGCCGCAGCGATGCCACCGTGCCAGGGAAGCCGACCGAGATCACGCAGTCGAGCAGCCCGACGTCGATCCCGAGCTCGAGCGCGTTCGTCGCCGAGACGCCGAGCAGCTCGCCCTCGAGCAGCCGCCGCTCGATCTCGCGCCGCTGCTGCGGCGTGTAGCCGGCGCGATAGGGCGAGAGCAGAGAGTCGTCCCCGAGGCGGTCGGCCGTGAAGCGGTGGATCAGCTCGGCGGCACGGCGGCTCTTGGCGAAGCAGAGCGTGCGCAGGCCGCGCTCGACCAGGTCGGCCATCAGCTTCGACGCCTCGCCGAGCGCCGACGCGCGCAGGCCGAGCTCCTCGTCGGTCAGCGGCGGGTTCCAGAGCGCCACCGTCCGCTCGGCTCGCGGAGCCGCGTCGTCCCCGATCACCGTCGTCTCGACTCCGAGCAGGCGCGTCGCGAGCTCCCCGGGGTTGGCGATCGTGGCCGAGGCGAGCAGGAACTGCGGGTCGGCGCCGTAGACCCGCGCGAGCCGGCGCAGCCGCCGCAGCACGTTGGCGACGTGCGAGCCGAAGACGCCGCGGTAGACGTGCGCCTCGTCGACGATCACGTAGGCGAGGTTCGTGAGCACGTCGCCCCAGCGGTCGTGGTGCGGCAGCACGCCGAGGTGGAGCATGTCCGGGTTGGAGAGGATCAGGTTCGCCCACTTGCGCACTGCCAGCGGCGGTCGGCGGCCGTGTCGCCGTCGTAGATCGCGGCCCGCAGCTTGGGCAGCCGGAACGAGCCCAGCGCCCGCAGCTGGTCCTGCGCCAGGGCCTTCGTGGGGTAGAGGTAGAGCGCGCGTTGCTTCGGCTCACGCGCCAGCGCGTCCAGCACCGGCAGGTTGAACGCGAGCGTCTTCCCCGAGGCAGTGCCGGTGGTGACGACGAAGTGCTCGCCGCGCGCGGCCGCCTCCCAGGCCTCGGCCTGGTGCGCGTAGAGCGCCTCGACGCCCTGGGCGGCCAGCGCCTCGCGCACGCGCGGGTGCACAGCTTCCGGCAAGGGCGCGAGCACCGCCTCCCGAGCCGGCACCTCCTCCAGATGGGCGAGCTCCTCGCCCTCGAGCAGCGCCGCCCAGCCGGCCGCGACGCTCATCGCCTCGCCCGCAGCGCGACGAGATAGGGGTAGTCGCGGTCGCTGAGCTCCTCGAAGCGCTCGATTCGCAGCTCGGCGGCGGTGAAGGCGGTGATGAAGTCCTGCAGCGTGAGGTGCCTCGCGCCGACCCTGGCGCGCAGGCCTTCCGGGTCGCCGACCCCCGGTGCCGTCTCGTCGTAGCGCCGGCTCGGGCGGTAGCCGGGATGGAAGCTCGGAGTGCCCTCCGCGTGCACGAACAGCGAGTGCGGCCCGACGAAGCAGGGGTGACCGCCGATGTAGACGAACGGCGCGCCCGGGCGAAGGACGCGGGCGACCTCGGCCACGGTCGCGCGGAAGTCGCCGACGTCCGTATGGGTCCAGACCGAGGCCGCGGCGTCGAAGCTCGCGTCCTCGAACGGCAGTGCGTGGGCGCTGCCCTCGACCACCTCGAGCTCGTGGCGCCGTGCGACCTCCAGCAGCTCCGCCGAGACGTCGACCCCGATTGCCGACCAGCCGAGCTGGGCGACGACCGCCGTGGCGACCCCGGTTCCGCAGCCCACGTCCAGGCAGCGCCCGTCACCCGTTCCGAGCAGGCGCATCAGGGCGGCCAGCTCGTCCGGCGAGAGCTCCGGGCGCCATCCGTCGTACCACTCGGCGACTCCGTCGTAGCGCACGTTGCCCATCGCTCCGATGCTAGCCTGGCCCGACCGGGGTGCCCTCTGGGGCTGAGATCACACCCGTCGAACCTGATCCGGTTCGCACCGGCGAAGGGAGTGCAGTTGGTTCCGAAGTGTCTGACGATCGCGGGCTCCGACTCGGGCGGCGGCGCGGGGATCCAGGCCGACCTGAAGGCGTTCGCCGCCGCGGGTTGCTTCGGGACGTGCGCGATCGTCGCGCTGACCGCGCAGAACACGACCGGTGTCAGCAGCGTGTACGAGGTCGAGCCGGGCTTCGTGCGCGCGCAGCTGGAGGCCGTCTTCGGCGATATCGGAGTGGACGCGGCCAAAACCGGGATGCTCTTCTCCGCGCCGGTGATCGAGGCGGTCGCGGACGTGCTCGCCGAGCACCCTGCGCCGCTGGTGGTCGACCCGGTGATGGTCGCGAGCTCGGGCGCGCGGCTGCTGGAGCAGGACGCCGTGCAGACGCTCGTCGAGCGCCTGTTCCCGCTCGCGACGGTGGTAACGCCGAACCTGGCCGAGGCCGAGGCCCTCGCCGGCGAGGGCACCAAGCGCGAGCTCGCCGAGCGGCTGGTCGAGCTGGGCGCGCCCGCCGCGATCGTGACCGGCGGCCATGGCGAGCCGGTCGACCACCTCTTCGACGGGGAGCGGCATGTCGAGATCGCCGTGGCGCGCCACGACGTGCGGGCGACCCACGGTGCCGGCTGCACGCACTCGGCCACGCTCGCGGCGCTGCTCGCCCGGGGCCTGCCCCTCGAGGAAGCTGCGCGGGGAGCAGCCGAGGCCGCCTCGCGCGCAGTCGCGCAAGGACTCGAGGAGATCGGAGCCGGAGACGGCCCGGTCGACGTGGTGGGCCTGCGAGGCGCCGCGTGAACACCGGCGTCGACCTCACGCTGATCCGGGAGCGCAAGCCGCTCGTTCACCAGATCACCAACTACGTGGTCATGAACGAGACCGCCAACGCGACGCTCGCGCTGGGCGCGCTGCCGGTGATGGCGCACGCGCCGCAGGAGGTCGAGGAGATGGCCTCGGTCGCCTCGGCGCTCGTGCTCAACATCGGGACGCTCTCGGACGAGTGGGTCGCGGCGATGCTCCTCGCCGGGCGGGCGGCCAACAGCGCGGGCGTGCCGGTCGTGCTCGATCCCGTCGGCGCCGGCGCGACCGGCTACCGGACGGAGACGTCGCGGCGGCTGCTGGCCGAGTTGCGGATCGCGGTCGTGCGCGGCAACTCGGCCGAGATCGCCACGCTGGCCGGGCGGCAGGCTCAGATCCGCGGGGTCGAGGCGGTCGGCGAAGCGGGGGGTCCCGAGCTGGCGCGCGAGGCGGCCCGCGAGCTCGGCGCGGTCGTCGCCGTCACCGGGCCCGTCGACCACGTCTCGGACGGCGACACGGTGCATGCCGTCGCCAACGGGCACGAGCTGCTCGGCACGGTGACCGGCACCGGCTGCATGTCGACCGCGATCACCGGCTGCTTCCTCGGCGTTCGCGCCGACGACCCGCTCGCGGCTGCGACCGAGGCGCTGGTCGCCTTCGGCGTCGCCGGCGAGGACGCGGCCAAGAAGGCGAAAGGCCCGGGCTCCTTTCACGTCGCGCTCTACGACGCGCTGTACGACCTCGAGCCGAAGAAGCTCGACTCCCGCGCCAAGCTCTCGTGAGGCTGCACGTGCTCGTCGAAAACCTCGTCTCCGCGCGGGCGGCGATCGAGGCGGGCGCCACGGTCGTTCAGCTGCGGCGCAAGGGCGCGACCACCGACGAGCTGGTCCAGGCCGGCGCCGGCTTCGGCGAGCTGCCGGCGACCTTCGTGGTGAACGACGACGTCGAGGCTGCGCTGAAGCTCGGCGCGGACGGCGTCCACCTCGGTCGCGAGGACGCGGGTGCCGAGCGCGCCGTCGCGGCCGGTCTGCTGCTCGGCATCTCCGCAGCCAGTGTCGAGGAGGCTCGCGCCGGCGAGTCGCTTGGCGCGGCCTACATCGGCGCGGGGCCGGTCTGGCCGACGCCCTCGAAGCGCGACGCCGATCCGCCGATCGGCCTGGATGGGCTCGCCGAGATCTGCCGCGTGGTCTCGATCCCCGTGGTGTCGATCGGTGGCATCGACTCCTCGAACGCGGCCGACTGCATCCGCGCGGGTGCTGCGGGCGTGGCCGTGATCCGGGCGGCGGCGGAAGCGGGGGCCGTGCGGGAGGCGATCGATGCGGCTCTCTGAGCTCGGCGAGATCGGCCTGCTGGCCGAGCTCGAGCGCCGCGGCCTGGCAAGCGGGATCGAGCATGACGCCGCCGAGCTCGGCAACGGCTTCGTGGTCACCCAGGACGCGCTGGTCGAGGGCGTCCACTTCCGGCTCGACTGGACGAGCTACCGGGAGCTCGGCTACCGCGCGGCGGCGGTCAACCTCAGCGACCTCGCCGCCTGCGGGGCCGAGCCGCGGGCGCTGCTGGTCACGCTTGCTGCTCCCGGCGACCTGGAGCTGGCCGACGTGGTCGAGCTGTACGAGGGCCTGAACGAGCCCGGTGTGCCGGTCGCCGGCGGCGACACCACCAGCGCGCCACAGCTTTCCTTGGCAGTGACCGCCGTCGGACGCTCCGAGCGCGTCCCGGGCCGGGCCGGCGCCGAGCCCGGCGATCTCGTGGTGGTCACCGGGCCGCTCGGCGCTGCGGGCGCCGCCTTTCGCGAGGGTCGCCACGCGCGGCCGCCGCTCCGGCTCGAGGAAGGCCGCCGCCTGGCCGCCGTTGCGCACGCCCTCACCGACGTCTCCGACGGGCTGTCGATCGACGCCGGCCACCTAGCCGAGCGCTCCGGCTGCCGGTTCGAGCTCGACCTGGAACAGGCCTCGCTCGCACCCGGCGCGACCGTCGAGGACCTCGGCTTCGGCGAGGACTACGAGCTGCTCGCGGCGACTCCCGACCCGCTCGACTTTGCCGTGATCGGCCGCTGCGTCGAGGGCCAGGGTGTCGAAATCCGCCTCCTGGGCGAGCCCGTAGACGTGGCAGGGTGGGAGCACTTTGGCGGGCGAGTGGCCGGCAACTTGCGCTGAACGGCGCGAGCCGAAAGGCTAAGCACCGGTGCTGAGCTTCGTCTTCAAACGCCTGCTCTGGGCCGTGATGATGGCGTTCGTGATCACGCTGATCACGTTCGTGATGTTCTTCGTGCTGCCGGGCGACTCGACCAACGCGCAGCGCAACCAGCAGGGCTTCGCGTCGGACCTGCAGACCACGTACAACCTCCACGGCTCGTTCGTCCACCAGTACGTCGGCTTCCTCGACCGCGCCGTCCTGCACGCCGACCTCGGCGATTCGCTGCGCTCGCGCAAGCCGGTCACGCAAGTGATCTGGGAAACGCTGCCGATCACCGCGTCGCTCGTGATCGGCGGGATCGTGCTGTGTCTGCTGATCGCAATCCCGATCGGCCTGATCTCGGCGCTGCGGCCACGCTCGCTGATCGACCGAGGGTCGATGCTGTTCGTCCTGATCCTCATCTCCTGCCAGCCCTTCTGGCTGGGGCTGATGCTCTCGTACCTGCTCGGCGTGAGAGCGCACGCCTTTCCGGTCGGCGGTTACTGCGATTTCACCTACCACGAGCTGAGCGTGAATCAGTGCGGCGGCCCGCGCTACTGGGCCTACCACATGGTCCTGCCCTGGCTGACCTTCGCCGCCCTGTTCGCCGCCTTCTACGCGCGCATGATCCGGGCGAGCCTGCTCGAGCAGCTGGGCGAGGACTACGTCCGCACGGCGCGGGCAAAGGGGGCGAGCCCCCGGCGCATCATGCGGGCACACGTCTTCCGCAACGCGCTGCTGCCGATCATCACGATGCTCGGGATGGATGTCGGCGTCGCCT
This sequence comes from uncultured Actinomycetes bacterium, assembly GCA_963763475.1. Taxonomy (GTDB): domain Bacteria; phylum Actinomycetota; class Thermoleophilia; order Gaiellales; family Gaiellaceae; genus AC-32. The sequence goes on along the minus strand of CAVXOR010000001.1, from coordinate 112,020 downwards.
TTGCCGGCGTGCTCTTCATCGAGACGGCCTTCACGCTGCGCGGCATGGGGCAGTTGCTCGTCCTCTCGCTGGCGAACAGCGACCTGCCGGTGATCCTCGGGATCGTGCTCGTGGTCAGCATGTTCGTGGTGATGGCGAACCTGGTCGTGGACCTGCTCTACTCGGTGCTCGATCCGCGCATCCGCCTGCATGGCTCAGGCGACTCGGTGCAGGCCTCGCGCCGGGTCGTGCGTCAGCTGCGCACGCAGCCGCAGCAGGCAGCCGAGCCCGCCTCGCCTACGTGAGCCATTCGGCCCACGCCTGCTCGTAGTACGAGCGGGGGCGTGCGCCGATCACCGTCCCGCGCGCCTCGCCGTCCTGGAAGAGGATCGCGGTCGGGATCGAGAGCACCTCGTAGCGCGAGGCGGTCTGCAGGTTCTGGTCGATGTCGAGCTTGGCGAACTTGACCCGGCCCTCGTGCTCGGCCGCGAGCTCGGCGAGGATCGGCTCGACGGCCCTGCAGGGCCCGCACCAGGGGGCCCAGAAGTCGACCACGACCGGGGTCTTCGCCTGCAGGACCTCCTGCTCGAAGGTCGCGTCGGTCAGCTCGAGCACGCTTCGACTCTACAGTCGACCCGCTAGCGCCCGGAGTCTCAGGACGGGCACCTTCCAGATCGCCTCGAGCACGATCCGGCGGCTCATCTTCGAGCCGCCGAGCTCGCGGTCGACGAAGGTGATCGGGATCTCGACGACGCGAAAGCCGGCGCGAAGAGTGCGGTAGGTGCTCTCGATCTGGAAGACGTATCCCTGGGAGGCGATCGCGTCGAGGTCGAGGGTCTCGAGCACGGCGCGCCGGTAGCACCTGAAGCCGCAGGTCATGTCCCGCACGGCGACTCCGAGCAGCACCCGCGCGTACCACGATCCCCCGCTCGACACGAACCGGCGCACGCGGCCCCAGTTGCCCACGGCGCCGCCCTCCACGTAGCGCGACCCGAGCACGAGGTCGGCGTCGGCTGCTGCGGCGACCAGCCGCGGCACGTCGTGCGGGTCGTGCGAGAAGTCGGCGTCCATCTCGAGCACGAGCTCCGCGCCCTCGTTCAGCGCACGGCGGAAGCCGGCCAGGTACGCGGGCCCGAGACCCTCCTTGACCTCCCGGTGCAGCACCTCGACGTGCTCGTGCTCGGCAGCGAGCCGGTCGGCCAGCTCACCTGTCCCGTCGGGCGAATTGTCGTCGATCACGAGCACGCTGACGCCCTTGTCGGCGAGGGCGAGCACCATGCGCTCGAGGTTCTCGCGCTCGTTGTAGGTGGGCAAGCAGACGACCGCCTTCACGCCCCTATGATCGCTGTCGTGGCGAAGACGCTCCCTCGCAACGCGGATGTGGCCGAGCAGCTCGAGCTCCTCGCCGACCTTCTGGAGATCGAAGGCGAGGCCGCATTCCGGGTGCTCGCCTACCGCCGCGCCGCGGCGCGCGTGCGCGAGACGGGCACGCCGGTCGCCCAGCTCGCGCTCGAGGGAACGGCCAAGGAGCTGCCCGGGATCGGCGCCACGATCCAGGACAAGATCGTCCAGATCGTCGACACCGGCGAGATCGAGGCGCTCTCGAAGCGGCGCAAGACGATCCCACCCGAAGTGGTCGAGTTCCTCAATATCCCCGGCCTCGGCCCGAAGACGGTGCGCAAGATCTGGCAGGAGCTCGGCGTGACGACGCTCGCCGAGCTCAAGGACGCCGCGCGCTCGGAGCGTCTCCGGACGCTGGCCGGCCTGGGCGCGAAGACCGAAGAGAGCGTCCTCAAGTCGACCGCCCGCAAGAAGAAGGCGACCGGCCCACCACGGGCGCTGCTCGGCCAGGCGCTGCCCGCGCTGCTCGCCGTGGTCGAGGTGCTGCGCGAGCACCCGGCGGCCGACCGCGTCTGCGAGGCCGGCAGCGCGCGCCGTCGCAAGGAGACCGTGCGCGACCTCGACATCATCGCCACCGCCAGCGACCCGAAGGCGTTGACGGAGTACTTCACCAAGCTGACCTGGGTCTCCGAGGTGGTGGCCAAGGGCCCGACCAAGGCGACGGTCGTCTCACACGACGGCTTTCGCTTCGACCTGCGCGTGGTCCCGCCCGAGAGCTACGGCAACCTGCTGCAGCACTTCACCGGCTCGAAGGAGCACAACCTCGCACTGCGGGAGGATGCCCAGCGGCGCGGCTTCTCGGTCTCGGAGTACGGGGTCACCGAGGTCGAGAGCGGCGAGGTCTTCACGGCCGAGAGCGAGGAACAGGTCTACGAGCGGCTCGGCTACCGGTACATCCCGCCGGAGCTGCGCGAGAACGCCGGTGAGCTCGAGGCGGCGCGCTCCGGCGATCTGCCGCAGCTGGTCGAGCAGGGCCAGCTACGTGGCGACCTGCACACGCACTCGCACTGGTCGGCCGACGGCAAGAACACGCTCGAGGAAATGGTGCTCGCCGCGAAGGAGCGCGGCTACGCGTACTACGCGATCACCGACCACTCGCACTACCTGCGCGAGGGCCGGATGGAGCAGCAGGCCAAGGAGATCGACAAGCTCGCGAAGCGGGTCGTGCCGCTCAAGCTGCTGAAAGGCGTCGAGGTGAACATCAAGGCCGACGGCACGCTCGACGTCCCCGACGAGGTGCTGGCCGAGCGGGACTGGGTCGTCGCCTCGATCCACACCGCGTTCGACCGCTCGCCGACCGAGCGGATCCTGGCGACGATGGAGAACCCACACGTGCACGTGATCGGGCACCTGACCGGCCGCAAGATCACGCGGCGGGAGCCGATGGAGATCGACCTCGAGCGGGTGATCGAGAAGGCGCTCGAGACGGGGACGTTCCTGGAGATCAACTCGCAACCCGACCGGCTCGACCTGCGCGACGTGAACGCGCGCCGGGCGGGCGAGGCCGGCGTGCCGATCGTGATCTCGAGTGATGCGCACCAGCTGAAGGCGCTGGACTACGTCGACTTCGGGGTGGCGCAGGCGCGGCGCGCGTGGCTCACCGCCGAGCAGGTCGCGAACACGCGCACCTGGGCACAGCTGCGGAAGCTGATGAAGAAGTGACGCCGCGCCGCTATCGCGCGGTGGTTCTCGACCTCTGGAACACGATCGCCAAGTGGCCGCACGCGGAGTGGGCGGAAGTTCGCCCGCGGGTCGCGGAGCGGCTGGGGCTGAGCCCCGAGGAGTTCGACGAGCGCTGGTACGGCGAGCTCGCGCAACTCCGCGAGACCGGCCCGATCGCGGACGTGCTCGCGCAGTTCGACCTCTCGCCGGAGGCCGCCGAGGACGTGCTCGAGCTGCGAGGCGCCGTCACCCGCCGCGGCCTCGTACCGGTTCCGGGTGCGGCCGAGACGATCGCCGAGCTGCGTGAGCGCGGGCTCAAGACCGGTCTGATCACGGTCTGCAGCGAGGACGTGCCGAGGCTGTGGGCCGAGACGGCCTTCCACGGGCTCTTCGACGCGGAGGTCTTCTCGTCGTCGGTCGGGCTGCGCAAGCCCGATCCGCGGATCTACCGGCTGGCACTCGACGAGCTCGAGGTTCCCGCCGAGGAGGCGATGTTCGTCGGCGACGGCGCCAACGACGAGCTCGGCGGAGCCGAACGCGTCGGGATGACGGCCGTGCTGCTGGAGGTGCCGCCCGAGGAGCTGCCGGGCGAGGTGCAGCCCGACTGGGACGGCCTGCGGATCCGCGCGCTACCCGAGCTGCTCGAGCTGGTCTAGCGCCGCGTCGTGCAGCTCGACCCGGTAGCGCCAGAAGGCGCGGCCGGTCTCCAGCAGCCGCTCGCGGATCGGGCCGGCCAGCTCGTCGCTCGTCCCCCAGCGCGCGGCGCTGATCTCGTGCGTGTCGATCGGATCGAGCTCTGCCTCGCCGGTGCGCGCCGAGAAGACGTGCGTGCGCCAGTCGATCACGCCGTCGGGCGAGCGGAAGGTCGCCTCGGAGCTGACGAGGAACCGCTCGAGCTCGATGTGGATCCCGAGCTCCTCGCGCGCCTCGCGCTGGACGCCCGTCTCGAAGCGCTCGCCCGGCCGCACGCCGCCGCCCGGCGGTCGCCAGACGCCCTCCGGGTAAGACGGCTTCTGGATCAGCGCCAGCCGCCCGCTCGGGTCGAACACGAAGAAGGTGACGTCGTGCCGGCGCTCGGGTGAAGCGCCTGCGAGAGTGAACTCCTCGGAGCTGACCTCGCCTTCCCAGCGCAGGGGTCGCGGCTCGCCGTAGCGCTCGCGGAGCGGTGCCAGCACGGCTTCGGTCAGGTGCATCGCACGATGGTACGGTCGCGCGCATGCCGCTCGACGCGCTGGCGCTGGCGCTCGGCGCCGCCGGGCTGCACGCCCTCTGGAACCTGCTGCTCGCGCGCGAGCGCGACACCGAGGCGGCCTCCGCGGTCGCGCTGCTGACGCTCGTCGTCGTGCTGGCGCTGCCGGCCGCGCTGACCTGGCGGGTCGAGAGCGACGCCATACCGTTCATCCTCAGCTCGGCGGCGCTCGAGCTCGCGTACGTGGCGCTGCTGGCGGCCGCCTATCGGCGTTACGAGCTCAGCCTCGTCTACCCGGTGGCGCGTGGGCTGGCGCCGGTGGCCGCCCTCCTGCTTGTCGTTGCGGCCGGAGGAGCCCGGCCCTCCGCGCTCGGCGTCTTCGGCGTGATCGCGGTCGCGCTCGGCGTACTGCTCGTGCGGGGGGTGAAGGGCGATCCCGGCGGGCTCGCCTTCGGAGCCGTGATCGCGGCGGCGATCGCCGGCTACACGGTGGTCGACCGGTACGGGATCCGCCACGCGGCGGCTGGGCCGTACCTGCTGCTGGTGATGCTCGGGCCGGCGCTCGTCTACTCGCTCCTGATCGGGCGGACGCGGGTGCGGGCGGCGGTCTCGCCGGCGACGATCGTGGTCGGAACGGCCTCGGCCTCGGCGTATCTGCTGGTGCTGCTGGCCCTGAGGCTGGCCAGCGCGCCTGCCGTCGCCGCCGTCCGCGAGACGAGCGTGGTGATCGCCACCGCGGCGGCCGCGGTCGTCTTGCACGAGCGCGTCGGTCCCGCACGCCTGATCGGCGCCTGCGTGGTCGTCTCCGGGGTGGCGCTACTGGCGCTTTCCTAGAGCGTCCGCAGCAGCGTGAGCAACTCCCCCGGCGAGCCGACCACCAGGTCGGCGGACTCGCGCAGCTCCGCCGGGCCCTCCGCAGACGCGACCGCGACTCGCACCGCGAGCTCGAGCCCGTCGAGGCCGCGGAATGCGTCGAGGTCGGTCGTGTCGTCTCCGGCGTAGAGCGCCCGCTCGAGCCCGCGCTCGGCGAGCAGCGCTCGCACGGCTGTGCCCTTGTCGGCTTCGACCGGTGGCCGCACCTCCAGCACCTTCCGGCCCCAGCGCGCCTCGAGTCCGGCCGCCTCAGCCCGCTCGGCGACCGCCTCGAGCGATCTCCGCGCCTCGCCTTCGTCTGGAGCCTCGCGCCAGTGGAAGGCGACGGTCAGGCCCTTGTCCTCGAGCCACGGCCAGTCCTCCCCGGCGAACGGCCGCAGCGTCGCACGCCAGCGCTCGGCCTCGGGCGTGAGCTCGAGCCCGTGCACCCCGACGTAGACGACGCCGTCGACGCCGACCAGCTGCGCCGCCTCCTCGCCGGGCCGCCCGCTCACGCACGCGACCAGCGCGTACAGCGCCGCGAGCCGCTGCACCTCCTCGCGTGTCTCCTCGGGTACTGCGGCCAGCTCCGGCCGCGCCACGATCGGCGCGAGCGTCCCGTCGACGTCGAGCAGCACGGCCGCCCGGCCGGGCTCGGAGCGCAGCCGCGCCAGCCGATCCTCCACACCGCGCAGAATACGGTGGTGCGCTACGTCGTCATCGGCTTGGTCGCCGGGTTCTTCAGCGCCCTCTTCGGAGTTGGCGGCGGGATCGTCGTCGTGCCGCTGCTGATCCTGGTCGCCCATTTCAGCGAGCGCCCGGCGATGGGGACCTCGCTCGCCGCGGTCGGCCTGATCGCGTTCGTGGGCGCCGTCAGCTACGCGTTCCACGGCGAGCTGAAGCCGGGCGCCGCGGCGGTCGTGGGCCTGCCGGCTGCTCTCGGGGCCGTGCTCGGCGCCGGGCTGCAGCAGCGCCTGCAGGCGCGCACGCTCTCGCTCGGCTTCGCGGCGCTCCTCGCCGGCATCGCGATCTGGCTGCTCGTCTGATGTGGGCACTCGCGCTGGCGGCAGTGCTCGGGCTGGTGGCGGGCGTGCTGTCGGGCCTCTTCGGCGTGGGCGGCGGGATCCTGTTCGTGCCGACCCTGACGCTCGTGCTCGGCCTGACGCAGCTCCACGCGGAGGCGTCCTCGCTGCTCGCCATCCTGCCGACCGCCGCCGCCGGGGTCTGGCGCCAGCGCGAGTACGGAAACGTCCGCTGGCGAGTGGCGCTCGTGCTCGGGCTCGGCGCGATCGCGGGCGTCGAGGCGGGCGTCCAGATCGCCGAGTCGCTGCCCGAGCACGCGCTGCGGCGGCTGTTCGCGGTGCTGATGCTCGGCGTCGCCGCCCAACTCGCCTGGCGCGCCCGGCGAAAACCGCCCTATGCTTCCTGACGTGGAACGCGCTCAGGAGTTCTGGATTCCGCTGGTGGACGAGCCGATCGGCTCGATCGTGGCGCAGATCCAGGAGGAGCGGCCCGAGATCGCCAGGCTGGTCGACTCCCCGCGCCGCCTGCTCGCCTTCCGCACCTTCGCGTACATCCGCGTCGGCCTGCTGCTCGGCCGCCTGCTCGTCGAGGACGACCTCGAGCCAGACGACACCGGCAGCTGGGTCGAGGAAGTAGCGCGCAGCCACCGCGACAAGGTCGTGCGCGAGGTGCTGGCCGTCGCCGACGAGGTCGCGGCCGACCCCGCTTATGAGGGCGACCTCGGGCCGAGCGACGAAGAGCGGCAGCGCTTTGCGGAGTTCGCGAGGCGCCGCTTGACCACCGACACCTAGAAAAAGCACCACGAGCCGCCGTCTTTGCTGATAATGAGTGGACGGTGGGGATGCGGCTCACGATTCTCGTGGCGCTGGCCGGACTCCTCGTCCTGCTCGCCGGGACGGGGGGCGCCGGCGGTGCCGGCTCGACCGCGGGCGCGTCCGCTCGCGCGGTGGCGATCCGGGTGGTCGTCCCCGGCCAGGCGGGCGCGGAAGCGGGCTCGATCTCAGCGCCGCCCGACCACGCTGCCTTCGGCTCCGGCTTCGCCTACCCGGGCGACGGCTCGGTCGTCAGCACCGGCTCGATCAGCGCATCGGTCTCGAGCGCTTCCGGCACCTCGGGCGTGTCCGCGGCGACGAGCCAGGTGCAGTCACTCAGCCTCTTCGGTGGTGAGGTCACGGCCTCGACTGTCAAGGGCGCAGCGCGTGGCTCCACCAGCGGCCGTGCCGCGCGGGGTGACTTCGCAGGCGCGACGATCTCGGGGCTGACGGTGCTGGGCGCCGCGGCCTCGGTCGCGCCGAACGGCCGCGTCGCGTTGGGCGACTGGGGCTATCTCGTCACGCTCGAGCAGGGCACCGACACGAGCTCCGGGGCCGGCGGCACCCAGGGTTTCCACGGTTTCGTGACCGCGCTCGCGGTCCACCTGACCGCGCCACACGGCGCGCTCCCGGCCGGCTCGGAGATCCGCGTCGGCTACGCGGAGGCGAACGTGCAGGCCAGCGTCGCCCCTCCCCCGAAGCCGATCGCGCCCGGCCCTGCCCCGAAGCAGCCGGCGCACTCCAGGCAGAAGCAGACTCCCGTCGCCCCCGAGCCCTCGAACCACCGCGGCAGCTCGCCGCCGCTCGTGACGCAAGGGCCGATCGGACTGCAGCCGCGCTTGACCGCGGGCGGCTACGTCTTCCCGGTCTACGGGCCCTCGTCGTTCGGCGACACCTTCGGCGCGTTCCGCGGCGACGTCGCCGGCAACTGGCACCACGGCGACGACATCTTCGCCCCGCTCGGCGCGCCGATCCTGGCCTGCGCCGACGGGCTCGTCTTCTCGGTGGGCTGGAACGATGTCGGCGGCAACCGGCTGTGGCTGCGCGACTCGCAGGGAAACGAGTTCTACTACGCGCACCTCTCCGCCTTCACGCCGCTCGCGCGCAACGGCATGAACGTCAAGGCGGGCGAGATGCTCGGCTTCGTCGGCAACACCGGCGATGCGCAGGGCACGCCCACGCACCTGCACTTCGAGGTGCACCCTGCCTCGCTTCTGTTCATGGGCTACGACGGCGCGGTCAGCCCGACGCCGTACCTGGAGGCCTGGCAGCACCTCCAGGACGTGCGCTTCTCGAACGTGGCGAGCTGGCTCGCCAAGACCGGGATCGCCGACCCGGCGCCGAAGCCGGCGGCGATCCTGCTACAGGTCTCGGACATCTCCGAGGCGAGCGGCCTCGACCCCGGCTCGTTGCAGCGCGCGATGTCGGCGCGCACCCGCGGCGCCGAGGGGCAGGTGGCCCGGTCGCTCGGCCTGCGGCCTAGGGCGCCCCGGCCCTAGCTGCCGTTGCCGGACGAGCTGCCGTAGCCGAACTCCTCATCCTCGCCGAAGATCTTGTCCTTCAGCCAGCGGCGCGTCTCCGGCCCGGTCATCGGGTTGAAGAGGAGGCCCAGCACGATCCCGGCGAGTAGCAGACTGCTGTTCCGTCCCTTGTGGGCCTCGCGGCCCTGGATCCGGTCGGCCGCGTCGCGCAGGTCGGTGATTGCCGAGCGGAGCTGGTCCTGGATGTCCTTGTCGCTCGCGACCTTCGTCGCCACTGCAGTCATCCCACGGTTGCCGATCAGCTCGTCGTAGACGTCACGCGCGGTGGCGAAGGCGCTGCGCAGGTTGTCCCGCAGCTCCTCGTCCTGAATCGCCCGTTTCACGTACGGCTTCGCATCCTCGATCCGGTCTTTCGCCTTGGCCATCAGCGGCCGTCCTTTCGCTCGTGTTTCGCAAGGCATCGCTTGTCGATGCCGCTTTGGAGGCCGCGCGGCTCTCCGCGCGGGCGCTCCTACTAGCGGGGATTCTCTACCCTGCGCGCGCTTGGCGCTAAACAGACGCGGCGGCCTGCCGCTCCGAGGCCGGCGTGGCCCGGGGCTGTGAGCGCCCCGGCGTGCTGAACGCGACCGCGAAGACGTCGTCGATCGTGTCCGCGAGGATGAACTCGAGCTCGTTGCGCGCCTCCTCCGGCAGCTCCTCGAGATCGGGCTCGTTGTCGCGCGGCAGGACGATCCGCTCCAGGCCGTAGCGCTGCGCCGCGAGCACCTTCTCGCGGATGCCGCCGATGGGGAGCACCTGGCCGGTGAGCGTGATCTCGCCGGTCATGCCGACGTCCTCGGCGACGGGCTCGCTGCGCACGAGCGAGGCGATCGCGGTCGCGATCGTGACACCGGCCGAGGGGCCGTCCTTCGGCACCGCGCCCGCCGGGACGTGGATGTGCACGTCGTGCTCGGCGAACCAGCTCTCCGGGAGGCCGAGCTCGTCGGTGTGCGAGCGCACCCAGGAGAGCGCCGCCTGCGCGGACTCCTTCATCACGTCGCCGAGCTGGCCGGTGATCGTCAGCTTGCCCGTGCCCGGGTAGGCGGTCGCCTCGATGAAGAGGACGTCGCCGCCGACGGGCGTGTAGGCGAGCCCGGTCGCGACTCCTGGGTCGGCCGTGCGCTTGCGCGGGTCCGCCGGGAAGCGGCGCGGCCCGAGCCAGGCGCGGGCCTGTTCGGTGTCGATCTCGATCTTCTCGGTCTTGCCCTCGGCGACCTCGCGAGCGGCCTTGCGGAAGAGGTCGGCGATCCGGCGCTCGAGGTTGCGCACGCCCGCCTCACGCGTGTACTCGCGGATCACGACGCGCAGCGTGTCGTCGCTGACCGTCACCAGCTCCTCGGTCAGGCCGTGCGCCTCCAGCTGCTTCGGCACCAGGTACTTGCGCGCGATCCCGGTCTTCTCGTCCTCGGTGTAGCCGGAGAGCTGGATCACGTCCATCCGGTCGAGCAGCGGGCCGGGGATCGTCTCGAGCTGGTTCGCGGTGCAGATGAAGAGCACCTTCGAGAGGTCGAAGGGGAGGTCGAGGTAGTGATCGCGGAAGTGCGAGTTCTGCTCCGGGTCGAGCACCTCGAGCATCGCGCTCGCCGGATCGCCCCGGAAGTCCGCGCCCATCTTGTCGATCTCGTCGATCAGGACGACCGGGTTCTTCGATTCGGCGTCGCGCAGCGAGCGGATGATCGTTCCCGGCATCGCGCCGATGTAGGTGCGGCGGTGGCCGCGGATCTCGGCCTCGTCGCGCACGCCGCCGACCGAGAGCCGCACGAACTTGCGGTCGACGGTGCGCGCGATCGACTGTCCGAGCGACGTCTTGCCGACCCCGGGCGGCCCGACGAAGCAGAGGATCGGGCCCGAGAGGTCGTTCTTCAGCTTCGAGACGGCGAGGTACTCCAGGATCCGCTCCTTGACCTTCTCGAGGTCGTAGTGGTCCTCGTCGAGGAACTCGCGCGCGCGCTCGAGGTCGAGGTTGTCCTCGGTCGTCTCGCTCCAGGGCAGCGCGAGGATCCAGTCGACGTAGGTGCGGATCACGCCGTACTCGGCCGCGGCCGAGGGCAGCTTCTCGAGCCGCGAGAGCTCGCGCTCGACGGCCTTCTTGATCTCCTCGGGCAGGTTCTTCTGCTCGACCTGCTCGCGCAGCTCGGCCAGCTCGGCCTGCTGTTCGTCGCCCTCGCCGAGCTCCTCCTGGATCGCCTTCAGCTGCTGGCGCAGGAAGTACTCGCGCTGGCCCTTCTCGAGCTCCGACTGGACCTGCGACTGGATCTTCGTGCCGAGCTCGACCACCTCGAGCTCGCGCTTGAGGATGCGGAGCACGTCGCGCAGGCGCTCCGAGACGTTCGACTGTTCGAGCAGCGCCTGCTTCTCCTCGGTTTTCAGGCGCAGCGTCGAGGCGACCAGGTGCGAGAGCGCGCCGGGGTCGTCCACGTTCGCCGCGGCGAGCTCGAGCTCGGAGGGCAGGTAGGGGACGAGCGAGATCAGCCGGCCGAACTCGTTCTGGACACTGCGGGTGAGCGCCTCGAGCTCCGGTGTCTCCTCGAGCTCGTCGGGCACGACCGTGAACTCGCCGACGAGATACGGGTCGTCCTGGGTGCGGCGCTCGAGCCTGATGCGGCCGACGCCCTGGACGAGGATCCGCAGAGTCCCGTCGGGGACACGGATCATCTTGTGCACGACCGCGGCGGTGCCCGTCTCGTAGAGGTCGTCCCAGCCCGGCTGCTCGGCCTCCGGGCTCTTGACGGTGACGAGCGCCAGCATGCGCTCACCCTCGAGCACGTCGTCCACGAGCTGGATCGAGCGCTCCTGGCCGATCGCGAGCGGCGACACCGACTGCGGGAAGATGACCGTCTCCTTCAGCGGCAGCACCGGCAGGGTCGACGGGATCTCGACGTCTGCGGACTCGAACGGCTCGTCGAAGTTCAGCTCAGTCACGCGCGGCCTCGAATCACGATCGCGACGCGCTCGTTCTTGGGAGCCTTGGCCGCGATCGGGAGGGTGACGGTCAGCATGCCCAGCTCGTAGCGTGCGCTCGCCGACTCGGGGTCGACCGGTTCGTCGAGCGGGATGCGGCGCTGGAAGGGGCCGTACTCGATCTCCAGCTGGCGGTAGCGGCCGCTCACCTGCGGGCGTCGGCGCTCGCCGGCGACGACGAGTACGCGGTCGGCCAGTACCACCTTGATCGTGGACGGATCGACGCCCGGCAGCTCGACGATCACGCGCAGCTCCGGCGGCTCCACGGCGCGGATGCAGTCGGCCTGCGGCCGGAAGCCGCGGCGCCCGCCGGCAAAGCGCGGGAGGTGCCAGAGCTCGTCAACGAGCTCCTGGATCTCGTCGTGCAGCCGGTCGGTGTCGGTGCGCTTTCTCATCGTCGTCCTCAAGTAAACGGTAATCGGGTCTCCGTGGATCTGGTCAAGTTAGCCGGCACTAGCTTAGCGAGAGCAGTCGGGGTCGCAGACGAGCCGCAGCCATGCGCGTGCCGCCCTCGCCGCTTACTACGATCCTCCGCGTGAAGGGACTGATCTGCGCAGGTGGCTCGGCGACACGCCTGGCCGAGCTCACGCGGGTGACCAACAAGCACCTGCTGCCGGTCGGCAGCTGGCCGATGGTCTACTACCCGCTCCAGCTGCTGCAGCGGCTCGGGGTGCGCGAGGTGCTGCTCGTCACGGGCCAGCACCATGCGGGCCAGTTCATCGATCTGCTCGGCGACGGCAAGGTCGAGGAGCGCGGCGGCGGCGAGCTGCTGTTCGACGTCGACCTGACCTACAAGGTGCAGACCGAGCCCGGCGGGATCGCGCAGGTGGTCGGCATGGCACGGGAGTTCGCAGCGGGCGACCGGCTGGTGGTCTGCCTCGGCGACAACATCTTCGAGCACGCCCAGCGCGAGGCGGTCGAGGGCTGGGACGGCGGCGCGGTCGTGTTCGTCAAGGACGTGCCCGACCCAGAGAACTTCGGCGTGGTCGCATACGACGGCGACGGCTCGGTCACCGACATCGTCGAGAAGGCCGGCGTGGTGGACACCCGCTACGAGAGCCCGCCCTCCAGCGATGCCGTGGTCGGCCTCTACTGCTACCCGCCCGAGGTGTTCGAGATCGTCGAGACGCTCCAGCCCTCGAGCCGCGGCGAGCTCGAGATCACGGACGTCAACCGCGAGTTCGCCAGGCGCGGCGAGCTGCAGGTCCGCCGCGTCGAGGGCTGGTGGCACGACGGCGGCAAGCACTGGCAGGACCTCGCCGAGGTCGGCCGCCTGATCGAGCAGACCGGGGTGAACAAGTGATCGAGGGCGTTCAGGTCTTCCCGCTCGAACGCTTCGAGGACGAGCGCGGCTGGTTCGTGGAGCTGATGCGCGCCTCGAAGCTGCCCCGGCCGGTGCGCCAATCGAACCTCTCCTTCTCGCGGCAGGGCGTGATCCGCGGCCTCCATTACCACGAGCGCGGGCAGAGCGACCTGTTCGCCTGCCTCTCCGGCATGGCGCGCGTCGTGGTGCTCGACCGGGAGAGCGGCGAGACCTTCACGGCCGACATCGGCGACGAGAACCTGGCCGCGGTCTTCATCCCGGGCCGCCACGCGCATGGCTACGAGGCGCTGACCGACTGCCTCTTCCTCTACCACGTCACCGAGGAGTACGACGCGGCCGACCCCGATGAGCACGGCGTGCCCTGGAACGACCCGCGCGTCGTCGATCTCTGGAGCACCACATCGCCGATCCTGTCGGAGCGGGACGCGGTTACCTGATCACGGGCGCCGGCGGCCAGCTGGGCGCCGCGCTGCGCGAGGCCTTTCCGGAGGCAGACGCGCGTACGCGCGCGGAGCTCGACGTGACGCATCCGGTCTTGGCCGACGCTTCGCTCGTCTTGCACGCCGCTGCCTGGACTGACGTCGACGGCGCCGAGGCCGATCCGGCCGGGGCGGAGCTCGTCAACGTCGCCGGCACGCGCAACGTGGCCGCGCTCGGCGTGCCGGTCGTCTACTACTCGAGCGACTACGTGTTCGACGGCTCGAAGCGCGACCCGTACGTCGAGTCGGATGTACCGAACCCCATGTCGATTTATGGACGCACGAAGCTGGCTGGGGAAAAGATGGTGCGCGAAGGTTGGATCGTCCGGAGCTCCTGGTTGTTTGGCTGGAGCGGCAACAACTTCGTGAGAACGATGATGGAGCTCGGAAGGCGCCAGGATGAGGTCGCGGTGGTCGCTGACCAGGTCGGTTGCCCCACGTACGTCGGACACCTCGCCGAGGCCACTCAGAAATTGCTCAAGCTGCCGGGCGGCATCTGGCACGTCGCGGCCGACGGCGAGTGCACGTGGGCCGACTTCGCCCGCGCGATCTTCGAGGAGGCGGGCATCGACTGCCGCGTGCGCGAGATCACGACCGAGGAGCTCGGCCGTCCCGCCCCGCGCCCCGCATACTCGGTGATGCGCAGCGAACGCGAGGACGCACCGCACCTACCGCACTGGCGGGAGGGCCTGAGGGCCTGCCTCGATCGCCTCGCCTAGAGGTCGTACTTGGAGTTGATGACGGCGGCCGCGCGTGAACTTCTCACGCGTTGCGAAAGGAGGGGGCTCACGGGGGTACCAGGGGTTCCCCCCGTGCTACTAGCGCCAGGCGGCTTCGTCAACCGGTGCGCGGTCGCGGAGCGGCTCCCACCACTCGCGGTTGTCCGCGTACCAGGCGATCGTCTGGGCGATGCCGTCCTCCCAGGCGATCTCGTCGCGCCAGCCGAGCTCCTCGCGGAGCTTGGTCGAGTCGAGCAGGTAGCGCCGGTCGTGCCCCGGCCGGTCGGGGACGATCGTCTTCAGCGATCCCGGCTTGCCGGTGTGCTCGAGCACGGCGTCCGCAATCTCCTCGATCGACTTCTCGACCCCTGAGCCGACGTTGTAGGTCTCGCCGGGCCTCCCGCGCTCGAGCACCAGCTCGATAGCGCGGCAGTGGTCGAGCACGTGCAGCCACTCTCGCTTGTTCGCGGTCGAGGCGTAGAGCGGCAGCGGCTTGTCGTCGAGCGCGTTGGTGGCGAAGAGCGGGATCACCTTCTCGGGGAACTGGTACGGCCCGTAGTTGTTCGAGCAGTTGGTGATCGTGACCGGCAGCTCATAGGTCTCGAAGTAGGCGCGCACGGCGTGGTCGGCCCCGGCCTTCGAGGCGTTGTATGGCGTGCGCGGACGGTACGGCGTCTTCTCGGTGAAGAGCTCGTCGGAGTCGAGCGGCAGGTCGCCGTAGACCTCGCAGGTCGAGACGTGGTGGAAGCGGCCGACCCCGGTGCGCCGGGCGGCCTCGAGCATCGTCTGGGTGCCGAGCACGTTCGTGCGGAAGAAGCGGCCAGGATCGACGACCGCGAGCGAGTTGTGCGACTCGGCGGCGAAGTTGACCACCACGTTGATCTCCTCCTCGCGCAGCGTCTGCTCGGCGAGCTCCTCGTCGGCGATGTCGCCCTGAACGAACGGCACCTCCTCCGGGAGGCTCTCGCGGTTGCCGGCGTAGGTGAGCAGGTCGTAGGCGACGACGTGGTCGTCCGGGTGGCGCTCGAGCCAGTAGCGAACGAAGTTCGAGCCGATGAACCCGGCCGCGCCGGTGACGAGGATCCTCATCGCGCGCTGAGTCTAGTCAGCAGTGCTCTGCGCGCTGGAGGATCTGACGCGGCTCGTGCCGCTGCGGCTCGAGTTGGTCGGCGCGCTGCAGGTACGGGACCGCCTCGCTGCAGCGGCCGAGCCGGTAGAGTGCGTAGCCGAGGTTGTAGTTGGCGTATCCCTCATACGGGTCGGCGGGGCCCACGCCGCGGAGTTTCTGGACGGCCCCCTGGAGGAGCGGCACTGCGCCGGCGTAGTCCCCGGCCTGGATCCGCGAGTAGCCCTGGTCGTTCAGAGAGTGGCCGCTGCCCGCCAGGGCTGCAGGCGGCGGCGGGGGTGGTGGCGGCGGCGGCGGGGGCTTCGCGGCGGCGGTCGTCTGGTGTGTGACCGTCTGGCGGACCGTGGTCGTCCCGCCCGGGCCGGTGACCGTGTGCGTCACGACCTGCGGCGTCGAGCTGCCCCCGGTGCTGACGATCGCCGCGACGGCCGCTCCGATCCCGCCGGCGAGCAGCAACAGCGCGATCGGCAGCAGCACTCGGGCCGGGCGGCGGCGCTGCGGGGTCGTGACGAACTCCTGTGTCGTGCCCGCCGAGCGGGAGAGCGCGTCGCGCAGCTCACCGACGAACTCGCCCGCCGAGCCATAGCGCCGCCGCGGATCCTTCGAGAGCGCGCGTTGAAAGACGCGGTCGATCTCGAACGGCAGGTTGCGGCAGCGCTCCGCGATCGAGGGCACCGGCGAGTTCACGTGCGCCGCCGCTTCCGCGGTTGGCGACTCGTTCTCGAAGGGCCGCTCACCGCTCAGCAGCTCGTAGGCGACGATCGCGAGTGCGTAGAGGTCGCTCGCCGGGGTCGCGCGCTCACCCTGTGCCTGCTCGGGCGAGAGGTAGCCGGCCGTGCCCAGTACGGTGCCGGTCAGGGTCATCGAGTCCATCCCCGCCGCGCTTGCGATTCCGAAGTCGGCGACCCGCAGCTCGCCGCGCTCGTTCAGCAGCAGGTTCGCCGGTTTGACGTCGCGGTGGACGATCCCGTGCCGGTGAGCGGCATCCAGCGCGACGGCCGTCTGCTCGAGCCACCCGAGCGCGCGCGCCGGCGGCTGCGCTCCGTCGCGGCGAAGCCGGTCTTCCAGCGAGCCGCCGCCGAGGTACTCCATGACGATGAAGGGCCGGTCCTCCCACTCGCCGACGTCGAAGATCGTGATCGCTCCCGGCTCACCCGAGAGCCGTGCGGCGGCGAGTGCCTCGCGCTTGAACCGCGCGCGGATCCCCGTATCGGCCGCGTAGCGGTCGGCGAGCACCTTGACCGCCACCTCACGGCCCAGCAGCTCGTCCGTTGCGAGGTAGATGTCGCCCATCGCGCCGCGCCCGAGCCGGCGGGGCGAGCGGTAGCGAGGGGGGAGCAGCTCGGTCTCGACAGCCATCCGCGACCGGTTTCCCCGGGAGGGGCACTCGAAAACGGCCGAATCCGCTCCATTCGAGCCGAAAATCACCGCAACGTACGCTACGCTCAGGGTGTCCGGCTGTGGCCCGGCCCGGATCCTCCGCGCCGCCGGTCGGCCCTACAAGGCGATGGTCAGCACTTTCGCAGCAGCCCTCCTCGCCGCCCTCGGCCTCTCGGGACCGTCGGCGACGCACGCGGCGCCTCCGGCTGCCGGGACGTTCTTCATCTCCGGCCACGGCTGGGGCCACGGCGTTGGGCTGGCGCAGTACGGCGCGTACGGCTACGCCCTGCACGGCTGGACGTCCGACGACATCGTCGCGCACTACTACCCGGGAACCGACCTCGGACAGGCGCCGCTCAACCGCGTGCGCGTGCTGCTCGTGCCCGGCTCGAAGCGCGTGGTCGTCTCCTCGCGCTCGCCGTTCACGGTGCGCGACGCGTCGGGCAAGACGCACAAGCTCCCGGCCGGCAAGCAGCAGCTCGGGCCGGGCCTGAAGCTGAAGCTCGCCACCGCGGCAAAGGCCCTGCCGGGCCCGCTCGCCTTCTCGCCGGGCACGACGCCGCTCGTCCTCGGCGAGCGCGCCTACCGCGGCACGCTGCGCGTGAGCGGCGGCAAGGCCGTGCGCGTCGTCAACATCGTCGGCCTGGAGCAGTACCTCTGGGGCGTGGTGCCGAGCGAGATGCCGGACACCTGGCCCGCCGAGGCGCTCGCGTCGCAGGCGATCGTGGCGCGCACCTACGCGCTCACGCACCTGCAGGGCGGCGGCGACTTCGACGTCTACCCGGACACGCGCAGCCAGGTCTACGGCGGGATCGCCGCCGAGTCGCCACCGACGCGTGAGGCCGTAACCGGCACTGCCGGCCAGGTCGTGCTCTACAAGGGCGAGCTCGCCCAGACCTTCTTCTTCTCCAGCTCGGGCGGCCGCACCGCGAACGTCGAGAACGTCTGGGGCTCGAAGCCGTCTCCGTACCTGGTCTCGGTGCCCGACCCCTACGACACGCTTTCGCCCTACCACGACTGGGGGCCCCTGAGGATGGGCGGGCAGCAGCTCGGCAAGCGCTTGCACTCGCACGGCGCGCTGCTCGACGTGCGCACCTCCGCCGGCCCCGACGGGCGAGTGCGCTCGGTGACCCTGATCGGCTCGAAGGGGAACCGCACAGTCAGCGGTTCGAGGGTGCGCGTGGCCCTCGGGCTTCGCTCGACCTGGTTCACGATCGGGACGCTGAGCCTGACGCCGCCGCCTCGCTCGGTCGAATACGGCACGCAGGTCCGTCTTGTCGGCCTCGCCCGCGGGATCCCACGCGTGACGCTCGAGTCGAGGCCCTACGGCGGGCAGTGGAAGACGCTGGCTGTCCTGAAGTCGCGCGGCGGGCAAGTCGCGGCGACGCTCTCGCCCAAGGTGACGACCGACTACCGGATCTCGTCGGGGATCGCGCGCAGTGGCGTGGTGCGCCTCTCGGTGGCGCCGTCGGTGCGGCTGACCGCTTCGACCGACCGGACGGCGGTGACCGGGCTCGTCAAGCCGGTGCTCGCCGGCGCCCGTGTGCAGGTGCAGCGGCAGGGCAACAGCGGGACGTGGGCGACTGTCGCGACGACGAACGTCACCTCCGACGGGGCGTTCGAGGCCTCGGTCAACCTCAGTCCAGGTACCTACCGGGCGCGCGTGGTCGCCGGGAAGGGCTTCGCGGTTGGCCTCTCGCCGGTGTTGACGGTCGTGCCGGCATGAGGCGCCTGCTGGCCGTCTCCGCGCTCGCGCTGACCGTCGTCGGAACCGCGGCCGCCGCCACGAGCTCGCCGCCGAACGACCCGCTGCTTGCTCGACAGTGGTACCTCGGCCGAGATCACGCGCTCGATTCGTTCGACGCGGCGAAACAGCTCTTCTCGGTGCGCGTCGCCGTGATCGACTCGGGTGTCGAGCTAAGCCATCCCGAGCTGAAGAACCGCGTCGTCGCCCATCGCAGCTTCGTCGGCGGCACGGTCGCCGACACGCTCGGCCACGGCACGTTCGTGGCGGGCGAGATCGCCGCGATTGCCGACAACGCAACCGGGATCGCCGGCCTCGCTCCGCCTGCGCGCCTGGTGGTGGCGAAGGTCGTCCGCGACGACGGCACCATTCCCCCGCAGGCCGAGGCGCGAGCGATTCGCTGGGCCGTGCGCGAGGGCGCCCGCGTCGTCAACCTCAGCCTCGGCAGCACGCGCGACCCGAGCAATCCAAGCGTCGACGGCTTCTCACGGGTCGAGCAACGGGCGGTCGAGTACGCCGTTCGGCACGGCGCCCTCGTCGTGGCTGCCGCGGGCAACGGCAACGACGCGCCGCAGAAGCCCTGGCCATGGGCGAGCTACCCGGCCGCCTTCCCCCACGTGCTCGGGGTGGCGGCGTACGGGAAGCTCGGCGGCGTGCCGAGCTTCTCGAACCGTGACGACCGCTACGTCGACCTCAGCGCACCCGGGATGGACATCTTCTCGCTCTTCCCTCGCCCGCTGACAGCGGCCTTCTCCGCCTGTGTCGACCAGGGGTACTCGAGCTGCGGCACCAAGGACTACCGCCACGCCGACGGCACCTCGTTCTCCTCGCCCCAGGTCACGGCTGCCGCCGCGTTGCTCTTCGGCGAGGAGCCCTCGCTGCGGCCCGACCAGGTGGGCGCGATCCTGAAGCTGACGGCCAACGACGCGTTCGCCGCGAACGGCTGCGACGACTGCAGTCCGGGCCCGGACGCGCTCAGTGGCTGGGGCCGGCTGGACGTCGGCGCCGCGCTCGACTACCTCCAGGGTCCGGCGCCGGCGCCGGACCGCTTCGAGCCCAACGACGACGCCGGCTCGAGGGCCGCGATCGTCTACCAGCACATGGCGGCGACCCCAACGCTCGACTGGTGGGACGATCCGACCGACGTCTACCGGATCCACCTCGTGCGGGGACAGCGGCTCGCCGTGCTCGTGCACAGCGGAAAGGTCGACCCCTCGATCGTGCTCTGGAAGCCGGGCCTGCACCGCCTGGCCGACGCTCGCTCCGACCTGCGCGCCCGGCGCTCGATCCACGGCCCCGGCGTGCCCGAGCGGATTCGCTTCAGGGCGCACCGCACCGGCTGGTACTACCTGCAGGTCAAGCTGGCGCGGCCGGCACTCGGGGCCTACCGCATCCACCTAGCCTTCTAGCAGCTCCTCGTCGGGCACCTCGCGCAGCTGCCGCGCCGGGTTGCCGACCATCAGCGCGCGAGCCGGCACGTCGCGGATCACCACTGCGCCCGCGCCGATGAAGGCCTCCTCGCCGATCTCGATCCCAGGCAGCAGCACCGCGCCGCCGCCGACACGCGCGCCGCGCCGGATCGTCGGGCCCTTGACCAGTTCGTGCCGCTGTTCGGTGCGGCCCATGAAGTTGTCGTTCGTGGTGATCACGCAGGGCGCGATGAAGACGTTGTCCTCGAGCAGCGAGTAGGCCGTGATGTAGGCGTGCGCCTGGATTTTCGTCAGCGCGCCGACCGAGGTGTCGTTCTCGACGAGTGAGCCCCGTCCGATCACGACGTCGTCCCCGATCGTGCAGCGTTCGCGGACGCAGGCTTGGTCGCCGACGATCACACGCTCGCCGACAGTCGTGCCGGCGAAGACGACAGCGCCCGTCGAGACGATCGTGCCCGCGCCGAGCTCGAGCGGTGGCAGCTCCTCGCGCTTCGCCGTAGAGCGGGGCGAGAGCGTCGGCTGCTTACCCACGACGGCGTGGTCGAGGATCTTGCACCCCTCCCCGATCACCGTCCCCGGATAGACGATCGCGGTCTCGGCGATCTCTGTCATGCGGGCGTGGCGACCAGCGAGGCCTGCAGCTGCTCGAGCGCGTTGACGACGACAAGGCCGTCTCGGGCCGCGCGGCGAGAGTCGTCTTCCCCGGCGACAAGGTCCAGGAAGTGACTGCATTCGAGCCGCAGCGGCTCGTCGTTTGGGATCTTCGGGCTGAAGATGTCCCCCGAGCGGGTTTGCCACTCGCCCCACGTCGCGGAGGGCTGCCAGGGGCCCTTCTCGTAGATCGTCACCTTGCGCTCGAGCTCCATGTCGTCGAAGACGACCATCTTCTCCCGGCCCACGACGGTGATCTTGCGCATCTTGTGCGGGTCGAGCCAGGAGAGGTGCATGTGGGCGATCCGCCCGGAAGGGAACTTGAGGTAGCAGAAGACGATGTCCTCGACGCCCTCGGTGAGGAACGCGTTGCCGTGAGCCCACACCTCCGCGGGCTCTTCCTCCAGCAGGTGGAGGATCACCGACAGGTCGTGGACGCCGAGTGAGAGCAGGGCGTTCTCGTGCTTCCGGATCACCCCGAGGTTCTGGCGGTTCGAGTACACGCAGAGCACGTCTCCGAGGTCGCCTGCCTGGATGAGCGTTTTCAGGGTGTTGACGGCCGGGTGGTAGAGGAGAAGGTGACCGGGCATCAGCACGAGGTCCCGTTGCTCGGCGAGGTCGCAGAGTTCCTCCATCTCGCGGGCATGCATCGCCGGCGGCTTCTCGACGAAGACGTGCTTGCCCGCCTCCAGGGCCAGCTTCGCCAGCTCGTAGTGGGTGGGCACCGGCGTCGCCACGACGACCGCCTGGAGCTCGCGGTCGGCGAGGAGCTCCTCGAAGTCGCCGGTGACGCGGGCGTTGGGATACCGCCCCGCAAACTCCTGCCGCCGAGCCTCGTCGGCGTCGCAGAGCCAGGCGAGTTCCGCGAGCTCGTCGAAGTTGCGGGCGAGGTTCTTGCCCCACGCGCCGAGACCGGCTTGCCCAAGCCTGGTCACAGCTTCCAGACCTTGCCGTCCACTCGGCCGTTCCTGCCGGTGGCGTTGCGGAAGTCGACGACCAGCTTCGCGTCCTCGACGACCCGCTCGTAGTCGACCGAGGAGTGGGCGGTCACGATCGTCACGCAGTCGTAGTTCGCCGGCTCGAGCGGCTGCGAGGTGAGGCCGTGTTGCGGCAGCTCGGGCACGTGGTCGTCGTGGTAGGCGACCTCGGCGCCGCCGACGCGCAGCAGCTCGATCAGCTTCAGCGCCGGCGACTCGCGAGTGTCGGAGACGTTCGCCTTGTACGAGACCCCCAGGACGAGCACCTTCGAGCCGCTCAGCGAGCGCTGCGCGCCGTGGTTCAGGGCCTGCGAGACCAGTGAGCGGCAGAAGTAGGGCATGTTCTGGTTGACCTTGCCCGCGAGCTCGATGAACTCGGTGTAGAAGTCGAACTGCCGCGCCTTCCAGGAGAGGTAGAACGGGTCGACCGGCAGGCAGTGGCCGCCGAGGCCGGGGCCGGGCTCGAAGCGCATGAACCCGAACGGCTTGGTCGCGGCCGCGTCCACGACCTCCCAGATGTCGAGGCCCATCCGGTCGCAGAGCTGGGCGAGCTCGTTGACGAGCGCGATGTTGACCGAGCGGAAGATGTTCTCGAGCAGCTTCGTCAGCTCCGCGGCCTCGGGCGAGGAGACCTCGATCACCTCGTCCACGGCGCTCGCGTAGAGCTCGACCGCGCGGCGCGTGCACTCCTCGGTCAGACCGCCGACCACCTTCGGCGTCGTCTTGGTCGTCCAGTCCTCCCGGCCGGGGTCGACACGCTCGGGCGAGAAGGCGAGGTGAAAGCCCTCGCCGGCCTTCAGGCCGCTCTCCTCGAGCAGCGGCGCGATCCGCTCGCGCGTGGTGCCGGGGTAGGTGGTCGACTCGAGCACGACGAGCTGGCCCTGCTGCAGCCGGGGCGCGATGCCTCTTGCCGCATCGAGCAGGATGGTCAGGTCGGGCTCCCGCTGGGCGGACAAGGGCGTCGGCAGCGCGACGAGGATCGCGTCGGCGGCTTTCAGCTCGTCGTAGTCGGTGGTCGCCGTCAGCAGACCTGCGTCGACGTGCTGCTTCAGCTGCTCGGAGGAGACGTCCCCGATGTAGCTCTCGCCCCGGTTCAGCTGCTCGACGCGGTTGGCCTGGATGTCGACGAGCAGGACGTTGTGTCCCGCGCTCGCGAAGACGTGTGCGAGCGGTACGCCGACGTACCCGGCCCCGACGATGGCGATCGTGCTCATGCGGGCCGAAGCGTATAGAGCGCCTCCGCGATCCTCGCGGCTGCTCGGCCGTCGCCGTAAAGCTCGGGCGCGTCTTGCGGGAACGAGGCGGCTGTGAGCACCTCGGCCAGGTGCCCTGGCTCGTCGGGGTCGACCAGTGTGTTCGCGCCTACCCGCACCGTGTCCACCCACTCGGTCGACGGCCGCAGCGTCACGCACGGCACGCGGAGCCAGTAGGCCTCCTTCTGCAGGCCGCCCGAGTCGGTGACGACGGCCCTCGCGTCGGCGACGAGCGCGAGCATCTCGAGGTAGCCGACCGGCGCGAGCTGCCTCACCTGCGGGCCCGGCTCGATCCCGTGCTCGTCCAGCGCCTTGCGCGTGCGCGGGTGGACCGGAAAGACGAACGCGCGGCCGGTCGCGTTCAGGCTCTCGACCAGCCGCCGCAGCCGCTCCGGTTTGGTGTTCGCCTCGCGATGGAGCGTGAGCACGTCGTAGGGCCCGTCGACCACGGGGTCGACCCGCTCGCGCGCAATCGGCTCGAACAGCCGCGTCGCGTCGGCCATCACGTCGCCGACCACCTCGGCCCGGCCGGGCACGCCCTCTTCGGCGAGCGTGTCACGCGAGCGCTCGTCCGGGGTGAAGAGCAGCGCCGAGCGCCGGTCGACCTCGATCCGGTTGCGCTCCTCGGGCATCTCCAGGTCGCCGCTGCGCAGGCCCGCTTCGACGTGCGCTAGCGGGACGCCCGCCTCGGCCGCCGCCAGCGCGCCGGCGAGCGTCGAGTTGGTGTCGCCGTAGACGAGCACCCAGTCCGGAGCCTCCTCGCGCAGCGGCCCGGAGATCGCCGCCCGCATCTCGGCAGGATCGGCGATGCGCAGGTCGAGCGCGTGGCGGGGCTCCTCGAGGCCGAGCTCCTCGAAGAAGACCTGGGAGAGCTCGCGGTCGTAATGCTGCCCCGTGTGCAGCACGATCTCCTCGATCCCACGCTCGCGCAGGGCGACCGAGGTGGGCGCCGCTTTGACGAATTGCGGCCGGTTTCCGACCACCGAGAAAACCTTCATTCGGCGGCTACACTATTCGCCGCCTCGGGCCGTTAGCTCAGCTGGTAGAGCAGGGGACTCTTAATCCCAAGGTCGTAGGTTCGATCCCTACACGGCCCATCTCACGCACCGCTCGCCCGGAGGAAACGGTGATCACGCGCGACCAGAGCTCGGCTGACGAAGGCGTGCGCTTCCTGGCCGAGGCGAGCCAGGCGCTGGCCGCCTCGCTCGACTGGGAACAGACGCTGACGCAGGTCGCCAAGCTCGCTGTGCCGGCGCTCGCGGACTGGTGCATCGTCGACGTGCTGGAGGAGGACGCCGTCACGATCAAGCAGGTCGCGGTGGCCGCGGCCGACCCGAAGAAAGAGGATCTGCTGCGCGAGATGCGGATGCTCTATCCGCCGACGATCGACTCCCCGCAGCCGGCGTCGCGCACGTTGCGCTCGGGCGAGCCGGTGCTGTTCGGCGATTTCGACGACGCCGCGCTCCTCGCGACGACGCGTGACGAGCGCCACCTCAAGCTGATCGCCCAGCTCGACCCATGTTCGGCGGTCGCGGTGCCGCTGGTCGCCCGAGCGCGCACGATCGGGGCGCTGACGCTCGCCTGGTCGGAATCGGGCCGGCGCTATACCGAGGCTGAGGTCGTGCTGGCCACGGAGCTCGCGAGGCGCGCAGCGGTCGCGGTCGACAACGCGATTCTCTTCGCGCGCGAGCGCGAGGCTCGCGCGAAGGCCGAGGAGGCGGTCGAGCGCCTGCGCGACCTCGAGGTGATCTCGCAGGCCGCGTTCACGCATCTCGACCTCGACCGGTTGCTCCAGGACCTGCTGGAGGGCGTGCGCACGGTGATGCGGACCGACACCGCAGTGGTCCTCCTGCTCGACGAGACGGGCGACGAGCTCGTGGCGTCCTGGGCGCGCGGTCTGGAGGAGGAAGTCGAGGCGCGGGTGCGTGTCCCGGTCGGGAAGGGCTTCGCCGGCCGCGTCGCCGCCACCCGCAAGCCCGTCTTCATCCCGGATGTCGAGCGGGCGGAGCTCGTCAACCCGCTGCTGACCAAGCGTGGCCTGAAGTCGTTGCTCGGGGTACCGCTGATGATCGAGGGAGGGCTGCTAGGCGTCCTGCACGTGGGCTCGGTCACGCCGCGGGTCTTCACGCACGACGACGAGCGGACGCTCCAGCTGCTGGCCGACCGCGTCGCGCTGGCGATCGAGCAGTCGCGGCTATACGAGAGCGAGCGCGCGGCCAGCCGGCGGCTCGAGTTTCTCGCCGAGGCGAGCGAGCTGCTCGGCTCGACACTCGACTACTCGGCTGCCCTCGAGAGCCTGAGCGCGCTCGCGGTCCCCTACCTCGGGGACTGGTGCATCGTCGACATGCTCCGCGACGAGCAGCTCGAGCGGGTCGCGGTCGCCCACTCCCACCCTCTCGCGCAGGCCGCCGCGTTCGAGTTCCAGGAGCGCTTCCCGCCCACTCCAGATGCGCCGCACGGTCCCGGCCGCGTGATCGCCACCGGCCGCGCGGAGCTGATCTCCGAGGTGACCGACGAGCATCTGCAGCGCGCGAGCGGAGGCGACCCGGAATACCTCGAGGCGCTGCGGGCGATCGGGATGACCTCGCTGATGTGCGTGCCGCTGATCGCCCGCGGGCGCGTGCTGGGCGCGATCACCGTGCTCTCGGAAGATCCGGAGCGCCTGTTCGGCGACGCCGATCTCATCACGGCCGAGGAGCTCGCGCGCCGAGCGGCATCCGCGGTCGACAACGCGCTGTTGTTCGGCGAAGCCGAGCGGCGGGCCGATGCCGCCCGCGTGCTCGAGCACATCGGCGACGGCGTCTTCATGCTCGACCGCGAAGGGGTCGTGAGGCTCTGGAACCGCGCCGCCGAAGCGGTCACCCGGCTGACGGCCGACGAGGTCGTCGGACGGCCCGCGGTCGAGGCGATCCCGGGCTGGTCCGCGATTGCCGGCAGCGTCCCGGTGGCGACCACCCCGGCGAGCGCGTCCAGCGCCGAGACCCTGCCGCTCGAGCTGCCGGGGCGCGAGCTCTGGCTCTCGATCGCGGCGGTCGAGTTCAACGAGGGGATCGTGTACGCGTTCCGCGACCTGACCGCCGACCGGGTGGTGGAGGAGCTGCGCAGCGACTTCGTGTCGACGGTCTCGCACGAGCTGCGCACACCGCTGGCCGCGATCTACGGCGCCGCGCTGACGCTGCAGCGCGAGGACCTGCAGCTCGACGAGACCCAACGCGCGAACCTGCTGGGCGTGATCTCGACCGAGTCCGACCGGCTCGCGCGCACGGTGAACGACATTCTCTGGGCCAGCAGGCTCGACGCCGACCGCGTCCAGCTCGACGTCGGCACGCACGACCCGCGCGAGCTCGCGCGCACGGTGGTCGAGGCGGCCCAGGTGCACCTGCCGGCCGCGATCGAGCTCTCGTTCTCCTGCGAGCCGGGTCTGCCGGCGATCCTGGGCGACCCCGACAAGGTGCGCCAGGTGCTGACCAACCTCGTCGACAACGCGATCAAGTACTCGCCCGACGGCGGGAGGGTCGAGCTCGAAATCGCGCGCCGCGACCACGCCGTCCGCTTCAGCGTGGCCGACTCCGGGCTCGGCATCCCGACAGGCGAGCAGCGGCGGATCTTCGACAAGTTCTACCGCGTCGACCCGAACCTGACCCGCGGCGTGGGTGGAACCGGCCTCGGGCTCTACATCTCCCGCGAGCTGGTGCGGCGGATGAACGGGACGATCTCGGTCGAGTCGCGTGAGGGCGAGGGCTCGCGCTTCAGCTTCGAGCTGCCGGTAGCGACAGCGTGAAGCGGGCGCCGCGCGGCTCCGCTTGCTCGTACGCGAGCTCGCCGCCGATCGCCTTCGCGTAGGCCGAGGCGATCGACAGCCCGAGCCCCGAGCCGGGCGCGCCCGCGCGCCGGCTCTCGTCGCTGCGGCTGAAGCGCTCGAACAGGCGCGGCACGAACTCCGGCGCCACGCCCGGGCCGCGGTCCTCCACGCTCAGGCAGGAGTTCTCGACGCGCACCTCGACGGGCGGCGCGCCGTAGCGGAGGGCGTTCAGGATCAGGTTCGCGGCCACCCGGTCGAAGGCGACTGGGTCGGCGTCCATCGCCTGGCCGGGGTCCGCGACGAGGTGCACGTCCGCGGCGCGGTCTCCGACGATTCTCGGGAGCAGGTCCTCGAGCCGCTCGAGCGGGTCGAAGTGCTCGGGCGGGCCAACCGCTGCTCCTGACTCGATCCGCGAGAGATCGAGCAGCTGGTCGGCCAGGTCGCGGAGCCGGTCGGTCTGTGCGACGAGCTGCCCGAGCAGTGCGTGCACTTGCTCCTCCTGCAGCGCGTCGATGCGCGCATACAGCGTCGCCGCGATCCCGTGGACGACCGAGATCGGCGAGCGCAACTCGTGGGAAGCAACCGAGACGAAGTCGTACTTGAGCCGGTCGGCGTCGCCGACGTCGCGTGCCCTCTCGGCTACGGCCGCCGTCGCTTCGCCGAGCGCGGTCAGCACCGAGAGATCGTGTTCGTCGGGCGGCGGCTTGCCTTCGCCGGGGACGGCCACCAGCTCGTGCGGAGGGTGCCAATCGACCCGCTTGAAGCCGAAAGCGTCGCGGGTGCCCGAGCACACCCGGTCGATCAGCTCGCGCGCGCGGAACGGACCGTCCGAAACGACGCGCGCGAGCACCTGGAGGGCCCGCTCCTCCTTCGTCGAGCCGGCAGCGGCCATGCCTGCCCTGTGACCAGCCGGCTCTGGTCCCAAACGCACCGAAGCGGCCTTTCGGCCGCTCCGGGAGAATCGGTACCGCTCGGTCTAGTAGCCGGGCGGGGGTGCGTCGTCGACGTAGCCGCCGCGACGGCGTCCCGACCAGTAGCCGGGGCCTGCCCACGACGACCAGAAGATCATCGACAGCACGGCGCCCACGATCCCGACGATCAGCAGAATCCACCCGACCGTCTGGATGTCCACGCCCGAAACGGTCGCGTCGACGGCGAAGGCCAGGATTGCGCCGGCGGCGATCAAGAGAATGCTTACTCCGAGTCCCATTGGTTCCTCCTTAACGGGGTTGTGACCCCTTCCCTACCCAGATTCGCGTCCGCTGAACCCTGCTCGTTGCAGGAGTTTCTAAGGGCTCGGGGAGACGCGTCGCTTCCCTCGCGGCCGCGCCGCCGCGTCGAGTAGTCTCGGCCTCGGTGCGCAGGGGATCGATCGTCCAGCTGGTCGTGCTGGGAATGCTGTTCGGCGCAGGCGCCGCGGCGGTGGCGCTGCTGATCCCGTGGCTGCCCGACCCGGCGAGCGAGCAGGCGGATCGGATCGACTTCGTCTTCTGGTTCGTGACCGTGATCTGCATCGCGATCTTCGCGCTCGTCGCCGCGGTGATCGTCTACGCGGTGCTGAACTTCCGCGCCGGCCCCGACGACGACGAGGACGGCCCGCCAGTGCACGGCCACACCGGGCTCGAGATCGTCTGGACGGCGATCCCGGCGGCGCTCGTGACCGCGATCTCGATCCTCAGCGCGGTCGTGCTGGCGCAGAACGAGCACCTCCCGAGCGCCTCCGCCGCCGCTGCGGGCAGGGGCGACCCGCTCGCCCCGCTGGTGGTGGACGTGACCGCGCAGCAGTTCGCGTGGCTGTTCAAGTACCCGGCCTTCGGCAACGCGACCTCGTCGACGCTGCGCCTGCCGGTGCACCGGACGGTCGAGCTCCGCCTGAAGGCGCTCGACGTGATCCACTCGTTCTGGGTGCCCGAGTTCGGCCAGAAGCAGGACGCCGTCCCGGGCCTCGTCACGAAGCTCGTGATCACGCCGAAGAAGCTCGGCAAGTACCCGGTGATCTGCACCGAGCTCTGCGGGCTCGGCCATGCGCTGATGCGTTCGCAGGCCGAGGTCCTGACCCGCGATAAGTTCCTCGCCTGGACGAAGAGGCAGCGTGGCGGCGGCGGCGGCGCGGGCGGCGCGGCTTCCGGGAAGGCGCTCTTCGTCTCGAACGGCTGCGACGGCTGCCACACCTTCCAGCCGGCCGGCGCCAAGGGAACGGTCGGGCCGGACCTCGATAAGCTGCCCGACCTCGCACGGCAGGCCGGTCAGCCTCTGGAGCAGTTCATCCATGACTCGATCGTGAACCCAGACGCCTACGTCGAGCCGGGCTATGCCAAGGGCGTGATGCCGGGCACCTTCGCGAGCCTGCCGGCGGATCAGCTCGACGCGCTCGTCAAGTACCTGCAGCAGGGATCGAAGTGAGCGACGCGGTAGTCGGCTTCCACGAGCACGAGGCTCAGGCGGAGCACCCGCCGCCGGCGCCGCCCCCGCGCGGCTTCCGCCGGCTCCTTGCTCCGGGCTGGCTGCGCGCGGCGTGGATGGTCCCGCTCTTCTTTGGAATCGGCGCGGGCATCGTGGTGCTCGTCCGCTGGCTCGAAGGCTGGCATCCGATCTGGGACGGCGCCGTGATCACCACGGTCGAGTTGACGGCGGCGCCCCTCGGCCTCCTGGCCGGGATCGGCGGCTTCGACTACTGGATGCGCTACGCCAGCGGAGCGCCCACGCAGCCGGAGGACCACTCGGGCCACGGCGCTCGCAGCTGGCGCGACTACTTCCGCATCAACACCGACCACAAGGTGATCGGGATCCAGTACCTGGTCACGACGATCGTCTTCTTCGTGATCGCCGGCCTGCTGGCGATGTTCATGCGCGCGGAGCTCGCGCGGCCGGGGATGCAGTTCGTCGACAACCAGACCTTCAACGGCCTCTTCTCGGTGCACGCGGCGCTGATGATCTTCCTGTTCGTGATTCCCGCCTTCGCTGGAATCGGCAACTACGTGATCCCGCTGATGATCGGCGCGCCGGACATGGCCTTCCCGCGGCTGAATGCGCTCTCGTTCTGGCTGCTGCCGATCGCCGGCGTGATGATGGTCTCGAGCTTCCTCGTCCCCGGTGGCGCGTTCGCCGCCGGCTGGACGGGCTACGCGCCGCTCTCCGTGCATCAGCCGCTGGGAACGGTGTTCTTCAACATGGGCGTCCAGTGGGCGGGCGCGAGCTCGATCATGACCGCGCTCAACTTCCTCGTCACGATCATCACCATGCGCGCGCCGGGGATGACCTTCTGGCGCATGCCGCTGCTGGTCTGGGCGAACTTCACGACCTCGCTGCTGGTCGTGATCGCGACGCCGTTCATCGCCGGCTCGCAGTTCTTCGTCATGTTCGACCGGGTGATGCACACCCACTTCTTCGACTTCACTGCGGGCGGCTATCCGCTCGGGTACCAGCACATCTTCTGGTTCTACTCGCACCCGGCGGTCTACATCATGATGCTGCCCGGCTTCGGCATCGCCTCGGAGGTGATCTCCGTGATGGCGCGGAAGCCCATCTTCGGCTACCGGCTGATGGCGCTCTCGCTGATGGCGATCCTCGTGCTCGGCTTCTCGGTGTGGGCACACCACATGTTCGTAGCGGGGATGGCGCCCTGGCTGCGCGTGCCGATGATGGTCACGTCGATGGTGATCGCCGTCCCGACGGGGATCAAGGTCTTTTCCTGGCTGGCGACGCTATGGGAGGGCCGCATCCACTTCGACACGCCGATGCTGTTCGCGCTCGGCTTCGTCTCGATGTTCGTGATCGGCGGCCTCTCCGGGATTTACCTGGCCGCCGTGCCGATCGACATCCACACCTCGGACACGTACTTCGTGGTCGCGCACATCCACTATGTGCTCTTCGGCGGCTCCCTGTTCACGATCTTCGCTGGGATCTACTTCTGGTTCCCGAAGATGACCGGCCGGATGTACAACGAGGCGCTCGGCAAGCTGCACTTCTGGCTGACCTTCGTCGGGTTCAACCTGACCTTCTTCCCAATGCACTACCTCGGGATCCAGGGGATGCCGCGCCGCGTCGCCGACTACGCGCCCCGCTTCGCCGACCTGAACCTGTTCATCTCGATCGCGTCCTTCGGGCTCGGCGCCTCGACGCTCGTCTTCCTCTACAACATGATCACGAGCTGGCGCTTCGGCGAGCGCGCGGCCGCCAACCCGTGGCGCTCGCTGACGCTCGAGTGGCAGGTCAGCTCGCCTCCGCCGATCTTCAACTTCGACGAGATCCCGCAGGTCGTCGGCAACCCGTACGAGTACGGCGTGCCGGGTGCACGGCACGGAGTCTTCAACGGCGACCGCGTGCCCGAGGGCCAGGAGGTGCACGTATGAACGGCGAGCGTCACGTGCTCGTGATCGCCAACGAGACGGTCGCCGGCCGCAGCCTGATCGAGGCGATCGAGCGGCGGCGCAAGGACGGGCCTGTCCGCGTGACCGTGATCACTCCGGTCAACCAGCCGCGCGAGGGCTACGTCGTCTACGAGGACACGCGCCGCGCGGCCGCCGGCCGTCGGCTGGAGAAGACGCTCGAGGCCCTGCGCGCGGCCGGGATCCCGGCCTCAGGGCTCGTGGTCGAGACCGACCCGGTGGCGGCAACGCGCGACGCGATCGCGACCCTCGAGCCGCGGCCGGACGAGGTCGTCGTCTCGACCCACCCGCAGCAGCGCTCGGGCTGGCTGCGCAAAAACGTCGTCGAGCGGATCAAGGACGCCGCGGGCGGACTGCCCGTCGAGCACGTGGTCGTCGACCTGGAGCTCGAGCAGGGCGGCGACGCGAACGTGCTCGTGGTCGCCAACGAGACGGTCGTCGGGGAGCCGCTGCTGCAGAAGATCCGAGACCGTGCGGCGCAGGGGCCGGCCTCGTTCCTGATCGTCTCCCCGCAGAGCGACGACGCGCGCGAGCATCCCCAGGCCGAGCGCCGGTTGCGGCGGGCGTTGACGATCCTGCGCGGCGAGGGCATCGAGGCGCACGGCCAGGTCGCGCACCCGGATCCGTTCACGGCGGCCGCGCAGGCAGTTCACGACGAGCGCATCGACGAGATCATCGTCTCGACCTTCCCGGGCGAGAAGACCTCGAGCTGGCTGCGCGGCGACCTCGTCAACCGGCTGCGCAAGCAGACCGGCCTGCCGATCGAGCACGTCGAGGTCGACCGCGAGGAGGCGGTCGTGTGAGCGCCCACGCCGAGGCCCACGCCTCCCATCCGCCTGTCGCGCACCAGAGCTCGCGCGTCGACGCGCGCACGCTCGGGATGTTCCTCTTCATCGCGTCGGAGATCATGCTCTTCGGCTCTTTCTTCACGGCCTACTTCTTCGTCCGCGTCGCGGCCGGGACGCCGTGGCCGACCCCGCCGTACGAGCTGCCGGTCTTCGTCGCCGGAATGAACACGATCATCCTCGTGACCTCGAGCTTCACCATGCACTGGGCGCTGCAGGCGATCAAGCGCGGCAACCGCTCCGGGCTGAAGGCCGGCCTCTCGCTCACGTTCCTGCTCGGCCTGACCTTCCTGCTGACGCAGGTGCTCGAGTACGCTCGCATCGGCTTCGCGCCGTACACGAACGCCTTCGGAACGATCTTCTTCTGCCTCACCGGCCTGCACGGC
This sequence comes from uncultured Actinomycetes bacterium, assembly GCA_963763475.1. GTDB lineage: Bacteria > Actinomycetota > Thermoleophilia > Gaiellales > Gaiellaceae > AC-32. The sequence goes on along the minus strand of CAVXOR010000001.1, from coordinate 80,117 downwards.
GCGCACGTCTTCGTCGGCCTGACGCTGCTGCTCGCGGCCACGATCCGCGCCTTCCGGGGCCACTACACCGAGGAGGAGCACCACGGCGTCGAGATCCCCGGGATCTACTGGCACTTCGTCGACGTGATGTGGATCGTCGTCTACACGACCGTCTACATCCTCTAGTCGTGAACAACCCGCTCAGGAGCGAGGGCGAGGCGTTCCGGTTTTTGCTCGGGACGGTCGTCTACTTCGCCGCGATCGCGATCGCAGGAGTGATCAACGCCTGGGCGGGGCTGGTCGTCTTCATCGTGCTGACGGTCGTTGCCGCCTGGTGGTGGTGGCGCTCGCGCGAGCCAGCCCCGCCGGCCCCCGCCGCAGCGGTGCGGGGTAGCCCCGAGGGCGAGCGGCGGATCCTGGTGGTGGCGAACGAGACGGTCGGCGGCAGCGAGCTGCTCGACCGGATCCGCGAGCTCGCCTCGGGCGGTGACGCGCGCGTGCTCGTCGTCACCCCTGCGCTGAACTCGCCGCTGCGGCACCTCGCCTCGGACGAGGACGCGGCGCGAGCGGCCGCGCGCGAGCGGCTCGACCACAGCTTGGCCGAGCTCGAGCGGAACGGCGTGGAGGCCAGCGGTGAGGTCGGGGACGGCGACCCGCTACAGGCGATCGAGGACGCCCTGCGCACCTTCGGCGCCGACGAGATCGTGATCTCGACGCACCCGGAGGGCCGTTCGAACTGGCTCGAGCGAGGCGTGGTCTCGAGCGCCCGGGAGCGCTACGCGGTGCCGATCCACCACGTCGTGGTGGACCTGAGCGACGGCCGGTAGCTAGCCGCCCGCGACCGACGAGACGTACTTGGAGACGGCCGCGATCTGCGCGTCCGTGAGCGTGCCCTTGAAGGCCGGCATCGCGCCGCCGCCGTTGATCACCTGGTGCTGGACGACGTCGACGCTCGGCTTCAGCTGGTCGAGGTTCGGCCCGACGTTCCCGCTCGTGCCCGCATCCTCGAGCGTGTGGCAGCTCCCGCAGTTGGCGGCGAAGATGTCCTTGCCGCCGGTCGCCTGCTTCCCGCCCGCGACTGGCTTGCCCGCCACCAGCGCGACGTAGGCGGCGACCGCGTCTGCGTCCGCCCCCTCGACCAGGTTCTGCGGCATCGGCGGCACCGCAAGCTCGATCTGGTCGCGGACGACCTGCTCGATCGTCACCTGCTTGAAGCCCTGCTTGCGGGAGGAGGAGAAGGCGTCGTCGAGGTTCGGCCCCTGGTTGCCGTGCGAGCCGGCGTCGGCGAGCGTGTGGCAGCCGGCGCACTTGTCCAGGAAGAGATCCTTGCCCTTGTCGGTGTCGCCGGCCTTCGAGATCCCGCCGGTGCCGCAGCCGGCCGCCAGCAGCGCCGTCGCGAGAGCGAGGAGCGCGCCGCCGCGCCGCACTATCCGGGCGTGGGCTCCGACGAGTTCAGCGCCGCCACTGCCTCGTCGCGCGTGCCGTGGATCGTGAAGACCCGGTCGAGCCCGGTGATCTCGAAGATCTTGGTGATGTTGCGGTCGCTGCAGACGAGCGAGAGCTGCCCGTCGTTCGTGCGCAGCCGCTTGACCCCGCCGACCAGCACGCCGAGCGTCGTCGAGTCGATAAAGGTCGTGTCCGAGAAGTCGACGATCACGCTCTTCGCGCCCTTGCCGACCACGTCCAGCAGCTGCTGCTTGAACTCGGGCGCCGTGTAGAGGTCGACCTCGCCGGCGAGCGAGATCACGTACGCGTCGTCGGAGAGCTGCTCGGTGTTGATGTCGAAGTTCATCCCGTCCTCGTGCTCGTTGAGCGCGGGAGTCTACCCTTGGGGCAGCGGCGCGGATGCCTTGAGCTGCGCGAGGGTCTGCCTGACCGCGGCGGCGTTCGGGTTGTCGGGCGCGACCTTGAGGAAGCGCTCGTAGGCGGTGATCGCGGTGCCGACGTCGTTCGCGCTCTGGGCGGCGGAGGCCCACTGCAGGAGCGCGTTCGGCTCTTCCGAGGTCCCCTTCGCGACCTGCGCCGCCTGCTTGTAGACGCCCGCGACCTTCTGATAGGCGCTCGTCACCTTGGTGTACGCCTCGTTGAGCTGGTTTTGCAGGCCCTGGCTGTACGGGTCCGAGGTCAGCGCCTGGCCGATCGGCTGGCTGGTGTCGAGCCCCGGCGGCGTGGTCACGTTCGTGCTGTAGACGGCGAGGATGTTGCGGTAGTTGTCGCCCTCGCGGCCGGCCTGGCCGCCGTAGATCGACGCGATCCGGTTGAGGACGTCGATGTTCTTCGGCGCGACCTGCCGGGCCTTGCGCAGCGTGGCGAGCGCCTTGGCCTCCTGCCCGTCGCTCTGGTAGAGGCCGGCGAGGTCGAGGTAGAGGTCAACGCTCTTCGGCGAGCGCTCGACCGCCTGCTGCTTGTCGTCGATCTGCGAGCTGATCGAGGTGCCGCTGTTCTGCCCGAAGAAGCCCTGCAGCGCGTCGCTGATCCCGTTCGAGCCCGAGCCGACGCCGAGCAGGACGAAGCCGAGTGCGAACACCACCGCGAGCAGGACGTACATCACCTTCGCGTGGCGCCGCAGGCGCGAGAAGAAGAGCTGCTCTTCCCAGCTCGGTGCGCTCTTGCTGCGCTTTGGATCGGGCTTGGGACGCCGCTTGCGCTGCGTCGATGCGGCTCCTCGGGCCATGCGGAGGCCTAGGGTACCTGCCACTCGTGGGCATCGCCGACCTCGCGCAGGCGATGTTTGGTGGCCTCGCCGCAGAGCGCGCCCTCGAGCCCGGCCTCGTAGGCGTCGCGCGCGTCGACCCCGAGCTCGGCCGCCGCCTCGTAGTCCCGGGTCAGGTCGGTGCCGAACATCGCGGGGTCGTCGGTCGAGATCGAGCAGCGCGCCCCGGCCGCGATCAGCTTCGGCAGTGGATGCTCCTCGAGCGAGGCGACCGCGCGTGTGCGGAGGTTCGAGATCGGGCAGACGTCGAGCACGACCCGCCGGTCGACGATCTCGCGCAGCAGCCCAGGATCCTCGGCCGCGCGGATCCCGTGGCGCAGACGGTCGGCGCCGAGCTGCTCGAGCGCGCCGCGCACCGACGACGGCCCGGCAATCTCGCCGGCGTGCGGGACCGACGCCAGTCCCAGCTCGCGCGCGAGCGCGAAGGCTGGCTCGTACGGCTCCGGCGGGAACTCGGCCTCGAGCCCGCCGAGCCCGACGCCGACGATCCCGCGCTCCCGGTACTTGAACGAGTAGCGCACGACCTGCTCGGCCTCGTCGAGCTCGAAGCCGCGCACGATGTCGGGCGTCAGCCGCACCTCGACGCCGTGCAGCTCGCGCGCCTGCTCCGCGCCGTCGCAGTACCCGCTGAAGATCTCGTCCCAGTCGACCCCGCGCCGCACGCGCTCGCTCGGCGAGAAGATCCCCTCGAAGTAGACCGCCCCGTGCGAGGCGGCCTCGGCCGCATAGTCGACGACCACCTGGCGGAAGTCCTCGGCCGTCTGCAGCGCGTTGGTGGTCAGGATCCAGACTTCGATGAAGTGGGCGAAGTCGCGGAAGTCGTACAGCTCGGCCAGCCCCTCCTCAGTCTCGGCGGGGAGCGGGTAGTCGTTGCGCCGCGCGATCTCGAGCAGCGTCGCCGGCCGCACCGTCCCCTCGAGGTGGACGTGCAGCTCGATCTTCGGTTCTGTCACTCGCGCCAGCGCGGCTCGAGGACGGTGGCGAGGCCGATCGAGAGCACGTAGAGGATTACCAGCGGGATCACCGAGAGCAGCGTCGTGACGGGATCGACTCCGGGCAGGATCACGCCGATCACGGTCATCACGAAGATGCCGGCCCGCCAGGTGTGACGAAGCTGGGCGGCGCTGAGGATCCGCAGGCGCACGAGGGCCAGCACGAACACCGGGACCTCAAAGGCGAGCGCGACACCGATAAGCACGAAGCTGACGAAGCGGTAGTAGTCCCGCGCGCGAATCTGAATGTTGTAGTAGGACGAGTCGTAGTTGGTCAGGAAGTGGATCGCCGGCGTCAGGATCACGAAGTAGCCGAACAGGACCCCGCCGACCGCGAGCACGGTCGCGAAGGCAACCGGCACGAGCATCGAGCGCTGGCGCCGCTCTTCGAAGGCGGGCGCGAGAAACGCCCACAGCTGCCAGAGGACGATCGGCAGCGCAAGCAGCAGCCCGGCCCAGAGGCTGACCAGGATCGAGGTCGCGAACGGCTCGATCGGGCTTAGCGTGACCGGCTTCTTGAGGTTGTCGGGTAGAGGCCGGTTGAGCCAGTGCAGGATGCGGCCGTGGAAGCCGTAGGCGATCCCGAACCCGATCGCGAGCGCGGTCAGGGAGATGATCAGCCGCGTGCGCAGCTCGCCGAGGTGCTCGACGAGCGTCGCTTCCTCGCCGTGGCGAAGACGCCGCGGGAGCACGCTCATCGGGTTACGACGACGGAGGCGGTGGCTCGTCCGCGGAGCGGGCCGGCAGCTCGGCCTTCTCGTCGTCCGAGCCGCCCGTGATCGAGTCCTTGAACTCGCGCATGCCCTTGCCGAGCGAGCGCCCGATCTCCGGCAGGCGCTTCGGCCCGAACACGAGCAGCGCGACGATCAGGATCACCACGAGCCCGGCAATGCCAATTTCCGGCATGTACGAAGCGTAGCGCTTTCCGCTGCGGGTAACAGCCGTCGGTGCCGAAGAAGCAGATCTCGGAGCAGGTGATCCTCGTCACCGGCGCCTCCAGCGGGCTCGGCCGGGCGATCGCGCGGTTGGCCGGGGAGCGCGGGGCGAAGGTGGTCGTGACCGCTCGCAGCGCCGAAGCGTTGGACAACTGCGTCGCGGAGATCGAGCGCGCGGGCTCCGAGGCGCTCGCGGTCGCCGGCGACATCACCGAGCGAGCCGTCGTCGAACGCGGGGTCGGGGCCGCGGTCGAGCGCTTCGGCCGGCTCGACACCTACGTCGCCAACGCGATCGTGACCGTCTACGCCGAGGCCGAGCGGCTCACCGAGGAAGAGCTCCGCCGCGTCTGGGAGGTGAACTTCTTCGGCGTCGTCCACGGCTTCTGGGCCGCCCTCCCACACCTACGGGCCTCGCGCGGGACCTTCCTGCACGTCAGCTCGGCGCTCGCGTACCGCGGCATCCCGCTGCAAGCCGCCTACTGCTCGACCAAGGCGGGCGTGCGCGCGTTCCTCGAGTCGGCGCGCGTCGAGGAGCAGAAGGCCGGCACCGGGGTCGCGATCTCGCTCGTCCTCCCCGGTGCGATCAACACGCCGCAGTTCGACCGCGACCGGCAGAAGATCGGCTACCAGCCCCAGCCGGTTCCGCCGATCTACCAGCCCGAGCCGTTTGCCGAGGCGGCCCTTCACTGCGCCGAGCACCCCGTCCGCGAGCTGCCGATCTCGTGGGGCGCGCAAAAGCTGTTGTGGGGTCAGAAGCTCTCGCCGAGAGCGGGCGACTGGGTGCTCAGGCGGAACGGTTGGAAGAGCCAGCACAGGGGCGATCCGAAGCCGCTCGACGCGCCCGACAACCTCTTCGATACCCTGCCTGGAGACCCAGGTGCGCACGGCCGCTTCGACGATCAGGCGCGCGGCTCGACGCTCTGGACAAGGCTCCGTCTCCTGCTTCCGAAGGGCTGACCGTGCTCGCTAGCATGACCTTGACATGGCTCTCCTAGAACTGAAGAACCTCCACGTCGCGCTCGAGGACGGCACCGAGATCGTCAAGGGTGTCGACCTCGCCGTGGACACGAACCAGATCCACGCGATCATGGGCCCCAACGGCTCGGGCAAGTCGACCCTCGCCTACGCGCTGATGGGCCATCCCGCGTACGAGATCACCGAGGGCCAGATCCTCTTCGACGGCGAGGACGTGACCGAGCTCGAGGCGGACGAGCGCGCCCAGCGCGGCCTCTTCCTCGCGTTCCAGTACCCGCACGCGGTCCCGGGCGTGACCGTCACCAGCTTCCTGCGCTCCGCGATCAACGCGATCCGCAAGGCGCGCAACGACGGCGAGGACGACCCGGTCACGATCAAGGACTTCCGCCAGGACATGCTCGCCGCGATGGAGAAGCTGAAGGTTCCGCGCGAGCTCGCGCAGCGCTACCTGAACGACGGCTTCTCGGGCGGCGAGAAGAAGCGGGTCGAGATCCTGCAGATGGCGATGCTGAAGCCGCGCATGGCCGTGCTCGACGAGACCGACTCGGGACTCGACATCGACGCGCTGAAGACGGTCGCCAACGGCGTGAGCGAGCTCGTCGGCGAGGAGACCGGCGCGCTCATCATCACCCACTACCAGCGCATCCTCAACTACGTGCAGCCCGATTTCGTGCACGTCTTCGTGGACGGGCGTATCGTGGAGGAAGGCGGGCCGGAGCTCGCGCACAAGCTCGAAGCCGAGGGCTACGAGGGCTTCGGCGCAAACGGAAGGAACAATGGCAGCCACTCCTGAGACCGAAGTCGTCGCCGGGATTCGCAGCGACTACAAGTACGGCTTCCACGAGATCGAGGACTACTTCTTCAAGTCCGGTCGTGGTCTCTCGGCCGAGCTCGTCGCCGCGATCTCCGAGCACAAGAACGAGCCGGAGTGGATGCGCAAGTTCCGGCTCAAGTCGCTCGAGTACTTCATGGCGCGCCCGATGCCCGAGTGGGGCGGCGACCTCTCCGAGATCGACTTCGACAACATCTTCTATTACATCCGCCCGACCGAGAAGCAGGCCAACTCCTGGGAGGACCTGCCGCCCGAGATCAAGGACACCTGGGACAAGCTCGGCATCCCGGAGGCGGAGAAGAACTACCTCGCCGGCGTCGGCGCCCAGTACGAGTCCGAGGTCGTCTACCACAAGCTGCAGGAAGACCTCGAGAGCCCAGGGCGTGATCTTCAAGGACATGGACTCGGGCCTGCGCGAGCACGAGGAGCTCGTCAAGGAGTACTTCGGGACGATCATCCCGCAGAACGACAACAAGTTCGCGGCGCTGAACTCGGCCGTCTGGTCGGGCGGCTCGTTCATCTACGTGCCGCCGGGCGTGAAGATCGAGATGCCGCTCCAGGCCTACTTCCGCATCAACGCCGAGAACATGGGCCAGTTCGAGCGCACGCTGATCATCGTCGACGAGGGCGCCTACGTGCACTACGTCGAGGGCTGCACGGCACCGATCTACTCCTCCGACTCGCTGCACTCGGCGGTGGTCGAGATCGTCGTCAAGCCGAACGCGCGCTGCCGCTACACGACGATTCAGAACTGGTCGAACAACGTCTACAACCTGGTCACCAAGCGTGCGGTCGCGTACGAGAACGCGACCATGGAGTGGGTCGACGGGAACCTCGGGTCGAAGCTGACGATGAAGTACCCGGCGATCTGGCTGCTCGGCGAAGGCGCGCACGGCGAGGTGCTCTCGATCGCCTTCGGCGGCAAGGGCCAGCACCAGGACGCGGGCGGCAAGGCCGTCCACGTCGCGCCGAACACGACCTCGGTGATCACCTCGAAGTCGATCTCCAAGGACGGCGGTCGCGCGGGCTACCGCGGGCTGCTCGAGGTCGCCAAGGGCGCGACCGGCGCGAAGTCGAAGGTCGTCTGCGACGCGCTGATCCTCGACGAGGACTCGCGCTCCGACACCTACCCGTACATCAAGATCGACGAGGACAACGTCGACATCGGCCACGAGGCGACGGTCTCGAAGATCGGCGAGGAGCAGCTCTTCTACCTGATGTCCCGCGGCCTTTCGGAGACCGAGGCGTCCGCGATGATCGTCTCCGGTTTCGTCGAGCCGATCACGAAGGAGCTCCCGCTCGAATACGCGGTCGAGATGAACCGGCTGATCCAGCTGCAGATGGAAGGGTCGGTTGGCTGAGCTCGGAGTCGAACGCGTCGACTTCGTCAACATCGCGAGCAGGGACGCCGAGCAGACCCGCTCCTGGTACCGCGACGTCCTCGGCCTCCCCGTCGACTCGAGCAACCCCGAGGAGCTGACGGCCGGTCAGGTGACGCTGGCGTTCTGGCAGCCCGAGGAGGAGGGGATCGACTTCAAGCCCGACATCGCCGGCTTCGCGCTGCGCGTCGCCGACGTCGACCGGGCCAAGGCGGCGCTCGAAGCGGAGGGTGCCGAGTGCGTCGGCTCCGGCGACACAGGCGTCTGCAAGATGGCGGTCTTCCTCGATCCCGACGGGAACGCGGTCATTCTCCACCGGAGGCACGACTCGTGAGCCGCGCCGAGGCACTCCAGCGCTACCGCGCGCTGCCGGTCCCGGACACGACCGAGGAGCACTGGCGCTTCACCGACCTGGGTGGCTTCGACCCGGACGCGTTCGAGGCCTCCGGGGACGGCGCAGCCGCCGCACCGGCGTCGATGCTCGCGCTCGACGTCGCCGCCGAGGCCGTCGTCACCGAGACGGGCATCGAGATCACGCGCGCGCCGGAGGAGATCCGCTTCGAGCCCCTGCAGGATTCGCACGAGCGGCTCGGGCAGCTGGTCGGTTGGCAGGACGACAAGTTCGCGGCGCACAACGCGGCCGCCTGGCAGCACGGCCTGCTCGTCCACGTGCCCGCCGGGCTCGAGCTCGAGCGGCCGCTGTTCGTCCGCGTCGTGAACGCGATCGAGGGCGGCTCGCTCTTCTGGCGGTTGCTGGTGGTCGCCGAGGAGGGCTCGCGCTTCTCGCTCGTCGAGGAGCACTCGTCGGCCTCGCCAGAGCTGAACGGCTACTTCAACGCCGTGGCAGAGCTGTTCGTCGAGCAGGCCGCGAAGCTGGAGTACGTCTCACTGCAGAACCTCTCGCGCGAGACGTGGCACTTCGCCTCGCACCACGCGCGCGTGGAGCGGGACGCCGAGCTGGACTGGGTCAGCGGCGGCTTCGGCTCGAAGCGCGGCAAGGTGCGGATCCAGAACGACCTCGCGGGGCCTGGCGCGACCTCGCGCGTCACCGGCGCCTACTTCGCGGACGGCGAGCAGCACCTCGACTTCGACACCTTCCAGGAGCACATCGCCCCAGACACCGAGTCGGACTTCGCCTTCAAGGGCGCGCTGCGCGACACGGCGACTGCGGTCTGGCGCGGGATGATCCGCGTCGAGAAGGACGCGCAGAAGACGAACGCGTACCAGGAGTGCCGCAACCTGATGCTCTCGCCGACGACGCACGCGGTCCCGATCCCGGGTCTCGAGATCCTGGCCAACGACGTGCGCTGCACTCACGGCGCGACCGTCGGCCGGGTCGACCGCGAGCAGATCTTCTACCTGATGGCCCGAGGGCTGCCCCGGAGCGAGGCCGAGCGCTTGGTCGTGCGCGGCTTCTTCCAGGACGTGCTCGACCGCATCGAGCTGGAGCCGGTCCGCGAAGCGGTCACGAGCGCCCTCGAGCAGCGCATCCCCCAGGCCTGACGCCCGGGCTAGGCCCGCTCGACCCTCGCCGGGAGCAGAAGTGCTGCTCCGAGGCCGATCACGCCGAAGACGACGAGTGCGACCATCGCCCATCCGTAGGCCTGGTTCCCGTCGGTGACCACCGAGACGAGAATCGTCCCGGCGATTGCGGTGCCGAACGACGAGCCGAGGTTGGAGACGCTACGCGACAGGCCCGAGATCTCGCCCTGCAGAGCCTCCGCGAAGCTCGACTGGACGACGTTGACGGAGGGCGTGAGCATCGCGCCCAGGCCGAGCCCGACCAACGCCAGACCGGGCAGGAACGCGAGCACGTTGTCCGTCGCCTTGACGAGGCCGAGCAGCAGCAGAATGCCGGCGAGCGTCACCACGAAGCCCGCCACGATCAACGTCCGCTGGGCGTATCGCTTCGCTAGCCGCTCGGCGGCGAGGGAGGAGAAGAGGATGCCGAGCGTCGCCGCCGTGAAGACGACGCCGGTCTTGATCGCGCTGTAGCCACGGACCTCTTGCAGAAACACCGAGACGACGAACGAGGTCCCCATCAGCAGCAGCCACTGGATGTTCTGGGTGACGAGGGCGAGGTTGCAGGTCCGGTTCCGAAACAGGCCGGTCGAGAGGAGCGGCTCCTTGCCGGAACGCTCGCGCGACCGGATGTAGAGGAAGAACGCGAGCAGGAACGCCGCTCCAATGACGAGGAAGACGACCAGCAGGGTGTTGTTGCTCCCCGCCTGCAGGATCCCGAAGACGACGCAGAACATGCCCACGCCCGACAGGACCGCGCCCGACCGCGTCGAAGGGCCGGGTCGGATCGGCTGGAAGCGGATCCACGAGGCGCCGGCTGAGGAGGACGATCGTCCCGACGACCACGGCCTGGAAGAGGAACGCCGCCCGCCAGCTGATGCCCGTCGTGATCACGCCGCCGATCAGCGGTCCGGCGGCGGCGCCGATTCCGCCCAGCCCGCTGATCACGCCGAAGGCCCAGGCGCGCCTTGTCATGTCGTCGAACCACAGCGTCGCGAGGATGTAGACCGGCGGGATCAGGAGCGCCGTCCCGACACCTTCGAACACCGAGTTGCCGAGGATCAGGACGCCGAGGTTCGGAGAGACAGCGCTGATGAGGGCGCCGATCCCGTAGATCGTCAGGCCCCAGATGAAGCAGCGTTTCCGGCCCCACCGGTCGGTCAGCTTGCTGCAGGGGATCATCAGGATCGCCATGATCAGCAGGAAGAGCGTGATCGCGGTCTGGACGCCCTTGACGGTCGTGTCCAGGTCGTCGCTGATGTCGGCGATCATCACGTTCATGTTCGAGCCGGCGAAGCTGCAGATGAACTGCGCAAGCGCGAGCGGAAGGATCAGCCGCCTTGCGGAGGCGAGGGGACGCTCCACGGCCACCGCCGAGCTCATGCTCGCGATCCGACGTCGACTCGACCGCGTCCAAAGGCGTCGATGCGCCCCCACCGCCCGGGGATGTCGAGCAACTCGAGATGGCCGATCGTTCTGGGGAGCGCGGCGTCGACCATCAGGTTTTCGCCGTGCGGCTCGAGTCCGAGCATCGTCCGCAGGAGCAGGAGTGGAGCGCCGGTGGACCAGGCCTGCGGGCTGCACGCCGTCGGGTACTGCACCGGATACATCGTCTGCGAGCGCTCGTAGCCGCCGAACGCCTCGGGCAGGCGCCCCTCGAAAAACTCGGCCGCGTCCAGGATTCCCGCCGCGACCACCGCGGCTTCGTCCTTGAAGCCGTAGCGCCGCAGGCCCCAGGCGATGAACGAGTTGTCGAAGGGCCAGACCGTGCCGACGTGGTAGCCGATCGGGTTGTAGCGTCCCTCTCCCTCCGCCAGGGTGCGCACGCCCCAGCCGGAGAAGAGGCGAGACCCAAGCAGGTGCCCGGCGACCGCCTTCGCCTTCTCCTTGTCGACGATGCCGCTCCAGAGGAGGTGGCCGTTGTTCGAGGTGAGCGCGTCCACCTGCGCCCCGTCTGGATCGAGCGCCAGCGCGAAGTACTCACCGTCCTCGACCCAGAAGTCCCGGTTGAAGCGCCGCTTGAGGTCGGCGGCCTGCCGTTCGAGCTGCTCGGCCAGGGGCTCGTCCTTCCAGACGAGCCGGGCAAGGCGCGCGCCGCGGAGCTTCGCGTCGTACGCGTACCCCTGCAGCTCGCAGGTCGCTCGGGGGAAGCCCGGGATCTGGCCGTCCCGGAAGGAGATCGAATCCCAGGAGTCCTTCCAGCACTGGTTTTCGAGCCCGGTCTTCTTGTTCCGGCGCTCGTACCAGACATAGCCGGTGCCCTGGAGATCCGCGTACTCGTCGATCCACTTCAACGCGGCCCGCGCCTCGACCTCGAGCTCTCTCACGAGCCCTCGATCGCCGGTCCAGCGCTCGTACTCGTCGAGCAGCACGACGAACAGCGGTGTCGCATCGGCGGAGCCGTAGTACGGGGAATGCGGGCGCTCTTCGAAGGCGGTCAGCTCGCCGTACCGCATCTCGTGCAGGATCCGGCCCGGATCCTCGTCGCGGAAGTTGTCGACGCCGACCCCCTGCCAGTCGCCCAGCGCTCGCAGCGTCGTCGCGGCGAGCTCGGACGTGAACGGAAGCGCCTGCAAGCTGGTCAGGAGGCTGTCCCGGCCGAACATGGTCATGAACCAGGGCAGGCCTGCAGCCGGCAAGCTGCGGCCTCCGGCGATGCGCGGGGAAAAGCGGAGCGCGGCCAGGTCGACCAGGCTGCGGCGGTAGGTGGCCCGCAGCGGTTCCCAGTCGCACTCCAGGCGAGGGGCCTGGTCGATCCAGCGCTCCAGGCTCTTCTGCATTCGTTGCCGCGACTTCGCCGGATCCTCGACGCGCTCCGATTCTTCGACCCCGAGACGCTCCGTGACGACGTCGAGTTGCGTGGTCCACTCGTCGTGCGGGTCGATGCGGACCTTGAACGTGAGGCCCTTCTTGTCGACTCGCGCAGGCTGCGACGAGGAGATCGCGGTCGAGCGGCCGAAGGTCTCGCGGTCGTAGGCCAGCACAAGCTTGCCGCTCTTGACGCGGGCCGAGTACGTGCCCTTCTTCTCGAGCGCGTCCTTGACCTCGAACAGGTCGGCGAAGTCGCAGCCCGCGTCGAGGCGGACTTTCAGGTCGGCCGCCTCGTCGGCATGGTTGAGGATCGTCAGCTCCTCGTGGAAGCCGTTGCCGACCGCGCGGCGCCGGATGACCGACAGCTTCGCGTCGATGTAGACGGTCCCGGTGCCGGGCACGAGGAAGAAGCGCGACTCGAAGTACTGGAGGTCGTCGACCGAGAGCGGGTTCATGCGGTCGCCGTTGATCGTCAGGACCCACTCCGAGAGAAAGCGGGTGTCGTACGAGAAGAGGCCCGTGGGGTCCGTGGGCGAGGCCTCGATGTCACCGCGTGCGTCGCTGACCACGAACGTGTTGCCGTCGAGGATCTTGACGAGGCCGTCGCTCACTGTTTCGTCCCCGAGGGGCCGGCGCGCCGGCGGCGCCGCCGCGAAGGTCGGGGGAAGAGTCGCTGCAGGAGCACGAGGAACCTCGGGTCGCCTCCCAGGGCGAACGTTCCCCGGAGCGCAGCCGCCATCAGGTTCAGCTCGCCGTTCACCGCCCGTTCGAAGGTGCGCCGGTCGAGACGCAGAACGCAGTCGGCGGCAGCGTTCCTACGGGAGACGCGGAGGTCGCCTCGGTCGATGGTCAGGAGCCAGCGCTCGGTTCGCTTGCCGTCGGCGACATCGAAGCGAGCGCTGCCGCTCGCCCTCTGGAGCAGCGGTTCGTGGCCTCGGTTGCCGAGCTCGGTGAAGAACTCCGCGATCGAGTCAGAAGCCTGCCCCTTCGTTGGCTCCCCCACGAGACCAACGTATTCAGGCGCGACGGAAACGACCTCGTCCGGAGGGGGTGAGAGGCGGTTTCTAGGCCCGTTCCGCCCCCACGCTGATCGTGATCCGCGACTCGACCACACGCGGCTTCACGTCTGGCGGGAACAGACCTAGCAATGCGTCTTTGGTCAGCAGTTCGACCCGCTTCCAGTTGTCCTTCCCGAGCGCGGCGAAGGCTCGGTCCGCGGCCGGCCGCGGAAGCCAGTGGACGAAAGGAACGAGCGTGTGCGTCTCGACCGGAAACCAGCGGTTGGGGGTGGAGAGAAAGACGCGCGGCGCCACGCGGCAGAGCTCGGAGACGAAGCGCCGCTGCTCGTGGCGCCCGCCGACATGCTCGACCACCGCGTTCGAGAACGCGACGTCGAAGGCGTCGTCCTCGAACGGCAGCTCGGTGCCGCTTGCCGTGACGCACTCGACCATCGGGAACTCGCGAGCGAAGTTCGGCAGCGGCACGTCGCTGACCGCCGTGATCCGCTCGGGCCACGGATAGAGCGCCTCGAAGAAGTTGTGGCTCGTAGCCACTCCCGGCTCGGTGCCGAAGCCCGTGTCGCCGACGCCGACGTCCACCACCCGGGTCTCGGGCCCCGGGCGCATCGACTCCATGAAGAGCGCCAGCTTGCGGCGCCTGTTCCAGAGCGACGCGCGCGCCGCGAGCCGCGCGAGCACTACGTGATCGCGGCGCCGCGGTAGCAGTCGGCCCGGTAACGCGCCGGCGCGACCTGGTTGCAGGCCGCTTTCCGCTCGGGGCCGAGCCGGTGCATCGAGCCGAGGATCGTCCCGAGGCCCTCGTAGCAGCGCGGCCGGAAGCGCGCCGGGGCCCCCGCGCAGAACCGCGAGGCGGCAGGACCGCCCGCGTAGTTGTTGCCGTAGTCGCGGGCGGCGCCGTAGATGCAGTCCCCGGCGTTCGGGCCGGCCTGCAGGCAGAGCCCGACCGTCTTCGCCGGCTGGTACTGGCTGGCGCCCGACGCGTCGCGCCCGAACGACTCGAAGCACGTCTTCACCCAGCCACGCTCGCTCCGCCTGCACCAGTCGGCGGTCTTGCGCCAGTTGAAGCCGTCGAGCGTGTTGATCCGCGACGTGACCATCAGGTAGCAATAGATCTTGTCGCGCTCGCCGACCGTGTTGCAGGGGTAGATCGGGTCCTTCTTGCTGAGGTAGCGCGAGGTGCCCATCGTCGTGTCGAGGTTCTGCATGAACACTCCGCCGGTGCAGGAGACGCGGTCGAAGTCGCTCAGCAGCTTGTGGCAGGTGCGCAACGACCAGGGCAGGTCGTCGCCGCTGTAGATCATCAACCCGTGCCCGAGCCCGTGGACACACTGGTAGAGGAGGAACTCCTCGGTGTTCACCGCCGGGGCGCTGCAGAGACGCTGCGATTTCCTGACCACGACGTCGCGCGGCAGCCCCGCGAGCGCGACCTGGAGGACACCGTGGTAGTAGCCCGAGTTGCAGGTCATCTCGCCATGTGAGAGCGCCTGGCCGGCGTCGTGCTTGTAGTAGACGAGGCCCGCCCGGCCGATCCAGTGCGAGATCTGATGGCAGTCCGCATGGACCTCGGACATGCGTGAGTCGTCGGTCGCCAGCAGCCCGAGGGCCTTCTCCGGTCCCTCGCGGTACGCGAGGTTGCCGAACGCCTGTCGCAGGCAGTTGGGCTCGTCGCTCCTCCCGCAGTCGGCGATCGTCGTGTCGTTCGGCTTGAAGGCGAAGCTCGTGCCGGAGCTGCGCGCGGCGGTGGAGACGAAGGACGCCACCTGGTCGATCTGGTTCGCCGAGAGCTTCTGGCGGAACGAGGGCATGCCGTTGCCGCCGTTGCGCACTTGCCGCTCGACCGTCGACTGGTCCGGCTTCAGCTCGTCGAGGTCGGGTCCCACCTGCCCCTTCGCTCCGGCCGCCTCGAGCGTGTGGCAGCCGCCGCAGCCCGCGCTGGCGAAGACCTTCGCGCCGGGCGAGCTCGAGGTGCCGCTCGACCCGCCGCAGCCTGCTGCGAGCGGGAGAATCGCGACGAGGAGGGCGGTTGCGGCGCGGAGCTTCATGACCCGGTGCCTCGGTACGATAGCCCTGTGGCAGTGACGGCTCGCCCAGCCCTCGACGCGCAGAAGCTGCGCGCGGACTTCCCGATCTTCGAGCAGAAGATCCACGGCAAGCCGCTCGCCTATCTGGACTCGGCGGCGAGCTCGCAGAAGCCGCGCCAGGTGCTCGACGCGCTGCGCGACTTCTACGAGACCTCGTACGCGAACGTCCACCGCGGCGTCTACCTCCTCTCGGAGCGCGCGACCGAGGCCTACGAGGGCGCGCGCGAGACAGCCCGCACGTTCGTCAACGCCCCGTCGGCGCGCGAGGTGATCTTCACCCGCAGCGCGACCGAGTCGATCAACCTCGTCGCCTACGCCTGGGGCCTCGACAACCTCGGCCCCGGCGACGTCGTGCTCGTGACCGAGCTCGAGCACCACTCGAACTTCGTCCCGTGGCAGTACATCGCCAAGCGCACCGGCGCCGACTTCCGGCTGCTGCGGATCGACGACAATGGTGAGCTTCTGCTAGAGGGGCTCGACGAGCACGACGGCGTGAAGGTCGTGGCCACGAACCTCGTCTCGAACTCGCTGGGCACGATCAACCCCGTCACGAAGCTGGCGGCCTGGGCGCACGAGCGCGGCGCGATCATGGTGGTCGACGCCGCACAGGGTGCGCCTCACCACCGCGTCGATGTCCAAGAGCTCGGCTGCGACTTCCTCGCCTTCAGCTCGCACAAGCTCTGCGGGCCGAGCGGGGTCGGCGCGCTCTGGGGCCGAGCCGAGCTGCTCGAGCAGATGGCGCCGTTCAACCTCGGCGGCCACATGATCCGCTCGGTCAAGGCCGAGGAGACGACCTGGGGCGAGCTGCCCTACAAGTTCGAGGCCGGGACGATGCCGATTGCCGAGGCAGTCGGCTTCGGCGTCGCGATGGACTACGTCTCGGCCGTCGGGCTCGAGGCGATCGCCGACTACGAGAGCGAGCTGGCGGCGTACGCGCTGGAGCGGCTCGCGGAGATCGGTGGCGTGATCACGTACGGTCCGCCGCCCGAGCGGCGCGCCGGGATCGTCTCGTTCAACGTCGAAGGAATCCACCCGCACGACGTGGCGCAGGTGCTCGACTCGGAGGGCGTCGCGATCCGTGCCGGCCACCACTGCTGCCAGCCCTTGATGAAGCGCCTCGGCGTGGCGGCGACCAACCGCGCGAGCTTCTACCTGTACACCGTGCCGGAGGAGATCGACCGGCTCGCGCAGGGCCTGCACAAAGTCCGGAAGATCCTGGGGTAGCCGTGGAAGATCTCTACCGCGAGGTGATCCTCGACCACTACAAGAATCCGCGCGGGCACGGGGTGATCGAGGACGCCGACGCGCAGGCCGAGGGCCTGAACCCGCTCTGCGGCGACGAGGTCTCGATCTACGTCCAGTTCGGCGATGACGGCGAGACGATCGACGAGGTCAAGTTCTCCGGCCGCGGCTGCGCGATCAGCCAGGCCTCCACTTCGATGCTGATGGAGATGGTCCAGGGCCGTACGGCGACCGAGATCGCCGAGCTCCCGAAGGAAGACCTGCTCGAGGAGGTCGGCATCCCGCTGACCCCGATCAGGCTCAAGTGCGCGCTGCTCGGCCTCGGCGTGCTGAAGGTCGCGCTGCACCGGGCGAAGGGGACGCCGCTGCCCGAGGAGTGGGCCGGGCTCGACGAGCTCGACCTCAAATAGCGCCGTTGTGATCGCCTTGAATGGGTCGATTGGTCATTGCAGACGGCCGCACGGGCAGAGCCCGCGCGGCCTGACGCCGGCACCGCAAGCGGTGCCTTAGCGTTGGCCGAGATCATCGTCGCGCCGGTCGAGGAGCTGCCGCCCGGGACGGTGAAGATCGTCCACTCGGGCGAGATCTCGGTCGGCGTCTACAACCTGGGCGGCCGCTACTGCGCGATCGAGGATCGCTGCTCCCACGACGACGGGCCACTCTGCGAGGGCGACTTCGACGCCGAGGAGGGCGTGGCGGTCTGCCCACGCCACGGCGCGCGGATCGAGATCTGCACGGGCCGGCCGCTCTCGCTTCCGGCCGTGCTGCCGGTCGAGACCTTTCCCGTCCGCGTCGATGACGGCCTCGTCAAGGTCACGATCGCCTAGTGGCCGACCGCTGCTGGGAGAGCTCGGACGAGGCGTACAACCGCTACCACGACGAGGAGTGGGGCCGCCCGGTCGTGGACGAGCGCGGACTGTACGAACGGTTTTGCCTGGAGGGCTTCCAATCCGGGCTCTCGTGGCTGACGATCCTGCGCAAGCGCGAGAACTTCCGGGCCGCGTTCGCCGGTTTCGACCCCGACCGGGTCGCGGAGTTCGGCGAGCAGGACGTGACACGGCTGCTCGGCGACGTCGGGATCGTGCGGCACCGGGGCAAGATCGAGGCCTCGATCGCCAACGCCCGCGCGACGGTCGCGCTGCGCGAGTCGGGGCGGCCGCTCCCGGAGCTCGTCTGGTCGTACCGGGTCGACGGTCCCGCGCCACGCTCGGCCAAGGACTGGCAGGCGACGACGCCCGAGTCGGTCGCGCTCTCGAAGGAGCTGCGCAAAACGGGCTTTCGGTTCGTCGGGCCGACGACGGTCTACGCGGCGATGCAGGCCTGCGGCGTCGTCGACGACCACCTCGCCACGTGCCCTGCTCGCGCAGCCGCGGAGGCGGCGAGGGCGCAGCTAGGCTCGACCGCGTGCTAGACGACCGTGTGCGCGCCGTGCTCGACCGGCTCGAGGCCGAGGACGCCGACGAGCGCGCCCGCAACGTGCCGCGCGAGCAGCGCGCACGCCAGGTCGCTCGCACGACCGGCCAGTTCCTGTTCTCGTTCGTCGCTCCGCAGACCGACTGCGAGGTGCTGGAGCTCGGCGGCTCGCGCGGGTACTCGACGATCTGGCTCGCTGCCGGCGTGCGTTACCTGGGCGGCCGGGTGCTCTCCTTGGAGAACGACCCGGCCAAGGTCGAGGCCTGGCGCGCCAACATCGAGGAGGCCGGTCTCGCCGACTGGGCCGAGCTCGTTCCCGGCGATGCCTTCGAGACGTTGCCCGGGATCGACGACGTGTTCGACGTCGTCTTCCTCGACGCCGAGAAGGAGCTGTACGAGCGGCTCTTCGACGCCGCGCGCGACAAGCTCGAGCCGGGCGCGGTCGTGATCGCCGACAACGTGCTCTCCCACGAGGAGGTGCTCGGCGCCTACTCGCGCGCCCGCCAGGCCGACCCGACCCTGGAGAGCGTGACCGCCCCGCTCGACCGCGGGTTGGAGATTTCCGTAGTCCTCAGCAATCGCTAGAGTGCGACTACCGCGGAAAGGAGGTGGTCCGAGAGTGATTTCATCAAGTACGGGCAGTGGAGGTGCCAGCGGGTAGAGGTGCCGTCCCCGGGACCTTCGGGGAACCGCCTAGCCAGCGTGGGGGGCTCGCGTACGAAAGCGCCGCCGGCAGCACGACAGCCGGCCGGAACGCGCCTCTACCACTACGACGCTGGTAACCGGATCAGGGCCGCCTTCCGAGGCGGCCCTTTTCTTTTGTCGAGGAGAACTCACCGGCACAGGAACTGAGCCGGCGCGCAGCGGCGACGAGTCCTGTCCCGGTGAGTCCTCCTAGACCGCGCGGCGCAGCTGCTCGTCGAGCGGCACCAGCGGCAGGCGGAAGGTCCGCACCGCCTCGTCGTCGGAGGCGACGTTGTCGCCGTGCTCCAGCATCGTCAGCAGGTCGCGCGTCAGGGGGATGTTCCCCGGTAGGCGCTCGGTCACCAGCGCGTTCGCGCGCATGAGCGCCATCGGGACGTGCACGCTCGGGCGCCGCTGGCCGAGCGTGCGCTTCAGCCGCGACCAGAACTCGTTCCAGCTGACGGCGTCCGGGCCGCCGAGCTCGAAAATCCGGTTGGCCGCCTCGGCCTTGTCCAACGCCTGCGCGAAGTAGGCCGCCAGGTCGTCGATCCAGATCGGCTGGATCCGCTGCCTGCCGCTGCCGATGATCGGCGTCACCGGCGAGAGGCGGGCCAGTCTCCGGAAGGTCGGCAGGATCCCGCCCTCCTTGGCGAAGACGAAGCTCGGCCGGAAGATGACGTGCTCGAGCCCGGAGCCGGTGACGGTGTGCTCCTGCTCCCATTTGGCGTGGTAGTAGGGGACGAGGTCCTTCGTCTCCTCGCTCGTGCCGAGGGCGCTCATCAGCACGAACCGCCTCACGCCGGCCTCCTGCGCGACGGTGACGAGATCTCGCGTCCCCTGCTCCATCACGCGCCGGAACTGCTCCTCACGCCCCTGGCGGATCGCGACCAGGTGGACGACGACCTCGCTGTCCTCGACCGCGCGCCGCAGGCTCTCGCGGTCGGTCATGTCGCCCTGGACGAGCTCCGCGCCCCAGGCCGCCAACGTTGTGGCCGCCTTTCCGCCCGCGTTGCGGACGAGCGCGCGCACCGGCTGGTCCCGCTCCCGCAGCGCGTGGACGACGCGCGGCCCGATGAACCCGGTCCCGCCGGTGACGAGAATCACGCCTCGATTCTACGCCGGTGCTGTTGTACGCTCGCAGCGAGGGACTGCGGCAGATGGGCAAGTGGGTTATCGCGCTGTTGGCGACCGGCGTGGCGCTGGTCGCAGCCTCCGCGCGGGCGCAGACCGGCCAGGTCCTCCTCGGCCCGACGGTCTACTCCTCTCGCAACCTGCCCGCGAATGCGATCACCAGGTTCACGGTCGGCTGCCCGCGCGGCTACTTCGCCGTCAGCGGCGGCGTCTCGAGCCCCGGCCCGGGGTCGACGCTGTTGAGCGTCCGGCCGGTCGGGCTGCGCGCGTACACCTTCCGCTTCGGTAACCCGGTCACCAAGGACTCCACGCGGGTGACGGTCCTCGTCGCCTGCCGCACGATTCGGCGCGGCCCGGTGCTGATCGTGAAGCCGGTCAAGACCCGGCTCGTCGTCAGGCCGGGACAGATCAAATCCGAGGCGCTCGCCTGTCCCGCGAACACCACCCCGGCCGGCTCCGCGATCGACCTCGACCCGGGCCGGTCCAGGTCGATCGACTCGTTCGCGGGCGTCGCGCTCAGCGTGCGGACCTCGACCGCGACGCTGCGTGCCTTCCAGTTCAGGATCGCGAACGCGGGCGCTCGTGCGCAGGAGGTCGTCGTGCAGGGGACTTGCGCCACTGTTCTGTTCGCCTCCGCAGCGGAGCGCGCAAGTCTGAACACCAGGATCTCTACGTATACCGACGCGATCTCCCCTGGGCGGCACCGCCTCCGGCACCGCTGCCTCGGCGGCTGGACCGCACTGGGTACGGGCTACTCGCTCGGCTCGGGCGCCGTCCGGATCGAGGGCGCCGCCGCCTTCGCCGCGGATGGCCGCTGGTGGGTGCGGAACACGTCGAGCGCGCCGCTGCGGGCCGAGCTACAGCTCGTCTGCGGGCGCCTGACCTAGAAGTTCTGCCAGTAACGGCTGGGAGTCGGCCCCTGCTGGCCCTGGTACTTCGAGCCAAGCTTGCCCGACCCGTACGGCGTCTCTGCGGCCTCGGTCAGCTGCACGAACGAGAGCTGGCCGATCTTCATCCGGTGGTAGATCGTGATCGGCAGGTTCGCCACGTTGGAGAGCTCGAGCGTCACGTGCCCGTCCCAGCCCGGATCGATGAAGCCGGCCGTCGAGTGGATCAGCAGTCCGAGCCGGCCGAGGCTCGACTTGCCCTCCAGCCGCGCGACCAGGTCGTCGGGCAGCGTCACCCGCTCGAGCGTCGAGCCGAGCACGAACTCGCCCGGGTGGAGGATGAACGGACGCTCGTCGTCGATCTCCACGAGCTCGGTCAGCTCCTCCTGCGGCTGCTTGACGTCGATGAAGGGGTAGCGCGCGTTGTGGAAGACGCGGAAGAAGCGGTCGACGCGCACGTCGACGCTCGAAGGCTGGAGCAGCGCTTCGTCGTAGGGGTCGATCCCGATCCGACCCTCCGCGAGCAACCGCCTGATCGTCCGGTCGGAGAGGACCACGCGGGCGATTCTAAGCCCAGATAGGTCATATGCTTGTGGGCCTTTCGATGGACGACCAGCACCTAACCGCTCGTTCGCGCGAACGGCGCCGACAGCACCGCCGCCGCCAGGTCAGGCGCAGACGGCTGGTGGCCAGTGCGATCCTGCTCGCGCTCGCGGCCGGGATCACGCTCGGCGCGCGCTCGGTCGGAGGTGACGGCGGACACGCCAGGCCGGCCAACGCGGCTACACCCGCGAAGACGAAGGCAACGCTCGAGCCCGCGGCGGCGAAGGGCCATGCGCCGCTGCCCAAGGAGATCCGCGGCGTCCACGTCACGATGGCGTTGGCCTCGCTCCCGGGCAAGCTCCAGCAGTACCTGGCCATGCCCGGTCTGAACACGATCGAGCTCGACGTCAAGGACGAGAACGGCCGCGTCGGCTTCGTTCCGTCCGCCGTGCCGCTCGCGCGCAGCACCGGCGCGGCCGGCCCGTACTACAAGGCGAAGCGGGCGGCGCGGCTCGCGCACGCCAAGGGCATCTACCTGATCGGGCGGATCGTCACCTTCGAGGACCCGGTGCTGTCCGAGCAGCGGCCCGAGCTGGCGATCCACTCGAGCGACGGCTCGCTCTGGCACACGAACGGCGGCCTGGGCTGGACGAACCCGTACGACAAGCGGGTGTGGAAGTACAACGTCGACCTGGGCGAGGCGGCGGTCAAGGCGGGCTTCGACGAGATCCAGTTCGACTACGTGCGCTTCCCGAGCGACGGCGACCTCTCGCTGATCCGCTACCCCGGTGTCCACCCGCAGCGCATGGCCTGGACGATCCCGGCCTTCGTCCAGTACGCGGCGCACCGGCTGCATCCGCTCGGCGCGCGCGTCTCGGTCGACGTCTTCGGCCTCTCGGCCACGCACGACCTCGGGATCGGCCAGCTGCCGCGGCGAATCTCGCGCTACGTCGACGCGGTCTACCCGATGGTCTATCCCTCGCACTACAACCCGGGCGAGTACAACCTCCCCGACCCGAACGCGGTCCCCGGCGAGACCGTCAGCCACTCGCTGCTCGACTTCCAGGCCGCGCTCGAGGGCCGCAAGGCACGGCTGACCCCGTGGCTGCAGGACTTCTCGCTCGGCCGCACCTACACGCTCGATGACGTCCGCGCCCAGGTGCAGGCGGCGCGCTTGCGAAAAGCGAGCGGGTTCCTGCTCTGGAACGCCGAGGGCCTCTACAACGGGGCGGCGCTCCAGCCTCCTGCATGACCGTTATGCACGTATGCATTCGACCGCCCGCTGCGCTATCGTCAGCCACGTGGCGGTGACGCGGGCAATCGAGCTCCGGACCGAGGTTCCGGGGCCCAAGTCGAGGGAGATCCTCGACCGTAAGGAGCGCGTCATCGCCGACCCGCTCTCGGTCTTCCTGCCCGTGGTGATCGACCGCGGTGAGGGCGCGACGCTCACCGACGTCGACGGCAACACCTTCCTCGACTTCACCGGCGGCGTCGGCTGCCTGAACGTCGGCCACTCGCACTCGCGGGTCGTGGCGGCGGCGCAGGAGCAGCTGGCGCGCTTCTCGCACACCGACTTCACGATCGTCCCGTACGAGGTCTACGTCTCGCTGGCCGAGCGCCTCTGCGAGCTCGCGCCGGTGCGCAAGCCAGCCAAGGCGGCGTTCTTCAACGCCGGCACCGAGGCCGTGGAGAACGCGGTCAAGTTCGCGCGGGCGTACACCGGCCGCCCGGCCGTGATCGGCTTCGAGGGCGGCTTCCACGGCCGGACGCTGCTCTCGCTGACCCTGACCTCGAAGACGCACCCGTACAAGGCCGGCCTCGGCCCGTTCGCACCCGAGGTCTACCGCGTGCCCTTCCCGAGCTCCTACCGCGGGCCGAGCTCGGCCGAGGCGCTGGAGGCGCTCGAGCGCGCGCTCGTGACGCAGGTCGCAGCCGAGACCGTCGCCGCGATCGTGGTCGAGCCGGTGCAGGGCGAGGGCGGGTTCTTGGTTGCGCCGCCGGAGTTCCTCGAGGGCGTGCGCCGGATCTGCGACGACAACGGGATCGTCTTCGTCGTCGACGAGGTGCAAACGGGCTTCGGCCGCACGGGCCGCATGTTCGGGATCGAGCACTACGACGTCGAGCCCGACCTGATCACGGTCGCCAAGTCGATCGCCGCCGGCCTGCCGCTCTCTGGCGTGATCGGCAAGGCGGAGATCATGGACGCGCCGGGCGACTCGGCGATCGGCGGCACCTACGTCGGGAACCCGGTCGCTCAGGCCGCGGCACTGGCCGTCCTCGACGTGTTCGAGGAGGAGGGCCTGAACGACCGCGCGGCTGCGATCGGCGAGACGATCCGGGCGCGCATGCAGGCCTGGCAGGAACGCTGGGACGCGATCGGCGACGTGCGCGGCCTGGGAGCGATGCTCGCGATCGAGCTCGTCCACGACCGCGAGACCAAGAACCCGGCGCCCGAGCTGGCGAGCAAGGTCGTCGAAGCCGCCGCCGAGCGCGGGCTGCTGCTGCTCAAGTCGGGGATCTACTCGAACTGCATCCGCGTGCTCGTCCCGCTCGTGATCTCGGATGCAGAGCTGGACGAGGCGCTGGGCGTCTGGGAGCAGGCGCTCGACACCTCTCTGGCTTAGCCCGACCCGCCGACGGGCACACTTCATTGGTTGTGGTGGGGGAGCTGATCGCGGACCGCTACGAGCTCCAGGAGCTCGTCGGCACCGGCGGTATGTCGAGCGTCTACCGCGCGCACGACCGGTTGCTCGAGCGTGACGTCGCGCTGAAGGTGCTCCACTCGCAGTTCACGGCCGACACCGACTACGTCGAGCGCTTCCGCCGCGAGGCGCGCTCGGTCGCGCAGCTGTCGCACCCGAACATCGTCACCGTGATCGACCGCGGTGAGCAGGAAGAGCGTCAGTACATCGTCTTCGAGTACGTCCACGGCGAGAATCTGAAGTCGCTCGTCGAGCGCGAGGGGCCGCTGCCCGAGCAGGACGCCGTGCGGCTTACCCTGCAGATCGCGCGTGCGCTCGGCTTCGCGCACGAGCACGGGCTCGTCCACCGCGATGTGAAGCCTCAGAACGTGCTCCTGAATGGCGACGGCGAGGCCAAGGTGACCGACTTCGGGATCGCCCGCTCGCTCGACGTCAAGGGCGGCCTGACGCAGACCGGCACCGTGATGGGCACGAGCGACTACATCGCGCCCGAGCAGGCGCGCGGCTCGAAGGTCGACGCCCAGAGCGACGTCTACTCGCTCGGCGCCGTGCTCTACGAGCTGCTCGCCGGTGAGGTGCCGTTCCCCGGCGACAACTTCGTCGCCGTCGCGCTGCGGCACATCAACGAGCCCCCGCCGAGCGTGCGCGAGCGGCGGCCGGATGTCTCACCGCGGCTCGACGCGGTGATCAGGCGCGCGATGGCAAAGGAGCCGCGCGACCGGTTCGGCTCGATGGAGGAGCTCTGCGCGGAGCTGAACGCCTGCCTCGGGCCCGAGACCGCCGCCTCCGGGGCCGAGACGATGGTCGTGCCGACGCGGAGACGCGGCCAGCACGCGCCGCGGCATCCTGCCGGCCGCCCGACCATCGGCCCGCTGATCCTGCTGCTCGCGGGCCTGGCCGTGCTGGCGGGGATCCTCGCCGCCGTCTTCGCCCTTACCGACTCGACCGACAAGCTCTCCGGCCTCGTCGGCCAGAAGAAATCGGCGGCCGCCGGCCCGATCCGGCTCGCAGGCGTCGGGGCGTACGACCCGGACGGCGACCGGCAGGAGCACGACGAGGCGGTGCGCGAGGCGACCGATGGCGACCCCGCCAGCTACTGGACGACCGAGCACTATCAGAGCTTCGCGAAGGAAGGTGTCGGGCTCGTGCTCGACGCCGGGGCGCCGAAGCAGGTCTCCACGCTGACCGTCACCACCGATACCCCCGGCTACACGGCTGTGATCGAGGCGGGCAACTCGGCGGGCGGGCCGTTCTCGAAGGTCTCCGACCCGCGCACGGTCGGCGCCACCACTCCCTTCGCGCTGCGCGGCGGATCCGCGCGTTACTACGTGATCTGGATCACCGACCTGGGCGCCGACGACGCGGTGCACGTGAACGAGGTCAGGGCGCGCCGCAGCTAGAAGCGCAGGCGCGAGCGGCGCTCGTGCCGCTCGAGCGCCAGCTGCACCAGGCGGTCGACCAGCTCCGGGTAGGGCAGGCCGGACTCCTCGAACAGCTTTGCGTAGACGCTCGTCGCGGTGAAGCCGGGGATCGTGTTCAGCTCGTTGACGAGTACCTCACCGTCGGGCCGCACGAAGAAGTCGACCCGCGCCATGCCCTCGACCTCGCCGGCCACGAACGCTTGCACGGACAGCTCCCGGACGCGGTCGATCGTCTCCCGCTCGAGCCGCGGCGGGACGATCAGGTCCATCCCGCCCTCTGCGTACTTGGCCGAGTAGTCGTACCAGTCGGCGCCCTCAAAGCCGTGCGAGACGATCTCGCCCGGGAGTGACGCCTCCGGCTGCTCGTTGCCGAGCACGCCGCACTCGACCTCGACGCCGTCCACGAACTCCTCGACCAGCACCTTCTCGTCGTGCTCGAAGGCGAGCGCGACGGCGGTCGCGAGCTCGTCGTCGTCGTGCACCTTCGAGATCCCCACCGACGAGCCGAGCCGCGCCGGCTTGACGAAGGCCGGGTAGCCGAACGGGTTTTCCGGGCCTTCGCCCTGGCGCAGCGTGACGTTCCGTGTGACCGGGATGCCGCGGTCGCGCATCACCGCCTTGAAGACGTCCTTGTCCATCGCCAGCGCCGAGCCGAGCACCCCCGCGCCGACGTAGGGGACGCCCGCGAGTTCGAGCAGGCCCTGCACCGTGCCGTCCTCGCCGAACGGCCCGTGCAGGACCGGGAAGACGACGTCGACCTCGCCCAGCGTCGCCGGCACCTTCGAGGTCGGCACGGGGAGCGTCTCGGCGACGGAGCCGTTGCCGGTCCCGAGCTCCCAGCGGCCGTCGCGGCCGATCTCGACCGTGACCGTCTCGTAGCGCTCGGGGTCGAGCGCGTCGATCACGGAGCGCGCCGAGGCGAGGGAGATGTCGTGCTCCGACGAGCGACCGCCGAGCAGCACCGCGACGCGGACGCGGCCGATCACGGCAGCGGCGGGGGTGGAGGCTCGGTCGGGAGCAATTGTCCGACCACGATCTTCACGGTCGAGCCCTGCGGCGCCTTCGTGCTGCCGGTGGGGCTCTGGCTGAGCACGATGCCGTCGAGACCCGGATCGGTCACCTCCTGGCGCGTCACCGTCACCTTGAAGCCCGCCGCCTGGAGCGTCGAGCGCGCCGATTCCTCGTCCTGGCTCGTCACGTCGGGAACCGTCGACTGCTTCGGGCCCTTCGAGATGCTGAGCTGGATGGTCGTGCCCTTCGGGGCGGTGCCGCTCGGGCTCTGGTCGACGACGATTCCCAGCGGCCGCTCGCTGTCGACGTCGACTCGCGAGACCAGGAAGCCCTGGCCGCGCAGCGTCGTGGTGGCCTGCTCGAACGAGAGGCCGATGACCGAGGGCACGGTCACGTCGGCCGGCCCGCTGGAGACGTTGACCCGCACGCGGCTGCCCTTCTCGACCACCTTGCCCGGCGGCGGATCCTGCGCGGTCACCGTCCCGGTCGGCTTGCTCGAGGCGACGTCGAACGCGTGTGGGTCGAGGCCCGCGTTGACGAGCGTGCTGATCGCGTCGTCGCGGTTCTTGCCGATCACGCTCGGCACCTGCACCGTCTCCTTGCCCTTCGAGACCGTGATGTCCACGCCGCCGTGCTTGGCCACCTTCTCGCCGGGGTCGGGGCTCTGGTCGATCACGGTGCCCTTCTCGACCGTGTCGTCGAACTCGCGCGCCACCTGCGGCACCAGGCCTGCACCCCGGATCTTGTCCACGGCGAGCTGCTCGGTCAATCCCTTCACGAACGGCACCGAGACCGGCTTGTTCGCGTCCAGCTGGTCCTGGATCTTCGTGTACGCGAACCAGGCCGCTCCGGCGGCCGCCAGGAGGAGCAGCACCGACAGCACCCACGGCCAGACGGGCCGGCGCCGCCGCGGCGGGCCTTCGTAGCCGTAGTAACCGGCGGGTGGGGTTCTACCGGGCGGCGCGGTGCGGACGGGGGCGGCACCGGCCGGCCGCGTGATCACGGAGGTCGGCGCGGCGGCCATCAGGCCCGACCCGGACAGCACCGCCGTTGCCATCGTCTCGGTCTCCGGGTCGACCGGCAGACCCTCGGCGATGCGTACCAGGTCGGCGTCCATCTCCTCGGCGCTCTGGTAGCGCTCAGCGGGATCCTTGGCCAGCGCGCGCAGGACGACCGAGTCCAGGTCGTGCGGCACCTCGGGCCGCAGCTCGGAGGGAGGGCGCGGGATCTCCGAGAGGTGCTTCATCGCGATCTCGAGCGGCGTGTCGCCCGTGAACGGCACCTGCCCGGTCAGCATCTCGTAGAGCACGACGCCGACCGAGTAGAGGTCCGAGGTCTGGTCGACCTGTGCCCCGCGTGCCTGCTCGGGCGAGAGGTACTGCGCGGTGCCGATGATCGAGCCGACCTCGGTCATCTGGCTCGCGCCCGAGCGGGCGATGCCGAAATCGGTCACCTTCAGCCGGCCCTCGGGGCCGATCAGCACGTTGTGCGGCTTGATGTCGCGGTGGACGATCCCGTGCTTGTGCGCGAACCCCACCGCCGCCAGCACCTGGCGCGAGTAGTCGATCGCGACCTTGATCGGGGCGGGACCACGGCCGACGATCAGCTCCTTCAGCGAGCGGCCGTCGAGGTACTCCATCGCGATGTAATAGGTGCCCTCGGCCTCGCCGCGGTCGTAGATCGAGACGATGTTCGGGTGCGAGAGGCCGGCCGCGTTCTTGGCCTCGCGACGGAAGCGCTCGATGAACGAGTCGTCGGCCGCGTGGCGGTCGTTGAGGATCTTGATCGCGACGCGGCGGCCAAGCTCCTGGTCCTCGGCGAGGTAGACGTCCGCCATCCCGCCGGCGCCGAGCTTCCGCTCGATGCGGTAGCGGCCGTCGAAGACGGAGCCGATCAGCGTGTCCGAGACGGCCATCTCTCCATAGGAGGTTAGGGGTTCGACCCTCCGGCCAGGATCGCCTGCATCACGGACTTCGCGATCGGGGCGGAAACCTGGCCGCCGAAGCCGGTCTGGTTCTGGAGCACGACGGCCACCGCGACGCGGGGATGGTCGGCCGGTGCGAAGCAGATGAACCACGACGTATAGCGGCCGTCGACGCCCGTCTCGGCCGTGCCCGTCTTGCCGGCGACCTTGATTCCAGGGATCTGCGCTGCGGTGCCCGTGCCGTTCTCGACGGCGCCGACCATCATCGATGTGATGTCGCGAGCCGTCTGCCTGGTGGTCGCCCGGCGGTATTTGTGCGGATGCGTCCTCGTCACGATCCCGCCGCTCGGCGAGACGACGCGGTCGACGGCCTGCGGTTCCATCACCACCCCGCCGTCCGCGATCGCTGCCGCCACCATCGCCATCTGCAAGGGAGTCGCCAGCAGCGCCTCCTGCCCGAACGCGAGCCGGCCAGGATCGACCTGAGTCGCCGGATCCTTCGGCTTGAAGAGCCTCGGACCGTGATACAGCCCGCTGGGCGCCCGCTCGTTCCCGGGTGTCTCGAGCGGTGGGTCCTCGTAGAAACCGAACTGCTTGGCGGTGCCGAGCACGCGACCCGCGCCCAGCGCCTTGCCAATGTTGCAGAAGACCGAGTTGATCGAGTGCTCCAGGCCGGTGACCAGGTCGACCGAGCCGAAGGTCTCCGGGGCTTCAGGGTTGCCGGCATTCCGGACCTTCTGGCCGTACTCGATGCAGTAGCCGGGATCGTCGAAGCGGGATTCGGGCGTGAACTTGCGGCTGTCGAGAGCCGCGCTGGCGGTCACGACCTTGAACGTCGAGCCCGGTGTGTAGAGGCCGTCGGTGGCGCGGTTCAGCAGCGGCGCGGCCGGGCGGCACGCCGAGCGGATGTTGTTGATCCGCGCGAAGTCGGTCTCGATCAGGTTCGGGTCGTAGGTCGGCCGCGAGGCCATCACCAGCAGCTTCCCGTTGCGCGGATCGAGCGCGACCACCGAGCCGCACTTCCCCTGGAGCTGCTGCATGGCGATGCGCTGGGCTCCAGGGCGGACGTTCAGCCAGACGTCGTTGCCCTTGATCGTCGCGCCGCGGATCCTGTCCAGCGTCGTCTTGAGGACGGTGCCGAGGTTCGCGTTCGAGCCGGTCAGGTAGTCGTTCATCGACGCCTCGAGCCCGGCGCGCGAACGGGACTGGGTCGAGTACCCGACGAGGTGCGAGAACAGGCTGTGCTGCGGGTAGCGGCGCAGGTAGAGCTTCTGGCCGCCGGCCTTCTTGATGCGGTTCGAGGCGAGGATCGTGCCGTCGGCCGCGCGGATCAGGCCGCGCCGGATCGAGAACTGCGCCACGCGCTGGATCTCGTTGTCCTGGCGGTCGGCGAGTCCGGCGCTCGCCCAGGTCTGCCAGTACGTCGTCCCGACGATCAACGCCGTCAGGAGCGCCACGCCGACGAGCGCGAGCCGGGCGATCTGCCGGTTCACGTACGCCTCGCGTTCGCACGGTTGGAGATCAGCAGGAGGCCCGCGAGCAGGACGAAGTTCGCGACCACGCTCGAGCCGCCGTAGCTGATGAACGGGAGCGTGATCCCAGTCAGCGGGATGATCCTCAGGATCCCCCCGACGATGATGAACGTCTGCAGTGCGAAGGCGAAGGTCAACCCGACCGCAAGCAGCTTCGAGAAGCCGTCCTCCGAGAGCATCGCGATCTTGAAGCCCCGCGCGACGAAGAGCATGTAGACGAGCAGCAGCGCGGCGACGCCGACGAGTCCGAGCTCCTGCGCGAGCGCCGAATAGATGAAGTCCGTGTTCAGGTACGGGATCAGCTCGTGCCCGGACGTCGTCTCGAAGGTCCCCTTGCCCAGCCCGGTGCCGAACCAGTTCCCGTGCGAGACCGAGTAGAGCGACTTGACGAGCTGGTAGCTCGCGCAGTCCTGCCGCAGCGCGGGCTTGCCGGTCAGGGCGCAATGGACCGGATGGTCGGTCCAGGGGTGCAGCCAGATCGTCACGCGGTCACGCACGTGCGGGACGACCTTGTAGACGCCGGCCGCGCCCGCGAGGAAGAGGGCTGCTCCGATGGCGACGTAGGCCGCGCGGCCGGTGGCCACGTAGAGCATCCCGAGGAAGATCCCGAAATACAGGAGCGCCGAGCCGAGATCGTTCGTCTCGACGAGCACGAGCATCGCGCCGCCCCAGATCAGCAGCAGCGGCCCGAAGTCCTTCAGGCGGCCCTGCGCGAGCACCTCGCGCTTCTCGCGCAGGTAGCCGGCGAGGAAGACGATCAGGAAGACCTTCGCCAGCTCACCGGGCTGGAATTGCAGCGAGCCGACGTGGACCCACAGCCGCGCGCCGTTGACCGTCGTCCCGAGCCCGGGGAGCGCCGGGAGCACGAGCAGCACGATCGCCGAGACGCCGAAGAGGTACTTGTAGCTCTCGAGCTGCCGGTAATCGTGGCGCAGCAGGAAGAGCGTCGCCGAGAACGCGCCGAGCGCGACCACGATCCAGAGCCCCTGGCGGAAGGCGTCGGAGGGGTTCAGCCGGTAGATCTCGGTCAGGCCGATCCCGGTCAGCAAGCCCGCCATCGGCAAGAGGTAGGGGTCGGCGTAGGGGACGGTCAGGCGGCCGACCAGATGGGCCGCGAGGTAGAGCGCGAAGAAGAAGAGCGCGTACGAGAGCGAGGCGGTCGAGACGACCTCCTGCCTCGCGATGTAGACGCTCGCGAACCCGAGAGCGGTGAGCGCGCCGACGACGACGAGGTTCGCCAGCTCTCGGTTCCGGAGGCTCATCCTGCTCCGATCTGCTCCTCGTAGCGGCGCACCGCGGCCCGCGCCGAGCCCTCACTGCGCAGGCTGTGGTCGAACAGCTTCCGCCGCTCGGCCTGGCTCAGCTGCGCGGAGACCAGCGGGCTCACGTAGACGGGGCGGTAGAGCTTGACGTTGCCGACCACGTTCCAGGGCAGGCCCTGGTAGACGACGACATGCCCGTCCTGCTCGGCGCCGACGAAGTGCGAGCGCCAGAGGCCCCAGACGGCGACGCCGCAGAGGGCGACGATCGCAAGCAGCGCGAGCAGGGCGAACAGCGCCCGCCGGCCGGCGTGGCCGTTCTCCGCGCGCCGGACCGCGACCGGCGGCACGCCGTGATGCTCGTCGAGCGTCTCTTCGGCGTCGTCCTCCTCGACCGGCGGCAGCGCGACGGTGCGCTCGGTGGCGTGGCCGTCGTCGCTGCGCGCGATCTCGAAGAAGACGACGGTGATGTTGTCCTCGCCGCCGCCCTTGTTCGCCGCGCGGACGAGCGCCTTCGCGGCGGCCTTCAGGTCGTCGCGGTTGCGCTCGACCTCGCGCAGAATCGTCTCGTCGTCGACCATCGAGGTCAGCCCGTCCGAGCAGAGCAAGAACAGGTCGCCGGGCTTGGCGTCGACCGAGAAGGTGTCGACGTCCACGTCGGGATCGGTGCCGAGGGCGCGTGTGATCACGGAGCGCTGCGGGTGGCCCTCCGCCTCCTCGGGCGAGAGCTTGCCGCTGCGGACGAGCTCGGCCACCAGTGAGTGGTCCTCGGTCAGCTGCTCCAGCTTGCGGTCGCGGATCAGGTAGGCGCGGGAGTCGCCGACGTGGCCGATCGCGACCCGGCCGTCCTCGACCAGCGCCACCGTCATCGTCGTGCCCATCCCGGAGGCCGAGGCGTCCTGCGACTGCCGCTCGTAGACGCGGCGGTTGGCCTCCTGGATCAGGTCGTCGACGCGCTGCTCGCCGCCCGCGAGCTCGGAGGTCTCGTCGCGCAGCGCAGCCGCCGCCAGGCCCGAGGCGAGCTCGCCCGCCTGCGCACCGCCCATCCCGTCGGCGACCGCGAACAGCGGCGGCTCGCAGACGTAGGCGTCCTCGTTGTGACGCCGCCGCCGGCCGGTGTCGGTGACGCTCGCCGACCCGCCCAGGATCGAGCTCACGTTTCGTACCTCAGCTCGGTCTCGCCGATGCGGACGATGTCGCCCGGCGTGAGCCGCTTGGCGCGGGTCAGCCGGATGCCGTTCAGGTACGTGCCGTTCGTCGAGCCGACGTCCTCGAGCCAGACCCCGTCGCGGCGCGGCTCGACCCGGGCGTGGTTCGTCGAGGCGTACTCGTCGCGGGCCAGGTTGACGTCGTTGCTCGACCCGCGGCCGAGCAGCAGCGCCGCCGAGTCGAGCGTCAGCTCGTCGCCCTCCTCGAGCGCGGGGCTCTGCACGACCACGAGCCGTCCGCTGGCGACCTGCGACTGCTCCTGGCCGAGCCCGGGCACCGAACCGGGCGCGAGCACGAAGCTCTCCTGCGGCATGCGCACGTCACGGGCGGCCGAGCGCACGATTCGCCAGATGAACAGGTAGAGCAGGACGAGGAACGCCACCTTGAGGACGAGCAGCGCCTCTTCGACGGCGACCGAGGCGATCACTCGTCTTCCTCCGTCTCGCGCCTGAAGACGAGCTCGGTCGAGCCAAGCGTGATCCGATCGCCCTGCCGCAGCTTCGCCCGCTTCTGGCGGCGCCCGTTCACCTCCATCCCGTTCGTCGAGTCGAGGTCGACGACCCAATAGGCGGCGCCCTCCTGCCGTACCTCGGCGTGCTTGCGGGAGACGTTCGGGTCGCTCAGCTGGATGTCGCAGTCCTTGGAGCGGCCGATCGTGGCGCGGCCGCCGTCGAGCTCGTGCTTCGTGCCGTCGAAGGTCAGGCTGACGATCTCGCGGCCGAGCCCGAGCTCCTCGATCGAGACGGCCTCGGTCTCGACGGGCTTGCGATAGACCATCGTCGCGCCGGGCAGCGCCTGAGGCTCCGGGTCGCCCGGCTGCGGAACGGCGCCCTGCACCATCCGGGTTGCGATCCCGAACTCGCCCATCTCGAGGTCGTCGTCGGTCTCGAACTTGACCTCGGGCGGCGAAAGGAACTCGTAGCGCTCGCGGCGGGCGTTCTCGGCGATGTACTCCTGCAGCTCGCTTTGCAGCGACTCTTCGTAACTGGCGAATTGCTCGCGGTCGGAGGGCGCCAGATAGACGGTGTACTCGTTCGGCGCGTACACGCGCGAGACGGAGACCACGCGGTGGTCCCCCATCTCCTTGACCAGCTTGCGAGCCAGCTCGACGGGCTGTACATGGGTGCGAAAAGCCCGCCCGAAGACCCCCTCGAAGAGGCCTTCCAGCTTGTGCTCGATGTTCCTGAGGACGCTCATCCGGGCGGGGTTATGCCCCTCGCCGGAACTCTAACCCCGGGCCCTGAGTGCCAGGACGATGCAGGTCGTCCAGGCTGCCAATACCAGCGGGACGGCGGCCACGGCCGGGTACGGCAGGAGCGTGGCGGCCATCATCGCCGCGCCCAGGCCGGCGATCCACCAGAGGCCACGCTCCCGCACGTATGGGATCGCCAAGGCTGCCGCGGCCAGAGCGGCCGCCTCCAACAGAAGTGCAGGATGGCTCTCCAGTGCGCGCACCAGGGCGACGGCGACCGCGACGGGATCGTCGCTGCCGGCGATGCCGAGCCCCTGCGGAGGTGTGGTTCCCGTGAAGGGCAGGCTCACGTGTCGCAACCCTGCGACGAGCCCCGCGAGCAGCACCGCGGCGACGACCTGCAACGCGCGGCGGGCGTTGCCGCGAATCCCCTGGGCGGCGAGCGGCAGCAGCCCCAACGCAAGCACCGGCGCGAGCAGCGGCCCGAGCGCGAGGAAGAGCCCGTAGCGCGGAGCCCGCCACGAGGCCGCGAGCCAGCAGCAGGCGATCGCGCCGTAGAGCACGGCCAGCCCCGAGGAGACGTTCCCGAGCGGCAGCACCGGCACCGCGAGCGCGAAGGCCAGCCCGAGGCGCGGCCGGGCCAGGGTCAGCGCGCCCGCCAACAGTGCCAGCAGCGGCACGGCCGGCACCGGGTAGAAGGACAGTGCCGCGGCCACCCAGCCTGCGAACAGCGCCGCCGCTGCGGGCGCGAGCAAACGCACCGGCACCCGCAGTGCGGGGACGTTCGTCCGAGTCTTTCGCCGGCGCAGGCGCTCGGCGAAGGCGTCGCGCAGCTCGAAGGCCAGGGAGGCGGCCGGTGGTCTTGCCGACGGGTCGAGCGAGAGCATGCGGTCGACGAGCGCGCAGAGCGGCTTCGGCAGGTCCGGTCGCGCCTGTGCCAGCGGCGCGGCGCCGCTCTCGATCCGCTTCGCCGTCTCCAGCAGCGAGCCGTTCCAGAACGGGTGCCAGCCCGCGAGCGACTCCCACAGCATCGCCCCGACCGCCCAGATGTCGGCCGGCGGCCCGCCCGACTCGCCGTTGACGAGCCGCTCGGGCGGCACGTAGGCGAGCGTTCCGGGCACGTCGCCGGTCGCGGTCAGCGACTCCTCCTCCGCGAGCTGGGCCAGGCCGAAGTCGAGCAAACGCGCCGACAGGCTGTCGCCCTCGGCGAGCAGCACGTTCGACGGCTTCACGTCGCGGTGGACGATCCCGCGCGCGTGCGCGTGCGCGAGACCCTCGAGCACCTGAGCCGCCGTCTCGACCGCGTCGGCGTCATCGAGCTCCCCCGATCGGAGCGCCTCGCGCATCGTCTTTCCGGGCACGTACTCGTAGGCGATGTAGACGTTGCGCGAGTCCCGTTCGAGCCCGTAGGCGCGCAGGCAGCGCTCGTGCCGCAGCCGCGCGGCCGCCAGCGCCTCGCGCTCGGCCCGCGTCGCCGCCTTGCCCTCGCGCGGGACGATCTTCAGCGCGACGTCGAGCCCGGTGCGCTCGTCGCGCGCCAGCCAGACCGAGCCGGAACCGCCGCTGCCGAGCGGCCGCAGGGGCCGATAACGCTCCGCAACGAGCTCGCTGGTGGAAAGGGCAAGCGCCGCCTCGGCCACGAGACCTTGGCTTTTCGCCTGGCCGGCCGGAATCCTGCGCCGGCCGTCCGACCCGCTAGAGTGAGCCGACTTTTTCCTGCAAACCGGCCCCCATGACCGAAAACGACACCGACATCGATTTCGACTTCTTCGAGGACGAGCCTCCGACGCAGGAGTCCTCGAGGGGGGAGCGGCTGATTCCTCGCCGGGGCCCGCGAGGCCCGCAGCAGCCTCCGGCCGCGCCGACCAACCTGACGCCGCTGCTGCGGCTGATCGGCCTGATCGCCTTTGCGATCCTGATCGTCGTTCTGCTCGTGTTCTGGATCCA
The DNA here is from genome assembly GCA_963763475.1 of uncultured Actinomycetes bacterium. GTDB lineage: Bacteria > Actinomycetota > Thermoleophilia > Gaiellales > Gaiellaceae > AC-32. The sequence continues at coordinate 44,783 of CAVXOR010000001.1, read as the reverse complement.
GAGCTGCCAGGAGAGCAGCAAGGACAAGACCTACAAGAGCTACATGGGCAAGGTCTCGGACGTCGCCGGCTCCTCACAGCAGATCGGCAAGCAGCTCAGCCAGGTGCTGCTGGCGCAGGGGCTGAAGGAGGCTCAGGTCGAGCAGCGCGTCACCGGCCTTGCACACCAGGAGCAGCTGGACGTCCAGCGGGCCCGCGCGATCACCCCGCCCGGCACGCTGCGCGACGAGCATCAGGCGCTGATCCAGGCCCTGCAGTTCCGCGTCAGCGGCCTGAACGGCCTTGCCAGCGCGCTCGCTGCCACCGCGAACACGAAGGACGCGACCCGCGCGGGGACCGTGCTCGCCAGCCAGATGCAGCGCCTCCTGGCCAGCGACGTGATCTACCAGGACTCGTTCAAGGCCCCGTCCGCGGCCGAGCTCGACCGCCAGGGCGTGGCCGGTACGAACGACAGCGGCGGGCCACTGATCCCGGAGTCGAGCTTCTTGCAGAGCTCCGACCTCGTCACGCCCACGGCGATGGTGACCGTGATCAACCGGATCCGCGGCGGCACGGTCACGCCGACCCAGGGCGGCCTGCGGGGGACGAACCTGGTCTCGGTCAAGGTGCAGCCTGCGGGCACGGAGCTCAGCACCTCCTCGCAGACGACGGTTGTCGTGCGCACGAACATGTCGATCGAGGTGACGGTGGAGGACTCCGGCGACTCGCAGGAAGCCAACATCCCGGTCACGCTGAGGATCATCCAGGCGGGCGTTCCGCCGGTCGTCAAGCGCGCGACGATCGGCTTCATCAACCCGGGCGAGCAGAAGACGGTCAGCTTCACGAACTTCCCCGCGCCAAGCTTCCAGAACCCGGCGCAGATCAAGGTCGAGGTTCAGCCGGTTCAGGGCGAGACGAAGACCGACAACAACTCGGCCGACTACCCCGTCATCTTCTCCGTCGCTTAGACGTTGAGTTTCTCCAGCGCGACCGCCGCCTGGATCGCGATCGGAGCCGCCGCGGTCGCCGTGCTCGCGCTGCTCGTCGTTCTCTGGGTGCTGCTGCGAGTGCGGCGGCTGCGCGAGGGCCAGGCCGTGCTGCTGGGGGACGGCAAGACCGATCTGGTCGACTTCGCCGTCTCGCTGCAGGGCCGGATCGACGACCTGCACCGGGCGGTGGACGAGATCGCCGCCGGCCTCGCCCGGGTCGACCGGCGCGTGGACGCCTCGGTCACGAACACCTCGATCGTCCGCTACGACGCCTACGAGAACACCGGCGGGCACCAGTCGGCGTCGCTGGCGGTGCTCGACTCGGCGCGCACGGGAGTCGTCGTGACCGCGATCCAGGGCCGCGACTACGCGCGGATCTACATGAAGGAGCTCGACCGCGGCCGCGCCTCGATCGCCCTCTCGCCGGAGGAAGCGGAAGCCGTCGAGCGCGCCATGTCGCGCTGAAACGCCCTACGGGCTAACCCGCGCAGAGCACTCGGCCTGCGGCCGAGTCCTGCACGCTGGCTGCTAAATTCGGCGCCATGCAGCAGGTTCTGGTCTTGAACGCTAGTTATGAACCGCTGAACGTCACCACCGTTCGCCGTGCCCACGTGCTCGTGTTCAAGGGCAAGGCCGAGGTGATCGAGGAGCTCGACCAGCCGCTCAGATCGGCAACCGGCGCCTTCCCGTGGCCCCACGTGATCCGGCTCGTCCAGTACGTGCGCGTGCCCCGGACGCTGCAGCGCAAGATCTCCCGGCGCGCGCTGTTCGCCCGCGACGGCTGGCGCTGCATGTACTGCGGCACCACCAACGGGCGGTTGACGCTCGACCACGTCGTCCCGCGCTCGAGAGGCGGCGACTCGGTCTGGGAGAACGTCGTCACCTCGTGCGCCCCCTGCAACATGCGCAAGGGCAACCGCCTGCCCGACGAGATCGAGATGACGCTGCGCAGGCCGCCCCGCGCGCCGGCGCCGGTGCTCTTTATCCACCTCGCCACGCCGAAGATCCCCAACCGCTGGCAGCCGTACCTGACCGGCCTCGGCGACTCCGCCTCCTCGGCCGCGACCGCCTGACGTGACGTCCGCCTAGGGCGGCGGCGTACCTCCCGCGAACCCGAACCGGGAGGAACGATGAAGCTCGTCAAGATCGCAGTGATCGGATCCGCGCTGGCGGTGGCCGTCGCGTTCGTGGGGGTGGGCAGGCCCGACTTCGCGCGCGGCTCGTCCCCCTCGGGCCGCACCGTCACGGTGATCGGCAGCGGCACGGTCGAGTCCGTGCCGAATCGGGCCGGGTTGTCCGTGGGTGTGAGCAGCGACGCTTCGACGGCTCACGCCGCGCTGGCCGCGAACGCCGGCAAGACAGAGAACGTGATCGAGGCCCTGCGCGCCGCCGGCGTGGCCAGGACGGACCTGCAGACCACCGACGTCACCGTCTCTCCGCGCTGGGACGACCGGGGGCGGCAGAACGGCTTCACCGCGCACAGCTCGGTGCAGGTGAAGGTGGTCTCGATTGCGCGCGCGGGAGCGATCCTCGACGCCGCAGTGGCGGCCGGGGCCACCGAGACCTCCGGCCCGAGCTTCGACCGGTCCGACCGCAGCCTGCTCTACCGCAACGCGCTGAAGGCTGCGTTCGCCGACGCGCGTGACAAGGCCGCGACCCTCGCGGGCGAGGCCGCAGCGAGCCTCGGAGCCGTGCAGAAGATCGACGAATCGCCCGGCGTCCAGCCGCTGCCGCTGTTCTCTGCGAAAGCGGCCGACGACTCGGCCACGCCGGTCGAGCCAGGCACGCAGGAGGTGCAAGCGACCGTCAGCGTCACCTTCAGCCTCGCGTGACGGGCAGCCCGAGCTGCTCCCACTCGCTCCACGAGCCCGGGTAGAGCTTGCCTTCCCGACCGCCGAGGAACAGGCGGTGGAGCGTGACGCAGGACGTCACGCCGGAGCCGCAGTAGGCGACGAGCTCTCCCTCGGGCAGCTCCGGTAGCGGCTCGTCCCAGGACGCGTTGCGGGCTCCGGGGATCCGGCCGGGCTGCCTGTCGATCGGGTTCGGCTCGCCGCGGAAGCGCTCGGGCTGCCGCGCGTCGACGATCACGAGCTCGTCGAGCCGCTGTGCAAGCTCGTCCGACTCGATCGTGTCGTCTCGGCGCTCGCGCGGGGAGAGCTCGGCCGGCTCCACCTGCTCCTCACCGGAGCGCAGCGCCCCGAGCCAGCCCTTCGAGCTCGAGCACGGCGCAGTCGTCGTGGCCGAAATGGCGCAGCAGCCACCAGAGCCGCTCGGCGCCGCCCATGTTCCCGTAGGCGACGACGAAGACGCCTTCGCCGATCCCGGCCTGCGAAGCGGCGCGAACGAACGCGTCGGGATCCGGAAGCGGATGCCGCCCGCCGGGCCCTGGCGGCCCGGCCAGGTCCTCGTCCACGTCGAGGAACGACGCGCCCGGAATGTGCCCGGCCAGGTAGAGCTCACGCCCGCGTCCGGGCGAGCCGAGCTCCCAGCGGCAGTCGACGAACTGGTAGCGCACCTCCCTACCCTGCCCGAAACCCCCGGACCGCAAGATGGAGCGCTTCACGATATAAAGTCCTCGACGAGGGACTAGGGGAGTCAACCAAGGAGGGATTCACATGAAGGGTCTTCCGCGGCCGCGGCGTTCGCTGTGGCTGGGAATCGGTCTTGGGCTTGTGCTCGCGGTGGCCGCGGCAGCGGCGGCAGTCGCGGTCGCGGGGCTGCAGCCCGCAGACCTCGGCTTCACGCCGAAGTCCGAGTCGCAGATGACGAACGTCGACGTCGCTCGCGCGTGGGCCAAGAACTACTACGGCGCTCCGACCGCCACGACAGGGCCCGGCGGGAGCTGGGACGCCGCGCTGAACCTGGGCAGCAACTACGCGGACGAAGCGCGTTCGGTGGCCGACAAAGGCGACCACTGGCTCGCCGCGCGTTCGAAGGTGGCGCATCGGGCGATCGTGCTGGACGTCGACGACACGACGCTGACCACCTGGAACTACGAGCTCTACAGCAACTGGGACTTCAACCCGACCACGAATGCGCAGTTCGTCGGCCTGACCGGCAGCACGTTCACCGGAAACGCGTTCCCGGCGACGCCGGGGATGGTCGACCTGGTCAGCCACGCCAAGGCGCTGGGCTACGCGATCTTCTGGCTCACGGGGCGTGGCGACTCGCAGCACGCCGCGACGATCGCGAACCTGATCAACGACGGCGCCGCCGGATTGTCGGATCTCACGACCGTGACCATCTCCGGGAAGACCATCCCGGAGGTCGACGCCAACTACCAGACGGCCACGCCGATCGACTCAGGCCACGGTCTGGCCGGCCAGCCCAACTTCGCCGACGGCCTCTTCACCAAGCCGGCGGTCGGCTCGTACCCGGCTTACCTGAACAAGCCGGAGTTCTGTGGGCCGTCCATCGCCGCGGGCAGATCTTGCCCGACCATTCAGTACAAGTCGGGAACGCGGGCTTACATCGAGTCGCAGGGCTACGAGATCGTGGCCAACTTCGGCGACCAGTTCAGCGATCTCCTGAACGGCTTCGCGGACAAGACGTTCAAGCTGCCGAACCCGAACTACTACCTGCCTTAGGCGGCGGTCAGTAACAGAGGCTCATCGCTAAGCGGCTTCGGCCTCCGGCTCGACGGGGGCCGAAGCCGGCAGGTCGACTGGCTCACCTGCCATCCCTGCGTGCTGCAGGTGTTGGAGCGACTGGTTCCAGCCACCGGGGACCGGGATGTAGAACTCGGGGTAGCCCCACATCCCGTGCTCGCTGACGTCGAGGCCGGCGGTCTCGGTCTCCTCCTCGACGCGGATGCCCCACAGGCGCTTCAGCGACCAGAGGCAGGCGAACGAAGCGCTGAAGGTGAAGGCGCCGACCGCGGCCAGGCCGAGCAGCTGCACCCAGATCTGGTGCAGCGAGCCCGTGTAGACGAAGCCGCCCGAGCCGGTCTTCAGCGTCGCCGCCAGCGACGGCACCGCGAACAGGCCGGTGGCGAGCGTGCCCCAGACGCCCGAGACGCCGTGGACGGCGACCGCGCCGATCGGGTCGTCGATCCCGATCCGCTCGACACAGAGCACGCCGACGACTGCGATCACGCCCGACACGAGCCCGATCACGACGGCCGCCCAGGGGGCGACGAAACCGGACGCGGCGGTGACGGCGACGAGCGCGGCGAGCACGCCGTTGAGCATCATCGAGATGTCCGGCTTGCGCAGCACGAGCCAGGCGGTGAGCGCGCCGCTGACCGCCCCGGCCGCGGCCGCGAGGTTGGTCGTCAGCGCCACGTAGGCGAAGAAGCCGACCTTGTCGCCCGTCACGACGCCCAACGTCGAGCCGGGGTTGAAGCCGAACCAGCCGAACCAGAGGATGATCGTCCCGAGCACGGCGTAGGGGATGTTGTGGCCGGGAATCGCGTTCCCGCGGCCGCCCTCGAACTTGCCGATCCGGGGGCCGAGCAGCAGCGCGCCGGCCAGCGCGGCGAGCGCCCCCTGGTAGTGCACGACCGTCGAGCCGGCGAAGTCCTGCATCCCGAGCCCGAACAGCCAGCCTCCGCCCCAGACCCAGTGCGAGGTGACCGAGTAGATCAGCGTGAAGGCCGCGCCGAAGACGAAGTAGACCCACAGCTTGGCGCGCTCGGCCATCGCGCCCCAGACGATCGCCAGCGAGACCCCGGCGAACACGACCTCGAACAGGTAGCCGGCTGCGCCGGGCACGGTGGTGAAGAAGGAGAACGGCGCCTGGCCGACCGCGAGCAGCGAGTCGACCGAGGGCGCGAAGCCGCTCGTGCCGATCAGCCGGTTGCCGTCGCCGAAGGCGATCCCGAAGCCGACGGCCCAGTAGACCAGCGAGCAGACGCCGAAGATGAGCACGTTCTTGCCCGCGATGTGCGCGGCGTTCTTCATCCGCGTCAGTCCCGCCTCGAGGAAGGCGAAGCCCGCCTGCATGAACATCACGAGAATCGCCGCAACCACGACCCAGATCGTGTTCGCGGCGATCAGCAGCTGGGAGTTGCTCATGCCGCCTCCTCCAGTGGCCGTCCCGTTCGGTGGTGCGTGACGTGTGCGACCGGGGTCGTCCAGACGAGCCCGTCGCCGTTCTCGTTGCCGCTGCGCGCCGCGTCGGCGACCGTCTCCGCGACCTCCGCGGCGAGCTCGTCGGTCACCACGAACGTGAGCAGTGCCTTGGGCAGGAAGCGCGACTCGAACACCCGGCCGCGGTACTCGTGCGTGATCCCGCGCTCGCGTCCGTGCCCGACGGCCTCCACAACCGTCACCCCGACGTGGCCGGTCTGCTCCTCGACCGCGTCGATCACGATCTCGACCCGCTCGCGCAGGACGACCGCCTCCACCTTCGTCATGTCACCACCTCGCTACGTCGCTCGAGCAGGACCACGTCACGCCACACGCCGTGCAGCCGTCCGATTCGTTCCTGCGTGCCGAGCACGCGGAAGCCGAACCGCCGCAACAGGCCGAGGCTCGGCTCGTTCTCGGGGAAGACTCCCGTCTGCAGCGTCCAGAGGCCGGCCCGCTCCGAGCTCTGGATCGCCGTCGCGAGCAACTCGCTGCCCACGCCCTGGCCGCGCCCCTCCTCTCCGACGTACGCGCTGATCTCGGCGACGCCGGCGTAGCAGCAGCGCGACGAGACCGGGGCGAGCGCGATCCAGCCGACGACGCGCCCGTCTCGCACTGCGACGAAGCGGTGTTCGGTCAGATGCGCCGCGTCCCAGGCCTCCCACGACGGCACCTCGGTCTCGAAGGTCGCGTTCCCGGTCACGATCCCCTCCGCGTAGATGCGCGCGACCTCCGGCCAGTCGCCCGGCCGAAGGTCGCGCACCTCCAAGCGCACCGCTAGGCCGCGAACGCGTCCTCGATCAGCGCCTGCGCGGTGACCGACTCGATCGTCTGCAGGATCCGGCCGGTGATGCGGTACGGATCGGCCAGCGAGTTCGGCCGGCGATCCTCGAGATAGCCGCGGTGGCCGCTGTTGACGAAGCTGTGCGGGATGCGGATCGACGCGCCGCGATCCGCGACGCCGTACGTGAAGTCGCCGATCGCCGCGGTCTCGTGCAGGCCCGTTAGGCGCAGGTCGTTGTCGGGGCCGTAGCACTCGATGTGCTCGTCGCGCGCCTCCGAGAACGCATCCATCAGCGCCGTGAAGTACTCCTCGCCGCCGCTCTCTCGCATGTGCTTCGTCGAGAAGTTCGTGTGCATCCCGGAGCCGTTCCAGTCGACGTCGGCGCCGAGCGGCTTCGGATGGAAGTTGACGTCCACGCCGTAGCGCTCGCAGAGCCGGAGCATCAGGTAGCGGGCGATCCAGAGCTCGTCGGCGGCACGCCTGGCGCCCTTGCCGAAGATCTGGAACTCCCACTGCCCCTTCGCGACCTCGGCGTTGACGCCCTCGATCGCGATCCCGGCCTCGATGCAGAGGTCGATGTGCTCGTCGACGATCTGGCGGGCGATGTCGCCGACGTTCTTGAAGCCGACGCCGGTGTAGTACTCGCCCTGCGGTGCGGGGAACCCCTCCTTCGGGAACCCGAGCGGGGAGCCTTCCTGGTAGAGGAAGTACTCCTGCTCGAAGCCGAACCACGCGTCGGGGTCGTCCGGGATCGAGCTGCGGCTGTTCGACGGGTGTGGCGTTCCGTCCGGCAGCAGCACCTCGCACATGACCAGGTGGCCGCGGTTGCGGGCGGGGTCGGGAAAGAGCGCGACCGGCTTCAGGAAGCAGTCCGAGCTGGAACCGTCGGCCTGGCGGGTCGAGCTGCCGTCGAAGTTCCACAGTGGCAGCTGGTCGAGGGTCGGCTCCGCCTCGAAGTCGACGATCTTCGTCTTGCTGCGCAGGTTCGGGACGGGCTCGTAGCCGTCCAGCCAGATGTACTCGAGCTTGAACTTCATCCTGTTCCTCCCGGGTCTCGGACCAACAAAAAAGGGCCCACGACGCTTGGTCGTGAGGCCCCAATGCCTCTGCGCCCGCCTTCGGCGGCGAACGCTGGACGCAACCTAGCGAAAGACGCGGACGGCGTCTAGCAGGCCCGCAGCTTTGCGCAGGCGAGCCGGATCGGCACCGCGAAGTTGATGTTCTCGCCGCCGCCTGCGACGAGCACGCCCACGACGTTGCCGTTCCGGTCGAGCGCTGGCCCACCGGAGTTGCCAGGGTTGGCCGCAGCGTCCGTCTGGATCGCGCGGGCAGTGACGCGGCTGACGATTCCCGTCGTGACCGTCCCGTAGAGCCCGTACGGGCTGCCGAGCAGGAGCAGCTGGTCGCCGGCTCGCGGCGGCTTCGCGCGCGGCGTCTGCCAGAGCGGTCGGGCGCCGGCCGGCCTCGCGCTGATCCTGATCACTGCCAGGTCGTGCTTCGGGTCGACCGCGGTCAGCTCGCCGCTCCACGAACCGCCCTTGCGCTCGACGGTGATGTCGCCGGTCAGCTGCCCGTCGACGACGTGGTTCGCCGTCAGCAGGTAGCTCGCCTCGCCGTCGCTCCAGGCGATGAACCCGCTGCCGAGCCCCCAGTCGGTCTCGACGGTGAAAACGCTCTTCAGGACACGCGAGGCCAGCGGTGCGATCCCGCGGTCCCGCCGTTGCAGCGTCTTCTCGGCCGTACCGAGCCGGCCGGCGAGCGAGACGCCGCGGGACTGCAGCAGCGTGAGCTGCTTCTGCAGCCCTCCGATCTCGGCCCGGCGCGCGGATCGCTCGGAGGCGAGCACGCGAGACTGGTGGTAGAGCACGAACGTCGAGGCGCCGAGCGCGACGGCGGCAAGGACCACCGCGATCGCGGCGAGGGGCAAGCGGCGGGAGGGACCGGCGTCCCAGGTCTCGTCATACGTCACGGCGGCTCTGGCCCTCTATCGGCAGGCGGTGCGCCCACTTGAAGCCCACTGCTTGCCCTCGTCCGTGGCCGTAGGTACCCTCGACAGGCGATGTTGCTCCTCGGCTGACTCCGGTTTCCGCGCGCACCGCCTGCTTTCGGCGAGTGCGCACTGTCCGTGTCCCGTCGAGTTGGAGCGACCATGAAAGCCCTAGAAGTCCACAACCTGCGCAAGGAGTTCACCCGCCGCGACGGCCGTGGCAAACGCCGCGTGGCCGCGCTTCGGGGCCTCGAGTTCGAGATCGAGCGGGGCGAGTGCGTCGCCATCCTGGGCCCGAACGGCTCGGGCAAGTCGACGCTGGTCCGCCTGCTCTCGACCCTGCTGCTCCCGGACGGCGGCACCGCGACGGTCTTCGGCCACGACGCGTTCAAGGACACCCGCGCGGTGCGCCGGATGGTCAACCGCGTCTCGGTCGAGGCGAGCTTCTTCAAGAAGATGAGCGCGATCGAGAACCTCAGCTACGCCGCGCGCTTCTACGGCCTGCGGCCGCACGAGACCAAGGACAAGATCCCGGAGATCCTGACCCGCGTCGGCTTCCCCGCCGACCGCCGGACCGAGCCGATGGAGAACCTCTCGCGCGGGATGCAGCAGAAGGTCGCGCTCGCCCGCGCGCTGCTGACGGCGCCGATCCTGCTGCTGCTCGACGAGCCGACCACCGGCCTCGACCCGCGCTCCAAGCAGGAGGTGCAGGAGTTCATCCGCGAGGTGCGGGCCGAGCACGACGCGACCGTCCTGCTCTGCACGCACGACCTGGCCGAGGCCGAGACCCTCGCCGACCGCGTCGGGATCCTCGACAACGGCCAGCTGCTCTGCCTGGAGCCGGCCGACGAGCTGAAGGCCCGGTACGACTCGACCACGCTGGAGGAGGCGTTCTTTGCCGCGAGCGGCCATGCCTTCGAGAACGGCGACGGAGGTGAGGACTAGATGCGAACCATGAACCTGGCCCTGCGCCACGAGCTCGTCGGGCTCAGCGGCGTGATCGAGCGCAACATCTACCTGGTCAAGCGCTACATCTGGTGGGACGTCGCGTTCTTCCTCTGGACGGTCGCGAACACGCTCACGATCGTCTTCATCGCCAAGGGCATCCCGGCCGTGGGCGGGAAGATCGACGTCGAGAAGGTGACGACGATCCTGCTGGTCGGCGCCGTGATCTGGGCCTACCTCGGGATCATCTTCGAGATCCTCACCGAGACCGTCGCCTGGGAGCGCTGGGAGGGGACGATCGAGTACACCTTCATGGCGCCGCTTTCGCGCCCGGTGCACCTGTTCGGGATGGGCCTGTTCGCGATCGGCTACGGCGTCGTGCGCGCGATCCTGCTCTTCGGCGTGGTGGCGGCGTTCTTCAGCCTGCACCTGCCGGACGCCGACTACGTCGCGGCGCTCGTGCTGCTGGTCGTGGCCTCGATCTCGTTCATCGGGATCGGGATGATGACCGCCGTCCTGCCGCTGATCTCGCCGGAGAAGGGCACGCAGCTCGGCTTCGTCGCGCAAGGACTGCTGCTGGTCGTCTCGGGCGTCTACTACCCGGTCTCGGTGCTGCCTGAATGGATGCAGTGGCTCGCGAAGATCTCGCCCGCCACGTATGCGCTGCGCGGCTGTCGAGCCGCGATCATCAACGGGGCCGGCATAACCGACCTGTGGCGTGAGATCTGGGCGCTGCTCGTGATTGGCGCCGTGTCGGTGCCGCTCGGGCTCTGGACCTTCCGCACGGGCGAGCGCTACGCGAAGAAGCACGGGAAGCTGAAGCGGTCGGGATGATTCGTCCGGTCGCCGACGACGCCGACCTCGAGCTCTGCGCGCGCATCGCCGGCGCGGTCGAAGAGGTGTCGCCGACGATCGAGCAGCTCCGCGCCGTGCGGGAGCGCCTCCTGCTCGATCCCGACGGCGGGTACGCCTACGTCAGCCATTCGAGCGTGGTCGGCAGCGCCTATCTAATGGTGCGCGTGCTGCCCGAGCGCCGGCGCAGCGGCATCGGCACCGCCCTGGTCGAAGCAGGTGGTGGTGTGGCGGCTCGCGAGCTGGGCCACGTCTCGGCCTGGGGGTACGTGCAGCCCAGTGACGACGATTCGTTGCTCTTCGCTTCCGGTCGTGGCTTTCAGGAGGTGGGACGCGAGGTCGAGCTGACGCGCCGGGTGGTTCCGGGGGAGGGAGCCATCCCGGAAGGGATCTACGAGCTCGGAGAAGAGCATCGCGTCGGGGCCTACGCCGTCTCCGTCGCCGCCGTGCCCGACATGCCCACCGCCGGCGCGGCCGAGGCCCGCGCGTTCGACGACTGGGTGGAGGCCGAGCTCGTCGGAGCCGCTGCCGCCCACGTTGCGATCGAGAACGGGGCGGTCGTCGGCTACGCGACGTTGAGCACCATGGGCGACGCGACGAAGCTCGAGCACGGCTTCACCGGCGTCCTGCCCGAGCACCGCCGCCGCGGCCTCGCGACCGCCCTCGGCCGCGCGCAGACCGCGTGGGCGGCCGAGCACGGGTACGACGAGCTCGTCACGACCACCGGCGTCTCGAACACGGGTCTGCGGCGGCAGAAGGCGAAGCTCGGCTACATCGAGCGCGACGGGCCGATCCTCGTGCGGGGGCCGGTCTGAGGCGGCTGCCGGCAACCACGGTCTATTACGGCCTGAGCTTCGGCCTGCACCTGCCCACCTGGGTCGTGATGTCCGTGTACCTCGTCAGCGAGCTGCACCTCTCGCCGCTCCAGCTCGTGCTGATGGGGACGGCCATGGAGGGCGCGGTCTTCCTGTTCGAGATCCCGACCGGTGTCGTCGCCGACACCTACAGCCGCCGGCTCTCGCTCGTGATCGGCTACCTCGGCACGGGGGTCGCCTGGGTTGCGGTCGGGCTCGTCTCGGCGCCCTGGCTGATCATTGCGCTCTGGGCCGCCTGGGGCCTGGCGTACACCTTCACGAGCGGCGCCGAGGAGGCCTGGATCACCGACGAGGTGGGAGTGGAGAACGTCGCAACCGTCTTCCTGCGCGGTGCGCGCTACGGCCAGGCCGGCGCCATCGTCGGGCTGCTGCTCCAGGTTGCGGTCGGCGTCGTCTCGCTGCGGGCCGGCGTGATCCTCGGCGGAGTGTTCACGATCGCCTGCGGGCTGGCGGCGATCGCGTTCATGCCGGAGACCGGCTTCCGGCGCCGGCCGCGACACGAGCGCGGCTCCGCGCTCTCAGAGCTCCGCACGACCGCGACGGCCGGCGTGCGCTACGCCTGGGCCGCGCCCGTGATCGTGCTCCTGATCGGCGCCGAGCTCTTCATGGGCGCCTCGGCGGAGGCATTCGACCGCTTGAAGGAGGCGCACTTCCTGCGCGACGTTGGGCTACCCGCGATCGGCCACCTCGACCCGGTCGTCTGGTTCGGGAGCTTCTGGCTCGCCGGGATGATCCTCAACGTCGCCGCGATCGGCAGCCTGATCAAGCGCGTCGAGCGTGGCGGTCGCCAGACGGTCGCGCAGTTCATCTTCGCGTTCGTGCTGATGGAGCTGGTCGCGATGCTCGTGTTCGCCCTGACCGGCTCCGTGTGGCTCGCAATCGCGGGCCTGCTGGGCGTCTTCTTCGCTCGCAACATGGCAGGGCCACTCTGGGACACGTGGCTCAACCAGCAGATCACCGACTCGAGCGTGCGGGCGACCGTGCTCTCGCTGACCGGCCAGGCGAACGCGGTCGGGCAGGCCGGCGGCGGCCCGGTGCTGGGCTGGATCGGCAACGTCCGCGGCATTCGCGCCGCGCTCACCGTGGGCGCCCTCGCGATCGCGCCGGCGCTCGGGCTGTTCGGCCGCGCGATCGTCCACCATGGCCGCGAGCCGGAGCTCGAGGAGCTCCCCGCCGCTGTTGTAGACTGACCGCGTTCGCGAGGCGAGGTGGCCTCGGGCGCGGTTCGCGTCCGGGGCTTTCGTATTTCAGAGAGGAGTGAGCGTGGCGCAGGTCGAGAGCAAGCCGAGGGCGACGAGCGATCCGGAGGCGCGGAAGCGCGTCCTCCGCCGGATCGAGGACGAGGGGATCGAGTTCCTGCTGCTCTGGTTCACCGACATCGAGGGGCACCTGAAGAGCTTCGCGGTGACGCCCAGCGAGATCGAAGCTGCCCTCGACGACGGGATGGGCTTCGACGGCTCGTCGATCACCGGTTTCAACGCGATCGAAGAGTCGGACATGGTCGCGATCCCCGACCCGGAGACGTTCACGCCGATGCCGTGGAAGGAGGGCGAGACCAGGGTCGCGCGGATGATCTGCGACGTCGTCACGCCCGACGGCCAGCCTTACGAGGGCGACCCGCGCTACGTCCTGCGTCGCGCGCTCGAGCGGATGACCGAGGCCGGGTTCGACACCTTCAACGTCGGCCCGGAGCTCGAGTACTTCCTCTTCGAGGACGACAAGGGCACCGAGACGCTGGACGAGGGCGGCTACTTCGCGATGACCACGATGGACGCCGCCAGCGAGCTGCGCCAGGAGACCGTCCGCGCCCTCGAGACGGTCGGGATCCCGATCGAGTACGTCCACCACGAGGTCGGCCCCTCGCAGCACGAGATCGACATGCGCTACGCGCCGGCGCTGGCGATGGCCGACCACACCGTCACCTACCGGCTGATCGTGAAGGAGGTCGCCAAGAAGGCCGGCTTCCACGCGACGTTCATGCCGAAGCCGATCTTCGGCGAGAACGGCTCGGGCATGCACACGCACATGTCGCTCTTCAGCGACGGGCGCAACGCCAAGAGCCAGACGAAGCACTCCGGCGACGCGCAGGCGGGCACGGCCGACCGGAAGCGTGGCGGTTTCAACCTCCAGGCGTTCCGCGGCGTGCTGTCCAGCCTCGAATCCGGCGTGCGCAAACTCTCGTGGGATCCGGGCGGCACCACGTGGTCGGGCTACTACGGCGAGGCCGACCACTACTCGTCCGAAGCCGCCGACCACAAGCGCGCGCTGGTCGAGGAGTACCTCAAGGCGGCCGCGCCCGCGTCCGTGTGGGACCTGGGCGGCAACACCGGTCCGTTCAGCCGCATCGCCAGCGAGCAGGGCATCCCGACGGTGTGCTTCGACGTCGACCCGGGCTGCGTCGAGGTGAACTACCGCGAGGTCGTCGCGAAGGGCCAGCGCAACCTGCTGCCCCTGGTCATGGACCTCACCAACCCCAGCCCGTCGATCGGGTGGGACAACCGGGAACGTGCCTCGCTGAAGGAGCGCGGGCCCGCCGACATGGCGTTCGCGCTGGCGCTGGTGCACCACCTGGCGATCGGGAACAACGTCCCGCTCGCCCAGGTGGCCGCGACGTTCCGCGGACTCTGCACGTGGCTGGCGATCGAGTTCGTTCCCAAGTCCGACCCCAAGGTGGGCGTGCTGCTGGCGAGCCGCGAGGACATCTTCCCCGACTACACCCAGGAAGGGTTCGAGCGCGCCTTCGAGCCCGTGTTCGACGTGCAGCGAAGCGAGCTGATCAAGGGCTCGGAGCGCACCCTGTACCTGATGCGCGGCACGTAGCGGCGCGGAACCGGCTGCCGACCAGCCCTAGCCGGACCCGGAGCGCCCCCGCTCCCAGGGAAGCAGACTGCCGATCACCGCGGCACGGTGCCTGTCCGCGGGAGCCAACCCCGCCGGCCGCGTGAACGGCACCTGGTCCTGGTTGCACACCTTCCCGGGGGCCGGCGTCGCGCCCCGCAGGAGATACGCGACCGAGACGCGGTCGGCGCACCTGGACAGGAACAGCGACGTGTGCCCCCAGCCGTGCACGGTCAGCAGCGCCGACTTCGGCAGCAGCTGGTGGACGATCTGGGCTCCCTGATACCGGGTGGCCGGGTCGTACAGGTTCCCGACCACCAGGACGGGGTTGGCGGTCCTGGCGTCGAACGGGCCCATGTACCGGGCTTCGTCGAACCCCGGCCACCGCGCGCAGATGCTGGTGACCCACGTCCACGGGCGTCCGAAGTACCCGAAGCGCTCGTCCGCGAGGACACCCTGGTCGTGCCACGCGTCGTACGACACGGGGTTGTCCGAGTCCGAGCACGCGACCCCGGGAAATCCCTCGAAGAAGTTGGGGTATCGACGCGCGTCGGCGGCGGGGGCGCCCTCGCGGCTGTGCAGTGCGTCGAGCGCCCTCCCGAGCTGGGCCGGGCTCGCCTGCGACTCGACGGCGGCCAGGAACCGCGCGAGGCGCCGCCACGAGAACGAGTCGTACAACGCGTTCAGGGCGTTGCCGATCAGGTCCTGATAGCGGAAATGGAACCGTTGGCCCGAAGGGTCGATGACGATGATCGGACCCTTCTTGAGCTTCTTCGCCAGGCGGGCGAAGCGATCGGATGAGTGCGGGGCGAACGCGCATCGCCGCCCGCCCGCGTCGCAAAGAGTGAAGAACTGGTCGAGCGTCGCCTGCGCGCCCATGTCGCTTCGCAACCGCGTCGAGAACGGAACGGTGTGCCGCTCGCCGTCGACGCCCGTCGTCCACGCGATCGGATCGAGCACGCCGTCCACGATCACGGCCCGGACCCGGTCCGGGAACATGTTGGCGTACGTGACACCCAAGAAGGAGCCGTACGACACGCCCAGGTACGTCAGTTGGTCGTCGCCGACCGCGGCCCGCAGCTGGTCCATGTCCCGCGCGACGTCGGCCGTCGACATGTGGTCGAGGATCGGCCCCGCGCGCGCGACGCAGGCGTCCACGAGGTACTGGTCGGCCCGTCGCCAGACCCGTTCCTGATGGTGCGTGTACGGGAACGAGTACGGGAGGAACATCGGCTCCCACTGCGACGGGTCGTCGAAGCACTGCAACCCGGAGCTGCGCATGATGCCCCTGGGGTCGAACCCCACGATGTCGAACTGCGCCTGAACGGCGCCGCCGTAGAGATAGGGCCCCGCCGCCAGCACGACGTCGACGCCCGATCCCCCGGGGCCCCCGGGGTTGACGAAGAGGGACCCGATCCGGTGCGCCGGGTCGGAGGCCGGGAGCCTGGCCAGCGCGAGCGAGATCGTCGCGCCGCCCGGATCGCTGTAGTCGAGCGGAACCCGCACGCGCGCGCACTCGAAGGGGAATCCCAGATTGCGGTGACAGGGCGACCAGTCGATGGCCGGTGTGGCGTCCCCGCGCTGGCCCCGGCCTGCCGGCTGGAATCCGGCCGTGAGCACGACCGACAGCACCAACGCCATTGCGGTCGAAGCGATGTGGCGACTGGCTCGCATGGCTTCCCCCCCTCGTCGCGCGGCCGTCGCCGCGAAGCCGATCTGCCGAGCATTCCGCGATCGCGGGGTATCCGTCAAGCCCGGGTGGCGCTGGACGCGCACCGGGGGGTCCCGCGGGGGTGGCTTACGCCGAGCGTTCCTTGGGCTGCTTGGTCGCCTTGGGCCCGCGCACGAGCGTCGGGTTCACCTTGTTGAGCACCACGCCCTCGTCGATCACGCACTTGGTGATGTCCTTGCTGGAGGGCAGCTCGTACATCACGTTCAGCAGCACCTCTTCGAGGATGGCGCGCAGCCCGCGGGCGCCGGTGGAGCGCAGGATGGCCTGATCGGCGATCGCGCCCAGCGCGGCCTCGTCGAACTCGAGCTCGACGCCGTCGAACTCGAAGAACTTCTGGTACTGCTTGACCAGCGCGTTCTTGGGCGTCGTGAGGATGTCGATGAGCGCCTGCCGGTCCAGGTTGTGGACGTAGGTGATCACCGGCAGCCGGCCCACGAACTCGGGGATCAGCCCGTACTTCAGCAGGTCCTCGGGAAGCACGTGCGAGAAGACCTCGCCCAGGTCCTTCTCCTCGAGCCTGCGGACGTCGGCGCCGAATCCGACGCCCTTGCGGCCGATGCGGCCCTCGATGATCTTCTCCAGACCCGCGAACGCCCCGCCGCAGATGAACAGGATGTTCGTGGTGTCGATCTGGATGAACTCCTGGTGCGGGTGCTTGCGGCCTCCCTGCGGGGGCACCGACGCCGTGGTCCCCTCGAGGATCTTCAGCAACGCCTGCTGCACACCCTCGCCGGAGACGTCCCGCGTGATCGACGGGTTCTCGCTCTTCCGGGCGATCTTGTCGACCTCGTCGATGTAGATGATCCCGGTCTCGGCCTTCTTCACGTCGTAGTCGGCCGCCTGGATCAGCTTCAGCAGGATGTTCTCGACGTCCTCGCCGACGTAGCCGGCCTCGGTGAGCGCCGTGGCGTCGGCGATGGCGAACGGGACGTTCAGCATCTTGGCGAGTGTTTGCGCCAGGTACGTCTTGCCGCAGCCCGTTGGGCCGATCAGGCAGATGTTCGACTTCTGGAGCTCGACATCGTCCGCGACCGCGCCGACGCGGATCCGCTTGTAGTGGTTGTAGACCGCGACCGACAGGACCTTCTTCGCCTGCTCCTGCCCGATCACGTAGTCGTTCAGGAAGTCGAAGATCTCGACGGGCTTGGGAAGCTCCTCGACCTTCAGCTCGGAGGTCTCGGCGAGCTCCTCCTCGATGATCTCGTTGCACAGGTCGATGCACTCGTCGCAGATGTAGACGCCCGGACCAGCGATGAGCTTCTTCACCTGCTTCTGCGACTTGCCGCAGAACGAACACTTGAGCAGATCGGAATCGCCGAGCCTACTCACGCCCCGTCGTCACCCCTCCCAAGGTGTTCCCTCTTTCCGAGTCGCGACAGTCTACGAACCCGTCGCGGCCGCCGCCAGCTTCGCCTCGGCCTTTCGGGTGGCGAAGATCTCGTCGATGATCCCGTATTCCTTCGCCTGCTCCGCGGTCATGATGAAGTCGCGGTCGGTGTCCTGCTTGATCTTCTCGAGCGTCTGCCCGGTGTGCTCGGACAGGATCTCGTCGAGCAGCTGCCGGTAGCGGAGGATCTCCTTGGCCTGGATCTCGATGTCGACCGCCTGGCCCTGAGCGCCACCGTGCGGCTGGTGGATCAGGACGCGCGAGTGCGGGAGCGCGTAGCGCTTGCCCCGGGCTCCGGAGGCCAGCAGCACGGCCGCGGCCGAGGCCGCCTGGCCCATGACCACCGTCGAGACCTCGCACTTGATGAACTTCATAGTGTCGTACACCGCGAACAGGCCGGTGATCTCGCCGCCAGGCGAGTTGATGTACAGGCTGATGTCCTTGTCCGGGTCCTCGCTCTCCAGGTGCAGGAGCTGGGCCATGATCAGGTTCGCCACGTTGTCGTCGATCGGCGTTCCCAGGAACACGATCCGGTCCTTGAGCAGCCGCGAGTAGATGTCGAACGACCGCTCGCCGCGGTTCGTCTGCTCGATCACGATGGGCACGAGGTAGTTGCGTTCGTTCATTCTTGGTCCCCTTGGCTCTGGGTGGGCTCGGGCGCCGATTCCGGCTCCTCTGCTTCCTCCTGTTGTTTCTCCTCGCCGCCGGTGGCCGGCGACGAATCCTCGGAAGTCACATCGGCCGATTCCACCAGGAAGTCGAGGGCCTTGGAGCGGATGATATCACCGGCCAGCGAGGCGATTTGCCCGGAGCGCTCCAGGAGCTTGGCCACTTCCTTGGGGTCCCGTCCCAGCTGGCGGGCCGTGGCGGCGATCTCCCGGTCGAGGTCCTCGGCCGTGACCTCGATGTCCTCCTGCCGGGCGACGGCCTCCAGGATCAGGTCGGCCTTCAGGGCGCGCGTGGCGTGCGCGCGGGTGTCGGACCGGAAGCGGAGCTCGTCGAACCCCTCGGCCTCCAGCGCCTGCTCGAGGGTCACCCCGGCCTGTTCGAGCCGCTGCACGGACCGATGGACGCGATCCTCGGTCTCCTCGTCGACCATCCGGTCGGGCAGGTCGACCTCGACGGTCTCCACGACCTTGGCCAGCACCAGGTCACGCAGCAGGTGCTGCACCTCCGCCGTCTTCAGCTCGCCCAGCTTGGTGCGCAGGTCCTCGCGCAGCTCGGCCAGCGTGTCGAACTCGGAGGCCGTCTTGGCGAACTCGTCGTCCACCGGGGGCAGCTTCTTGGCCTTGACGTCCTTCACCAGCGCGGTGAACGTCACCTCCTGGCCCGCCTGCGGCCCGAAGCGCTCGGGCAGGACGGCGTTCAGCTTCACGATCTCTCCGGTGCGCCTGCCCTCGAGCTCCTTGTCGAGCTCGGGCACCAGCTCCTCGCTCCCGACCTCGCTCAGGAAGCCGATGCGCGTCGCCTCGGGGACCTCCTGGTCGTGCACCGTCGCGCGCACGTCGGCCAGCACGTAGTCGCCCTTGGAGGCCGGCCGCGCGACCGAGTCCAGCTCGGCGAAGCGATCGCGGAGCCGCTCGAGGTAGTCGTCGACGTCCCGGTCGGTGACCTCGGGCGACGGCGCCGTCACCTGCGACCCCCCGGTACTGCTCGGGCTCGAGCGTCAGCCGCGGCCGGACGACGACGGTGGCCGTGAAGCGGAGCGGCTGCCCCTCCTCCACGTCGTCGAGGTCGATCTCGGGATCGGCGACGGGCGACAGGTCGTGCTCGCGCAGCGCGTTGACGTAGTACGTCGGCAGCGACTCCCGGACGAAGTGCTCCATCACGTGGTCCCTGCCGACGGTCCGGTCGATGACGGGGCGGGGCGCCTTCCCCTTCCGGAATCCGGGGATCTTCACCTCGCCGGCGATGTGACGGTACGCGCGATCGAGATCCCGCTTGAACTCCTCGGGCGGGACCTCGACCTGCAGCCGCACGGTGTGCTTCCCGGTCTCCTCGATGGTGGTCTGCATGGGCGAGGTCGAGCGTACTGGAAATCGGCGTTCCGGCGGCCCGGCGGGTGCCGCTAGACTCTCCCGCGCATGGGAGACGGATCGACCGAGACCGCGCTGTCGTTTCCGCGGCAGCAGGCCGTCACCGCCAAGTTCACCAACGGCGCGCCGCGGAGCTTCTCCGTCGCCGCCGACGGTTCGCGCGTGGCCTTCGTGCGGAGTCCGGCGGGCGACGATCCCCGGACCTCGCTGTGGACGCTGGACGTGGAGGGCGCGACCGAGCGGTTGGTAGCCGACCCGTCGGCGATCCTGGCCGGCGGGGACGAGCAGCTGTCGGCGGCGGAGCGTGCTCGCCGCGAACGGACCCGCGAGGTCGGCCGGGGCATCGTCGCCTACTCGGGCGACATCGACCTGCGCGGCGCGGCCTTCGCGCTGGGGGGACGATTGTTCGTGGCCGACCTGGTGGAGGGCGGCGCGACGGAGCTCGAGGCGCGGGGCCCGGTCATGGTTCCCGAGCTCGACCCGACGGGGGCCACGGTGGCCTACGTCTCGGACGGAGACGTCCGGGTGACATCGGTGGCCGGCGGCGACCGACCGCTCGCCGGCGACGACGATCCCGACGTGGCGTGGGGGGTGGCGGAGTTCGTCGCCGCCGAGGAGATGGACCGGTACCGCGGCATGTGGTGGTCGCCGGACGGAGCGGCGCTGCTGGCCGCCCGCGTTGACAACCGGCCGATCGGCGTCTGGCACATCGCCGACCCCGCCGACCCGGCGTCGGCGCCCCAGGCAGTCCGCTATCCCGCGGTGGGAACGGACAACGCGATCGTCACGCTCCACGTGCTGGGCCTGGACGGCCGGTCTGAGGAGGTGCCGTGGGACCGGGAACGGTTCCCCTATCTGTTGCGCGCGGGATGGGACGCGATCGGGTCCGCTGATCACCGTGATGTCGCGAGACCAGCAGCACCTGCAGGTGCTCGGCGTCGACGCCCGGACCGGGCTGACCACGCTGCTGTTCGAGGACGACGACGACATCTGGCTGGAACTCCCCCCGGGCGTTCCCCGGCGCCTCGACGACGGCCGCCTGGTCGTGACCGTCGCTCGGGACGGCTCTCCGCCGCGTCGCGATCGACGGCGAGCCGGTCACGCCGGTCGGATTGCACGTCCTGGACGTCATCGACGCGGGTGAAGACCTGCTCGTCGCGGCCACGGAGGAACAGACCGAACGCCACTTGTACCGGCTGACGCCGTCCGGCGATCTGGACCGGCTGACGGACGGGCCCGGCGTTCACGGTGGCATCCGGCGGGGCTCCGTGCTGGTGCGGGTCTCGGCGACGATGGATCGCTTCGGGTCGACGCGTCACGGTCCACCACAACGGCACGATGGTCGCGGAGATCGCGTCGAACGCGGCCACACCGAACGTCGAGCCCCGCGTCGAGTTCCTGCGCGTCGGACCACGCGAGGTGCGCACCGCCACGCTCCTCCCTCGGCGACCATCGGCGGGGACAATCGCTGCCGGTCCTGCTCGATCCATACGGCGGTCCCCACTTCGGGCGGGTGCAGGCGGCCCGCAACGCCTATCCTGGAGTCGCAGTGGTGGGCGGACCAGGGGTTCGCCGTGGTGGTAGCCGACGGTCGCGGGACGCCGGGGCGGAGCATCGAGTGGGAGCAGGCCGTGCACCTCGACTTGGCCGCCGTGGTGCTGGAGGACCAGCTCGACGCGCTGCGCGGGGCAGCCGCTGCCAACCCCGACCTCGACCTCGGACGTGTCGCGATTCGAGGGTGGTCGTTCGGCGGGTACCTGGCCGCGCTGGCCGTCCTGCGTCGGCCCGACGAGGTGCATGCCGCCGTCGCGGGCGCGCCCGTCACCGACCGACGCCTGTACGACACCTTCTACACCGAGCGGTACCTCGGCACCCCGACGAGCGGCCCGACGTCTACGACCGGAACTCGCTCCTGGCCGACGCGCCGGCCCTCCGCCGGCCGTTGCTGCTCGTCCACGGGCTCGCGGACGACAACGTCGTCTCGGCGCACACGCTTCGGCTCTCGACCGCCCTGCTGGAGGCGGGCCGCCCCCACGACGTGCTGCCGCTGACGGGGATCACGCACATGGCCGTGAGGCCGGCGGTCGCCGAGAACCTGCTGCGGCTCCAGCTGGACTTCCTGACCCGCGCGCTCGCTCCCTAGCGATCGGAGCCCGACGCCACGAGGGCGCTCGGCGCCCCGATGGCCTTGCCCGAGTCGCGCTCGAAGAAGTGGAAGCGCCCCGGGTCGACCGTCAGCCGGACCATGCTGCCGGGACGGCACCTCGTCCGCGGGTCCACGCGTGCCGTGAACGACGTCTTGCCCTCCGCCTCGACCAGCGGGACGAAGTCACCCTCGTCGGGCTCGCCCGCCGCCATGGTCTGCTCGGTCACGACCGGCGGGGCGTCGACGGTGAAGATCACATGGACCTCCGAGCCGAGCTCCTCGGTCACGTCGGCCCTCACCTCCATCGTCGGCAGGTCGCTCTTCCACACTTCCGCGTCCTCGAAGTCGTGCGGACGAATGCCGAGCACCAGGCGGCGGTCCGCGTATTCGTTCAGGTGCTGCCGGTCGGGCGGGAGCGCGATCGCGTACGGGCCGAAGTGCACGACGCCGTCCTGCACGCGCGCGTCGACCAGGTTCATCGACGGCGATCCGATGAACGCGGCGACGAACAGGTTGGTCGGCTCGTTGAACAGCCGCTGCGGCGTGTCCACCTGCTGGAGCACCCCGTCCTTCAGCACCGCCACGCGGTCGCCGAGCGTCATCGCCTCGACCTGGTCGTGGGTCACGTAGAGCGTCGTGGTCTTCAAACGGTCGCGCAGCCGGGCGAGCTCGGCGCGCATCTCGACGCGGAGCTTCGCGTCCAGGTTCGACAGCGGCTCGTCCATCAGGAACGCGACCGGTTCCCGAACCATCGCCCGTCCCATGGCCACGCGCTGGCGCTGCCCGCCGGAGAGGGCGGCCGGCTTGCGCTCGAGCAGCGGCTCCAGGTACAGGGTCCGCGCGACGTCGGTCACGCGGCGCTTGATCTCGTTCTTGGGAGCGCCGCGGAGCTTCAGCCCGAACCCCAGGTTCTGCGCCACCGTCATGTGCGGGTACAGCGCGTAGTTCTGGAACACCATGGCCATGTCCCGGTCCTTGGGCGGCAGGTCGGTGACCTGGCGGTCGCCGACGATGACCTCGCCCGCCGTCACCTCCTCCAAGCCGGCCACGATGCGCAGGATGGTCGTCTTGCCGCAGCCGGACGGGCCGACCAGGACCATGAACTCCCCGTCCTCGATCTCGAGGGACACGTCGTCCACCGCCGTGACCTCGGACCCGAACGTCCGGGTGATGCTGTCGAGCACGATCCTGGCCATCACGTCACCTCCGCTTGCGACCGGACGCGGCCCTCGGCCGTGTCCCGTCGTCCGTCCGGGTAGTGTGCCCCGTCCGGGGCTTCGAGCGCGAGTCCCCGTGTTCCATGCGTTCGTGGGTCAGCGTCGCCTGCAACCGGGCCTTCGCGGCCCGCGAGGCGCGCAGCCGGTCCAGGCCGAGCAGCGCCGCGCCCAGGACGGGCGGCGCCGTCAGCCGGCGAATGCGCACCTGCGGCGCCACCACGCGGAGTCGCTCCTCGATCCGCGCGTGGAACCCGGGATCCTCGTTGCGGAAGATGCCGCCGCCGAGCACGACGTCCACGTCCAGCCGGGTCATGCCGAGCCGCCGGATGGCCGTCCCGGCCATCGCCACGACCTCGTCCGCCTGCCGGTCGACGATCGACCGGGCGACGTCGTCCCCGTCGGCGGCGGCGCGGAAGACCAGCGGGCGGAAGCTCGACGACCCGGTCCCCCGGGATCCGCTCGAAGTACATGGCCTCCATCACCTGGCGCGGCCGGCGAAGTCCGAAGTGCTCGGGCACGACCGTCGACAGGACCGTGCGCTCGCCCCGCCCGTCCTGGGCGCGCAGCGCGTACCAGAGCGCCGCCGACCCGATGTCGTGCCCGCCTCCCCAGTCCCCCGACACGTCGCCGACCGCCGGGAACCGGAACGTCCTCCCATCGGGCGCGACGCCCGAGCAGTTGGTGCCGTACCCGCACACGACGGCCACGCCCCACGTTCGGTCGGTGCCGGCGCGCAGCACGGCGAAGGTGTCGTTGCGCAGCACGTCCGTCCGCGTCCAGCCGCGCGCCCCGAGCCACCGCGCGATCCGGCGGTCGTCGGCCGGGAGGTCCGCCCCCGCGAGGCAGTACATCCCCAGCCCGGCGAGCGGCAGCCGGCCGGCCGACGTGGCGTCCCGCAGCACGCCGATGGCGACCTCCACGCCGTCCATGTAGGCGTCGCTGCTCGTCCCGTTGTGGTCGGTGTTGCGAAAGCGCAGGGCCGCGCGGACCGACCCGTCGCGCTCCACGAGCACCGCGTCGACCTTGGACCCGCCACCGTCGACCGCAAGGAGCGCGGGACGACCGGTCGCGCGCGCCGCGGTCACGTCAGCACCTCGTCGACGGTGACGAACGCGGCTCCGTCGCCGCGAAGCCGCTCGACGATCCCGAGGAGCGCCGGCGGCGTCGACGCGGGCCACGTGTGCAGCAACACGATCGCGCCGTCGCCGTGGGCGGACACGCCGTCCACGACCGTGCGGCTCACGTCGTCCGCGGTCAGGTCGCCGTCCCAGTCGAAGGCCTCGACGTCCCAATGCACGTTCCGATAGCCGAGGCCGCCGAGGAGGCCAAGGACGCGGGGATCGTCGTGCCCGTCGCCGAACGGGCAGCGAAACCACGGCCGGGCGTCGACGCCGGTGGTCTCGCGGATGACCTCCTCCGCGGCCGCGACGTCGGCCCGCAGCCCGTCGTCGCTGAACTCCGTGACGTGCGCGTGGTGGTCGGAGTGGTTCCCCACCACGTGAGCCGTCGCGCGCGATCCGCCGGGCGGTCTCCGGGTACGCGCTCGCCCACCGTCCCTGCAGGAAGAACGTGGAGCGCACGCCCGCCTCGGCCAGGATCTCCAGGACCCGCTCCTGCGAGCCCGGAGGGCAGTGCGCCCGGTCCGGGTGCTCGGCGTCGAACGTCAGCGCCACCCGCAGCTCACGCACGGGTCGTCACCGTGGAGGCGATGGTGGACGCGCCCGGATCAGGAAGGTTTCCTAACAATTTCACGGCAGGCGCACTTTACCCTAGGATGCGCTCGCCGTGGAGTGCGAATCCAACCGGAGGCGCCTCGGGACGCGAGGCGCGAGGACACCGCCATGGGAGTGAAGATCGCCGTCGTCGGCGGCGGCAGCACGTACACGCCCGAGCTGGTCCAGGGCTTCGTGTCGCGCCGCGACCGGCTGCCGGTCGACGAGCTGGTGCTCCACGACATCGACGGCGAGCGCTTGGACGTCGTCGGCGGGCTCGCGCGCCGGATGCTCGAACGGCAGGAGTTCGAGGGAACGCTGACCCTCACCTCGGACCGGACGGCCGCCATCGACGGCGCCGCGTACGTCATCGTGCAGCTCCGCGTCGGCGGACAGGCGGCGCGCCTTCGGGACGAGACGATCCCGCTGCGGTTCGGCTGCATCGGCCAGGAGACCACGGGTCCGGGCGGCTTCGCCAAGGCGCTCCGAACCGTGCCCGTCGTCCTCGACATCGCCGAGGAGACCGCCGCGCGGGGCGCGGCCGGGTGCGTGGGTCGTGGACTTCACCAATCCCGTCGGCATCGTGACGCAGGCGCTGCTGGACGAGGGCCACCACGCGATCGGCCTGTGCAACGTCGCGATCGGCTTCCAGCGCATCCTGGCCGCGCGCTTCGGCGTCGAACCCGAGCGCGTGCAGCTCGAGCACGTCGGCCTCAACCACATGTCGTGGGAGCGCGCGGTCCTGGTGGACGGCGTCGACCGCCTTCCCGAGATGCTCGACGCCGGGGCGGAGGAGATGGCGGGCGAGATCGGCATGCCGATCGAGCTGCTGCGGCTGCTGGGCGCCATCCCCTCGTACTACCTGCGCTACTACTACTTCACCGACCAGGTCCTGCGCGACGAGCTCACGCCGGGCCACCGCCCGCGCGCCCAGGAGGTCATGGACATCGAGGCCGAGCTGATCGAGATGTACCGCGATCCCGAGCTGGCGGAGAAGCCGGCGCTGCTCGAGGAGCGCGGCGGCGCCTTCTACAGCGAGGCGGCGGCGCAGCTGATCGCGTCGCTGGAGGCGGGAACCGGCGACGTCCACGTGGTGGACGTGCGCAACGACGGCGCCATTCCCGGCCTGCCCGACGACGCCGTCGTGGAGATCCCCGCACGCATCGACCGCGACGGCGCGCACGTGCTTCCGCTCGAGCCGCTCGCGCCCGAGATGCTCGGCCTGGTGCAGGGCGCGAAGGCCTACGAGCGGCTCGCCGTCCGCGCCGCGATCACGGGCGACCGCGAGGTGGCGCTCAAGGCGCTGCTGGCCAACCAGCTCGTCGGCGAGTACGACGTGGCGCGAGGCCTGCTGGACGCGCTGCTCGAGGGCAACCGCGAGCAGCTCCCCCGATTCTTCCCGCAAGACTGAGGAGACCGACATGCGCGCACGCGATCTGGGCATCGTCGTCGGGACCGGGACGCCCGGCCCCAGCAACGCCATCACCGACGTCGAGGGGGTCCTCGTCGGGCACGTCACGCTGATCGACGGCGACGGCCCGCTGGTCATCGGGCAGGGACCGGTGCGCACCGGCGTGACGATGATCGTCCCGCACAACGGACGCGTCGGCGAGGAGCCGCTGTTCGCCGGCTGTCACCGGCTGAACGGCAACGGCGAGCTGACCGGTCTGGAGTGGATCCGAGAGTCCGGGATGCTCACCACGCCGATCGGGATCACCAACACGCACAGCGTGGGCGTCGTGCGCGACGCGATCATCTCGGCCGAGGTGCGCGACCGCGAGGCGGGCGGCGTGTACTGGAGCCTCCCGGTGGTCGGTGAGACGTGGGACGGCGCGCTCAACGACATCAACGGGATGCACGTGAAGGCCGAGCACGCCCTGGCGGCCCTGGACGCGGCGGCGACCGGCGCGGTGGCGGAGGGGTGCGTGGGCGGCGGCACGGGGATGATCTGCCACGAGTTCAAGGGCGGCATCGGCACGGCGTCGCGCGTCGTCGGCCCGGACGACGGCGGCTACACGGTGGGCGTACTCGTGCAGGCGAACCACGGCGAGCGGGCACGGTTCTCGGTGAACGGTGTGCCGGTCGGCCGCGAGATCACGGCCGAGGAGGTGCCGGTGCTGCCCGACGAGCCGATCGACGGCGCCGGCTCGATCATCGTCGTCGTCGCGACCGACGCGCCGCTCATCCCCACGCAGTGCGACCGGCTGGCCCAGCGCGCGGGCCTGGGCATCGCGCGCGTCGGCGGACTGGGCGGCCACACGAGCGGCGACATCTTTCTGTGTTTCGCGACCGGCAACCAGGGGCTGGTCTCCAGCTACAAGCTGAACGACCCCACCCTGTCGGTGCCCCTGCGGATGCTGTCGAACAACCACATCACCGCGCTGTTCGAGGCCACCGTCGAAGCCACCGAGGAGGCGATCCTCAACGCGATGATCGCGGCCGAGACGACGACCGGCATCAATGGCAACACGGTGTACGCGCTCCCCCACGACCGCCTGCTCGAGGTCATGGAGAAGTACAAGCCCCACGACTGACGCGGCGGGCGTTCCTCAACGATCGACACGAACAACATTGAGGAGGAGACAGGTGACTACTGGTGGCTTCTCGTCGAAACGGCTGGCTCGGGTGCGAGAGCTGCTCGAGCGTCACGTCGACTCCGGCTTCGTCCCGGGTGCGGTGGCCGTCCTCGCCCGCCACGGCGAGGTGCACATCGAAGCGACGGGCACTCTCGCGTTCGAGGGCGCGGGGTCGAGGACGCCGATGGCAGGCGACACGATCTGTCGCATGGGCTCGATGACGAAGCCGATCGTCGCCGCGTGTGCGATGACGCTCGTCGAGGACTGCACCCTCCGCCTCGACGACCCGGTCGACGACCTCCTCCCGGAGCTGGCGGACATGACCGTGCTCGCCGATCCGAACGGGCCGCTGGACGACACCGTTGCGGCGAAACGCCCGATCACGCTGCGGGATCTGCTGACCTACACCCTCGGCACCGGCATGGTCCCCGCCGAGCCGGGAACGGTCCCGATCGCCGACGCGCTGGACGCGCTCGGCAAGGCCGCGCCGCCGGACGAGTGGATCCGCCGGCTCGGCGCGCTTCCGCTCGTCCACCAGCCAGGTGAGCGCTGGATGTACGACACCGCCGCCAACGTGACGGGCGTGCTCATCGCCCGGGCCACCGGCATGTCCTTCGGGGATGCCCTGCGCGAGCGGATCTGCGATCCGCTCGGGATGAAGGACACCGCCTTCAGCGTGGGCGGCGAGAGCATCGGCCGGTTGGCGACGGCGTACGAGCGCGACAATGCCGCCACCGGTGAGCCGGTCGTCGAAGACGGCCCCGACGGGCGGTGGAGCCGGCCGCCGGCGTTCGAAGTCGGTGGCGGCGGGCTCGTCTCGACCGCCGACGACTACCTCGCCTTCGCCTCGGCTCTGCTCGCGGGCGGTACCCACCACGGCGAGCGGGTGCTCTCGCGGCCGTCGGTGACGCTGATGACCAGCGACCAGCTGACCCCGGCGCAGAAGGCGGTCTCCGGGTTCTGGCCGGGGTACTTCGACACCATGGGCTGGGGTTTCGGGATGTCGGTCCGCACCCGCCGCACGCACCTCGGCCCCTCGGTCGGCAGCTACGGATGGCCCGGCTTCTACGGCACCGCCTGGTACAACGATCCCGCCGAGGACATGACGACGATCTTCATCATGCAGCGGGCGCACGCGGGCGACCAGACGCTGCCGATGTGGCACGACTTCTGGACCGCCGTCTACCAGGCGATCGACGACTGACCGGGGCGCCCGAGGCGAGCTCTCGCGCCAGCCGTTCGTGAACACCACATTTCTCGCGCCCCATTCGCCGCCCGTTGCGACAACGGAGAACGGCTGCCGACGGGGCTGCCTAGAATCGACGCGTGACCCTTCAACGGATGGACAATGTTGGCATCGTGGTGGAATCCCTTGATGCGGCCATTTCGTTCTTCGCCGAGCTCGGCCTCGAACTCGAAGGTCGGGCCATGATCGAAGGAGACTGGTCAGGACGCGTCACTGGACTGCGCGACCAACGCGTCGAGACCGCCATGATGCGTACGCCCGACGGTCACAGCCGGATCGAACTCTCGCGATTCCTCGCGCCGCCTGTGGTGGCCGATCACCGGAACGCCCCGGTGAACGCTCTCGGCTACCTACGCGTCATGTTCGCAGTCGACGACATCGACGAAATGCTCGCCAGGCTCCTCAAGCACGGCGCGCAGCTTGTCAGCAGCGAGGTGGTCCAGTACGAAGACGCGTATCGGCTCTGCTACATCCGAGGGCCCGAAGGACTTCTGATCGGGCTGGCCGAGCAGATCGATCGGCCCGACCAGTAGACGGTTCCAGGTGAACATCCGAGGTCCGTCAAGATTGGCGGCGCGTTCTGCCGATCACGATCCCGTGGGTGAGGACTCGAAGCTCTACCGGAGCAAGCAGCAGACGCGGGCCGTGCGGTTCGTGTGCCTCGTCGGGCCGCTGCTGCTGGCCGGGTACGCCGCCCTTCCGGTCGGTTCGGCCGCCGCCCGCATCGCGGCGCTCGTCGTGGCCGTCGCGCTCCCGGTCGTCTACCGGTTCCGCTTGCGGCATGCGGGGGTCACGATCGCGGACGGTCGCGTGCACATCGTGAACGTCACCCGGACCGTGGACGTGCCGCTGGACGCGGTCGACCGCTTCACCGTCGGGTCGGGACGCTTCTTCCCGCGCATCGGAAAGCTCCGGCTCCGCGACGGGTCGGCCATCCACATCTGGGCGATCCAGAGCTCCGCCAATCCACACGTCCGGCCGAACGACCGCGGCGCGCACGACGTCGTGGACGAGCTGAACGCGGTGCTCGGGGTCGACCGAGCCGCAGCCGCCTAGCGCCGCGCCTCGGCCTCCACCTCCGCGAGGCGCACCTCGACGATCCTTCGCACCAGACGGTCCGGGATGGGGTCCTCGACCGTGAACCGCAGTGTGCCCCTGCCCGAGACATACGGCTGCAACTCCTCGCCGAGCGCGTCCATCACCGCGCCGCTCGCGGGGAACAGGCTGCAGTGGTCTTTGAACGCGGCGTAGGACACCAGGAACCGGCCGTCCCGCTTGAACGCCGGCATCTGGTAGCTGATCGCCTCGGTCGCCTCCGGCGCCGCGGAACGGATCGTCTCCCGGAGATGCGACAGCACGACGCGGGACACGGCCGGCAACGCGGCCATGTACTCCTCCACGCTCGCCGGTGTCTTCGTCGCCACCCGACGAGCTCCCCTCAGCCCGTCAGCTCGTCCGCGTGCTTCTGCACCTTGGCGATGGCCTCGACGGCGTGCTCGACGCCCTCGCGGCCGGCCCGGAACACGCTCTCGGACAGGTACACCGACTCGCGCAGCCCCGCGGCCTCGGCCACCGGGAACGACATCGCGGCGGGGTTGAGCCGGTCGGCGAACTCGACACAGACCGGCAGGCGGGACAGCGACGGCTGGAACAGCTCGTACCGGCTCATCGGCGGGTACTGCACCTCGGCGGGGACGCCCTCGGCGATCAGCGCCTCCACAACCCGCTCGTTGACCGCGCCGCCGAACTGGTCGGGGTCGATCGCGAACAGGTACCGGTAGAAGCTCCACCGCGTGATGCGCGCGTCGCGCTCGAGCACGCGAACACCCGGCACCGTCGGCAGCAGCTCCTCGACGTACGCGCCGTTCTCCGCGCGCTCGGCCTGCTGCGCGGGGAACCGCGCGAACTGCGACACCAGCAGCGCCGCGTGCAGCTCGCCGAGCCGGTAGTTCGCGCCGAACGTGTACTCGGACTCGGTGGCGTCCTTGGGCCGCCCGCAGTCGATGATCGAGTGGGCCCGGCGGGCCAGCGATTCGTCGTTCGTCAGGAGCGACCCGCCCTCACCGCCCGTCAGGATCTTCGACGACTGATGGCTGAACGAGCCGAACGAGCCGATGCAGCCGGCGCCGCGGTCGTTCCACCGCTGTCCCGGCGCGTGCGCGCAGTCCTCGACCACGGCGAGCCCGTGCCGCTCGGCGATGGCCGTCAGCGCGTCCATGTCGGCCATCTGGTGCGCCAGGTGGACGGGCAGGATCGCCCTCGTGCGCGGCGAGACGGCGGCCTCGACGAGCTCGGGATCGATCGTCCACGATCCGCGTGTCACGTCCACGATGACGGGAAGTGCGCCGGCAGCGACGACGGCGTAGGCGGTCGCGGCGAACGTCAGCGCGGGGATGATCACCTCGTCGCCCCATCCGATCCCCAGGGCCTTGAGCGCGACCTCCATGGTGATCGTGCCGTTGCCCATCAGGATGCCGTGCGCGGCGCCCTGGTAGGCGGCGAACCGCGTCTCGAAGTCGGCGGCGTTCGGCCCCGGTTCGGGGAACCCTCCCCAGTTGCCGCCGCGCACCACCGCGGCGACGGCCTCGACGTCGCTCTCGTCGAACACCGGCCACGACGGATATCCCTGGGGGCGAACGGGGGTGCCGCCCCGGATGGCCAGCTCGGCCATGGCTCCTCCTCTGCGCGCCGCTGCGCTCGGGGCACGTGGACGGGTCCCGTCCTCGGCCGGCGTGCGCTCCGCCGACCCTGCCGCGCCTACTGTACCGGCTTCACCCCGGGCCCAGCGACTGCCGCGCGAACGCCAGCGGGCTCGACGCGGTGAGATCGATCGCCGGTTCCACGGTCGAGTAGGACTGCACGTCGTCCTTGTACACCGCCTGGAACCCGTTGAACGGCGCGAACCGATCGACGCCGTCCGCCGGGCAGGCCCGCATGTACTGGAGCCGCCCTCTCGCAGCCTTTCGGTTGGGTCCCTCCACGGCCGCCCCGGCCAGGATCGGCGGCGTCCCGTCCAGCGACCCAACGATGTTCGCAACCTGGTGCTGCGTGCAGTGCGGGAACGTCGGATCCGTCCCCGACGATCAGGGACGTCCCCCACGCGTTGGCGCCCAGGATGTTCGCCAGCCAGCGCCTCGACTCGGCCGCGTATCTGTCCGTGCCGGTCAGCTCGTCGTACTCGCCGGCCTGCACGGACAACCCGGCCCCGTGCGTCGTGGTGTCCCACTGGGCCCAGCCGAACCCGAAGCCGAACGGGTCGCTGTCGCCCTGCGCCACGGCGGCATCGAGCTCCTTCCGCATGTCGGCGAGCAGGGCGCGCTCGGACGTCCGCAGGCCCGACGGGTGGCCGGCGTCCCTCAGCGCGCGCACCAGGTCGTAGTGCGCGAAGCCGCTCACGTCGTAGAGGTTGAGGGTGTCCGCGGCGTCGCCGTCTCCCGTCATGTACGCGTGCGCCCAGTGCGCGGCGCTCCGCAGGTAGAAGCGCGGGTTGCGCTGCGGCAGGTTGGCCGGCACGCCGCCGGTAGCGAGCGCGAAGTACAACTCGGTCGCGCCCAGCTCGAGGTCGTCCTTCCACGATGTCTCGGGGTAGAAGTCGTACGGGATCACTGTGAGCAGACGACGCCCCGGATGCGCGTCCGCGAGGGCGAAGACGTGTTCGGCGGCGCGCAGGCACCGCCGCGCGAACCGTGGATGCGACTCGTGGAAGACCTGATACCCGAGGGCGAACGCCGCCGCGTCGCGGCCGGCGATGTTCGGGCTCACCGGCGACCCGGGCGGACCTGCGCGGAACACGGGCCGGTGGCGGATGTAGCGGAACGTCGGGTCGCCCGGCGCGTACCGATCGTCGTCCTGCGGCAGCCGCCAGATGTCGTGGTCGCCGGCGATGTGGTTGTTCCCCGACCCGATGCCCACCTGGTAGTAGAGCGTGCGCGTGCGGTCGTCCCACATGCGCATCAGCCAGTTCAGCCCGAACCGGGCCTCGTTCGTGAAGTCGCGCGGCCCCGCGCCCGCGCCCATCTGGCCCCGGAAGTCCCGGACGCCCGCCAGGAGCATGTCCACCGTGTAGCTGGTCGTCGACACGAACTTCGGGTAGTCGCCCGCGTCCCACCAGCCACCCGAGGCGTCCATCCGCACGCCGAGCGGCGTGAGATCCCCATGGAAGGCCCCGTCGCCGTTCACCTTGGGCGTGACGTACGTCATCGCGTGCCGGTCGTTCAGGTGGGACGGCGCCGAGCGCAGCGCCGACGGAACGAAGTGCGGGCCGTCGCGCTCCGCGCGGTAGAAGAACAACGCGTTCGCGATCGCCTGCCGGTACAGGTTGGCGCCGGTGTCCACGCGGAACGACGGCGAGGTGGCGTCCGCCGGCCCGTCGACCGCGATCGAGTAGTCGCCCGGGTCGGTCACCGCGTCGAAGTCGAGCGGATAGACGAAGCCGTACGTGGCGCTCCACGCGCCGGCGCTCGTGCCGACGGAGCCCGAGAACACGGTCGTGCCGCCCCCGTCCAGGACGGCGAACGAGGCGCCGGCCTCCGAGACCGGCGACATCAAATAGGCGCGCTTCGAGCCGTGCAGGTCGTACCCGACCTGGTTCACGCGGACCTCGGCCGGGTCCGCCGCGCCCCCGGCGGACGACGGTGCGACCGCGAGCAGCAGCGTCGCTCCGGCGAGCAGGAGCGCCGTCGTCGTGCGGAGGCCGCCTCTGCGCCCGATCCTCTCCCTCGAGGTCATGTCGTCCCCCTGTATCGGCAACCGCTTGACGCGCCCGCGGTGGCGGGCGTACGTTCCGCGTTCATCAGGAAGGTTTCCTAACTATTGCGGCCCTGTCAAGACGGCCGTTGGAAGGAGCCGCACCCATCGAGCGGACGTACGCCGCCGGAACCCCGAGCCTGCTGCGCGCGATCAACGAGCGTTCCGCGCTCGAGGCGATCCGTCGCAGCGGGCCGGTCTCGCGCGCCGAGGTGGCGCGCGAGACGGGACTCTCCAAGCCGACCGTGTCCCTGGCGCTCGCCGAGCTCACGCGGGCCGGGCTGGTCCGCGAGGTCGGCCGCACGACGGGCGGGAAAGGCCCCAGCGCGATCCTCTACGAGCTGAACCCCCAGGCCGGCTGGGTCGTCGGGATCGACGTCGGTCGTGAGTACGTCCGCGCCGCCATCGCCGACATCACCGGGACCATCGTGGCGCGTCGCGACGAGCGGGCCCGCGTCCGCAGCGCTGCGTCGCTGATCGGCCAGATCGGCGAGGTCGCGCACAGCCTCGCCGGCGAGGCCGGTCTCCGACTGGCGCCAGGTGACGCAGGCGGCCATCGGGAGCCCCGGCGTGCTGGACCCCGAGCGCGGCGCCGTGGCCCTGGCCGCGAACCTGCCCGGCTGGGGCCGCCAGGGCCTGGTGGAGGCGCTTCGCCGCGGAGCTCGGGACCAATCTCAGCTTCGAGAACGACGTGAACCTCGCGGCGATCGGCGAGCGCGCCCGCGGGCACGGGCAGGACGTCGAGAGCTTCGTGTACCTGTGGGTGGGCACCGGGGTCGGCATGGGTCTCGTCCTGAACGGGGAGCTGCTACCGCGGGTCGCACGGGGCGGCCGGCGAGATCGCCTACCTGCCCGTCGGCCTGGGAGACCCGCAGGATTCCCACCAACCGGCGGCGCGGCAGCTTCGAGGAGTTCGCGGCCGCGGCGGGCATCGCGCGCGCCGCCCAGGAGCTCGGCATGCGGGCCCCCCTCACCCCGAAGAAGGTCTTCGCCGCGGCGCGGCGCGGCCACCCCGCCGCGATGCGGGCGGTCGAGATCGAGGCGAGCCGCCTCGCGCTCGGGATCGCCGCGATCGCCCCGGTCGTGGACCCGGCGCTCGTCATCCTGGGCGGCGGCGTCGGCCACAACGGCGACCTGCTCCTGGAGCCCATCCAACGCGAGCTGGCGGCGATCTCGCCCTTCCACCCACCCGTCGTGGTCTCGGCGCTGGGGGAGGAAGCCGTCCTGCAGGGCGCCATCGCCACCGCGCTCGACGCGGCGCGCGACCGCCTCTTCTCGCGGTCGCAGACGGCCTGAACGGGCCGCCGCCCACCCCCGGTTGCGAACCCGCGCCGCGCACGCTTGACTTCCCAGGAATGGTGGGCGTAGGCTCGGCCCGCTTTCAGGAAAGTTTCCTAACAATTGAGCGGCTGGGGCCGGCTCCAGCACGGAGGTGGGGAGACATGAGGAGACGCGCCGCCCTTGCTGGGATCTCGATCGTCGTCCTGGTCGGCACCGCCTGCACCGCGAGCAGCGGCAGCGGAGGCGGCAACCTCTCCAGCCCGACGCCGACGGGGTCGCACGCGCCGGTCACGCTGACGCTCTGGACCTTCTACACCAACCCCGAGTATCCGAAGTACAAGCCAGATCCTCGACACGTTCGAGCAGAAGTACCCGTGGATCACGGTCAAGCACGTCGGCGGGAAGTCGCCGCAGGACATCCTGCGCGCGATCAACAGCGGGACCGCCCCCGACGTCGCGCTCGAGGCCGGCCCCGACAACGTCGCCAAGTACTGCGACTCGGGGGCGTTCGTCGACCTGAAGCCGACGATCGACGCCGAGCACCTCGACATCGCGAAGATCATCCCGCCGGCGGCGCTCGACTTCACGAGCTACCAGGGCAAGCAGTGCGCGCTGCCGGTCCTGTCGGACGCGTACGGTCTGTACTACAACAACAAGATGTTCGCCGACGCGGGGCATCACCTCCCCGCCGAAGACGTTCACCGAGCTCCAGGCGGACGCGCTGAAGCTCACCCAGTACAACCCGGACGGGAGCGATCAAGGTCGCGGGGTTCGTGCCGCTGCCAGAACTTCTACGAGTCCTACTCGATGGACATGGGCATGTACAACGGCGCGACCTGGTACGACTCGAGCGGCAAGTCGGCCTTCGCCACCGACCCCAAGTGGGCCGAGCTGCTGACCTGGCAGAAGAAGTTCGTGGACGCCATCGGGTACGACAAGCTCCACGAAGTTCATCGGCTCGATCGGCGGGGCGGACTCGGAGTGGAACGCCCAGCAGGGCTTCATGAAGGGCAAGATCGCCATGACGCTCGACGGCGAGTGGCGGGTGGCGTTCATCGACGACTTCAAGTCGGACGTTGACTACTCCACCGCGCCGTTCGCGGTGGCCGACGACATGGCGTCCAGCTACGGGCTCGGCCAGATCGGCGGCGACGTCATCGGGATCCCGCGCGGCAGCGAGCACCAGCAGGAGGCGTGGCTGCTGATCAAGTGGCTCGCGCTCCGACACGCAGGCCGAGGTGAGCTTGTCGCAGGCCCTGAAGAACGTGCCCACCACGTTCGACTCGCTGAACGACCCGACGCTGAACGCAGATCAGCACTTCTCGACCTTCCTCGAGATCTTCTCCAACGACGGATCGACGTACAAGCAGATCACGACCCTCGGGACGACCGACGCCGAGCTGTGGGCCGCCTTCTGCGACAAGTACCTCGCCGGGAACGTCCCGAACCTCCAGGCCGGCCTGCAGCAGGTGGCGGAGCAGATCGACAAGCAGAGCCAGCTGGGATGAACCGGAACGGAGGCTCGTCATCGCGGTAGCGGCGAGCACGCAGGGAGCGGGCCCCCCGGCCGGCCCGCTCACGGCGACGACGCGTGGCGCTGCGTCGCTACGGGACGGTCGCGCTCTTCATGTCGCCGTGGATCGTCGGGTTCCTCGTCTTCATCCTCTACCCGATGATCGCGACGCTGTACTTCTCGTTCACGCACTACGACCTGTTCGGCACGCCCCAGTGGGTCGGCCTCTCCAACTACCACTTCATGTTCTTCGACGACCCCAACTTCTGGCTGGCGATGCGCAACACGCATCTGGATCATCGTGGTGGGCACGCCGATCCAACTGCTCTTCGCCCTGGGCTGCGCCGTCGTCCTCACGCGGGTGAGGCGCGGCGCTGGCGTCTACCGCACGATCTACTACCTGCCCACGATGGTGCCCGTGGTGGCCGCGACGCTGGGGTTCGTGTTCCTGCTGAACCCCGCCGGCCCGATCAACCACATCCTGGGCTTCTTCCACCTTCCCGAACCGCTGTGGTTCCAGGATCCGAAGTGGGCCAAGCCCGGGCTCGTGTTGCTGGGGCTGTGGGGCATCGGGAACACGATGATCATCTTCCTCGCGTCGCTCCTGGACGTGCCGCAGCAGCTGTACGAGGCGGCCGACATCGAGGGCGCCGGCGCCGTGGCAGCGCTTCCGGCACATCACGCTGCCGATGATCTCGCCGGTCATCTTCTTCTCGATCGTGATCGGCGTGATCTACGGCTTCCAGTACTTCACCGAGGGGTACATCGCCTCGGGTGGTGACCCCAACAACCTCGGGTCGCCCGCAGGGCTCGCTGCTCTTCTACCCGATCTGGCTCTACGAGCAGGGCTTCCAGTCCTTCCACATGGGCTACGCGTCGGCGATGGCCTGGGTGCTGTTCGTGATCATCATGGTCTGCACGATCGTCCTGATCCGGTCGTCGAACCGGTGGGTCCACTACCAGGGAGGCTTCCGATAGCCACCGTTGCCGCCCCGCCGCGCCAGCGGGCGCGCCCGGGGTCCCGCGCGGCGATGCCGCCGGGCGCCCGCCGCAAGCGGTTCCTCCTGAGGGTCGCGAACCACTCCGTCGCCATCGCGATCTCCGTGGTCTTCATCCTGCCCGTTGCTGTTCGTCGTCCTGACGTCGTTCATGACCGCCCAGCAGGCCGGCTCGGCGGACCTGTGGCCGCACCCGTCGAGTCTGGGGCAACTACGCCAAGGTGTTCGATCTCTTCCCGGCCTGGCGCTATCTGTTCAACACCCTGGTGTACGCGGTGCTGTCCACGATCGGCGTCGTGTTGTCGAGCGTGCCGGTCGCGTACGCGCTCTCCCGCATGGAGTGGCGAGGGCCGCGACGTCGTCTTCGTGCTGGTGCTCGCCACCCTGATGCTCCCCAGCCAGGTCACGATCGTGCCGCTCTACGTCATCTTCGTCGACCTGCACTGGATCGGGTCGCTGAAGCCCCTGATCGTCCCGACGTTCTTCGGCGACGCGTTCTCGATCTTCCTGCTGCGCCAGTTCTTCATGACGATCCCGCAGGAGCTGTCGGACGCGGCCCGGGTGGACGGCGCCGGCGAGTTCCGCATCCTCTGGCGCGTCATCATCCCGCTCGCCAAGCCGGGCATCGCGGCCGTCGGCCTGTTCCAGTTCCTGTACGCGTGGAACGACTTCTTCAACCCGCTGCTGTACTCGGGCAACAACCAGAACAGCATCACGCTACGCGGTCGGCCTGACGCAGCTGCAGCAGACGCAGCTGGTGCACTTCGGCGTCTCGTACAACGAGTTGATGGCCGCGGCGCTGCTGTTCACGATCCCGGTGCTGATCATCTTCTTCTTCGCGCAGCGCGTGTTCATCGAGGGCGTGACGCTCACCGGCGTCAAGGGGTGACCGTGCGCGTCGCGCTGTTCGGGACGGGCTGGATCATGCGGTTCCACGCGCGCGCCGTGCTCGAGCACCCCGGCGCAGAGCTGGTCGCCGCCGCCAACTGGCGCGAGGAATCGCTGGCCCGCCTGGCCGAGGAGTTCGCGGTCCCGCGCACGACGACCCGCTGGGAGGACCTGGCCGAGGACCCCGACGTGGACGCGGTGGTCGTCGCCACCCCCAACGCGCTGCACGCGCCCCAGACGATCGCCTGCCTGCGAGCCGGCAAGCACGTCCTGGTCGAGAAGCCCATGGCGGCCACGCTCTCCGAGGCCGAGGCCATGCGCGACGCCGCCCGGGCGTCGGACGCCTTCCTGATGGTCGCGCACTGCTGGCGCTTCCACGAGGACGTCCGCCGCCTGCGGGACCGGATCGCGGCCGGCGAGCTCGGCGAGGTCGTCAAGACCCGCGGCTACGGCATCCACGCGAAGTGGGGACCCTCCGGGTGGTTCACCGACCCCGCGCTGGCGGGTGGGGGCGCGCTGCTGGACATGGGCGTCCACGCGATCGACACCGCCCGGTTCCTGCTGGGCGATCCGCAGCCCCGGCGGGTCTGCGCCGTGGTCGGCCGCCGCTACGGCGACTACGAGGTCGACGACGACGGCATCCTGCTGATCACCTGGGACAACGGGACCAACTCGATCGTGGAGTCCGGGTGGTGGCAGCCGCACCTGGCCGGCCTGGAGGCCGACACCGAGGTCTACGGCACGGGGGGCTACGACCGCATCTGGCCCTTCACCGAGGGGCCGCCGGGCTACGAGCACTGCGCGCAGCCGATGTACTCGGCACAGATGGCCGGGTTCCTGGACGCGATCGCCCAGGGGAAGCAGCCGCTGCCGAGCGGCGAGGACGGCCTGGTGGTCATGCGCGTGGCCGACGAGGCGTACCGCTCGGCACAGCGCATCTGAACACCGTCCTGTCCAGTTGTTTCGCGGCCTACGCCATTGGTCTTTCCGTCAATGCCCATTGGGGGAGAACCAAGGTCTCGTCAAGTTCCGCAGATGGGGAACCGATCTAAAGATCAAGATTCAATCAAGCAACCATCAAGCAACGATGACGCGGGAAGGCGAGCACACCGAAGTGAACAAGGCGAGGGCGCAGGGACACAGTGGATCGGTTCGAGCACGGGGACGCCGGGCGGCGATCGCCGTCACGCTGTTTCTGGGAGCGCTCTCCATTCCGGTCCTCGTAGCCACACCGGCTCTGGCCAGTTCCTACACCTGCACCAGCACCAACTGGAACGACCCCGTGTGCCAGTCGCTCACCCCAACGTTCAATTGTGTGTGGCACGACACAGGCGGCAACTGGACCGCCGTGTTCGGCTACCAGAACACGTCCTCGACCTACGACATCACTGTCCCCGTGGGGACACAGAACCTCATGACACCCGGCCCCGGGGACCTCGGGCAGCTGACATCCTTTCCTCGTGGCACAGTGGCCAGCGCGTTCACCGCTCCGTTCACGCCAAGTCGGCTGACTTGGACCCTCGTTGGGAAGACGGCGACGGTGACGTCTTCCGACAAGACGTGCGCATCCCCACCCGTTCCCGCGTTGGGAAGTCTCAAAGTGCTGCTTCGGACCGTCCTGATCTCCCTCCCCATGCTCCTGGTCGTGGCGCGCACCCGCCGGCTGCGGATGCTCGTGGCGTCCGTCCCTTCAGTCTTCCGGGAGGTCGTGTGAACGTCCTGGCAATCGGTGCCCACCCAGACGACATCGAGCTCGGCTGCGCCGGCGCGCTCGCGCGCCACGCCGCCGCCGGCCACCGCGTGACCTTGCTGGTCATGACCACCGGCGAGCGCGGCCCCGGCAACAGCGAGCTGCGCGTGCGGGAGCAGGAGGCGGCCGCCAAGGTGCTGGGCGCCAAGCTCCTCTGGGCCGACTTCGCCGACTGCGAGATCCCGAACGGGCCCGAGACCGTCGGGCTGATCGAGGACGTCATGAAGTCCGTGCGCGCGGACGTGCTGTACACGCACGCACCGAACGACACGCACCAGGACCACGTCGTCACCGCCACCGCGTCGCTGGCCGCCGCGCGCCGGCTGCCCAGGGTGCTCTGCTACCAGGGCCCCTCGACGACCACCTTCGAGCCCACGCTCTTCGTGGACGTCGACGACACGATCAGCACCAAGCTGGCCGCGCTGGGGGCCCACGCCTCGCAGGTGCAGAACTGCGAGATGGTCGACCTCGACGCGGTCGAGGCGGGGGGGCGCTTCTGGGGCCACCGGGCCCGGATGCGCTACGCCGAGCCGTTCGAGACGCCGCGCTTCGCGTGGGACCTGGGGGCTCCCGCGCACGAGCAGACGGCACCCGCGGAAGAGCACCAGGACGCGACGGTCACGCCGCTGCGTCCCGTCCGAAACAGGTTGATGGCCGTATCGGAGTGAACGCATGGTAACGAGGGCGGCAACACGAGAGCTCGAGGCGGTGCCCGCGGGCAGCCCCTGGTCGTTCCTGTTCTTCGTCGCCGTCGGCGCGCTGACGGTGGGGATCCTGGGCGTGGACAACGCCGTGTCCCTCGCCGTGATCGCCGTCAACTGATCTTCATCGTCTTCCTGATGCGCCACATGGCCTTCGCCTCGGCCTCCCGGTGGGCGGCCGTGGACCTGCACGAGGCGGCCGACATCGAGAACGACCACAAGCCGACCGTCAGCGTGCTGGTCGCCTGCCACAACGAGGAGCTCGTCGCCCACACGTTGGTGCGGGGCATGGTCGCCCTCGACTACCCGCGCAACCTGCTCGAGGTCTTCCTGGTGGACGACAACTCGACCGACGGCACCGGCGAGCTGCTGGAGGAGCTGACCGCCCAGCACCCGTTCATCCGGCTGGTCCGGCGGCCGTCCGACGCCGAGGGTGGCAAGTCGGGCGCGCTGAACGCGGCCCTCGAGCTCGCCACCGGCGAGGTCATCGTGGTGTTCGACGCCGACCACGTTCCCGCTCCGGACTCCGTGCGCCGCCTCGCGCGGCACTTCCGCGACCCCGACGTCGGGGCCGTCCAGGGCCGGTGCGTGGTGCGCAACCCCGACGACTCGGCCCTGGCTCGCGCCGTCTCCGTCGACTACCTGTCCGGCTACCTGGTGAACGAGTACGGCCGCCAGGCCCTCTTCCAGCTTCCCGCCTACGGCGGAGCGAACTGCGCGGTCCGCGCCTCCACCCTGCGGCGTCTGGGCGGATGGAACACCGACAGCGTGACCGAGGACACCGACCTGACGCTCCGCGTCGTCCTGATCGGCGAGCGCGTCCGGTACGACGTGACCGCGGTCGACACCGAGCAGGCCCCGACGACACTCCGCCGGTTCTGGTGCCAGCGCTACCGCTGGGCCCGGGGACACCAGGAGGTGTGGCGCAACCTGCACCGCGACGTCATGCGCTCCAGGTTCCTCGGCGTGCCGGAGAAGTTCGAGACGCTGCTCTTCCTGCTCGTCTACCACGTCCCGGTGGCGAGCTTCTTCGGCCTCGTGCTCCTGTTCCTGCGCCTGGCCGGCGTCGGCCACCGGATCACGATGTTCGAGCTGCTGCCGCTGTCCGCGCTGCTGTTCGCGGGCCCGTTCTGCGAGTTGGCCAGTGGCCTGCTGGCGGGGCGGATGCCGCGGAGGCTCGTGTGGACGCTGGTGTGGATGTTGCCGGTGT
Organism: uncultured Actinomycetes bacterium; assembly: GCA_963763475.1. GTDB lineage: Bacteria > Actinomycetota > Thermoleophilia > Gaiellales > Gaiellaceae > AC-32. The sequence continues at coordinate 3,327 of CAVXOR010000001.1, read as the reverse complement.
TCGCCGTGTCGATCCTGGTGTGCACCAAGGCGTGGGTCGACGGTCTGCTGGGCCGGCCGGTCTGCTGGATCAAGACCCAGCGCTCGGCGACCGGGCTCGAGCTCGAGGAAGCGCGGCAATGACCCGCATCCAGGCGAGGGCGCTCTCCGCGCTGGTGCTCTGCACGTCGGTGACGATCGTGGGGTTCCTGCTGCTCAGCGGCCCCATGCGGACGGCCGAGATCGCACTGGTGCTCGCCGTCCTGCACCTCGACGCGCACCACCTGTCGGCCGTCCCGGGCCACGCCATCCAGGCGCTGCCGGCCACCGGGCTCGCCTTCCGCGTCGACGTGACCCCCTACTGCTCGGCCCTGATCGCCGTGCTGGCGCTCGGGGGCATCGCCGGGTTCATCCTGCAGGGGCCGCTGCTTCGCCGGATGGCCGCCTTCGCCGGCGCGGCGGCCCTGGTCGTGGCCTGCAACATCGTCCGGATCTCTGCCTCGATCTGGGTGGGACTCCACTACGGCGCGGGCGACCTGGTGCTGTTCCACAACTGGGTCGGCACCCTGTTCGCGCTGGCATACACCCTCATCGGCTTCCTCTTCATGTTGTACCTGATGCTGCCGAAACAACAGGAAACGGCAGAAGCGCTGGAGGTGGCTCGATGATCGCGGCGTTCCATGGAGCCTCGGCAGCCGCGACCATCGTGGGGATCACGATCGGCGGCGCGGCGCTCATGGTCGGCTTCGGCTGGCGGCAGCACCGCATGAAGGAATCCCAGCAGGCCCTCGCGGACTGCATGCAGAACCCCAATCCCATCATTCGGGCCGAGACGGCCCGCGCCGCCGCCGCGCTCGGGCTGGAGCGAAGCGCCGGCCTGCTCCTGCGGGCTGCCCGCACCGAGCGGGACCCGACCGTCCTCCAGGCCATCGAGTCCGCCGTCGGCAGCCGGATCTGGGAGCCGGTGACGACGCCCGACGCGGCCGAGCTTCGCCGCTGGGCCGCCGAGCAGGCCGCCCCGAGGTCCGGAGACCCCATCGTCCCGACCGGCGACGAGGACCCCACGTGCGTCCTGGTCACCGGGGCGGGAGGTCCCGCGGGCGTGGCCGTGATCCGCGAACTGCGCCGGCGCGGCCACCGCGTGGTCGCCGTGGACGCGGACGGGACCGCGGTCGGGCTCGAGCTTGCGAACGAAGGCCTTGTCGTCCCCCGCTGGGACGACCCCTCGTTCGCGGACGAACTGGTGGCCGTGGCGTCCGAGGCGGGCGCGCGGGCACTGATCTCGACCGTCGCCGAGGAGTTCTCGGCCATCGACGCGAACGCGCTGGAGGCGGCGGGCGTGCACACGCTGCTGCCCGACCCCGACGCCGTCCGTCGGTGCCTGGACAAGTGGGCCTTCGTCGAGGCGATGGGCGACGCCGGGTTGGCGACGCCCGCCACGGCGCTCGGAGCCGCCGCCGACATCACCGGACCCTGGGTGGTCAAGCCGCGCTTCGGACGCGGATCGCGTGACGTCTACGTCGCCCACACGACGACGCAGCTCCGGGCGGCGCTCAAGTGGACCCCCGAACCGATCGTGCAGGAGCGCATCGAGGGACGTGAGTTCACCGTCGACGCACTGGTCGACGGCTCGGGGGTCGCGGTTGCGCTGGTCCCCCGGTGGCGGCTGGAGACGAAGGCCGGCATCTCGACGAAGGGCATGACGTTCAGCGACCCGGACGTCGAGATCGCCGCGATGCACGCGCTCACCGCGGTGGGGCTGATCGGGCCGGCCAACGTCCAGGGGTTCGTCACCGATCACGACGAGGTCGTGATCGTGGAGATCAACCCGCGGTTCTCGGGCGGTCTGCCCCTCTCGCTGCACGCGGGCGCCGATCTGGTCGGCGAGTACCTGCGCGCCATCCTCGGCAAGCCGATGCGCCCCGACCACCTGGTGGCCAAGCCGGGCGTGACCATGCGCCGGTACTTCGAGGAAGTGTTCTCGGCTTGAGGATCACCGTCCCGGTCGGGACCCGTCCCGAGGTGATCAAGCTCGCCCTGGTCGTGCGGGCGCTCCGCGACGCGGGGCACGCCGTGCGCTGCATCGCCACCGGCCAGCACGCCGATCCGCGCATGTCCGGCCATCTGTTCGACGCGCTCGACTGCCCGCCCGACGCCACGTGGGAGCTGTCCGGCACCGAGGGCGACCGGGTGGGGCGACTCCTCGAGCTTGCGTTCGAGGAGCTCGGCGAGAACCGGCCGGACGCCCTGCTCGTGCTGGGCGACACGTACACCGCTCCTCTGACGGCGATGGCCGCCCGCCGGCACGGCGTCGGCGTGATCCACCTGGAGGCCGGCCTGCGCTCGTTCAATGAACGGTCCATGGAGGAGCTGAACCGGCGGATCATGGCCGACCTGGCCACGGTGCACCTCGCCCCCACCGAGATGGCCAAGTCGTTCCTGGCGGCGGAGGGCGTGCCCGCCGACCGGATCCGCGTCGTGGGAAACCCCGTGATCGACGCGCTCGTCGCGAGCGGCGTGCCCCACGTTCCCCTGGAGGAGCGCAGCGGCGTCCTCATCACCGCGCATCGGGCGACCAACGTCGACGACCCGGCGCGCCTCGCCGAGCTGGTGACCCTGGTCCGTGGACTGGGCCGGGAGTTCGCTCCGGTGCTCTTCCCGGTGCACCCGCGCACGTACGCGCGGCTGGAGGACGCGGGGCTGCGCGCGCTCCTGGCCTCGGCCGAGGGTGTCGAGCTCCGCGAGCCGCTCCCGTACGAAGAGCTCCTTGCCCACCTGTCGGGAAGCCGGCTGGTCGTCACGGACTCGGGCGGGCTGCAGGAAGAGGCTTCGTACTTCGGCGTCCCCGCCGTGGTGCTGCGGGCGACGACCCCGCGATGGGAATCCGTGGAGAGCGGCGCGGTGCGCCTGACCGGGCTCGACGCCGAACGCGCGATGGACGCGGTGCGCGGGCTGTCCTCACCGGACGAGCTGCGACGCATCGACGCACTGCCCTGCCCCTACGGGCGCGGCGACACGGCCCGGCAGGTCGTGGCGGCGCTCGCGGACCCCGAGCTCCAGGCGACGCTCTCGCCGGCCGAGCCCGGCGTGGCGGGACCTCTATCCGCGCTGCGAGGCGAGGACTGGGCCCAGCACGTGTGGGGGGTGCCGGCCTGAACCTTCCCGAGTCGATCCGCGCGGTCACCGTCGACCTCGACGACACGCTGTATCCCCAGAGCGCGTTCCTCAGCCGCGCCTGGTCGGCGGTCGCCGAAGCCGGCGCCGGCTACGGGCTGCCCGAGCAGCGCCTGTTCGACGCGCTGATGGCGGAGTGCGCGCTCGGCTCGGACCGTGGTGGCGTCATCGACCG